>CAWBAO010000003.1:0-964027 GCA_963786945.1 uncultured delta proteobacterium | reverse complement strand
ACGGGCGTGGGACCGCGAACGCGGTGCGTCGAGCACGAGGAGCGCTCGCGGCCACAATCCCGCTTGTTGGCTGGACGCCCCCGCTCGACCGCGGGTATCGTCCCCAACCCGACGCAGCCGGCCGCTGCACTTCCCTGTCCTCCGGGTGCCCGAAGCGTGATCCCGCCCAAGCCCATTCGCAAGGTCCTCGTCGCCAACCGCGGCGAGATCGCGGTGCGGGTGATGCGGACCTGCCGCGAGATGGGGATCGCCACGGTGGCGGTCTACTCCGACGCCGACCGCGGGGCGCTCCACGTCCGGACGGCCGACGAGGCCGTGCACCTCGGCCCCTCGCCGGCCCGGGAGAGCTACCTGGTCATCGAGAAGCTGATCGACGCCGCCCGGCTCACCGGCGCCGACGCGGTCCACCCCGGCTACGGGTTCCTCTCCGAGAAGGCCGAGTTCGCCCGCGCCCTGGAGCGGGCCGGCCTCACCTTCGTCGGCCCGCGCCCCGAGTCGATGGACGCCATGGGGGTGAAGACCACCGCCCGCAGGAACATGCAGGCGGCCGGCGTCCCCACCGTGCCGGGCTCCCCCGAGCCGCTCGCCGACGAGGCCGCGGCCCGCACCGTCGCCGACGGCCTCGGCTACCCCGTCATGATCAAGGCGGCGGCCGGCGGCGGCGGCAAGGGGATGAAGAAGTGCGAGCGGGGCGAGGACTTCGCCGCGCTCTGGGCGTCGGCCCGGCGCGAGGCGGCCGCCGCCTTCGGCGACGACCGGCTCTACCTCGAGAAGTTCCTCGACCGGCCCCGCCACGTCGAGATCCAGGTCTTCTGCGACGACCACGGCAACGCCATCTGGCTCGGCGAGCGCGAGTGCTCGGTGCAGCGGCGGCAGCAGAAGGTGATCGAGGAGAGCCCGAGCTGCCTGCTCGACGAGCCGCTGCGCCAGGCCATGGGCGAGGTGGCGGTCCGCGCCGCGCGCGCCGTCGGCTACCGGGGCGCCGGCACCGTGGAGTTCCTGCTCGACGCCCGGCGCAACTTCTACTTCCTGGAGATGAACACCCGCCTGCAGGTGGAGCACCCGGTCACCGAGATGGTCACCGGGCTCGACCTGGTCCGCATGCAGCTGGAGGTGGCGCAGGGCCTGCCCATCCTGCCGCAGGCCGAGGTGGTCCGGCGCGGCCACGCCATCGAGGCCCGCCTCTACGCCGAGGACGCGTCGCGCGGCTTCCTCCCCAGCCCCGGCACGATCACCTACCTGCGGCAGCCGGGCGGGCCGGGCCTCCGCGACGACGGCGGCGTCTACGCCGGCTGGACGGTCTCGCCCTACTACGACCCGCTGCTCTCCAAGCTGGTGGCCTGGGCGCCGACCCGCGAGCAGGCCATCGCCCGGCTGATCCGCGCCCTGGGCGACTTCGTGATCCACGGCATCACCACCAACGTGGCCTGGCTGGCGGCGGCCCTCGATCACCCGGCCTTCCGCTCCGGCGACTACGACACCGGCTTCTGCACCCGCTACGCCAGGGAGCTGCTGCCGGCCCCGGACCCCGCCCTGGAGGAGGTGGCCCTCGTCGCCGCGGCCGTCGAGGCCCACCGGCGGGAGCGCCAGCAGGCCGAGGCCTTCGCGGCCCGCGCCGCGGCCGCCCCGGCCGCCGGCTCGGCCTGGGCGCGGCTGGGGCGCGGCTGGGCGCTGCGGGGAGGGCGCCCGTGAGCCGCTACGTGGCGATCCTCGACGGCGGCAAGCGCGAGGTGGCGATCGACGTCGAGGACGACGGGCCGGGCCGGCTCCAGGTGCGCCTCGGCGGCCGCGTGCACCGCGTCGACGCCTTCCGCCACGACGGCGCCACGCTCTCGCTGATCATCGACACCGCCAGCTCCACCGCCACCTTCGACGAGCGCGGCGGGCTGCTGCGGGTCCGGGTGGGCACCGCCGTCTTCCCGCTGGAGATCCTCCCCGAGGCCCGGCTGCGGATGCGCCGCGCCCTGGGCGGGCTCACGGTGGATGGGCGCCAGGAGCTCGTCGCGCCGCTGCCGGGACGGGTGCTGAAGGTGCTGGTGGCCCGCGGCGACGCCGTGACCCGGGGCCAGCCGCTCCTGGTGCTCGACGCGCTGCACATGGAGAACGAGCTGCGCAGCCCGCGCGCCGGGACGGTGGCGGAGCTGCGGGTCGAGGCGGGACAGGACGTGGCGGGCGGCCAGCGTTTGCTGGCCGTCGAGTAGGCGCGAACACACAGCGAGGATCGAGGACCACATGGCTGACGACCGCGAGCAGGGCCGCATCGAGAAGGAGCGCTGGCTGAAGGGCCCGTACGGGAAGGCGGTGGCCAGGTCGCCCGAGCGCCGCCCCAGCTTCGAGACCAGCAGCGGCATCACCCAGCAGCCGGTCTACGTGGCCGCCGACGTGAAGCCCGGCCTGGAGGCGCGGCTGGGCCTGCCCGGCGAGTACCCGTTCACCCGCGGCGTCCAGCCCACCATGTACCGGGCCCGCTTCTGGACCATGCGCCAGTACGCCGGCTTCGGCACCGCCGCCGAGTCGAACCAGCGCTACAAGTACCTGCTCAAGTCGGGCCAGACCGGCCTCTCGGTGGCCTTCGACCTGCCCACGCAGATGGGGCGCGACTCCGACCACCCGCGGGCCCAGGGGGAGGTGGGCAAGGTGGGGGTGGCCATCGACTCGATCGACGACATGGCGACGCTGCTCGACGGCATCCCGCTCGGCACCGTCTCCACCTCGATGACCATCAACTCCACCGCCGCGGTGCTGCTCTCGCTCTACCAGGCCATCGGCGAGCGCCAGGGCGTGGCGCCGGGCGAGCTGCAGGGGACCATCCAGAACGACCTGCTCAAGGAGTACGCCGCGCGGGGCACCTACATCTACCCGCCGGTCCCGTCGCTGCGGCTCATCACCGACATCTTCGCCTACACCGCCAAGGTGATGCCGAAGTGGAACCCCATCTCCATCTCCGGCTACCACATCCGCGAGGCCGGCTCGACGGCGGTGCAGGAGGTGGCCTTCACGCTGGCCGACGGCATCCAGTACGTCGACGCCGCGGTCAAGGCGGGGCTCGACGTGGACGCCTTCGCCGGGCGCCTCTCCTTCTTCTTCAACGGCCACAACAACCTGCTCGAGGAGGTGGCCAAGTACCGGGCCGCCCGGCGGCTCTGGGCCCGGGTCATGAAGGAGCGGTTCAAGGCCCGCGATCCGCGCTCCTGGATGCTCCGCTTCCACACCCAGACCGCCGGCTCGATGCTCACCGCGCAGCAGCCCGACAACAACATCGTCCGCGTCACGCTCCAGGCGCTGGCGGCGGTGCTGGGCGGCACGCAGTCGCTCCACACCAACTCGCGCGACGAGGCGCTGGGGCTCCCCACCGAGGAGTCGGCCCGCATCGCCCTGCGCACCCAGCAGATCATCGCCAACGAGTCGGGCGCGGCCGACGTCATCGATCCCTTCGGCGGCAGCTACGTGGTCGAGGCCATGACCGACGAGATCGAGGCGCGCGCCGAGGCCTACATCACCAAGATCGACGAGATGGGCGGCATGGTCCACGCCATCTCCAAGGGCTTCGTGCAGCGGGAGATCCAGGACGCCGCCTACGCCTGGCAGAAGCAGGTGGAGCAGAAGCAGCAGGTGGTGGTGGGCGTGAACGCCTACAAGTCCGACGACCCGCCGGTCACCATCATGAAGATCGACCCGGCCCTGGAGGCCCAGCAGGTGGCGCGGCTCAAGGCGCTGCGGGCCCGGCGCAACGGCACGGCCGTGAAGCAGGCCGTCGACGCGGTCCGCGCCGGGGCGCGCGGGAGCGACAACCTGATGCCGCTCATCCTCGCCGCCGTGAAGGCCGAGGCCACGCTCGGCGAGATCTCGGACGCGCTGCGGGACGTGTTCGGCGAGTACCGGGAGACGGTGGTACTGTAGCGCGGTCGTGGCCGATCCCCCCAAGCCCCGGCCGGCCGAGCCGCCGGCGTCGCCGCCGCGCCTCGAGCGCGCCCCGCCACCGGGCCAGGCGGTGGTCCCGGGGGCCAGCCGCGGGCTCGACGCGCCCGAGGTGACCGCCGCCGCCGCCCTCGCCGCCGGCCTGCCCCGGCACGGGGAGCTGGCCGCCGAGAGCGGGCTGCACCTCTTCTCGCTGGCGGCGGCCACCGGCGCCTCGGGCCGGCTGACCCTGGCCCTGGAGGGCTCGACCTGCTCGCTCACCTTCCGCAAGGGGGTGCTGGAGCACGTGGCCTCCACCGGGCCGGGCGACGACCTGGCCTCCTTCCTGGTCTCCCGCGGCGTGGTCAAGGCCGGGCAGGTGGCCGAGGCCGCCACCATCGCCGGGAGCGAGGGCGACCTGGTGGGGGCGCTGGTCACGCTCCGGCTCGTCAACGGCGCCGACCTGGTGCGGCTGATCCAGGAGCACGCCGGCCTGCTGGTGTCGCGGGCGCTGGGCGCCGAGGCCGGGGGCTGGAGCTGGGAGCCGGGGGTGGCGCCGCCGCCCAGCGCCTTCCCGCTCGGGTCACCCTGGGTGATGCTGGGCGCGGCGGTGCGCGCCCTCGATTCCGCCGCGGTGGTGCGCCGGCTGGGGCCGCGAGAGCAGCTGGGGGCCTCGCTGATCGCCGGCCGGGTCCGGGTGGAGGACCTCCGGCTCGGCCCGGCCGAGGCGCGGGTGGCCTCCACCTTCGACGGGAGCCGGCTCTCGGAGCTGGCCCGGCTGCGCGGCGCCGACGCGGCCACCGTGCTCCGCGTGGCGCTGCTGCTGGCCGAGGTCGGGCTGCTGTCGTTCGGCCCACCGCGCCCCCGGGCCTCGCCGGCCACCTCCCCGGAGCCTGACCGGGCCGCGCCGCCGCCAGCCGCCACCACCGCCACCGCCACCCGACGCCGGCGCCGCCCCCTGCCGCCGCCGCCAGGGAGCCACCGACCGCGCCACCCCGGCCTCCCGCCGCCCCGCGGACGGCACCCCCGGTCCCGCGGACGCCCCCCCCGGCGCCGGCCCGGCCCGCGCCGGCGCTCGACGAGCGCTCGCTCCAGGCGCTCCTCGACTCGTACGCCGGGGCCGACCACTTCAAGGTGCTGGGGGTGGGCCGCGACGCCACGCCGGCGCAGGTCAAGGTCGCCTACTTCCAGCTGGCCAAGGCCTACCACCCCGACACCGTGGCGGTGGAGGCCACGCCTCCGGTGAGGAAGCTCTGCGCCGACCTCTTCTCGCGGATCGGCGAGGCCTGGGGCGTGCTCGGCGACGAGGCCAGGCGGGCCCGCTACGTCGAGGAGCTCGCCACCGGGGCCGGCGTCACCGTCGACGTCATGGGGATCCTGCAGGCCGAGTCCATCTTCCAGACCGGGACGCTGCTGGTGAAGGCGCGCCAGTACGAGGAGGCGGCCGCCAGGTTCAGCGAGGCCATGAAGCTCAACCCGGACGAGCCGGAGTACGGCATGTGGCTGGCCTGGTGCGGGTTCGTGGTCGCCCCGGACAAGAAGAAGGTCCACGCCCGCGCCGTGGGCGTCATCGAGGCGGGGCTGAAGCAGAGCCCGCGCGTCGCGGTGGGCTACCTGTTCCTCGGCCAGATGGCCAAGATCGTCGGCGACCTCGCGCTCGCCGAGAAGCAGCTCAAGCGGGGCCTGGCGATCGCGCCCGACCACGTCGATCTCCAGCGCGAGCTGAAGTACCTGAGGAAGTGACCGTGCCCACGCCCAGCAGCCCGAAGAAGCAGTCGCTCATGCCGGCCTCTCGCCTCCGCAAGGCGCTGCGCGCCGCCGGCCACCACCTCTCGCCGGTGGTGCAGGTCGGCAAGGAGGGGGTCACGCCGGCGGTCCTCAAGCAGCTCGACGAGGCGCTGCTGGCCCACGAGCTGGTCAAGGTGAAGGTGGGGGCCGAGAGCCCCGAGGACCGCTTCGAGGCGGCGGCGCGGGTGGCGGCCGGGCCGGGCGTGCTGGTGGCGCAGGTGCTGGGACGGACCGTGCTGGTCTACCGCAAGCACCCCAGGACGCCGAGGTTCGAGGCGGGGCCGAAGGAGGTCGCCACGGCACCGGTGCGCCGGCCGCCGCCGAGGACGCGCCGGTCGCCGAGGCGGTGAGGGCCGAGGACGGCCTCCGGAGTCGCGTCCCGGAGCGTCCGCCGTGCGCGGCCCGAAGGCCGTGCCACGGGGGCGCGCCGTCAATGGATGGCGTCGTCGCTGCCGGGGCCGCTGCCGTCGGTCACCAGCAGGCGGCGCATGTCCTCCACCTCGTCGGCGTCGGCGATCCCCTTGGCCAGCAGCAGCCCCTCGGCCACCCCGGTCCGGGACCGGGCCACGGCGAGGTCCTGCTCCGCCGCCTCGAGCCGCCCCTGGAGCCGGTCGATCCGCTCCCCGAGCCCGTCGAGCCGGGCGCGCAGCGCGGCCTCCCGGCCCCGCGCCCGCCGGGCGTGGAGGGCGAGCAGGGCCAGCGGGCCGGAGACCGCGAGCAGGAGCAGCAGGGCCGTCATGGCAGGAGCATGGTAGCCATCCCGGACGGGGTGTTCAAGGCGACCCGGGCCGAATCGGCGCGCCGGCCCTTGGCGCCGGGCCGTCGGGCGGCGATGCTGCGGGGACGGTGTCGGCCCGGCTCAACGTGACCCTGGCGGTGAAGCGGCTGGTCCGCGACGTGGCGGCGCGGCTGCCCGAGCTGGCCCACGTCCGGGCGTCGCGGCTGCTGGTGGTGGCCGGCGAGGCCCGGCGCGCCTCCCGCGCCACCATCCGGCCGCTGGCCGGCGGCAAGCGGGGGCCGCGCGTCGAGGTGCGCGGGCGCCAGGTCCGCTACGTCATCACCCTCCGGCCGCTCTGGTTCCTCGACTCGACGCCGGAGGAGCGGATCGACACCATCCTCCACGAGCTCTACCACGCGTCGCTCCGCTTCGACGGCACGCTCCACGGCGGGCGGCGCCACGCCCGCCTCCCGCCCGCGGCCTACCAGCGCCGCATCCGGAGCCTGCGGGAGCGCTACCTCGCCGAGGCCCCGGCCGAGGTGGTGGCGCCGTTCGCCCACCGGGGGCTGGTGCGCGCCCGGATGTGGCTGGAGCGCCCGGCCGTCCTGCGCCGCGACGCCGGGCCGGCCCGGAAGGTCTACACCGAGCGCCAGCTCTTCTACGGCCTGGTCCGGATGGGCTCGCGGCGCCGCCGGAGCACGGCGTGAAGACCACGGTCACGCTCCCGGAGGGCGTCTCCGGCCGCCTCGACCGGGCGCTGGCCGACACGCTCGGGCTGGGGCGGGCCGCGGTCAAGCGGGCCTTCGCCCTGGGCGAGGTGCGGGTGGGGGGGCGCCGGGTCCGGCCCGCCAGCCCGGCCGGGCCCGGCCAGGTGGTCGAGCTGACCGTGGAGCCGGCCCGGGGGCCGCCCGAGCCGGAGCCGGGCGCACCGCTCACCGTGCTGCTCGAGCAGCCGCGCTTCCTGGTGGTGGACAAGCCGGCCGGCGTGGCGGTCCACCCGCTGGTGGCCGGCGAGTCGGGCACGCTGGCCAACGCCGTGGTGGCCCGCTACCCGGAGTGCGGTGGGGCGTCGCTGGATCCGCGCGAGGGGGGGGCGGCGCAGCGGCTCGACCTCGAGACCAGCGGCTGCGTCCTCTTCGCCCGCGACCGCGACGCCTGGGAGCGGCTCCACGACCAGCTGCGCCGGCGGGTGGTGGAGAAGGTCTACCTGGCGCTGGTCTGCGGCCGGGTCACCGCGGGCGGCGTCTGCACCGTGCCGCTGGCGCAGCGCGGGGGCCGGGTGCTGCCGGCCCCCGACCCGCAGGCCGAGGAGCGGCTGCGCGAGAAGGGGCTGGCGCCGCGCCCCGCCGAGACCCGCTTCGAGGTGGAGCGGCGCTTCGCCCGCCACACCCTGCTGCGGGTCCGCATCGTCACCGGGGTGATGCACCAGGTCCGGGCCCACCTCGCCTTCCTCGGCTTCCCGGTGGCCGGCGACCGGCTCTACGGCGGCGAGGCGGCGGCCCTGCCCGGGCTGGGGCGCCACTTCCTCCACGCGGCCCGCCTCGGCGTGGAGTCGCCCGACGGCGGCCGGCTGGTGGCGGAGAGCCCGCTGCCGCCGGAGCTGGCCGCGGTCCTGGCGGCGCTGCCGCCGGCCGAGGCGTGAGCCAGAAAATGCGAAGGGCCGGCACCGGGCCGGCCCTCCCTCGCCGCCGGTGACGCGGGGTCAGGGCTTCGGCGGCGCCGGCGGCTCCTCGACCGGCGCGTCGCTCTGCACGATGGGCGGATCGGTCATCAGGCCGATGGTGTTGACCCCCACGCCGTGGGCGGCGTCGAGCACCTTCATGGCCAGGCCGTACTTCACCTTGTCCTCGGCGTTGAAGAAGAGCGGCTTGGACGGGCGGCCCTCGTAGGACGGGCCGATCTTCTCCATGGCCTCGGCGATGGTCATGACCTGCTTGTTGAGCACCACCGAGCCGTTGGCCAGGACCGTGAGCACGGTCTGGTCGGGCGGCACCGAGTCGGGCGGGACCGGCTGGGCGTCGGGCTGGTACTCCGGCACCCGGGTGTACTTCTGCTTCTCGGCCAGCGGGGTGAGCACCATGAAGATGATGAGCAGCACCAGCACCACGTCGATGAGCGGCGTGACGTTGATGTCGGAGTTGGGCTTCTTGGTGCCGAGCGCCATTCCCATGGCTACTGGCCCCCCTTCCCGCCACCGGACGACTTCTCCTCGATCTTCGAGGCCGCCAGGCTCACGCCCATGACGTGCGTCTTGGAGATCTCGAGGACCACCTGGCGCACCCGCTTGTACTCCACGTCACGGTCGACCTTCACCATGATGGGCACGCCCGGCCGGGCCTGCAGCTCGAGGTTGAGCTCCGGCTCGATCTGGTCGTCCTTCAGCTCCTGCTTGGTGTGGATCTCGCCGTCGAGCCAGGAGCGGCCGTCCTTGGTCACCGAGAGCAGGATGGGGTCGCCGCCCTTGCCCAGCGTGGAGACGTACTTGGCCTCCGGCAGCGTCACCGGCTTGCCGCGCTGGAGCATGGGGGTGATCACCATGAAGATGATGAGCAGCACCAGCACCACGTCGACGAGCGGCGTGACGTTGATGTCGCTGCGGACGGACTTGGAGCCGACATCCATGGACATCGTTCGGTCTCCGGGGCGGGGCGGGCCGGCGGCGAAGGGGCCGCCGGGGGCCGGCTAGCGCCCTTCCTTGAGGAAGAAGTCCACCAGCTCGGTGGCCGAGTCGGTGATGTCGACCTGCATGTCCTCGACCTTGTTGGTCAGGTAGTTGAAGAACATGACGGCCGGGATGGCGACCAGCAGGCCGAAGGCGGTGTTGATGAGCGCCTCGGCGATGGCGCCGGAGACCGTGCCCAGGCCGCCGCCGCCCTCCAGGGCCATCTTCTGGAAGGCCTTGATGATGCCCCACACGGTGCCGAGCAGGCCGACGAAGGGGGCGGTCGAGCCGATGGTGGCCAGCGAGCCGAGGCCGCGGCGCAGCTCGTTGACGGTGCGCAGCGAGGACCGCTCGATGGCGCGGTTGCAGGCCTCGATGATGTCGAAGTGCCCGACGTCCTTCGGCCCGGTGCTGGCGAGGGCCTCGATGCCGTGCTTGTACTCGCTGATGGCCAGCCCGAGCACGCGGGGGAGGTGGCCGGCCTTCTCCTTCTTGGCCAGATCGATGGCGGCGTCGAACTGCCCGGACTTGAGCAGCTCGGGGAGCGCCTCGGCGAAGCGGCGCGAGGCGCCGGCGGCCCGGGCGTACATGAAGATCCGCTCGGCCACCACGCCGAGCGAGAAGATCGACATGACGGCGAGGATGCCGGCGACGACGATGCCGAAGCCCTCGATGGAGGAGACCATCCCCTTGAGGCTGAAGTCGAGCTTGGCGGCGCCTTCGGCGGCCTGGGCGAGGACGAGGTTGTTGAGGACGTCGAGTACGTGGTGCGACATCGGTGATACCTCCGGAAAGGGAGAGCAGCGGAAGGGTGGGCTCGAGGCGCCTGCGCCTACTGGGACGAGAAGCGGAGTGGGAGGATCATCCAGATCAGCTGGGGCTTTCCGCGGGCGTCGAGGCCGGGGGTGAACTGGCAGCTCTGGATGGCGTTCCAGACCACCGTCTTCATCCGCTCGTCGGGGACGTCGGTGAGCACCTCGAAGCGGCTGGGGCGGCCGTCCCGCCCGACCGCGAACTTGACGGTCATGGTGGTGACGATCCCCGCCAGCTCGCGGGGCCACCGGACCGACCGGCCGACGCACCCCTTGTCCCGCTCGGCCGGCTTGACGTAGCCGCTGGTGGCGAAGGCCGGGGCCTCCTCGATCTGGTTCGACGCCCCGACCACGCCACCCACCACGCCCTCGCCGGTGTCCGGCCCGTAGTTGTACTCGGGCTCCTTGGGCGAGGTGTCGACCTTCATCTCCTCCTGCACGTCCTTGGGCTGGATCAGCGCCTGCGGCGGCGGCGGCGGCGGCGCGTCCGGGCGGGGCGGCGGCTTGGGGCCGGTGTCCTTGCGCCGGGGCGGCGGGGCCGGGGGCGGGGGCGGGGGGGGCTTGGGCGGGGCCGCCGCCCGGACGAACTTCACGTCGATCGGCTTCTCCTCGATGGCGGCCTTGATCTGGCGGCCGGCGAAGAGGGCCAGGGCGACCAGCCCGAGCTGGAAGGCGGTCGAGCCGAACACCCACCCGGCCCGGCGGGCCGCGTACTTGCCAGTCTGTCGCTTCGTGACTTCGTCGAACACGCGTCGCTCGCTGGTTTTGACGCCGGGATGGGCCTGGCTTGTTGACGGCCGAATCGGCTGGACGAAGCGGGCTGTCTAGTCGGATCGAAAAACGAAGTCAACCACGAGGGAAAGCGCCCGCGGCGCCCGCGCCGGGCTGATCGGCGTCTCCCCCCTCTGCCACACGAGGATCCGAGCGTTTCGACCCCCGGATACGGTCGGATCCCAGGTTCCCCCCTCGGAGGCGCCCAGGATCCACCGTCCCGTCACGAAATAAAGTCGCGCGCAGAATTCACGCGCCCCGGGTGAACTCCCGCTTGTCGGGGGGTAGGGCAAGGACACGGATTCCCGGGCGGTTTTGGAATCTGCCAGAATATCAGGCTGATGGCCCCAGGGCGTCGGCCCGGACCGAAAGAGCGCAACAGTCCGAGTGTTCTTGACATTCCCGACACCCCAAACCTACAAAGCACGACAAATTCACCCGCCGACCGAGTCAACGCAAATGGCGTCCCGCCTTTTGCGCCACCCCCCGATCGGCGACTGCCGCCGAGTGAACTCTCCCTGGAGGAAGGTATGAGGATGAAGCTGCAGCGCCTCCTGCTGGTCGCTCCCCTCGCGTTGATCTTCGCGAGCGTGGCGTCCGCGCAGACCACCGGTAACATCATCGGCGTCGTCACCGACGCCCAGTCAGGCAAGCCCATCGTCGGAGCGCTGGTGGTGGCCACCAGCCCCGCGTCGCAGGGCGAGCAGACGGCCGTCACCGACAAGTCCGGTGGCTTCCGCTTCCAGCTGCTGTCCCCCGGCGACTACAAGCTCGCCACCTCGTTCGACGGCTACAAGCCGGCCGAGCGGGCGGACCTGACGGTCCGCATCGACAAGACCATCCGCGCCAACCTGTCGATGGTCCCCGAAGCGGTCCAGATGGAGGAGCAGGTCGTCAAGACCGGCGTCGCCCCGGTGATCAACGTCGGCTCGGCCGAGGCCGGCTCGGTGGTCTCGCGTGAGTTCCTCTCCAACATCCCGGTCACCCGTGGCTTCGAGGGCGTGGCCGTCACCGCCCCGACCGCCCAGATCGACCGCTACGGCATCGCCTTCGCCGGCGCGTCCTCCCCCGAGAACGGCTACCTCATCGACGGCATGAACGTCGGCGACGCGGCCTACGGCACCCTGGGCTCGCAGATCATCAACAACTTCGTCCAGGAGATCGACATCAAGACCGGCTCCTTCATGCCGGAGTACGGCTTCTCCACCGGCGGCATCGTCTCGGTGGTCTCCAAGTCGGGCTCGAACGAGTTCCACGGCTCGGTGTTCGGCAACCTGACGCCGGGCGCCCTGCAGGCCGACGGCAAGGCGATCGGCCGCGACGCCGAGGCGCTGGCCTCCAAGCTGCTCCCCAAGGACGGGACCTACGTGGCGGACTTCGGCTTCGAGGTCGGCGGCCCGATCATCAAGGACCGGCTCTGGTTCTACGCCGGCTTCGCGCCGCGGCTCACCCGCTCCACCTACGAGCGCTACCAGCAGGCGACCAACCTCGACGCGACCGGCGCCATCATCCGTGACGCCGACGGCCTCGCCACCGCGACCAGGATCGCCGGGTCGGAGCAGAAGATCACCAACAAGATCGACGAGTACCAGATGATCGGCAAGCTCACCTACCTGTTCAACGAGAACAACCAGGTGGCCCTGTCGGTGGTGGCCGTCCCCAACACCTCGACCGGCTTCGGCAGCGCCAACGCGGCGCTCTCGGCGACCATGTACGAGCTGGTGAACAACTCCACCGACGTGGTGGCCCGCTACACCTCCAAGCTGCTCAACAAGAAGCTGCAGCTCGAGGTGACCGGCGGCTACCACCAGCAGGTCATCCAGAACAACGCGGTCACCACCAACGGCATCAACGGCGCCAAGACCTCCCAGGTGCAGTGGACGCAGCAGCCACTCGCCTGAGCGACTTCGAGTCGGTCACCCCGTCGGCGTGCGTCGACTACGGGACCCCGGATCCGATCACCGGCTACGTCAACAACCCTGCCAGGTCATCAACTACCTGACCGGCGGCTCGGGCTACATCGAGGACACCAAGCTCTCCCGCCTGGCCGGCAAGGCCGCGCTCACCTACTTCGCCGAGGGCGCCGGCACCCACCAGATCAAGGGCGGCGTCGACATCCAGAAGTCGGACTACGACCACACCAAGGGCTACACCGGCCCCGGCGCCATCGGCCCCGACGGCAACTACCTGGGCGGCGCCTACATCGTCGAGCGGCGCTACGCGCTCGGCAGCACCACGCTCCCCAACAACCCCTTCAACGTGGCCCTGGCCGCGGCCAACCCCGGCTACCCGATCTGGTTCCAGGACTACCGGCGCTACGGCTCGGTCGGCCCCACCCGCCTCGACGCCACCGACGCCCCCAACGGCAAGATCAACGTGGTGTCCGAGACCACCAACACCGCCTTCTACCTGCAGGACAGCTGGCAGCCCAGCTTCCTCGACGGCCTGACGTTCAACGCCGGCATCCGCTGGGAGATGCAGAGCATGGGCGTGCCGGACCAGCCGGGCGCGCAGAGCCTCTCCATCAACAACAGCATCGGCCCGCGCCTCCAGGCGGTCTACGACTGGACCAGGCAGGGCCGGTCGAAGGTGGCCGTCAGCTGGGGCCGGTTCTACTC
Source organism: uncultured delta proteobacterium (assembly GCA_963786945.1). Classification (GTDB taxonomy): domain Bacteria; phylum Myxococcota; class Myxococcia; order Myxococcales; family Anaeromyxobacteraceae; genus JADKCZ01. Next base: position 950,761 of record CAWBAO010000003.1, on the reverse strand, counting down.
GTCCTTCCCGCTCGACATGGCCGACCGCGCCTTCGGTGACGAGCGCCAGATCCGCGCCTACCGCAACAGCTGCACCGCGGTGAACGACGCCCTGGCCGGGACCAACAAGGACGCCCTGGCCGGCGCCCCCGAGAACTGCGCCATCGCCCAGGGCTTCTACAGCTCCTCGATCTACGGCCGCTACACCTACGCCCCGACCGGCTCCGGCTCCACGCCGGTGGACCCGAACATCAAGTCGCCCTACGTCGACATGTTCGGCGGCAACGTCGAGTACGAGCTCATCTCCGACCTCTCGGTCGGCTTCGAGTACCAGGGCCGCCGCCAGGGGCGCGTCATCGAGGACATGTCGAACGACGACGGCGCCAGCTACGCCATCGCCAACCCGGGTGAGGGCAAGCCGTTCGACATCGGCGGCGGTTCGATGTTCGACCCGACCACCGCCCAGTCGACCGACCCGGTCACCGGCCGTCCCTTCACCACCCCGTTCCCGAAGCCGGAGCGCAGCTACGACGGCTTCACCTTCCTGGTGAAGAAGAACTTCTCCAACAACTGGCTGGCGCAGGCCTCCTACACGTACTCCAGCCTGCGCGGCAACTACCCCGGCTTCTTCCGTCCGGAGACCGGCCAGCTCGACCCGGGCATCACCTCGATGTTCGACCTGGCCAGCCTGCTGGCCAACCAGACCGGCCCGCTGCCGGGCGACATGCCCCACTCGTTCAAGGCCTACGGCTCGTACGCGTGGGACTTCGGCCCCAAGTTCCAGGTCAACGCCGGCGCCGCGCTCCGCATCACCAGCGGCACGCCGGTCAACTACCTGATCGCCCACCCCGACTACGGTTCGGGCGAGGGCTACGGCCTGCCCCGCGGCTCCGCGGGCCGGACCGACACGATCACCAACTTCGACCTCAAGGGCGGCCTGGCGTACACCATCACCCCGCCCTACCAGGTGAAGTTCACGGTCGACGTGTTCAACATCCTGAACGCCCAGACCGCCACCCGGGTCGACGAGAACTGGACCTTCGACTCCACGCAGCCCATCGTCAATGGCCAGTGCTCCGGCCGGAACGCGGCGAACAAGTCCAGCCCCATCAGCGCCGCCCTCGCCGACTGCCCGTCGCTGAACTACATGAAGACCACCGACGGGCTCCCGGTCACCATCAACACCAACTTCGCGAAGCCGACACAGTACCAGGTGCCGTTGTCGGTCCGGTTCGGGCTCGAACTGGCGTTCTAGCCCGCGGCCAAGGAGAAGATGACCATGAACACCACGATCACGAAGTTCCTCCTGCCGCTGGCGGCCCTCGCCATGGGATCGGTGGCCTGCGATCCCTTCCCGGCCAAGCCGGGCGGTGATCCGGCCATCGTCCGCGTCATCACCTACGGTGGTGCGGGCGGTGCCTCGAACACGGTGGAGACGGTCACGGGCGGCAACACCGTCTCGACCGACTACGCCCAGCCGGACGACTACATCCGGGTCCAGTTCAACAAGCCCATGGACGGCTCGACCATCCAGAAGTACCCGCAGTACAACGCCGACGGCTCGACGTTCGTGCCGCCCGGCGGCGCCGATCCCTGCACGCCGGCGGACACCTTCGACGTGTCCAGCTTCCCGGCCGGCACGCTGGTCTGCTTCGACCCGTCGTCGGCCACCGACGGCGCCTCGGCGGTGATCTACCCCGGTGCCCTGCTGGCTCTACGGCACCACCTACACCGTGGGCGGCACCGTCAAGGACTACGAGGGCAAGTCGCTCACCCTCAACGTCACCGTCACCGTGGACGAGCGGCCCATCCCGTTCGGCGTGGACGGGTACACCACCGGCGTCGACTGGTTCGACTCCGGCGCCGACAGCTACGAGGTGCTCTGGTCGCCCGACCGGGGCGGCCGGCACCTACGCGTCGCTGGCCGTCGTCGACCCGGCGGTGGACTGCGACGGCGTCCTCGTGCGAGGTGCTCCACCACGAGCTGGTGCCCCACACCGACTACTGGTACCAGGTCAAGGAGACCACCGGGGCCACCACCATCACCCGCCCGGCCGCCCAGGGCCCGGCCAGCACCCTCGGGGCGCTGACCCCGACGCTGGGCGTGGCCACCACCACCACGCCGCCGCCCGACCATCATCCCCGGCATCATCCGGGTGGCCTGGGGCTCGATCCAGGGCGCCAGCGGCTACCACGTGGAGTAGTCGACGGACGACGGCACCACCTGGACGGTGGCCGCCACGCACACGGCCACCTCGCGGACGTTCTACGCTCGGCACGCCGGCGCCCGAGCACCACGGCCCCACCACGGCGCGCCGGGACGCTCACCAGCGGCGACCACCTACTCCGTCCGCGTGACCCCGGTCTTCGCCAGCGGCTTCGTGGCGGAGAAGGGCAACGTGGCCTCGAAGGTGGCCCCGTAGCCGGCTGAACCGAGCACGAAGTTCGAGGGGCTGGCCTCCGGGCCAGCCCCTTTCTCTTTGGGGAGGCTAGAAGGCCACCCGGAGGGCCAGCCGGGCGGCCCGCGGGCCGGCCTCCAGCCGGAGCGAGGCGCCGCCGGGCGGCGGAACGGAGGCCGGGGTCGGCGCGGGCAGCGTGCGGGCCCGGTAGGCCCGGACCAGCGCCTCCGCCTCGTCGGCGGTCGGCTCGAGCGGGTGGATGGCGCTCCCCAGCAGCCAGGCCAGGACCCCGGTGGCGACGCCGGCGACCCCGCCGGCCACCAGCGCCGTGGTCATGGCCGACTGGTTCTGCTTCGCGACCTCGTCGTGAGCCCGGCAGTCCACCGGCCCGGGCGGCTCGCCCACGCAGGGCGGCAGCGGCCACTGGTGGGCGGTCCCCGCCACCCAGCCGATCCCGAGCCCGGCCACCGGGGCCACCCCGGCGGCGATGAAGAGCGCGGTGCGCTGGAAGCGGAGCTCCTCGGCCCGGGCCGCCAGGTCGGGGCGCAGCACGGCCCGGTAGAAGTCGGCGCCGGCCACCGGCTGGCCGTCGAGCGCGGCCCGGAAGCTGCCGTCCGGCAGCCGCGCGAAGTCGATGGACCGGAGCCGGCGGCCGTCCTCGGCCGGCGGCGGCGGGGCCGCCGGGGTCGTGGCCGGGGCCGGCTCCGCGGGCGGCGGGGCCGCGGGGGGCAGCGCCGGCGTGGCCTGGCCGAGCGCCAGCGAGAGCAGGAGGGCGTGCATCCCCCGGCATGGTAGCCGCCTCCGGGCCCGGTGGCTCCTGAAACGGCGGCGCCCCGCGCGGCGCGGGGCCGGGCGGGGCGTCGGGACCGGCGCGTCGACGGGTCGGCTACTTCACCGCGGCGGCCGCCTTGGCGACCTCCTCGGCGTAGTTCTCCTGCTTCTTCTCCAGCCCCTCGCCCAGCGCGTAGCGGGTGAAGCGGCGGACCTGGATGTTCTCGCCGATCTTGGCCACCGCCTCGGCGACCACGTCGGAGACCTTCTTCTTGTCGTCCTTCACGAAGGCCTGCTCCAGCAGCACCACCTCGGAGTAGTAGCGGTCGAGCTTGCCGGCGGCGATCTTCTCCAGCATGGCCTCGGGCTTCTTCTGCTCGCGCAGCTGCGCCTTGACGAGGTCCATCTCCTTCTGGACCAGCTCGGCGGGGATCTCCTCGCGCCGCACGTAGAGCGGCGCGGCGGCCGCCACCTGCATGGCCAGGTCCTTCACCAGGGCCTGGAAGCCGTCGTTGCGGGCGGCGAAGTCGGTCTCGCAGTTGACCTCGAGCAGCACGCCGATCTTGCCGCCCAGGTGGATGTAGGAGGCGACCGCCCCCTCGGTGGCGGTGCGGCCGGACTTCTTGGCGGCCGAGGCCATGCCCTTCTGCTTGAGCAGCTCCTCGGCCTTGGCCATGTCCCCGCCGGCCTCGGTCAGCATCTTCTTGCAGTCCATCATGCCGGCCCCGGTCTTCTCGCGGAGCTCCTGCACCATCCTGGCGGTGATCTCGGCCATGTCGTCGGTCCTCGCTGAGGCGGGGGGAGCCGGTGCGGCCCGCCCCCGCGCTGGAGGCGGTGGCCGGCTACTCCGGCGCGTCTCGGGCGCGGGGGCGGGGGCCACCTCGCCCTTGCGGAGCACCTCGACGTTGGCGCTGGCGGCGCCGCGGTCGTCGCGCCGCTCGCGGCGCTGGCCGCTGCGGCCACCGCGGTCGCGGCGGTCCTTCTGGCCCCGCTCGCTGGCGGCGTCGCGGTCGTCGCTGCGCTCCTCCTGGGCGCCGTGCTCGGCCACCCACCGGGCGTGGCGGGACTTGCCCTCGAGGCAGGCCTCGGCGACCTTGCCGGTGAAGAGCCGGATGGAGCGGATGGCGTCGTCGTTGCCCGGGATCACGTAGTCGATCCCCTCGGGGTCGCAGTTGGTGTCGACCACCGCCACCACCGGGATGCCGAGCCGGTTGGCCTCGTGCACCGCGATGTGCTCCTTCTTGGTGTCGATGACGAAGATGGCGGCCGGGAGCCGGGGCAGGTCCTTGATGCCGCCCAGGTTCTTCTCCAGCTTCTCGCGCTCGCGCTCGTTGGAGGCGACCTCCTTCTTGGGGAGGCGCTCGTAGGTGCCGTCCTCCTTCATCTTCTCCAGCGTCTTGAGCCGCTCGATGCCGGTCTTGATGGTCTTGAAGTTGGTGAGCGTCCCGCCCAGCCAGCGGTTGGTCACGAAGTACTGGCCGGAGCGGGAGGCCTCCTCGCGGACGGCGTCCTGGGCCTGCTTCTTGGTGCCGATGAAGAGGACCGAGCCGCCCTTGGCCACCGCGTCCGAGACGAAGCGGAGCGCGTTGCGGGCCAGGCCGACGGTCTTCTGCAGGTCGATGATGTAGATGCCGTTGCGGGCGCCGAAGATGTACGGCTTCATCTTCGGGTTCCAGCGCTTGGTCTGGTGGCCGAAGTGGACGCCGGCCTCGAGCAGCTGCTTCATGCTGATGGCCGTGCCGCTCGAGGTGAGGGCGGCGGCCATGGTGGCCTCGGCGGCGGGGGCGGCGACGGCCTCGGCGGGGGGTGCTTCGACGGCGGGGGTCTGCGTGGTCTCTTCCATGTGGTTCTCCGGTTGGTGTCCACCACGTCCCGGAGCTGCCGTGCGCGAAGAGCCCGGGAGACGTGTCTCGGGCACCGGAGCGCACTGCCGGGGCGTGTGCGTAGTGAGCTGCGTGCGCCGGTACCGCCTGGCGCCCCCTCGAGGTCACGGGACCAGTGGGGAGGGGCGATCTAGCACGGTGGCCGCGGCACCGCAAGTCGCCTTGTGGCCTCACCTTTTCGAGGCCGGGCCAGCGCTCAGGGCGAGCGCCGCTCCAGCCGCGCCACCGCCGGGGCGAGCTGCCGCAGGCGGGGATCGCCGGGGGCGGCCGCGGCCAGGCGCTCCACCCGCTCCCTCGCCACGACCGGATCGCGCCGCCGGATGGCCGCCTCGGTCCGGGCCACCAGCGCGTCGAGCGGGGAGAGCCCCCCCTCCCGCTCCAGGGCGTCGAGGTCGGCCTCGCAGCCCGGGTCCGGGGTGACCTCGCAGCGGGCGAAGGTCCGGGTGAGCCGCGCCTCCCGCCAGCCGGGGCTGAGGGCCAGGGCCGCCTCGGCGGCCTGGAGCTCCCCGCGGTGGTCGCCGGAGAGGTGGAGCGCCCCCGAGAGCTGGAGGCGCGCCTGCGGCCAGGAGGGGGCGAGGGCGACGGCCTGCTGGGCCAGGGCCAGCGCCGCCGGCGCCTCGCCACGGCGCAGGTGGACCACCGCCAGCGCGTTCAGGGCCCGGACCGACCCCGGGTCGCGCGCCAGCGCCGCGGTGAGCCGCCGCGCCGCCTCGTCGAGCCGTCCTTCCCGCACCGCCAGGGCCCCCAGCGTCAGCTGGCCGAGCGGATCGCCCGGGTCGACGCGCAGGGCCGCGCCGAAGAGCGCGGCGTCGTCGCGCCAGTCGGGGAGGCGGTTCCACCAGGTGGCGCCGAAGGCCACCAGCACCACGGCCGCCGACATACCCGCCGCCGCGGCCACCCGGCGGGCTCCAGAGCGAGCCCAGAGGGCGTGGAGGCCGGCGGCGGCCAGCCAGGCCAGCCCCAGCGACGGGAGGTAGAGGTAGCGCTCCGGCGCCTCGCCGAGCCGCGCCGCCGCCAGCGCCATGGGGACCAGCGGCGCGACGAGCAGCGCCACCGGCGTCGCCAGCGCCCGGCGGCGCCAGCCGAGCAGGAGCAGCGCGGCCAGGGCCACGCCCCCGGCGGCGGCGAGCGGCCAGGTGGGGTGGTACGGGTGGCTGACGGTGAGCGGCCACGGCCAGAGCGCCCGGCCCAGCCAGGTGGCCAGCCCGGCCAGCAGGTCGCGGGGGAGGTCGCCGGGCGGCGGCAGGGCGATGGCCGGGACCGAGAGGGCGCGCCGGAGCGCCAGCCAGGAGGCCACGGCCAGCCCCGCCGCCACCCAGCGCGGCCACGCCACCCGGAGGCCGCGGCCCGCGGCCAGGTCGTCCACCACCACCACGGCGGCGACGGCCACGAACCCCTCCTTGGAGAGCAGGCCGGCGAGGAGCAGCAGGCCGAGCAGGGCGGCGTGGCCGGGCCCGGCCCGCCACGGCAGCAGGAGGACCGCCACGGCGAGGAGGCCGGTCAGCAGGTCGTAGCGGGCCGAGATCCAGGCCACCGGCTCGAGGTTGGCCGGGTGGAGGGCCCAGAGCAGCGCTCCGGCCACGGCGGCCGCCAGCGCCGCGCCGGAGGGGGCGGCCCCGGCCGCGGCGGCGGGATGGCCGCGCCCGAGCCGGCGGGACAGCAGCAGCGCGAGGAGCGCGGCGGCCAGCGCGTGGAGCGCCACCGAGACGGCGTGGTGGGCGGCGGGGCCGGGACGGAGGCGCTCGGTGGCCGCCAGCGTGGCCACCGCCACCGGCCGGTAGTAGCCGGAGGGCCCCTGGCCCGGGCTGGCCTCGGCCAGCAGGTCGCCGCCGAGCCCGGCCGAGAGGAGCCGCCCGCCGCGGGCGAAGGTGAACTCGAGGTCGTCCCAGCAGAGGCCGTTGTGCAGGGCGGGGAGGCCGAGGGCGGCCACCACCAGGGGGACCACGAGGAGGGCGCGGCGTCGCATGGCAGGGCCGGCACGATACCACCCGCCCCGCGGGCGGGCGCCGCGGGCACGGTGGGGCTAGGATGCACCGGGGAGGCACACATGGCACTCGAGGTGGGCAAGAAGGCGCCGGACTTCACGCTGCCGGACCAGGACGGCCGGCCGGTGAAGCTCTCGGGGTTCAAGGGGAAGCGGGTGGTGGTCTTCTTCTATCCGAAGGCGTCCACGCCCGGTTGAACGCAGGAGGCCTGCGACTTCCGTGACGAAGTCGACGCGTTCGCGAAGAAGAAGGTGGCGGTGCTGGGGATCTCCAGGGACGCCCCGGCCGCACAGAAGAAGTTCGCCGAGAAGTACCAGCTGCCGTTCCCGCTGCTCAGCGACCCGGGGCTCGAGGTCCACAAGGCCTGGGGCGTCTGGGGCGAGAAGGTGATGTACGGGAAGAAGGTCATGGGCACGGTCCGCACCACGGTCGTCGTCGGCGCGGACGGCAAGGTGGAGCAGGTCATCCCCAAGGTGAAGGTGGCCGGCCACGTCGCGAGCCTGCTCGAAGCGCTGTAGAAGGGGACGTGACCAGCACGCGGAAGACGGGTGGGACGAAGGTCAAGTCCGGGACGGGGCACGGCCGGGGCCATGGCCGGGCGCCGTCCCGCGGTGCGGGGCGCGGCGGGCAACGCGGGCAGGGGGCGCGAAAGGGCGGCCACGCCGCCGGGCCACGGGGCCGGCCGGTGGCCACCCGGGCCGCCGGCGCCGGACGGGCCGGGCGCGAGGCCATCGAGGCGGCCAGCCGGCCGCTCCGCCACGAGCAGATCGACGCCGCGGTGCTGGAGGTCCACGGGCTGGTCCACGACCAGGGCTGGCTGGCCGACCGGGCCCTGGAGCGCGCGCTGCGGGAGGCCCGGCTCTTCGCCTCCGAGCGGCGCGCCGTCGCCGAGTCGGTCTACGGCCTGACCCGCTGGCAGGGGCAGCTCGACTGGCTGCTGGCTCCGGGCGGCCCGGCCCCCGACCTCGCCACCCGCTACGCCGCGTGGCTGGTCCGCTTCGGCGGCGTCGGCGCCGACGAGGCGGCCCGGCGGCTGGGGGTCCCGCCCGCCACCCTGCGCCGGCTCGGCGACGCCGCCGCCCGGCTCGAGGCGCTGGCCGATCCGGTCGAGCGGCTGGCGCTGCGCGGCTCGCTCCCCTTCTGGCTGGCCCGGCGCTTCCTCGAGGAGCTGGGCGAGCCCGAGGCCACGGCGCTGGTGGGGGTGCTCAACCAGCGGGCGCCGCTCACGGTCCGCGCCAACCTGCTGCGCGGCACCCGCGAGGCGCTGCAGGAGGCCCTGGCGGCCGAGGGGACCCGGGCCACGCCCACCCGCTTCAGCCCCTGGGGCCTGACGCTCGACGGCGCCCAGAACGCCTTCGCCCTGGCCAGCTTCAGGGCCGGCCGCTTCGAGATCCAGGACGAGGGCTCCCAGCTCATCGCCCTCTGCTGCGGGGCCCGCCCGGGCTGGACGGTGGTGGACGCCTGCGCCGGCGCCGGCGGGAAGGCCCTGGCGCTGGCCGCCGAGATGCGCAACCGGGGCACGCTCTGGGCGCTCGACTCCGACGCCGGGCGGCTCGACGAGGCCCGGCGCCGGGCCCGGCGCGACGGCGTCGACAACCTGCGGGTGCGGGCCATCGCCGCCGACGAGGCCGCCGACGCCCAGCTCGGCGACCTGGCCGGCCGCGCCGACGTGGTGCTGATCGACGCCCCCTGCAGCGGCCTGGGGACGCTGCGGCGCAAGCCCGACGTCCGCTGGCGCCTCGCCCCCGCCGACCCGGAGCGGTTCGCCGCCCTGCAGAAGGCGCTCACCGCCCGCTTCGCACGATTGGTGAAGCCGGGCGGCCGGCTGGTCTACGCCACCTGCGCCATCGGCCGGACCGAGAACCAGGAGGTGGCCGAGCACCTGGCCGCCACGCTCCCCTTCGACCCGGCGCCGCTGGCGCCGCTGCTGGGGGCCGAGCGGGCCGCCGCCCTGGGGGTGGACGGCCACACCCTGCAGCTCCTGCCCCACCGGCACGGCACCGACGGCTTCTTCATGGCCGCCTTCACGCGGCGCAAGGACTGAGCCCGCCGCGCCGAGGTCGCGATGCCCGAGCTCCCCGAGGTCGAATGGGCGGCGCGCCAGCTGCGCCGGTGGCTCCGCGGCCGCCGGGTGGCGTCGGTGGCCTGCGATCCCCGGGCCCGCCGGCTCTTCCGCCCGGGGACCCCGGCCTCCTTCGCCCGCGCCCTGCGCGGCGCCCGGATCGTGGCGGTGGCCCGCCACGGCAAGCAGCTGCTGCTCACGCTGGCGACGCCACGCGGGCCGCTCGGGGTCAACGCCCACCTCGGCATGACCGGCAAGTGGACGCGGCGCGCCGCCGGGGCGCCGGCCCCGGCCCACGCCCGCCTCACGCTCCTGCTCGACGACGGCGGGCGGGTCGACTACGCCGATCCGCGGATGTTCGGGCGGCTGCGGCTGGTCCCGGGGGCCCGGTTCGACCGGTGGCCCGGGCTGGCCGCGCTCGGCCCGGATCCCATGGCCGGCCCCATCGACCTCGAGCGGCTGGCCGCCCGCCTCCGGGCCACGCGGCGGGCCGTCAAGGTGGCCCTGCTCGACCAGGGGCTGCTGGCCGGGGTCGGCAACATCCACGCCTCGGAGGCCTGCTGGCGCGCCCGGATCGACCCGCGCCGCCGCGGCCGCTCGCTCACCCCGGCCGAGGTGGCCCGCCTGGCGCGCGCCGTCCGGGCCTCGCTCCGCTTCGGCCTGGCCGGACTGCAGGTCCCGGAGCTGGTCTACCTGGAGGAGGGCGGGGAGAACCCGTTCCACGTCTACGGCCGGGAGGGGCGCCCCTGCCGCCACCGGGGCTGCGGCGGGAGGGTGGAGCGGCTGGTCCAGGCCCAGCGCTCCACCTACTGCTGCCGCCGCTGCCAGGCGTAGCGTGGCCTCCAGGCGGCGCCCGCCGCCGGCCCGGACCGGGGCCCTCGCCTCCTGCTCCCGCCCTCGCCGGATGCTACGCTCGCGATGGCGTGGACCTGACCCGACTCAGCGTCGCCGAGCTTCGCGACCGCTTCCTGGCCCGCGGCGAGCCGCTCGGCGAGGCCGAGGCGGCGGCGCTGGCCGCCGATCCACGCGCCGGGGCCCGGGCGGTGCGGGCCGCCGTGGAGCGGGCCCGCGCCGCCAACCGGGCCGAGGGGCAGCGGCTGCGCCGCCTGCTGGCCTTCGAGACGCCGCTCTGGGAGGCCGGGGTGGCGCGGATCGCCGGGGTCGACGAGGCCGGGGTGGGCCCGCTGGCCGGGCCGGTGGTGGCCGGGGCGGTGATCCTGCCGCGCGGCCTGCGTCCCCGCGGCCTCGACGACTCGAAGCGGCTCGACGAGCCGGAGCGCGACCGGCTGGCCGCCGAGATCAAGGCCGGCGCGGTGGCCTGGGGCGTCGGGGTGGCCACCCACCTCGAGGTCGACGCGCTCAACGTCTACCGGGCCGGCCTGCTGGCCATGCGCCGCGCCGTCGAGGCGCTCTCGCCGGCGCCGCAGCGGCTGCTGGTGGACGCGCGCCGCGTGCCCGGCGTGGCCTGGCCGCAGCAGGCCATCGTCAAGGGGGACGCCAGGAGCCTCTCCATCGCCGCCGCCAGCGTGGTCGCCAAGACCACCCGCGACGCGCTCATGGTGGAGGCCGAGGCCCGCTTCCCCGGCTACGGCTTCGCCCGCCACAAGGGCTACGGCTCGCCGCAGCACCTCGAGGCGCTGCGGCGGCTCGGCCCCTGCGAGCTCCACCGGCGCAGCTTCGCGCCGGTGCGCGAGGCGCTCGGGCTCGGGCCGGAGCAGCGCGACCTGTTCGGCTGACCGGCCCCGGGGGGCGGGCCGCATTGACTCACAGCGATGCACCCGGTAAGACCTCGCCCGGAGAACGAGCCCGACGGTGTCGGTGCGTTCCGGCCGGTGGATTTCCCACGGCACGGGCGCCCCCCGGATCCGGCGAACGAATGAACGAACAGAACCGTCGCACCTCGCAGCGCCCCCCCCGCCACCAGGAAGAGCACGACGACGCGCCCCGCGGCCCGCCGCCCGCCGGCCTCGCGCTCGATCCCCCCGTCCCGACGCCCACCCACCCCCCGGAGATCCCGGCCGATCGGCTCGACCAGGACGCGCTGCGGGTCGTCTACCGGCTGCGCCACATGGGCCACAAGGCCTACTTCGTGGGCGGCTGCGTGCGGGACCTGCTGCTCGACCGCAAGCCCAAGGACTTCGACCTCGCCACCGACGCCCACCCGGGCGAGGTGCGGGCCATCTTCCGCAACTGCCGGCTCATCGGCCGGCGCTTCCGGCTGGCCCACGTCTACTTCCGCGACGGCAAGGTCATCGAGGTGGCCACCTTCCGGAAGAACCCCACCGACCTCGCCGAGGACACCGGCGAGGAGAGCGACCTGCTCATCACCCGCGACAACGTCTTCGGCACCGCCGAGGAGGACGCCGTCCGGCGCGACTTCACCGTCAACGGCCTCTTCTACGATCCGGCCACCGGCGAGGTGATCGACTACGTGGGCGGCCGGGCCGACCTCGAGGCCCGCCGCATGGCCACCATCGGCGACCCCGAGGTGCGCATGCGCGAGGACCCGGTGCGGGCGCTGCGGGCGGTCCGCTTCGCCGCCCGCCTCGGCTTCGCCATCGCCCCGGACACCTTCGAGGCCATGCGCCGCCACGCCGGCGAGCTGGCCCGCTGCGCGCCGGCCCGCGTGCTGGAGGAGGTGTTCAAGCTGCTCCGCTGCGGCGGCTCGGCCCGGGCCTTCGCGCTGCTCAAGGCCTGCGGGGCGCTGCCGGTGATCCTGCCGGCCCTGGGCGCCGCCCACGAGCGCTGGGACGAGGCCCAGCGCAAGGGCTTCATCGCCCACCTCGGCGCCCTCGACCGGCTGGTCAAGTCGGGCGAGGCGGTCTCCGAGGCGGTGCTGCTCGGCACGCTGCTGGTCCACCTCGGCGCCCCGCCGCCCACCGCGGGCGGCGAGGACGACCTGCCGGAGGAGCTCGCCGAGGGCGAGGAGGCCAGCGGGCCGGGCCTGTACGCCTCCCCGGCCGCCGAGGCGCTGCTGGAGGAGCTGGTCCGCACCTCGCGGCTGCCGCGCAAGGTGGCGGAGCGCGTCCGGCTGGCCCTCCACGCACAGTCCATCTTCTTCGAGCCGCGCCCCAGGACGAAGCGGCGCCGGCGCGGCCGCGGCCTGGCCGGCCAGCCCTACTTCACCGACGCGCTCCAGCTGCTGCGCATCACCGTCGAGGCCACCGGCACCGGCGTGGAGGCCTACCACCGCTGGGTGGCCGAGGCCGCCCGGCAGCCGCCGCCCCCCGCCCGCGAGGCGGGCGGGCGGGGTGATCACGGCCACCGCGGAGGACGCGGTCCGCGCGGGCCGCGCGGCGAGCCCGGCCGCCGGGTCGAGCCGGTCCGGGGCCCGCACCACGCCACCCCGGTCGGCGCGGTCCGGATCCAGTCGATCGAGCTGGGCCGGGACGGCTCCGGCGAGGACGAGGCCGTCCCCGCCGGGGGCGAGGGGGCCATCACCACCGTCGAGGCCGGCCCCCCGGGCTCGTCGCCGGACGGGGAGGGGGCGAGCCGGTCGAAGCGCCGCCGCCGCGGGGGACGGCGCCGCCGCCGCCGCGGCGAGGGTGGCGGGGATGGAGGCGGCCCGGGCGGCGCCTCGCCGGGTCGCCCACCCGCGGCGCCCGCGGTCGGGTAGAATCCCGCCGAAACTCGCCGCCTTGACCGATCCACCACCCTGACATAGAACCCGCGGACCATGCCCAGCGAGCGATCCGAGAAGGCCAAGTCCCGCTACAAGCGCATCCTGCTCAAGCTCTCGGGCGAAGCGCTCATGGGCGAGGGCAAGTACGGCATCTCGCCGAAGACGCTGCAGGCCATCGCCCAGGACGTGAAGGACTGCGTCGACCTGAAGGTGGAGGTGGCGCTCACCATCGGCGGCGGCAACATCTTCCGGGGCGTCAGCGGCGCCACCGAGGGGATGGACCGCAGCAGCGCCGACTACATGGGCATGCTGGCCACCGTCATCAACTCGATGGCGCTGCAGGACGCGCTCGAGCGGATCGGGGTCGAGACCCGCATCCAGTCGGCCATCGAGATGCACCAGGTGGCCGAGTCGTACATCCGCCGCCGCGCCATCCGCCACCTCGAGAAGGGGCGGGTGGTGATCTTCGCGGCCGGCACCGGCAACCCGTACTTCACCACCGACACCGCCGCCAGCCTGCGGGCCATGGAGATCCACGCCGACGTGCTGCTCAAGGCCACCAAGGTGGACGGCGTCTACTCCGACGACCCGAAGAAGAACGCCGCCGCCACCAAGTTCAAGCAGCTCAGCTACATCGACGTGCTCAAGAAGAACCTCAAGGTGATGGACTCCACCGCCATCAGCCTCTGCATGGACAACGACCTGCCCATCATCGTCTTCGACTCGACCACCCGCGGGAACGTGCGGCGGGTGGTGCTGGGCGAGGAGATCGGCACCACGGTCAGCCGCGCCACCGGGCGCTGAGCCCGAACCAGGAGAAGGCCATGAGCGTCGCCGACGACGTCGTCAAGGAGCTGCACGCCAGCATCGCCCGGACCCTGGAGTCCTTCCGGGGCGAGCTGGCCACGGTCCGGACCGGGCGGGCCTCGCTGCACATGCTCGACAACGTGCGGGTCGACTACTACGGCAGCGCCACGCCGCTCAACCAGGTGGCCACGCTCTCGGTGCCCGAGCCGCGCATGATCGTGGCCAAGCCCTGGGAGAAGAACCTCATCCCGGTGATCGAGAAGGCCATCCGCGACGCCAACCTCGGCTTCAACCCGATGTCCGACAAGGACATGGTCCGGATCCCGGTCCCGCCCCTCACCGAGGAGCGGCGGCGCGAGATCGTCAAGCAGGTGAAGCACAAGGGCGAGGAGTTCAAGGTGTCGATCCGCAACGAGCGGCGCGACGCCAAGGAGCTGCTCGAGGCGGCCGAGAAGGACGGCGACTGCTCCGCCGACGAGGTGAAGAAGGCCCTGGAGAAGGTGCAGAAGGAGACCGACGAGGGGGTCAAGAACGTCGACCTCATCGTGGCCGCCAAGGAGAAGGACGTGATGCAGGTGTGAGCCCCTCGCTCCGCCTCGTCCCGCTGCTCCTCCCCCTCCTCCTGCTCGGCTTCACCGCCGGCGCCCTGCGGGCCTGGGCCGCGCTCCCCGCCCACCCGCCGCGCCGCCGCCGGCTGCTCCAGTTCGGCTGGGTGGCGCTGCTGCTCTTCGGCGCGCCGGCCTGGCTGGTGGCCGCCGCCCTGCTCGGGCTCTGGTAGGAGCCGAAGAACGACCGGAGCGCGTCCGGGGCGCGGTCACGGCCTGCGCGCCGGAGCGCGTCGCAGCCCGCACGCTCCGCTCGCGCTGGCGGACACCCTGCTGGCGAGAGGGCGCGCCGCAGGCGCGTGGAGCGCGCGGGGGCGACCGCGCCCCGGCGCTGGAGGACCCGGTCGGGCTCGACGCCGGAGCCGGCGCGCCTACGTCGCCGCGATCATCCCGGCCAGCGCCCCCAGCCAGACCAGGTGGCCGATGCCGGAGAGCATGGCCAGCCGCCCGGCCTGGGGCAGCAGCCCGCCCGGCGCCTCGCCGGCCTCCAGCCGCGCCGCCAGCCGGCGGATCGCCGGCCGCAGCGCCGCGTCGGTGAGGGCGGCCCGGGCCAGGCCCAGCACCATGCCCACCACCAGCGGCAGCGGGAAGGCCGGCCAGACGCCGGTGAGGTGGAGGAGCCCGAGGCCGGTGACGATGGTGGCCAGCCCGGCCCAGCGGTCCAGCCTGAGCGAGGCCAGGGCCCGCTGGAAGAAGGCGCGGGCGGCGTCGGGGCCGGCGGCGAGGGAACGCCTGGCGTCACCGGCCAGCCAGAGCCCGGCGCCGAGCCAGGCGGCCATGGAGAGGACGTGGAGGAAGCGGACGGCCATGAGCATGTGCGGTTCTCCCGCTCCCGTTCTAGCGCGACGGGGGCGCGGCGCCACAGGATCTGCGGTGCGTGGTCAGGTGAGCAGGTCGATGACGGTCCGCAGCACCTCGAGCCGGGCGTGGCGCTTGGAGTTGGCGGCCACCAGCACCCACGGGGCGTCGGGGCGGTGGGTGCGGTCGAGCATCTCGGCGATGGCCGGCAGGTACTGGGGCCACTTCTTGCGGTTGCGCCAGTCGTCGGGGCCGATCTTGTAGCGCTTGACGGCGGTCTCCTCCCGCTCGGCGAAGCGCCGCTTCTGCTCGTCCCGGTCGATGTGGAGGAAGATCTTCACCATCCGGACGCCGTCGGCGGTGAGGGTCCGCTCGAAGGCGTTGATCTCGTCGTAGGCGCGCCGCCACTCGTGCGGCCTGGCGTAGCCCTCGACGCGCTCCACCAGCACCCGGCCGTACCAGGTGCGATCGAAGACGCAGAGCTCGCCCTTCTCGGGCAGCCGCCGCCAGAACCGCCACAGCCAGTGGTTCCGGGCGTCCTCGTCGCGCGGCGCGGTGATGGACCAGACCTTGTAGCCGCGCGGGTCCATCTCCGCGGTGAGCCGCTTGATGCAGCCCCCCTTGCCGGCGGCGTCCCAGCCCTCGAAGCCCACCACGGTCCGCTCGCCGCGGAGGAACCCGCGGATCTGCAGGGCGAAGGCCTGCTGCTGCAGCTCGGCCAGCCGCTCCTCGTACTCGCCCTCGGCCACGTCGGCCTTCAGGTCGACCCGGTCGAGCGACAGCGTCCCGGGCGGGAAGACCTCCAGGTCGAGCCCCTCGCCCCGCCTGGTCCGCCCGCCGACGCGCCTGGTCCTGGCCATGATCCCCTCCCCTGCCGTCAGTGGCGAAAGCCGTGGGCGATGGGGAACCGCCGCCCCTCGCCGAAGGCCTTCTCCGACACCTTCAGCACCGGCGCCGCCTGCCGTCGCTTGTACTCGCTCCCCACCACCAGCCGCAGCACCCGCCGCACCGTGTCGGCGGGGTGGCCGCGCGCCACGATCTCCTCGAGGGGGCGCCGCTCCTCGAGGTAGGCGAGCAGGATGTCGTCGAGCACGTCGTAGGGCGGGAGCGAGTCCTGGTCCAGCTGGCCCGGCTTCAGCTCGGCCGACGGCGGCTTGGTGAAGGTCCGCTCCGGGATGAGGATCCGCCCGGCCCGGGCGTTGGCGGCGCGCGCCACCCGGTAGACCATCCCCTTGGGCAGGTCGCCGATCACCGCCAGCCCGCCCGCCATGTCGCCGTAGAGGGTGCAGTAGCCCACCGCCAGCTCGCTCTTGTTGCCGGTGGAGAGGACCAGGCCCCCGGTGTCGTTGGAGAGCGCCATGAGGATCTGGCCGCGGATGCGGGCCTGCACGTTCTGCTCGGCGAGGTCCCCGAGCGGCTTCCCCTGCGCCTCGGCCAGCTGGCCCAGGAAGGCGGCGTGCATCGGCTCGATGGAGATCTCCTGGTAGGCGATGCCGAGGGCGGTGGCCAGCGCGCGCGCGTCCTCGCGGCTGTGCGACGAGCTGTAGCGCGACGGCATGCCGACGCCCAGCACCTGCTCCGCGCCCAGCGCCGCGGCGGCCAGGCAGGCGGTCAGGGCCGAGTCGATGCCGCCGGAGAGCCCGATCACGGCGGAGCGGAAGCCGCACTTCCTGACGTAGTCGCGCACCCCCAGCGCCAGGGCCCGGAAGAGCTCGTCGGCGTCGGGGTCCCCGGGGGTGGCCGGGGCGGCCTGGAGCGGGCCGGGCGGGGTGGCGAGCGGGCGGCCCGCCAGGTCGGTGAGCACCGGGCGGCCGCCGTCGGCGTCGACGGCCAGCACCGCCTCCTCGAAGAGCGGGGCCCGCGCCAGCACCTTCCCCTCGGCCGACACCAGCATGGAGCCGCCGTCGAAGATGAGGGCGTCGTCGCCGCCCACCTGGTTGACGTAGGCGATGGTGACGCCGTGGCCCCCGGCCGAGGTGGTCAGCATCCGCTCGCGCAGCGCCGGCTTGCCGAGCGCATAGGGCGAGGCCGAGACGTTGGCCACCAGGCGGGCCCCGGCCGCCACCAGCTCGGCCACCGGGTCCCGGTCGTAGCGCGGCCGCTGCCAGAAGCGCCCGTCGTTCCAGGCGTCCTCGCAGACCGAGAGGCCGAGCGGCGCGTCCAGCCCGGCCACGGCCGCCGCGGTGGCGGCGCCGGCGGGGAGGAAGTAGCGGGTCTCGTCGAAGACGTCGTAGCTGGGGAGCAGCGACTTGCGGCCCACCGCGGCGACGCGCCCGCCGGCCACCAGCGCCACCGAGTTCATCAGCCCCGGAGGCGGCGCGCCGGCCACCCGCTCGGGGAAGCCGATCAGCAGGGAGAGGCCGCGAGACCACTCGGCCGGCTCGGCCAGCGCCGCCAGCGCGGCCGCGGCGCGGTCGAGGAACTCGGGGAGGTCGAGCAGGTCGCGAGGCGGGTAGCCGCAGAGCGCCAGCTCCGGGAAGATCACCAGGGTGGCGCCGGCGGCGCGGGCCCGCTCGGCGGCCCGCCGGATCAGCGCGGCGTTGCCGTCGAAGTCACCGACCGTCGGGTCGATCTGCGCCAGGGCGATTCGAGCGGGGGCCACGTTGCCCGGGATGATACATTGGAGACGATGGCCGGGCGCGTCCTCGTGGCGATCGAGTCGAAGCCGCTGGTGGCCGCCCTCCGGCGGGACCTGGAGCGGGCCGGCTTCGCCGTCGACGTGGCCCCGCCCGCCGCGGCCGCCAGCCAGGTCGATCCGGCCCGCCACGAGCTGGCGGTGGTCCGGGCGGCGGCCGGGGCCGAGCTGGTGGTGGCGACGCTGCGCCGGGCCGATCCGCAGCTGGCCGTGGTGGCGCTCTTCTTCGACGAGGAGGAGGTGGCGAGCTTCCCCGGGCGCCTTCGGCGCCGATGGGCGTGCTGTTCGGGCCGCTCACCGCGCCGCAGGTGGCCGGCACCTGCGCGCTGGCCGCCCGGCTGACGGGGGCGCGACGGCAGCTGGCCGAGCAGACGCGGGTGGCCGCCCCGCGGGCGGCCTCGGGGGCCCACGACCTCACCTTCCTGAAGCGGCTCCTCTTCGTCGAGGTGAAGCGCTCCCGCCGCTACGGCTTCCCGCTCTCGCTGGCCCTGGTCTCGGTGGACCACTGGGAGGTGCTGTCCGAGCAGCTCGGCCCGCGCGCCCGGACCACGCTGCTCGGCGAGCTGACCGGCGTGGTGGCCGCCGCGGTGCGCGACATCGACGTCAGCGTCCCCTTCAGCGACGATCGCCTGGTGGTGGTGATGCCCCACACCGCCGGCAGCGGTGGGCTGCAGGTGGCGCGGCGCATCTGCGCCCGGATCCGCGAGCGGTCCAGCAGCATCCCGCTCACCGTCAGCGTCGGCCTGGCCAGCCATGACGGCCACGGGACGGTCTCGTTCGGGTCGCTGGTGAAGCGGGCCACCCAGGCGCTCACGCGGGCGCGCCAGGATGGCGGCGACTGCGCGGTGTCCGCGGAGCCACCGAAGCGGCGAGACCGAATCTCGATGGGATGATGACCCTAACGGGTCATCATTGCCGGGCTGGACGACAGGCCCCGTCTGAGTGGTCGATATGCCGCATGATCAAAACATGCGTGAATACGAAGTGTTGAAAAATACCCGATCTCTGGGGGGTGGCAACCGCTTTGGGCGGTATTAACGTGTGGCTTGCCGGGGTCGTCCCGGGAGGGGCAGGGAGGACGTACACCTCGTCGCCTCATGTGGGACGGAACTGGAGTCACGGCCCCGGCCAACGGGACCACATGCATCGGGGGAATCACATGGCTCAGATCGACATCGAGATCCTCACGCCGTTCGCCGCCCGCTTCATGGAAGGCTCGACGCTGACGCCGGCCGAGCGCGCCGAGGTGCTGCGCATCGCACAGGGCTTCGCGTGCAAGGACTCGGCGGCGGCGGCCGGTGTCTCGCCCGAGACCATCCGGGCGCGGCGCAAGAGGATCTACCGCAAGCTCGACGTGCCGGGCTCTGGCGAGCTGCTGGCCAGCCTGCTGTCGCTCTCGCTGAAGATGCTCGCCAACGGCGAGAAGATCGAGCGCCGCCCCGTGCCGGCCGTCCAGGCCCCGGTGGTCCAGGCCGCGATCCGCTAGCCGACCGAGGAGGCCTGGAGCGCACACGGCGCGACCGCGAGGGCGGTCGCGCCGTTCGTGCGTCGGGCCTGCTGGTCTCGCGCGGACCCTCAGGGGCAGGTGAGTCGAAGCGTAGCTGGGCAGCTTGCCGGTGTACTTCACCACCACCACGTGCGGGCGCAGGGTGGCCGAGCTCTGCACGGCGATGGTGGCGGCGCCACCCGTGCCCGGGCCGGTGGCGAAGGCCGCCCACCCGTCCTTGCGGAGGCTGGTGCTGGCGCCCGGGAAGAGCGGCGTGAAGGCCACGTAGGCGTCGCGGGCCTTCCAGGGCGACCCCGTCGACGTAGCGTCCCGTGTAGTGGTGCCACGGCACGTAGTCGGGGGCCACCAGGTCGCCCAGGTAGTTGAAGAGCGGATCGGCCAGCAGGTTGCCATGCGAGGTGACCACCCCGCCCGTGTAGGCCGAGGCGTCCTCGTTGGAGAACATGGCGGCGGTGGTGAAGCGGGCGAACCCGACCTCCCAGGCCTCCCCGGTGGCCGCCTCGACGTTGGCCTTCCCGGCCAGCCACTTGTTCTCCAGCGCCTTGGTCATGGCGGGCGTGGCGTGGTCGAGCAGGTACTGCATGTAGGCCTGCGCGCCGGCGTAGTTGCCGTAAGGATTGCCTTCCCAGCCGGTCATGCTGAAGGACTGGTAGTAGGGGAGGCCGGTCGTCGAGTAGGTCTCGCCCTGGTAGGTGCGGACGTTGGCCCGGCTGGTGGCGGTGTGGAGCCCGTAGCCGGCCACGGTCTCGGAGAGCATGGAGAGCCCCTCGTTGAGCCAGAGCTCCTCGTCGACGCCGCAGGCGGCGCCGGGTGGGCAGCGGGTGTTGTAGTTGACGTCGTGCTGCAGCTCGTGGGCCATGGTGCTCGGGTACTCACCGTCCACGATCATGTCGAGGATGAGCTTGTAGTTGGCGCCGGTGGGATCCCAGTTGGTCGTGAAGTTGCCCGGGTCGATGAGGTAGAGCATGTCGGCCCGGTTGCCGACGGTGTTGCGCGGGCAGGTGCTGGGCGTGGCCAGCGGCAGCTCGATGTCGCCGGGCCAGAAGTAGCCGACCGGGAAGGAGCTCCCGCTCTTCCCGAGGTTGCCGAAGAGGAAGATCACCTTGCCGTTCTGGTCGACGTCGCTCTCCGGGCCGAAGTAGGTGTTGAGCGCGGTGAGGATCCGGGTCTCGTAGGCGGCGCCGATGGAGGTGAAGAAGTCGGGGCGGTTTGCCGGCAGCAGCGCCTTGTCGATCCCGGGCTTCACCTCGTCGGTGTAGTAGAAGGCCGCGTGCGCCGTCTCGTAGGCGAGCGTGGCGCTCTTCCAGACCTGCACGAAGGTGGTGCCGGAGTACTGCCCCTGGCAGAAGGAGCGGGTGGCCGGCATCGCCGCCGCGGCGGCGGTGGCCAGCAGCCGGTCGTCGGCCGGGCGGCCGGGCGCCACCCGCGGCAGCCGCCCGTCGCGGAGCCTGGCGATGGTCTCCTCGCGCCGCGCGCTCACCAGGGCCTCGCCGGCCATCACGCCGGAGCGGTCGATGACCGGGCCGCTGGCCGTGGCCCCGGTGTCGCCCGCCATCGCCAGCAGCGGCGCCGGCGCCGCCAGGGACAGGGCCGGGTTGCCGGTGCCGCTGGCGGTGACCGACGCGGAGGCGGCGTCGTCGCCGCCGGCGTTGACCAGCAGCACGGCCAGCCGCTCCCCGGCGGCCAGCGCGGGGTACTGCACCGTCAGCGTGCCGCCGACGAAGTCGCCCGGGCCGAACAGCTGCCAGGCCGTGGTCCCGTCGCCGCCGGTGTTCCCGCTGGTGAAGACGGTGCGGGCGAAGGAGGCCTTCGGGGTCGGCAGCGGCGTCGGGTAGCTGGCCTCGGCGCCGGTGATGGCGTACGCGCCGACCTCCACCAGGTAGCCCTGGAGCGGATCCAGCGCGATGGTGGCCTGCGCCGACGTGCCGGTGGTGGAGCCGGAGGTGACCACCGGGCCGGAGGGGCCCTGCCGGAGGGACCAGCGGTAGACCGCCGCCCCGGCCACGGCGTCCCAGCCGATGTCGGCGCCGGTCGCGGTCCGGTCGGCATGGGCGGTGAGCACCGGCAGGCCGCCGTAGGCGACGCAGGAGGCCCTGGCCGGCACGCCGTCCACGGTCGCCTGCCCGCTCACCGTGGCCCCCGCCGTGACCGCCGCCCCGCGGAGCTCGGCGGAGCCGGTCCAGCTGGGCGCACTCAACGTGAAGGCCTGCGGCGCCGGGGCCAGGGCCAGGGTCACGGTGATGGGCGCGCCGGTGGCGGCCGTGCTCCTGGCCCGGCCGAGCACGGTGAGGACCGGGTTGGGGCCGGAGAGGCTGACCGAGCAGGAGAGCTCCAGCGGGCCGGGCGGTGGCGGTGTCGAGCTCGAGCCACCGCAGGCGGCGACGAGGGCGAGCGCGATCGAGGCGGCGGCGGTGCGGGCGGCGTGGAGAGGCATGCCCACCGGCTTAGCCGCGAGCCGGGTGGGCGTCAATGGCGGGGCGGGGCGGGCCGGCGCGCCCCGCTCCCCGCTCAAGCCGCCGGCGTCCCGGACAGCCACCCCTCCAGCCGCGCCGCCACCTTGGCGGGCGTGAAGCCGTAGGCCTCGGCCAGCGCCTTCTCCGGGCCGGACGCGCCGAACCGGTCGATGCCGATCACCAGCCCGCCACGCCCGGTGAGCTTCCACCACTCCAGGCCGACGGCGGCCTCGATGGCGGCGGTGGGGAGGCCAGGCGGGATCACCTCGTCGCGCCAGGCCCGGTCCTGGGCCTCGAAGCACTGCAGGCAGGGCATCGAGACCAGCCGGCCGGGCAGCCCCTGCTTCGCCAGCAGCTCCAGGGCCGCCGCGGCCAGCGGCACCTCGCTGCCGGTGGCGATGAGCGTGAAGCGGGCGCCGGCCGGAGCGGCCACCACGTAGCCGCCCCGCGCCGCCCGGGCGGCGTCGAAGCCGCCGTCGCGCACCACCGGCGCCAGCTTCTGCCGGGTGAGGATCAGCGCCGTCGGCCCGTCCCGCCGGGTCAGCGCATGGGCCCAGCCGACCGCCACCTCCTCGCCGTCCACCGGCCGCACCACGTGCAGGTTGGGGATGCAGCGGAGCGCGGTGAGGTGCTCGACGGGCTGGTGGGTCGGCCCGTCCTCGCCGAGGAAGATGGAGTCGTGGGTCCAGACGTAGATGGCCTGCAGCCTCGCCAGCGCCGCCAGCCGCACCGCCGGGCGCATGTAGTCGGCGAACTGGAGGAAGGTGGCGACGAAGGGGATGTGCAGGCCGTCGTAGGCCAGGCCGTTGGCGATGGCCCCCATGGCGTGCTCGCGGATGCCGAAGTGGACGTTGCGCCCGTCGGGCCGGCTGGGGGAGAAGCCGCCCGCCCCCTTGATCTCGGTGAGGTTCGACTCGGCCAGGTCGGCCGAGCCGCCCACCAGCGACGGGACGATGGGCGCGGCGCGGTTGATGGCGGCCGCCGAGAGCTTGCGGGTGGCGTCCGCGCCCGGGCCGGCCTCCAGCAGCCGGTCCTGGATGCGGGCCGGCACCCAGCGGGTGGCGTGGGTGTCGAGCAGCGCCGACTCCACCGGGTTCTGCTTGCGCCAGGCGTCGGCCCGCTCGGCCCAGGCCCGCTTCTGCACCTGCTTCTCCGCCACCACCTGGCGGAAGAAGGCGCCGACGTCGTCGGGGACCAGGAAGCGCGGCTCCACCGGCCAGCCCAGCGCCTCCTTGGTGGCCTTCAGCTCGTCGTCGCCGAGCGGCGCGCCGTGGGCGCCGGAGGTGCCGGCCTTCTTCGGCGAGCCGTAGCCGATGACGGTCTTGACGCGGATGAGCGACGGGCGCGGGTCGGCCCGGGCCGCCTCGATGGCCTGGTGGATGGCGGCGTGGTCGCGGCCCTCCACGGCCTGCACCTGCCAGCCGTAGGCCTCGAAGCGCCCCGTGACGTCCTCGCGGGAGAAGGTGATGTCGGTCGTGCCGTCGATGGTGATGCCGTTGTCGTCGTAGAGGTAGACCAGCCGGCCCAGCCGGTGGTGGCCGGCGAAGCTGGCCGCCTCGGCCGACACGCCCTCCATCAGGTCGCCGTCGGACACGATGGCGTAGGTGAAGTGGTCGGCGAGCGGGTTGCCCGCCCCGAGCTTGGCCGAGAGCATGGCCTGGCCCAGCGCGAAGCCGACGCCGTTGGCGAAGCCCTGGCCGAGCGGGCCGCTGGTGATCTCGACGCCCGGCAGGTGGCCGAACTCCGGGTGGCCGGCGGTGCGCGAGCCCAGCTGGCGGAACCTCTTCAGGTCCTCGAGCGTGCAGTCGAAGCCGCAGAGGTGGAGCAGCGAGTAGAGGAGCGCCGAGCCGTGGCCGGCGGAGAGCAGGAAGCGATCGCGCCCCAGCCAGCGCGGCTCGTCCGGGTCGAAGCGCAGGTGGCGGGTCCAGAGGACGAAGGCCATGTCGGCCGCCCCCATGGGCATGCCCGGGTGGCCGCTGTTGGCCTGCTGGACGGCGTCCGCCGAGAGCATGCGGATGGTGTTGACCGCCTTCTGGACCAGCTCGGGACTCGCGTTGGGCACTGCGTCCTCCAGGACGGCGGGGGGGCCGACGGGCACGGGGATGAGCGACGCAGATTCGCCAATCGCCGGGGGGAGATCAAGCGGAGTCGCAGGGGCTACCAGGGGCGGGAGCGGGACCGGATCCGCCAGCGGGGCGGCGTGAACAGGGCGAGCGCGACGGCGCCGGCCAGGACGCCGAGCGGGGGGAAGAGGAGGTAGAGCAGGACCGGGGCGCCCAGCAGCAGCAGCCCGGCGGGCAGCGCCCAGCCGGGCGGCAGCGACCTGAGCCAGCGCAGGGCCCAGGGCGTCGACGCCCCGTCGGCCGGTCCCGGCACGGACACCTCGGGGAGGCGGCCCCAGCCCGGGCCGAAGCCTTCCCGCTCCAGCCGGCGCCGCTCGGCGTCGCCCACCTCGCGGGCCAGCGCCTCGGCCGACCGGCGGCGCAGGGCCGCCTCGTCGGCCGCCTCCTGCTCCGCCTGCGCCCGCCGCGCTGCGCTGGCCGCGGCCTCGGCGGCCGCCTCGGCCTGGCGGGCCGCCCAGAACCGCTGGTTGAACTGGCGCTGCAGCTCGGTGTCGAGGTCGGCGCCGCAGGTGGTGCAGCGCGGGGCGGTCCGGTAGTTGTCGGTCTCGCAGGCGGCGCAGCGCAGGAAGGGCTGGGCCTCCTCCCGGGGGAGATCGAGCTCCAGGGACCGCTCGGGCGGGGCCCGGAACCGTCCCAGATCGCCGCCGGAGACGGGGTCGCCGGCGGCGGGCGGCCCGGCGGGTCCCGGCCCCTCGACCGCCTCGATGCGGGCGTCGGTCGAGGAGGAGGCGGGGGCCCGGTCCGGCCCGGCCGAGCGCGGCCGCTCCAGCCGGCGGAACCGGTCGAACTTCGGGTCGTTCACGGCGGCTCCTCGACGGCCTGGGCGGAGGCGGGGCGGGTGCGCGTGGCGGCCCAGCTCCGCAGCCGCTCGATCTCCTCGCGCATGGTGATGGAGAGCGGCCTGGCCTCGGCCACCGCCCGATCGAGGTGGCGCGGCTCCAGCTCGCCCCCCTCGGCGAAGGCGTCGTGCAGCGCCGCCACCACCAGCTGCTCCAGCTCCGAGCCGCTGAAGCCCGCCGCCTTGCGCGCCAGCCCGGCCAGGTCGTAGCGGGCCGGGTCACGCCGGCGGGCGGCCACGTGGATGCGCAGGATCTCCTGGCGCTCCGCCGCGGCCGGCAGGTCGATGAAGAAGATCTCGTCGAAGCGCCCCTTGCGCAGCAGCTCGGGCGGCAGCAGGTCGATGCGGTTGGCGGTGGCCACCACGAAGACCGGCGCGGTCTTCTCCTGCAGCCAGGTGAGCATCGAGCCGAAGACGCGGGCGGTGACGCCGCCGTCGACGGAGCCCGAGGAGCCGAGGCCGGAGAGCCCCTTCTCGATCTCGTCGATCCAGAGCACCACCGGCGCCACGCTCTCGGCGACGCGGATGGCCCGGCGCAGGTTCTCCTCCGAGGAGCCGACCAGCCCGGAGAAGATCCGCCCCATGTCGAGCCGCAGGAGCGGCATCCGCCAGGTGGCGGCGATGGCCTTGGCGGTGAGGCTCTTGCCGCAGCCCTGCACGCCCAGCAGCAGCAGCCCCTTCGGCTCCGGCAGGCCGAAGCGCCGCGCCGCCTCCGAGAAGGCGTGGCCGCGCCGGGTCAGCCAGCCCTTGAGCAGCTCCAGCCCGCCCACGCCGCCGAGCGAGAGGTCGGGCGCGAAGTACTCCAGCAGCCCGCTCTTGCGGATGACCTGCCGCTTCTCCTCGAGCACCAGCTTCACGTCGTCGCGGGAGAGCCGCCCGTCGCTGGCGATGGCCTTGGCGAAGGCGTTCTCCGCCTCCGAGAGCGTGAGGCCGAGGGCGGCGCGCACCAGCTGCTCGGCGTCGTCCCGGGTCAGGTCCACCTGCGACTTGCCGTCCTGCCGGACCACCGTGACGATCTCCTTGAGCAGGGCCAGCAGGTCGCGCGCGGTGGGGAGCGGCACGTCGAGGACGGTGATCTCCTTCTCCAGCTCGGGCGGGATGGTGAGGGCCGGAGAGAGGATCAGCACCGTGGTGTAGGTCGACTTGAGGGCGTGGGCCAGGTCGCGCAGGGCGCGGACCACCGCGGCGTCGCCGAGGAAGGCATGGAAGTCCTCCAGCACCACCAGCGAGGGCTCGGCCAGCTTCTCCACGGCCTGCAGCGCCGCCACCGGCTCGCGCACCTCCTCCTCCGGCGGCCGGGTGCGGGCCCCGCCCAGCCGGCGGAGGCCGCGGGTCACCGACCAGCCGAGCAGGGCCTTGCCGTGGCGGGCCGCCAGGTCGCCCAGCAGGGTCTCGAGCCGCTGCTCCTCGGAGGTGACCAGCCAGACCAGCGGGTAGCGGGCCCGCACCAGCGTGTCGAGCTCCTGGATGAAGTCGGGCGGCGCGGCGGCGGCCGGGGAGGCCGGGGCGGGCGTGGCGGGTTCGTGGGTGCGGTGGGTGCGGGCACGGCGCCGAGCATACCAGCGCCGGGAGGCCTCAGGGCCTGCCGGGGTGCGCCACCCAGGCCAGCCGGCCGTCGGTCCCGACGGCCGCCACCGTGCCCGGGGGGACGTCCACGGCGCGGCCTGCGGCCAGGGCGATGGCGGCCGCCAGCTCCGGGTTGTGGCCGACCAGGGCGGCCCCGGGACCCAGCTCCCTGGCGAGCCGCAGCAGCTGGCCCCCGTCCAGCGTGCCGCTGGCCAGGTCCTCCTCGTCCTCGACCGGCGCGCCGGTGAGGGCGGCCAGCAGGTCGCCGGTCTGGCGGGCGCGCAGCACCGGGCTGGCGTGGATGCGCTTCACCTGGAGCCGGCCGGCCAGCGAGGCCACCGTCTCGCGGAAGGCGTCGCGCCCCTCCGGCGTCAGGCCGCGCTCGCCGTCGCCACCCGGGGCCGCCTTCTCGGCCCGGGCGTGACGGATGAGGTAGAAGCAGCCCGGCATTCCGGCTCCTCAGCGGCGGGCGGTCCGCCCGTGCCGCTCGGCGAGGCCCTGCAGCCGGTGGCGCGCGCCGAGGTCGGCGGTCAGCCGCGAGAGCGTGGTGGGCATCCGGTAGGTCCAGTTCTGGTCGTTGACCGTGCCGGGCACGTTGATCCGCTCGCGGTGGCCGAAGAGGTCCTGGAAGGGCAGGAGCAGCAGGTCGGAGCGGGCGCCGTAGAGCAGCTCCAGCAGCGCGTCGCGGACCGAGTCGTCGAAGCGGGCGGGGGCCCGCCCGCGGAGCGGGGCCAGCCCGGGGAGGGCCAGCAGCGCGCGCCGGTCGCCGTCGCCGAGCGAGTCGTACCAGTCGGCCAGCGAGTCGGTGTCGTGGGTCCCGGTGGTGGCCACCGAGACCTCCGGCCAGGCGGCCGGATCGCGGAAGGGCTGGCCGGGCAGCTCCCAGTCGCGCTCCCAGCGCTGCACCCGGTACCCGGGGATGGCGAGCCGATCGAGCGACTTCCGGATGAAGTCGGGGACCACGCCCAGGTCCTCGGCGATGACCCGCGCCCGCCGGGAGAAGAGGGCCATCATCCGCTCGCCGTTGGCGATCTGCGCCGGCTCGTCGGCGGGGACGAAGGCGGGCGGCGGCGCCGTCGTTGGGGAAGAAGTAGGTGCGGTAGAGGCCGACCACGTGGTCGACGCGGTAGAGGCCGTAGAGGTCCGCCATCCGGTCGGCGCGCGCCGTCATCCAGGCGTGGCCCCCCGCCTCCATGTCGGCCCAGCGGTAGACCGGCAGCCCCCAGTCCTGGCCGGTGGCGCTGAAGGCGTCGGGGGGCACGCCCACCCGGGCGTCGAGCCGGAAGTCGTGGCGCCGGGCCCAGACGTCGGCCGAGTCGGGGGCCACCATGAAGGGGATGTCGCCGGCCAGCTCCACGCCCACGGCGTTGGCGCCACGCCGCGCCGCCTGCCACTGGCGGTCGCAGAGCCACTGCAGCCAGACGCGGAAGAGCACCCGCTCGCTGAGCTGGGCCCGGGCGTCGGCCAGCGCCCCCGGGTCCCGGTCGCGCAAGGGCGCCGGCCAGTCCAGCCAGCTCTTCCCTCCCATGGCCTCGTCGTGGATGGGGACGAAGAGGGCGTAGTCGTCGATCCAGGCCGACTGCTCGCGGGCGAACCGCTCCAGCTCGCGGGCCCGCCGCGTCTTGAGCTGCCACTGCTGCTGCACGAAGGCCTGGAAGGCCAGCTCCAGCGCCCGGGTCTTCAGGGCGCGCACCTGGTCCCAGCGGACCGTGGGCGAGGCCCGCAGCTCGGCCAGCAGCGCCTGGTCCGCCGGGGCGAGGGCGTCGTGGCCGCCGGCCGCGGCGAAGTCGTCCATGGCGTCGATGGCCATGTAGACCGGGTCGATGGCGAAGGCGGAGAGCGCGGCGTACGGGGAGTTCTGGCCGCGCGCCGCCTCGGCCACCGGCAGCACCTGGATCACCCCGATCCCCGAGCCCGAGGCCCAGCGGGCCATGGGGACGAGGTCGGGGATCTCGCCGACGCCCCAGTCGGTGGCGGAGCGGAGGGAGAAGAGCGGGATGAGGACGCCGGCGGTGCGTGGCATGGTGGCTCGGGACGGACGCTTGAGCGCCCAGCACCCGTGGGATATCAGTCGGATGGCGCTGACGCCACTCCTCCTGTGGGGCTCCGGACCTGATGACGTACCGCGGTCGCTTCGCCCCGAGCCCCACCGGCCCCCTCCACCTCGGGAACGCCCGCACCGCGCTGCTGGCCTGGCTGGCGGCCCGGGCGGCCCGGGGGACGCTGGTGATGCGGGTCGAGGACCTGGACCGACCGCGCGTCCGGCCCGGCCTGGAGGCCCGGATCCTCGACGAGCTGCGCTGGCTCGGGCTCGGCTGGGACGAGGGGCCCGACGTGGGGGGCGCCTTCGGGCCCTACCGCCAGTCGGAGCTGGGGGAGCGCCATCGCGCGGCGCTGGGGCGGCTGCGCGACGCCGGCCTGGCCTATCCCTGCTTCTGCTCCCGCGCCGAGGTGGCCGCGGCCGCCCGGGCGCCCCACGGGCCGGCCGAGGAGGGGCCGCGCTACCCGGGCACCTGCCGCGGGCTGGCGCCGGCCGAGGCGGCCCGCCGCGGGGCGGCCCGGGCACCGGCCTGGCGGCTCCGCGTGGAGCCGGGCCCGGTGGCCTTCGACGACGCCGTCCACGGACGGTGCGGCTTCGACGTGGCGGCCACCACCGGCGACTTCGTGGTGATGCGGGCCGACGGGATCGCCGCCTACCAGCTGGCGGTGGTGGTGGACGACGCCGCCATGGGGATCACCGAGGTGGTGCGCGGCGACGACCTGCTCCCCTCCACGGCGCGCCAGCTGCTGCTCTACGCCGCGCTCGGGCTCCCGGCCCCGCGCTTCGCCCACGTGCCGCTGGTGGTGGGGGAGGACGGCGAGCGGCTGGCCAAGCGCCACGGCGCGCGCTCGCTCGGCGAGCTGCGGGCGGCGGGGGCGGCGCCGGAGGCGGTGCTGGGGCTGCTGGCGGCCAGCTGCGGGCTGGCGCCGGCGGGGAGCCGCTGCACGGCGGCCGGGCTGGTGCCCGGCTTCGCCTGGGATCGGCTGCCGCGGGGGCCGGCACGGCTCGCGGCCGAGGCGGTGGCGGCGCTGGCGCCCTGAGCGCTAGATTCCGGCCATGCTCGCCACCGACCTGCTGCTGGCCGCCGCGGTGCTGGCCGCCGCCGTGCCGCCCGTGCCGTCCCCGGCCGCCTACGAGGCGGAGTGGCGGGACTGGCACTCGAAGCGGCTGGCCGGCCTGCAGGGGCCGCAGGGCTGGCTGGCGCTCTCCGGGCTCCACTGGCTGAAGGAGGGGGAGAACCGGATCGCCGGCCTCCCCGGGACCTTCACCCTGGCGGGCGGCCAGGTGACGCTCACCGCCGCCTCGGGCGACGGCTGGACCCTGGGCGGTGCGCCGGTGACGTCGCGGGTGCTGGCGTCGGATCGCGAGGGCCGGCCCGACCGGGTCTCGGCGGGGAGCCGGACGGCGCAGGTGATCGACCGCGGGGGCAGGCTGGCGCTCCGGGTCTGGGACGCCGAGCGCGCGGAGCGCCGCAGCTTCGCCGGCATCGACACCTTCCCCGTCGACCCGCGCTGGCGCCTGGTGGCGCGCTGGGAGGCCTACCCGGCGCCGCGGGAGGTGGAGGTGCCGAGCGTGGTCGGGATCCCCACCCGCCAGCTGGCGCCGGGGAGGGCCTGGTTCACCGTGGACGGCAAGGAGTACGCGCTCGAGCCGACGCTCGACGGTGACGAGCTCTTCTTCGTCTTCAAGGACCGGACCGCGCCGCGCGAGACCTACGGGGCGGGGCGCTTCCTGGTGGCGGCGCTGCCGAGGGACGGCCAGGTGGTGCTCGACTTCAACCGCGCCTACAACCCGCCCTGCGCCTTCACGCCGTACGCCACCTGCCCGCTGCCGCTGCCGCAGAACGTGCTGCCGATCCGGATCGTGGCCGGCGAGAAGAAGTGGGGACACTGAGCGGAGGCCCCCGCCGGCGTGACCCGAGTTCGCCGTGAGGCGAGTCGCCTCACCTGAACGGCGGCTTGAAGGGCCGGCCCACCGGGCCTAGCGTCCACGGGGAGGCCCACCATGACCGACCCCGCCGCTCCCCGCGTCCTCGTCCGCGCCGCCGATCGCGCCGCGCTCCAGGAGCAGTCCTTCCGCCATCCCCTGAACCCACGCTCCGAGATCCACGGGTACACGCTCTCTCGCCTCTGCGGGCTCTCGCGCGCCGGCGTGAACCTGATCCGCATCCCGCCCGGCAAGGAGTCCTACGCCTTCCACGCCCACCTGGCCGACGAGGAGTGGATGTACGTGCTCTCCGGCCAGGGCACGCTGGAGGTGGGTGACGAGGCGCTGCCGGTCGGTCCCGGCGACTTCGCCGGCTTCGTCGCCGGGGGCAAGGCCCACAACCTGCGCAACACCGGGCTCGAGGACCTCGTCTACCTCTCGGGCGGCGAGCACCACGAGGTCGAGGTGGCCGACTTCCCGCGCCACGGCAAGCGGGCCATCCGGACCGCCCACGGGCTGACGCTCTACCCCCTGTCCGCGGGCGAGCCGCTGGTCCAGGGCGGCGGTAGGACCGGCCGGCCCCGCGGATCGCCGCGGGTGGGCGGCCGCCCCGCTCAGTGGATGTCGCTGGCGCTCTTCGGCGCCTTCATCCAGAGGTCGTACCAGGAGGCGTCGCCGGGGAGGAGCTGCAGGCCGCTCATGGCGTAGCCGGACCGGTCGGCGTCGTAGGCGTCGTACCAGCCGACCGGCACCTGGTAGACGGTGCCGGTGGACGGGTCGTAGACGCGGTCGTACCCGAGGAAGCCATCGCTGTACTTCTCGGCCGAGATGTCCTCGGCGTGGGTGCGCGCCTGCCAGCCGTCCCAGAGGATGTCCGAGGCCTCGCTCAGCGTCCGCCCCGCCTCCGCCACCGCGCCGAAGTCGCGCTGCGCCTGCGCCAGGCAGTCGTTCACGTACTTCTGCGTGATGGTGAAGGTGTCGAGCGACGCGACCAGCAGGTCGAGCCTGGCCTGGAAGGTGGCCTTGGGCGCGGTGACGCCGCAGACGAAGTGGCCGTTGCCGGTGCAGCCGCTCGGGCTCGACGCGGGCTCGGTGCAGAAGAGGGCGCCGGTGGGCCCGGGCCCGGCCACGGTCGCCAGGAACAGGCCTTCGCCGACCCGCGACCCGGCCTGGAAGATCCCGCGCGACTCGCCGGTGGCGGTGTCGGAGATGCCCGGGAGCATGGTCGGGCGCGCCACGGTGCTGACCAGCTGCAGCTCCTCGAGCCGGGGGAACCGGGCCATGAAGGCGGTGGCTCCCCGCATGTCGGCGATCTCGGGCCAGTGGCGCATGAGCTCGGCCGGCGTGAAGGGGACGACCGCCGGGGCGTCGCTCCAGGGGATCGGGTAGCCGCCCTGGGCGAGGTACCAGGCGTCGAACGCCTGCTGCGACTCGCTGGTGTAGATGCGGCCGATGGTGCCGAAGTAGAAGATCTGCGCCAGCGGCTCCTGCGGGTCCTGGAGCAGGAAGGCGAAGGTCTCGCAGGACCCCGCGGTGGTGACGGTCCAGCCGCGCGGCTTGTCGATGGAGAAGAAGCCCTGGTCGTACCGCTCCAGGTCCGGGTTGGCCGGCGTGCCGTCCCCGCCTCCGCCTCCGCCGCACGCGGCGAGGAGGATCGCGAGGAGAGCCACGGATCGTGCGCTCACCGCAGGGCGGACCCGCATGGTGCACCTCGACGCCTTCATGACGCGCCTTCGCGGCGCGGCCGTCGCGGGGGCACTTGGGTTTCACCCAACCGGGCTCCCCACCCGGCGGGCCACCGGCGCACAATCCAGGAGCAGGCGACAGGAGGTCAGCCATGCAGAAGCCCCTCCAGCTGAAGTGGCACCACGTCCGTCCGTCCGAGGTCCTGGCCGAGGAGGTTCGCGCCGAGGTGGATCGCCTCGAGAAGCTCTACGGCCGCATCACCGGCTGCGCCGTCACCCTCGAGGAGCCCAGCCGCCACCACCGCCAGAGCGGCTCGGCCTACCGGGTGCGGATCGAGCTCTCGGTGCCGGGTGGCCAGCTCGTGGTGGGTCGCGCCCCGCCCAAGTCCAGGGAGCACGCCGACCTGTACGCGGCGGTGAAGGTGGCCTTCCGCGAGGCCCGGCGCCGGCTCCAGGACCACGTCCGGCGGCTCGATGCCCGGGTGAAGGCGCACGCGCCGCCGGCGCTCGCGGCGGTGGCGCGCATCGATCCGGAGGGTGGCTACGGGTTCCTGCAGACGCCCGACGGTCGCGAGATCTACTTCAACGAGCACAGCGTCCTGCGCGGCGGCTTCAAGCGCCTGGCCGTCGGGAGCGAGGTCCGCTTCGTCGAGGAGGCCGGTGAGGAAGGGCCGCAGGCCTCCACCGTGACCCCGCTGCGCCCGGCGCGGGGGAGGCGGGTCGGCGCCAAGGCCCGCCTCGTCCCGGCGGGCGCGGGGACGACGTGAGCCCGGCCCGGGTGGTGGAGGCGGTCCGGCAGCGGCTCGGCGCCGAGCCGCGCATCGGCGCGGCGCACCATGGCGTCGCGCTCTCCTTCGCGGAGGGCGTCCTCACCATGGACGGCGTGAAGAGCGAGATCGAGGTGCGGGGCTGAGCGAGGGGCACCCACCGCGACGTTCGGCCGCATGGACGGGAACTCGCGGCCCGCGGCCGGGCACCTACCATGGACGGGTCGTCGACGTGACGGTGGGCGCGGAGGCCGAGGGCCTGCCGCTCACCACTGGGCGACGGAGATCCGACATGGCCGATTGTCCGCGCATCGAAGCCTGCCCCCTCTTCAAGGCGTTCTCGGTGAAGTCCTCGCTCAAGGTCTGGCAGGCCTTCTTCTGCCAGGGCGCCTTCCAGAACTGCGAGCGTTACAAGCTCGTCGTCCAGGGCAAGCCGGTGGCGCTCCAGCTCCTGCCCAACGGCCGGATGCTCGAGGTGCCGCTCGACCAGCTGGAGAACCACCACCTGGCGTAGGCGGCGCCGGGCACCTCGTC
Organism: uncultured delta proteobacterium; assembly: GCA_963786945.1. GTDB lineage: Bacteria > Myxococcota > Myxococcia > Myxococcales > Anaeromyxobacteraceae > JADKCZ01. Next base: position 917,775 of record CAWBAO010000003.1, on the reverse strand, counting down.
GAGCGCAAGCCGCCTGGCACGGGCGGGCGGCTTCCTCCTCGCGGCGTCCCCTGGGCGCGGCGTGGCCATGGCGTCCGGCTCCTGCCCTGGCCCTATGATGCCGCCGCGGGAGGCGCCATGAAGACGTTTCGCTGGACCCTCAACATGAAGACCCCGGAGCGGGTCGGCTTCGTCAACATCACCTCGCAGGTGGAGGCGGTGCTGCGCCAGAGCGGGGTCCGCGAGGGGCTCTGCCTGGTGAACTCCATGCACATCACCGCCTCGGTGTTCATCAACGACGACGAGCCCGGGCTGCACCGCGACTTCGGGGCCTGGCTGGAGCGGCTGGCCCCGTTCGACGCCAGCCAGGAGACCTACCGGCACAACGCCACCGGCGAGGACAACGCCGACGCGCACCTGAAGCGGCAGGTCATGGGGCGCGAGGTGGTGGTGGCGGTCACCGACGGGGCCCTCGACTTCGGCCCCTGGGAGCAGATCTTCTACGGCGAGTTCGACGGCCGCCGCACCAAGCGGGTGCTGGTGAAGATCATCGGGGAGTAGCGGCGCGCTCGCGCCCTGCCGGGCCCTCCAGCCCCCGGCTCAGCCCGCGGCGCCCACCACGCCGGCGGCCCGCAGCGCGCCCACCTCGCCGTCGGAGAAGCCGGCCTCGCGCAGCACGGCGTCGGTGTCGGCGCCCAGCCGCGGCGCCGGCCGGCGCGGCGCCACCACCCCGGCCAGCCGCACCGGGGTGGCCAGCGACGGCATGGCCTTCCCCTCCCACGGCGTCTCCACCTCGAGGAAGACCCCGCGGGCCTGGAGCTGGGGATCTGACCGCGGCTCGTCGCCGCCGAGCACGGGCGCCAGGCAGCAGTCGTGCTCGTGGCCGAGGCGGGTCCACTCGTCGCGGCTCCGGGTGGCGAAGAGGGCGGTCAGCGCCTCGACCGGCCCGCGCCCGCCGTCATCGTACTGCCGGTCGGCCAGCTCGGGGACGCCGGCGGCGGCGCAGAAGCGGGCGAAGAACTGCGGCTCGAGCGCGCCCAGCGCCACGTGGCGGCCGTCGGCGGTCCGGTAGACCCGGTAGCAGGCGGCCCCGCCGTTGAGCTGCTCGCCCTCGCGCCGCAGCGGCGTGCCGCGGGCGTCGGCCATGGCCTGCGGCATGGCCAGCATGGAGGCGACGCCGTCGGCCATGGCGATGTCGACGTGCGCGCCCAGGCCGGTGGTGCCCCGGCGCAGCAGCGCCGCCAGGATGCCGGCCACCGCCGGCCAGGCGCCGCCGCACAGGTCGGCCACCTGGACGCCGATCGGCACCGGCCGCTCGGCCGGGCCGTTGACGGCCAGCGCGCCGGCGATGGCGCAGTAGTCGAGGTCGTGGCCGGCCAGCGCCCGGTAAGGCCCCTCCTGGCCGTAGCCGCTGATGGAGCAGAGCACCAGCCGCGGGTTGGCCGCGCGCAGCGCCTCCCAGCCGACGCCGAGCCGGTCCATCACGCCGGGGCGGAACGACTCCAGCACCACGTCGGCCCGGGCCGCCAGCCGCTTCAGCACCTCGGGCCCTCCCGGCGCCTTCAGGTCGACCGCCAGGCTCCGCTTGTTCCGGTTGAGGGCGTGGAAGGCCCCCGACTGCTCGCCGGCCAGCGGCGGCCACCAGCGCAGGTAGTCGCCGCCGCCGCGATCCTCCACCTTGACGACGTCGGCGCCGAGGTCGGCCAGCACCAGCGAGGCGTAGGGCCCGGGGAGGAGCCGGGAGAGGTCGAGCACGCGCAGGCCGGCCAGCGGCAGCGGCCCGCCGCCGCTCACGGCAGCCGCTCCACGAACTCCACCCGCGTCACCCCCACCTGGAGCAGCAGCGCGGTGAGGGCCTGCTCGGCGGCGGCGCGGGCCTTGCCCTGCAGGACCCGGTCGGCCTCCACCTCGCGCTGGAAGGCCACCGTGGCCAGCTCCAGCAGCCGGGCGGTCTCGGCCGAGTCGAGGTTGGAGCCGATCACCTCGGTCTCGCCGGGGCGCAGCTCGACGCGGGTGAGGAGCGGAGGCAGCACCAGCGCCACCTCGCGGCCGCGCACCTGCACCTGCTCCGGCCCCAGCCTGGAGACGTCGAGCCCGACGTGGGCCACGGCGAAGACGATGGCCTTGCCGTGCGGCCGGGCCAGGGTGTGGCGCACCCAGCCGGCCAGGTCGGCCCAGACCGAGTCGCCGGGCGTGGGCTCGGGCGCGAAGGTGACCTTCTTGTAGAGCTGGACTTCCAGCGTCTCCAGCCTGGCCACCTGGCGGACCTTCTCGACCACCGCCGGCGGATCCGGCGGCGGCGGGCGCGGCGAGAGCAGCCGCCAGGCCAGGAACAGCCCGAGGCCGAGCCCGAGACCGAGCACCAGGAGCGAGAGCAGGCGGCGCACGGTCCAATCCTACGCCGCCAGCGCCCCCGGACGAAGCGTGCGACGCGGCGCCGGGCGGAGGCGGCCGGCCAGCGTCTTGACGGCCTCCTGGCCCCGGGGGATGGAAGGGCATGCGCTTCCTCCTGGTCCGGGTGCTGCGGCTCGGCGCCCTGGCGGTGCTGGCCGCCGGCCTCTCCGGGCTGCTGGCCGAGCCGGTGAGCTGGTGGACCGGGAGGGACTTCTTCACCGGCGACGATCGCGCCCGGGTCGGTGACCTCTCGGTGGAGCGCTGCGCGCAGCTGACCAGGCTCCACCGCGGGCAGGCCACCTGCGCCGGGGCGCTCATGGAGGACCACTTCGGCGAGCTGGTGGAGTACGGCCTCCTGGCCACGGCGGCCGGGGGGGCGCTGCTGCTCCTGCTGCGCCGCCTCTCGCTCCCACCGCGCGGGCGCGCGGAGGAGACGGTGGAGGCGCTGCTGCTCACCCTGGCAGCGGTGGCCTTCGCCGTGGTGGCGGCCGGCGACCTGCCGGACGGGCTGGTCGGCGCGGCCGGCCTCCTGCCGGGGGCCGGGCGGGCGCTGCTGCAGGGCTGCGTGGCTGCGGCCTTCGCCACCGGGCTGCTGACCGGGGCGGTGGGGCGATGGCGGCGGCTGGCCGGCTGACGGTCACCTTTTTCGCCGCCGGGCGTAGGTAGGGATCGATGAGGCGCCCTTGGGAGACCACCGTCCGCTTCCACGCCCGGCTGGCGCGCCGGGCGGCCGCCGGTGACCGCGCCGCCTTCGTGGCGCTCTACCGCGACCTCTACCCCGAGGTGGCCCGCTTCGTGGGGCGGCGCGCCGGCAGCGCGGCCGACGCCGAGGACGCGGTGGCCCAGACCTTCCACCGGCTGCTGGAGGCGCTCCCCAGGCTCGACGCCTCGCGTGGCACCGTGCTCGGCTACACCCTCACCACGGCCCGGAACGCCCTGGCCGACCAGGGGCGTGGCCGCCGGGCCGAGAGGGGGGCCGGCCCCGGGGAGACGGCCGAGCCCGCCGACGCCCGCCCCGGCCCGCTCGAGCTGCTGGAGTCCCGCCGCGACCAGGCGGCGCTGGCCGAGGTGGTGGCGGCGCTCCCGCCGGAGTCCCGCCAGCTGCTCGAGTGGCGCTTCGGCGACGGGCTGCGGCACGCCGAGATCGCCGCGCTGGCCGGCGCCAACGAGGCGGCCGTGAAGCAGCGGCTGAGCCGGCTGCTCCGCTCGCTGCGCGGGACCCTCGACGGCGCGGTGGACCGGAAGGACCAGGTGGCCCCATGACGAGGAGGCTGGCGATGGCGCTGACCCGACTGCTGCACCGGCCCGGCCCGGGGCCGGGCGCCGCCCACCGCGATGCGCTGGAGCAGGACCTGCTCGCGCGCTACCGCGAGCTTCACCCGAAGTCACCGGAGGAGAGGACCATGACGACGACCATGATGTGGCGTGCCGCGGTGCTGGGCGGTCTGGTGCTGGCGCTGGCCGGCGCCAGCCAGGCGCCCGCCGACGTGAAGGCCGAGATTGGCAGGCGCATCGAGCTGGTCGGCGAGGCCCCGCTCCCGCGCGAGCAGGAGCAGGCCATCGTCAAGGCGCTGGAGGCGGGCGGCCGGCGCTACGAGGTGCGCGTGCAGGTGCGCCGGGAGGGGGAGAAGCAGGTCCGGACCACCATCGAGCTGTTCGGCGCCACGGTGGGGCTGGCCGACGTCGAGGCCACCATCCGCAAGGCGGTGCCGGCGCTGGCGGGGCGGCCCATCCAGGTCTCGGCGGTGGAGCGGACGGTGCCGGGCACGGTGGGCGACCTGGCCGGGAAGTGGGCCGGGATGGAGAAGAAGCTGCCCCCGGACGAGCTGAAGAAGGCCATCGAGGCGGAGCTGCGCCAGAAGCACCCCGGGGCCACGGTGGACGTCCAGGTCAGCGATCGCGACGGAAAGCGCGAGGTGCAGGTCATCGAGGTGAGGGGGAAGGAGGAGGCGAAGGGTGCCCCGCCGCCCGGCCCCTGATGGGCGCCGGCGCTCCCGGGCCGCGCGGGCGCCGCTCAGGTCCCGAGGTAGCGGTCCGGGCGGTGGTTGACCGCCAGCACCATGTTGACCGCCACCGAGCCGACCACCGAGAGCAGGATGGTGGCGGGCGGCACCACGAAGAGCGAGGCCGCCAGGACCAGGCCGTCCACCGCCAGCTGGAAGACGCCGGCCCGGACCACGCGCCGCTCCTGCAGCCAGATGGCCAGCACGTTCAGGCCCCCCAGGCAGGCCTGGTGGCGGAAGAGGATGAGCAGGCCGATGCCGATGCAGGAGCCGCCCATCACCGCCGCGTAGACGGGCTCGAGCCGCTCGAAGGCCACCACCAGGTGGAGCCAGTCGGCGCAGAGGGAGACCGCGCCGATGGCGGCGAAGGTCTTCAGGGTGAAGGCCCAGCCCATCTGGCGGACCGCCAGCCAGAAGAAGGGCAGGTTGAGGGCCACGAAGAGCTGGCCGAAGGTGAAGGGCGTGAGCCGGGTGAGCAGGAGCGCCAGCCCGGCGGTCCCGCCCGAGAGCAGGCGCGCCTGGGAGAGCAGTCCGTAGCCGAGCGAGATGAAGAGCGACGCGGTGACGAGCGCCTGGGCGTCCTCGAACCAGGAGTGGCGGACCGTCCCCGCGGCCGGCGCCGCGGTCACGGCGCCTCGCGCGCCGCCGCCAGCAGGGCGTCGTTCTCCGCCGGCGTCCCCACCGAGATGCGCAGGCACCCCTCCAGCCCCGGGTAGTGGTCCTGCCGGCGCACCAGCAGGCCGCGCGAGAGCAGGTGCTCGTAGGCGGCCCGGGCGTCGGGGGTCCGGACCAGCAGGTAGTTGGCGGCCGAGGGGTAGACGGTCCAGCGCGGCTGCGCCGTGGCCAGGCCGGCGGCCAGCCGCGCCCGCTCGGCGCGGATCCGCGCCACCAGTGCCGGCACGTAGCCGGGCTGCTCCAGCGCGGTCCGGATGATGACGCCGGTGTGGGCCGGGATGCAGAAGGGGGGGAGCAGCGCCTTCACCACCGCGGCCACCCGCGGCGAGCCGAGCAGGTAGCCGGTGCGGATGCCGCCCAGGCACCAGGCCTTGGAGAAGGTGCGCAGGATGGCGACGCTGGGATTCTGCCGGGCCAGGGGCCTGGCGTCGGTGCCCGCGAAGGCGTGGTAGGCCTCGTCGATCACCAGCAGCCACCCGGTAGCCCGGGCCCGATCGGCCAGCAGGGCCACGTCGGCCGCGGGGAAGAGCGCGCCGGTGGGGGCGTGCGGCACGGGGAGGAAGAGGACGCCGGGCGGGCCGTCGAGCGCGGCCAGCAGCGCCTCCCGCGGCAGGGTGAAGCCGGGGCCGAGCGGCACGGCCCGGTACGGGGTGCCGGCGGCCACCGCCGCCCCCTTGTAGTAGGGGAAGGCCGGTGCGGTGTCGAGCACCTGCCGGGCCGCCTCGGCCAGCGCCAGGATGAGCAGGTTGGAGCCCGGCGAGAGGACCACGCCCGCCTCGGGCCAGTCCTCGTGGCGGGCCAGCGCGGCGCGGACGTCGTCGGCGTGCAGCTCCGGGTAGCGGTTCCAGGGGAGCGCGGCCAGCCGCGTGAGCACCAGCCGCTTCAGCTCGGGGGGCAGGTCCTCGGGGCTCTCGTTCTGGTCGAGCTTGATGCGGGCGTCGACCTTCGCGTACGGGTAGTCGGCGACGTCGGCGAGGTGCGGCTTGAAGGCGTCCACGGGGGGGGCAGGGTAGCAGGGAGGCCGTCGTCGGGCCAACCCGGCCTGCCGTCGGGAATCCCCGACGCCCCCCGCCGCCAACCCCGCGGAATCAGGCCGGGCGCCAGTTGGCAAGGCGGGTGCACTTGGCAGTCCCCGGGTGGCCGAACGAACGGCACCACAAACCGAACTGGAGACACGCCATGACCGTCAATACCCCGAAGGCCCAGAACAAGATCTTCACCCTCGTCGGCGCCGGCATCGGCCTGGCCCTCTTCCTCGCCATCGCGCTGCTCCCCGCCATCCTCTACGGCGGCTACGCCGGGCTGATGCTGGCCGGCGGCATCGTCGGCACCCCGGTCCAGCCCACCATGCTGGTCAAGGGGCTCATCGTCTTCGGGATGGTGCTCGGCGTCACCGGCATCGCCTCGCTCTTCGCCGTCCTCGGCGCCGTCGCCGGCGCGGCCGTCGGCGCGCTGACCGGCAAGGTGGCCCCGGCCAAGAAGGCCGTGGCCGACCAGGCCTAGCCGCTCCAGTCCGATCCGATTCGGGCCACCCAGAGCCCCGGGGCCTCACGGCTCCGGGGCTTCGTGCGTCCTGGGCCCGGGCTCAGGGGATCCGGTCCAGCGCCCGCTCGGCGGTGCGGCGCAGGCAGGCCACGGCGGTGTCGAGGGTGCGGTGGCGCCCCTCCGGTGTCGCGGCCAGCTCCGGGGCCACCTCCATGACGTCGCCGCCGCAGAGCTCGAACTCGCTCCCCAGCCGCTGGATCAGCGCCAGCACGAACTCGAGCGAGAGGCCGTCCGGCTCGGGCGTGCCGGTGCCGGGGGCGAACTCCGGGTCCAGCCCGTCGACGTCGTTGGAGAGGTAGACCGAGGTCATGCCGGCGGCGCGGCAGAGCGCCACCACCCGCTCCAGCGCCGCGGCCGGGTCGCGGCGCACCTCGTCGGCCCAGAGCTGGCGCACGCCGAGCCGGGCCTCCCAGTGGCCCCGGTCGTGCCGGCTGGCCCGCAGCCCCACCTGCACCAGCCGGCCGCCGCGCCCCAGCAGCTCGTTGGCGTGGAAGGACCAGGTGCCGAAGCAGAGCCGGACGCCGAGCCGCTCCGGCAGGAGATCGGTGTGGGCGTCGAGCTGGACCAGGCCGAGGCCCGGGCGGGCCGCCGCCAGCGCCGCCACGGCGGGCCAGGCCGCCGAGTGGTCGCCGCCCAGCGTGAGCAGCCGCACCCCCGGGTTGGCGGCCAGCACCCGCTGGAAGATCCGCTCGGCGATGGAGAGGGGCGAGACCGGCCAGGCCCCGGCGCCGGGGACGCCGCGGTAGAGCGCCCGGCGGCAGGCGTCGAGCTGGGCCTGCGAGAGCATCTCGTCGTGCAGCAGCTGGGGCACGGTGAAGACGTCGCCCAGGTCGACCAGCCCGGCGGCCCGGGCCCGCTCGAACCAGCCCGGGTCCTGCTCCAGCAGGTGGGCGCGGATGGCCGCCGGGGCGAGGTTGGCGCCGCGCCGGAAGCCGGCGCCGACGTCGCAGGGGATGCCGAGCAGGACGGCCCTCGCGGAGGCGGCGTGCCCCAGCTCGGCGCGCCAGCGGGCCTCGACCTCGGCGTCGCTCGCGGCCCCGGCCAGGCGCCGCACCAGCGCGGCCTGCTCGTCACGCCCGGTGGAGACGAGGTGGATGCCGCCCCCGGCGGGGCGGAGCATGGCCGCCAGCTCCTCCACGGCGGTCACGGCGCGCCCCGGGGCGGCGCCCAGGCGCGGACGAACTCGACCAGGGTGCGGACCGCGAAGCCGGTGCCGCCCGCCGACAGGTAGCCGCGCTCCTTGGCGACGTGGGAGGGGCCGGCGATGTCGAGGTGGGCCCAGGGGGTCTCGCCGACGAAGCGCTGCAGGAAGAGGGCGGCGCTCATGGCGCCGCCGAACCGGTCACCGGCGTTCTTCAGGTCGGCCCGGTCGCTCTTCAGCTGCTCCTTGAGGAGCTCCACCAGCGGCAGCCGCCAGGCGTCCTCGCCGCACCGCCGTGCGGCCTGGAGCACCCCCTCGATGACCTCGCCGTCGGGCCCCATGGCGCCGGCGGTGGAAGGCCCCAGCGCCACCATGCAGGCGCCGGTGAGCGTGGCCACGTCGACCATGGCGGCCGGCCTGAAGGTGCGGGCCGACCAGGCCAGCACGTCCCCCAGCACCAGCCGCCCCTCGGCGTCGGTGTTGGTGATCTCGACGGTCTGGCCGCCGAAGGCGGTCAGCACGTCGGAGGGCTTGTAGGCCCGCCCCCCCGGCATGTTCTCGCAGGCGCCGAACACGCCGATCACCGGGAAGGGCGGCCGCAGCGAGGCGACGACCCGCATGGCGGCGATCACCGCGGCGCTTCCGGCCATGTCGGTGTGCATGGTGGTCATCGAGTCGGTGGGCTTGAGCGAGAGGCCGCCCGAGTCGAAGGTGACCGCCTTGCCGACCAGCACCACCGGCCGGGCCCGGGCGGCCGCGCCGCGCGGGCGCCACCTCAGCGTGACCAGCCGTGGCGGCTCGGCCGAGCCGCGGGTGACGCCGAGGAACAGCCCCATCCTGAGCGCCGCGATCTGCCGCTCGCCGCGGACCTGGCAGAGGAGCCCGGCCTGCCTCGCGGTTCGGGCCGCCGCCTCGGCCAGCAGGCGCGGCGTGCACTGGGCGGGGCCGAGGTTGACGAGGTCGCGCGCCTCGGCCACGGCGATCGCCAGGGTCCGGGCCAGCGCCACCTCGTCCCGCACCTCGCGGCGGCGGACCGACCCGGCCGGCACCGCCAGGGTGAGCGCGCCGAGGCCGGGCGGGGCCTTCCTCGGCCGGGCCCGGTAGGCCTCGAAGCGGTAGGCGCCCAGCAGCGCCCCCTCGACCGCGGCGCGCGCCGCCGCCGGCAGGTGGCGGTCGGGCACCTCGGGGAGCGCCAGCACCAGCCGGCCGCCCGGGACCGCCCGTGCCGCCGTGCCAGCCGCCATCCGCAGGGGCTCGAAGCCGGCCTCGGCGCCAGCGGCCGCGGCCCGTGGGCCGAGCCCGAGGAGCAGCACCCGCTCGGCCCGCCCCAGCGCCGGCAGCAGCAGCTGCTGGCCGGGCTTCCCCTCGAAGCGCTCGGCGTCGATGGCCGGGGACAGCCTCCCGCCCAGCGCCTCGTCGACGGCGCGGAGCGGGCCGCCGCGGCCGGCCGCCTGCTCCTCGTAGACCGGCAGCGCCAGCAAGGCCGCCCGCAGCGTGTGCGGGGCGGCGCCGGCCAGCCTCACCGGGATCGAGTCGAGCTTCGCCATGGGTGCTCCCTGGAGCCGGGGTGGTCTGCTAGTGCCCCTCGATGCGTCGGACCGCGTCGGCGGCCTCGGCCGCGCCGCACGGCGCCTTGGAGGAGATGATGATGCTGCCCAGCCGCCTGGTGTCGCGCGCCTCCGCCAGCTGGCGCAGCCTGCCCAGCGCCCGCCGCTCGCGCAGGTCGCCGAGGGCCCGCGAGGACGCCTTGCGCACCTCGCAGTCGGGGTCGCCGAGCAGGGCCTGGTAGCTGGCGCCGACGTCGACCCGGGCGTCCGGGCCGATCTCCCGCGCCACGCCCAGCGCCCGCAGCTTCAGCGCCGGGGAGGCGCGCGCCGGGACCGCCGCCAGCGCCGGCCCGGCGGCCGCGCCGGCCACCACCAGCAGGTGGGCGGCGCGGTCGGCCACCGCCTTCTCCCGCCCCAGGTCGGACACCAGGTGGTCCAGCGTGGCCCGGTCGAGCGGGGCCAGGGCCAGCGCCGTGGTCCACTCGTCGAGCGCGCGCAGGTGGTCCCCCTCGTCGTGCCAGGCGTGGCCGAGCCGCTCGTGGAGGAGGGGCTCGTCGGGGCGCGACTGGAGCAGCGGGGCGAGGAGCGCCCGGGCCCGCGCCGGATGGCCGGCCGCCAGCTCCCGGTCCGCCTCCCCGACGACGCGGTTCAGCTCGGCCGCCCGCTGCGCGGCCACCGCCTCCGCCTGCCGGGCCGCCTCGGCCTCGGCCCGCGCGGCGGCCTGCGCGGCGACCTGCGCGGCGGCCTGCGCCGCCGCCTCCTGCTGGTGGGCCAGCACGGCCCGCCGGGCCCGCACGGCCGCGACGCCGCCCCCGGCGGCCACCAGCAGCAGCGCCAGGCCGACGCCGATGGCCAGTCGCGGGTGGCGGCGCAGCCGCGACTCCAGGCCGCGGGTGAGCGGCGTGCCCCCGGTGGTCGCGGTGCGCACCTCCTCCGGCGGAGGGGGTGCGCCCAGCAGGATGGTGGAGCCGGACTGCGCCACCTGCGGCGGCGTCGAGGGGACCGGGGACGTCGCCGGGACCGGCGACAGCGAGGTGTAGCTGACCGCCGGCGGCGGCGTGGACACGGGCAGCAGCCCGAGCCCGTGGTCGAGCACGGCGCCGAGGTCGGCCTTGAACTCCGCGGCGGACTGGTAGCGGGCCGCCGGGTCCTTGTGGCAGGCCCGGGCGATGGCGGCCACCAGCAGCGGGTAGCCGGCCAGGTCGGCGCGGACCGAGGCCAGCGGCGGGACCGGCTGGGTGGCCTGCATCATCAGCAGGGCGCGGGCGTCGTCGGCCTTGAAGGGGTGGCGGCCGGCCAGCATCCGCCAGCCGATCAACCCCACCGTGTAGAGGTCGGAGCGGGCGTCGATGGCCGAGCCGGTGGCCTGCTCCGGGGAGAGGTACTCCGGCGTGCCCACCACCATCCCCGACTGCGTGGCGCTGCCCACGCCCGGATCGGCCATCTTGGCGATGCCGAAGTCGAGGATCTTCACCAGCTCGCCGCCCGGCCCGCGCGCCAGGAAGACGTTCTCCGGCTTCAGGTCGCGGTGGACCACCCCCTTGGCGTGGGCGGCCTCCAGCCCGTCGCAGAGCTGCCAGAGGATCTCGACCGCCTCGTCGGGCGGCAGGAAGCCCTCGCGGCGCAGCCGGTCGAAGAGGCTCTCGCCGGCCAGGAGCTCCATGGCCAGGTAGAGCAGCCCCTCGGGCGAGCGCCGGAAGTCGGTGACCCGGACGATGTGCCGGTGCTCCAGCGAGGCGGCGATCTCCGACTCGCGCCGGAACCGCTCCTGCAGGTCGGTCGAGCTGGTCAGCTCCGGGCGCAGCACCTTGAGGGCCACGTCCTTGCGCAGCGAGAGGTGGTGGGCGCGGAAGACCGCCCCCATCCCGCCGGAGGCGAGGTGGCTGTCGATCCGGTACTGGCCGTCGAGGGTGGTGCCGACCAGCGAGGCGGGATCGAAGGCGGTGAGCGGGGCGGGCTGCGGCACGGGCGCGGATTCTAGCCCGGTCTCTCGGGGGGCAGCGAGTTCGGCCGCTACTCGGCCGGCCGCCGGCCGTGGCGGGCCGTGACCACGGTGTGGATCCCGCCGCGGACCGCGAAGTCGCCCACCACCTCGATCCAGCGCGGGGCGATGGCCTTCACCAGGTCGTCGCAGATCCGGTTGGTGACCGCCTCGTGGAAGGTCCCCTCGTCCCGGAACGACCAGAGGTAGAGCTTGAGGCTCTTGAGCTCGACGCAGGTCTTGCCGGGGACGTACCGCAGCCGGATGGTGCCGAAGTCGGGCTGGCCGGTCATCGGGCAGACGCAGGTGAACTCCGGGCAGGCCATGGCGATCTCGTAGGGGCGGCCCGGCTTGGGGTTGGGGAAGGTGTTCAGGGCGCGGGAGGGCTTGGTCGGCATGGTCCGGGAGGAATACCACCAAGCCGGCCCGGCATCTCGCCCCCGTCGAGCTTCGCCACGCTGTTGAGCTTCTCGCCGGAGCGAGCTGGCCGCACTGTTGATCGGTGTTGAGGAATTCCTCGACCGCCGCGAGGGGGGGACGGGGTGGTCGCGTTGCCGGCCAGGATGTTCCTGAAAGTCCAGGGGGTTGGCACGAGGACCACCCCCGGCCGGAGAACGGCCCACCTCTTGCTCCTTGGGGCTTCGAAGCGAGGCAGGCAACGGAGCGAGCCAGAGAAAGCGGAGGATGTCATGACGACCACGATCGCAATCCTTGAAGCCACCGGACTCTTCATCGCAGGGTTGGCGTTCCGCGCCGTGCTCGTCCTCGCCGTCATGTCCGCCCTGGCGGTGCCCATCGCGCTCCTCGGCATGGCGATCGGCCGGGCCGGCGACGCCTGGCACCGCCACTTCGGCACCCACGCGCCCGCCGTGGCCCACGCCCGCCGCTGACGCGCCCCTGCCGCCGGCGCCGCGACGGCGCCACCACCCATCCGCCCCGCCGAGCGACCTCGGCCCGGTCGATGCGCGAAGGCCCCGGACCGACCCCCGGGGCCTTCGTCGTCTGCGAGCCGCCCAAGGTCGCCGCCGGCGCGGTCAGCCGAACATCGGCGCCGGGAACCCCGGGGATGGCCTGGCGAAGAGGTAGCCCTGCAGGTGGTCGCAGCCGAGGGCCAGGAGCGCGTCGCGCTCCGCCACCGTCTCCACCCCCTCGGCGACGCAGGTGGTCCCGAGCTCGCGGGCCAGCCCGATCAGGGAGGAGACCACCGACTGCCGGCGCGGGTCGGACTCGAGGCCACGGACCAGCGACATGTCGAGCTTCACCACGTCCGGGGCGACCGAGGAGAAGGCGGCCAGGCCGGCGTAGCCCGCCCCGAGGTCGTCCACCGCCAGCCGGTACCCGAGCCGGCGCAGCTGGGCCACCCGGTCGCGGAGCCGATCCACCGCCTCGAGCGAGGCCCGCTCGGTGATCTCCAGCACCACCCGGTGGGCGTGGGCCGAGAGCGGCGCCCCCGGGTCGAAGAGGTCGGCATCGACCAGGTCGTCCGGGTGGATGTTGGCGAAGATCAGGGCCTCGCCCGGCACCTCCCGGGCCTCGGTGGCCAGCAGCCGGCGCAGCGCCCGCCCCAGCTCGTGGACGCGCTCCAGGCGCTCGGCGGCGGCGAAGAGCTCGTCGGGGCGGGCCAGGTCGGGGGCGCGGGTCCGGGCCAGGGCCTCGAAGCCCAGGACCGACCGTCCGCTCCAGACCACGATGGGCTGGAAGACGGTGAAGAGGCCGGCCGCCGCGGCGTCCACCTGCGCGGACAGCTCGGTGAGGTGGGAGACGCCGGCCAGGGGCCGGGACTTCGCGTGCACCCGGGCCCGGGCCCCGGCCTGGAGGGCCTCGGACACGGCGGCCACCAGCTCGGCCTCGGCCACCGGCTTGGTGAGGTACCGGTAGGCGCCCAGCTCCACGGCCCGCACGGCGCTCTCCAGGGCCGGGGCGGAGGTGATCAGCACCACCGGCAGGCCGGGGTGGAAGCGGTGGACCTCGCGCAGGAACTCCAGCCCGGAGAGGCGCGGCATGTTGATGTCGGAGAGGACGGCGTCGAAGTCGCCGGTGCGGATCCGCTCCAGGGCCTCGTCGCCGTCGGAGACGGCCGTGGCCCGGAAGCCGTGGCGCTCCAGCATGTCCGCGTACATGGTGCGGATGAGCCGATCGTCGTCGACGAGGAGGATTCTGGTTCACGGGGAGGCGCGCCTCGGGTGGCCCACGAGGCGGCCGGTGCACATGATGCCGCGGGTGGGCGCCGGATCCAAGTTCCGGGGGGCGAGGCGGTGCGCCCCCCGCCCGGCGGGGTCGCGGCGAGGCCCGCTGCCGGCCGGGGTGCCGGGCGGGAGGTGCGCTCAGGTGGGATTGGGCACGTCGATGTGCAGCTCGACCCGCCGGTTCTTCGCCCGCCCGGCCGCGGTCTGGTTGTCGGCCACCGGCTGGGCCTCGCCGAGGCCCAGCACCAGCATCTGCTTCTCCTGCACGCCGCGGCTGAGGAGCACCCGCCTCACGGCGTCGGCTCGCCGCAGCGACAGCTCCTCGTTGTAGGAGGCCGCGCCCATCGAGTCGGTGTGCCCCTCGATGCGGATCCGGTCGTCCCCGTACTTGGCGATGATGTCCCCGACCTTGGTGATCTGGTCCACCGCCTCGGGCTTGAGGACGGCGCTGTCGACGTCGAAGAGGATGTCGCTGGCGAGCTGGACCAGCAGGCCGTTCTCGGTCCTGGTCACCTTGGCGACCTTCTCCAGGTCCTGGCGCTGCTTGTCGAGGTAGAGCCCCACCGACCCGCCGGCCAGCGCCCCGACGCCGAGCCCGATCAGCGCTCCCTTGCCGCCGCCGGCCAGCGCCCCGATCCCGGCGCCCAGCGCGCCGCCGATGCCGGCGCCGATGGCGGTGTCCTTTCCCGGCGTGGCGCAGCCGGCCAGCAGGGTCAGCGTCGTGAGGGCCGCGGCGATGCGAGTGGTGGACTTCATGTGGCGTCCTTCCTGGAGCTCGAGGCGGGGTGGGCCGGGCGTCACCGCCGGTCGGCGCAGCCGCCATGCCCGAAGGGTAACAGGGCGAAGGGCCCTCCGAATGACCCAAGAAGGGCCACCACCCGACAGGTCCGGCAGGGCCGCTGCATCGTCCCGGCATCCTTGTGGCAGGGTTCACCGCGGTGCTACGAGGCCAGCGCATGGATCGGCCCGTCGACGCCATCCCGCCGCGCGGCGGCCGCCTCCAGGCGCTGGCCACGGCCCTGCGGTGGCGCGGCGACCTCCACGCCCAGCCGTGGCTCGCCGACCACCCGTGGCGGCCCGAGGGGATCGCCGACCACTCGCTGCGTCGGGCGCTCGGCGCGATGGTGGCCGGCGGGCTCATGGCCGTGGCCGCCTCGGCCATGGGCTGGCGCATCGTGGGCGACTCCGACTGGCCACAGGTCCTCCTGCCGGGCGCCGCGATCGGCCTGATCCTGGCCCTCGCCCTCGGCCTCCTCGGCTGGGGCGTCCTGCTGGTGCTGCGCCGCACCCGCCATGGCCGCTCCGAGCTGCGCTTCGTCCGCTGCCCCTTTCGCCTCGGCGGGCCGCTGGAGGTCATCCTGGTGCGCGACCCGGGCGCGCCGCCGCTCGAGGGGCTCACCGCCACGCTCCGCTGCGTGGTGGAGCGGTGGGTGGATCGGCCCGGAACCGACGACGCCGGCGAGCTCGCCTCGAGGCGGCAGGTGGAGCGGCAGGTGGCCTGGAGCGAAACCAGGCCGGTGCCGTTCGTCCACGGCTCGCGCCTCCCCATCCGCTTCGAGCTGCCGGCGCCTGGCGGCGCCGCCGTCGGCACCGCCCTCTCGGGGCGGCCGCCCCGGTACTGGGAGCTGGAGCTCAGGGCCAGGCTCCCGGGGCTGGACTACGGGGCCCTCTTCCTCGTGCCGGTCTACGAGGAGGAGGCGCCCCGGCCCTAGCGCCGCCGCGAGCCGCCCAGCAGCGAGCCCAGCACCCCGCGCACCAGCTCGCGTCCCACCGCCGAGCCGACGCTGCGCATCGCGCTCCTGGCGGCCGACTCGGCCAGCCCCTCGTGCCGGCCGCCGCGTGGGCCGGTGCTGCCGAAGATCACGTCGCCCAGCCCGCCCAGCAGGCCGCCGCCAGCGGAGCCCGGCGCGGACGGTGGCGGCGCGGCGGGGGGCTGCCCCTGCGGCTGCCCCGGGGCGGCCCCGGCGCCCTGCGAGGCGCGGGCCCTGAGCTTCTCGAAGGCGGACTCGCGGTCGACGACCTTCTCGTACACTCCCGCCACCAGCGAGCCGGCCATCAGGGCCCGGCGCTGCTCCGGCGTGATGGGCCCGATGCGGCTGCCCGGCGGCAGCACGTAGGCCCGCTCGGTGACGCTGGGACGCCCCTTCTCGTCGAGGAAGCTCACCAGGGCCTCGCCGACGCCGAGCTCGGTGATGGCGGCGGCGACGTCCAGCCCGGGGTTGGGGCGCATGGTGCTGGCGGCCGACTGCACCGCCTTCTGGTCGCGCGGGGTGAAGGCGCGCAGGGCGTGCTGGACGCGGTTGCCGAGCTGCCCCAGCACGGAGTCGGGGACGTCGAGCGGGTTCTGGGTCACGAAGTAGACGCCCACGCCCTTGGAGCGCACCAGCCGCACCACCAGCTCGATGCGCTCGATGAGGGCCCTGGGCGCGTCGGTGAAGAGCAGGTGCGCCTCGTCGAAGAAGAACACCAGCTTCGGCTTGTCGAGGTCGCCCACCTCGGGCAGGGCCTCGAAGAGCTCGGAGAGCATCCAGAGCAGGAAGGTGGCGTAGAGCCGGGGCGCGTTCATGAGCCGGTCGGCGGCGAGGATGTTGACCACGCCCTGGCCGCCCTCGGTCTGGATGAAGTCGTGGATGTCGAGCATGGGCTCGCCGAAGAACCGGTCCCCGCCCTGCTCGTCGATCTGCAGCAGGCCGCGCTGGATGGCCCCCACGCTGGCGGCGCTGACGTTGCCGTACTCGGTGGTGAACTCCCTGGCGTTGTCGCCCACGTACTGCAGCATGGCGCGCAGGTCCTTCAGGTCGAGCAGCGCCAGGCCGCTGGCGTCGGCGATCTTGAAGACCAGGCTGAGCACGCCGGCCTGGGTCTCGTTGAGCGCCAGCATGCGCGCCAGCAGGAGCGGGCCCATGTCGCTGACGGTGGCGCGCACCGGGTGGCCCTGCTCGCCGAAGACGTCCCACAGCGTGGTCGGGCACCGGGTCGGCGCCGGCGGCGGCAGGCCGCGGTCGGCCAGGATCCTGGCCACGGCGTCCGGGAGCGCTGCCGGGCTGGCTGATGCCGGCCAGGTCGCCCTTCACGTCGGCCATGAAGACCGGCACGCCGATCCTGCTGAAGCCCTCGGCCAGGGTCTGCAGCGTGACGGTCTTGCCGGTGCCGGTGGCGCCGGTGATCAGCCCGTGACGGTTGGCCAGCGCCGGCAGCAGGTGGCATTCGATGTCGCCGCGCCGGGCGACGAGGATGGGATCGGGCATCGCGGGCTCCGGGATGGGTGATGGGCAACGGCGGTGGCAGTGTACACAGCCAGCCGGCAGAACCGGGAAGGCCCGGTCACGCCGTGCGGCGCCGTGGGTGACGAACGGGGATCCCGTTCAAGGGCGGTGGAGGTCGGCTCGCCCGGGTTCGTGGGCCGCCAGCGTCCGCTGCAGCTCCAGCAACAGGTCCAGGATCGGCCTCCCGGCCGGGGCGGTCACCGCCCGGATCCCCCGCGAGGCGAGGCGAGCCACGGTCGAGGGCCCGATGGCCGAGACGTACAGGAGGCGGCAACCCGCGATCGCCCCGAGCCTGGCCTCCGTCCGCTTGCCGTGCTCGGGCGCGAACGAGGCCGATCCCCTCCAGGTCGAAGCCGGCCCCGGTCACCTCGTACACCACCAGGTGGGGGGCGCGCCGGAGCTGCTCGTCGACGTGCTCGCGGTCTCGAGTGGCGAAGGCGACCCTCATGCGATTCGCCGCCATGCTCCTACAGCGCGGCCTCGCCGTGCTCCCCGGTTCGGACCCGGACGGCATCGTCGATCGCCGCCACGAAGAGCTTTCCGTCGCCGATCCGGCCGGTCTTGAGGCACCGCTCCAGGAGGTGGAGGATTCGGGGGACCAGCGGTGACGGCACCACCAGCTCGATCTTGACCTTCGGGTTCATGTCGATGGCGTACTCGGCACCCCGGTAGATCTCGTGGTGCCCCTTCTGGCGGCCGTACCCCTTCACCTCCGACACCGTGATCCCCGTGATCCACTCGTGGTCGATGGCCTGGAGCACGTCTTCCAGGCTCGATGGCCTGATGATCGCTTCGATCTTCGTCATGACGTCACCTCGCGACGGTGGCCGGGGACGGGTGTCGGGAGGAGGCCGGGACCGCCCACCCCTGGGAGAGGCGGCGCGGGCGGTCCCGGCGACCCGGCTACTTCATCGAGAGGCTCAGGGCCGGAGCCGCCACCGAGCCGGACGGGGCACTCGTGCCGGCGGCCCGCGCGTCGTCAGCGTAGACGTAGGCCCGCTCCCCCGCCTCGACCTGGTCGAGGCCGGTCCACTCGTCCTGCTCCTCGGCGCGCAGCGGGGTGATGATCCCGACCAGCTTGTAGAGGGCGAAGGAGACCACGCCAGAGAAGAGCATGGTCACGCCCACGCCGACCGCCTGCTTGCCGAGCAGCGCCAGGCTGCCATCGGCACCTGCCGAATTGACCGCGGTGGAGGCGAGGACGCCGGTGAGGAGCGCGCCCAGCGTGGCGGCGACGCCGTGGACCGCGAACACGTCGAGGGAGTCGTCGAGCCCCAGCCGGGGGCGCAGGCGGATGGCGCCGAACGAGGCCAGCGCGGCCAGGCCGCCGATGAGCAGGCCGGACATGGGCGTGACGAAGCCAGCGGCCGGGGTGATGGCCACCATGCCGGCCACCGCGCCGGAAGCCAGGCCCACGCCGGAGACCTTGCCGTGGAGGACCAGCTCGGCCACGCCCCAGGCGGCGGCCGCCGCGGCGGGGGCCAGGAAGGTGTTGACGAAGCCGGTGCTGGCGAGCCCGTTGGCGGCCAGCGCGCTGCCGCCGTTGAAGCCGAGCCAGCCGAACCAGAGGAGCCCCATGCCGAGGATGGCGAAGGGGACGTTGTGGGGGAGGGTGCTCGGGCGTCTTCAGGCCCGACCGCTTCCCCAGCAGCAGGGCCCCGACCAGCGCGGCCGCCGCGGCGTTGATGTGCACCACCGTCCCGCCGGCGAAGTCGAGCACGCCCAGGCCGCGCAGCCAGCCGCCCGGCGCCCACACCCAGTGGGCCACCGGCGCGTAGACGACCAGGCTCCAGAGCGCCACGAAGAGGATGAAGGCCTTGACCCGGACGCGTTCGACGAGGGCGCCGGAGATGAGCGCCGGCGTGATCACCGCGAACATGGCCTGGAAGAGCATGAAGCTGGAGTGCGGGATGGTGGCGGACAGCGAGGCCTCGGGGGCGTCGCCGACACCGGCCAGCCCGAGCCAGGAGAGCCCTCCGATGAACTTGTCGAGGCCGCCCCCGGGCGAGAAGGCCAGGCTGTAGCCGACCGTGGACCAGAGCACGCCCACGATGGCCATGCAGACCAGGGACAGGTTCATGGTGTGGACGACGTTCTTGGAACGGACCAGGCCTCCGTAGAAGAAGGCCAGCCCTGGCGTCATCAGCATCACCAGCCCGGCGCTCAGGAGGACGAGGGCGGTGTCGCCCGTGTCGATCTTGGGCGCCTCTGCGGCCAGCGCCAGGCCCGGCGCCAGGAGGGCGCCGAGCGCCGCGAAGGCGATGGAGGGCCGGGCACGCCCGGGGCGGGTCCGGTCAGGGTGATACGTCGCCGCGAGGGGCAGGGTGGTTGGCGTGGTCATGGCTCTCCCGTGGAGGTCGAATGGTTGCGCGACTCGGCGACGGTGGGCCACTTCCGGTGCCACCGGGCCGCGGTGGGCGTCGGTGACTTCGGGACTGCAACGTGCAGGCCAGAACCGGGCGCCCGGCATGCGCTCTCTGGCACGACGACTTGCCGGCCTCGAGGAGGAGCGGGAGGGCGCTCCTGCCCGACGATTGGGCACACGCTGCTGCAAACGCGGTCAGCGCCGCGTCCACCAGGGAGAACTTCCCGGCGCCGCCCGCGGCCTGGCCGGGCGGCTCGAAGGCCTTTCCCCGGGGTCGAGCGCGCGTTAAGGACCGTCCGGCGGCGCTGGGCACACCGCACGGCGCCCGCGGGCCTCCGGCCGCCGCGCGGCCGCCGGAGGCGCCCATCCTGCGAGGGGGCCACCATGCCGGACGCCGGCGGAGCGGACATGCGGGTCAAGCGGCTGCTCAGGCTCGACTGGGACGCCATCGCCGGCATCGTCGCCGCGGTCGGTGCGCTGGTCCTGGAGCTCTTCCACGTGGTCGAGCCCACCGTGGTGCTGGCCGTGGTCCTGGTCGTCCTGGCCCTGCTGCTCTTCCGCGATCTCCGCCGCGAGACCCGGGAGGAGCGGCTGCTGGAGCTGGTCCAGCACACGTCGAGCCTGATGGGGAGCTACCGGGCCGCCTTGAGCCTGCCCGAGGCCGTGCTGGTCGGTCCCGGACACCTGAGAATCCGAGAGCGAGCGCTTCGCCAACGAGGCCCAGGGCGCGATGGTCTACTTCAACGTCTGCCTGCTCATGTTCAAGCCGCAGCCGCTCTTCGACAAGCTGCTGCGGCCGGCCATCGAGAACCCGCGCGTCACCTCGATCCAGTTCATCCTCGACGAGGGCGAGCGGGAGCGCTGGCGGACCGACGTCCTCCCCAAGGTCCGGGCGACGCCGAGCCCGGACAAGGTGCTCGAGCCTCGCTGGTGCACGCTGCGGCAGGAGGGCGTGTCGTTCATCCTCGCGGACGACGCGGAGCGGAGGACCCAGGCCCTCCTCAGCTTCTGGGGAGAGCCGTTCATGGCGAGGATGGTCGACCAGCAGGTGCCGCGCTACGTCTTCTGGGTCCATGGGCACTCGGACCTGGTGAGCCGGCTCTCGGAGCTGGAGCGCCAGCACCGGCTGGCGGGCTGAGGGGCGGGCCGCGGGCTCAGCCGGTCGAGGCGAACTCGCGCAGCAGCGCCTGGAGCTCGCCCTGGTGCTGCGCGGCCACCCGGGCCAGGAGCCGTTCCCCGCGGGGGAGCAGGTGGATCTCCACGACGCGCTGGTCGTCGCGCCCGGGGCGCCGCTCCAGCAGCCCGAGGGCCTGGCAGCGGTCGATCAGCGCCACCACCCCGTGATGGTGGGCCTGCAGCCGCTCGGCCAGCTCGCCGACCGTGGCCCAGGTCCGGCCCGGGAAGCCCATGACGTGGAGCAGCAGCTGGTACTGCAGCGGGGTGAGGCCGTGCTTCTTGCACAGCAGCTCGCTGAGGCGCAGGAAGCGGCGGAGGCGGTGGCGGAAGTGCGAGAGCCGCTCGTAGTCGCCCTTCCCGAGGCGTCCGTCGGCAGGGGGGGGTGGCTTCGGCATGGGGAGGAGACTATCGTGGCATTCATATCATGACGTGATATAAATACCCGGGGGCTGGTTCCGGGGCCCCGAGAGGAGCGACGCCATGGACCTGCTGGCCGTGTCCCAGTTGCCGTTCTCCGCCGAGCGTGGCTGGCCGGAGCTGGCCCGGATCCACCCCGGCCTGCGGCGCGTCTTCGCCTTCCTGGTCCTGCCCATGTCCCTGGTGCCGCCCGCCATGCTGTACCTGGCCGGGACCCGGCACCCCGAGGTGTTCGCGGGCCTGGTCGGCGCGAGGCCGTGGGGCCGGGTGGCGGTGGTCTTCTTCCTGGCCGAGCTGGCCAGCTACCTGGGCATGGGCTGGTTCATCCGGCAGGTCGCCGCCACCGCCCGGCTCGAGCTCGACGAGCACGACGCCTGGCTGCTGGCGGCCCTGGCGCCGGTGCCCATGTGGCTGTCGTCGCTGGGGCTGCTGATCCCCAACCTGCTGGCCAGCGGCCTCGTCGCGCTCCTCGGCCTGGGGCTGGCGTGCGGCGTCGCCTACCACGGCCTCCAGGCGCTGTGCCGCACCCGGGAGGGCGTGCTGGCCGAAGGCGTCGTCCAGACGGTGATGGGGGCCGGGGTCATCGCCTGGGTCGCCCTGGTGCTGATCGCGCTGGCGTAGCCGCCCCCTGCACCCAGCACTCGAGCAGGGCGCCCCGGCGGCCGATGGGCTCGCTCCGGACCCGCTCGAAGCCGGCCGGCATGGGCGCGCCCAGGCCGCAGTGGACGGCCACCCGGGTGCCGGGCGGGAGCGCGGCGAGGCGCGCGGCCAGCGCGGCGGCGGAGGTCGCCTTGTCGGCGGCGGGGAGCGCCGGGTCCAGCCACTCGTCCGGCTCGACCTCGCCCTCGGCGAACGGGTTGCAGACGTAGAAGGCCTGGTACCGCCGCAGCGGCGCCGAGAGCACGTCGGCCTGGACGAAGCGGGCGGTGGCGAGGCCGAGCCGCCGGGCCGCGTCGCGGGCCACCTCGACCAGCCCGGGGCGCAGCTCCAGGCCGGTGAAGACGGCGCCGGTCACCGCCGCGCCCACCAGGCAGAACTTGCCGGCGCCGGCGCCCAGGTCGGCCACCTCGGTGGCGCCGTCCCCGACCAGCCAGGCGGCGGCCCGCGCCGCCACCGCCACCGGCGTGAAGTGGAGGGCGCTCAGCGGGACCAGCCGCTCGCCGAAGAGCCGGTCGAAGCGGGCGTCGCCGGGGAGCCGGCCGGCGGCCAGCTGCCCGGCCAGCGCCACCTCCCAGCCCGGCTGCTCGCGTCGGCGGTCCACGGCGGCCCGGCTCAGCGCCGCTCGATCAGCTCGATCTTGTAGCCGTCGGGGTCCTGCACGAAGGCGATCACCGTGGTGCCGTGCTTCATGGGGCCGGCCTCGCGGGTCACCACGCCGCCGCGCCGCTTGATCTCGGCGCAGGCGGCCGCGGCGTCGGGGACCTCCAGCGCCACGTGGCCGAAGCCGGCGCCGAGGTCGTAGCGGCTGGTGTCCCAGTTGAAGGTGAGCTCGATGGCCGCCTGCTCCGACTCGGGGCCGTAGCCGACGAAGGCCAGCGTGAACCGGCCGTCCGGGTAGTCGTGGCGGCGCAGGAGCGTCATGCCCAGCACCTCGGTGTAGAAGCGGAGCGACCGCTCCAGGTCGCCGACGCGGAGCATGGTGTGGAGGATGCGCATGGCCGCTTCTTAGCGTGGCCGGAGCTCGGCCGCGAGGGCGGCCGCCAGCCGGCCCCGCCGGGCCACCCGGATGCCGTCCAGCCCCAGCCAGGCGGCCAGCTGCCCGAGCTCGCCGGCCAGCGGCCCGGCCACCTGGCCCGCCTCGTGGCCGGGCTCGAGGTGGGCGGCCAGCACCAGGAGCCTCCGCGCCGGGCGATCGGCCCGCAGGTCGAGCCGCGCCGCCAGCCGGTCGCCGAGCAGGAAGGGGAGGACGTAGTAGCCCCAGCGCCGCCGGGGCGCCGGCGTGTAGATCTCCAGGCGGTGCTCGAGGCCGAAGAGGCGCAGGGCCCGCGGCCGGAACCAGACCACCGGGTCGAACGGGGAGAGCAGCGCGGCGGCCTCGAGGCGGCGCGGCAGGACGGCCCGGGCGTGGAGCAGGGCCGGCTCCCGCCAGCCCTCGACGAGGACCGGGCGCAGCGTCCCCTCCTCGCAGAGCTCGGCCAGCCGGGGCCGGGCCTCGGCGGCCGGCATGCGGAAGTAGTCGGCCAGGTCGCGGGCGGTGCCGACGCCGTGGGCCCGGGCCGCGATGGCGAGCAGGGCCCGGCGCGCCTCGTCGGGCGCCACCCGGCGGCCGAGCGGCCCGGCCGGCACCACCCGCTCGGCGAGGTCGTACTCGCGAGCCAGGTTGCGCCTCCGCCCCGCCACCGCCAGCAGGCCGCGGCCGAGGCCGGCCTCCAGCGTGGCCCGCGGGATGGTCCCGAACCAGGCCTGGGGGAGGCGGCGCTCCGCGCCCTCGGGGTGGTGCAGGTCCTCGGCGGCGAGCGGCCCGCGGGCCCGCACCTCGGCCAGCACCTCGTCGAGGTAGCCCGGGTGGCGGGCCAGCACCCGCTCGAAGCCGTGGGGCCGGAGCCGGTGGGCCTCCATGCGGTGGCGCAGCAGCGGCCAGGTCTCGACCGGGACGATGGAGGCCTCGTGGGCCCACTGCTCGGTGAGCCGGCGGCGGCGGTAGGTGAGGTCGTCGAGCAGGGCCCGGTCGTAGGGGCCGAGGCGCGAGAAGAGCGGCTGGTAGTGGGCCGGGACCAGCACGCCCACCGAGTCGAACTGGAGCAGGCCGAGCCGGCGCACCGTGGCCAGCAGGTGGCGGGCCCCGGGCCGGGCCGGCCGGCTCGACGCGAAGCCCTGCGCGGCCAGCGCGATGCGGCGGGCCTCGTCGAGGGAGAGCTGGGCGCGGGGCACGGCGGCGCCGGCTAGCGGGCCTTGCGGTGGGCGCCGCCGGACAGGTCCGGACGGGCGAGGCGCGCCGCCCTCACCTCAGCACCTGGTCGATGGTGACGAGGTCGACCAGCCCGTTGCAGTTGTAGAGCGCCGGGAGGACCTTCTCGGGCGGGTGGCGGCGGCGCAGCTCGGCCACCTTCTCGGTCCCGGCCCGGTAGGCGGGCAGGTACATCCGCCCCAGCAGCGGGTGGCGTCCCCAGGCGCCGGAGAGCTTGTCGGCCCGCTCCGCCGAGCAGAGGAAGTCGCGCCGCAGCGTGGCCGCCACCTCGGCCTGGGGACGCCCCTCGCGCCAGGTGAGCCAGGACGACTGGTTCTTGGCGTCGTCCTGGAGCAGCGCCAGCAGCGTGCCCAGCTGCAGGTCGGGGTCGGGGAGCTGCCCGACCTCGGTGACGCCGTGGGCCACGAGGATGGCGTTGTTGGCGATCCCCTCGGAGAGCGCGGCGCCGCGGGTGTTCATGGTGAGGACGGTGGCCTCGAAGCCCATCTGCCTCGCGACGTAGAGCCCCTGGGTGAGCGCGAAGTTGGTGACGTGGCCCGGCACCACCTCGTGGCTGACCAGCTGGGCGAACTCGGGGACCGAGATCTCCAGCGAGGCGTTGATCTCGTAGGTGGCCTCGTACCGTGGCGAGCCGTCGGGGCGGCGGGCCCGGCCCACGTAGTTCATCGAGCCGGAGAACCAGGCGTCGGTGATGGGGAGGAAGGTGATGTTGGCGCGCGGCACGTCGCGCAGCGACGGGGGGAGGTGGGGGACGAGGTGGCGGCGCGTCCCCTCGTCGAGCTGGGCGATGAAGGCGCCGGCCAGCTGGGCGATGGACTTCCTCGGCACCAGCCGCTCGGCCCGCCAGGCGTCGACGGCGGCCAGCAGGGACTCGGGCGAGCCGGCCGGGTAGCCGGCCTTCGCCAGCAGCTCGGCCACGAGCCGGCGCTTCTCGGTGGGGTCGGACGGCTCGGGGGGCTTGCCGGTCGAGGTGACCACGCAGCGGTCGTAGTCGACCCGGGGCCCGCGGCCGAGCAGCTCCTGGGCCAGCTCCCACATGGCCTGCAGGCTGTCGGCCGTGCCGGCGAGGTAGGCGCCGCGCAGGCCGCCCACGGCGACGGCGAGGCGGGCCAGCTCCTTCACCGCGGCGGCCACGTCCACCGCCTCGAGGTAGGCGTCGACGACGGCCTGGTCCACCGCCTTGGCGGTCACGCCGCCCGCCTTGCGGAGCGCCGCGGCCGACGGGTGGGTGTAGGCGGCGGGCAGCGGCTCGTCGGAGAACCAGCTGTCGGCGATGAAGCGGCCGGTGCCGGAGGGGTCCATGACGTCCCCCCCGAAGAGCGTGTCGATGCCGAGGATGGCGGTGGCGGTGGTGCGGGTCAGCAGGGTCTCGTCGGGCATGGCCTCACCCTTAAGCCAGGTCGGGCGGGAGATCACGTCGAACCGGCGGCGCCACCCGGGCCGCCGCGGCCGGAAGGCTGCGGGCTGGCGGGATGTGCTCTAGACTGCGCCGCCAACGGGCCGGGGAGCCCAGGACGCCGGAGACCGGATGGAAGCCACCGAGACGAGATCCCTCCCAGAGAACGCCTACCTGCCGCTGCCCCCGGGCGAGCATTACCAGCCCATGGTGCCGGCCGGGGCCAGCCTGCCGGAGGCGACCTGGCGCTCCGTGGCCTGGGGCGTCCTGTTCTGCGTCCTGTTCACGGCCGCCTCGCTCTACTCGGGGCTCAAGGTCGGCCAGGTGATGGAGGCGGCCATCCCCATCTCCATCCTGGCCATCGGGCTGGGGCGGATGTTCCGGCGCCGCTCCACGCTGCTGGAGAACGTCATCATCACCGGCATCGGCGGCGTCTCCGGCTCGGTGGTGGCCGGCGCGGCCTTCACGCTCCCCGCCCTCTACATCCTCAACCTCGATCCGCACCCGCTCCAGACCATCTTCATCTGCATCGCCGGCGGCATGCTGGGCGTCCTCTTCCTGCTGCCGCTGCGCCGCTACTTCGTGCGCGAGACCCACGGCCAGTTCCCCTACCCGGAGGCCACCGCCATCACCGAGGTGCTGGTGACCGGCGAGAAGGGGGGCTCGCAGGCGGCCCTGCTGCTGCAGGCCACCGGCATCGCGGCGGTCTACGACTTCTTCGTCACCACCTTCCAGGTCTGGAAGGAGACCGTCGACCTGCGCTTCCTCCCGGCCGTCGAGGGGCTGGCGCAGAAGGCCCGGATGACGCTCTCCTTCGACGCGCTCGGCTTCATCCTCGGCCTGGGCTACGTGATGGGGCTGCGCTCCTCCCTCATCCTCTGCGCCGGCGGCGTCCTCTCCAACCTGGTGCTGGTGCCGCTCATCTGGTTCGTCGGCAGCCACGTCCCCGAGGCGGTCTACCCCGGCACCAAGGCCATCGCGGCCATGGACGCCAACCAGATCTTCCGCGGCTACGTCCGGCTCATCGGCGTGGGGGCCATCGCCACCGCCGGCATCTTCGGCATCCTCAAGTCGCTCCGGATCGTGGTCGGCTCCTTCTCCATCGCGGTCAAGGCCTTCCGGGCCGGCGGCGAGCAGGCGCTGGAGCGGACCGACCGCGACGTCTCGGTGATGACCATCCTCCTCGGGGTGGTGATCTCGGCGCTGGCGGTGGCGGTCTTCCTCGGCAACCTCGGGGTGGGGGCCACCGTGCTGCTGGTGGGGCTGGTGCTGGTGCTGCTCTTCTCCTTCTTCTTCACCTCGGTGGCCGCCAACGCCATCGCCACCACCGCCCGCAACCCGGTCTCCGGCATGACCATGCTGACGGTGATCGTCTCGTCGGTGGTGCTGCTCGAGTTCGGCCTCTCCGGCCGGACCGGCATGTTCTTCGTCATGGCCATCGCCGGCATGGTCTGCACCGCGCTCTCGGTCTCCGGCCAGACCGTCACCGACCTGAAGGTCGGCTACTGGCTGGGCTCGACGCCGCGGGCCCAGGAGCGGGTCAAGTTCCTCGGCGTGCTGGTCTCGTCGGCGGTGGTCGGGGATCGTCCATCGTGCTGCTGGCCCGCTACTTCCAGTTCGGCGAGGCGGCCCCCGGCGACGCCCGGCCGGTGCTGGCCTCGCCGCAGGCCTCGCTCATGAAGGTGCTGGTGGAGGGGTTCATGAGCCACCAGCCGGTGGCCTACCTGCTCTTCGCCATCGGCGCGGTCATCGCCGTCATCATGGAGATGCTCTCGGTCCCGGCGCTCACCTTCGCGCTCGGCATGTACCTGCCGCTGGAGCTCAACTCGCCGGCGCTGGTGGGCGGCTTCATCGCCCACTTCCTCACCCGGAGGTCGGAGCGGGTGGGCGGCGAGCCCGGGCGGACCATGCGGGAGCGCGGCGTGGTGGTCGCCTCCGGGCTGCTGGCCGGCGGCGCGCTGGGCGGCGTCTTCGGCGCCGCCATGCGGACCATCCCGGGCTTCAGCGAGGACTGGGTGAGGCTGCCCTTCTACGCCACCGACTCCATCTCGCAGACGGTGAGCCTGCTGGGCTTCGCCGCGCTCTGCGCCTACCTCTGGTTCGCGTCGGTGCGGCGCGAGCCGCGCGGCAGCGCCCCGGTGGCCGGGCGGTGACCACCCCCCACGACCCCGGGGACGGGAACGCGCCGGCCGGGCTGCCGGAGAACGCCTTCCGCCCGCTCCAGCCGGGCGAGGCCTACCTCCCGCTGGTCCCGGCCACCGAGGCGCCGCCCGAGGTCACCGCCCGCACCGTGGTGCAGGGGGTGGTCTGGTCGGCGGTCTTCTCCGCCGCGGCCACCTACATCGCCCTCAAGCTGGGGCAGGGCATCGAGTCGGCCATCCCCATCGCCATCCTCACGGTGGGGCTCTCCTCGATGCTGGCGCGCGCCCTGGGACGCGCCTCGACCCTGCTCGAGAACGTCAACGTGCTGGCCATCGGCGCCACCTCCGGCATCGTGGCCGGCGGCTCGGTCTTCACCATGCCGGCGGTCTACATCCTCGGCCTGGAGGGGCGCTCCGGCTTCTGGCAGATCTTCATCGTCCCGCTGCTGGGCGCGGTGCTGGGCGTGCTCCTGCTGGTCCCGTTCCGCCGCTACTTCACCCGGGACCTGCACGGCCGGCTGCCGTTCCCCGAGGCCCGGGCCACCACCGAGATCCTGGTGGCCGGGAACCGCGGCGGACGCAGCGCCGTGACCCTGGCCTGGTCGGCGGCCACCGCGGCGGTCTACGACTTCGCCGGGCCCACCCTGAAGGCCTTCTCCGACACCTTCTCCACCGCGGCCATCGGGCCGCTGGCCGGCTTCACCGAGAGGACCCGGGCGGTCTTCTCCATGAACACCTCGGCCGCCATCTTCGGCCTCGGCTACATCATGGGGCTGGACTACGCCGCCATCATCCTGGCCGGCTCGCTGGTCTCCTTCTTCGCGCTGGTGCCGCTCTTCGCCTGGTTCGGGCCGCACCTGGCCGGCGCCCTGCCGCCGGCGGCGGGACCGCTCACCGCCATGTCGGCCGACGCCATCTTCGCCACCTGGGTGCGCCCGGTCGGCATCGGCGGCATCTTCGTGGCCGGGGTCATCTCCATCCTCAAGATGTCGCCGGTGATCGTCCAGGCCGGCCGGCAGGCCGTCGCCGAGGTGGCGCGGCTGGCGCGGGGGGGGACGGTGGCGGCCTCGGAGCGCACCGATCGCGCCCTGCCCATGTCGGTCGACCTGCTCGGCATCGCCGCGATCGGGCTGGCGGTGGCGGCCTACTTCCGGTTCTCGGTGCTGGCCGACGAGCCGCGCGCCACCGCCCTGGCGCTGGTGGCCACCCTGCTGACGCTGGGGGTGGCCTTCCTCTTCGCCGCGGTCTCGGCCTGGGCCATCGCCCTCATCTCCATCACCCCCATCTCCGGGATGACGCTGACCACGCTCATCGTCACCGCGGTGGCGCTCTCGGCGCTGGGCCTCTCCGGCCCGAGCGGCATGCTCCAGACCCTGCTCATCGGCGGGGTGGTCTGCACCGCCCTCTCCATGAGCGGCTCGCTGGTGACCCAGTACAAGATCGGCCACTGGCTGGGGGCCACGCCCCGCACCATCGAGGTGGCCAACATCCTCGGCTCGGTGGTGGCCTCGGCCGCCACCACCGCGGTGATCATGCTGATGGCCAGCGTCTACGGCTTCACGCCCGACGCCGCCCACCCGGCCGCCCTCCCCGCCCCGCAGCCCAACGCCATGGCGGCGGTGCTGCGCGGGGTGATGGGGAGCGAGGGGGCCCCCTGGTTCCTCTACGGCATCGGCGCGGTCTTCGCCGTGGCCCTGGAGCTGTGCGGGGTCTCGGGGCTGGCCTTCGCGCTCGGCATGTACCTGCCCATGGAGCTCAACTCGCCGCTGGTGGTGGGGGCGGCGGTGGCCTGGCTGCTGCGCCGCTCCTCGAAGGACGGGGCCGTGGCCACCGCCCGCCAGGACCAGGGGACGCTCATCGCCTCCGGCTTCATCGCCGGCGGGGCGCTGGTGGGCGTCTTCGCCGCGGTGCTCAAGTTCATCGAGGATCGCACCGGGACCGCCTTCGTGCCCGACCTCACCGCGCTGCCGGGGATCGGCCCGCTGCTGGCCCGCTGGTCCAACTGGACCGGGCTGCTGGCCTTCGCCCTCCTGTCACTTGGAGTGTACGTCTCGAGCCGCCGCGCCGCGCCGTCGCGGCCGGCCCCCTGATCCAGAGC
Organism: uncultured delta proteobacterium; assembly: GCA_963786945.1. Lineage (GTDB taxonomy): Bacteria > Myxococcota > Myxococcia > Myxococcales > Anaeromyxobacteraceae > JADKCZ01. Next base: position 888,557 of record CAWBAO010000003.1, on the reverse strand, counting down.
CTGGAGGACGCCCCGTGCCCGCCGCCCGATCCCCCGAGTCCGCCCTCGACCGCTTCCTCCGCTACGCCCGCATCGACACCCAGTCGGCCGAGGACCAGCCGCAGGTGCCGAGCACCAGGAAGCAGCTCGACCTGGCCAGGCTGCTGGTGAAGGAGCTGAAGGGCATGGGGGTGAAGCGGGTGACGCTCGACGCCCACGGCTACGTGCTGGCCACCATCCCCTCCAACCTCCCGAAGGGCCACCCGGCCCGGCGCAAGGTGGCCCGGGTCGGCCTCATCGCCCACCTCGACACCTCGCCCTCGGCCCCGGGGGCCGGCGTGAAGCCGCAGCTATTCACCTATCGTGGAGGCGACATCCGGCTGCCGGGGAACCGGGCGGCGGTGATCCGGGCGCGGGACAACCCGGAGCTGAAGGGGCAGGTGGGGAAGCGCATCGTCACCTCGGACGGGACCACGCTGCTGGGCGCCGACGACAAGGCCGGGATCGCCGCCATCATGACGCTGGCGGCGCAGCTGCGCGGGCCAGGCGCGCCGCTGCACGGGGACGTGCAGATCGCCTTCACGCCGGACGAGGAGGTGGGACGTGGCACGGCCTTCTTCGACCTGGGGCGGTTCGGCGCCGACGTGGCCTACACCTTCGACGGCGGCGCCACCGGGGAGCTGAACAAGGAGACCTTCAGCGCCGACGGGGCCACCGTCACCGTCCACGGGCGGAACATCCACCCCGGGGAGGCCAAGGGGGTGATGGTCAACGCGCTGCGGGCGCTGGCCGACGTCATCGTCCGGCTGCCGCGCGACCTCTCGCCGGAGCGGACCGAGGGCCACCAGGGGTTCATCCACCCGCACGCCGCCGGGGGCGAGGAGGCGCTGGCCTCGGTGAGGCTGCTGCTGCGCGACTTCGACGTGGCCGGCCTGCGCCGCCAGAGGAAGCTGCTGGAGCGGATCCTCGCGGAGGTGCGCCCGCTCCACCCCGGGGCCCGCCTCGAGCTGGAGGTCAAGCCCAGCTACCGGAACATGCGGGACCGGCTGGCGCAGGCGCCCGAGGTGGTGGAGGCGCTGGAGGAGGCGACCCGCCGGGCCGGGCTGCGGCCGCGCTGGGTCCCCATCCGCGGGGGCACCGACGGCTCGCGCCTCACCGCCATGGGGCTGCCGACGCCCAACGTCTTCGCCGGCGGCCACAACTTCCACGGCGTGACCGAGTGGCTGGCGGTGGAGGGGCTGGAGAAGTCGGTGCTGGTGGCGCGCCACCTGGTCGAGGTCTGGGTCGAGCGGGCCAGCCGCCCACCCCGGGAGGCCGCCTGAGCCGCCGGCGGGCCTGAACGGCAGGTCGCGTGCCCTCCACGTCTCTCGATCCAGCCCGCCGGGAGCGTCGTCGGCCATCGCCGACGCTCCTCCTCCTCGGCGCCCTGGCGGCGGCACACGCCGGCGCCTCGCTGCTGCTGGCGCCGGCCTGGCACTTCGCCAAGTACCCCAACCTCGTGGCCGGCCTGGCGGCCGGCCGGCTCACCCCCAGCGAGCTCGGGGACGCCAGCCCGGGCTACCTGCTGGCCGTGCTGGCGCTGGGCCCGACGCCCATGCGCTGGCTGCAGGCCCTGGCGGGCGGGCTGGCGGTGGTGCTGGTGCAGCGGATGGGGGCCCGGCTGGGCGGGGCCGTGGCGGGCTGGGGCGCGGCGGTGGCGCTGGCCGCCGCCCAGCCATGGCTGGTCTACGGGGCGGTCCTGGAGCCCGACCTGCTCATCGGCGTCCTCTCGACCGGCGCCGTCGCGGCCGTCCTCCTCGACGACCCGGCGCGCCGTCGCCGCCCGATCCTGGCGGGCCTGGCCGTCGGCCTGGCGGCCTCGCTGCGGCCGACGGCGCTCCTCCTGGCCGCCGTCCTGCTCGGCTGGCTGCTGCTGCGGCGGGATCCGTCGCGGAGCTGGCCTGGGCGGTGGCGCACCGCCGGGAGCTTCGTCGCGGCCCTGCTGCTCGCGGCCGTCCTGCCCGGCCTCCTGCTCCACGCCCGGGCCGGGCAGGAGTGGCGGGCCACCATGAGCGCGGGGCAGGTCTTCCACCAGGGCCACCGGCCGGAGTCGAGCGGGCTGGGCGCCACCTTCCCGGTGCTCCTGAAGCTCGCCGAGGCGCTGGAGCCGGACGGCCCCGGCCACCGGCCCGACCACGCCCACGAGCTCTACCGGCGCTTCGCCGCTGCCGAGGCGGGCCGGCCGCTCACCTCCCCGGAGGCCGAGGCGGCCTGGGCGAGCCGCGCCCTCGCCTGGGCGCGCCTCGAGCCCGTGGCGTGCGCCGAGGGGCTGGGGCGGACGCTGGTCTTCCTGGTGGCGGCCACCGGCCTCGACACCGACGTGCCCGAGGCGCTGGTGCTGCTCCAGCGGTCCGCGGGGCGCTCGGTTCCGCTCGGCTGGCTCTCGCTGGCCGGCCTGGCGGGGGTGCTGCTCACGCTGCGCCGGCCCGGGGCCACCCGCCTGGTGTCGGGCTGGGTCGGGAGCGGGGCGGCGGCGGCGCTCCTCTTCTACCACCAGTCACGATACGCGCTGGCCATCCTCCCGGCGTGGTGCCTGCTGGCTGGCCTGGCGCTGGCGGCGCTGGCCGAGGCCCGGGGCTCCCCGCGGCGCCTCGCGTGGCGCACCGGCCTGGCGCTGGCCCCGCTGCTCCTGCTGGCGCCCGGCTTCGTCCGGCAGCAGCGGCGCCTCGAGGCCCGGCAGCAGCTGGTGCCCGTCCGTTCCGAGGTCGAGACCCTCAAGCAGGCCGGCCGCTGGGGCGAGGCGCGGGCCGCGTTCGTGGAGGAGCAGGCGGCCTTCCCTGACCGGGTGCTGCCGTTCGCCCGCCGCGGCTACGGCCTCGACGCCGACGCCGCCGACCTGGCGCTGGAAGCCGCGGCGCGCGCCAAGGCCCGCTTCGGGACCGAGGGAGCGGTCGACCAGTACCTGCTGGCCGTGCTCTACGCCGGCGCGGGGCGCTGCGACCTGGCCATGCCGCTCGCCGCCAGCGCGGCGGGGGCCGGGTTCCATGGCGCGGTCGCCGACAGCTCGCTCGATCCCGAGCTGCTCCTCGGCGACTGCCTCCTCGCCCTGGGCCGGCCCGGCCCCGCGCTCGACGCCATCCGGCGCTCGCTCCGCGAGCACCCGGGGACGCTGGACGGGCTGGCCCGGGCGGTCGCGGCCGGCGCCACCGGCAGCTCGCCGGAGCTGCCTCGCTGGGAGTCCGAGCTGGGCGCGCTGCACGACGCGGCCAGCGTCCACTACGCGCTGGCCCGCCAGCGGCGGCGCTGGGGAGACCCGCAGCGGGCCCTCGACGAGGCGGGCTGGCTGGTGGCCAGGCTGCCGGAGGTCGCGCCGGTGGCCGAGTTCGAGCGGGCGCTGGCGCTCCTCGACCTGGGCCGGGAGGCCGAGGCCCTTCAGGCCTACGCCCGCAGCCTCCCGGTCCGCGTCTACCTCTTCGGCACCGATCGCTTCGACGCCCCCTTCCGGGCGCTGGCGGCGGCGCGGCCCGAGAACCGCGTGGTGGCGCAGGTGGCGCTGTCCCACTGGCTCCGCCGCGGGGACCGCGACGAGGTGCGGAGGCTGCTGTCCGCCCACCCCGACCTGGGCGCCCCCGGGCCCGCACGCTGAGCCTCCGAGGCGCCCCGCGGTCCGCCGCGCGCCTAGCCGGCCGCGTCGGCCCGGCCCCGGCTGAAGAGCTCCTTCATGACCTCCTCCAGCGGCGGGTCCTCCACGGTGAGGTCGGCCACCGGCAGCGCCGCCAGCAGCGCGCCCACCACGCCGGCCACCTGGTCGGCCTTGACCTGCACCACCGCCTGCGCCGCGTCGGCCGAGATCACCTCGCCGAAGCGGGCCAGGTCCGGCGCCGCCGGCGCGCCCGCCGAGAAGCGCAGCGCGATCCGCTTGTCGGGCTTGAGCCGCAGGGTCAGCTCGCGCAGGTCGCCGTCGTGGATGAGCTGCCCCTTGTCGATGACCACCACCCGCGGGCAGAGCTGCACCACGTCCTCCATGTAGTGGCTGGTGAGGATGATGGTGGCGCCGAACCGCTCGTTGTAGGCCTTGATGAAGCCACGCACCGTGGCCTGCATGGAGACGTCGAGGCCGATGGTGGGCTCGTCGAGGAAGAGCACCCGCGGCCGGTGCAGCAGCGCCGCCGCCAGCTCGCACTTCATCCGCTCGCCCAGGCTGAGCTGCCGGGTCGGCCGGTTGACCAGGTCGCCCAGCTCGAGCAGGCGCGACAGCTCGCTCACCGTCTCCTCGAACTGGGCGCGCGGCAGGTCGTAGATGGCGCGGTTGAGGGCGAAGGTCTCGGCCGGCGGCAGGTCCCAGATGAGCTGCTGCTTCTGCCCCATCACCAGGGTGATCGACTTGAGGAACTGGGCCTCGCGGAGCTGGGGCCGGTGGCCGCCCACCCGCACCTCGCCCGCGGTGGGGTGGAGCAGGCCCGAGAGGATCTTCAGGGTGGTGGTCTTGCCGGCGCCGTTGGGGCCGAGGAACCCGACCCGCTCCCCCGCCCCCACCGAGAAGGAGACCCCGTCGACCGCCTTCACGGTGCGGTACTGGCGTCGGAAGAGGGCCCCGAGCGCGGCCCCGAGGCCGGGCTGGCGCTGGTGGACCTGGTAGTGCTTGCGCAGCTCGCGGACCTCGATCACGGTGCGCACACCGTAAGGCCCGTCGGGCGGTGGCGCAACGGCGCGGGGACCGGCGTCAGCGCGGCGCGCCCTTCGGCCCCTGGCCGGCCAGCACCAGCCGACGCTCGAGCTCGCCGCCGATCACCGCCAGCGCGGCGGCGTCGAGGTGGGCCTCGGCGTAGGGGAAGAGCTCGCGCTCCTCCCAGCGGACGTGGCGCTCCAGCAGGTCGGCGAAGGCCGCCAGCGCCGACCGCTGCTCCCCCGGGGCCGCGGTGCGGGCGTGCGCCACCAGCGCCTTCAGCTCGGCGTGCTCCGCCGCCAGCCGGTCCCGGTCCGGGCCGGCCAGGTGCGCGCCCAGCAGCGCCTCCTCGGCGGCGGCGTGCGCGGCGAAGACCTGCCCCTCGAAGCGGCGGGCCAGCGACACCAGCCCGGGCAGGTCGCGCGGCGCCCCGGCCGCCTCGGGGTGGCCCTCGAGCGCCTTCTTCAGCTGGAAGGCGACGAGCAGCGCCTGGTGGTGCTCCGACGAGAGCGGCTTGAGCTCGCGGCTCCGCTTCATGGCTCGATGCTGGGCCCGCGCCCCCGGCGGCGCAAGCGAAGAATCCGGCCTCCCGGGTTGACGCCCCGGGTCGGCACCGATAGACAGGACGGGCTCCCCGACCGATTCGAGAGTCAACGAGGTTCACATGGCCAACTCCGGTTCCCTCCGCCCCGGCCGCCGCGCGGCCATCGTGGCCGGGCTCCGCACCCCGTTCGTCAAGGAGGGCACCGACTTCAAGTCCCTCTCGGCCGTCGAGCTCGGCGCGCTGCTGGTCAACGAGCTGGTGGCCCGCTCCGGCCTGCCGGTCTCCACCTTCGACATGGTCACCTTCGGGCAGGTGGTGCCCTCCAAGCTGGTGACCCTCATCGGGCGGGAGGTGGTGCTCCGCACCCAGCTGCCGCGCTCGGTGGAGGCCCACACCGTGGCCCGCGCCTGCGCCACCTCGGTGCAGGCCGCCACCAGCGCCGCCGACCAGATCGCGCTGGGCCACGCCGACTGCGCCGTGGCCGGCGGCGCCGACTCGATCTCCGACGCCCCCATCTTCGCCTCGCGCCGGCTGGCGCAGAAGCTGGTGGAGCTCTCCAAGGCCCGCACGCTCACGCAGCGGCTCTCCATCCTCACCTCGCTCAACCTGGCCGACTTCCGCCCCGAGCCGCCCGCGCTCACCGAGCCCACCACCGGGCTCACCATGGGGCAGAGCGCCGAGCAGATGGCGCAGCAGAACGGCATCCCGCGCCGCGCCCAGGACGAGCTGGCGCTGCGCTCGCACCAGCGCGCCGCCGCGGCCTGGGCCTCCGGGGCCTTCGACGACGAGGTGATGCACGTGGCCGTGCCGCCCCGCTTCGAGCGGGTCTCGGCCCGGGACAACATCGTCCGCGCCGACGCCACCCTGGAGGCGCTCTCGGCGCTGAAGCCGGTCTTCGACCGCAGGTACGGCACCATCACCGCCGGCAACGCCTCGCCGCTCACCGACGGCGCCGCCGCGGTCATCGTCATGTCGGAGGAGAAGGCCAGGTCGCTCGGGCTCACCCCGCTCGGCTACCTGCGCAGCTACGCCTACGCCGGGCTCGACCCGCGCGGCCAGCTGCTGCAGGGGCCGGCCTACGCGGCGCCCATCGCCCTGGACCGGGCCGGGCTGACGCTGCAGGACATGGACCTCGTCGACATGCACGAGGCCTTCGCCGCGCAGGTGCTCTCCAACCTGCAGGCCTTCGCCTCCAGGGCCTTCGCCGAGAAGGAGCTGGGCCGCCCGGCGCCGCTCGGCGAGGTCGACCCGGCCCGGCTCAACGTCAACGGCGGCTCGATCGCGCTCGGCCACCCCTTCGCGGCCACCGGCGCCCGCATGATCACCCAGGCGCTGCGCGAGCTGCAGCGCCGCCGCAAGCAGTACGCGCTGCTCACCATCTGTGCCGCGGGCGCGCTGGGCGCCGCGGTGGTGCTGGAGCGCGAGTAGCGCCCGCCGAAGCCCGGGAGACCACCATGACCACGGCCGCGCAGAAGTTCTTCTCCGTCGAGCTGGAGGACGGCGTCGCCACGCTGCTGCTCGACCTCCCCGGCGAGAGCGTCAACACCCTGTCGCCCGAGGTCGGCGCCGAGTTCGAGGCGCTGCTGACCCGGTACGAGCGGGACCCCGCGGTGAAGGCCCTGGTGCTGGCCTCCGGCAAGCGCGACGGCTTCATCGCCGGGGCCCGCATCGAGATGATCCAGGCGGTGACCACCGCCGCCGAGGCCGAGGACCTGGCGCGCCAGGGGCAGGCCGGCTTCGACCGGCTGGAGCAGTACGGGAAGCCGGTGGTGGCCGCCATCCACGGCGCCTGCCTGGGCGGCGGCCTGGAGTGGGCGCTGGCCTGCCGCTACCGCGTCGCCAGCAACGACCCGAAGACGCAGCTGGGCCTCCCCGAGGTGCAGCTCGGCCTGATCCCCGGCGCCGGCGGCACCCAGCGGCTGCCCCGGCTCATCGGCCTGGCCGCCGCCCTCGACCTGATCCTGGCCGGCAAGACCGTCAAGGCCCGCAAGGCGCTCTCGCTGGGGATCGTCGACGAGGCCTGCCCGGCGCCGCTGCTGCGCCAGGTGGCGGCGCAGCGGGCCCGGGCGCTGGCCGACGGCACGCTCCGCCCCAGCCGCCCCATGGCGCGCAAGCCGGCCGGCCTCCAGGCGGCCCAGCTGGCGCTGCTGGAGTCCAACCCGCTGGGCCGCTCCGTCCTCTTCTCCAAGGCCAGGGAGCAGCTGCTCAAGAAGACCCGCGGCAACTACCCGGCGCCGGAGCGGGCGCTGGAGGCGGTCCGCATCGGGGCGGCGCAGGGGATGGCCGCGGGGCTGGCGGCCGAGGCCACCGCCTTCGGCCAGCTGGCGGTGAGCGACGTCTCCAGGAGGCTGGTGGAGATCTTCTTCGCCCAGACCGCCCTGAAGAGCGAGAGCGGGGTGGCCGATCCCGCGGTGAAGGCCCGCCCGGTGGGGCGGGTCGCGGTGCTGGGCGGCGGCCTGATGGGCTCGGGCATCGCCTACGTGACCGTCAACGCCGGCCTGCCGGTGCGCCTGCGCGAGCAGGACGACGCCGCCGCGGCCCGGGCGCAGGCGAGCGTGGCCGCCATCTTCGCCGAGCGGGTGAAGCGCAGGTCGCTGGAGCGGCTCGACCGCGACGCCGCCATGCGCCTGCTCACCACCACCACCGGCTGGGAGGGGTTCGCCCACGTCGACGTGCTGATCGAGGCGGTCTTCGAGGACCTGAAGCTCAAGCAGGAGATGCTCAAGGCCTTCGAGGCGGTCAACGCCACCGGCATCTTCGCCACCAACACCTCCTCGATCCCCATCGCCGACATCGCCAGCGTGGCGGCCCGGCCCGAGGCGGTGATCGGGATGCACTACTTCTCCCCGGTCAACAAGATGCCGCTGCTCGAGGTGATCGCCACGCCGCGCACCGCCCCCGAGGTGGTCGCCACCGCCGTGGCGCTCGGCAAGAGGCAGGGCAAGACGGTGATCACCGTCGGCGACGTGCCCGGCTTCTACACCAACCGGGTCCTCGGCCCGTTCATGAACGAGGCGGCCTGGCTGCTGGCGGAGGGCGCCGCCATCGACCAGCTGGACGCGGCCCTGGTCGCCTTCGGCTACCCGGTCGGCCCCATCACCCTGCTCGACGAGGTCGGCATCGACGTCGGCGCCAAGGTCAGCAAGATCCTGCACGCCGGCTACGGCGACCGCATGAAGCCGCCCGACGCGCTCGAGGTGGTGCTCCGGTCGGGCCGGCTCGGCCGCAAGAACGGCAAGGGCTTCTACACCTACGGCGAGGGGAAGAAGAAGGTGGTGGACGAGACCGTCTACGACCTGCTCCCGGGCGGCCGCCAGCGCCGGCGCTTCCCGCCCGCCGAGATGGCGGAGCGGCTGGCGCTCTCGCTGGTCAACGAGGCGGCCCGCGCGCTCGGCGACGGGATCATCCGCAGCCCGCGCGACGGCGACATCGGCGCGGTCTTCGGCATCGGCTTCCCGCCCTTCCGCGGCGGCCCGTTCCGCATGGCCGACGCCCTCGGGGCCAGGCAGGTGGTGGAGAAGCTCGCGCGGCTGCAGCAGGAGCACGGCCACCGCTTCGAGCCGGCGCCGCTGCTGGTGGAGAAGGCGAAGGTCGGCGGGACGTTCCACTGAGGCGGCCGCGCCTCGCCGTGGCCAGGACCGGCCACGCCGGCCGCGGTGTTCACCTGAAGACGTAGAGCAGGTCGACGGTCCCCGTGGAGAGGAGGGACCTCCCGAACCCGCCGCCGTACCCCGACTCGAGGCTGACCCAGTTCAGGTGGGCCCCGAGCCGGAGCGCGAACGGGCCGCTCACCAGCAGGTCCACCCCGAGCGCCGGGCCCAGGCCGATGCCGCTCACCGCGTAGGCGTAGTGCACCATCTGGGCGTAGTGGAGCGCCACCTCCGCGCCCACCCAGATCGCCCCGCGGGAGCCGGTCACGACGTCGTAGTGGAGCCCGATCGAGAGCAGCGAGTAGTCCCCATCGTCGGGCGGGTAGTTGATCTCCTCCGGCGCGCCGAGCGACGGTGAGAAGCCGCCCAGGCGCAAGTCGAAGGCCAGCAGCTCGGCCAGCCGATAGTCGAGCAGGAGCTGCAGCCCCGCGCCGTGGGCTCCCGCCACGGCGGCCGGGCCACCCGAGACGGAGGCGAGGAGGAGCCCGGCTCCGAGGGTGACCTGGCCACCGTGGTGCGGGCGGGGATCCCAGAAGCCCTGGCCCCGGGCGGGCCCGGCTCCGGCGAGCAGCGCGAGCAGCGCGGTGAGGCGCGCGAGCCGCATCCCCCTCCTCGACCGACGGGGCGAGCGACCTCGGTCCCCCATCGGTGCGAAGCAAGCCTAGCAGCCGGCCGGCCGGGCGTCGCCACCTGCAGGCGGGGTGGCGCGGCGCGTGGCCGGTGCGGTGGCGGCCGGATCGGGATGCATCGGGGATGACGGTGGTAGGGTGACGCCCCGTGCGCCGCGTCCTGCCGCTGATCATCGGCTTCGTGTTCGTCCCGGCGGCGCTCATGCTGACCGTGGGCGTGCTGATCCTGGTCTTCGGCGCGGCGCCGCGGGACTACGTCTTCGGCGGGATCATCCTCACCCTGGTGGCCACCACCGTGGCCGGCAGCGCCGCCACGCTCATCGTGGTGCAGCGCGAGGCGCGGGTGGCGCGGCTGCAGTCCGACTTCGTCAACAAGGTCTCCCACGACCTGCGCACCCCGCTCACCTCGATCCGGATGTTCGTGGAGACCCTGCAGATGGGTCGCCTCGACGGCGACGCGGCGCGCCGCGCCGAGGCCCTCTCCATCATCGCCGACGAGACCGCCCGGCTCTCCACCCTGATCAACCGGCTGCTCGACTGGGCCCGCATGGAGTCGGGGCGGCGCCGCTTCGACCTGGAGCGCCAGCCGGTGCTCCCCATCGTCGAGGACGCCCTGCGCGCCTTCGAGCCGCAGCGCATCGCCCACCCGGTCGAGCTGCGGCGCGAGCTGGCGCCCGACCTGCCCGAGGTGGTGGCCGACCGCGAGGCGCTGGCCGGCGCGCTGCTCGACCTGCTCTTCAACGCCCACAAGTACACCGGCCCGGACAAGCGCATCACCGTGAGCGCGGCGCGGAGCGGGGCGGCGGTGGTGATCACCGTGGCCGACAACGGCCCCGGCATCTCCGTCCCCGACCAGAAGCGGATCTTCGACAAGTTCTACCGGGCCCGCGACCCGCTGCAGCGCTCCATCGAGGGCTCCGGGCTGGGCCTGGCCATGGTGAAGCACATCGTGGGCGCCCACGGCGGCAAGGTGGCCGTCACCTCGGAGGTGGGGAAGGGCGCCGCCTTCTCCATCACCCTGCCGGTCGCGGAGGGCTCACCGTGAGCGAGCGCATCCTGGTCATCGAGGACGACCCCTCCATCCTGCGGGGGCTGCAGCTCAACCTCACCATGGAGGGGTACGCGGTCCGCTCCGCCAGCGACGGCGAGACCGGGCTGCAGCTGGCCCGCGCCGAGCGCTTCGACCTGCTGGTGGTCGACGTGATGCTCCCGCGGCTGGGCGGGCTGGAGGTGATCCGCGAGCTGCGCCGCGACGACCCCGACCTGCCGGTGCTGATCCTCTCCGCCAAGGGGCAGGAGACCGACAAGGTGGCGGGGCTGCAGCTGGGCGCCGACGACTACATGGTCAAGCCCTTCAGCCTGAAGGAGCTGCTGGCGCGCATCGGGGCGCTGCTGCGCCGGCGCCGGGCCCGGGGCGAGACCGGCCCGCCCAGGAACGTCAGGAAGGCCGGGCCGGTGGAGATCGACCTGCAGGCGCGGCGCGCCACCGTCGACGGCCGGCCCCTCGAGCTGACCACCCGCGAGTTCGACCTGCTGCTCCACTTCGTCACCCACCCGGACCGGGTCTTCTCCCGCGAGCAGCTCATGGAGGCGGTCTGGGGCTCGCGCTACTTCGGCACGGCGCGGACGGTGGACAACTTCGTGGCCCGGCTGCGCGCCCACATCGACGACGACGCCGACGCCCCGCGCCACCTGGAGACGGTGCGCGGGGTGGGGTACCGGTTCAACCCGTAGGTCGCCGAGCGCGGTAGCGCGGCGAGCGCTCGGGGTCGGGGCCTGGAGGTGCGGAGCTTCGGGGGGAGGCGTGGCGAGAGGGAGCGCGGGTGGGGGCGGTGCCCGGCCTCGGCCGAGAGGCGCAGGGGGAGGGAGCGCAGGGGCGGGCGTGGCCGTGTGGTGGCTGGAGGACACGCACCCAGAGTTACTTTGGGCGCCCAAAGTTGCGAAGGAGGGATCCCGCCCGGGACGGGTCAGTCGAGGCTCAGTCGATTGAACCGCACCGTCCGCGGGTCAGTCCAAACGTCTGGACTGCACTCGGAGCAGGTGTGGGCACCTGTCTCGGCCGTCGCCTGGCGGCCGGCCCTGCGCCGGTCTCGCCCTCTGCCGAGCCGTCCGCCTCCCAGGGAGGTCCGTTCCCCGGCATCGCCTGTCCCCGCTCACCCTTCGCTACGCCTCTCGCACGCCGACCGGAGCCGCTCGCTCGACCCTTAGCCGCCCAGCGCCGCCTCGAGCGCGGCCAGCAGCGCCGGCTCCTCGCCGTCCAGCACGGTGCGGGGATCGAGCAGCACCGCCCCGTCCCCGACGCGCGCCACCACCGGCGTCGGGGCGCGCCGCAGGCGGGCCAGCAGCCCCGCCGGGTCGGTCGAGGGGAGGGCCAGCAGCCAGGTCGGCAGCGTCTCCCCCGGCAGCGTCCCGCCGCCCACCGCCGACTCGCCGCGCCGCACCTCGGCGTGCGGGGCCCGGCCCGCCACCCGCGCCTGCCAGCGTCGCGCCGCCGCCTCCAGCTCGTCGAGGGGCCGGGCGATGGCCCGCCAGACCGGGATCTCTCGCAGCGCCTCGCCGCGCTCGTAGTGGGCGAGGGTGGCGGCCAGCCCGGCCAGCGCCACCTTGTCGAGCCGGAGCGCACGCAGCAGCGGGTGGCGCCTCACCAGGGCCACCGCCGCGGCGCGGCCCACGATCAGCCCGGCCTGCGGACCGCCCAGCAGCTTGTCGCCGGAGAAGCAGACCAGGTCGGCGCCGGCCCGGACCCGCTCGGCCACCGTCGGCTCCGGCGCCAGGCCGTACGGGGCGGTGGGCAGCAGCGCCCCGGAGCCGAGGTCGTCCACCACCCAGAGGTCGCGCCGCCGGGCCAGCGCCACCAGCTCGCCCAGCGACGGCTCGGTGACGAAGCCGTCGAGCCTGAAGTTGGAGCGGTGCACCGAGAGCACGGCGCGGGTGCGCGGCGTGATGGCCTCCTCCACGTCGGCGGCGTAGGTCCGGTTGGTGGTGCCCACCTCCACCAGGGCGGCGCCGGAGCGGCGCAGCACGTCGGGGATGCGGAAGCCGCCGCCGATCTCGACCAGCTGGCCGCGGCTCACGATCACCTCGGGCGTCCCCTCGGGGGTGGGCTCGCCGGAGGGCCGGGCGCCGGAGAGGGCGGCCAGCGAGAGCAGGACCGCGGCGGCGCCGTTGTTGACCGCCACCGCCTCCTCGGCCCCGGTCAACCGGCACAGGGCCCCGGCGGCGTGGTGGTAGCGGTCGCCCCGCTCGCCGCGCTCCACGTCGAACTCCAGCGTCGAGTAGCCCTGGGCGGCGGCGGCCATGGCCGCCGCGGTGGCGGCCGAGAGGGGGCGCGCCCCAGGTTGGTGTGGATGACCACGCCGGTGGCGTTGATGGCGCGCCGCAGCGCGCCGCGGGCCTCGCCTTCGAGCCGGGCCACCAGCGCCGCCTCGATCTCGCCGGCCGGGGGGCAGGGGGCCCCGGCCAGCACCGCCGCCCGGCGCGACTCCAGCTCGGCCCGGACCGCCTCCATGACCGGCTGGTGGCCCAGCCGGGCCACGAGGCCCGCCCGCTCGGCCGCCTCCAGCAGCCGATCGGCCCGGGGGAGCTTGCGGGCCTCGGCGGCCACGTCGGTGGAGGGGCTCATGGCCGATCGAATAGCACGCCGGCGTTTCGTGGACTCGACGGGTGGGCATCGGGAGGGGGGAGCGGGAAAAGCCGCCAGAAGATTGTTGCCTTGCCTCGCCCAAGCGGGTAATCCTTCGCCCACTCCTATGCCCTTCCTGCCGACTCCCGCCGCGGCCGAGGCGAGCCTCTGGGCCATCATCCTGTTCCCGCTGGCCGGTGCCCTGTTCAACGGGCTGTTCGGCCGCCGCATCGGAAAGGGGAACACCACCCTGGTCGCCATCGGCGCCATGGTGGGATCCCTGCTGGTCGCGGCCATCGCCTTCTCCTGGGTCCTCCAGGGGCGGATCCTGCGCTACCCGGGCGCCCCGTGGATCCAGGTCACCGGGGCCGACGGGCAGGCCCTCATCTCGGTGGCCTGGGGGCTGCTGCTGGACCGGCTCTCCGGCACCCTGCTGCTGGTCGTCACCGGCGTCGGCACCATCATCCACGTCTACTCGGCGTCCTACATGTCGCACGAGGACGACGCCGGCTACGCCCGCTTCTTCACCTACCTGAACCTCTTCGTCGCCGCCATGCTGACGCTGGTCCTGGGCGACTCGCTGGTGCTCACCTTCGTCGGCTGGGAGGGCGTGGGCCTCTGCAGCTACCTGCTGATCGGCTTCTGGTACACCGACGAGCAGAAGGCCTACGCCGGCCGCAAGGCCTTCATCACCAACCGGGTGGGCGACTTCGGCTTCCTGGTCGGGCTCTTCTCGCTGCTGGCCATCTTCGGCACCTCCAGCTACGCCGACCTCGCCAACCTGGCGCGGGTGGTCACCCCCGACGCCCCCATCGCCTCGGGCCTCTTCGCCGGCTGGACCTACCAGTCGGCGGTCACCTTCGCGATGCTCTGCCTGTTCGTGGGCGCCACCGGCAAGTCGGCGCAGCTGCCGCTCTACATCTGGCTGCCCGACGCCATGGCCGGCCCGACCCCGGTCTCGGCCCTCATCCACGCCGCCACCATGGTGACCGCCGGCGTCTACCTGGTGGCCCGCAACTCGATGCTCTACTCGCTGGCGCCGGCGGCCATGGCCACCATCACCATCGTCGGCGCCGTCACCTCGCTCTTCGCCGCGGTCATCGCCTTCACCCAGACCGACATCAAGAAGGTGCTGGCCTACTCCACGGTCAGCCAGCTCGGCTTCATGTTCATCGGGGTCGGCTGCGGCGCCTGGTGGGCCGGCGTGCTCCACCTCGTGACCCACGCCTTCTTCAAGGGCTGCCTCTTCCTCGGCGCCGGCTCGGTGATGCACGGCATGGGGGACGAGACCGACATCCGCAAGATGGGCGGGCTGGCGCGGAAGATGCCGCACACCCACTGGACCTTCCTGGTCGCCACCATCGCCGCCACCGGCATCATCCCGCTCTCCGGCTTCTGGTCCAAGGACGCCATCCTCGGCAACGCCCTCTTCAGCCACAACCCCGCCTGGCACCAGGTCGGCCCCATCGCCTACGCCATCGGCTCGCTGGCCGCGCTGGGAACCGCCTTCTACATGACGCGGCTCTACTGGCTCACCTTCCAGGGGACGCCGCGCACCCACGCCGCCGAGCACGCCCATGAGTCGTCGTTCGTCATGACCGTGCCGCTCATGGTGCTGGCGGTGCTGGCGGCGGTGGCGCTGGTCCTCGGCCTGCCCGGCCACTCGGCGGTCTCCGAGCTCTACGCCCACTACGTCGAGCCGGTCTTCGCCGCCGGCACCGAGCGCCTCCACCAGGTCGGCCACTTCCACGCCGGCGCCCACCCGGCCTGGCCCTACTTCGCCGCCTGGCTCATCGCCTTCGCCGGCACGCTGGTGGGCTACCTCATGTACGGCGGCGGCCTCACCCGCCTGCCGGCCGCCCTGGCCGGGGCCCTGCCCAGGACCTACCGGCTCATGGTCGACAAGTTCCGCGTCGACGAGCTCTACGCCGCGACGGTGGTGGAGCCGCTCAAGTCGCTGGCCCGCGGCCTCTGGCGGGTGGTCGACGTCGTGCTCATCGACGGCCTGATGGTGAACGGGGTGGCGCGCCTGGTGGGCTTCTTCGGGTCGGTGCTGCGGCTGGCCCAGAACGGGGACGTGCAGCGCTACGCCGCCTACATGGCGCTGGCCGCGGCCGCCATCCTCGCGACCGTCCTCGGCGTGGGGGGCCTCTAGCCGTGAACCTGCTCACCGTCGTCACCTTCGTCCCGCTGCTCGGCGCCCTGGTCGCGGTCCTGCTGCCGCGCGACGAGGCCGGCCAGCACCGCGCCCTCGCCCTGGCGGTCTCGCTGGTCACCCTCGGCCTCTCGCTCCTCCTCTGGCTCGGCTTCGACGCCTCCGCGACCGCCGCCGAGTTCCAGTTCGAGGAGAAGCGGGCCTGGATGCCGTCGATCGGCGTCGGCTACCACGTCGGCCTCGACGGCGTGGCGCTGCTGCTGGTGATGCTCACCACCCTGCTGGTGCCGGTGGTGGTCCTCTCCACCTGGCGGGCGGTCCAGGACCGGGTCAAGGAGTTCATGATCGCGATCCTGGTGCTCGAGACCGCCATGATCGGCACCTTCGCGGCGCTGGACCTGATCCTCTTCTACGTCTTCTGGGAGCTGATGCTGATCCCCATGTACCTGCTGATCGGGATCTGGGGCTCGCAGAACCGCTTCTACGCGACGGTGAAGTTCTTCGTCTACACCTTCGCCGCCAGCGTGCTGATGCTGGTGGCCATCCTCTTCGTCTACTTCAACGACGGCCGGACCTTCGACTACGTGCAGGCCCGCGGCGCGCTGCAGGTGACGGTGGAGCAGGGGCGCTGGCTCTTCGTGGCCTTCGCGCTGGCCTTCGCGGTCAAGGTGCCCATGTTCCCGCTCCACACCTGGCTGCCCGACGCCCACACCGAGGCGCCCACGGCCGGCTCGGTGATCCTGGCCGGCGTGCTGCTGAAGATGGGGACCTTCGGCTTCTTCCGCTACGCCATGCCGCTCTTCCCCGAGGCGGCGCTGCAGTACCGGCCGCACCTCGCCGTCCTGGCCACCATCGGCATCGTCTACGGCGCCCTGATGTGCTTCGTGCAGACCGACATGAAGCGGCTGGTGGCCTACTCGTCGGTGTCGCACCTCGGCTTCGTGATGCTCGGCCTGATGGCGCTGAGCGCCGAGGGGCTGACCGGCGGCGTCTACCAGATGCTCAACCACGGGGTCTCCACCGGCGGCCTGTTCCTGCTGGTGGGCATGCTCTACGAGCGGCGCCACACCCGGCTGCTCTCCGAGTACGGCGGGATCGCCAGGCAGGTGCCGTGGCTGGCCACCGCCTTCGTGGTGGTGACGCTCTCCTCCATCGGCCTGCCGGGCACCAACGGCTTCGTCGGCGAGTTCCTCATCCTCTCCGGGACCTTCCTCTCGCGCCTGCCCTACGGGCAGGTGCTGGCGGTGGTGGGGGCCACCGGCGTCATCCTCGGCGCGGTCTACATGCTGGTGCTGGTGGAGAAGGTCTTCTACGGCCCCATCCGCAACGAGGAGAACCGCCACCTCTCCGACCTCTCGGTCCGCGAGGGGTTCGTCATCGTCCCGGTCATCGCCTTCATCGTGGTGATGGGGCTCATGCCCGGCCCGTTCCTGGCGCCGGCCAAGCCGGCCGTCGACCGGCTGGTGCAGCGCTTCCAGCAGACCGAGGCCCGTCTCGGCCGCACCTCGCAGGTCGGCACGGTCTCCACCGCCGTGGCCGCCCGGCCTCCCCCGTCGCCCGGAGGGGCGTACTGACATGACCGGCTTCCCGACACGCGACTTCGTCGCCCTGGTGCCCATCGCCATCCTGGCCTCGGGCGGGCTGCTGCTCCTGCTCAGCGAGGTCTTCCTCACCTCGGTCCGCCGCGGCTACCAGTCCGGGCTGACGGTGGCGGTGGCGCTGCTGGCCGCCCTCGCCGCCGTGGCCGGCCCGCCGGCCGGGGTGGTCTTCGGCGGCCAGGGGACGGTGGACGCCTTCTCGGTCTTCGTCACCGCCATCGTCTGCGGCGGCGTCGCCCTCTCGGCGCTGCTGAGCGCCGGGTGGCTGCACGCCCGGAACGCCGAGCGGGGCGAGTTCTACGCCCTGATGCTCTTCGCCGCCTCCGGCATGTCGCTGGTGGGCATGGCCTCGGACCTGCTGGTGGCCTTCGTGGCCATCGAGATCATGAGCCTCTCGACCTACGCGCTCACCGCCTACGTGCGCCGCGGCAAGCGCCCCTCCGAGGCCGCCTTCAAGTACATGATCCTGGGCGCGGTCTCCTCCGCGCTGCTGCTCTACGGCAGCTCGCTGGTCTTCGGCGCCACCGGGAGCACGCTCTTCTCGGCCATGGGCGGAGGCCGGGGCGCCGGGTCGATGCTGCTGCTCGGCGGGCTCGGGCTCATCGCCGCCGGCCTGGCCTTCAAGGTCGGGGCGGTGCCGTTCCACGCCTGGGTCCCCGACGTCTACGAGGGGGCGCCCACCCCGGTGACCGCCTTCATGGCCGCCGGCGTGAAGACCGCCGCCTTCGCGCTGCTGGCGCGCGTCTTCCTCGCCGCGCAGGGGGGCGCCGACGTCCACGACCTCTCCTTCGAGAAGGTCCTCATGGTGCTGGCCGTGCTCACCATGATCTTCGGCAACCTGATGGCGCTCTCCCAGCGGAGCGTGAAGCGGATGCTGGCCTACTCCTCGATCGCCCACGCCGGGTACCTGCTGGTGGGCGTGGTCTCGGCCCGGGTGGAGGCGGCGCGCTCCATGGCGCTGGCCGGCGTGCTCTTCTACCTGGCCGCCTACACCGCCACCGCCATCGGCGCCTTCGCGGTGGTCGGCGCCGTCGAGGAGCGGTCGCACGGCGACGCCGAGCCGGCCCGGGCCTGGGACCTGGCCCGCTTCTCCGGCCTGGCCAGCCGGCGCCCGGGGCTGGCCTTCGCCATGACGGTCTTCATGTTCAGCCTGGCCGGGGTCCCGCCCACGGCCGGCTTCGTCGGGAAGCTCTACGTCTTCCAGGCGGCCGTCGGCGCCCAGCTCTACCCGCTGGCCATCCTCGGCGTGATCACCAGCATCCTCGGGGCCTTCTACTACCTGCGGGTGGTGGTCCACATGTACATGAGGCCGGCCGAGGGGACCGAGGAGCCGACCGCCGCGCCGGCCATGATCTTCGCCCTGGGCGTCGCCGCGCTGGTGGTGATGCTCTTCGGCCTGGCCGCCGATCCCATCATCAGGCTGGCGCAGGCCGCCAGCGCCGTGGTGATGTGACCGGGGCCGCCGAGAGGCGGGCCAGCAGGTCGGCGGCGGCGAACGGCTTGGACAACGCCTGCGCGGGCGGATGGCGGCGCGCCGCGGCCTCCGCCAGCTCCGGGTAGGGGCCGGTCACCAGCAGCGGCACGGATCGCCTCGCCGCCGAGGCCAGCAGCGCCTCCGCGCCGTCCACGTTCAGGTCGACGAGGCAGAGGTCGAAGCCGCCACGCTCGAGGAGAGGCGCGCCCTGGGCGGCCGCGCCGGCCGCGACCACGGCGCAGCCGTCCAGCCTCAGCGCGATGGCCAGCGCCTCCCGGAAGTTCCGGTCTCCGTCGATGAGGAGCACCGTGACCATGAGAAAGCGAAGCGCAGGGCGCAGCGGGAGTGGCGGGGGGGACCGTACTCGAGCAGGCGGCCCTGCGCTTCACCTCCGCATGGAGCAACCGGGATGCCAGGTGGCCGCCGGCCGCGGCGCCTCCCGGCCGGGCGGAGAAGGGCAGGCCCGACGGGAGGTTGCGGCGGCCTGGGCGCGGTGAAGGCCCGGGGGCCGGCGGCCACGAGCCGCCCGACCTTGCACCCCTGCAATGCAGCCTCGAAACCGGCGGGTCCCGGTCAGCCGCCGGCGGGCCGGGCGCCCAGGCCGAGCCGCTTCATCTTCCGCCACAGCGTGGTCGAGGAGATGCCCAGCTCGGAGGCCACCCGCCCGAGATCCCCGTCGCAGCGCTGCAGGGCGGCCTGGAGGCACAGGCGCTCGGCCTCCTCGACGGCGGCGGCCAGGGTCCGGACCTGCCCCGGTCCCTCCGCGGGCCGGGGCAGCGCCACCGGGTCGAACTGGATCCCCTCCGGGCCGATCTCCTGGCCGGGCGACAGGGCGGCCGCCTGCTCGACCATGTTCTCCAGCTCGCGGACGTTGCCGGGCCAGCTGTGCTCGGTCAGCTCGGCCAGGGCCGCCGGGGAGAAGACCTTCTGGGAGCCGGCGCGCTGGTTGTACTGGGCCAGGAAGTGGACGGCCAGCAGCGGCACGTCCTCCAGCCGCTCGCGCAGCGGCGGGATGCGGATGGGCACCACGTTGAGCCGGTAGAAGAGGTCCTCGCGGAACCGCTTCTCGGCGATGGCCTTGCGCAGGTCCTGGTTGGTGGCGGCGATGATCCGCACGTCCACCTGCACCGGCGACGACTCGCCCACCCGCCGGATCTCGCCGTCCTGCAGGGCGCGCAGCAGCTTGGCCTGGAAGCCCGGCGCGGTCTCGCCGACCTCGTCGATGAAGAGCGTGCCCCCGTTGGCCTCCTCGAAGAGGCCGCGCCGCGCCCGGGTGGCGCCGGTGAAGGCGCCGCGGGCGTGGCCGAAGAGCTCGGACTCCAGCAGGGTCTCGGTGATGGCGGCGCAGTTGACCGGGACGAAGGGACGGTCGCCGCGGCGGCTGCTGACGTGGAGGGCCCTGGCCACCAGCTCCTTCCCCGTCCCCGACTCGCCGGTGAGCAGCACGGTGGCGTCCGAGGGGGCCACCCGGGCGACCCGGTCGAGCACCTCGCGGAGGCCGGCCGAGCGGCCGATGATGTGGTCGAGCCCGAAGCGGCGCCGGAACTCGCCGGCCAGCACGCTCACCTGGCCGACCAGCCGCCGCTTCTCCACCGCCTTGGCGGCCCGCAGCAGCAGCTCGTCCTCCTTGAAGGGCTTGGCGAGGAAGTCGTAGGCGCCGCGGCGGATGGCCTCCACCGCCGAGGCGATGGTCCCGTAGGCGGTCATCACGATCACCTCGGTCTCGGGCGCCACCTGCCGGACGGTCCGCAGCACCTCCATGCCGTCGACGTTGGGCATGCGCAGGTCGGTCAGCACCACGTCGTAGCCGTCCCCCGCCAGGCGCTGCAGGGCCGCGGCGCCGTCCTCGGCCTCGTCCACCTGGTAGCCGGCCTGGCGGAGCACCATGGCGGTGGTGGTGCGCATGTTCTTCTGGTCGTCGACCACCAGCAGGCGGCCGGCGGGGAGGGCGGCAGGCGCCGGGGTGGCGGGCGGGCTGGGCTCGGTCATGTGGAGGCGCTCGGGAGGGGGCGGGCGGCGCGGGCGGAAAGCGCGCCGGGCGCGACGGGGAAGCGGAGGGAGAAGCAGGAGCCGGAGGGGCCGGTGCGGAGCCGGAGCTCGCCGCCATGTCCCTCGACGATCCGCTTCACCACCGGGAGGCCGAGCCCGGTGCCCGACGCCTTGGTGGTGAAGAAGGGCTCGAGGATCCGCTGGCGGATCACCTCGGCGATCCCGGGGCCGGTGTCCTCCACCTCGACCACGGCGGCGGCCCCGTCGAGGAAGGTCCGCACCGTGAGCCGACCGCCGCCCGGCATGGCCTGCACCGCGTTGACCACCAGGTTGAGCACCGCCTGGCGCACCTGACCGGCGTCGAGCGGCACCTCGGGGAGGTCGGCGCCCACGGTCCGGACCACCTCGAGCCCCGGCGGCGGCTGGGCCACGGCCACGCTGACCGCCTCGTCGACCACCTGCTCGAGCCGGTCGGGGACCAGCTGGGGGGGCGAGTGGCGCGCGAAGTCGAGCAGGTCCCCGACGATGCGGTTGAGGCGGTCGGCCTCCTCGCCGACGATCTCCAGCAGCATGCGGGCGTCGGTCCCGGTGCCGGTGAGTCGGCGCAGCGAGCCGAGCGAGTTGAAGATGACGCCCAGCGGGTTGCGGACCTCGTGGGCGATCACCGCCGACAGCTCGCCGAGCGCCTCGAGGCGGGACTTGCGGATGTTCTTCTCCTGCTCCCGGTGCAGGTCGGCGTAGAGCTCGGAGTTCTCCAGGGCCAGCGCCAGCTCGGCCCCCAGCGCCGAGGCCAGGGCGCGGTCGGACTCGGAGAAGCGGCGCCCCGCCGCATCGCCGATGAGCATGATCCCGCGCGGGGCGGCCCGCGCCGCCAGGGGCACCACCAGCACGGCCGAGGGCGGGACGTCCTCGCGCCCGAACATGACGCTGCGCGGATCGAGGGTGGTGTTCTCGCTCCAGGTCGGGGTGCCGGACCGCAGGGCCTCCTCCGCCAGCCGGGAACTCGCCAGCTCCAGGCGATGTGCCGCCGCGGGGACCGGCGGGCCATGGACGGCGGCCGGCTCCAGCGAGGTGCCGCTCCGGTCCAGCAGCATGACCACCACCTGCTGCGCCGGGAGCGCGCTGGCCACGGCCCGGGCCGTCTCCTGCATGAGCGCCACGGTCTCGCCGGGCGCGGCCGAGAGGGCCCGCAGCGCCAGGGCGTGGATGGCCTCGAGCTCGCGGGCGCGGCGCCGGACGTCCCCATGCTGGCGCGCCGCGTCCACGGCCACGCCCAGCTGGACGCCGATGGCCGAGAGCAGCGTCACGTCGCCCTCGGCGAACGGCCGGGCGGCGCGGCGGAAGAGGCAGAGCGCCCCCACGGCCCGCTCCTTGGCCAGCAGCGGGACCGCCACCACGGTGCGGAGCTGCTCCCGGGCCAGGGTCGCGCCGCAGCGGGCGCCGGAGAGCTCCGGCGGCAGGTCGACGACCGGCTGCCGCCGCGCCACCGCCAGCCCGGCCGGCCCTTCCCCGGGCTCCAGCCGCCGGAGCAGGGCCGCCGTCTCGGGCGCAAGCCCGATGCTGGCCTGCTGCTCCAGCTGGTCGCCGGTCGACAGGTAGGCGAGCCCGCCGTCGGCCTCGAGGGTCTCGCAGATGCGGCGCAGCGCGTTCTCCAGCAGCAGCACCGGGTCGAGGCTGGCGGTGGCCACCGCCACGTCGTTGAGGAGGGTGAGCTCGCCGACGCGGCGGCGCAGGTCGCGGAGCAGGCCGTGCGACTCCATGGCGGCGGCGAGGTGGGAGCCCATGGCCAGCAGCAGCCCGGGGCGGCAGCCGCCCTCGTCGATCCGCTCGCGCCAGGCCACCACCAGCACGCCCAGGGTCTGGGTGCGCGCCACCAGCGGCACGTAGGCGAAGGTGGAGAGCCCGGCCGACTCCGCCCAGGCGCGCTGCTCCGGGCTGAAGACGTCGGGGTGGGCCACCACCAGCCGGTGGCGGCTGGCCACCTCGCCGAGCGGCGACTCGAAGCTGGCCCGGCTGATGAGGCGGGGCGGTGGACCGCCCAGGCCGGTGGCGTGGACCAGCTCCAGCCGCCGCTTCGCCAGCGACACGGCGAAGACCCCGGCGGCCTGGCCGCCGGTGGTGGCCACGACCACCTCCAGGGCGCGCGGCAGGAACTCGTCGAGCGAGGCCGCCGTGCCGGACAGCGCCCCCAGCTCCGCCAGCGCGGAGAGGTCGACGTTGCGCGAGGAGAGCTCGGCGATGTCGCGGGCCGAGTCGAGCGCGGCGGCCACCTGGGCGCCGAAGAGCCGGAAGGCCGGCAGGTCGCTGCTCCGCACCCACTCGCCGACCGCCAGCAGGTAGCCGGTCGGCCCGAGCCGCTCGTCGAGCCGGACCGCCATGCCCCGCACCAGGCCGAGGGCGGCGGCCGCCGCGGCCACCTGGCCGGCCTGCTCCTGGCGGGCGAACTGCGCGGCATGGGCGACCCAGTCGTCCGAGTAGGCCGCACCGGTCGCCCAGGCCTCGCGGCTGAAGGCGCTCCAGGGGCCGACCAGCCCCTCGATGGGCCGCTTCAGGAGCGCCGCGACCGCCCCGGCGATGGTGGCGGGGAGCAGGGCCCAGACCACCTGGACCCCGTCACCGGCCGGGCGCAGCAGCGCGGGGGTCAGGTCCAGCGCCGCCAGCCCCTCCCGCACCCGCTGGTGGATGGCCGCCTCGGTCCGCTCGCGCTGGATGGCCACGCCGAGGGCCGCCAGCCCCTCCAGCCGACGCCGCCGCTCGGCCTGGTCGGTGAGGTCCTGCAGCTGGACCACCACCTCGGAGCCCTCCAGCGACACCCGCGCCTCGGTGGTGCGCCGGGAGCCGTCGGGTCGGAGCAGCTGCATCTCGTACTCGGCCGGCACCGGCTCGCCGCGCAGGCGACGCTGGTGGCGGTCGAGCACCCGCTCGCGGTCCTCCGGCGCCACCAGCTCCGCCAGCTCGAGCCCCAGCAGGTCCCGCCCCGACCGGCCGAGCAGGGCCTGGGCGCCGACGGTGGCGTAGACCACCCGCTGGTCCCGCAGGACGATGGTTCCGCCGGCGACCAGGTCGCGGTTGGCCTCGCTCATCCCTTCCCCTCGCCGCGCAGCACCCGGTGGTCGCCCACCCGGAGGGTGACCCGTTCCCGATCGAAGTACTCCGCCAGCGGGATGACGTGCTTGCGGGTGGCGCCGACCAGCTCCTTGAACTCCTGCGTGGTGATCTGCCTCCGCTCGCGGAGCCACGCCACCAGCCGGGCGCGCAGCGCCTGGAGCACGCCGGCATCGTAGTGCAGGTCGGCCGCCACCCGCACCGCCGTGCCATCCGCCACCAGCAGCTTCAGGACCGCCGCCACCTCGGCGGGCCCGCCCCGGCAGCGCTCCGGCAGCTCGGACAGCAGCGGCGGGGTCAGGCCGCCGGCCGCGAGCTCGGCCGCCACCCGGTCCTTCAGGGCGCCGCCCGCCCCGCCGGCGGCCGCCCGGTGCCGGGGGAGGCGGACCTGGTCGCCGTCGAGCGCGAGCGTCCCGGCCTCCACGGCGTGCGCCAGCAGGCGCTGGAAGAGGCGCGGATCGGCCACCGGCGGCAGGGTCCCGCGGAGGGCCTCCCGCCCCATCCCGGCGGCGAGCGGCTGCTGCAGGTGGTGGGCCGCCACCGCGGCCAGCAGCCGGGCGGAGAGCGCGTCGGCCACGGCGCCGGCCACCCAGGTCCGGTGCTCCCGATCGACCAGGACCGCCTCGCCGCGGGCCGAGAGCCGGCCCAGCGCCTCGTCGAGGGCGCGGGGCGAGAGGGCCGTCCGGCCGACCAGCCGCTCCGCCGTGAGGCCGGCCGGGCCGGCCATGGCCAGCACCGCGGCCACCCGGCCCTCGACGGAGGGGCCGGCCAGCAGGCCGAGCTGGGCCAGCGACTCGGGGCGCCCGCGCCGCCGCCGCGGCGAGGCGATGGAGAGGACGCGCCCGCCCGCCAGGGTGGCGCCGCGCCCGTCGAGCTTGGCGAAGCCGCGCAGGATGAAGCGCTGCCCCGGCAGCGCCGCCACCGGGCCGGACAGCCGCAGCTGGGCCAGCGCCGTGGCGCCGGGCGCCAGCTCGGCCCGGTCCTGCAGGCTCACCGTGGCCTGCACCTGCGCGGTGCCGACGTGCAGCAGCAGGCGGGCGCGGTGCCGGAGCGCCTGCGGCGCCGCCGCCAGCAGGGTCACCTCGGCGTCGAGCAGCGACGAGGGCGGGACCACGCCGGCCCGGGTGAGCGCCTGCCCGCGCGAGACCTCGCCGGCCTCCAGCCCCGGGAGGTTGACGGCGGTCCGCTGCCCGGCCAGGGCCTGCTTCACCGCCGCGCCGTGGACCTGCAGGGTGCGGACGCGGAGCGGCTCGCGGCCGGGCGCGGCCGGCTGCAGCGCCACCTGCTCGCCCTCCGAGATGGAGCCGGAGAGGATGGTGCCGGTGACCACGGTCCCGAACCCCCGCAGCGTGAAGGCCCGGTCGATGGGCAGCAGCAGCGGGCCGTCGGCCGGCCGCGGCGCCACCTCGGCGGCCAGCCGGCCCAGGGCCTCGCGGAGCGCCGGCAGCCCCTCGCCGGTCACGGTGGAGCAGGGGATGACCGGGGCCCCTTCCAGGAAGCTGCCGGCGGTGGCGGCGGCCAGCTCGTCCCGCAGCAGCGGCAGCCAGTCGGCGCCCAGGGCGGGGAGGAGGTCGCTCTTGGTCACCGCCACCAGGCCCCGCCGGACGCCCAGCAGGCGGCAGATGTCGAGGTGCTCGCGGGTCTGGGGCATCACCCCCTCGTCGGCGGCCACCACCAGCACCACCAGGTCGATGCCGCCGGCCCCGGCCGCCATGGAGCGGACGAACCGCTCGTGGCCGGGGACGTCGACCACCCCGGCCACGCTGCCGTCCGGCAGCGCCAGGTGCGCGAAGCCGAGCTCGATGGTGATGCCGCGGCGCCGCTCCTCCGCCAGCCGGTCGGTGTCGACCCCGGTGAGGGCCTTCACCAGCGCCGTCTTGCCGTGGTCGACGTGGCCCGCGGTGCCGATGACGACCCGCTGCATGGGTGCCCGGCGCCCGCGGACCGCCGCTAGACGCCGACCTCGCCGGGGTCCGAGGCCACCGAGCCGGCGGACTGGAGCTCGTAGTCCCAGCCGAAGAGGATCAGCTCGTCGGTCTCGAGGGCGAACCAGTCGGGGCGGGCGCCGCCCGGCCGCTTCACCAGCACGGCCGTCTGCACCTGGCGGGCGCCGGCCTTGCGGGCCACGGCCCGGGCCTTGGCCAGCGTGGCGCCGCTGGCGCAGACGTCGTCCACCACCAGCACCCGCTTGCCGGTGAGGTCGGGGAGCTGCTCGACCGGCTGGCGGTCGCCGGCGTCGCGGCGCCGCTTCTCGATCCGGACGGCGTGGAAGTCGGCCTGCAGCGCCGCGGCCAGGGCGCCGCCGACGAAGACGCCACCCTTGGCGATGCCGAGCACCACGTCGGGCTGGTAGCGGGCCGCCAGCCGCGCCGCCAGCTGCCGTGCCACCTCGCCGAAGGCGGCCCAGCCCAGCTCGCGCACCGCCTTCCTCGGCGTGCGGGAGAGGCGGGCCGGCGCCTTCAGGCGGCGGAGCGCGAAGCCGTCGGCCACGCCCTCGCCGAGGGGGTGGCCGGCCTGGGCCGCAGCCAGGCCCCGACGGCTGGCCCTGCCGCGGCGGGACGGCCTGGCCGGCGCGGGGCGCCGGGCCGGGCGGGCCGGGCCCTTCCGGGCGGTCTTCTTCTTCGAGCGGGCGATGGCATCCCCTCCGGCAGGTGGCCGAGCGCGCGGCCGGCCGACGGAATGTACCACGCCGGCGCGCCTCCGGGCGGGCCGGGCGGCGGCCAACGGTGCTAGGCTCCCCGGTGAGGAGGGGCGCATGCCGGCGAGCTGGATCGAGCACAAGGGTCGTCGGATCCTCTTCTTCGACTACCGCGGCCAGCGGTCGGACGAGGAGCTCATCGCCACGCTCGAGGCCGGCAGCGCCATGATGCAGCCGCTGGCCCACCCGGCGCTCCTCTACAACGACTTCGAGGGCTCGGTGGTCGGCAGCGCCTTCATGAAGCGGGTCAAGGAGGTGGGCCGGATGAACCAGCGGCTCATCGGCCGGTCGGCGCTCACCGGCATCAACGGCCTCAAGATCGTCTTCTTCAACGCCTACCTGCGCGCCACCGGCGAGCGGGACACCAGGGCCTTCTCCTCGCGGGAGGAGGCGCTCGACTTCCTGGTGGGGTGAAGGGCGAGCGCCGGCCCGTCACCGTGTGTGGAGGTGTCGTGTATCCAGGCCAGACGGGAATGGGCTAGGGTCACCGCGCGAATGGCGGCCGGAACCATCAGCGAGCGGATCGAGGCGCGGCTCGCCCCGCTGCTCGGGCCCAACATGGCCCGGAACGCGACCCGCACCTTCTCCCAGCGCTCCCTCCAGAAGGAGCCGGAGGCGCTCACCGTCGCCGACGTCCCCCGGCTGATGGCGGCGCTGCGCCCCGCGCTCCGGACGCTGCTCGGCGCCAGCACCGCCGAGCAGATCGTCAGGGAGATTGTCCAGGAGTTCCATGAGCCAGGCTAGGCGAAACCTCCGCTTCCAGGCCCTCGCCCTCGCCGCCCTGGTGGTGGGCCTGCTGCCGGCGCCGTTCGCCGCCTCCGTCGCGGATCCGGTCCAGCTGGCCGGCGCCTTCTTCGGCTGGGCCGTCGCCATGTACCTCTTCGCCGCCGGCGGGACGCTGGTGGCCGCGCTCACCTTCGAGCCCGGGGAGCCCATGCGGCCGGGCTGGCTGCTGCTCTCGGTCTCCTACCTGGTCCTGGCCCCGGCGCTGATCCGCATGGGGCCGAAGGCCGACAACCTCTACGAGGCGACCCAGCGCGCACCCTGGGTCGCCTCGGTCACCAGCATCGCCTCGGGCGCGCTGGCGGTGGCGGGCTTCCTGGTGCTCTCCCGCGCCTGGCGCGCCTCCGGGCTCGACACCACGTCGCGCGCCGCGCGGGTGACGGCCCGGCTGGTGGCGCTGGCGGTGGCCGCGGCCATGGCCGGTCCGGACCTGGTGGATCGGCTCCCCGCCGCCCTGAAGGGCGACGTGCTGGCGGCCGGCGACGTGATCACCGACCTGCTCGACGGCGGCCTCTTCGTGGTGGCCATCCCGGTGCTGCGGGCCGCGCTGGTGCTGCTGGGCGGCGGGCTGGTGGCCTGGCCCTGGCTCATGCTCACGGCCAGCATCATGTCCTGGCTCGGCTATGACGCCATCGCCGTCTACGGCGGGGCGGCCGGGCTCGACGCCCGGACGCTGCGCGTCGCCGAGGAGGTGCTGCGCACCCTGGGCGCGGCCTTCGCCTTCTCGGCCGGGATCGCGCAGCGCTGGGTGATGTCGGACGCGGCGCGGCTCCGCTAGCCTGCGGGGGAGGGGCGCCGGCGCTCCCGCGAGGAGCAGCCGGAGAGGCGCCGGTCCGGCTACGCCGCCCCATCCCGCCGCGACGCCCGCATCCGCCGCTCCAGGTCGCGCAGCTCGTCGGCCTCCACCACGTAGTGGGCGTGGCAGAACTCGCAGTCCACCTCGGCCCGGCCCACGGTGGCGACCAGGTCGGCGATCCCGTCGGCGCCGAGCGCGGTCACCGCGTTGCGCACCCGCTCGATGCTGCAGCCGCACCGGTAGGCCACCTCCTGCTCGGCCAGCAGGTCGAAGCCCTCGCCGGCCACCGTCTCGACCAGCGCCAGCGCCGAGGCGCCGGCCGCCAGCGCCTCGCGGAAGGCCCCGGCCCCGATGGCGTCGCGCGCGGCCACCACCCCCGCCGCCTCGCCGCCGGGGAGCCGCTGCACCAGCAGCCCGGCCACCTGGCCGAGCGGCTCGTCACCTTGGGGGATCACCTCCAGCGCCACCGCGGTCTCCACCTGCTCGCTGGCGGAGAACCAGCGCCGCAGCGCCCCCACCAGCGGCTCGCGGGTGAGCTCCACCGAGCTCCGGTAGAAGGTGCCGTCCCCGCGCGTCCGCAGCACCGAGAGGAAGCCGCCGCCACCCAGCGCCGTCACCGCCGCCTCGGAGGGATCGCCGGGGACGTGGACGGCGGTGCCGCGCACGTAGCCGCGCAGGTTCCCGCGCGAGTCGGCGTCGACGAAGAGGCCGCGCAGCGGCCCGGCGCACTCCAGCTGCAGGTTGACGCGCTCCTCGTCCTTCTGCAGCGCCCCCAGCAGCGCCGCCCCGGCCAGCGCCTCGCCGAAGAGCTGGGCGCTGGTGGGGGCCAGGCCGTGGAGCAGCCGGGTCATGCGCGCGACGTCGCCGACCCGGACCACCAGGGCGCGCAGGCCGCGGCGGTCGTGGAGCCCGCGGGTGATGCGGTCGATCACGGCAGGACGCTCCGGATGGTCTCGCGCAGGCCGTGGCGCGGGGCCCACCCCAGCTCGCGGGCGGCGCGGGAGCCGTCCACGACGCAGAGGTACTGCAGGTGGTCCAGCTCCTCGGGCGGGAAGGAGACCACCCCGGCCTCGAAGAGCCGCCGCAGCACGGGCCGGAGCACGAGGTCCGGCACCGGCACCGGCTCCCGCCCCAGCTCGCGCAGGATGGCGCTGAGCGGCACCTCGCCCGGCCCGACCAGGTTGTAGACGCCGCGTGACCCGGGCCGGAGCGCCTGCACCAGCGCGGAGGCCACGTCGTCCTCGTGGATGAGCTGGAGCATGGGGTCGAAGCCCATGAGGATGAAGGGCCGCTGCAGCCGCAGGAAGTTGGCCGGCGCGTTGCGGACGGTGGGGCCGACGATGTTGCAGGGCCGCAGGATGACCGTCTCCACCTCGGGGTGGCGCCACACGAACGACTGCGCGTACATGTCCAGCTCGATGAGGTCGCGCACCCCCGAGTAGCGATCCGCCGCCATGAGCGGCGTCTCCTCGGTGAGGAAGTTGGAGTTGTTGGGGAGCGGGCCGTAGACGTTGGCGCTGGAGAGCACCACCACCTTCCTCACGCCGTGGCGCACGCACAGGTCGAGGATCTTCTGGGTCCCGACCACGTTGAAGCTGTGGGCCTCGGAGAAGGGCATGCGGGGGTCGTGCGAGATGCCGAGGTGGATGAGCGCCTGCGGCCGGCGGTGGCGGAACAGGTCGTCGACGCGCGCCTTGCGCAGGTCGAGCTGGTGGTGCTCGACGTCCTTGGGCCGGTCGGGGAACGGGCGGCGGTCGACGCCGATCACCGTGGTCTCGAGGTGGAGCTGCTTGGCGAGGGCGCGCCCGAGGTTGCCGGCGATGCCGGTGACCAGCACCGGGTCCGGGAGCGGTGCGGGCGTGCCGGTCACAGGAAGACCCCGGGCCGCTCGGCCAGTCCCCTGTCCAGCAGCGCCTGCACGGCGGCCTGCACCTCGCCGGCCTGCCGCTCCAGCTCGGCGTCGTCGGCGTCGGGCGAGCCGGTGAAGCGGAGCGGCGCGCCGAAGTGGATGTGGTAGTGGACCGGCAGGGGCAGCGGCAGGAGGTAGGGGGTGATGGGGAGCGCCGGCAGGCCCAGCAGCCTGGCCAGCGGCTTCAGGTCCACCAGCGACGGGGCCTGCTCCTCCGCGCCCACCACGCCGATGGGCACGATGGGCGCGCCGGCCTCGAGCGCCAGGCGCATGAAGCCGGTGGAGAAGGTCCGCAGCTTGTACCTGGCATCGAAGGTCTTGTTGAGGCCGCGAACCCCCTCGGGGAAGACCAGCAGCGCCTCCTCGGCTGCCAGCAGCCGCCGGCAGTTCTCCGGCGTCCCCACCACCTGCCCGATGCGCGCGTAGAACGGGGCGACGAAGGGGAGCTTCGGGACCCAGCGCTCCACCAGCGCGCGGGCGATGCGCGGCGGATCCATGTCGATGAGCAGGGCCATCTCGATCATGGAGGCGTCGAAGGGGAGCTGGCCGGAGTGGTTGGCGCAGAGCAGGACGCGGCCGGCGGCCGGGACGTGCTCGATGCCGTGGAGCGTCACCCGGAAGTACTTGCGGTAGAGCCAGGCGAACGGGGCCACCGCCGCGATGGTGAAGTCGATGTCGAAGCCATAGGGGTCGACCCCGTACTCGTTGCGGGGGGGCGTGAGCTTCTCCAGGCGCTCCCGGGTCCCGGGGCCACCCAGCTCGTAGGTCCATTCGCGGAGCTGCTCCCGCAGGGTCTGGGTCGGCGCCGGCACCAGTCGGATCTAGCACGGGGGCGGTCGCCCGGCGTCAGCGGGCGCTCCCGGGCGCCGCCTTGAACGGTCGGTGTTCCGGGTGTAGCGTCGCGGATCTCCAAGGCTTTCGTCCCGGACGCGCGCCGCGGACGACGTCACCTGGCCGGAACTCAAGCGCCGCTTCGAGCCCGAGGGGTAACCGTACATGAGGGTCACCTGCCCGCACTGCAGCGCCGCCTACCATGTCGACGACGGGCGCATCCCCGCGGGCGGCAGCAACGTGCGCTGCCCCAAGTGCCAGAACTCCTTCCCGGTCCGGCGCAGCGGCACCGGCGAGGCGGCCTCCACGGCGGTGCCGCTGCCCGCCCCGGCCAGCTTCCCCGTCGCCGCGCCGCCGCCCGTGGTGAGGCCGCCCGCCGCACCGCCTCCCGTGGTCCCGCCACCGCTGGTCCGCCCCGCGGCACCTGCGGCGGCCCTCGCGGTTCCCTCGGCGGCCGTGCCGCTTCCGTCTCCCCCATCCGCCCCCGGCCCCTTCGACGCGCCCCCGGTGGCGGCCGGGCCAGCGCCGGAGCCCCCTGCCGCCGCGAGCCCGTTCGACGGGGGCTCCTTCGCCACCGGCGACACGCCCTTCGCCGCCGCCGAGAGCCCGTTCGCGACCGGCGACGCGCCCTTCGCCGCGGCCGAGAGCCCATTCGCCGCCGTGGACTCACCCTTCGCGGCGGCGGTGGTCTCCACGCCGCCGGCCGACATCCGGCCCGTCCCACCACAGGAGCCGCTCCCCGTTCCCTCCGAGCCCCTGGGCTTCGGCGAGGTGGACTTCGGCGTCGCCGCCGACGAGCCGCCCCCGGTGGCGCCGGTGCCGGCGCCGGCCCCGCAGGAGGATCCCCTCGCCTCGCTCGGGGCCGCCTCGCCACCGCCGGCCTTCGCCGCGGCGCCGGCGACGGCGCCGCCGCCCCGCGCGGCCCCGCCCCCCGGGACGGGGGCCGAGGACCTCGAGCCGCTCTTCGACGAGCCGGGCGGCGGCCCCCAGCCCGGCGCGGGCCCGGGGTCGGGTGGCTTCAAGGTGCGCCGCCGGTCCGGCAAGGTCTTCGGGCCCTTCCAGGCCTCGCAGATCGTCTCGATGCTCACCAAGGGTGAACTGCTGGGCAACGAGGACGTCTCGTCCGACGGCGGTGGCGTGTGGGAGCCCCTCGGCTCGGTGCCGCAGTTCGCCGAGGCCATGCGGTCGCTCACGGCCACGCCCGAGGAGCTGGGCGGCGGGCCTCCCGCCCGGCGGCCGGCGGCCCCGTCGGGAGTCCCCTTCGGCGACCGCATGGCGGCCCCCAAGCTGGTGGAGGGGGCAGCCCCGGCGGCGGCGCGGCCGCGCTGGGTCAAGGCGGCCATGGCGGCCGGCGCCGTGGTGCTGCTGCTGGGGGTGGGGTCGGCGGGGCTGCTCACCCGCCACGGCTTCTTCTTCCACAAGCTGCTGCGCGGCTCCGGGGACAAGGCCCGCATCACGCAGCTGGCCGCCCAGGCCCGTGAGCTGCTGGGCCGGGACGAGCTCACCTCGGACCAGGCCGCCCTGGCGGCCGCCGAGCAGGCGCTGGCCGCCGACGATCGCGAGACCGCTGCGGCCAGCCTGCAGGCCGTGGCGGTGGCGTCGCTGGATCGGCGCCACGCCGCCCCGGCGGCCGCCGTGCAGCGGGCCCGGGCGCTGGCCTCCAGGCTGGCCTCGAGCGAGCCGGAGGACCCGGCCTCGGCGCTGGCGACCCTGGCGGTGGCCACGCTCGAGGGCGGGCCGGCGCTGGGGCCGGCCGAGGCGGCGCTGGAGAAGGCCAGGGGCGGGCCCACCCCCGACGGCCTCGACCTGCTGGGCCTGGCGGCCCTGCAGCGGGGCGACGCGACCCGGGCCACCTCCATCTTCCAGCGGCTCGAGGCGGCGCAGCCCGGCACGGTGCGCGCGGCGCGGGCCCTCGGCATGGCGGCCGCCGCCCGCGGCGAGGTCGCCGAGGCGCGCGGCTGGTTCGAGAAGGCGCTGGCCCGGTCGCCCGACCACCTGCCCACCCGGCTCGAGCTGGCCTCGCTGGCCGAGGCCAGCGGGGATCTGGAGGCGGCCGGGAAGGAGCTCGACGCCCTGCTGGCCGCGGAGGCCGGGCCGCGGCTCGGCCCCGGGGAGCGGTCCCGGGCGATGGGCCTGCGCGCGGCGCTGCTGGGGCGGCGCGCCGCCACCGCCGACGCGGCCGACGAGGCCTACGAGGCGGCGCTGGCGCTCGACCCGCGGCAGACCGGCCTGCGGCTGGACCTGGCCCGGCTCCGCCTGCGGCGGGGCGACCCGGCCCGGGCGGTGGCGGCGCTGGAGCCGCTCGCCGCCAGCGCCGCGGGCGATCCGGCCGTGGCCGAGCTGCGGGTCCGGGCGCTGGCCGCGGCGGGCCGGGTGCTCGACGCCTCCCAGCTGGTGGACGCGGCGCTGGGCCGATCGCCCGGGAACCCCCGGCTGCTGGCGGCCAAGGGCACGGTGATGGAGGCGCAGGCCAAGCCGGCCGAGGCCCGCATGCTCTACGAGGAGGCCGCCGCCAGGGCCCCGGGCGACGTGGGGCTGCGCGTCGCCATCGGGCGGCTGGCGCTGGGCGAGCACGACATGGCCGCCGCCGAGGCGGCGCTGGCCGCGGCGGCCGAGAAGGCGCCGCGCGATCCGGAGGCCCAGTCGGCGCTCGGCGACCTCAAGGCGGCCGCGGGGGACGCGGCCGCCGCCGAGAGCGCCTACCGGACGGCGCTGCAGCTGGATCCGGAGTACGCCGGGGCCGAGCTCGGCCTGGCCCGGCTGGCCCAGGCCCGGGGCGACGAGGTGGCGGCGCGGGCCGGGCTGGAGCGGGTGCTGGCCCTGGAGCCGCGCAACGCCGTCGCCCACGCCGCGCTCGGGCAGCTGCGCTGGAAGTCCGGCGACCTCCCGGGGGCCGAGCAGAGCCTCGCCGCCGCCGCGCAGCTGGCCCCCAAGAACGCCCTGGTCCAGATCAGGCTGGGGGCGGTGAAGCTGCTCCGCGGCGACGTGACCGGCGGGCTCGACGCGCTCACGCTGGGAACCGGCCTGGACCCCAACCTGGCCGAGGGGCAGCACTGGCTGGGTCGGGCGCTGCTGGCCAAGGGGGAGAACCCGGCCGCGCTGGCGCGCCTGCGCCGCGCCGTGGAGCAGGAGCCCGGCAACGCCGCGTACCAGCTCCACCTCGGCATCGCGCTGGAGAAGACCAACGCCCTCGACGAGGCGGTGGAGACCTACAAGCTGTCGGCCGCCAGCGACCCCAGGTTCGCCGAGCCGCTGGAGCGGCTGGGGCTGCTCTACGCCGGCCACGACAACTGCAGGGACGCCACCCCGTACTTCGAGAAGGCCATGGCCATCGCCCCCCGGACCTCGCGGTTCAAGGTGGAGCTGGCCGACTGCCGCCGCAAGGAGCGCAAGGGGGCCGAGGCCATCAAGCTCTACCGCGAGGTGCTCAAGGCGGATCCGGGCGAGGCCTCGGTGCCCTACAAGCTGGCCCGGGCGCTCCACGAGACCCAGGGGGCGGCGGCGGCCCAGCCCTGGTACGAGAAGGCGGCCACGGCCGAGAAGGACAACCCCATGCCGCACTACTACCTGGGGTACGCCTACAAGGAGCGAGGGGCCAGGTCCCGCGCCGTGTCCGAGTTCAAGGCCTACCTGGCGCTCCGGCCGGACGCCGACGACAAGGACGACATCCGGCGGGAGATCGAGGACCTGGGCGGCACCCCCTGACCGGCCGGCGGGCGCCGCCCGGAGCGGCTTGACAGGGGCCCTCCCCGCGACTACGGATGCTCCGCAATGCGGACTATCTCCGAGCACCGGCGCCCGGCCGGGCCCGAGGGCGACGGGCGCCGGCTCCACGGCATGCTGGTCGAGCTGATGCGGCGCCGCTCCCTGCGCGACCCCATCGCGGCGACCTGCGCCGAGCTCGAGCTCTCCTCGCCCCAGGTGCACGCCCTCCTCGCCCTGGGCCACGAAGGCCCGCTCACCATGGGCGAGCTGGCCCGGCGGGCGGCGGTCACCGAGAAGACCGCCACCGGGCTGGTGGACCGGCTGGAGCGGGACGGCCTGGTGCAGCGGCTCCGCGACGAGGCCGACCGGCGCGTGGTGCGGGTGAGGCCGACCCCCCACGGCACCCGCCTGGCGCGCCGGCTCGACGCCGAGATGCTGGAGAAGCTCACCTGGCTCATGGGCCGGCTCGACCCCGCCGACCGCCGCGACCTCTTTCGGATCATCGGCAAGCTGACGGACCTCACCAAGGAGCAGATCGCATGATCACCGTGACCACGGCCCTGCTGGCGCTCTCGCTGGCCCAGGCCCCGCAGACCCTGACCCTCCAGGAGGCGCTCCACCGCGCCGACGAGGTGAACCTCGACCTGCAGGCGGCCCGGACCCGGGTGACCCAGGCCAAGGCCAGTGTCTGGAAGGCCTGGAGCGGCCACCTGCTGCAGATCGGCGCCTCGGGGAGCTGGAACCAGAACGACAGCGGCTGCTGCCGGCTACCGTGGTGGACTCGGCAGCTCGCCGGACGCCGCGGGCGGCGCCGCCCTTCGTCGCGGTGCCCGACAGCGTCACCGCCACATCCAGCCCCGGACCCAGCTGGCCGGGCAGGTGCAGGCCAGCCAGGCGCTGGTGGCGCCGCAGCTCTGGTTCGCCATCCAGAGCGCCTACCGGGCCGAGGACGCCGCCACCTACAGCGTCGAGAACGCCCGGCGCGACGTGCTCTTCGGCGTGGCCCAGGCCTACTACGCGGTGGCCTCGCTGAAGCGGCTGGTGGACGTCTCGGTGCAGCTGCAGGAGATGGCCCAGCGCCAGGCCCGCGACGCCGACGTCCGCTACAAGGCCGGCACCATCGCCAAGGTGGCCAAGCTGCGCGCCGACATCGACGCCTCGCGCGCCGAGCAGGACCTGATCCGGGCCCGGAACAGCTACGAGGGGGCCCGGCTGGCGCTGGCGGTGCTGCTCGACCGCCAGCCCGACTTCGACGTGGTGGAGCCGGCCGAGCCGCCGCTGCCGGCCGACACCAGCGGGCTGGAGAAGGCGGCCCTCGATCACCGGCAGGACATCATGGCGGCCAGGAGCATGGAGGGGGTCTACGCCTCGCAGCGCCGGGCCTCGGCCATGCGCTACCTCCCGACGCTGGCCGCCTTCGGCCGCGCCACCTACGCGGATCCGGCCGGCCTCACCGGCGCCAAGGAGGCCTGGACGGTCGGCCTGTCGCTCAACTGGACCATCCTCGACGGCGGCCTGCGCGAGGCCGAGCTGCGCGACACCGGCGCCAAGCTCGCCGAGGCCGAGTTCAGCCGGCGGGCGCTGGAGAACCGAGCCCAGGCCGAGGTGCGCAACGCCCTGCTCGACCTGGAGTCGGCGCGGGCCAACGCCAGGAAGGCCAAGGAGCAGCGCGACCTGGCCGCCGAGAACCAGCGGCTGGTGGACGTCTCCTTCAAGGCCGGGGCCGCCACCGCCGTGGAGCAGGCCGACGCCACCTCGGCGCTGCGCAACGCCGAGATCCAGTACGCCACCGAGACGCTCCAGGCCCAGCTGGCGGCGGTGCGCGTGCTCCGCGCCTCGGGCACCTTCGACCCGGGCAAGCGGGGATAGGGCGCCTCCCCGGGCTCCCGGCCGGGCTCACCCTCCGAAGAGCAGCCGGACCACCACCACGGCGGCCGCCATGCCGGCCAGGTCGGCCAGCAGGGCGGCCGGCAGGGCATGGCGGTAGCGGGAGATCCCGGCCGCGCCGAAGTAGACCGCCAGCACGTAGAAGGTGGTCTCGGTGGAGCCGCACATCACCGAGGCCAGCCGGCCGGCGTACGAGTCCGGCCCCTCGGCCCGCAGCACGTCACCCACCACGCCGAGCGCGGCCCCGCCCGAGAGCGGCCGGATCACCACCAGCGGGAGCACGCTGGCCGGGACCCCGAGGGGATCGAGCAGTGGCGCCAGCAGCCGGGCGGCGGCGTCGAGGGCGCCCGAGGCGCGGAGCATGCCCAGCGCCACCAGCACGGCCACCAGGGGCGGCACGATCCGGATGCCGGTCTCGAAGCCCCCCCGGGCCCCCTCCAGGAAGGCGGCGTAGACGTTCACCCCGCGGGCCAGGGCATAGAGGGGGATGCCGGCCAGCAGGAGCGGCACCGCCCAGGCCGAGAGGGTGTCGAGCACCAGCTTCACGGCGCGTCCCCGAGGCGGAGCCGGGCCAGCAGCCTGGCCACCGTCACCGCCACCACCACCCCGCAGGCGCTGGCCACCAGCGTGGCGCCGAGGATCTCGGCGGGCGCCCGCGAGCCGGCCCCGGCTCGCAGGGCGATGACGGTGGCCGGCACCAGCTGGAGCGAGGCGGTGTTCATGGCCGCGAAGAGCGCCTGCGCGTCGCTGGCCACGCCCTTCCTCGGGTTGAGCGTCTCCAGCTCCTGCATGGCCCGCACCCCGAAGGGCGTGGCCGCGTTGCCGAGGCCGAGCAGGTTGGCGGAGAGGTTGAGCACCATCGAGCCGAGGGCCGGGTGCTCGGGCGGCACCTCGGGGAAGAGCCTCCGCATCACCGGCCGGACCAGCCGGGCCACCTGGGTGACCAGGCCGGCCTCCTCGGCCACTCGCATCAGCCCGAGCCAGAGCGTCATCACCCCGACCAGCCCGAGCGCGATGGTCACGGCCTTGCCGGCCGACTCGGCGATGGCGCCGGTCAGGGCGGCCACCGAGCCGGTCAGGGCGGCGGCGACCACGGCGGCGGCGACCAGCACGGTCCAGACCAGGCCCATGGGCGCGATCCTCGGCCGGCGGCCCGGCCACGGCCAGTTTTTGGTACAACCGCGCCATGCGCGCCTCCCGCCTCGCCGCCGCCCTCGGCCTCGCCGCCGGCCTGGTCGCCTGCCCCGAGGCCGCCGGGCAGCACGCCCCCCAGGCCCCGGGTCCCGCGCTGCCGGGCACGCGCGCCGCCAGCCCGGCGGCCATCGACGCCCTGTCCCTGCGCCGCCCGTCCGGCCCGGAGTGGTTCGGCCTCTACCTGATGGGCAAGAAGGCCGGCTGGACCCGCACCGAGCTGAAGCGCGAGCCGCGAGACGGCCGCGACGTGATGGTGGCGACCAGCGAGACCCTGCTCTCGGCGACGGTGGGGGACAAGGCGGTCTCGCGCAAGGTGGTGGAGCAGCGGGTCTACGAGGCCCGGCCGTCCGGCCGGCTCCTCTCCTTCCGGGCCGAGTGGACCGGCGACGGCGGCGATCGGACCATCAGCGGGCGCTGCGCCCCCTCCGGCTGCACGGCCCGGCTCACCTCCGGGACCGGGCCCGCGCAGGAGCGGCCGCTGGGGCTGGTGGCGGAGACGCTCGACCAGGCCGAGGGCGTCCGGCTCGCGGCGGCGCGGCGCGGCACGGTGCGCGGCCCGCAGCTCGACCTCGAGAAGCTGCGGGTGCGCGAGCTGGAGCAGCGGTTCCTGGCCAGGGAGCGGCTGGCCGGCGCCGGCGTCGAGGCGGAGGTCTCGGTGGTGTCGGAGGCCGAGGTGGGCGACCGGATGGCCACCGAGTACCGGGTGGCCGACGACGGCCGCGTGGTGGAGATCCGGATCGGCGGGTCGATCGTGGCGCGCCCCGAGAGCGCCGAGGCGGCCCGGCGGCTCGAGTCCATCGACCTCTTCGCCATGTCGCGCGTGGTCCTCCCCGGGCCGCTGCCGCGGACGGTGCCGGCCACCGTGACCTACCGGCTGGTCGGGCTGCCGGACGCCTTCCGCCACCCCGATGCCCGGCAGTCCTTCGCCAACGGCCCGAACGGCTCGACGCTCCTCACCGTCAGGGCGCGCCTCCCGGCCGCCGCCGACCCGGCCCGCGACACCCCGCGCAGCGCCCCCAGCCCCGACCCGGAGCTGGTCGCGCCCTCCCCGACCGCGGACTCGGACGACCCGGCGGTCGCCTCGCTGGCCCGCGAGGTGGCCGGCGACGTGAAGGGGCGCTACGCCGCGGCGCTGCGCCTCTCCGAGCTGGTCAACCGCCGGCTGGAGAAGGCCTACGGCGCCTCCAACGACCGGGCCAGCGACGTGCTGGCCGCCGGGAAGGGCGACTGCACCGAGCACGCGGTCCTGCTGGTGGCCCTGGCGCGCGCGCTGGAGATCCCGGCGCGGCAGGTCCACGGCCTGGTCTACGCCCGGTACGCCGACGGCAAGGACGCCCTGTACTGGCACGCCTGGGTCGAGGTGCTCTCGGCCGGCGAGTGGATCGCCATCGACCCGACCTTCGGCCAGCCGGTGGCCGACGCCACCCACATCGCCCTGGGCGCCGGCGCCCAGGTGGACACCATCGGCCTGCTCGGCGCCCTCCGCGTGGAGGGCGTCGAGGTGAAGCCGGCGCGCTGAACCGACCCCACCCCTCCTCCC
This sequence comes from uncultured delta proteobacterium, assembly GCA_963786945.1. Lineage (GTDB taxonomy): Bacteria > Myxococcota > Myxococcia > Myxococcales > Anaeromyxobacteraceae > JADKCZ01. The sequence continues at coordinate 849,824 of CAWBAO010000003.1, read as the reverse complement.
CGAGAGGCCACATGACCGGACTCGACCACGTCGCCATCCTCGTCTCCGACCTCGACGCCGCGGTGCGGCTCTACCGCGACGTCTACGGCCTCCACCTCGACGAGATTGAGGAGGTGCCGAGCGAGAAGGTCCGCGTCGCCATCTTCGGCCACGGCCTGGGGCGGGTGGAGCTGGTCTGCCCGACCGACCCGGAGAGCCCGCTGGCCCGGCGCATCCAGGAGAAGGGGGAGGGGCTGCACCACGTCTGCCTGGCGGTGCCCGACATCCAGAAGGCCATGGACGCGCTCCAGGCCGGCGGGGCGCCGCTGCTCGACAAGGTCCCGCGGACCGGCGCGGGCGGCTCCCGGGTGGCCTTCGTCCACCCCCGGGGAAGCCGCGGCGTGCTCGTCGAGCTGAAGCAGAGCTGACCACCGGCCCCCCCGGGGGCGGGGCCGCCGACCCCGGGCGCCGGGCGGCCACCACACCTCCTTGACCGTACTCGGGGGGCCGTGATGTATGGACCCGTTTCCGCCAACGCACGAGAGGTCTCCATGCCCCGCCCCACCGCCCTCGCCGCGCTCGCGGCCCTGCTGCTCGCCGCCGCGGCCCGCGCCCAGGAGCCCCAGAAGGACGCCCCGATCGATCCCAAGGTGGAGGCGCTGATCCGCCAGGCGGTGGAGAAGGCCAAGCTGGAGCTGCGCGACGAGATCCGCCAGGAGGTGCAGACCGCGCAGGCGACGGCCGAGTTCGCCGGCGCCGTGGCGCCCGGGCCCAAGTTCCAGTTCATCGAGATCGACGGCTACTTCCGCGTGCGCGGCGACCTGAAGGACGTCTACGACCTCCACCGCGGCGCCGACAACGCCAACGGGGCGTACACGGCGGGGTTCAGCGGCACGCAGAACCTGGGCAACTACATCTACCCGGGCCCGGTGCTCCCCGGGAACCTCAACGGCGCCCCCAACCCCCGCAGCACCATGACCAGCGCCAACATGCGGCTGCGCCTGCTGCCCACCCTCAACGTCTCGGAGCGGGTGCGGGTCCGGGCCGAGGCCGACCTCTTCGACAACTACGTGCTCGGCTCCAGGCCCTTCGACCCGGGCGCCTCCTACAGCGGCGCGGTGCTGACCGATCGGCCGGTCATCAACCTGAAGATGGCGTGGGGCGAGGTGGAGACCCCGGTGGGCCTGCTCTCCTTCGGGCGCATGCCGTCGGTGTGGGGGCTGGGCATCGTCGCGCCGGCGCAGGACGGGCTGGACGACGACTTCGGCAACATCGCCGACCGGATCCAGTTCGCCACCATGCCGGTGTCGACCATCTTCGGGAGCCTCACCTTCATCCCCTACATGGACTTCTACGCCGACGGGCCGCTCCAGGGAGACCCCCGCTGGTCCAAGGCCACGCTGGTCGGGGTCGGGTCGGGCCAGCCCTTCGTCCTCGACTCCTCGGGCAACGGCCGCGTGCTGGGCCTCAAGGTGCTGAAGATCGACACCGCCGACGAGCTGCGGCGCAAGCTGGAGCGCGGCGAGTGGAGCTTCAACTACGGCCTCTTCTACGAGTACACCACCATCTCCAACCTCTTCATCGGCGCCACCGACCAGTTCCCGCTCGACAGCCACGCCTCGACGCCCACGGTGACGGCGGACGACCAGGTCCACCGCGGCGAGTACGACCACCAGGGCGATCTCTGGCTGCGGTTCCGCACCCCGCGCTTCTCGGCCGAGTTCGAGGGGACCTACCTCTCCGGCCACGTCAACAACCCGACCATGGACCCCGCCTACGGGACCGCCGACACCACCCGGCCGCTCAACGGCAAGGAGGTGCCCATCGACATGCACCAGTTCGGCGCCGCGCTGCGCACCAGCTACCAGGTCTCGCCCAACAAGGTGACCCTCGGGCTCGAGGTGGCCATCGCCTCGGGTGACTCCGCTCCCGGCTATGGCAACCGCCCCTGGATGGCCAACACCGACCAGACCAAGGCGCCCTACGCCGCGGTCTTCGAGGGGACCCAGTACAACCTGACGACCGGCGACCACACCATCAACAACTTCCGCTTCAACCCCGGCTACCGGCCCGACCTGATCTTCTGGCGGGACATCATGGGCCAGGTGACCGACGCCTGGTACCTCAAGCCGAGCGTCCGCGTCGACATCGTCGGCGGCCTGGCCTGGGACGTCGCCGCCATCTTCTCCCAGTCCCTCAACAACTCGTCGTCCCCGGCCAGCGACCCGAACACCGGCGCCGGCGGCAGCGCCCTGATGGGCCTCGAGGGTGACACCAAGCTCACCCTCACCAGCGACGAGGGCTTCTCGGCCTGGGGCGCGGCCGGCGTCTTCCAGCCGCTCTCGGCCTTCGACGGCGCCGGGAGCCTCTCCCGGGCCTGGACGCTCAAGTTCGGGCTGGCGGCGCGCTTCTAGGGCGCCGCCGCCGGGCGCCGGCCGTGGTAGCGTCCACGGTCGAAATGACCCGCAAGAACAAGGCGAAGCCGGTCTCCCGCGCCGCCCTCTCCGGCGAGGCCGACCCACGGCTGGTGGCCCTCTCCGTCTCCATCCAGGACGACGGCGCCCTCTACGCCGAGGACATCCGCGGCTCCCAGGCCCACGTCACCATGCTGGCCAGGCAGGGGATCGTCCCGGCCGCGGTGGCCCGGCGGCTGGTCAAGGCGCTCGACCAGGTGCGGGCCGAGTTCGCCGCCGGGACCATCCGCTTCGATCCGGCGCTGGAGGACGTCCACACCCACGTGGAGCGGCGGCTCGGCGAGCTGACCGGCGGGGACGCCGGCTACCTGCACGCCGGGCGCAGCCGCAACGACCAGGTGGCGCTCGACGAGCGGCTCTTCATCGTCGGGGCCTGCGACCGCACCGACGCCGCCCTGGGCGGGCTGCAGCGGGCCCTGTGCCGGCAGGCGCGCCGCCACGAGCGGACCATCCTCCCCGGCTACACCCACCTGCAGCGGGCCCAGCCGGTCTCGCTGGCCCACCACCTGCTCGCCTTCGTGGAGATGCTGGGGCGCGACCGGCAGCGGCTCTCCGAGGTGCGGGCGCGCGCCGCCATCTCCCCGCTGGGCTCCGGCGCGCTGGCCGCCACCACCCTGAAGCTGGACCGCCGGGCCGTGGCCCGGGCGCTCGGCCTGGCCGGCGTCACCGCCAACTCGCTCGACGCGGTGAGCGATCGCGACAGCGCCATCGAGCTGCTCTTCGCGGTGGCGCTGGCCGCGGTCCACCTCTCCCGGCTCGGCGAGGAGATCGTCCTCTGGACCACGCGCGAGTTCGGCTTCATGACCCTCGACGACGCCTTCGCCACCGGCTCGTCGCTGATGCCCCAGAAGAAGAACCCGGACGTGGGCGAGCTGGCCCGCGGCCGCGCCGGGCGCGCCATCGGCGACCTGGTGACGCTGCTCTCCATCGTGAAGAACCTGCCGCTCAGCTACAACCGCGACCTGCAGGAGGACAAGCGGCCGCTGCTCTCCGGGCCGGAGGCGCTGGCCCTCACCGCCGACGCGCTGGCCGGGGCGGTGGAGACCGCCACCTTCCACGCCGACCGGATGGAGGAGGCGCTGGGTGGCGGCGAGGCGCTGGCCACCGACGCCGCCGAGTACCTGGTGGAGCGTGGCGTGCCGTTCCGCGAGGCCCACGAGGCGGTCGGGGCGGCCGCCAAGCTGGCCGCCCGGCTCGGCAAGCCCATGGCCGCGCTCGAGGCCGCCGACTGGCGCTCGGTCCACCGGCGCTTCGCGCCGGACGTGCTCCGCTGCTTCGACGCGCGCCGATCGCTCTCGCGCCGCGAGCTGCCCGGGGCGCCCGGCCCGAGGGCGGTGGCCGCAGCGCTGCGCCGCTGGGAGCGGGCGCTGGGGATGGGCCGGTGAGCGGCCGCGCGCCGGCCGCCGCGCTGCTCTGCGCCGGGCTGGCCGCCTGTGGCGTCAAGGCGCCGCCGCGGGCCGCCGGGGCCCCGGACCGGTCGCCGCCCAGCGATCTCTTCAGGCCGGCCGAGGATCCGAACAAGCCGGGCATGGACTTCATCACGCCGGGCGTGGAGGTGGTCACGCCGGTCCCCGAGCCGGCCGCCGCGCCCACCGCCCCGCCGGCCCCGGAGCCGGCCCGGTGAACCACTTCCAGGCGCGCCGTGGCCAGCTCCACGCCGAGCGGATCCCGGTGGCCGCCCTCGCCGAGGCCCACGGCACGCCGCTCTACGTCTACTCGACGGCGACGCTGACCCGGCACTGGAAGGTGCTGAAGGGCTCGCTGCGCGGGCTCGACGCCCTGCTCTGCTACGCCGTGAAGGCCAACTCCAACCTCGCGGTGCTGGCCCACTTCGCCCGGCTCGGGGCCGGCTTCGACATCGTCTCGGGCGGCGAGCTCTACCGCGTGCTCAAGGCCGGCGGCCGCCCCGGGAAGGTGGTCTTCAGCGGCGTCGGCAAGCGGGACGACGAGCTGGCCTTCGCGCTCGACGCCGGCGTCGGCACCATCAACGTGGAGAGCGCCGGCGAGCTGCGGCGCCTCTCGGCGGTGGCGCGGCGGCTCAAGGTCCGCGCCCCGGTGGCGCTCCGGGTCAACCCCGACGTCGATCCCAGGACCCACCCCTACATCGCCACCGGCCTGCGCGAGTCCAAGTTCGGCATCCCGGTCGCCGAGGCCCGGCGGCTCTACCACGCCGCGGTGGCCGATCCGCACCTCGACGTCCGCGGCGTGGCCTGCCACATCGGCTCGCAGATCACCACGCTGCGCCCCTTCGTCGACGCGGTGGGACGGGTGCGGGCGCTGGCCGCCGACCTGGCGCGCGCCGGCATCCGCCTGCGCCACCTCGACGTGGGCGGCGGGCTGGGCGTCACCTACCGCGACGAGGAGCCGCCCTCGCCGGCCCAGTACGGCGCGGCCATCCGCAAGGCGCTGGCCGGGTGGGCGGGGGAGGTCCACCTCGAGCCGGGCCGGGTGCTGGTGGGCAACGCCGGCGTGCTCATCACCCGGGTCATCCAGCTGAAGCGGAGCGGCCGGAAGACCTTCGTGGTGGTGGACGCCGCCATGAACGACCTGGTCCGGCCGGCCTTCTACGACGCCTGGCACGAGATCGAGCCGGTGGTGGCGCCGCCCCGGGGCGCCCGCGCCGTCACCTGCGACGTGGTCGGGCCGGTCTGCGAGTCGGGCGACTTCCTGGCCCGCAACCGCAGGCTGGTCCTGCCGGCCGAGGGCGACCTGCTCTGCGTCCGGACCGCCGGGGCCTACGGCTTCACCATGGCCTCCAACTACAACTCGCGCCCGCGCGCCGCCGAGGTGCTGGTGGAGGGCGACCGGGCCCTGCTGGCCCGGGAGCGCGAGACCTACCCCGACCTGATCCGCGGCGAGGCCCTGCCGCCGCCGGCGCGGAAGCGTTTCCGACCCCGGCCCGGGTAGGCTAGATTCGCGGCAGCACCTCAACCTGCTTCCGCCTGGAGTCCTGCATGCGCCTCGAAGGATCGATGGTGGCCATCGTCACCCCCATGAAGGACGGGGCCGTCGACCACGGGAGCCTGCGCGAGCTGTGCGAGTGGCAGCTGGCGGAGGGGACCGACGGCATCATCCCCTGCGGCACCACCGGGGAGAGCGCCACGCTCACCGCCCGGGAGCGCTACGAGGTGGTGAAGACCGTGGTGGCGCAGGTGCGGGGGCGCGCCCTGGTCATCGCCGGGGCCGGCTCCAACGCCACCCACGAGGCCATCGAGGGCGTGAAGGCGGCCCGGGAGCTGAAGGCCGACGCCGCGCTGGTGGTCACGCCCTACTACAACAAGCCCACGCAGGAGGGGCTGTTCCGCCACTACCAGGCGCTGTGGGAGGCGGCCCATTTCCCGGTGGTGGCCTACAACGTCCCGTCGCGCACCGCGGTGGACCTGCTGCCGGAGACCGTGGCCCGCCTCGTCAAGGCCGGCGCCATCTGCGGGATCAAGGAGGCCACCGCCAACATGGACCGGCAGGTCCAGCTGGTGGAGCTGTGCGGCCGGGACGGGCTGGCCTACCTGTCCGGCGACGACTTCACGGTGCTGCCCTACATCGCCTGCGGCGGGCACGGCGTCATCTCGGTGGTGGCCAACATCGCGCCGCGCGCCATGAAGGAGCTGGTGGTGGCCTGCCGGGCCGGCGACCTGGCCAAGGCCCTCGCGCTGCAGGTGGCCATGGCGGAGCTCAACCGCATGATGTTCGTCGAGACCAACCCGGGCCCGGTCAAGGCCGGCGTGGCGCTGCTGGGCCGGGCCGGGCCCGAGATCCGGCTGCCGCTGGCGCCGGTCTCGGAGGCCAGCCTCGCCAGGGTCCGCGCCGCCATGCAGCGGTTCGGCCTGAAGCTGGCCTGATCCCACTCGAGCTGGCCAGGGCCCGGCTCGCCGGGCGGAGGAGCCCGATGATCAACGTGGTGGTGAGCGGCGCCGCCGGACGGATGGGGCGCGAGATTGTCCGGCGGGTGGTCGCCTCCGACCTGCTCCGGCTGCACGGCGCGGTGGACCGGGCCCCGGGCGCCCTCGGCCAGGACGCCTGCGCGCTGGCCGGCCTGCCGCCCGGTGGCGTCCGGGTGGTCGAGGCGCTGGAGCCGGCGCTCCCCGGCGCCGGCGCGGTGATCGACTTCACCCACTTCGAGGCCTCGGCGGCCCACGCCGAGGCCTGCGCCGCCGCCGGCGTGCCGCTGGTGATCGGCTCGACCGGCTTCACGGCCGGGGCCCGGGCCCGGGTGGCGGCCGCCGCCACCCGCATCCCGGTGCTGCTCTCCCCCAACATGAGCGTGGGCGTGAACGTCCTCTTCGAGCTGGTCCGGCAGGCGGCGGCGGTGCTGGGCGACGCCTACGACGTCGAGATCGTCGAGCTGCACCACAAGAAGAAGAAGGACGCGCCCAGCGGCACGGCCATGAGGCTGGCCGAGGTGGCGGCCGCGGCCCTGGGCCGGGACCCCGCCGCCGACCTCACCTACGCCCGCCACGGCATGATCGGCGAGCGGCCGGCGCGCGAGATCGGCGTCCAGACCGTGCGGGGCGGCGACATCGTGGGGGAGCACACCGTCTACTTCTGCGGCGAGGGCGAGCGGCTGGAGCTGACCCACCGCGCCACCGCCCGCGAGCAGTTCGCGCGCGGGGCGGTGCGCGCCGCCGCCTGGCTCCCGGGACGGGCGCCCGGCCTCTACGACATGGCCGACGTGCTCGGGTTCGGGAGGACGGCGTGAGGACCTGCCGGTACCGCCACGGCGGGGGGAGCGCTGGGGCGTGGTCGAGGGCGACCGGGTCCGGCCCCTCACCGCCGAGCCGTGGGCCGGCGGCCTGCCCGAGGGGAAGCCGCTGGCCCTGTCCGAGGTGACGCTGCTGGCCCCGGTGCGGCCCAGCAAGGTGGTCTGCGTCGGGCGCAACTACCTGGCCCACGCGCGCGAGCTGGGCAACGAGGTGCCGAAGCAGCCGCTCCTGTTCCTCAAGCCGCCCAGCGCGGTGATCGGCCCGCAGGAGCCCATCCGCTGCCCGCCCCAGTCGTCCGACGTGCAGCACGAGGCGGAGCTGGCGGTGGTGGTGGGGCGCGCCCTCTCCCGGGCCGGGGCCGCCGAGGCCCGGCAGGCCATCTTCGGCTACGCCTGCCTCAACGACGTCACCGCCCGCGACATCCAGCGGGAGGAGAAGCAGTTCACCCGCGCCAAGGGGTTCGACACCTTCTGCCCGGTGGGACCCTGGATCGACACCGGCCTCGATCCGTCGGACCTGGCCGTCACCTGCCGGGTCAACGGCGCCGAGCGGCAGCGCGGGTCCACCCGCGACATGATCTTCGATGCCTACGCCCTGCTCGCCTTCATCTCCGGGATCATGACGCTGCTCCCGGGTGACGTGGTGGCCACCGGCACGCCCGAGGGCGTCGGCCGCATCCAGCCCGGCGACGTGGTCGAGGTCGAGGTGGGCGGGCTGGGCGTGCTGCGAAACCCGGTGAGCTGACGGGCCTCGCGCCCGGCCGCGGCGCGCACCCCGGCGGCCGCGGTGCGCACGCGGCCTCGGCCGCCTGACGGGAGCGGCCGCGCAAGCACCCGTGGCGACGGGCGGCGGCGCACGATTGGCGCGCCCGCGCGCCGGCACGGTCATGGCAATCGGGCTCGGGTCGGACCGACCCGGGAGCCCGCATGAACCTGACCGCCGTCTCCACCGCCATCCCCCTTCACCCCGCCGTCGTCACCCGCCCACCCCCCGACCCGACCGTGCTGGCGGGGTTGCCGGCCTGCGTCGAGGACGCGCAACTGGCGGCCCTGGCGGGCGGCGACGGCCCCGCCGATCCCCTGGCCTTCGCCACCCTCCGGGCGCGCCTGGCGCGGGCCGAGGCCAGCCTGCCGGCGCCGTACCGCAAGGCGGTCGTCGATCCCGTGCTGCGCCGGCTCGACCGGCTCGGCGCGGCCGGGTTCGCCCGCCTGCTGGCCGAGGATCCCGACCGGGAGGGCGAGGCGCGCCTGCTGCTCGACGTGGCGCAGGCGGTCCTGCAGCACGGCGAGGGCTACCAGGCCCGGGCCACCGCCGCCTTCCAGGAGGTGGTCAGCGACCTCTACGACGGCTTCCTGGCCGCCGAGGGGAGGCAGGGGGTGAAGCCCCCGGAGGGCGGCCTCCTGCCACCGCTGGTCCGCTGGGGGAGCGCCGAGACCGGTCCCTACACCTGGCCGGTGAGCGCCACCGCCTCCATCGGCGTGAAGGCGGCGGTGGTGAGCCTGCCGGCCGCCAACGCCAGCTCCGGCCTGCTGGCGTGGCCGGCCCTGGCCCACGAGGTGGCCGGCCACGACCTGCTGGAGGCCGATCACGGCCTGGGTGACGAGCTGGCCAGGGTGGTGAGGAGGGAGCTGCTGGCCGGGAAGTCGGCCCCGGTCGTGGCTGACTACTGGGCCGACCGGATTGACGAGACCGCGGCCGACGTGCTCGGGGTGCTCAACATGGGGCCGGCCGCGGCCGAGGGGCTGATCGGGTACTTCCGCGGGATGAACGGCGCCTGGGGCGGTGCGCCGGCGCTCCGCACCGACGGGGAGGCGGAGGACCAGCACCCGGCCGACCTGGCCCGCGCCTACCTGGCGGCGGAGACGGTGCGGCTGCTCTCCTTCAAGGGGGCGTCGCAGTGGGCCAACCGGCTGATCGCCGAGGCCGACCGGGACCTCGGCCGGATCCACCTGGGCGACACGGCGGTGACCGCCGGCGTGGCCAAGGCCTCGGCGGCCGCGGTGGCGCGGGCCATCGTCCAGACGCCGCTGGCCTCGCTGGAGGGGCGCACGCTGCTCCAGATCCAGGACTGGCGGGACTCCGACGAGGCGATCGTGGCCGAGCTGCGCCGCAGCCTCCGGCCCGGCGGCGCCGGAGGGGGGAAGTCCGGAGCGAACGCGGCGGCGGGGAAGTACGCGGCCGGGGCCTACGCCGCCCACGCGGTGGCCGCGGGCGTCCAGGAGGCGGTCTCCGGCGAGGCCGACCCGGTGCAGGTCATGGGCCGGATGGTCGGCCTGCTGGCCGCCATGCACGACCGGAACCCGGCCTGGGTGGCGTCCAGCACCCGTCCGCGCGCGGCGTGAAGCCGGGGGCCACACCTCGTGCCGGAACCGCCGCGAAGGCCCGCCGCCACCGGCCGGGCGGTGGCGGTCCGGGGCGCGCCGGGCTAGGACTGCGCCATGCGGGCCTTCGTGGGCGTCGGCGCCAACCTCGGTGATCGCTGGGCCTGGCTGGCGCTGGCGGCCCGGGCGCTGCGGGCCACGCCCGGCGTGGCCGTGGTGCGCGGCTCGCGGGTCTGGGACTCGGCGCCGCTGGGGCCGCCCCAGCCGCGCTACCTCAACGCCGTGCTGGAGCTGGAGACCACGCTGCCGCCGCGGGCGCTGCTGGCCGCGCTGCAGGCGGTGGAGCGCCGGGCCCGCCGGCGCCGCGACGTCCGCTGGGGGGCGCGCACCCTCGACCTCGACCTGCTCCTCCACGGCGACGCCCCCGTGGCCGGGCCGGGGCTGGTGATCCCGCACCCGTCGCTGGGCGCGCGCCGCTTCGTGCTGCAGCCGCTGGCCGAGCTCTGTGGCGGGCGGCTGGTGCCGGGGACCGGCCGGACCGTGGCGCAGCTGCTGGCGGCCGCGCCGCCGTGGGAGCTCAGGGACGTGGGGGCGTATCCGGTGTGAGGGGCGGGGGAGAGGCGCGGCGAGTGGCCTCCGGAACCGGCGGAGTCTTCCCGCGATCTGGAGGAGCCACGAGGGGGGCCGTCGGTGGCGGTCGGCCCCTTCGGGCGGAGCGCGGCCTGCTGCCGCAGGAGCGCCGCCGGGTTGCTGCAGGACCTCCCCGAGGTGATCGAGCCGCTGCGCGAGGGCACGCTCTGCCTCTCCACCATCGGCGAGTTGGCCAAGGTGCTGACCGTGGAGAACCAGGCCACCGTCGCTCCCCGCTTCTTCGGCCTCGCGGCCCGTGAGGCGCAGGAGCTGGTCGCCGAGCTGGCGCGGGTCGCGACGCCCGCGAACTTCACGGCCGTGCTGCCGCGCTTCTTCGGCTGCTCCTCCCGCGAGGCCCGCGTCGTGGCGGCGGCCATCGCGCCGTGTGATGCGCCGCCGCTGCGAGACCAGGTCACTCGTGGTCGTTCGGTCGGCCTGGTCGGCTCGGCAGCAGCTGGAGCCGCTCGCGGCGGCTGCGTCCATTGTGGAGTCGAGGCTCGCGCCGTCGCCAGCCGCAGTCGCGGCGGCGCTCACGCTCGCGGCTCCCATTGACTCTGAGTCGGTTCGTGCGCACGAACCTGACTGGACCCAGCCCGCACGGGGTGTCACATCGCGCGACGAAGTCGAACCTCTGACTTCCGACCTGCGCCGGCTTCACGTCACGGTGAACCGCCAGTTCCTCGAGGAGCTGGAGACGGCAAGGGAAGGCCTCTCGCACGCCATCCCGAACGCCAGGACGGAGCAGGTGCTGCAGGCGGCGCTGCGGCTGTTGCTGGAGAGGCAGGCCAAGGCGCGCGGCCAGTTGAGGCGGCCGCTGGCCACGCCCGCAGCGGCGGCACCTCTCGAAGTGGCGGCACCTGGCGCTGACGAGCCTGGCGCAGGAGGACCTCGCGCGAGGGCAACCGACGCCGTGCCGCTGGGCACCGAGGTCCCGCCGCAACGGACTTCGCCGCCCGGATGGCGTTTGGCGCGCGCTGGATGGGACGGTATCAGGGCGGCCAGCGGTCCACGTGATCCCGGGACGCTCACCGACCCGATGTCCTCGCGAAGCGGCTGGCCAGGCCCGGGGCGCTCACCCGCCTCGCCGCGGCGGCCTCCCGGCGGCCCGCAGCACGGCGTCGACGGTGGCCGGGGACAGCGGCTCGCAGCGCCCCAGCGCCCGGGCCACCAGCGCCATCCGCGCCACCCGCTCCAGGGTCTCCAGGCGCCCCACCGCCTCCTCGACGCTCCGGCCCAGGCACAGCGCGCCGTGGCGGCTGAGCAGCAGCACGTCGTGGCCCGGCAGGAAGGGGGCCAGCGAGGCCGGCACCTCGGCGGTGCCCGGGGTGGCGAAGGGGGCCACCGCCACCGGCCCCAGGGTGACCGCCGCCTCCGGCACCAGGTCGCCGGGCCAGGGGAGGCCGGCGATGGTGAAGGCCACGGCGGTGACCGGGTGGGCGTGGACCAGCGCCAGGGCGTCGGGGCGGGCCGCGTAGGCCGCCAGGTGCATGGGCAGCTCGGTCGAGGGCCGGCCGGCGCCGGAGATCACCCGGCCGCCCGGGTCCACCTGCAGCAGGTCGCCGGGCTGGAGCGAGGCCTTGGAGACGCCGGAGGGCGTGACCAGGATGGACCCGTCGTCGAGCCGGGCCGAGAGGTTCCCCTCGGCGGCGGCGATCAGGTCGGCCTCCAGCAGCCGCCGGCCGGCGGCGCAGAGGGCGAGGCGGAGCGCGTCGGGGGTCATGTGCTCACAGGATCCTGGCGGCCAGCAGGTCCTGGACGTCGAGCAGGCCGACCATCCGCCCCTCGCCGTCCACCACCGGCACCTGGTCGATGCGGGCCTCGCGCAGCACGCGGGCGGCGTCGACCAGCAGGTCGTCGGGCCGGATGGTGCGCGGGTGGCGCCCCATGGCGGCCGCCACCGGCCGCGTGAAGTCGGTCTGCCCCAGCTCCACCAGCCGGCGCAGGTCACCGTCGGTGAAGATGCCGACCAGCTTCCCGGCGGCGTCGTGGACGCCGGTGGCGCCGGGCCGCCCCGGGGTCTCGGTCATCACCGCCACCGCGGCGCTGAGCGGCGCCGACTCGGCCACCAGCGGGCAGGCCTCGCCCTGGCGCATCAGCTCGTGCACCTTCATCAGGCCGCGGCCCAGCTTCCCGCCCGGGTGGTAGAGGGCGTACTCCTCCCGGGTGAACTCGCGGTTCTCCAGCACCGTCATGGCCAGGGCATCGCCCACCGCCAGCAGCACCGCGGTGGAGGCGGTGGGGGCCAGCCCCATGGGGCAGGCCTCCTCGACGTTGCCGATGGCGATGACCAGGTCGGCGCCGCGGGCCAGCGGGTTGACCGTGTCCCTGGTGATGGCCACGATGCGGGCGCCGATCTTCTTCAGGGCCGGCAGCAGCCGGAGCAGCTCCTCGGTCTCGCCCGAGTTGGAGAGGGCGATGACCACGTCCTCGCGGGCGATCCGGCCCAGGTCGCCGTGGGCGGCCTCGGCGGGGTGGACGAAGTGCGAGGGGGTGCCGGTGGAGGCCAGCGTGGCCGAGATCTTCTGGGCCACGAAGCCGGGCTTCCCCATGCCGGTGATGACCACCCGGCCGGTGCAGCCCAGGATCCACTCCACGGCGCGGGCGAAGGGCTCTCCCAGCTGGACCCGGCCGATGGCGGCGGCCTCGGCGGCGAGGACGGTCCGGCCGTAGTCGAGCAGGGTGCGGGAGCGGCGGGCGGGGACGAGGCGGGTCGTCCCGGCCCCGCCGGCGTTGCGGGGTCGGCCCGCCCGGGGGCGGCGTGCGGCGGGCGTGGAGCGGGCGGCGCGGGGGCGGCGGGTCGGCATGTCCGGCGCAGTATGTCATGCCGCCCGGCGCTTGCGGGCGGCCTCGCCGGTGCGCTATGGCGGAGCCTCCCCACCCCCTCCGGAGAACCCCCAGATGAAGTTCTTCATCGACTCGGCGGACGTCGGCGAGATCAAGAAGGCCCTCGCCCTCGGCCTGTGTGACGGCGTCACCACCAACCCGTCGCTGGTGGCCAAGACCGGCCGCAGGTTCGACGACGTGCTGGCCGAGATCGTGGCCCTCAAGCCCGGCCCCATCAGCGCCGAGGTCACGGCGCTCGACAGCGAGGGCATGGTGAAGGAGGCCGAGCACTTCACCCGCTTCGGCCCCGACATCGTCATCAAGGTCCCGCTCATCGTCGAGGGGCTCAAGGCGGTCAAGGTGCTGAGCGCCCGGGGGGTCAAGACCAACGTCACCCTCTGCTTCTCGGCGGTGCAGGCGCTGCTGGCCGCCAAGGCCGGGGCCACCTACGTCTCGCCCTTCGTGGGCCGGCTCGACGACGTCTCCGAGGACGGCATGCAGCTCATCGAGCAGATCGTCGAGATCTACTCGAACTACGGGTTCAAGACCCAGGTGCTGGTGGCCAGCGTCCGCCACCCCATCCACGTGCTGCAGTCGGCCCGCATCGGGGCCGACGTCGCCACCATCCCCTACAAGGTGATCGAGCAGCTGGCCCAGCACCCGCTCACCGACAAGGGGCTCAAGCAGTTCCTCGCCGACTGGGAGAAGGTCCCCAAGACCTAGGCGATCCGCCGGCGCCGTGGCGCCGGGCCGCCGCCCACCCCGATGCTCCGGCTCACCTTCCTCGGCACCTCGGCCGCCCAGCCGACCATCGGGCGGAACCTGACCGGCCACGCGCTGCGCCGGGAGCGGGAGCTCTTCCTCGTCGACTGCGGGGAGGGGACGCAGCGCCAGATGATCCGCTTCGGCACCGGCTTCGACGTGGCCGCGATCTGCTTCACGCACTTCCACGCCGACCACTACCTCGGCGCCATCGGGTTCCTGCGGACGCTCTCCATGCAGGGGCGGACCGAGCCGCTCGACCTCTACGGCCCGCGCCCGGCCCGCCGGCTGCTCGACACCATGCTCTTCGGAGGGGTCGAGAAGCTCACCTTCGAGGTGCGGATCCACGAGGTGGCGCCGGGCGACGAGGTCCGCCGGGAGGGGTGCCGGCTGGTGACCTTCGCCACCGAGCACAAGCTGGCCTCGTGCGGCTGGTCGCTGGTGGAGGACGACCGGCCCGGCCGCTTCCACGTCGATCGGGCCCTGGCGCTGGGGGTGCCGCCCGGGCCGCTCTTCGGCGAGCTGCAGCACGGGCGGGCGGTGACGCTGCCCGGTGGGCGGCGCGTCGAGCCGGCCCAGGTGGTGGACGGGGCCCGGCGCGGGCGCAGGCTGGTGATCACCGGGGACACCCGGCCCTGCGCCGCGACGGTGGCGGCGGCGGCCGGGGCCGACCTGCTGGTCCACGACTCGACCTTCGGCGACGCCGAGGCGGCGCGGGCCGTCGAGACCCTGCACTCCACGGCGCGCGAGGCGGCGCGGGTGGCTCGCGAGGCGGGGGTGGCGCGGCTGCTCCTGACCCACCTCTCCACCCGCTACGACCGCGACGCGGCCACCCTGCTGCAGCAGGCGCGCGACGAGTTCGGCGCCGTGGAGGTGGCCAGCGACGGGCTGGTGGTGGAGCTGCCGCTGCCCGGGTAGGGGCGGCGGGCCGGGGCGGCTACTTGGGGACGCGCTTGAAGCGCAGGCCCGCCCAGATCTTGTCGAGCGCGATCACCGAGACCGGCTCGAGGCCGAAGGGGCCGGCCAGCGCGCGGATCTTCTCCCGGCTCAGGTCGGAGCCGGCGCCGGAGTCGGCCTTGGGGAAGCTGATCCAGACGGTGGCGTCGGCGGTGAGGCGCGGGGACACCTCGCGCAGGCGCGAGGAGAGGGCGGCGCCGTCCCGGGCGAAGAGGTGGACGAAGGCGGCCTCGGCCGGGACCACGTTCACCAGGCGTGCGCCCTCGGGCAGCGGGCCGAGCTTCTGCCGGTAGCCGGCCGGCGCGCCGAGCACCACGATGGTGGTGCCGGGCTTGACGTTCAGCTTCTCGATGAGCGGGGCGTTGCTCGGGTCGGGGCGCGCCACAGGCGCCGTGGCCACGGGCTTCTTCGTGGCGATGGTCTTGGGCCGGTTCGTCGGCATGTGGCTCATCATTTCACGTTCCGGGAGGCCGGGCCAGTTTCCCTGTGCGAGCCCGGCGGGGGGACCCGGGCGGGCGGGGCCGTGCTACGACTCGCCGGGTGGGCACCCCCGCCGACGACCTGAGCGCCTGGATCCCCCGCCTCCTCGCCACCTGGCGTGCCGCGCGCCGCGGTCCCCGCCGCGGCGGCCCGCGCCCACCCCCCGACGCGCTCCTGCCCGACGAGCTGCGGGAGGTGGGGGCGGCGGTGACGCGCCTGTCCACCGGCCTGACCCGGGACCGGGAGCTGGCCGGGGCCCGCTACCTCGACGACGAGCGGCTGCTGGGCGCCTACCTGCTCTTCTACTGGCCCATCTCCTACCTGCAGGCGCGCGGGGTGCTCTCCGAGCTGCCGCGACGCCCGCGCACCGTGCTGGACCTGGGCAGCGGCCCCGGCCCGCTGGCCTTCGCGGCGCTCGACGCCGGGGCGGCCGAGGTGACGGCCTGCGACCGGGCCAGGCCGGCGCTGGCCGCCGCGCGCGAGCTGGCGCGCCTCGCCGGCCAGCCGCTCTCGACGCGCGCCGTGGAACCCGACCCACCCCCAGCCGCTGGCCGAGCTGGCCGGCGCCAGGGCGCCGGACCTCATCACGCTCGGCCACGTCCTCAACGAGCTCTGGAAGGGCGAGGGCGCGGAGGAGCGGCGGGCGGCGCTGCTGGCCGAGGCGGCCAGGACCCTGGCGCCGGGCGGCTCGCTGGTGGTGATCGAGCCGGCCCTGCGCGACACCTCCCGGGCGCTGCTCAGGGTGCGCGACCTGCTGGTGGCGGGCGGCCTCGCGGTCCGGGCACCGTGCCTCTTCCGCGGCGCCTGCCCGGCGCTCCTCAAGGAGACCGACTGGTGCCACGCCGAGCGGGCCATCGACCCGCCGGCGCTGGTGGCGCAGATCGGACGTGCCGCCGGGCTCCGCAAGGAGGCGGTGAAGATGAGCTACCTCGTGCTGGCGCCGCCCGGGGAGCCCTGGGCCGAGCCGCCGCCCGGGGAGGTCTTCCGGATCGTCTCCGAGCCGCTGGCCGGCAAGGGGCGGCTCCGCTACATGGGCTGCGGTCCGGCCGGGCGCAAGGGGCTGGCGCTGCAGGAGAAGCACGTCGGCGACGCCAACCGGCGCTTCGAGCGGCTGCGGCGCGGCGACGTGGTGGCGCTGGAGGGCGTCGAGCCGCGAGGCGACGGGCTGGCGCTGGGCGCGGCCTCCCGGGTGACGGTGCTGGCGGAGGCGGGGCAGCCGGTGACCGGTCCGGGACCGGCGCGCTAGGACTCGCCCGCCTTCCAGCGCCGCTCCAGCTCCTGGTAGTTGGCCGGGTACTCGGCCGTGAACCGGTGGTAGAGGGGGATGGGGTAGCGGATCCCCCCGGCGTGGGTCCCCTCCAGCCCCTTCACCACCGCCTCGGCCTGCTCGAACGGGAAGGTGAAGGCCATCTCGTCGTCGGCGGCCAGCCCGAAGATGCGGTCGCCGTAGCAGGGGAGGATGAGCTGGGGCGCCCTGGCCTGGCGCGTGCGGATGACGATGTCGGCGCAGTCGCCGCGGCCGGTGAACTCGGTCCTGAAGGCCCCCCCCTTCTCGAAGAGCGAGGCGTTGACCAGCCGCAGCACCTGCGCCGGGTTCCCGTAGACCACCACCGTCTCCGGCGCGTAGGCGATGCGCGCCAGCGGCCCGACCACCACCGCGCTCACCTCGTCGCGCTTCAGGCGCGGCAGGGCCTCCTCGAAGGCCTGGCCGGCGTCGGCGCAGGAGGCGTACATGCCCTCGGCCAGCGAGCCCTTGGCGTAGTAGTCGATGCGGTCGCGGAAGCCGAAGGCCACCTTGGCGATGGGGCAGGAGACGTCCTCGCCGGAGAAGGCCAGGGTCCAGCCGTAGCGGCGGGCGAAGCTGATGGCCTGGCAGACGGCCACCTCGATGCCGAGGTCCTGCCTGGGCCGCTTGGCCTTGGGCGGCAGGGGTGCGCCGGGGGCGAGCGGCAGGATGCCGACCGGGAAGGTGGCGACCCGCAGGTGGGTCTCGAGGTGCCTGGCGAGCGTGGCGGCGTCCATGGCGGGCTCCGGGGCAGGGGAACCGGCATCATGGCGAAGCCGGATCGGCGCGTGCAACGGGGGTGGGGCGGCCCGTCCTCGCCGCCACGGCCCGGGCCCGGTCATCGGGAGCAGGGTGTGCGGATTGGCGCACCGCCTGGCCGCGCCACTTGCAGGGGCGTGCCCGGTCGGGTATCAGGTCTCATTTCGCCGGTTCCTGCCTCCCGATCAGCGGTTCCTCCCGCCGGGTGGCGGGACCGGCGCACCATCCCGCACCGGTCACCGTGATCCCTCCCGCCTCGCCCGCCCGCCTCGCCGCCCTGCCGCTCCTGGCCGTGGCCTGCGCGCTGGTCGTCTCCCCGGGGTACGTGCTGGCCGATCCGGCCGAGGCCAGCGCCGAGAGCGGGGAGACCGACTCCCGGGGCGCCGGGGACCTCCACCTCGTCGATCCCGGCCAGCTCCGGTACGAGGGCGAGCCGGCCAAGCCGGACGACCTGCGCCTCAAGGAGGACCTGCGCCCCCGGCCCGTCCGCCCGGCGCTCACCGCCGCGGTCGAGTCGTTCTCCGTCTTCCTGCTCTGGGCGAACTACAACCGCCTCTCCGGCACCAAGAGCTGGGCCAACGTCACCCCCGAGAGCATCCGGAACAACCTCTCGTCGCGCTGGGTGCTCGACGACAACGAGTACTACGTCAACCAGTTCGGCCATCCGTACCAGGGGAGCCTCTCCTTCGGAGCGGCCCGCTCCGCCGGCCTCGGCTTCTGGGCGTCGACCGCCTATCCGGCCGCCTTCAGCGCGCTCTGGGAGCTGGCCGGCGAGACCGAGCGTCCGGCCCTCAACGATCAGGTCACCACCACCGTGGGCGGCATCGTCCTCGGCGAGATCCTCTACCGCGCCGCCGACTGGATCCGTGGCGACGGGCGGAGCGTCTGGCGGCAGGCGGTGGCCACGCTGCTCTCCCCGCTGAGCACGGTCAACCGGACCGTGGTGGTGGGCGGCGACCCCGAGCCGCCCGCCCCCCTGCGACTCGCGGCCGGGGTGGGGGCGCTCAGCACCACGGCGTTCGATCCGCGCGCCGGCGGCGTGGCCCCGTCCTTCGACCTCCGGCTCACCAACGGCGTCCCGGGCTCCCCAGGCTGGAGGTACGAGCGCCCCTTCGACCACTTCGACCTGGCGCTGCTCTACGCGGCGACGCCGGACCCGGTCTTCACGCTCCGGGCGCGGGGGCTGGTGGTCGGCAGCCAGTTCGCGGAGGGCCCGACGGGCGACGGCCTCTGGGGACTCTGGCTCTCCTTCGACCTGGTCGGTCCCAGCACGCGGCGGGTCTCCACCAGCGCCCTCGGGATCGGAGCCACCGGCCGCTGGGCGCTCGGGCCGTCCCTGACGCTGGAGGGAACGGCGGTCGGCTCGGCCGTGCTGCTGGGCGCCTCGGGGGTGACCACCCTGGTGGGCGAGCAGCGCACCTACCGCTTCGGCCCCGGCGCGCAGGGCGTGCTGGAGACCTCCCTGTCGGTGGGCGATCGGTTCAGGGCGGGCCTCGACCTGCGTCCCTACCTGGTGGTGGCGGCCGGCGCGCCCGGCGGGCGGGACACGCTGCTCGAGGGCGAGGTCTCGGCGAGGCTGCGGCTCTGGGGCCACAACGCCATCGAGGCCTCCGCCGCCCGCACCTGGCGGTGGTCCAGCGAGGCCAGCGGCCAGGACACGCTCCGCGGCATCACGCAGCTGATGGTCTCCTGGCGCTGGGCGGTCGAGCCGCTGGGCGCCGGCGTGGTGCGGGGCTGACCGTCGCCCCGGGCCTGGCACCCTGCGCCCATCCGGGCGAGGCGCGGCGTTCCTCCCGGCGCTACATTTCCAGCGTGTCGTCCACGCCCCCAGGCCTGACCCGCCGCGAGTTCCTCCTCGGGGCCGCCGCGCTCGCCGTCGGGGGGTCGACACCGGGCCCGGCGCTGGCCAGCGAGGCCGGGGCCGACGCGGTCCGCGTGGAGGCGGTGACCCTGCACGTCCCCGGGCTCGACCCGGCCCACGACGGCCTGCGGGTGGCGCAGCTCTCCGACATCCACGTCGGCCGCCGGACGCCGCCGGCCCGCATCCAGGCGGCCCTCGACGCGGTGAACGCCTTCCAGCCGGACCTGGTGGCGCTCACCGGCGACTTCCTCTCCCACAACCAGCAGGGGGTGGGACTGCTGCGGGAGGCGCTGGGCGGCCTGGCGGCGCCCACCGTGGCGGTGCTCGGCAACCACGACCACTGGGTCGACGCCGACGGCGCCAGCGCCGCGCTCGAGGGGCTGGGCTACGCGGTGCTCCGCAACCAGCACACCGTGCTCCGGCTCCGCGGCGTGCCGTTCACGGTGGTCGGGGTGGATGACCTCGTCACCGGGCATGCCGATCCGGCCCGGGCCCTGGCCGGCGCGCCGGGCGGATCGCGCCTGGTGCTGGCCCACGCGCCGCGCACCGCCGACCTCCTGCGCGACGCCCCGGAGCCGCTGGCGGTCCTCTCCGGCCACACCCACGGCGGCCAGATCACCATCCCCATCCTGACGCCGCTGCTGGCGACCCTGGTGCGGGAGCCCTACCTGCGGGGCACCTTCCGGGTGGGGAAGGTGCTGCTCTACGTGAACCGGGGCGTGGGCAACACCGTGACCACCATCCGCCTCAACTCGGACCCGGAGGTCACCACGGCGACCCTGCGGGCCGTCGAGGCGTGACCGGCTCGCGCCGGGCGGCGCCGCCCCGGCCTCAGAACCCCAGCACGATCTTCCCGAACGAGTCGTTCTTCTCCATCCGCTCGTGGGCCTCGCGGGCGCGGGCGGCCGGGAGCAGGGCGTCCACCACCGGCTTGACCCGGCCGGCGGCGATGAGCGGCAGCACGTCGCGGCCGAAGGCCTGGGTCGCGGCGATCTTCTCCTCGAGCGGCCGGGGCCGCAGCACCGTGCCGGTGATGGAGCCGCGCACCCGCATCAGCAGGCCGAGGTCGAGCTGGGCCTTGGGGCCGCCCATGGTGCCGATGACCACGATCCGCCCGCCCGGCGCCAGGCTGGCGACGTTCTCCGCGGCGTAGGCGCCCGCCGACGAAGTCGAGGATGACGGCGGCGCCGCGCCGGCCGGTCAGCCGCTTCACCTCGTCGGCGAACCTCGGCTCCTCCTTCCCGACCAGGATGGCGTGGTCGAGGCCGAGCGCCCGGGCCTTCTCCAGCTTGTCGGAGGTCCGGCTGGTCCCGACCGTGAGCGCGCCCGCCGCCCGGGCGATCTGCAGCGCCGCGGTGGCCACGCCCGAGCCGACGGCGTGGATGAGCACGGTGGCACCGGGGCGCAAGCCCGCCGATGGTGAACAGGGCGTCGTGGGCGGTCATGCCCGCCTCGGGGAGCGCGCCGGCGTCGCCCAGCGACAGGCCCTCGGGCACGCGCAGCAGCATCCGCTCGTGCACCACCGCCAGCTCGGCCTGGGCCTCGCCGGCGGCGATGGCCATGACCCGGTCGCCCACCTTCCAGCCGGTCACCGCCTCGCCCAGCTCGGCGATCTCGCCGGCCAGCTCCAGGCCGGGGATGTCCTCGCGGAAGCCCGGCGGCGGCGGGTAGAGGCCCCGCCGCTGCAGCAGGTCGGCCCGGTTCATGGCGGCGGCCTTGACCCGCACCAGCACCTCGCCGCGCGAGGGCCTGGGGGCCTCGACCTCGGCCAGCTCCACCACCTCGGGACCGCCCTTGCCGGTGAACCGGACCGCCTTCATCGAATCCTCCGAATCCCCGGCGCGCCGAAGTGGCCGGTGGCGGCCCCGAAGGGCGCCTCGTGGGTGGTGCCGTCGGCCGCGCGCGCCACCGTGGCGTGGCCCGGCTCGACGTGGGCCAGAGGATACCGATCCGGGCGCGCCGGCGCGACCTCGTCGTGCTCGACGGCGCAGACGGCGGCGAGATCCAGGCCCGGCAGGGCGTCGGGCGGCTCGACGGAGACCAGCAGCCGGTAGCCGTTGAAGGTCCCGCCCCAGGCCATGGTGAGCTCGCACGGACGCCGCGCCGCGCGCGCCGCGGCGTCGAGGAGCGCGGCCCGGAAGGCCCGGAACGGAGCGGTGTCATGGCGCGGGTCCGCGCCCGGCGTGGCGTGGCGGCCGAAGGCGTCACGCAGCTCGTCCAGGCCGAACTGGAGGACCCGGGCGGTCACCCGGGGTGACCTAGCCCTGTCGCACGCCACCGTCGATGCCGATCACCACGTCGCGCAGGGGCACCTGCCTGCCGCTCCGCGCCAGCCCCTCGCGCGCCGCCCAGGCGATGCCGCCGCAGCACGGCACCTCCATGCGGACCACCGTCACCGAGCGGATCTGGTTGCGGCCGAAGAGGTCCGCCAGCTTGGCGGCGTAGGCCTGGTTGTCGTCGAGCTTGGGACAGCCGACCAGCACCTTGCGCCCCGCCAGGAAGTCGGCGTGGAAGCTGGCGTAGGCGAAGGGCACGCAGTCGGCCGCCAGCAGCAGGTCCGCGCCGGCCAGCCACGGGGCGCCGGCCGGCACCAGCTTGAGCTGCACCGGCCAGTGGCCGAGCTCCGAGCCGCCCTGGCGCGCGGCCGGGGCGGAGGCGGGGCCGGGGGCGTCCGCCATCACGGCCAGGCCGCGGCGCGGCAGCTCGCGGGGCGCCGAGCCGGGGCAGGCGTGGGCGTGGGGCGCGGGCCCGGCGGCGGGCGGGGAGGCGGCGGCGAGGTGGGGCGGCGGTGGGCGGCCGATCCGCCTCAGGTGCTCGCCGACCGCGGCCTCGTCGAAGTCGGCCGCCTCCCGCTCCTCGACCGAGATGGCGCCCTGCGGACACTCGCCGAGGCAGGCGCCGAGCCCGTCGCAGTAGACGTCCGAGACCAGCCTGGCCTTGCCGCCGACCAGCGCGATGGCCCCCTCGGCGCATGAGCCGATGCAGTCGCCGCAGCCGTCGCACCTCGCCTCGTCGATCCGCACCACCTTCCTGAGCATGGGGCGGGTTATGCCACCCCGGCTCGAAGTCGTGGAAGGGGGCCGGGGGTCAAATTCCACTTGCCGGGGCCGCCACCGCCGCCGGGCGGTGGCCGAAAACTCGCCTCGCCCGGCCGCCGATCCTAGATTCCCGCCGATATCGGCGCGGGTCGGTGGAGGGGGACGGTGGCGGCAGATCGCGAGGTGAGCTGGGAGGAGCTGGTCGAGGCGGGCACGGTCATCTTCGGACCGGGCTTCGCCGCCGCGGCCCACGGTGCCGCCTGGCGCGCCGAGCTGCGGGCCGCCTGGCACCGCCGCGTGCTGGAGACGCACCCCGACCGCGCCGCCGTGCTCGGCAAGAGCGAGGCCCAGCTGCAGCGGGAGTTCCGGGCGGTGACCGAGGCCTTCGGCCTGCTCGAGTCGTTCGCCACCGGGTCGAAGGCTGCGCCGCCTCCGCGCGCCGGGCCGCCCGTCCCCGCCCCCCCGCGCGCGGCACGGGGGGCGCCGGCGCCCCGTGGCTCGACCCCGCGCCCCCCGCCGCCGCGCACGCCGCGGCCCCCGCCACCGCGGGCGCCCCCGCCGCCGACGGCGCCGGTGGTCGAGGCGCCGGGCCCGCGGCTGCCGCGCCGCCGGCTCCGCTTCGCCGAGTTCCTCTACTACTCGGGGCGCGTCAGCTGGCAGGCCTACGTGGCCGCGGTGGCGTGGCAGCGAGGCCAGCGCCCCGCCATCGGCCGCCTGGCCATCGACCTGGGGCTGCTCGGCCAGCGCGAGGTCACCGACCTGCTGGAGCGGCGCCGGCGCGAGGGCGCCCAGGCCGAGCAGCTCGGCGAGTACGCGGTGCGGCGCGGCTTCCTGACCCGCGCCCAGCTGCTGGGCCTGGTGGGCCGGCAGAACCGCGGACAGCGCCGCATCGGCCAGTTCTTCCTCGAGCGTGCCCTGCTCACCGCCGAGGAGCTGGAGGGGGCGCAGCTGGCCCTCTTCGGCCACAACGCGCGCTACTCGGCGAAGGTGGCCTGAGCGCCGGCACGGCGGAGCGTCCCGGGACGGAGCGGAGGTCCCGTGACCGAGCCCATGCTGCGACCCATTGCCACAGCCCCGTGCGGCCCAATGCCGCAACTCATCTCATCCACGGCCCGTGTAAGTTGCGCCCTTCCGGGGCCTGTCGACAGGCCACCGGATCCGGCGGCCGCTTCGAATAGGGAACGGGCGCCGGACGTCACCAGCATGGCGAATACGGTGCGGGTCCACCGGCTGGGATTCGCCCAACACTCTCGAAGGAGCACACCATGAAGCGCTTCCTGTTCGCCGTCCTCGCCGTCCTCTTCGCCGTCACCGTCCAGGCCGCCGCCACCGCGCCGGCCGGCCCCAAGGTCCTGAAGGCCACCCAGGGCGACGTCACCTTCAAGCACGACACCCACAAGGCCGTGGCGTGCGCCAAGTGCCACGGCGAGGGCGAGCCCAAGGCCATCGGCAAGATGGGCAAGGACAAGGCCCACGCGCTGTGCCAGGCCTGCCACAAGGAAGGCCAGAAGGGCCCCACCAAGTGCACGGAGTGCCACAAGAAGTAGCTGTCGCGACCGCCGGCTGGTCCGGCACCCGCACCCGAGACGCCCGCGCGGCCAGGTCCTGGCTGCCCGGGCGTCTCGCTTTCCGGGGGCGGCGCCACGCCGGGAGGCGGTCAGGCGCGGCGGAACACCAGCAGGACGTCGCCCGGCTCGCGCCCCGGCCGGCGCAGCTCGAGCCGCAGGCCGCGCGCCTCGGCCGCCGCCAGCAGCGGCGCCAGCGGGCGGATGCCGAGCGCAGGATCGTGGGCGCGCAGCTCACCGTCGAAGCGGGCCAGGCGCGGCGGCGGCGGGCCGTCCAGGAACGGGCCGTAGAGGACCAGCGGGGCGCCCGGCGGCATCGCGGCCGCGCCGTCGAGCAGGGCGGCGGCGGCGGCGGGCGGCGCCACGTGGAGCACGTTCACGCAGAGCAGGAGATCGGCGGCGACATGCCGCCAGGCCGGCCCGAGCAGGTCGAGGTCGAGCGGCTCGCGGAGGTTGGGGAGGCGCGCCTCGGCCCGCCACGCCGAGATGCTGGCGCGGGCCGTCGGCTCCGGGTCGGAGGGCTGCCAGTCGAGCCAGGGCACGGCGCGGGCCAGCGCCAGCGCGTGCTCGCCGCTGCCGCTCCCCAGCTCGAGCGCCAGGCCCTGGGGCGGCGCCAGGGCGCGCACCGCCCCGACCAGGAGCTCGCGGTTGGCCACGGCCAGGGGGGCGGTCCGCTTCACGCCCCACATCATGCCTCGCCGGTGGCACCCGGTGCGCGCTAGAAGGGCTTCATGCCATGCCCGCGGGCCACCTCGCTGCTCCTCCTGGCCCTGGCGGCGACGGCCTGCGCCCACGCCGGCTCGCCACGGGCTCCCGCGCCGGCGCCGCCCGGTGTCACGGTGGCGGTGGACGCCGGCGAGCGGGGCGAGGTGGCCTTCCTGGTCCCGGGCGGCTGGAAGGCGACCAGCGGCGAGCCCGAGCCGGCCGGATCGGGCTCGATCCGCTTCGAGCCGCCGGAGGGGCACCTGATCCTCGTGGTCATGCCGCTGTGGGGGAACGGCGAGGCCAGCGAGCCGGTCCGGCCCGGGGTGGCCGAGGCGCTCGTCCAGGCCGAGCGGGACCGGGCGCTCGAGGGGGCGGTGGAGGCGGAGCTGCCCCTGCGGCCGCTCGAGGCGCCGGGGCTGCAGGGCTGGTACTTCGCGGCCACCGATCGGGAACTGGCCGGGTCGAGGTCGCCGCCCGATCCCGACCAGTACCGCTGCCTGGTGCAGGGGGCCGTCGTGGCCGGGCCGCTCCTGCTGGCCTTCACCCTGCTCGACGACGGCGAGGGCCCGCAGCGGTCGGCGGCGCTGGCGCTGGTCCGGGGCGCCTCGCACCGGCCCGCCTCGGGCAGCCGGCCCGGCGCCCCGGCGGGCCGGGGGCACGGCGACCCGTCGACGTGGATGGTCCCGGGCGCCGAGCCGCTGGAGCTGGAGCTGCCCGGCCGGGCGTGGTCGCTGCTCCTCGACCTCCCCGGCTGGCGGGTGGCCGAGCCCATGCGCCGGTCCGACGGCAGCGGCATCTCCATCATCGGCCAGCGGGAGGCCGACGGCCTGCTGCTCTCCGCCTCGCTGGCCGACTCGCAGGGCCGGCGCAGCGCCGAGGCCTGCCGCGATCCCGACTGGTCGCGGATCCGGGCGCTCGACGGGGTGGGGGCGGCACGGCTGGAGGCCAGGGCCGGCGAGGCCCGGGCCTGGTACTCCTGGCGCAACGACGGTCCGCCCACGCGCCACCTCTCGGCGTGGCGCTACCGCGATGGCGCCTGCCTGCACCTGCACCTGTCGCTCCCCGCGGCCGAGCCCGGGGTCGACGCCAGGCTCGAGGAGGCGCTCGGCGTGGCGCGGTTCGGCGAGGCGCTGTAGCTCGACGGAGGTGAGGACATGGACAGGCGGGACCAGGCCAGGGAGTTCCTCGCGCAGCGGCGGCTGGCGCTGGTGGGCGCCTCGCGCGACCGGAAGGACTTCACCAGGGTGGTGCTGCGCGAGCTGGCCCGGCGCGGCTACGAGGTGGTGCCGGTCAACCCGGCCGCGGCGGGCATCGAGCTGGACGGACGGCGCGCCTTCGGGAGGCTGCAGGAGGTCTCGCCCCCGGTGGACGGGGCCATCTTCTTCACCGCCCCGGGGCAGACCGCGGCGGTCGTGCAGGACGCGCTGGCCGCGGGGGTGCGGCGGCTCTGGTTCCACCGCGGCGCCGGCGCCGGGGCCTCGAGCCCGGAGGCCCTGGCGGCCTGCCGCGCCGCCGGCGTCGAGCCGGTGACCGACCTCTGTCCCTTCATGGCGCTGACAGGCGCGGGCTGGATCCACCGCTTGCACGGCGCCCTGCGGCGCCACTGAGTCCCGCGCCCGGGCCCTCCGAACGCCTTCGACCGCGCTGCGGAGGCGTGCCATGCTGCAGCCAGCCGCCAGGACCCGGCCCGGAGGTGCCCGATGTCCGCATTCCCGCTCGCCGTCGTCACCGGCGCCAACCGCGGCCTGGGGCGTGCCGTGGCCGAGGCGCTGGCGCGGGGGGGAACCGCGTCCTGCTGGCCGGCCGGAAGAAGGTGGACCTGGCCCGCGAGGTGGCCCGCCTCAACGCCGAGGCGCTCCACGCCGCGCCGCTGGCGCTCGACCTGGGCGATCCGGACTCCATCGACGCCGCGGCGGCCTCGCTGGCGGCGGGACCGCCCCTCGACGTGCTGGTCCAGAACGCCGGGATCTACGCCGACGACGCCGACCGCGCCGCCGCGCGCCGTACCCTGGCCGTCAACCTGGTCGGCCCGGTCCGGCTCGCCGCGGCCGTGGCGCCGCGGCTGGCCGAGGGGGCGCGGGTGGTGCTGGTCTCCTCGGCCATGGGCGAGCTGTCCAGCCTGCCGGCCGCCTGGCGGGCCGAGGTGGAGCGGGCCAGCAGCGACGCCGAGCTGCTGGCGCTGGCCGGGCGCTTCGTCGCCGCCGCCGAGGAGCGGCGCGAGGAGGGCACCGCCACCCTCGCCTACCGGATGTCGAAGGCGCTCCTCAACCGGCTGGCCCGCCGGCTGGCCGTCGACCTGGCGCCGCGCGGCGTCCTCGTCAACGCCGTCTGCCCGGGGTGGGCGAGGACCGACATGGGCGGACCCGGCGCGAGCCGCTCGATCGAGGAGGGGGCGGGCAGCATCCTCTGGGCCACCGCGCTCCCTCCCGGCGGCCCGACCGGCGGCTTCTACCGCGACGGGAAGGCCATCCCCTGGTAGCCCCCTGCGCCGCGACGCCCCCTGCCGGGCGCTCGGGCTGAGGTCCTGGTCATGCGCCCTCGCCGCTCCTGGTTCCTCCCGGTGGCCCTGGCCGCCCTCGCCGGCTGCGCCACCACCACCACCGAGCGGCTCCGGCTGCCGCCCCTGGAGACGGTGGAGCGCGTCGAGCTGGGGCGGTACCTCGGGACCTGGTACGAGATCGCCAGCTTCCCGCAGCGGTTCCAGCGCGGCTGCACCGCCACCACCGCCACCTACGCGCTCCGCGACGACGGCCGGATCGACGTGCTGAACAGCTGCCGCAAGGGGTCGCTCGACGGCGAGCTGGCCACGGCCAAGGGGCTGGCCCGGGTGGTGGACCGCGTCACCGGCGCCAGGCTGGAGGTGAGCTTCTTCCGGCCGTTCTGGGGCGACTACTGGATCATCGACCTCGGCCGTGACTACGAGTACGCGGTGGTGGGCCACCCGAGCCGGGACTACCTCTGGATCCTGAGCCGCACGCCAGCCTGCCGGAGGCCACCTTCCGGGCCATCCTGGCGAGGCTGCAGGCGCAGGGGTACGAGACGTCCAGGCTGGTGAGGACGCTGCAGCCCCCGGCGCCGGGCGCGCCGGAAGAGGCCACCCCCGGCGGGCCGCCCCGTGACGCCCCCGGGCGCGCGCAGTAGGCTTCCGACAGGACCACCGGCCTCGGGGAGGGCTCGCATGGCCAGTCGCGTCGCCTCGACCATCGCCGGGCCCGTGGCGCTCCTCGCCCTGGCCGGCCTCCTGGCCGGGTGCGAGCGCGTCGCCCCGGTCGACGGCGCGGCCGAGGACCGCCTCCTGGCCGAGCGGGGCCGCCTGAGGATCGCGGTCTATCCCACCATCCTCCGGCGGGACGCCATCGCCCACGACGCGGGCTCGGCGCGGCGGCTGGCCGACGAGCTCGAGCGGGCCGGGCTGGCCCAGGCCGAGGTGGTGGCCGACGAGGTCCCCATCTCCCCCGGCTGGACGCCCAACCAGATCGCCATGTGGAACCGGAGCCTCTCCGAGTTCCGGGGCTGGCTGGCGGCCCACCCTCGCCGGCGCCGACCACCTGCTGCTGGTGGAGTGCCTGCTGCAGCCCGCCGACCTGCTGGCCGGCGTCCACGTCTACCTGGTCGACCGCGAGGGACGGGTGGCGCTGCGGCGCCTCTACAACTCCCACCGCGACGAGTTCCAGGCCGTCGCCAAGCGGGGGCTGCCCGGCTGCACCGACCTGGCGCTGCAGACGCTGGGCCGGGCGCTGGCGCCGCCGCGCTGAGGGGCAGGCGCCCAGGCCACCTCGCGCGCCGCCACGGCGGGGCGGGCCCGCCGGGGTGGCCGGCGCCTCAGGACTCGCTGGTCACGAGGAAGAGCGGCTTCATCTCGAAGCTCTTGTAGTCCGGGCGGAGCCGGTCGGTGTTGTAGTGCTCCTTCACGTTGACCACCTTCTTGGTGGCGGTCACCACGTCGAGCGGCACGTTGTCGTAGCGGCCCCGCTTCAGCACCACCAGCCGCCCGTGGATCCCCTTCATGATGAGGTCGAGCGCCAGGTTGCCGTAGGCCATGGGCACGATGGAGTCGATGGCGTCGGGGTCCCCGCCGCGCACCAGGTAGCCCAGCTTCTGGTTGATGCACTCGATCTTGCGGCCGCCGTTGTACTTGGCCGAGAGGTCCCTCAGGTGCGCGGAGACCACGTCGCCGATGCCGCCCAGCTTGGCGTGGCCGTAGGCGTCCTTGGCGTCGTCGGCGAAGACCATCTCGCCGCCGGTGAACATGGCCCCCTCGGAGACCAGCAGCACCGAGTACTTGGAGGGGTTGCGGTTGCGGTCCTCCACCATGAGCTGGGTGAGCTGCTCCATGTCGAACTTGTGCTCGGGGATGACGCAGCGGTTGGCGGCCCCGGCCATGGTGGGCAGCAGGGCGGTGAAGCCGGCGTAGCGGCCGAAGACCTCCATGACCAGGAAGCGCTCGTGGGAGCCGGCGCTGGTGCGCAGCCGGTTGGTCATCTCGATGGTGCGGGTCACGCAGGTGGAGAAGCCGATGCAGTAGTCGGTGCCCGGCACGTCGTTGTCCATGGTCTTGGGGATGGCCACCACCTTGACCCCCTCCTTGTAGAGCCGGACGCCGTAGGAGAGCGTGTCGTCCCCGCCGATGGGGATGAGGTGGTCGATGCCGAGGAAGGCCAGGTTCCTGAGGATGTGCGGGGTCAGGTCGTTGACGTCGGCGCCGTACTGGTCCTTGAGGTGGGCCGGCACGGCGGACTTCTTCACGTGGCTGGGGCGGGTCCGCGAGGAGTGGAGGAAGGTGCCCCCGGTGCGTCCGGCGCGGTTCACCACCTCGTTGGTGAGGACCTGGTAGTGCTCGCTGTTGTCGGCCGCGGCGTCGGGGATCATGTCGATGAGCCCACCCCAGCCGCGCCGGATGCCGATCACCTCGTAGCCCTCGCGGCGGGCCGCGATGGTGACGGCGCGGATGGCCGGGTTGAGGCCGGGCACGTCGCCCCCGCCGGTGAGGATGCCGATGACGCCCTTCTTGCCGTTGACGATGGCCACCGTGGAGCTCCCTCTGGTTGGACGCCGCGGGGGCGGCGTGCCGCCTAGGGTGTCGCGATCGGGCCCCGGGATGAAGTGACCGAATGGGGCATGCCGGCGCAGAGGACGTCCCGGACCCCGCGGCGTGCCGCCCCGGGGGCGCCTGTCCGTCCCCGGTCGATACTGCGTCAAAGGGGCTCGACATGACCGTGCTGGTGGAGAACCAGGCGCTGCTGGTGCGGCGCGAGGCGCTGGAGGCCGTCCCCGCCGCGGCCCGGGCCCTGGCCGGCTGCGGCGCGGTGCATCGCTGTGACGACGGCGAGGTGGCGGCCTTCGCCTTCGACGCCCGACCGGCGCTCGCCGCGGCGCTGGGCGAGCTCGGCGCCGCCGGGCTCGGGCTCGGCTCGGAGGCCGACCCGGAGGAGCCTGGCGAGGTGGCGCTGGTGGGACAGCGCTCCGGGCCGCACGGCTGGTGGCCCTGGCTGGAGCTGGGCCACCTGCCCGGCCCGGGCGGCGCCACGGTGCTGGCGGCCCGCTGCGCCGGAGCCGGCGAGCCTTCACCGCCCCGGGAGGTGGTGGTGCCGGTGGGCTGGCGCCACGAGACCTCGGCCACCCGCCGCCTCGGCCTGGGCCCGCTCGAGCTGGTCGACCGCCCGCTGCGCCACCTGCGGCGTGACCCGGCCGGCGACGCCTTCCGGGACCGCCTCACCGGGGAGGAGGTGTGGCTGCCGCGCCGTCACCGGCCGGTGGCGCTCCTCATGGAGACCCGCTCCGGCGCCGCCCACCCGCTCCTCGTGGAGGTGGCCCAGGCCAGGGCGGAGATCGAGATCGGGCTCATGTTCCGGGAGCGGCTCCCGGCCGACGGCGGCATGATCTTCCGCTTCGACCGGCCCTCGCCGCACCACTTCTGGATGAAGAACACGCTGGTGCCGCTCGATCTCCTCTTCCTCGCCGCCGGCGGACGGGTCGCCAACCTGGCGGAGCGGGCCAGGCCGCTCAGCACGGCCCACCTCCACTCCGCCGGCCCGGTGGCCGAGGTGCTGGAGGTCCCGGGCGGCTGGGCCGCTGCGCACGGGGTGGCGGCCGGCGACCGGGTCCGCGTCGCGCCCGTGCCGTGAGCCGAGGCGCCGCGGTGAGCCCGCCGGTCACCGGGCCGGGGGGGACGCGTCGGCCGGGATGAGGGCCGCCGCCGCGAGCAGCTCGGCCCGCAGCGCCTCGCGCTCGGCGCGCCACCGCGCGAACGCACCCCGGTGGCCGAGGCGGAGCAGCGCGGCGCGCAGCAGCGCCCGGAGGGGCTCGCTCCCCTCGTCGAAGGCCACCGCCGCGGCGGCCAGGAGGGGCCCGGACAGCCCGGCCAGCAGCCCGGCGCCGGCGCCCCGGAGGGTTCCCATCGCGACGCCGAAGGCGAGCCAGGTGGCGGGGTAGAGCCCCAGCCCCAGCCCGAGCTTGAGGGTCGCCTCCATCGACCGGTCGCCGCGGGCGAGGCGGTGGGCCAGCCGATCCACGGCCTGCCAGGCCGGGGCGTGGAGCAGGACGCCGGCCAGGGCCGGGGGGGCCAGCAGCAGGTGGAGCGCGGCCCGCGCCGGCATCCCGGCCGGGAGCCGCGCCGGCGGCGGGGGGCTCCCCAGCCCGGCGGCGTCGAGCAGGGAGAGGTGCCGCCGCAGCCGCCGCTCCAGCCGCTCGAGCCGGTCCGGGTCGTGGGCGGCGAGCCAGGCGCGCCCGGCCAGCAGCCGCTGGCGCACCGAGACCCGCTCCGCCAGCGAGCTGCCGTCCCCGTCGGTGAGGAGCTGCTCGGCCGAGGCCGCCAGCGCCAGCGCGCCATCGCTCTCCGCCTGCACCACCAGCGCGTCGAGCCCCGCCTGGATCCTCCCGGTGAGGGCGCGGACGCCGGCTGGCGCCGGCTCCCCCTGCGCCGAGAGCGGCGCCGGGTCGACCGCGATGGGGGCGCCGAAGGCGAGGAGCACCTCGCTCCGGAAGGTCCGCTTGTCGGTGAAGACCAGGCCGGCCGGCACGACCGAGAGCGGCAGCCCCTCCCCGGTGGAGGCGGCGCCGAGCGCGATGCGGGCGGCCCCGGTCTTGAGGGGCCTCATGCGCGGATCGTCGTGGGAGGTCCCCTCGGGAAACAGGGCCAGCACCCCACCGCCCCGCAGCAGCGCGCGGGCCCGCCCGAAGGTCTCGGCGTTCCTCCGCGGATCGGCGCCATCCATGGCCCGGTAGACCGGGATGGCGTCGAGGGCGCGGGCGGCCCGCCCGATCACCGGCATGCGGAAGACCGGCTCCTTGGCCAGGAAGGCGACCGGGCGCGGCGCGAAGGCCAGCAGCAGGATGGGATCGATGAGCGTGCTGGGGTGGTTGGCCACCAGCACCGCCGGCCCGGTGGCGGGCAGCCGGTCGAGGCCGGTGAGCTCGATGCGGCGGAAGAAGATCCGCAGCAGCGCCCGCAGGAAGGCCCGGAGCGCGGCGCGGGTCACGAGGCCGGGCGCTCCCGTCGCCCGCCCAGCCAGGCCTCGAGGGTCCAGATGGCCCCGGACAGGAGGATGGCGGCCGGGACCACCAGCACGCCGCGGGCCAGCGACGAGTGGTCGGAGATCAGGCCGATGAGCGGCGGCGAGGGGACGTCGCCGAGCAGGTGGATGGCGAGGATGCTGAGCGCCACCGCGGTGGCGCGCTCACCGGGCTTCACCACGTTGAGGATGACCGAGTTGACGGGGCCGGTGGAGGCGAAGATGAGCAGCTCGGCCACCACCACGGCGGGGAGGTAGACCGCCGGCCGCGGGTCGGTGAAGACCACCCAGGCCAGCGGCGCCGCCAGCAGCGCCGATCCGCCGGAGAGCCAGAGGTAGGCCTGCGCCGAGCGGCGCAGCAGGAAGTCGCCGAGCCAGCCGCCGGCGAAGGTCCCCACGAACCCGGTCACCACCACGATGGCGCCGAACTGGACGGTGGCCTCGGCGGGCGGCTGCCCGCGCACCCGCTCCAGGAAGGAGGGCATCCAGAAGGCCATCCCGCCCACGGCGAAGGTGTAGGCGGCGTAGCCGAGGACGGTGAGCAGGTAGCTCCGGTTGTGGAGGAGATCGCGGTAGGTGCCCAGCGCGCCGGCCGGCGCCGCCACGTCGGCCGGCCCCGCGATCGGCTCGCCGACGGGGGCCTCGTCCTGCCCGCCGCGGGGCGGGTCGACGAGGCGGAGGCAGAGGATGGCGAGGAGCAGCCCGGGAGCGCCGGCGATGAAGAAGGCCGCGCGCCAGCCGAAGGCGTGGTTGACCAGCCCACCGAGCACGTAGCCGAGCGCCGAGCCGATGGGGATGGCGGCGAAGAAGACCGCCATGACCCGCCCCCGCCGGGACCTGGGGAAGAGATCGGCCAGCAGGCTGGGGGCGATGGTGCCGTAGGCCGCCTCGCCCACGCCCACCGCGGCCCGCGCCAGGAAGAGGGCCGCGAAGCTGCCGGCGAACCCGGCCAGCACGGTGGCGAGGCTCCAGACGAAGACGCCCAGCGCCACCAGCGGCGGTCGGGCGCCCCGGTCGCCGAGCGCCCCGAAGACCGGCGAGGCCAGCATGTAGACCACCACGAAGCCGGTCATGAGCAGGCCGAGCTGGGTGTCCGAGAGCGCCAGCGGGGAGCGCTTCAGGCTCTCGGCCAGCGCCGAGACCACGAAGCGATCGAGGTAGTTGAAGAGGTTGACGAGCGCCAGCACCACCAGCGCGCGGCCGGCGGCGCCGGAGGGCAGGGGGCCGGGGGCCGGGGCCGGCGGGACGCTCGATGCGGGAGCCATCGGACCGGGAGGATAGCGGAGGCGGCGCGGTCACGGGCCGGCTTCTCCCGCCTCACTTCATGACGACCCGCGTCGTGCGACGGCGAGCCGCCGGTTTCCTGGTGCTCCCCGACGACCTCGGCGCTACCGTGGGCGGACCAGGCCGGGCGACCCCGGCGGCCCGATGGAGGACGACGGATGGCGATCGGCGAACGAATGGGACGACGCGAGTTCCTCAAGCTCTCCAGCGCCGGCCTGGCGGTCGCCGGCGCCGCCGACCTGCTGGCCTGCGCGGCGGTCCGCCCGCCCGGGGCCAGCCAGGGGATCTCCTACTTCGGCCGCTTCGGCATCACCGAGGCGCTGCTGGCCGAGGCCCTCGCGGCGGCCCTCTCGCGCGGCGCCGACAGCGCCGACGTCTTCGTGCAGCACCGGGTCTCCTCCAGCCTGACGCTGGAGGACGGCGCCGTGAACCGCGCCTTCGTCAACGTCGAGCTGGGCATCGGCGTCCGCGCCATCCGGGGCGACCAGCAGGGCTACGGATTCACCGAGGACCTCGACCCACGCGCCGTGCGCGAGTGCGCCCTCACGGCCGCCACCATCGCCGAGGGGCCGGCGCGGGCCGGGCCGCAGCGCTTCCGGGTCGGCGGCGCGCTCCCCTCGCGCTACCCGGTGAAGCTGCGCTGGGAGGACGTGCGCCCGGGGCAGAAGATCCCGCTGCTGGCCGACCTCAACGCCCGGGCCTTCGCCGCCGACCCACGCATCCGGAAGGCCACCGTCTCCTTCGGCGACGAGTACGGCGCCGTGCTCATCGCCGACTCGCAGGGCCGGATCGTGGAGGACCTGCAGCCCATGACGCGGCTCGTCCTCGGCTGCGTGGCGGAGCAGGGCGGCCAGCGGGAGTCGGGCTACTACAACGTGGCCGGGCGCACCGGGCTGGAGTACTACACGGCCGATCGGCTGGCCCGGGTGGTGCGCGAGGCGGTCGAGCGCACCACCATCCTCTTCGAGGCGGTGCCGGCGCCGGCCGGTGAGGTCCCGGTGGTGCTGGCGGCCGGCTCCTCGGGCATCCTCCTCCACGAGGCCATCGGCCACGGCATGGAGGCCGACTTCAACCGGAAGAACACCTCCATCTACTCCGACAGGATCGGCAAGCCCATCGCCCGGCCCTTCGTGAACATCGTGGACGACGCCACCCTCGACGGCGCCCGCGGGTCGATCAACGTGGACGACGAGGGGAACCCGGCCGGCCGGACCGCGCTGGTGGAGAACGGCGTGCTGCGGACCTACCTGCACGACGCCATCAGCGCCCGCCACTACGGCCTGGCCTCCACCGGGA
This sequence comes from uncultured delta proteobacterium, assembly GCA_963786945.1. GTDB lineage: Bacteria > Myxococcota > Myxococcia > Myxococcales > Anaeromyxobacteraceae > JADKCZ01. Next base: position 815,394 of record CAWBAO010000003.1, on the reverse strand, counting down.
GCGGGCGTCGCCAGAGCTACCAGTTCGCCCCGCAGCCGCGCATGCGCTCCACCTACATGCTCAACGGCCCCCACCGGCGGGAGGAGATCATCGCCTCGGTGAAGAAGGGGATCTACTGCACCAACTTCACCAACGGACAGGTCAACATCGGCGCCGGCGACTTCACCTTCTACGTGAAGAACGGCTACCTCATCGAGGACGGGAAGCTCACCCGCCCGGTCAAGGACGTCAACGTCATCGGGAACGGCCCCAAGGTCCTGGAGAAGGTGGACATGGTGGCCGACGACCTGGCCATCGACGAGGGCGGCTGGACCTGCGGGAAGAACGGGCAGGGCGTGCCGGTCTCGCAGGGCCTGCCCACCGTGCGCGTCTCGTCCATCACCGTCGGCGGCCGCGGGAAGGCCTAGGAGACGCCATGAGCCAGGGACAGGACATGCTCGAGGTGGCGCGCAGCGCCGCGAAGCTGGCCAGGACGGCCGGGGCGCAGGAGGCGGCGGCGATGGCCTCGCGTTCCCGCGAGGTCTCGGTCGACTGGCGGGATGGCAAGGTGGAGAAGCTGTCCGACACCACCACCCGGGGCCTCTCGCTGGAGCTCTACGTCGACGGCCGCTACGCCGCGGTCAGCACCAAGGACCTGCGGCCCGAGGCGCTGCAGCGCTTCATCGAGGACGCGGTGGCCCTGACCCGGACGCTGGAGCAGGATCCCTTCCGCGCCCTGCCCGACCCGAGGCTCTACGAGGGGCAGGCCGCCGTGGACCTGCAGCTCGACGACCCGGCCCTGGGCGGGGTCACGGCGGTGCGCCGCCGCGAGCTGGCGCAGGCGGCGGAGGCGGCGGCCAGGCAGGTGAAGGGGGCGGCGGCCATCCTCTCGGTCACCACCGGCTTCGGCGACGCGCTGACCGACTCGTGGCGGGTCCACACCAACGGCTTCGAGGGGACCCGCCGGGCCACCTCCTTCTCGGTGTCCGGGGAGGTCTCGGTGAAGGACGCCGACGGCCGCCGCCCGGAGGACTGGGACGCCGCCACCACCCGCCACCTCGCGGCGCTGCCGGCGGCGGAGGCGGTCGGGCGGCGGGCGGCCGAGCGGGCGCTGGGGCGGCTGGGCGCGAGGAAGGGGACCTCGGCCACCATGACGCTGGTGATCGATCCGCGCGCCGCCGGCACCCTGGTCTCCCACCTGCTCCGGCCGCTCTCCGGCATGGCCCTGCAGCAGAAGCAGTCGTGCTTCGACGGCAAGGTCGGCGCGGCCATCGGCGCGCCCCTGCTCGACGTGGCCGACGACCCGCTGCTGCCGCGGGCGCTGGGCTCCCGGCTCTTCGACGGCGAGGGGCTGGCGGCGCGGCGCTTCCCGATCTTCGACCGGGGCGTGCTGCGCACCTTCTACGTGGACACCTACTACGGGAAGAAGCTGAAGGTGGCACCCAGCACCGGCCGCCCCTCCAACCTGGCGTGGGGGCTGGGCCCCCGCGACCGCGACGCCCTGGTGGCGGAGGCCGGCGAGGGGCTGCTGGTGACCGGCTTCATCGGCGGCAACTCCAACGCCACCACCGGCGACTTCTCGCTCGGCCTCAACGGCTACCGCATCACCGGCGGCAGGGTGGCCGAGCCGGTCTCCGAGATGAACGTGTCCGGCAACCACCTCGAGCTCTGGAAGCGGCTGGTGGCGGTGGGCAACGACCCGTACCCGTACTCGCCGCTGCGCACCCCGACCCTGGTCCTGGAGGGGGTCAGCGTGGCCGGGACCTGATCTAGGCCCAGCCCTCGAACTCGCTCACCACCGGCGCGTGGTCGCTGGTGCCGAACTCGGCCAGCACGCGGCAGCGCCTCGCCTGCCCGGCCAGCGCCCGGCTGGCCACCACGTAGTCGATGCGCCAGCCCACGTTCTTCTGCCGCAGGCCGCGCCACGGCGGCCACCAGGTGAAGAGCGCGGCGTTGGCCGGGTCGAGCGCCCGCCCCACGTCGACCAGGTCGCGCCCCAGCAGCCTCGCCAGCAGCGCGCGCTCGTCGTCGCGCTGGCCGATGGCGCCGGCCCGGCGCTCCTTCTCGTGCACGTCGGCCTCGGTGGCGGTGATGTTGAGGTCGCCGCAGAGCAGGAGCGGGCGGCCCGCCGCGGCGGCCTCGGCCGCCCAGCCGTCGAGCGCGGTGACGAAGCGCAGCTTGGCGTCGAGGTCCTTGCCGCCGTTGGGCACGTAGAGGCAGGCCACGGTCACGCCCCCCACCTGCGCCGCCACCGTGCGATTCTCGAAGTCGAAGGGGGGGTGGAGGAAGGCGGGCGGGGCGGCCACCCGATCGGCGCGCACCAGCAGGGCGACGCCGGAGTAGGCCGACTCGCCGTGCCAGCAGCCGTGGTAGCCGGGCAGCCCGCGCAGGGGCGCCGGGACCTTGGCCGCGGGCGCCTTGATCTCCTGCAGGCAGACCAGGTCGGGCGACTCGCGGTCGAGCAGCTCGAGGACCTGGGCCTCGCGCGCCCGGATCCCGTTGACGTTCCAGGTGACGACCTTCACGCGTCGACCTCCGCGCAAGACCTACTCGCGGCGCGGCGCGGTGGCGACCCCGCCGGGCGTGGACACCCCTTCCGGGGCGTAGGCGATCAGGCGGTAGATGGACTGCAGCGCCGCGATCCGCCGCTGCAGCGCGTCGCGGACGTCGGCCGGCGCCACCACCTGGCAGGCGCCGCCCCAGCCCAGCACCTCGCCGAGGACGTGCTCGTTGGCGGTGACCGTCACGGTGAGCGTGCGGCTGCCGTCCGGCTCGCGGCCGGTCAGCCGGCCAGCAGCCGCTCCGCCACCACCAGCGCGTCCACCGGCCAGCAGCCGGGGGGCCGGGGGCGGTGGCAGCCCGGCATCCCCTCCACCGGGACGCAGCTCAGCACCCCGTTGCGCCAGCGCAGCGGCAGGGCGTGGACGCCATGCACCGCGCCCAGCAGGGCCCCGGCGATGGCGGCGTTGGTGTCGGTGTCGCCGCCGCGCCGCACCGTGTCCACCAGCGCCTCCTCGGGAGCGGCGTGGCGCAGCTGGAAGAAGGCGTTCTGCAGGGCCACCGTCACCAGCACCTGGTTGGTGGCGTAGTCGGGCCGGTGCCTGGCGGAGACGAGCAGGGCCTCGACCACCTCCTGGTGGAGCCGCTGCTCCCGGGCGAAGGCCAGCGCCCAGTCGGCCAGCTCGGCCGGCGTGCCGCCCCGGGCCACCGCCCGGGCCAGGGTGGCGGTGTAGACGGCGCCGGCGTCGGCGCAGACCGGGTGCGGGTGGGTCAGCCGGGCGTCCTCGCGCGCCAGCGCCGCCAGCTCGGTCGGGGCCAGCCGGTGGCCGAAGATCCCCAGCGGGGAGACCCGCATCAGCGAGCCGTTGGAGCGGCTCTCCAGGCGGGCGGCGGCGCGGGCGGCCTCGGCCGGGTCCCGTCCGTCCCGGCGCGCGGCGGCGGCCGCCGCCAGCGCGGCCCGGGTGGTGTGCCCGACGTCGAACGGGTGCGACTCGAACCAGGCGGTATAGGCGCGGGCGGCCTCGGCGGCCTCGAAGCGGCCGTGCCGGATGAGGCAGCGGGCCAGGGCCAGCGCCAGCTCGGAGTCGTCGGTGGGCTGGCCGGCCAGCAGGTTCCAGGTGCCGCCGTCCACCAGCTCGCGCACGCCGTCGGGGTAGTCCTCGGCGATCTCCTCGTCGCTCTCGAACTCGACCAGGCTGCCGAGCGCGTCCCCGCAGAGCTGGCCGAGGAGCGCGCCCTGGGCGCGGCGCAGCAGGGACGGGTCGGCGCAGCTGTGGCCGGGGAGGGTCTCCACCAGCGCGGCCGTGCCGCCGCCCGCCAGGGGGGCGTGCCGGCGCGAGAGCCGCCCGGCCAGCTCGGCGGCCAGCGCCGCGCCGCCCCCCGCCACCGGCCCGATCCGCGTCCTGGCCGCCGGGTGGTAGCGGACCGCCTCGCCGGCGGCGTCGACCAGGGTGAGGCCGGCGCCGAGCAGCAGGGCGTGGCCGGCCACCACGTCGTGGCCGTCGAGCGGCTGGAGCGAGATGGCGGCGTCGGCCTCGCCGGCCGCCACCAGCGCCAGCCGGTAGGCGATCGAGGTCATGGGCCGGAAGCGGCCCGGCGCCAGGGCCAGCGCGTTGGTGAGCGGGTGCTCCTCTGCCGAGGGGGAGACCAGCACCACCGCGCCGGGGAAGAGCGCGGCGCCGGCGTGGCGGGCTCCCACCGGCTGGCCGTTGCGCGTGACCGGCCCCAGCCCCTCGGCCCAGCTGATCAGGTCCTCGCCCCCGTGCGGCGCGGTGTGGGCCAGCACCACCCCCAGCACCGGGGCGCCGTCGCGCAGCAGGCCGACGGAGGTCGAGGCGCCGCGGCGGCCGCGCAGGAAGTAGCGGGTCCCGTCGTTGGGGTCGACCACCCAGACGTGCCGTCCCGCGTCCCGGGGAGGCAGGTCGCGTCCCGGGGTCTCCTCGGCGATGAAGCCGAAGTCGGGGAAGGCGTCGAGCAGGACCCGGCGCACCGCCTCCTCGGCCTCGACGTCGGCGGGGCACTGGTCGCCGCCGCCGCGCGGCCCCCCGGGGCGGTGGAACTCGGCCGCCAGCAGCCGCCCGGCCAGGCGGGCCGCCTCGACCGCGATGGCGAGTGGCCGCTCGTACCCGCCCGGCGGCGGAAGGCACCCTCCGGTGGGCGGGGCGGACTGGCTCACGGGGCAAGTGTACGCTGCTGGCGGGCCGCTGGGCGACAGCCCGGGGCGGCCTGCCCGGGTGCGGGCTACTGCCGCAGCCAGGTCGGCGGCAGGAACTGGCCGCCCGGGTCCTGGAAGCGGATCGCGGCCAGGCCGTCGGCGATGACCAGGTCGGGGAGGCCGTCGGCGTTCACGTCGGCCGCCACCACCGAGAGCGGCCCCTGGTAGCCGGTGTAGATCGCGGGGGGAGCAGCGTCCCCGCCGCGGCCGGGGCCGGTGCCTGCTTGAAGACCGCCACCGAGCCGGGCCAGCCGGGCGGTCCGGCGCTGGCCACCACCACGTCGAGCCGGCCGTCGAGGTCGAGATCGGCCACCGAGAGCGCCACGGTGGCCGAGTCGAGGACGTCGCGGGCCGTGACCGGGTCGAAGGCGCCGCCGCCCGCGCGCTGGGTCATGACCAGCAGTGAACCCTTGCAGTCGGCCATGAGCAGGTCGGGGTGGCCGTCGCCGTCGAGGTCGGCGATCTCGACGGCGACCGGGCGGACGCCGGCCGGGTAGGAGACGGCGGGGAGGAAGCTCCCCGGCACGGCGTCGTGGAGCAGGACCACGGCCCGGCCGTCGGCGGTGGTGGCCACGAGATCGAGCCGGCCGGCCCCGGTCAGGTCGCCGGCGGCCACGGCCACCGGCGCGGTCCCCACCTCGAGCGTGACCGGCGCGGCGAAGGTGGCCGGCGGCGCCGGCGCCGGCTGCTGGAAGAAGACCAGCAGCCCGGTCCCGGTGCGGGCGCCGACCACCACGTCGAGGCGGCCGTCCCCGTCGAGATCGGCGAGCCGGATGGACGAGGGCTGCGCATCGCCGGTGGGGAGCGAGGTGGGCGGGCCGAAGGTGACGGGCTGGCTGGAGGTCTGCAGGTGCAGCGCCACCTCGAAGCCGGTCCCGGCGGTGGCGCCGCAGGCCACGGCCACGTCGAGCCGGCCGTCGCCGTCGACGTCGCCGAGGGCCAGCGCCGTGGGGTCGAGGCAGGTGCTGGTCCGCAGCGGGGCATCGAAGGTGCCCGGGGAGGTCCCCGACTGACGGCGGACGGTGAGGTAGCCGGGCTGGTAGACGGTGGTGAAGACGGTGGTGGCGCTCAGCACGTCGAGCGGGCCGTCGCCGTCGAGGTCGGCCACCGCCACCACCTCGGTGTTCCACCCCGGGGGCGGTGGCTCGGAGGAGGAGGTGCAGCCGGCCAGCGGCAGCAGGGACGCGACGGCCAGGGCGGCGACGGCGGCACGGCGGTGGTCGGGGAGGCGGGGCATGGCGGGCTCCAGCGGTGCTCCCGGGTGATCTAGGCCAGCCCGCCCCGGCCCGCAAGGCGGGGGCCTATCGCGCCGACAGGCCGGGCCGGCGTCCCACCAGGTAGGCGAGCCACGCCCCCTGGTTGGCGGCGTGGCGCCGGGGCAGGTAGCGTGGCTCGACGCCGGGTGGCTCCACGTCCCACTGCACCTCGATCCGGTCGAAGCCGGCCTCCGCCATCAGGTCGCGCAGCTCGGGGAGCGACCAGAGCCGCCAGTCGTAGGTGAAGGCGCGCCGCAGGCGGCGCCCGCCCGGCAGCTCGAAGTGGATGGCGCAGCGGATGCGGTGGGTGATGGCGTCGCAGGCGTCGTGCTCCCAGACGTAGGTGACGCCGCCGCCGATGCGTCGCCGCTCGGTGGCCTCCTGGAGGGAGAGCCAGCCGCCGAAGAGGTCGAGCACGAAGAGGCCGCCGGGGACCAGGGCCCGGCGCGCCGCCGCCAGGTAGGCCCCGAGCTCGGCCCGCTCCCGGAAGACCTGGTAGCTGAAGTTGAGGGCGAGGATGGCGTCGAAGGGGCCGCGCGGGGCGTGGCGCACGTCGGCCTGGACCAGCTCGAGCCGGCGGGCGGCGGCCCCCAGCGCCGGGAGCCGGTGACGCGCGGCCCAGCGGTGGACGGCCGGATCGAGGTCGACCGCCACGGCGGTCCGGTCCGGCCCGCCCTCCACCCAGCAGGCGGAGAGCAGCGCGGTGCCGCTGAAGTCCTCGCGCAGCCGGCGGGCGGGCTGGCCGGCGCGGGCCAGCAGCCGGGTGAGCAGCCCCAGCTCGGTGTCGGGCGACTGGACCGCCCGCTCGTAGAGGACGTGGCGGTCGAGGGGCGGGGGCCGGCGGGGCGTGCCTGGCCGGGCCACTACGGGCTCATCTCGTAGGCGTCCTTGAGGGCGTGGACCCGCCCCCAGATCCGCTCTCGGCGGGCCGGGTCCTGCGCCGGCTTCCGGATCATCTGCAGCGCCAGCTCCATCTGCGCCGGGGTCGAGGCCGCCTTGCCGTGCAGGTCGACGGCATGGCGGGAGAAGTCGCGGACCAGCACGTCGAAGACCTGGTCGACCGTGTCGCCGTCGATCCCCTCGTCGGCGCGCAGCGCGGCGTTCTCGAGGATGAGCTGGGCGTAGACCACCAGCGTGAAGAGCTCGCCCACCGCGAGCAGGAAGTCGACGTCCCTGGCCTGGGCCTCGGTCGGGGTGGCCCGCGCCAGCAGCGCCTTGAAGGCCTCGACCTGCTCGCGGAAGAGGGCCACGTTGGGCTGCGGCCAGGCGGCGAAGACGGGCCCCGGGTCCTGGAAGCGGATGGCGGAGAGCCCGCTGGCCGGCCCCTGGTCCCAGAGGAAGGCGTCGTCGGCCGGATCGTCGCGCCGCGGCACCGCCGGGAGGTCGGCCGGCGCGAAGAAGTAGTTCCGCATGAACTTGACGATCAGCGCGATGTTGACGTGGACCGTCCCCTCCAGCTTGGGCAGGGCCCGGATGTCGCGGGCCGCCATCTCGAAGTAGGTGTCCTTCTCGAAGCCCTTGGCGGCGATCACGTCCCAGAGGTGGTCGATGACCTTCTCCCCCTCGGTGGTGACCTTCATCTTCATGACCGGGTTGAAGAGCAGGTAGCGCCGGTCCTGGCGCGACGCCGACCTGAAGTAGTCGGCGGCGCGCAGCCCGAAGAGCCGCATGGCCGTGAGCCGCGCCCAGGCGTCGGTGAAGAGCCGCTGCACGTGGGTGAAGTCGGTGACCGCCATGCCGTAGAGCCGGCGGTTGGCGGCGTGGCGGATCGCCTCGTAGAGGGCGTGGGTGCAGATGCCGATCGAGGCCCAGCCCAGGTTGTACTTGCCGACGTTGACGGTGTTGAGCGCGGCGTCCCAGGCGGCCGGCCCGCGCAGCAGCACGTCCTCCTCGGCCACCGGGTAGTCCTCCAGCACGAACTCGGCCACGTAGGACTGGCTGGCCACCACGTTCTTCACCAGCCGGTAGCCGGGCCGCCTCGGATCGACGAGGAAGAAGACGTACTCGCCGCTGCCGGCCACCTTGCCGAAGACCGAGAGCAGGGCCGCCTCGTTGCCGTTGCCGATGTAGTACTTGTCGCCGCGCGCCAGCCAGCGCCCCTCGCCGGCCGGGACCAGCTCCATGTCGGTGGAGTAGATGTCGGCGCCGTGCTCCTTCTCGGAGAGGCCGAAGCCGAAGATGCCGCCCTGGGCCAGCAGGGCCGCGGTCCGCCGCCGGGCCGCCTGGTTGGGGCTCATCCAGATGGGGCCGAGGCCGAGGATGGTGACCTGCCACGTGTACCAGTAGGGCAGGCCGTAGAACCCCAGCACCTCGTTGAGGGCGGCGTTGCGGGCGGTGTCCCAGCGGGCCCCGGGCCCTCCCAGCGGCGCCGGCGTCAGGAAGGTGGCGAAGAGCCCCTCCCGCCTGGAGAAGTCGAGGAAGTCGGCGTACCAGGCCCGGTCGAGGTCGTCCTGGCGGAGCCGGGCCTTGCCCTTGTCCTCGAAGAACCGGACCGTCTTCTCCAGCAGCGTGGTGGAGGCGGGGTCGCCCGGCCGGGGCGCGAGCCGTCGAGGGTCGAAGAGGAACATGGGGCGGGCCTCCGGCACGTGGAGCGGGGATTGAAGCACGGTTCCCCGCCGCCGGGGCCGGAAGCTTCGGGCCGGCACCGCTCCCGGACGGGGCGCTCCCGGGGCCGCGGGCGTGGAGCGCGCGGGGTCAGCGCCCGGCCCGGCTCATCCACTCCGCGTGGAAGCGATCGAGCGCCTCCTCGAGCGGGAGCGGCCGGTTGCGCAGCAGGGCCGCGGCCCGCTCCACCTTGAGGCCGCCGCGCAGCGGCCGCGGCGCGGGGAGCCGGACCTCGGCGGTCTTGACCGGGATGATCTGGCCGGAGAGGCCGAAGCGCTCGGCGACCCGCCGGGCGAAGGTGACCCGGTCGACCACGGTGGCGTCGCAGGCGTGGATCACGCCCCGGTAGGCGGTCTCGAGCAGCAGCTCGAGGCAGCGCGCGGCGCCGCTGGCGGCCAGCGTCGTGGAGACCAGCTGGTCGGAGAAGGCCTTGACCGGCTCGCCGCGGCCGAGCTTCTCGACCACCTGGGTGGCGAAGGTGGCCTTGGCGCCGGGCCGGCCGCTGTAGACCACCGCCACCCGGGCCACCACGGCGTCGGGGGCGAGCAGCAGGGCCGCCTCCTCGCCGCAGCGCTTGGTGCGCGCGTAGGCGCCGCGCGGGTGGGGGACGTCGTCCTCGCCGTAGGGGCCCGCCTCGCCGTCGAAGACGTAGTCGGTGGAGACCGCCAGCAGGCGGGCGCCCAGCGCGGCGCAGGCGCGGGCGGCCTGCTCGGTGCCGCCCACGTTGGTCCGCCAGGCCAGGGCCGGATCGCGCTCGCAGCCGTCGACGTCGGTGGCCGCGCCGGCGTGCAGCACCGCCTCCGGCCGGAAGGCCAGCAGCGCCGCCTCCAGCGAGTGGCCGTCGGCCAGGTCGGCGGAGGCCCAGGCGTAGGGTCCGGGCGGGAGCCGGCAGGCCCCGCGGCCGAGCGCCAGCACCTCATGGCTCCCGGCGGCCTGCGCCACCGCCTCCCCGCCCAGCAGGCCGTTGGCGCCGGTGATGGCGAGCCGCATCAGGCCTTCCCGTACTGCTGGGCGTAGTACTTCAGGTACTCGCCGGAGATGATCCGCTCCCACCAGGCGCGGTGGGCCTGGTACCAGCGCACCGTCTCGCCGAGCGCCTCCTCGAAGCGGTGGCGCGGCGCCCACCCCAGCTCGCGCTGCGCCTTGGCGGCGTCGATGGCGTAGCGGCGGTCGTGGCCGAGCCGGTCGGTGACGTACCTGATGAGCGACTCGGGCTTGCCGGTGAGCTTCAGCACCTGGCGGACGATGTCGATGTTGTGCCGCTCGCTGCTGGCGCCGAAGTTGTAGACCTGCCCGGCCCCGCCCCGCTCCAGCGCCGCCAGCAGCCCGCGGGCGTGGTCCTCGACGTGGATCCAGTCGCGCACGTTCATGCCGTCGCCGTAGACCGGCAGCGGCAGGTCGCGGGTGGCGTTGGCGATCATGAGCGGGATGAGCTTCTCGGGGAACTGCCAGGGCCCGTAGTTGTTGGAGCAGCGGGTCACCACCACCGGCAGCGCGAAGGTCCGGGCGTAGGCCAGCGCCAGCAGGTCGGAGGCGGCCTTGGAGGCCGAGTAGGGCGAGGAGGGGTCGAGCGGGGTCTGCTCGGTGAAGAGGCCGGTGGGGCCGAGCGAGCCGTAGACCTCGTCGGTGGAGACGTGGAGGAAGCGCTGCACCCCGAACTCGCGGGCCGCCTCCAGCAGCACCTGCGTGCCGCGCACGTTGGTCTCGATGAAGATCGAGGGGGCGAGGATGGAGCGGTCGACGTGGCTCTCGGCGGCCAGGTGCATGACCGCGTCGATCCGCTCGGTGCGGAAGAGGTCGGCGATCAGCTCCCCGTTGCAGATGTCGCCGCGGACGAACCGGTAGCGCGGGTGATCGGCCAGGTCGGCCAGGTTCTCGGCGTTGCCGGCGTAGGTGAGCTTGTCGAGGTTGACGATGCGCCAGCCGGGCCGCTCGGCGACGAGCAGCCGGACCAGGTTGGAGCCGATGAAGCCGCAGCCGCCGGTGAGGAGGACGTTCATGGTGGGTTCCTGCCCGCGGTCGGGGCGTGGGTCGAGGGGGCAGTCTCCCTGAAAGGCGCCACCGCGCCAAGGGGCGCGGAGGGTGGCCGCGGCCCGCACAGGGAGCGGGGCCGCCCCCCGGGTCGGATCCCGGAGGCGCGGCCCCGCGTTCATCCCGGACCGGTCGCTACGGGCAGGTCACGCCCCACGGGGGCGTGCGCCCGGCGTAGAGCTCGCAGAGCGGGAGCCTGGGCGTGGCCGAGTGGCAGTCGGTGCAGCCCGCCTTCCCCAGCGCCTGGGCCTTGGGGGCCACCTCGTGGTTCAGGTCCATGTAGAGCTTGGTGTAGCGCCAGGCGTAGCCGGGCGTCGCCGGCGATGCGGCGTCCCATGCGGCGAACGGGGTGTTGGCGGCCACCTGCCCGGCCACGAAGGCCCCCTGGGCGAAGATCTTGCCCCAGAGCGCGTCGACCGAGGGCTGTCCCGGCTGGATGGGGCCGGCGCCGTCGAAGTCATAGGTGGGGTAGCTGTAGCCGGCGGCCTGGACGACGCCCCAGAAGCTGCCGGGACCGAAGACGTTGGGCACGATGGCGAAGCCGTTGTCACCGTCGATGTAGAAGCCCTGCCGGCCGCGCATCAGCTTGAAGGGCGCGATCTTGCCGTCGGTCGGGCCGCCCACCGGCTCGCCGAGGGAGATCCGGTCGGCGTCGGCGGTGGTGAGGCCGAGGGCGGCGAAGTCGGCCCGGTCGGAGACGAGCGCGTGGGTGGCCTTCCCGTTGGACCAGCGGTAGGCCGGCGCCACGTTCTTCATCCACTTGAAGTTGCCCTTGATGTAGTCGTAGGTGGTCACCGGCGTGGTGGAGGTCGGGTCGGGGGTGACGCCGTCGGCCGCCACCTTGGCGGTGGCCACGCCGGCGGCGCAGTTGGGCGTGCCGGCGCAGGTGACGTTGTCACCGGCCGTCGACCAATCCCAGCTCACCTTGGCGAACTGGCCGCGGCTGAAGGTCGGGATGTGGCAGGTCTGGCAGGCGATGCGGGCGGTGTGGGCGTCCCAGGTCTCGCCGTTGGCCTGCACCTTCCCGGTGTGGGGCTGGGCGCCGTGGCAGTCCGTGCAGGCGGCACGCGCGACGTGGGTCGGCACGTGGACGCCGCCGCCGCGGAACTGGTGCCCGGGGCTGGTGTGGCAGTCGCTGCACTCCATGCCACGTCCCATGTGCACGTCGATGGCCTCGGTCGGGTTCTTGAGCGAGGAGCCCATCAGCTTCACGTTGTCGCCGCCGCCGGCGTAGAAGTGGCAGGCCCCGCAGTTGGTGCGGGTCGGCATGATGATGTCCTGCGCGGCCACCGCCAGGTTGAGGGTGGCGACCGGGTTGCCGAAGTTCTTGGGGTCCTTGGCGTAGGCGGCCGTCGGGTTGGAGTGGCAGACCAGGCAGTCGACGCGCCGCTCGAGCGGGATGGACGAGTCGCCCGTGGTCGGGTCGGCCGAGGCGTAGGCGCGCGCCGTCTTCTGCACCCGGGCCGGGTCCGGGTCGCCACCGTAGCCGGCATGGCACTGGTCACACCGCTTGTCGTTGGAGGGCGTGGCGACGCAGAAGTTGTTGATGAGGACGGACTTGCCGATGGTCCCGGGGTTGAGGATCACGTTGGGGTCGGCGGCGGTGACCAGATCGGGAGTCGGGCCCGACCAGGTCCAGTGGGCGGTGGCCATCACCTGGGTGGCGGCCGCGGCGTGGCAGGTGACGCAGGCGGCGGTCACCTGGTACCCCGAGGTGAAGGGGCCGTGGAGCACGCCGCCGGGCGCGCCCAGCGTGGCGTGGAAGTTGACCGTCGACACGCAGCTGTCGGTGGAGGTGTCGCAGGTGGTGCCCGAGCCGCACAGGCTGACCCAGCTGGCGTCCTGGCCGCTGACGATGCAGGAGGCGCAGCCGGGCGAGGCGGTGGTGCAGGAGACCGCCTGGACCGGGACGCAGGCGCCGTTCTGGCAGGCGGTGCCGGCGCCGCAGGCCGGCGTGCAGGCGATGGGGATGCACTGGTCGCCGCTGCAGACGTTGCCGGCGCCGCAGAAGTCGGTGCAGGTCTTCTCGCTGGTGCACGCGGCGAGGGCCGCGGCGGCCATGGCGAGGAGGGTGGTGCGGGAGATGCTCACGTTGGGTCCTTTCGCGGAGGGTGGTGGACGGTCGTTCGACCCGGCTCCGCGCCGGCACCAGGAGCAGGGCCCGTACCAGGTCGCTGGGTGGTCTGACCCAGTCAGCGATTCGCAAGCAGGCGTGGAGACTGGGGGATTTCACCCAGTGCCTGCGCGGCGCCTTGCCGCAGCCCCGACACGGGGTGTCGCGCCATAGTTGAACGGTTGAACGTTAAGCCGAACCACCTCCGTTCAGGCCGGCTCCAAGGGACCATGCCCGACTCGCCTCGCCTCGACTTCCCGAGCCCGGTGGCGCCGCGGATGCCCTACCTCGGCCTCGGCTCGGAGGCTGCGCTGCGCACCATGGCGGACGTCCTCCCCTACGGGGTCTTCACCACCGACCTGGGAGGACGGGTCACCTCCTGGAACCGGGCCGCGGAGCGGATCAGCGGCTGGACGCGCGCCGAGGCGCTGGGGCGCGACTGCTCGATCCTGGCCGGTGACGCCGTCCACGGCTGCGCCTGCGGCGTGGGTCCGATCCGGTGCGGCCTCGTCGAGCAGGGGCGCACCTCCAAGACCTGCACGCTGCGGACGAAGGACGGCCGGCTCCTGCTGATCGTGAAGAACGCGGTGCCGCTGGCCGGCACCGACGGCGAGCTGGTCGGGGCGCTCGAGTCGTTCGCCGAGGTGGGCGAGGCCGGCTTCGAGCCGCGTCGCGCCGCGGTGGCGGTGGGGGAGGGGGACTTCTGCGGCATGATCGGGCGCTCCCCGCCCATGCAGGAGCTGTTCGCCACGGTGGGGCGGGTGGCGCAGTCGGACGCCACCGTGATGCTGCTGGGAGAGAGCGGCACCGGCAAGGAGTGCGTCGCCGCCGCCATCCACCAGGCCTCGCGCCGTGCCGGCGGGCCGTTCGTCAAGGTCTCCTGCTCCGCGCTCAACGAGAACCTGCTGGAGAGCGAGCTCTTCGGCCACGTCAAGGGCGCCTTCACCGGGGCGGTCCGCGACCGGCGCGGCCGCTTCCAGGAGGCCCACGGCGGCACGCTGCTGCTCGACGAGATCGGCGACGTCTCCCCGGCCGTGCAGGTCAAGCTGCTGCGGGTCATCGAGCAGCGCGAGGTCGAGCGGGTGGGAGAGTCGGTCCCGATCCGCGTCGACGTGCGGCTGGTCTGCGCCACCCATCGCGACCTGAAGGCCCTGGTGCAGGAGGGCAGGTTCCGCGCCGACCTGTACTTCCGGCTGGCCGTCTTCCCCATCCGCATCCCGCCGCTCCGCGAGCGGATCGAGGACCTGCCCCGGATCGCCGAGGAGCACCTGGGCCGGCTGGTGCGCGCCGGCGGCGTTCGCGCCGGCGGGCTCTCGCCCGAGGCGCTGGAGGTGATGAGCCGCTACCCCTGGCCCGGCAACGTCCGGGAGCTCCAGAACGCGCTCGAGTTCGGCGCCCTGCGCGCGCACGGCGGGCTGATCGAGCCGGCCCACCTGCCCGAGGACCTGTGCGCGCCGCCGCCGTCGAGCGGGGAGCGGGCCGCCCCGGTCCCCCCGGCCGAGGAGGCGCCGCGCCTCACCGAGGGGCCGGAGGACCGGGCCAGGGCCGTGGCCGTGCTCGACGCCTGCGGCTGGAACCGGGCCGAGGCGGCTCGCCGGCTCGGCGTGTCGCGGGTGACCCTCTGGAAGCGCCTGAAGGCGTGGGGGCTGGAGGGGCGCTGAGCTGCCGTCGCGCCCGGGGCCGCCCCCGGCGCGGGCGGGCGCGCCGGCTCACCCCCGGATCAGCCGCCGGGCCACGTCGACGTCGCGCGTGACCCCGTCGCGCCGCACCGTGAGGCGCACGGTGGTCCCCTCCGCCCCGCGGATGGCGTCGACGGCGCCCACCATGCCCAGCTCGGAGACGGGGCGCCCGTCGACCGCGACCACCCGGTCGCCGACCTGCAGCCCGGCCAGGGCCGCCCCGCCGCCCGCCACCAGCCCGGTCACCGCCAGCACCTCGCCGTCGGGCGTGAGCTGGAGCCCGACGCCGGCCAGCTCGGTGCGCGGCGTCTCGCCGGGCTCCACCGCGCGCAGCCGGACCTCGATGGGGCCGCGCGCCTCGCCCGGCCCGGCCTCCAGCCCGCCCACGATGCGGGCGTGGTGGCCGGCCGCGGCGACGTGGATGGAGAAGCGGCGCGGCAGCCCGGCCAGCGCGAAGCGGCCGCCGCCGTCGGACTCGCCCCCGGCCAGCACCGGGAAGGTGGAGGCGGCCGAGGCCAGCCATCCCTCCACCGAGATCGACGCGCCGCCCAGCGGCGCGCCGGTGGCGTCGTCGAGCACGCGCCCGGTGAGCCGCCCGCCCGCCTCCAGCCGCCCGTCGACCACCGCCTCGCCGCCGGGCGGGGGCAGCTCCACGCGCGCCTCCTCGGAGGGGGCGTAGCCCGGCGCCGAGAAGACCACCGCCGCCGGCCCGGGCGAGAGGTCGTCGAGGGCGTAGCAGCCGCCCGGCTCCACCACCGAGAGGCTGCGCTGGGCCACCCGCCCCAGCGCGCTGCGCCGCTCGAAGACCAGCACCGTGAAGGGGGCGACCGGCGCGCCGCTGGAGGCCGCGCGGACGCAGCCGCGCAGGCGGGACCCGGCGGTGAGCTCGAGCCGCAGCCCCGCGGCGCCGGCGGGGACCGCGCGCCGCGTGGCCGGGGCCCGCCCCTCGGCGCGCGCCGCGACCCGGTAGCGGCCGGGGGATAGGTCACCCAGCGTGAAGTGGCCGTCGGCGCCGGTCACCGCCTGCGCCGCCGGCACGTCGGCCGCCGGGCGCGGCCCCTCGCGGGTGGCCGAGACCAGGGCGCCCTCGGCCGGCGCCCCCTCCGGCCCCAGCACCACCTCGCCGGAGATGGCCGCGGCCGGCAGCGGCGCGGCGTGGCGCCCGCCCAGCTCGATCACCACCTTGCGGTTGACCCGCTCCAGCGGCCCGAGCTCGGCGCGCCCGGGGAGGAAGCCGGGCCGGGTGGCCTCCAGCACCGTCCCCTCCGGCGCGGCGAAGGTGAAGCGGCCGTCGGGGCCGCTCTCGAAGCGGTCGGCCACCGGGAGGAGCGCCGCCTCGCTGGCGGTGCCGAGCAGGCGCACCGTGGCGCCGGCCACCGGCCGGCCCTCGGGATCGACGACCTCGCCGGTGAGCTCGACGGCCGGGGCGAGGTGGACCTCCAGGCCGCGGACGTGCTGGCCGGGGCGGGCCTCGAGCTGGACCGGGCTGTGGCCCCACTCCGGCGCGAAGGGCAGGAAGCCGGCGGCGCTCGCCGCGGCCAGCAGCCAGCGGCCGGTGACCGGGGGCGCGAAGGTGAAGGCGCCGTCGGGGCCGGCCCGGGTCGAGGCGGCGGCCCCGGCGCGGGAGAAGGTCAGCTCGGCGCCGGCGATGCCGCTGCCGGTGGCGGACGAGACCACCCGCCCCTCGAAGCTGGCCGGGCGGTCGTCGGCCGGCGGGAGGGGCGCCACCAGCCGGACGGGGAGGGCGGGAGGCGGGGGCAGGTCGCCCGGCGCGCCGGCGGCGGGGCCGGCCGCGGGCGGGCTCGAGGCCGCGGTGGCCGGCGAGGTGCGGGCGGAGCGGACGAGGAGCAGGGCAGCCAGGGCCAGCAGCAGGACCACGGCGAACGCGACCAGGCGCCAGCGCATGGGCCGAGCATAGCAGGCGCGAGTCGGGTGGTCGGGGCGAGGCGAGCCCGGGGCCGGCCGGGCTCAGCGCCGGTGCTCGGGCAGCCCCTGGGCGCGCCAGGCCAGCATGCCGCCGGCCAGCTGCCGGGCCTCCAGGCCGTGGCCGCGCAGCAGCCGGACCGCCGGGATGCTGCGGTGGGCGGTCAGGCAGATGGCCACCACCGGTCGGGCGGGGTCGAGCTCGAGGCCGGGCAGGCGCCCGGCCAGCTCGGTCACCGGGACGTTGACCGCCCCCTCGATGTGGCCGCCGGCGAACTCGCGCGAGGTGCGGACGTCGACGAGCTGCGGCGGGGCGCCCTGGCCGAGCACCAGCGACAGCGCCGGGGCATGGATCTCGGGGACCGGGCCGAAGGGGAGCCACCAGGGGAGGCGCATGCCAATCGAGAGCCGGCCGCGGCGCCGAGGGTTCGCCGGCCCGGGCCTTCAGCCCCGCAGGCAGGCCTTCACGTCCTCGGGCGACAGCACCTTGCCGGCCGACTTCACCTGGCCGTCGACCACCAGCGCCGGCGTCGACATGACCTTGAACTTCATGATCTCGCGGACGTCCTCGACCTTCTCGACCGGGACCCCGAGGCCGAGCTCGGCCACCGCCCGCTCCGCGCTGGCGGTGAGCTGCTTGCACTTGGCGCAGCCGGTCCCGAGCACCTGGATCCTCATCTCGCCCCTCCTCCTCACAGCACCGCGTTGAACAGCCAGCCGACCAGCAGGATGCCGGTGGCCACCACGCCCACGAAGGTGGCGATGAGCCGCGGCCTCAGCACCTTGCGCAGGATGATCAGCTCGGGCAGCGAGAGGGCGATGACCGACATCATGAAGGCGAGGACGGTCCCGAGCGCCGCCCCCTTGCCGAGCAGGGCCTCCACCACCGGGATGATGCCGGCGGCGTTCGAGTACATGGGCACGCCGATGACCACCGCCAGCGGCACCGACCACCAGGCCGACTTGCCCATGAAGCTGGCGAGCAGCCCCTCCGGCACGTAGCCGTGGATGCCGGCGCCGACGGCGATGCCGGCCAGCACCCAGGGCCAGACCTTGCCGACGATCTCCTTCACCGCCTCGAGCCCCTTCCCGACGCGGCCGGTGAAGCCGAGCCGCTCCCTCTCGAAGGTGGCCTCGGCGCGCATCGACTCGTAGACCCAGGGCTCCACGAAGCGCTCCAGCTTCAGGCGGCCGAGGACGAAGCCGGAGAGGATGGCGACGGCGAGGCCGGTGCCGAGGTAGAGGGCGGCCACCTTCCAGCCGAACATGCCGAAGAGCATGACCAGGGCGATCTCGTTCACCATGGGCGCCGAGACGAGGAAGGAGAGGGTCACGCCGAGCGGGATCCCCACCTCGACGAAGCCGATGAAGAGCGGGACCGCCGAGCAGGAGCAGAACGGGGTGACGATGCCCAGCAGCGCGGCCAGCACGTTGCCCACCGACTCCCGCTTCCCCGCCAGGATGGCGCGGGTGCGCTCGGCGGTGAAGAAGGACCGGACGATTCCCACCAGGAAGACGATGAGGGTGAGGAGCAGCAGCACCTTGGGGGTGTCGTAGAGGAAGAAGGCGACGGCCTCGCCGGCGTGCGAGCCGCGCGCCAGGCCGAAGGCGGAGAAGCTGAGCCAGCCCGCCAGCGGCTGGATGGCCAGGTAGGCGGCGGTCCAGGCGGCCAGGCCGAGGGCGAGGAGGACGGCCGTCACCGCGGCGCGGGCACGCGGCGGCTCGCCCGGCTTCACCCCGTCCCACGGGGCGGCCTTCACGTCGCTCTCGGTCACCGGGAGGCCCATGGTTCCCGCTTTCGTCCCTCGCCCCCCAGCACGCGCGGAGCCCGGACGGGCCGCTTATCGCATGATGACGATGGAGGCGCAACCGGAGCGGCCGAGGCAGTTTGCCACATCCCGTCTGCTGTGACGGCCGTGTGAAGCGATGCGCAGGACGTTGCGGAGGCGATCTCTTCATCGTAGAAAGCCTTTCATGTCCGTTGCCATCAAGAAGGACGCCTGCACGCCGCCGGCGGCGCCGCCGGAAGCCCCGGATCTGCGGCCGGTGGAAGGCGCCGAGGCCGACGAGGAGCTCGCCGCCCTGGCCAAGGCCCTCGGCCACCCGGCCCGCGTCCAGATCATGCGCCTGCTGGTGCGGCGCGAGGCCTGCGTCTGCGGCGACATCGTCGACGAGCTGCCGCTGGCCCAGTCCACCGTCTCCCAGCACCTGAAGGTGCTCAAGGAGGCCGGCCTCATCCGCGGCGACATCGACGGGCCGCGCGTCTGCTACTGCATCGAGCCGAAGGCCCTGCGCCGCCTCAAGGCGCTGGTCGGCAGCCTCTAGGAGCCCCCGTGCCCCGATCCGCCGGCGTCGCCCGCCGCCTCTCCTTCCTCGACCGCTACCTGACGCTCTGGATCTTCGCCGCCATGGGGGCCGGCATCGCGCTCGGCTTCCTCTGGCCGGGCGTGGTGCCCATGCTGGACCGGCTCTCGGTCGGGACCACCTCGATCCCCATCGCCATCGGCCTGGTCCTGATGATGTACCCGCCGCTCGCCAAGGTCCGGTACGAGGAGCTGCCGCGGGTGCTGAAGGACGTGCGCGTCCTCACCCTCTCGCTGGTGCAGAACTGGATCGTCGGGCCGTTGCTCATGTTCCTGCTGGCGGTGGCCTTCCTGCGCGACAAGCCCGAGTACATGGTCGGGCTCATCCTCATCGGCCTGGCCCGCTGCATCGCCATGGTCATCGTCTGGAACGACCTGGCCGAGGGCGACACCGAGTACTGCGCCGGGCTGGTGGCCTTCAACTCGGTCTTCCAGGTGCTCTTCTTCTCCGTCTACGCCTGGGTCTTCATCACCGTGCTGCCCGGCTGGCTCGGCCTCCAGGGCGCCGAGGTCCACATCACCATCGGCGAGATCGCGGAGAGCGTCTTCATCTACCTGGGCATCCCGTTCCTGGCCGGCATCGCCAGCCGCTTCGGCCTGCGGGCCCTGAAGGGGGAGGCCTGGTACCGCGCGGTCTTCATCCCGCGCATCTCGCCCATCACGCTCGTCGCCCTGCTCTTCACCATCGTCGTCATGTTCTCGCTCAAGGGCGAGACCATCGTGCAGCTGCCCTTCGACGTGGTGCGCATCGCCATCCCGCTGCTCGTCTACTTCGTGGTGATGTTCTTCGTCTCCTTCTTCATGAGCCGGAAGCTGGGCGCCAGCTACGGCCAGACCGCGACGCTCTCCTTCACCGCCGCCTCCAACAACTTCGAGCTGGCCATCGCCGTGGCGGTGGCCACCTTCGGCATGGGCCACGGCGCCGCCTTCGCGGCCGTCATCGGCCCGCTGGTGGAGGTCCCGGTCCTCATCGGCCTGGTCAACGTGGCGCTCCGGCTGCGCGACCGGTGGTTCCCGGGCGAGGCGGCGCGGCTGGAGGCGCTCAGGAACTGCGTCGGCGACTTCCCGGCGCCGCCGCCCGGGCGGAGGCCGGCGTGAGCGCGCCGGCCTGGCTGGCCGAGGCCGAGGAGCTCCGCCGGCTGGCCCCGCGCCACCTCCTCTTCCTCTGCGTCGCCAACTCGGCGCGCAGCCAGATGGCCGAGGGGATCGCGCGGTCGCTGGCCCCGGCGGGCGTGACGATCTCGTCGGCGGGGTCCGCCCCCACCAGGCTCAACCCGCTCGCCGTCCGGGCGCTCGCGGAGATCGGCCTGGACATCGGCGGCCAGCACTCGAAGAGCGTGGAGGACATCCCGCCCGATGGGGTCGAGGCGGTCGTCACGCTCTGCGCCGAGGAGGTCTGCCCGGTCTTCCTCGGGAAGGCGCGCCGCATCCACTGGGGCCTCCCCGACCCGGCCGGCCGTGGGGCCACCGAGGAGGCGCAGCTGCAGTCCTTCCGCGACGTGCGTGACGAGCTGCGACGGCGGCTGGCCGTGGTCTTCGGCGCCTGACCGACCCGGCGTCACCGGCGCCCGCCCCGTGCACGGGCGTCCCGGCCGGCCGGGAGCCGGTCACTCCAGCCCGAGGGCGCGCATGCGGCGCCACAGGGTGCTGCGGCTCATGCCCAGCGCCTGGGCGGTCTCGGCCCGGTTCCAGCGATGGGCCTCCAGGGCGCGCAGGACCTCGGCCCGCTCCTCGGGAGGCACCGGCCCGCCCGGGCCGCGCCGCTTCTCCACCGGCCCGTGGCCGTTTCCGGTCCCCGGCGCGCGCGCCTCGGCCGGCCCGGCCCCCTCGGTGAACCCGGCGCCCTCGAGGACCTCCGGCGGCAGGTCCTCGGGCTGGATGGTCTGCCCCTGGCACACCGTGGCGGCGAACTCGAGGGCGTTCTCCAGCTCGCGCACGTTGCCCGGCCACGGGTGGGAGAGGAGCACGCGCACCGTCTCGGGCGAGAAGCGCAGGGCCCGCCCGGTCCGCGCCCCGGCCTTGCCCAGCAGCAGCCGGGCGATGGGCTCGATGTCCTCCCGCCGGTCGCGCAGGCGCGGCACCTCGATGGGGAAGACGCGCAGGCGGTAGTAGAGGTCCTCGCGGAACAGGCCGTCGGCCACCGCCTTGCGCAGGTTCCGGTTGGTGGCGGCGATGATGCGCGCGTTGGTGGTGCGCGACTGGCTGTCGCCGACCCGCTCGAAGGCGTGCTCCTGCAGGACCCGCAGCAGCTTGACCTGGAGGTGGAGCGGGACGTCGCCGACCTCGTCGAGGAAGAGCGTGCCGTCGTTGGCGGTCTCGAAGCGGCCGGCGCGATCGCGCACCGCGCCGGTGAAGGCGCCGCGGACGTGGCCGAAGAGCTCGCTCTCCAGCAGCTCGCCGGGCAGGGCCGCGGCGTTGACGGCCACGAAGGGGCCGCTGCGCCGCGGCGAGTGGGCGTGGATGATGCGGGCCATGACCTCCTTGCCGGTGCCGCTGTCCCCGGTGATGAGGACCGTCGACTCGCTCTGCTGCAGGGTCTCGATGAGCCGGAAGACGCGCCCCATGGCCTTGGAGCGGCCGATCAGGCCGAAGCCGCCGATGGGGCCGCTGGCCTCCACGGTGGCCTCGTCGGCGGGGCGCAGCACCACCAGGTAGCGGGCCTCCGGGTCGCACACCCCGTGGCGATCGCGCAGCAGCGGCGCGGCCGAGACCGACATGAGCTTGGCCGGCCCCTCCGGCCCCTGGAGCACGGCGCGCCAGCCTTCGCGCTTCTCGCCGTTGAGGAGGGCCCGGCGCAGCGGGCCGTCGGTGCCGAAGAGCTCCGGGCCCAGCAGGGCCTCCACCGGGCGGTTGCGCGCCATCCCGGCCGCGGCCGGGCCGAGCAGGGTGTCGAGCAGCTCGGAGGCGTAGCGGACGCGGAACTGGCTGTCGAGGGCCATGCAGACCCGCCCCAGGGAGCCGAAGGCGGCGTTGACGGCCGAGAAGGCCCGCTCCTGCTCGATGAGGTCGGTGGCGCAACCGGGGGCCATGGCGGCCAGGTCGGTGTTCATGTTTCACGCTCCCTTGGCACGATATGTCTCGATCGTTTGAGACGAAACGTGCCGGTCAAGATTCATCTGCCGCCCAACATACCGTATTTCCTCGATCGCAGAAACGGGCACGAGGTGAGCAAAGCGGTGAAGCGAGAAACGGGCCGAGGCGCACGGAGGGCCCGGAAATGGAACACGAGGACGACATGGCCGAAGGGATGACTCCCCAGAAGAAGAAGAGTGGCTGGGTGGTGGGCGCCGTGCTGCTGGCGGTGGTGGTGGCCGGCGTGGCGCTGGCGCGGGCGATCCGGACCGAGCCGGCTCCGGAGCGCCGGGCCGCCGGGTTCGTCAAGACGCTGCGCCCCCACTTCGACCACGGCCCGGTGATCAGCGGCCCGTTCGAGACCCCCCAGGCGGTGACGCACCGCTGCCTGGAGTGCCACCCCAAGGCGGCCGAGGTGATGAAGTCCTCGCACTTCCAGTGGCTGGGCGAGGAGGTCGAGATCCTGGGCCACGCCGGCAAGACCCGCATCGGCAAGAAGAACGTCATCAACAACTTCTGCATCGCCACCACCGGCAACGAGCGCTCCTGCATGAAGTGCCACGCCGGCTACGGCTGGGTCGACGCCAACTTCGACTTCAAGAACCCCGACAACGTCGACTGCCTGGTCTGCCACGAGGGGACCAACGGCTACGTGAAGGGGGTGGGCGGCATCCCCACCAAGGAGACCGACCTGGTGGCCGCGGCCCGCTCGGTCGGCACGCCGCGCCGGGACAACTGCCTCGGCTGCCACGCCTACGGCGGCGGCGGCCAGGCGGTGAAGCACGGCGACCTCGACTCCTCGCTGGCGCACCCCTTCGAGGAGGAGGACGTCCACATCGGGGGGCACGGCTTCCTCTGCGTCGACTGCCACAAGGCGCCGGACCACCAGATCCAGGGGCGCGCCTTCTCGGTCAGCGTGGAGGACTCGCACGGCGTGGCCTGCACCGACTGCCACGTCAAGCCGGAGCACAAGGACGAGCGGCTCAACAGGCACCTCGCCGCCGTGGCCTGCCAGACCTGCCACATCCCCAACTACGCCGGGAAGATCCCCACCAAGGCGACCTGGGACTGGAGCAAGGCGGGCGACAAGAACCGGGCCGACGATCCGCACCACTACCTCAAGATCAAGGGCGAGTTCACCTACGAGCAGGACGCGCTGCCGCAGTACCGCTGGTTCAACGGCACGGTGGGGCGCTACCTGCTGGGCGACAAGATCGACCCGAAGCAGGTGACGGTCCTCAACCCGCCGCAGGGCTCCATCGCCGACAAGAAGGCGCGCATCTGGCCCTTCAAGGTCCACCACGCCAAGCAGCCCTACGACGCCGGCTACGACTACCTCTTCCCGCCGGTCACCGGCGGCGAGGGCGGCTACTGGACCACCTTCGACTGGGAGAGCGCCTTCCGGCTGGGGGCCAAGGCGTCGAACATCCCCTACAGCGGCAAGTTCGGCTTCGCCCCCACCGACATGTACTGGCCGCTCTCCCACATGGTCGCGCCCAAGGAGAAGGCGCTGGCCTGCACCGACTGCCACGGCGAGCGCTCGCGCCTCGACTGGAAGGCGCTGGGCTACGCCGGTGACCCCATCACGACCGGAGGCCGCCCGTGAAGCGCCCGACCCCGACCCTCCTCCTGCTGGCGCTGGCCCTGGCCTCCCCGGCCCGGGCCCAGCAGCCCGTCAACCCCATCCACCCGGTCTTCGCCCCGCTCGACGCCGCCGGGCACAAGGTCAGGACGGCCGAGGAGGTCTCGCCCGACGTCACCTGCGGCGCCTGCCACGACGCGCCCTGGATCGGCGCCCACACCGGCCACCCGGTCGCCAAGGTGAAGGTCACCTGCTTCCAGTGCCACCTCGACGGCGGCAAGCTGGACGTGCGGCCGGCCACCCTCGACGCCGAGGGGCGGCTCCTCCGCCCGGCCGTGCGCATCGGGACGCCGCGAGCCGCCAACTGCGGCGGCTGCCACGGGCTGGTCTCCGACGGCTCCTCGCCGGTGGTGCTGCCGGAGGACTTCGAGGGGCCGCCCGGGGCCTCCGGCCCCGCCTACACCAAGACCCAGGGGGAGGGGGCCATCGTGGCCCCGCAGCGGATGGCCGACTCCTTCCTCAACCTGGAGGGGAAGGCCGGGCTGGCCTCCCCGTGGGACGTGCACGCCGCCAAGCTGGTCGACTGCGTGGGCTGCCACTACGCCGCCAACAACCCCGGCCGGGCCGACCGCAAGCCGCGCAGCCTGGTCTACCTGACCGCCGACCCGCGCCGCGCCAGCACCGCCGAGTTCCTGGTCCGTCCGGACCACCGGCTGGCCGAGCAGTCCTGCCGCAGCTGCCACGACGCGCTCAAGGCGCACGACTTCCTGCCCTACCGGGAGCGCCACATGGCGGTGGTGGCCTGCCAGACCTGCCACCTGTCCGCGCCCATGGGCCCGGTGGTGGAGATGGTGGACGCCACGGTGGTGACCCCGGCCGGCACGCCGGCCACCCGCTACCGCAACGTGGAGCGCCGGCCCGGCGAGCCGCTCAACACCGCCACCATCCGGCCCTTCCGGCCGCTCCTCGTCGAGCGGCTGGAGCGTGACGGCGTGAAGCGGCTGGCCCCGGTCAACCCGGTGAGCCGCTTCCGCTGGGTCTCCGGCACGGACCGCGTCGAGGTGCCCTGGCGGCTGGTGTCGCAGGTCTACCTCGAGGGCCAGGCCTACGCCCCCGCCATCCTGGAGGCCTTCGACGCCAACCACGACGGGCGGCTGGACGAGCTCGAGCTGCGCCTCGACTCCAGGGCCAAGACCGACCTGGTGGCCAACCGCCTGGCGGCGGCCGGCGTGGTCCAGCCGACCATCGAGGGGATCCTCGATCCCGTCCCGCTGGCCCACGGCGTCCCCACCCGCGACCGGGCCCTGCGCGACTGCCAGGGCTGCCACGCCGGCGACTCCCGCCTCTCCGAGTCCTTCACCATCGCCGGCTACCTCCCCGGCGGCACGCCACCCCGTCCCCGCGAGGGGGCCCGCGTCGAGCTGGCCGGGCTGCTGGAGACCGGCTCGGACGGCGCGCTGGTGCTGTGGCGCGACCGCGAGGCGGCGCCGGGCGGCCTCCACGTGCTGGGCCACTCCCGCCAGGGCGTGACCAACACCATCGGCTTCCTGCTCTTCGTGGCCACCTTCCTCGGCGTGACGGCCCACGCCCTCGCCCGCGTCGTGCTGCGCGGGCGGCGGGTGGCGCAGCCGCACCACGCCCCCGCGAAGCAGGAGTACCTCTTCGGCCGCTACGAGCGGATCTGGCACTGGACCATGGCGCTCTCCGGCGTGCTGCTCATGGTGAGCGGCCTGGAGATCCACAACGCCGGCGGCCACTGGCTGCTGAACCTGTCGCGGGCGGTCTCGGTCCACAACGCCTTCGCGGTGGTCCTCATGCTGAACGCCTTCCTGGCGCTCTTCTACCACCTGACCACCAAGGCCATCCGCAACTTCATCCCGGCGCCGCAGGGGCTCATGGCCCGGATGCTCGAGCACATGAGCTACCAGTCGCGCGGCATCTTCTTCGGCGGGCCGCACCCCGCCAACGCGCCCGGCGCCAAGCTCAACCCGCTGCAGCAGCTCACCTACCTGGGGCTGCTCAACGTGCTCTTCCCGCTCCAGATCGGGACCGGCCTGCTCCTCTGGGCGGTCGGCCACTGGCCCAGCCTGGCCGCCGCGCTGGGCGGGCTCTCGGTCATCGCGCCGCTGCACAACCTCGGCTCGTGGCTCTTCATCTCCTTCTTCGTGCTGCACGTCTACCTGGTCACCACCGGGCGGACCCCGACCCACCACCTCGCCTCGATGATCACCGGCTACGGCACCCTCGAAGCCGAGGAACCCGAGCCGGAGCGGAGCTGACCATGGCCACCTCGAAGGAACCCCGTCCCTACGCGAACCCGTACCTGGCCGGCACCCTGCTCGGCGTGGTGCTGTTCCTGAGCTTCTACACCACCGGCGGGGGCCTGGGCGCCTCGGCCGCCCTCTCGCACATCCAGACCGGCGTGCTCGACTGGTTCGCCCCGGGCCACGTGGACCGGACCGCGTACTTCGCCGAGATGGCCGGCGGCAGCCGCAACACCTGGGACTACACCGGCGTCTACATGCTGGTGGGCGCCCTGGTCGGCGGCCTGGTCTCGGGGCTCATCAACCGGCGCGTCAAGCTGGAGCTCCGCAAGGGGCCGAACATCTCGACCCCGACGCGCGTGGTCTTCGCCCTGCTGGGCGGGGCCATCATGGGCTACGGCGCGCGCCTGGCCCGCGGCTGCACCTCCGGCCAGGCCCTCTCCGGCGGCGCGGTGCTGTCGGTGGGCAGCTGGGCCTTCGCCCTCTCCATCTTCGCGGCCGGCTACGCCATGGCGTGGTTCGTGCGCCGCCTCTGGAACTGAACGGGAGACCACATGGCCCCTTACGATCTCTCCAGCCTCGCCGGCACCATCGCCAACGCGCTGGTCTTCGGCGCCATCGGCTTCGGCTTCGGCTTCGCGCTCGAGCTGGGCGGCTTCGGCGACACCCGCAAGCTGGCGGCGCAGTTCTACCTGAAGGACATGACGGTGCTGAAGGTGATGTTCACCGCCATCGTGGTGGCGGCCGTGCTGGTGGCCGGCGCCACCGGCTTCGGCCTGCTCGACATGAGCCGGGTCTGGGTCAACCCGACCTACCTGTGGCCCGGCATCGTGGGCGGCCTGATCATGGGCGTGGGCTTCGTGGTGGGCGGCTTCTGCCCCGGCACCACGCTGGTGGCCACCGCCACCCTCAAGATCGACGGCATGGTCTTCCTGCTGGGGGCGCTCATCGGCGTCTGGCTCTTCGGCGAGACGGTGGGGAGCTACGAGGCCTTCTTCATCTCCTCCAACATGGGGCGCTTCACGCTGCCCGAGTGGCTGGGCCTGCCGGTGGGCGTGACCGTGCTGCTGCTGGTGGTCATGGCGCTGCTGCTCTTCTGGGGCGGCGAGCTGGCCGAGCAGGTCTTCGGCCGCGGGCGCGCCTGGGCCGAGGTCTCGCTCCGGCCCAGCCGGCCGCTGATGCTGGTGGGGAGCGGCCTGCTGCTGGCCAGCGTGGTGGTGCTGGCCAGGGGCCAGCCCACCCCGGCCCAGAAGTTCGACCTGCTCGGCCCCGAGGCGAGGCGCCCCCTGGAGGAGCGCGGGGCCTTCGTCCACCCGGCCGAGGTGGTGGCGCTCAAGAACGACATCAACGTGCAGGTCAACATCCTCGACCTCCGCGACGAGCACGACTTCAACCTGTTCCACCTGGGCGGGGCCCGCCGCGTCGACCCGGCGGCGCTGCTGCAGGCCGGCCAGCTCAAGGACCTGCTGGCCCTGCCCGGCAGCGCGGTCACCTTCCTGGTCGGCACCGGCGAGGCGCAGGCCGTGGCCACCTGGAAGGAGCTCAAGGCCCAGGGCGTCGGGAACCTCTACGTCATCGAGGGCGGCATCGACAACTGGCTCGAGCTCTACCCCGCCCCCTCCTGCGTGGCCGAGCGGGTGGCGTCCAACGACGGCGGGCCGGCCGGCTGGCGCTTCGCCTACGCCACCGGTGACAACCTGCCGTCCGCCTGGCCGGAGCTGCAGAGCTCCCGCAGCTTCCGCTCGCCCTGCCAGGTGGCGGTCTCGACCGCCGAGGGGCACGAGGGCGGCCACGGGGGGGTGGCCTGGCCCACCTACCAGTACACCCGCAAGGTGAAGCTGAAGAGCAAGGCGGCCGTGAAGGGCGGGTGCGGGTAGGGCCGGGGGCTCAGCGCCTCCGGGCGCAGACCAGCGAGCCCTTCTCCCTCGGCTCGAGGTCGATCCGCGAGGGCGGCTCGAAGCCGGCCGCCGAGAGCCAGGCGGAGAACTCCTCGAAGCCATAGGTGCGCGTCGCCGTCTCGACCAGCAGCGTGAGCCGGAAGGCCGCGTCGTAGACGTCGAGCGGGGCGCCGGCCAGGTACTCGTGGATCACCAGCAGGCCGCCGGGGCGCAGCACCGAGCCGACGTGCTGGAGCACCCGCAGGTTGTCGGCTGCGGTCTGGTTGTGCGCCACCGAGAGGTAGAGCACCACGTCGTAGTCGGTCCCCCAGTCCCCGTGGAGCAGGTCGCCCGGCCTGACCGTGATGCGCGAGGAGAGCCCCTCCCGCGCCAGCATGGCCTCGGTCTCGGTGAGCGCGCTGGGGAAGTCGACGATCACCGACTCGAGCTCCGGGTGGGCCCGGCAGAAGCCGACCGAGTGCAGCCCGTGGGAGCCGCCCAGGTCGAGCAGCCGCCGGGCGCCGGCGGGCAGGGCCACGCGCTTGAGCAGGTCGGGGCCGAGGTGCCTCGCGAAGGCCTGCATGTAGCTGGAGAAGATGGGGCCCCAGTGCGGCTGCTCCTGCATCGACTGCCACAGGGTCTTCTCCGGCGCGCCCCGGCGCACCGCCGCCGCCAGCTGGCCCATCAGGCCCCAGGCCTCGGCCGTCCAGAGCAGGCCGGCGGTGTAGTCGACGTCGCCGCGGCCGGTGAACCAGCGGGCGGCGCGCGGCGCGTTGGCCAGCCCGGCGCCGCTCTCGGTCAGGTACCCCACCGCCACCAGGAAGTCGGCCAGGTGCCGGATGCCCAGCTCGCTGGCGCCGGTGGCCTGCGCCAGCCGGTCGACCGGGAGGGGCCCGTCGGCCAGGGCCTCGAAGAGCCGCAGCTGCCCCGCCGAGATGATGGCCGCGGCCTTCATCATCGGGAGGTAGACGTCCGCCATGGGGAGCTCGTCGGAGCCCGCCGGCCAGCCCAGTGACCTCTTCACGCCGCACCCTCCCGGCCCCCGCGAGCCGTGTCCACCGTGCCCGCGCCAGGGCCTCCCGCACCGCCACCATCTCACGTCGGCGCTCGCCCGGGTGCCTTCCCACGCCGGGTGGGTGCGGCGGAGGCCACCGGCCGCCCCCAGCGGCTGCGTCCAACGGCCTCGCCCCGGTCGAGCCGTGGGCCCTGGCGCGGCCTTGCCGCACCCACCGTCCGGCGCGGGGCCATCCGAAGGGCGGGCTCCAAGAGTGTGGGTCCGGCCGCCTCCGCGAGGCGTAGCCTGTGATGGTGCACGGGGAGTGCGGGGGAGGCCCGATGGCGCACGGGATCATCGAGAAGCCCGTTTCCTGGACGGTGGCTCCCAACCTGCTCGACTACGAGCGGGCCCGGGCCGAGTTCTCCTGGGCCGGGGCGCGGGCGGCGCTGGACGGCCTGCCGGGCGGCCGGGGGCTCAACATCGCCCACGAGGCGGTGGATCGGCACGCCGCCTCGGCGCGGCGCGACCAGGTGGCCCTGCGCTTCCTCGGCGCCGCCGATGGCCGCCGCGAGCTGACCTACGGGGCGCTGGCGGAGGCCACCAGCCGCTTCGCCGGGGCGCTGGCGGCGCTCGGCCTCGGGAAGGGCGACCGGGTCTTCGCCCTGCTGGGCCGCGTCCCCGAGCTGTACGTGGCCGCGCTCGGCACCCTCAAGGCGGGCTGCGTCTTCTGCCCGCTCTTCTCCGCCTTCGGACCCGAGCCCATCCAGGCCCGGCTCGAGAAGGGCGGCGGCCGGGTCCTGGTGACCAGCGAGCCGCTCTACCGGCGCAAGGTGGCGGGGCTGCGGGCCCGGCTCCCCCTGCTCCGCCACGTGCTCCTCACCGGCTCGGACCCGCCCGCCGGCGTGGAGGGCGGCCGGGCGCTGGCGCCCCTGCTGGCCGAGCAGCGGCCCAGCTTCGAGATCCCGCCCACCGCGCCGGAGGACCTGGCCCTGCTCCACTTCACCAGCGGGACCACCGGCACGCCCAAGGGGGCCATGCACGTCCACGAGGCGGTGGTGGCCCACCAGGCCACCGGCCGGCTGGCGCTCGACCTGCACGACGGCGACGTCTTCTGGTGCACCGCCGACCCGGGCTGGGTGACCGGCACCTCCTACGGGATCGTGGCCCCGCTGGCCTGCGGCGTCACCAGCGTGGTGGACGAGGCCGAGTTCGACCTGGAGCGCTGGTACCGCATCCTCGAGGAGGAGCGGGTCACGGTCTGGTACACGGCGCCGACCGCGGTGCGCATGCTCATGAAGGCGGGGACCGCCCCGGCCCGCGCCCGCGACCTCTCCCGCCTCCGCTTCGTGGCCAGCGTGGGCGAGCCGCTGGCGCCCGAGGGCGTCCGCTGGGGCGTCGAGGCGCTGGGCCGGCCCATCCACGACAACTGGTGGCAGACCGAGACCGGCGGCATCCTCATCGCCAACTACGCCGCCACGCCGGTGCGCCCGGGGTCGATGGGGCGGCCGCTGCCGGGGATCACCGCCGGGATCGTCCGCCGGGGCGCCGACGGGCGGCTCGCCGAGGCGCCGGAGGGGGAGGAGGGCGAGCTGGCCATCCGGCCCGGCTGGCCCTCCATGTTCCGCGGCTACCTCGGCGACGAGGCCCGCTACCGCGCCTGCTTCGCCGACGGCTGGTACCTCACCGGCGACCTGGCGCGGCGCGACGCCGACGGCTTCTTCTGGTTCGTGGGGCGCAAGGACGACGTCATCAAGTCGTCCGGCCACCTCATCGGCCCGTTCGAGGTGGAGAGCGCGCTGCTCGAGCACCCGGCCGTGGCCGAGGCGGCCGTCATCGGGAAGCCCGACCCGGTGGCGCTGGAGGTGGTGAAGGCCTTCGTCTCGCTCAAGCCCGGCCACGAGCCCTCCGAGGCGCTGCGGCTCGAGCTGCTCGGGTTCGGGCGCAGCCGCCTGGGCCGGGCGGTGGCGCCCAAGGAGATCGCCTTCCTCCCCAGCCTGCCGCGCACCCGGAGCGGCAAGATCATGCGGCGCCTGCTCAAGGCCCGCGAGCTGGGGTTGCCCGAGGGCGACCTCTCCACCCTGGAGGGCGGCACATGACCAGCACCGACCCGCCGGCCGCGCCGTCGCGCGAGCACGGCCAGGCGCTCCTCGCCGACATGCTGCGCATCCGCCGCTTCGAGGAGCGGTGCGCGGCGCTCTACGGCGAGGGGAAGATCCGCGGCTTCCTCCACCTCTACGTCGGCGAGGAGGCGGTGGCGGTGGGCGTGTTCCAGGCGCTGCGCCCCGAGGACGCCGTGGTGGCCACCTACCGCGAGCACGGCCACGCCCTGCTCAAGGGGGTCTCCGCCGGCGCGGTGATGGCCGAGATGTTCGGCAAGGCCACCGGCTGCAGCCGCGGGCGGGGCGGCTCGATGCACCTCTTCGACGCCGCCACCCGGTTCTACGGCGGCAACGCCATCGTGGGGGCCGGGCTGCCGCAGGCGGTGGGCCTGGCGCTGGCCGACCACCTGCGCGGCGAGCGGCGCGTCACCGCCTGCTTCTTCGGCGACGGGGCCGTGGCCGAGGGGGAGTTCCACGAGTCGATGAACCTGGCGGCGCTGTGGCGGCTGCCGGTGCTCTTCGTCTGCGAGAACAACCGCTACGCCATGGGCACCGCCATCGAGCGGCACCAGGCCCAGCTCGACCTGCCGCTCAAGGCCCGCGGCTACGCGGTGCCGGCCGAGAGCGTCGACGGCATGGACGTGCTGGCGGTGGAGGCGGCGGCGAGGCGCGCGGCGGGCCAGGTGCGGTCCGGCCAGGGGCCCTTCTTCCTCGAGGCCAGGACCTACCGGTTCCGGGCCCACTCCGCCTACGACCCGGAGCTCTACCGGAACAAGGAGGAGGTCGAGGCCTGGAAGCAGCGCGATCCCATCCCGGCCCTGGCGGCGGTGCTGCGGGCGGCGGGCCACCTCGACGACGCCCTGCTGGCCCGGCTCGAGGGCGCCGCCGACCGGGAGGTGGACGAGGCGGTCCGCTTCGCCGAGGCCTCGCCGTGGGAGCCGGTCGAGGACCTGCTGCGCGACCTGGTGGCCGCGCCGGGTGGCGAGGGAGGGCGGCCATGAAGACCACCTACCGCGAGGCGGTGCGGGCCGCGCTGCGCGAGGCGCTGCAGCGGGACCCCCGGGTCTTCCTCATGGGCGAGGACGTGGGGCGCTACGGCGGGACCTACGCGGTGAGCCACGGGCTCCTCGAGGAGTTCGGCCCCGAGCGGATCCGCGACACGCCGCTCTCCGAGTCCGCCTTCGTGGGCGCCGGGATCGGGGCGGCCATGGCCGGGATGCGCCCCATCGTCGAGGTGATGACGGTGAACTTCAGCCTGCTGGCCCTCGACCAGCTGGTGAACGGGGCGGCGCTGCTGCGCCACATGTCCGGAGGCCAGGTCTCGGTGCCGCTGGTGGTGCGCATGGCCACCGGCGGGGGCCGCCAGGTGGCGGCCCAGCACTCCCACAGCTGGGAGGGCTGGTATGCCCACGTCCCCGGGCTGCGGGTGCTGGCCCCGGCCACGCTCGAGGACGCGCGCGGCATGCTCTGGAGCGCCCTCCAGGATCCGGACCCGGTGCTGCTCTTCGAGCACACCACGCTCTACGGCGCGGAGGGGGAGCTGGCCGACGACGCGGGCCCGGTGGACATCTCGCGGGCCGCGGTGCGCCGGCCCGGGAAGGACGTCTCCCTCATCACCTACGGCGGCACCCTGGCCAGGACCCTGGCCGCCGCCGAGGCGCTGGCCAGGGAGGGGATCGACGCCGAGGTGCTCGACCTGCGCGTGCTGCGGCCGCTCGACACCGAGGCCATCCTGGCCACGGTGCGCAGGACCCGCCGCGCCGTGATCGTGGACGAGGGCTGGCGGTCCGGGAGCCTGGCCGCGGAGGTCTCGGCGCGCATCACCGAGGAGGCCTTCTACGACCTCGACGCCCCGGTGGCCCGGGTCTGCTCGGCCGAGGTGCCCATGCCCTACGCTCGCCACCTCGAGGAGGCGGTGCTCCCCCAGGCGGCCGGGATCGCGGCCGCGGCCCGGGCGGTGGCGCGCCATGGCTGAGTTCAAGATGCCGGCCCTCGGGGCCGACATGGAGGCCGGGACGCTGGTGGAGTGGAAGGTCCGGCCCGGCGACCGGGTCCGGCGCGGCCAGGTCATCGCGGTGGTGGAGACCGCCAAGGGGGCCATCGAGGTGGAGGTCTGGGAGGACGGCGTGGTCCGGGAGATCCGGGTGGCGGAGGGGACCCGGGTCCCGGTCGGCACGGTGCTGGCGGTGCTGGGCGCGGCCACGGGCATGGCCGAGGTGGCCGAGCCGGCGGCGGGTCCGGCCCCGGCCGTGGTCACGCCACCAGCGCCCGCGCCAGCGCCCGCCGCGCTGCGCGCCTGCACCGGCGCCCGCCGCGGGGCGGGTCCGGGCCTCGCCGGCCGCGAGGGCCCGGGCGCGCGAGCTCGGCGTCGACCTGGCCGGGCTGCGTGGCTCCGGCCCCGGGGGGGCGGTGACGATGGCCGACGTCGAGGCCGCCGTGGCCTGGAGCGCCACCCGCGCCGCCCGTGCCGCCGCGGCCCGCCGGCGCGGTCGAGGGCGCGCCCGCGGCGCGGGCCGCCGCGATGCGCCAGGCCATCGGTGCGGCCATGGCCAGGTCCAAGCGGGAGATCCCGCACTACCACCTGGACGCCGAGCTCGACCTGTCGGCGGCCATGGCCTGGCTGGCCCGTACCAACCAGGACCGGCCCGTGGCCGAGCGGCTCCTGCCCGCGGTCCTGCTGCTCAAGGCGGTGGCGCTGGCGGCGCGGGAGGCCCCGGACATGAACGGCCTCCTCGTGGACGGGAGCTTCCGGCCGTCGCCGGCCGTCCACCTCGGCGTCGCCATCTCCCTGCGGCGCGGCGGCCTGGTGGCGCCGGCCATCCACGACGCCGATCGGCTGTCGCTCCCCGACCTGATGCGGGCCCTCGCCGACCTCGTGGCCCGGACCCGGAGCGGCGGGCTGCGCAGCTCGGAGCTGGCCGACTCGACGCTCACCGTGACCAGCCTGGGAGACCTGGGCGTGGACGCCGTCCACGGGATCATCTATCCGCCCCAGGTGGCCCTGGTCGGCTTCGGGCGCATCGCCGAGCGGCCGCGCGTCGTGGCGGGGCGGATCGAGGCGGTCCCCACCGTGATCGCCTCGCTGGCGGGCGATCACCGGGTCAGCGACGGGCTGAGCGGGGCCCGCTTCCTCGCCGAGGTGGGGCGGCGGCTGCGCGAGCCGGAGGGGCTATGAGCACGAGTGGCAGCGGCCCGGGCGCCTCCGGGCCCGAGGAGATCCGGCGACAGCTCGCAACCATCCTCGGGACCATCGCCCCGGAGGTCGATCTCGGCGCGGTTCGCCCCGACCTCGACCTGCGGGAGGAGCTGGACATCGACTCGATGGACTTCCTCCGACTCGTCATCCAGGTCCACGAGCGGCTCGGGGTCGACATCCCGGAGGCCGACTACGCCCGGGTCCGATCGCTCGACGGGATGGTGGGGTACCTGGCCGCGCGCCTCCAGCCACCCCAGTCCGGGTAACATCCCCGGCCATGATCGCTCGATCCCTCGTCCCGCTCCTCGCGGCGGTGCTGCTCTCCGCCTGCGCCCCGCGCCCGCTCACGCCCGGCCCCGCCGATCCGCGCCCCTTCGGGCCGGAGTGGTCGGCGCCGCTCCGCCGCGACCACCCGCTGGTCGGCCGCATCCTCGACGTCAGGGCGCGGCGATGGGTGGACCAGGCGGCCCTCGATGCCGCCCTGGCGCGGGCCGACGTGGCCGTCCTCGGCGAGGTGCACGACAACCCCGATCACCACCTGCTGCAGGCCCGCGAGATCCGCGCCGTGACGGCGGCGGGGCGGGCGCCGGCGCTGGCCCTGGAGATGATCAACACCCCCATGCAGGAGAGGCTCACCGCGGCGCAGGCCGCGCCCGGCGCCACCGCCGACACGGTGGCCGCGGCGGTGGAGTGGTCGAAGAGCGGCTGGCCGGACTTCGCGCTCTACCGGCCCATCCTCCAGGAGGCGCTGGCGTCGCGGCTGCCGCTGGTGGCCGCCAACCTGTCCCGCGCCACGGCCCGCGAGATGATGAAGAGGGGGCTGGAGGCCCTGCCCGAGGACGTCCGCGGCTGGATGGCCCGCGCCCCGGAGCCGACCCCGGCCGAGCTGGAGCAGATGCGCAAGGAGATGGCCCGGGAGCACTGCGGCGAGATGCCGGAGGAGCTGGTCCGGCCGCTGGTCCAGGCCCAGCGGGCCCGCGACGCCGAGCTGGCGGCCCGGACCGCCGCCGCGGCCGGCGAGCGCGGCGCCCTGCTGGTGGCCGGTGACGGCCACGCCCGCCGCGACCGCGGGGTGCCGGCCTGGCTGGTCCGCGAGGCGCCTCGCCGCACCGTGGTGGCGGTGGGCCACCTGGAGGTGGAGGCGGGCCGCCAGCACCCGGACGACTATGCCGCCGACTACGGGGGCACGCTCCCCTTCGACTTCATCGTCTTCACGCCGGCCGCGGCGCGCGAGGATCCCTGCCTCCAGCTGAAGAAGCAGATGGAGGGGAAGAGGTCGGGCGCGGGCGCCGCCAGGCCCTGAGGCCGGCCCGCCGGGCACGGGTCAGGCGGCGCCGGGCGACGG
Organism: uncultured delta proteobacterium; assembly: GCA_963786945.1. Lineage (GTDB taxonomy): Bacteria > Myxococcota > Myxococcia > Myxococcales > Anaeromyxobacteraceae > JADKCZ01. Next base: position 780,300 of record CAWBAO010000003.1, on the reverse strand, counting down.
CGGTGCGCCCAGCGGCGCGCGCAGCAGCGGCTGGTGGCGGGCCCCGCCACGCTCGAGGTGGCTCTCGAAGAGCGTGATCGCGTCGGCGCGCCAGGGGATGGGGATGATCGCCTCCGAGGCCGCCTCGAGCGACGCGGCCAGGCCGTGGGCGCCGCCCGGCGCCCGGGCCCGGGCCACGGTGAGGTGGGGCGTGAAGGGGCGCGCCTCGGCCGCGAAGCCGAGCGGCGCCAGGTGCCGGTCGAGCCCGGCCGCCAGCGCCGCCAGCGATGCCAGGTCGCCGCCCAGCCCGAGCCAGGCCACCCGGGCCCGGCGCGGGGAGGGGAAGGCGCCGGCGCCGCGGACCTCGAGCCAGAGGGGCCGGTGCTCGGCCGCCGTCGCCGCCACGGCCGCCGCCACCGGCCCCACCCGCACCTCGTCCACGTCGCCCAGGAAGCGGAGCGTGAGGTGGACGGTGGCCGGGTCGCCGAAGCGCAGCGCGCCGCCGGCCGGCCCGGCGGCGAGGCGCAGCCCGGCGACGGCGGCGGCCACCGCGGCCCGGACCGCCGCGTCCGGATCGAGCGCCACGAAGAGCCGCCGCCGGCTGGCCACCCCTCCGCCCATGGCGCAATCATCGATCATCCCTGCGGCGCCGCCCAGCCCGGACGCCGGAGGCGAGCCGCCGCGCCGCTTCCGCCGTAGGATGGCGGCGCGGGTGGAGCGGCCCGCCCCGCGCGGAGGCTCACCGTGGCACTCGACGACACCTGGACCCTCGACCGGATCCGCGGCCATCTCGGCGCCACGCTTCCGGTCGCGGCGCTGTTCGGCGTGGAGCTGCTGTCGGCCGACCCGGCCCACGCCGCCGTCCGCGTCCTCGGCTCGCCGCACTCGACGCGCCACGGCGGCACGGTGGCCGGCCCGGTGCTGTTCGCGGCGGCCGACGTGGCGACCTACGCCTGGCTGCTGGCCGCCCGTGGCGCCCCGGAGGCCATCACGGTCGACACGGACATCCACTTCCTGCGGCCGGCGACCGGCTTCCCGCTGCTGGCCCGGGCCACGCCGCTGCGCTCCGGCCGGCGCCTCGCCACCGTGGAGGTCCGCATCGTCGCCGAGGGGTCCCCGGACCGGTTGCTGGTGCAGGCCACCTCGACGTTCGCCTTCCCGCCGCCGGGCGACGGGGGCGGCTGAGCGGCGGCCTGGCCAGGCTCAGCCGGCGGCGGGGTCCCGGACCGAGGCCGGGTCCGGCAGGGTGAACTCCCAGGCGCAGTAGAGGTCGTCGGGGTGATCGTCGGGCGGGCAGGTCACGCAGCGGGTGACGATGCGCGGGTCGACGGTCCGGGCGAAGCCCTCGTACTCGACCTGTCCCACCGACTTGCAGGGGAAGTCCGGCAGCCCCTGGCGTCGCCGCGCCGACTGCACCCGGCAGTCGCGCATGCGGAACACGGCGCGGCGGTCGGTCACCTCGATGGCGTCCTGCGCGTTGAGGCGGGCGTAGAGCCGGTGGCGCAGGCACTCGAGCAGGGCCGGGATGCCGCCGCCGGGCGCCAGGCCGAGCCGCTCCATGATGCGGCGGGCCTCGATGACGGTGAACCGCTCCCAGGCGGCCGCGTCGGCGGAGATGGCCTGGTCCATGCCGTGGGTGGCCTCGACGGCCTGGAACCAGAGGCCGTCGTGGGCCAGCCAGTTCTTGGCGTCGTCCATGACGATCCGGATCAGCTGCTCCTTGTCGAGGGCCCGGAGCGCCTCCAGCGCCTCGGCGCCGGCCCCCGGCCGCTTCACGTCATCGGCCTTCACGTGGTGCCTCCTCCCGGAAGGGTGACCCGCACGCTACCCCATCCCGGTGAGAGCGGCCCGGACCGGCGGGGGTTCGGATCCTGGGATGGCCTCGGGACCATGACCCCTAAGGGTGATCGCGCTGCCCGGCCTGCGACGACGGGCGCCGACGTCCCAGCCGTCGAGGTGGGCAGCCCGGGAGAGCGTGGAGGTTGCGCCAACCACGAATCCCCGGGCGGGCGCGTGGCTCCCATGAAGTGGGAGCGGCCAAGTGGCGCAGCCCACCAGGCACTCCCTGGAGGACGCCACCCGGCCGTACGATTCCCGCCTCGGAGGAACACGATGCCTACAAAGACCGCGGCTGGAGTCAGTCTCTCGGCGAAGGAGGTCCGCATCATGGTGCAGTCCCTGGGCAACTGCCTGGAGACCTGCCAGGTGCACGCCAAGAAGCCCAACGCGCCGTGCGAGGACTGTGATGCGGCGCGGAAGCTGAAGAAGAAGCTGGAGAAGCAGATCGCCGCCTGAGAAAGGACGTCCGATGAAGCTGCTGACCAAGGTGAAGCAGGGCTGCTGCGCGCCCGAGAAGACCGCGCAGTGCTGCGCCAAGGCCTCCCGGCTCGTGTCGGGTTGCCACGACTGAAGCACCGCGGGGGCCCTCCGGGGCCTCCGCTCCCTTCCGATCCAAGCCTCCCCGGGGCCGGTCACGGCCAGGGGACGCCATGTCCAAGGAGCCGCCATGAGCGACCACGTCAAGGAGATCACCGCCGCCGAGTTCGAGCGCGAGGTGCAGCGCGCCGGCCAGCCCGTGGTGCTCGACTTCTTCTCCACCGAGTGCCCGCCCTGCGAGGCGCTCGCCCCCAAGTTCGAGGCGGTGGCCGAGCAGTACGCCGGCAAGGTCCGCTTCCTCAAGGTGTTCCGCCAGGGCAACCGCGAGCTGGCCGAGAAGCTGGGCGTGACCGGCAGCCCGACCCTGATCTTCTTCAACCGCGACGGCCAGGAACTGGGCGAGCGGCTCGGCGGCGAGGACATCAAGCGGACCGCCATCAAGGCACAGGTCGAGGCGCTGCTGGCCTGACCCGGAGGACACCATGACCACCCGCTACGACCTGATCATCGTGGGCGCGGGCCCCGCCGGGCTCTCCGCCGCCATCTACGCCGCCCGGGCCCGGCTCCGCACGCTGGTCCTCGACGAGAGCGTCCCGGGCGGGCAGGTGAAGACCACCCACAAGGTGTCCAACTACCCGGGCTTCCCGGAGGACATCAAGGGCACCGACCTCGCCAAGGCCTTCGCCACGCAGGCGGAGCGGTTCGGCGCCACCATCCGGCGCGCCGTCGAGATCACCAAGCACGACCTGATCGGGCCGGTGAAGAGCTTCGAGCTGGACGAGGAGGAGACGGTCGAGGCCCCGGCCGTGATCATCGCCACCGGCGCCAAGCCGCGGGACCTGGGCGTGCCCGGGGAGTCCAAGTTCAAGGGGCGTGGCATCAGCTACTGCGCCACCTGCGACGGCGCCTACTTCGAGGGCAAGGACATCCACGTCATCGGCGGCGGCAACTCCGCGGTCGAGGAGTCGCTGTTCCTCACCCAGTTCGCCCGCTCGGTCACCATCATCCACCAGTTCGACCACTTCCAGGCCGAGGCCGCCACCGCCGAGGAGGCCCTCCACAACCCCAAGATCAAGGTGATCTGGGACTCCGAGCCGCGCGCCTTCGTCGGCGAGGGCGGGCTGCAGTCGCTCACCATCGAGAACGTCAAGACCAAGGCCAGGACCGACCTGAAGACCGACGGCGTCTTCGTCTTCATCGGCTACGTGCCGAGGACCGATCTCGTGAAGGGCGTGGTCCCGCTCAACAAGTGGGGCTACGTGGAGACCGGCGAGGACATGTCCACGCCGGTCCCCGGGCTCTACGTCGCCGGGGATCTCCGCTCCAAGAGCTTCCGCCAGATCACCACGGCGGTGGCCGACGGCACCATCGCGTCGCTGGCGGCGCAGAAGTACGTGAAGCAGGCCGTCAAGCCCGTCGCCGCCTGACGGCCGGCGCTCCGCCCCCTCTTCAGGCCGGCGGACCTCCACCGGTCCGCCGTGGCGGCGTCCCGGGACCGGCTTCAGGGCTCCCGGTGTCCCAGGCCGCGGACGACGGCGGCCCGCCCACGGTGCAGCGGCCCCTCGTCGAGCTCGATCTCCTCCTCGCGGAGCTCCTCCCAGGTGATCACGGGGAAGTCCGCACGGAGCGTCGCGACCTCGTAGAGCAGCTCCGCCTGCCGGGGCCCACCGCTCGAGAGGGCCAGCTGCCGCGGCGTGAAGGCCTCGACGACGAGGCGCCCACCGGGGACCAGCGCGGCCTCGGCGCTCGCATGGACCGCGACCCGCAGCGGGGGCGGCAGGTGGAGGAAGATCAGGATGACGGCGTCCCAGGACTTCGGCTCGGGGCGGTAGGCGGCGAGGTCGGCCACGGTCGTGGCCAGCGCCACGCCCCGCTCGGCGGCCAGCCGCTGCGCCTTGGCGAGCCCGACCGCCGAGCCGTCCACCGCCTCGACCCGGTGTCCCTGCTGCGCCAGCCAGACCGCGTTGCGCCCCTCCCCCTCGCCGAGCGAGAGGATCCGGCTCCCCGCCCGGAGGCGCCCGGCCACCGAAGCCAGCCAGGCGTTGGGCCGCGTGCCGTACACGTATCCCTCGCCCGCGAACCGCTCGTCCCACATGCTCATCGCCGCTCCTGGACCGTCTCCGGCCGCTGCCGCTGCGTCCACCATACTGCGGCGCCCGGGCCGGGGCAGCCGCCCCTTCCCCCCGCGCCGGGTGGCGCCGTGGGGCCGGGGCCCGGGGTGCGCCGAGGTGCCGCAGCGACGGAGCCCCTGCCAGCTGCGAGCATCGGTCCCCGGGGGAGGCGCCACATGCCGGCTGGCCGGATTGCGGAGTGCGGGCGGGAGGTGGCTCGGCTCGCCGAGGAGGCGCTGGAGCTGGGCTCCTGCGACGAGGAGGCCCTGGCCCGGCTGATGGCCGCGGTCGAGGAGCGGGTGCAGGCTGCGGCCTCGTCCCACCGGCCTGCCGGCGAGACCCCGCCCGCCTGCGGGCCCGGCTGCTCCGCCTGCTGCACGGTGAACGTGGGCACGCTCGCGATTGAGGGGGCGGCGGCGGCGGCGTACCTGCGGCGCCGCCTGCCGCCGGGGCAGGTCGGCCCTCGCGCCGCGGAGCTGCTCGGGTTCCACGACGGGGTCCGGTGGCAGGACGACGGCGAGCGCATCCGGGCCCGCGTCCGCTGTCCCTTCCTGGACGGGCAGGGCGGGTGCGCCATCCACCCGGCCCGCCCGCTGGCCTGCCGCGCCCTCAGCTCGGCCGACGCCGCCGACTGCCGGCTCGCCCTCGCGGAGCGCGGCGAGGAAGAGGGCCCCGGGCTGGTGAGGATGAACCTGCTCCAGAAGGCGCTCTACGACGAGGCCAGCGGCGCGCTCGCCGAGGTGCTGGCGCGGCGCGGGCTCGACGCGCGCCGCCGCGACGTCTCGGGGATGACGGGCGCCTTCCTGGCCGATCCCGCGCGCGCCGGCGCCTTCGCGGCCGGGGCGAGGGTGCCCATCGAGTGACCCGGGGGCGACGGCGACGTCAGGCCGGCGCCGACGGCTGCGGCTGCCTCGCCATCGACCGTGCGAACTCCTCGCCGGCGCGCCGCATCTCCGACTCGGTCATGTCCTTCTGGTGGGTCGCGAACGACCAGAGGTAGCCGAACGGGTCGGCCACCCCGCTGCAGCGGTCGCCCCAGAACATGTCGGCCGGCTCCATGGTCGACTTCGCCCCGGCGCCGAGCGCCCGCCGATGAGCGGCGTCGCAGTCCTCGACGTAGAGCCAGAGCGCGACCGGCGACGGGCTGGTCGCCGTGGGCGCCGGGCGGCCCGTCCCGGGCATCTCGTCGCCGAGGTAGAGGACCGAGTCCCCGATGCGGAGCTCGGCGTGCCAGACGCTCTTCCCGTCCGGAGCCATCATCCGCGTCACCTCCTGCGCTCCCAGTGCCTTCTTGTAGAAGTCGATGGCCTTGCCGCAGTCCCGGAGGACCAGGCCCGGCGTCAGCGTGTGCATGCCCTTCGGGATTGGATTCACCGTCGCCATGGGGTCCTCCTGGGATCCTTCGGATCGGGCAGGGCCTAGCCGGGGCGAGGGACCGGATCGACTCCGCGAAGGGTCGCAAGCGGGAGCTTGCCGCCGGTGGTGCTATCGCCCCAGCTCCACCTTGAGGAGGTCCGGGCGATCGGTCACGATCCCGTCGACGCCGAGGCGGAGGAGTCCCCTCATCTCCGCCGGGTCGTCGACGGTCCAGACGTGCACCGGCATGCCGCGGGCGTGGAACCAGGCCACCACCGGCTCGTCCACCACCGTGAGGCCGCCCACGCGGTGCGGGAGGCTGGCGAGCTCATAGCCGGCGGGGCAGCCCCGGCCATCCTCGCCCGCCTTGGCCGCCAGGACGTGGCAGGTGGCCGCCCGCTCCGGGAGGTAGCGGGCGCAGCCGGGGAGGAGGGCCCCGAGCCGCTCGGCCTGCGCGTCGTGGAAGGATCCGACGCAGGCGCGGGGACCGGCGCCGGCGGCGAGGAGCACCTCGGCGAGCGCCCCGGCCAGCGGCCCGTCCTCGGTCTTGGCGTCGATGTTGAGGCGCATGGCCGGGTGTCGCGCCAGCAGCTCGGCGAGCGTGGGCACGACGAGACCGGCGCCGCGGAACGGGAAGGTGGCGCCCCCGTCCGGCGTGAAGGAGAAGCCGGCGTCGAGGGCGCGGACCTCCTCGAGGGTGCGCGCCTCGATGGTGCCGGCCTGGCCGGTGAGGCGGGTGGTCTCCTCGTCGTGGAACACCACCACCGCGCCGTCGCGGGTGCGCCGCACGTCGATCTCCAGCGCGTCGGCGCCGAGCCGCACGGCCAGATCGAAGGCCGCCAGGGTGTTCTCCGGCGCGATCCCGCCCCCGCCGCGGTGGGCGATGAGCCAGGGGCCGGGGAGGGCGAGGAAGGGGTGGACGGGCACGGGATCGCCCCTCACCGCCGGTTCAGGCACTCGAGGATCTCGCCGAAGCGCGGATCGGACCGCAGCTCGTCGTAGATCGGGTGGTTCGAGTAGGGCCCCCAGGCGCCATCCCGTTCCCGGCAGGCCCGCCGCAGGGCGGCGAACGCCTTGTCCCGGTCACCCAGTGAAGCCCAGACGTCGGCCAGGAGGGCGGGTGGGACGTACGCCCTGCTCGACAGGTCCTCCAGCTGCCGGGCCAGCCGCTCCGCCTCCTCCCGACGGCCGGACCTGGCGAAGACGATGGGACGGGTGTGCCGGTTGTCCCCGTCCGGGGAGACCTTCTCGATCTCGGCCAGCGCCTCGGCCGTCTTCCCCTCCAGCGCATAGAGGACGGCCAGCTCGCTCCGCGCGTAGTCGAAGTCCGGGGCCAGGTCCAGGGCGGCCCGGTAGAGCACCTCGGCGCGGCCGTAGTCGCGGCCCAGCATGGCGACCCGGCCCGCGTTGGTGTTGATGATGCGGGAGGTGGGGTCGAGCCGGAGGGCCTGCTCGATCTCCTGGCGCGCCTCGGCTGCCCGCCCCTGGTCGGCGAGCGCCATGGCGTACCAGTGGTGGGCGGTCGCGTAGTCCGGCCTCAGGGCGATGGCCTTTCGATAGTGCTCGATGGCCCCCGGCGTGTCGAGCTCGTCCATCAGGATCATCCCCAGCGAGGCGTGCGCCTCCCCCAGCTCCGGATCGAGCTCCAGCGCGCGCAGCGCGGCCGCCTTGGCCTGGGCCCGCGGCTCGCCGCCGCGGATCCAGGCGTAGCCGGTGCGGATCTCGAGGGCATCGGCCAGGCCGACATGGGCCAGGGCGTACTCCGGATCCACCTTGATGGCCGCCCGGAAGAACTCCGCGGCCCGGACCAGGGACTCCTTGGTGCGCAGGTTCCAGAAGTAGAGCCCCCGGAGGTAGAGGTCGTGGGCCTCCACGCTCTCGGTGCGGCGGGCCCGCGAGCCGGGAGGGGCGAGGAGCTTGAGCTTGAGCGCGCCGACCACCGCGGCCGCGATCTCGTCCTGCACCGCGAAGACGTCGGTGATCTTCCGGTCGTAGGTCTCCGACCAGAGGTGGTAGCCGTCGGCGGCGTTGATGAGCTGGGTGGTGATGCGGATCCGGTCGCCCGACTTGCGCACGCTCCCCTCGAGCACGGTGGCGACACCCAGCTCGCGGCCGATCTCGCTCATCTTCGCGTTCTTGCCCTTGAAGGCGAACGCGGAGGTCCGGGAGGCGACGCGCAGCCCGGGGATCTTGGCCAGCAGGTTGAGGAGCTCCTCGGTCAGCCCGTCGGAGAAGTACTCCTGCTCCTTGTCCGAGCTCAGGTTCACCAGCGGCAGGACGGCGATGGAGGGCGCGGCCTGCCCGGTCGGGGCGGCGCGGGAGTCCTGGGGGGCGCGGTGCCCCGTGCCCGGCCAGGCGAAGAAGTAGATCAGGCCCGGTGCGGCGGCCACGCCGCCGAGCCCGAGGAGGAGGAGGGCGAGACGGGTACGGCGGAGTCGCGGGCTCGCCGGTGAGGGCTGGTCCTCCATCGCGGCGGGTGGCGTCCGCTCGATCCCGCTGGCCGTGAGGTCGAACACCCAGGCCAGCGCCGCCGCGACCGGGAACCCGATGCCGAGGAAGACCACCACGAAGCTGAGCGTCCACTCCGGCAGGTGGAGGCCGTGCATGACGGGCTCGTAGACCTGGAGCACCGCGAAGGCGAGGACGCCCCAGACCAGCAGGCCGCGGATCACCCGCCTGCGCCGCAGCTCCGCCACGAAGTCCTGGAATCTCCCCATTCCACGAACCATAGCGCGACCAGCGCCAGACCGCACGGATCGGCCCGCCGGCTTCCCGCCGACCACCGCTGGCGACCTGGCGAAGGCGGGCCCTAGAGGATTCGAACCTCTGGCCTTCGGATTCGAAGTCCGACGCTCTATCCACCTGAGCTAAGGGCCCCTGCTCCCAGGCGGGACGGCCGCCTCGGAGCGCCGGCCATTCCCCCGCATCCGACCGCGCCCGTCAACTGCAGAGACAGAGGGATGACCGGACCGGGGCCTGTCCCGCGCGGGTGGGTAAGGCCCGGCCGAGGCCTGAACCGCGAGCGAAAGGATTCTCCTTGCACCCCGAGACGGCGTGGCCCCGCCCCGAGGCGCGGCTAGCAACCGGGGAACGTCCCGTGGCGCTGCCGCGCCCGGGTGTGGATGGAGGGTCGGACATGGAACCATCAGCCTCGCCAGGCCGTGCCACGTCGTTCGTCCAGGGAGCGCCGCCCGCCCCGGAGACCGCCCTCCGGAGACCCGAGCTCGAGGCCATCAAGCAGCGGCAGCAGGCCACCTGGGCCACGGGCGACTACTCGGTGGTGGGCACGACGCTGCAGATTGTCGGCGAGCGGCTCTGCGAGTCGGTCGACCTGCGTGCCGGGGAGCGTGTCCTCGACGTCGCCGCCGGAAACGGCAACGCCTCGCTGGCCGCCGCGCGCCGCTGGTGCAGCGTCACGGCGACGGACTACGTCGGAGCCCTGCTGGAGCGGGCCCGGGAGCGCGCCCAGGCGGAGCGGCTCTCCATCGAGTTCCGCGAGGCCGACGCCGAGGCGCTCCCCTTCGCCGACGGCAGCTTCGACGTCGTGCTGTCGACCTTCGGCGTCATGTTCACGCCGGACCAGGACCGGGCGGCGGCCGAGCTGGCCCGCGTCTGCCGCGTCGGCGGGCGCATCGGGCTGGCCAGCTGGACGCCCGAGGGCTTCATCGGCCAGCTGTTCAGGACCATCGGCAAGCACGTGCCCCCGCCGCCCGGCCTCAGGCCCCCCGCCTTGTGGGGGACGGAGGCCCGGCTGCGGGAGCTGTTCGGCCGCCACCGGGTGAGGACGGTGCGCCAGAACTTCCAGTTCCGATACCAGTCGCCGGGCCACTGGCTGGAGGTCTTCCGGACCTTCTACGGTCCGACCAACCGGGCCTTCGCCGCCCTGGACTCGCCCCGGCAGGCGGCCCTGCAGGCCGACCTGCTCGAGCTGCTGACCCGCATGAACCGGGGCGGGAAGGACACGCTGATCGTGCCCGGCGAGTACCTCGAGGCGGTGGTCAGCGTGCGCCGCTAGCGGCAGCGGGGCGACGTCCCGCCACCCGCCTGCCCGCAGCGGCCCGGACTCGGCTCCCGGGCGCGCTCCGGAGTAACATCGCGCCGTCGCCTGGAAGCCGGGTGGCGGCGCGGCGGGGCGTGACGTGTTCCTCTTCCTCTCGAAGTTCCTCGACCTCCTGCTGGCGCCCCTCAGCTGGGCGATCCTCCTGGTCCTGGCCGGTGTCCTCCTGCGGCGGCGCGGCCGGCTCGCCTGGGGGCTGGTGCTCCTGGCGATGGTCGACCTGGTCGCCTTCTCGCTGCCGTCGGTGGCCGACGCCCTGATGCGCTTCACCGAGGGCTCGGCGCCGCGCACCATGTCCGACGTCGAGCCCTACGACGTGGCCATCGTGCTGGGTGGGGTGATGGAGTCCCGGGCGATCTGGATGGACGATGGAAGGGACCTCTCCGGAGCCGCCGAGCGGATCACGCGCACCCTCGAGCTGCTGCGCGAGGGGCGGGTCCGCCAGGTCCTGATCTCGGGCGGCGACGCCAACCCGGGCCCGGCCGGGACCTCCGAGGCCGAGGAGCTGGCGACGATGCTGCGGGCGTGGGGCGTCGAGCCCGATCGCATCGTGGTGGAGACGACGAGCCGGAACACCCGCGAGAACGCGGTGGAGTCGGCGCGGGTGGTGGCCGAGCACGGCTGGCGCCGGCTCCTCCTGGTCACCAGCGCGGCCCACATGCCACGGGCCCTCGGTTGCTTCCACCGGGTCGGGCTGCGGCCAGATGCCCTGCCGGTGGACTACCGGGGCGGCGCGCCGGGCGCGGTCGATCCCAGCGGCTGGTGGCCTCGCTCCGCCAACCTCGATCTCTCGACCGAGGCGCTTCGCGAGCTGGCCGGGAGGCTGGTCTACCGGGTGAGGGGGTACACGGCGGACTGAGGCAGCGGCCCGGAGCGGCCGACCCGATCCACGCTGTCCGCCGCGCCCCGGGATCGCCCGGCTCGTCCCCGGTGGGTCGGACCGTTGCGCGCGGGCCGTCCGCTCCACATGGAGAGACGGGTCCACCCGCAGCGCAGGGAGCACACCATGGCCCGATACGTCGACGGCTTCGTCATCCCCATCCAGAAGCGGAAGGTGAAGGCCTACCTGCGCCAGGCCCGGATGGGCGCCAGGATGTGGAAGGAGCACGGCGCGCTCGCCTACACCGAGTGCGTCGGTGAGGACCTCCGGGTGCCCTACGGCATGGGCTTCCGCAAGATGGCCCGGCTCAAGGCGGGTGAGACGGCGATCTTCTCCTGGATCGTCTACCGGTCGCGCGCCCACCGCGACCAGGTCAACGCGGCCGTCATGAAGGACCCGAGGATGAACGACCCGGCCATCATGGGGACGATGCCGTTCGACGTGAAGCGCTTCGCCATGGGCGGGTTCGAGGTCCTGGTCTCCTGGTGACCGGATCGTCGACGCCACGCGGCGCCGCACGACGCCCGCAGCGTGGCCGGCGGGAGCTGGCCTGGGCGCTCGTCCTCAGCTCGCGGCCAGGGGAGGCGAGCCGCCGGACACCGCCCGCTTCATGGTCTCGACCACCGTGTGGCTGAGCTTCTCGTTGTCGAAGAGCACCTCGGCCCGCCGGCGGCCGGCCTCGCCCATGCGGAGCCGCAGCTCGCGGTCGGCCTGGAGGCGGCCCAGCCGGTCGGCCAGCGCCTCGAGATCCCGCGGCGGGACCAGGTAGCCGGTCTGGCCCTCCTCCACGATGTCCACGATGCCGCCCACGGTGGTGGTGACGACCGGCAGGCCCATGGCCATGGCCTCGATGGCGGCCACCGAGTGGGCGTCGGCGTCGGTCGGGAGGAGGAACACGTCCGCTTCCTGGAACATCCGCGTCATGGGCTCCGTGTTGGTCTGCAGGTTGGTGTGCACCCGCACGTTGGCCGGGACCGTCCCCTGGAACGAGCGGGTCACGACGTCGAACTGGACGCCCGCGAAGCGGGGCAGGGCGGCCAGTTGGAGGATGAGCGGCCCGCCCTTCCGGTCGAAGTCGGCGCCGACGAAGATGACGCGGAGCGGCCGACCGGCGCGGTCCTCGGACCTCCGGTCGGGGCAGGGGAACTGGGGCAGGTTGACGCCCGGCGGCAGCACCGTGATCCGCTCGGGCGGGATGCCGTAGTCGTGGACCAGGGAGTCGCGCACGCCACGTGAGAGCGGGAAGAGGTGGTGGGCCTTGCGGTACATCCGGCGCACGATGAGGTGCTTGAGCCGCGAGGTCAGGCTGCCCGGGTCGAACTTCGGATGAGCGTACCAGAGCTGGTGCCGGGCGTACCAGAGCGGCGTCCCGTCCATCGCCAGCACGTAGGGGACGCGCCGGCGGAACCGGAACAGGAACATGCAGATGGTGTGGCCGAAGAAGTAGGCCACGTCGAAGGGCCGCTGCGACACCTCCAGTTCCTTGATGCGCTCCCCGGTGACCATCGAGTTGCGCACGGTGCCGGGGACGAGGGGGCGGCGGTAGGTGTGGTGCGTCCCGTAGACCTTGCTCCTGGCGTCCATCTCCACCGGCACCCAGGATGAGTCGACGTCCCTGCGCCGGCCGATGACCCGCTGCAGGTTCTGCAGGATGGTCGCGTTGCCTCCCGCCATGTAGACGGCGAAGAGCAGGTTGAGCTTGGTCTGGAGGTGCATGTGTTCCGTTCCTGGGTCGCCGGCCGGGGAGAATCCCGATGCCATACTCCATGGGCGGTGGCCTTGTCGCGCTCCTCCCCACCTCGCGGTGGCGTCTGCCCGTACCGTGCTCGTGGGGCTGGCGCTGGCCGGCGGCCGCGCTCCGCGGCCGTGCCGCTCCCCGGGGTCCCCGCGCCGGGGGGGAAGCGCCGTCCAGCGAGAGCCCCCTTTGGCCAGGCTCGGGCGGGAGTCGACACGTCGGCGGTCCGTCCTCCGCCGGGTTATCTTCTCACCCCACGGATCTTCAGAAGGGGGCGCCTCGTGCAGCGACCAGCCATCCCGTTCCTGCTCGCCGCGAGCCTCGCCGGCTCGCTCGGCCTCGCCTGTGGCTCTGCCACGACGACGCCCGCCCCGGGTGGCGGGCAGCCGGGTCTTGCCGCGCCGAGCGGCCTGGCGTACTCGGTGAATCCGGCCGTGTACACGCAAGGGGTGGCGATCACGGCCAACACCCCGAGCAGCAGCGGGGGGGCGGTGACGTCCTACTCGGTGTCGCCGGCGCTGCCGGCGGGGCTGAGCCTCAACACCAGCACCGGGTTCATCTCGGGGACGCCCACCGCGGTCACCGCGACCGCGACCTACACGGTCACCGCGGGCAACTCGGCGGGCACCACCACGGTGGGCGTGGTCATCACGGTGAACGCCGCGGTGGTGCCTCCGAGCGGCCTGGCGTACTCGGTGAATCCGGCCGTGTACACGCAGGGGGTGGCGATCACGGCCAACACCCCGAGCAGCAGCGGGGGGGCGGTGACGTCCTACTCGGTGTCGCCGGCGCTGCCGGCGGGGCTGAGCCTCAACACCAGCACCGGGGTCATCTCGGGGACGCCCACCGCCGTCACCGCGACCGCGACCTACACGGTCACGGCGGGCAACTCGGCGGGCACCACCACGGTGGGCGTGGTCATCACGGTGAACGCCGCGGTGGTGCCTCCGAGCGGCCTGGCGTACTCGGTGAATCCGGCCGTGTACACGCAAGGGGTGGCGATCACGGCGAACACGCCGAGCAGCAGCGGGGGGGCGGTGACGTCCTACTCGGTGTCGCCGGCGCTGCCGGCGGGGCTGAGCCTCAACACCAGCACCGGGGTCATCTCGGGGACGCCCACCGCGGTCACCGCGACCGCGACCTACACGGTCACGGCGGGCAACTCGGCGGGCACCACCACGGTGGGCGTGGTCATCACGGTGAACGCCGCGGTGGTGCCTCCGAGCGGCCTGGCGTACTCGGTGAATCCGGCCGTGTACACGCAGGGGGTGGCGATCACGGCCAACACCCCGAGCAGCAGCGGGGGGGCGGTGACGTCCTACTCGGTGTCGCCGGCGCTGCCGGCGGGGCTGAGCCTCAACACCAGCACCGGGGTCATCTCGGGGACGCCCACCGCCGTCACCGCGACCGCGACCTACACGGTCACGGCGGGCAACTCGGCGGGCACTACCACGGTGGGCGTGGTCATCACGGTGAACGCCGCGGTGGTGCCTCCGAGCGGCCTGGCGTACTCGGTGAATCCGGCCGTGTACACGCAGGGGGTGGCGATCACGGCGAACACCCCGAGCAGCAGCGGGGGGGCGGTGACGTCCTACTCGGTGTCGCCGGCGCTGCCGGCGGGGCTGAGCCTCAACACCAGCACCGGGGTCATCTCGGGGACGCCCACCGCGGTCACCGCGACCGCGACCTACACGGTCACCGCGGGCAACTCGGCGGGCACTACCACGGTGGGCGTGGTCATCACCGTCCTCCCAGGAGGTGGTGGCCAGAGTCCAGTCATGCGGCTGGCCGCGAGCACGTGGCTCAACCTGGCATACGCGGCGACGATGACGACACCGACGTTCAGCAGCCAGGGTGCCCCACGGGTCTGGGTCGCGGTCGTGTCGTGGTACCCACCGTTCGATGACCCGCCGCCGACGACGGTGAGATGGGTCGGCGGCACGCCCGCCGGGCAGGCCTCCGACTGGCAGCTGGTGGTCCGGTCCTACGACGGGACGGTCCACTGGTGCTCGGAGATCTGGTGGGCGACGTCCACCCAGCAGCTGACCAACGCGTCGGTGATCGCGTCCCGTTCCGGCGCGACCTCGGCCAACTACGTCACCGGCATCCTGAGCGTCTACGAGGTCTCGGGGGCCCGGACGACGTGGGGCGCCTCTGCCGAACACCACTCGCCCATGTCCGAGGTGTCCCAGGACATCCGTACCAACGTCGTCGAGGTCCCCATCACGGCGACGGCGAGCAACTCCCTGATCATCGGGATCTCCCAGTACGGGGACTACTACGCGCCGTCGGTCGCGAACGCGCTGACCACCATCGACTACCAGCAGAACGACGGTGGTGGGGACGGCGGCGCCGCGGCGTGGCACAAGACGACGGGGACGGCGGCCAGCACCTCCTACACGCTCGGCGTGAGGCTCCCTCTCCCGGGCAACACGCGCGCGTTCAGCGGGTGCGCCGTCGAGGTTCTGGCGCCGTGACGAGGAGTGCCTGACTCGAGGCCGGACCGTGGCCCTCGAAGAAAGGAAACGGGCGCCTGGGGGATACCCAGGCGCCCGTCGTCACTGGCGGGCCCTACAGGATTCGAACCTGTGGCCTTCGGATTCGTAGTCCGACGCTCTATCCAACTGAGCTAAGGGCCCAACGCTTCATTTCAAAGACCGCCACGACTGGCGGAAAGGGAGGGATTCGAACCCTCGGTACAGGTTACCCCGTACACTGGTTTAGCAAACCAGCGCCTTCGGCCTCTCGGCCACCTTTCCAGAACCTCTCGCTCCCTGTTGCTGGCGGAGGAGGAAGGATTCGAACCTTCGGAGGGCGTGAACCCTCAGCGGTTTTCAAGACCGCCGCCTTCGACCGCTCGGCCACTCCTCCGAACCCGCCTCGTCCGTCAACCTGCCGCCGTCCCGGGGGAAACCGTCCCGGTGGGCGTTCGAGCCGCCCTGTATAGAGGATGGGCGTGCCGGGATCAAGCCCGAAGGCCCGGCCGGGACGTGCCGCCCCGTCAGCGCTCCACGCCCCGGGGGAACTGCTGCGGGACGATCCGGTCCAGCCCCCCCAGGTAGGGCCGCAGCGCCTCCGGGATCAGCACCGTGCCGTCGGCCTGCTGGTACTGCTCGAGGATGGCCACCACCGTCCGCCCCACCGCCACCCCGGAGCCGTTGAGGGTGTGGCAGAGCCGCGGCTTGCCGTCGGCGCCGCGGTAGCGGACGCGGATGCGCCTGGCCTGGAAGTCCTCGCAGTTGGAGACCGAGCTGATCTCCCGGTAGGCCTCCTGGCCGGGGCACCAGACCTCGATGTCGTAGGTCTTGCTCGAGGAGAAGCCCATGTCGCCGGTGCAGAGCAGCACCACCCGGTGGTGCAGCCCGAGCCGCCGCAGGACCTCGCAGGCGTCGTCGAGCATCTTCTGGTGCTCGGCGTCGGAGCCCTCGGCGCTGGCGAACTTCACCAGCTCCACCTTGTGGAACTGGTGCTGGCGGATGAGCCCCCGGGTGTCGCGGCCCGCGGCGCCGGCCTCGGCGCGGAAGCACGGGGTCCAGGCGCAGTAGGAGATCGGCAGCGCGCCGGCCTCGAAGATCTCGTCCCGGTGCATGTTGGTGACCGGCACCTCGGCGGTGGGGATGAGGTAGAGCGGGTTCTCGCCCTGCGTCCGGAAGAGGTCCTCCTCGAACTTGGGCAGCTGCCCGGTGCCGGTCATGGTCTCGCGGGTCACCAGGTAGGGCGGCAGGATCTCGGTGTAGCCACGCGAGGCGTGGACGTCGATGAAGAAGCTGCCGAGCGCCCGCTCCAGCCGCGCCGCCACCCCCTTGCTGATGGTGAAGCGCGAGCCGGAGAGCTTGGCGGCCTGCGGCCACTCGAGGATGCCGAGCGCCTCCCCGAGCTCCCAGTGCGGCTTCGGCTTGAACGGGTAGGCCTGCTTCTCGCCCCAGGTCGACACCTGGACGTTGCCGTGCTCGTCGGCGCCGGAGGGGACCGAGTCCTGCGGCGGGTTGGGGACCAGCAGCAGCAGCGCCTGGATCCTCGGCCTCAATCTCGCCGAGCTCGGCCTCGCTCGCCCTGGCCGCGTCGCCCAGCGCCCGCAGCTCGGCCCGGGCCTTCTCGCCGGCCGCCTTGTCGGCCTTCATCAGCTCGCGGATCCGGCCGTTGGCCTCGCCCTGCTCCTTCTTCTGCCTCTCCAGCAGCACGTTGAGCTCGCGCCGGCGGGCGGCCAGCGGCTTCACCGGGGCCAGGGCCGCGACCGCGGCCTCCCCGCGGCGCGCCAGCCTGCGCTCCACCCCTTCGTAGTCGGCGACGACGGCCTTCAGGTCCAGCATGGTGGCGATGCTCCCGTGATCAGAAGAGAATGAGGCGGCCAATATCAGTCCTTAACCTCGGGGAGGGCAAGGGGTCTTCCACCGGGTGATGGCGGTCCTCGACATGCGAGACGACGAGAGCAGGCGTCCCAGGCTGACGGTGGTCGCGGGCGGCCGCGACGCCGGCGGGCCGGACGACGACGCGCTGCTCGGCGCCTGGCTCGCCGGCGACGAGCGGGCCTTCGGCGAGCTGGTCGGCCGCCACCAGGCGCTGGTGCTGGCCATCGTCCGCCGCTACGCCGCCACGCCGGAGGACGCCCGCGACCTGGCCCAGCGGACCTTCCTCAAGGCCTTCGAGTCGTCACGCCGCATGCTGACGCGCGGCGGGCGGAACGCCGTCCCCTTCAGGCGCTGGCTGGTGCGGGTGGCCGTCAACCTCGCCAAGAACCACCGCCGCGACGCCGGCCGCTGGTCCACCGCGCCCGTCGAGCCCGAGTGGCTGGCCGCGGGAGGCCCGTCGGCGCCCGAGGCGCTGGAGCGGGCCCAGGCCACCGCCCGGGTGCGCCGCGCCGTGCTCCGGCTCCCCAGCCGGCAGCGCGAGGTGCTGACCCTCCGGCTCGACGCCGAGCTCCCCTTCGCCGAGATCGGCGAGACCCTCGGGATCACCGGGAACGCCGCCAAGGTCTCCTTCCACCTCGCCGCCCGACGGCTCCGCGCCGAGCTGGGCCAGGAGGACGCATGACCCCGTGCGCCGAGTACCTGCCGCTGCTGTCCGACCGGGCCGCCGGCGAGCTCGCCCCGGCCGACGCCGCCCGGCTGGCCGCCCACCTGGCCGGCTGCGGCGCCTGCCGGGCCGAGGGGGAGGCGCTGGCCACCGTGCTCTCGATGGCCGCGCTGCCGCCGCCCACCGAGCGGGAGCGGAGCGCGCTGACCGGGCTGGCCGAGGCGATCCGGCTGGAGCAGCGTCGCGCCGGGCTCCGCCTCCGGGCGCCGCTTCGCTACGCCGCCGCGCTGCTGGCGGTGGCGGCGGCCGCCGCCTTCCTGGTGGCGCCGACCCTGGCGCGCCGGGCGCCGAGGCCTGCGGCGGACGAGGTGGCCGCCGCCACCCAGGCCGAGGCCTGGGAGGCCCCGGACGCCGACGAGCTCTGGTCGGACAGCGACCTCGCCTTCGACGACGGATCCGCGGCCGCCATGGCAGGCGCCGACGAGCTGGCCCTGGACGTGGTGCTGGCCGAGGAATGAAGACGTCGAGTGAAGTGCCCCGCATCGAAAGGATCAACCCCCATGAAGAAGATCGCCCTGTTGCTCGCCCTGGCCCCGCTGCTCGCCAGCGCCCAGGCCTCTCCGCCCCCGGCGGCCCGGCCCGCCGCCCCTGCCGCACAGCCCGGGGCGCCCGGACCGATGGACCCCGCCAGGATGGAGAAGATGCACCGCCGCATGCAGCTCGCCCTCACGCTGGGCCTGGCCGAGACGCTCCAGCTCGACGACGCGGCCGCCCTCAAGGTCCGCGGCCAGATCGAGAAGTTCACGCCGCGCCGGATGGCCGCCGCGCAGCAGATGCGCGACTCGGTGCAGGTGCTCCGCCGCTCCGCGCAGGGGGAGAAGGTCCCGGCCGCCGACGTCGACGCCGCCATCACCCGCCTGCTCGACGCCCGCGCCCAGATGCAGGCGGTCGACCGCGAGGTGGTGACCACGGTCACCAAGGACCTCCCGGCCGAGAAGCGGGCCCGCGCCGTCCTCTTCCTCGCCAAGTTCCACCAGCGGATGATGCAGGAGATGCGGCCGGGTGGTCGCGGTCCCGGCATGGGCCGTGGCATGGGCCCCGGCCCGCGCGGTCCCGGCCCCTGCGGCCCCGGCATGGGCCCCGGCTGCATGGGCATGGGCCCCGGTGCCGTCGGGATGAACTTCCCGGAGGGTGACTGGGACGACGAACCGACTAGGTCTCGTCACAGGGAACGGTGCCCCGGCGTCCCCTCCCTGGACCTGGGACGCCGTTCACATCCAGGCGGGCACCGGCAGCTCGTGGCGTGACGCCCGCTACAGCGCCTCGAAGAGGTCGAGGACGCCTCCGGCGCGGTTGACGCGGTACTTCCAGGCCGCCTCGTCGTGGGAGGCGCCCTGCTCCCAGGCGTAGTGCAGGCTGGTGGTGCAGCCCAGCCCGGCCAGGACGTCGCGCAGCTGGAGGTTCTCGCAGTAGTTGTCGTCGCCGTTCCCGTCGTCGAGGATCCCGTCGCCGTCCGAGTCGACGCAGCCGGTGGTGCCGGGGCCGCCGCCGCTGTCGAGGTAGAGCACGCCGGCCGGGCAGGCGGTGAGCCCCCGGTACAGCTCGATGACGGTCGGGTGGTGGGTGAGCGGATCCAGCGATCCCCATCCGACGGTGCCCGAGAGGCTGGCCACGAAGTCGTACCGGCCCGGGAAGCGCAGGTTCATGTAGAGCGTGACCAGGCCGCCCAGCGAGGAGCCCATCAGGCCGGTCCGGGCCGGCACCCCGTAGCGCGCCTCGATGAGCGGGCGAACCACCAGCTCCAGGTAGTCCGCGTAGGCGTCGGCCAGGCCCCCCTGGGCGGGGACCCGGTCGGTCACGTGGGTGTACTCGTCGATCCGCGACGCGGTGTTGTCGATGCCGACGATGAGCGTGGTGTCGGCCGCGGCCAGGTCGGGACGCCAGCCGCCCCAGGGCGCCGCCGGGTTGAAGAGGTTCTGGCCGTCGTGAGCGTAGAGGACATGGGTGGGCGCGGCGGCCGGCACCCAGACGCGCACGGTCCTCGGGGCGATGCGGGGGTCGGGGCCCGCCACCGCGGTCCAGCGCTCCAGGTGCGCGCCGTTCGCCTCCACCAGTCCCACCTCGGTCGAGTCGTAGAGGAAGCGGCGGGACATGGGGTCCGCGAAGGCGTCGCCGAAGCCCGTGGCGAACCGGTAGCGAGCCCCTCCGGGCGAGGTCACCGGCACCAGCCCCCAGGCCACCCCGGCCTCGCTGCGCAGCCGGGTGGTGGGGAAGGCGCCGTTCGGGCTCGACAGCTCGTAGGGGCCATACCCGGCGTCGAGGAGGGCGAAGAGGTAGCCCTGGCTGGTCTTGATGGGCCAGCCGCCGGACATGGCCACCTGCTGCAGGCCGTCGGGCGGGGCCAGCGTTCCGTCCAGGACGCGCTGGAGGATCCGGGCGTCCCCCTCGTCGGGGAGCCTGGAGGGCGTGGCTGGAGGCGGGCTGGAGGAGCAGGCCGCGACCAGCAGGAAGGCGAGGGCGCCGTGGGGCCGGGTGGACGAGGGCATGCCCGCTACCATATCGCCATCGGCGGGCCACGCACCGCGACCTGCGCCCCTCGCCCCGCTCATGACGGCTGGCGCAGCCCGCCGGTGAGGGCGGCCACCGCCGCCGACACCACCCGCTCCACCTGGGCGCGCGCCTCGGCCGTGAAGGCCGGGTCCTCGCCTTCCAGCAGGTCCAGCTGCTCCGCGGCGTAGCCGGCGAAGGCCGGCTGCGTCGTCTCCAGCGCCGGCGGCTCGGTGGCCAGCTCCCGCAGGGCGCGCCACGCCACGGCGTCGAGCCGGTCGCCGAAGGCGAGATCGAGCATGGCCCAGCCCTCGAAGCAGAGGTCGGTGGCGGCCAGCAGGCCGCTCTCCGGCAGCTCCACGGCGTCGAGCCAGGCCGCCAGGTCGGGCTGGACGTTGGTGAAGCGGTCGTGCAGCCGGGCCACCTCGCGCGGCGGCGCCGCCGCCAGCCAGCGCCACGCCGTCTCCACCAGCGCCGGAGGCAGCTCGGACCCCTCCACCTCGCCGCGCGGCGGGAGCGGTGGCAGGGGCGGCGGCTCGGCCACCACCTCGGGCGCGTCGTCGTGCGGGCCCCGCCCCGAGGCCAGCCGCTCCCAGAGCCCGAAGAGGTTCCCGTAGAGCCGCCGCGCCTCGTCGGGCGAGCCGAAGCGCGGCTCGGCCTCGAAGAGCGCGGGGATGACCGCGGCGCGCGGCTCGCCGGCGGCCTGCGCCGCCGAGAAGCGAGCCGCCACCTCCTCGGCGGCGAGGGTGGCGCCGGCGCGCGCCAGCAGGGCGGTCAGCACCTCCGGCCCCTCGTAGATGGGCGGCAGGCCCGCGGCGGCGCCGGTCCGCGCCCTGGGCCGGCGACGGCTCACGCCGGCAGCCCGGCCAGGAAGCCCGCCAGCGCCTCGTTGAAGGCGGCCGGCTGCTCGATGTTGGGCAGGTGGCCGGCCCCCGGGATCCGCGCCAGCCGGGCGCCACGGATGCCGGCCACCAGCCGCTCGGCCTCGGCGGGAGGCGTCAGCCCGTCCTCGTCGCCCACCACCACCAGCGTCGGGCAGGTGATGGTGGCCAGCGTCGGGCCCGAGTCGGGGCGGCGCGCCATGCCCCGCTGCGCCTCGGCCACGCCCACCGGCGTGCCGTCCCCGATGAGCCGCCGCACCTCGGCCACCGCGGCCGGGTCGGGCGAGGGCTTGAGGAGCTTGGGGACCATCTGGTCGGCGACCCAGTGGAGCCCCTGGGTCAGCGCGCTCCTCGCGAAGGTCTCGCGCCCGGCCGCCCCCTCGGGCGTGTCGGCCCCGGCCTTGGTGTCGCAGAGCGCCAGGCCGGTGAAGAGGCCCGGGGCCTGACGCCAGAGCTCGAGGGACAGGTAGCCTCCCATGGAGAGGCCGACCACCGCTGCCCGCTCGATGCGCAGGTGGGCCAGCAGGGCGCGCACGTCGCCGGCCAGCAGGGCCATGGTGGAGGGCTCCGGGGAGCCGCCGGTGCCCCCCAGGCCCCGGTAGTCGGGGGCCACCACCCGGTGGGTGGGGGCCAGCGCCTCGATCTGCCGGCTCCACATGCCGGAGTGGAGGGGGAAGGCGTGGAGCAGGACGACGGCGCGGTTCCCGCGGCCGGCGTCCCGCCAGTGGAGTTCGGTCCCGTTCAGGGGGGCGGTGGGCATGGAACGATGGTTAGCACTTCTCGCGTCCGGCGCCGACACCCCTTATGAAAGGGGCATGACCTCCTTCGAGCGCTTCGGCGTGACCGAGCGGATGATCCGCGAGGCGCTGGCCGCCGCCCTGTCCCGAGGCGGCGACTTCGCCGACCTCTTCCTCGAGCACGCCGTCACCTCCGACCTGGGGCTGGAGGACGGCGAGGTCAACCGCGCCCACGCCGGTGTCTCGCTCGGCGCCGGCCTGCGGGTGGTGCGCGGCGACCAGACCGGCTACGGCTACACCGAGGACCTGACGCCGGCGGCGCTGCTCGAGTGCGCCCGCACCGCCGCCGCCATCGCCGACGGCCCGGCCCGCGCCGGCCCCACCGCGCTCCACGTCGGCACCGCGCGCCCTGACCGCTACCCGCTGCGCCGGGCCTGGGAGCTGGTGACGCCCGAGGAGCGCCGGCCCCTGCTGGCGGGGCTCAACCAGCGGGCCTTCGCCGCCGATCCGCGCATCAGGAAGGTCAACCTCCACCTGCGCAGCGAGAGCACCACCATCCTGGTGGCCGACTCGACGGGCCGGCTGGCCGAGGACCGCCAGCCCATGACCATCCTCTCGCTCTCGGTGATGGCGGAGCAGGGTGGCCGGCGCGAGCAGAACGGCTACAACGTGGCCGGCCGGGCCGGCTTCGAGTTCTACACGCCGGATCGGCTCGACCGGCTGGTTCGCCAGGCCGTCGACCGGACCACCGTCCTCTTCGAGGCCGGGCCGGCGCCGGCCGGCGACATGCCGGTGGTGCTGGCGGCCGGCTCCTCCGGCATCCTGCTCCACGAGGCCATCGGCCACGGCATGGAGGCCGACTTCAACCGGAAGGGGACCAGCATCTACGCCGACAAGCTGGGCAAGCCCATCGCCAGGCCCTTCGTGAACATCGTCGACGACGCCACCCTGCCCGGCGCCCGCGGCGCCATCAACTTCGACGACGAGGGGAACGCGGCCGGCCGCACCGTGCTGGTGGAGGGCGGCGTGCTGGTCTCCTACCTGCACGACGCCATCTCGGCGCGCCACTACGGCGTCGCCCCCACCGGCAACGGGCGCCGCCAGGACTACCGCCACCCGCCGCTGCCGCGCATGCGCGCCACCTACATGCTGCCCGGGCCGCACCATCCGTCGGAGATCATCGGCAGCGTGAAGCGCGGCCTCTACTGCCAGAACTTCTCCAACGGGCAGGTGCACATCGGCGGCGGCGACTTCACCTTCTACGTGAAGAACGGCTTCCTCATCGAGGACGGCAGGCTGACCCGCCCGGTCAAGGACGTGAACGTGATCGGCAACGGGCCCAGGGCCCTGGAGCAGGTGGACATGGTGGGCGACGACCTGGAGATCGACGAGGGCGGCTGGACCTGCGGCAAGGACGGCCAGAGCGTGCCGGTGTCCCAGGGGCTCCCCACGGTGCGCGTCGCCAGCCTGACCGTGGGCGGGAGGGGCGCGTGACCCTGCTGGAGATCGCGCGGGACGCGGCGCTGCTGGCCCGGCGCCACGGCGCCGACGAGGCGGCCACCGGGGCCTTCCGCGCCCGCCACGTCGAGGTGTCCTGGCGGGACGGGAGGCTGGAGCGGATCTCCGAGGCCACCACGCGCGGGCTCGGGCTGGAGCTCTATGTCGGCGGCCGCTACGCCGCCGTCTCCACCAGCGACCTGCGCCCCGAGGCGCTCGACGCCTTCGTCCGCGAGGCGGTGGCCCTGGCGCGCGCGCTCGCCCCCGACCCGCACCGGCGGCTCCCGGAGCCGGAGCTCTACCGGGGGCGCGCCGAGCTGGATCTCGAGCTGGAGGACCCGGCGCAGGCCGACCTCGACGCCACCACGCGACGGCGGCTGGCCGAGGCGCTGGAGGACGCGGCCCGTGCCGTGCCCGGCGGCGAGCGGATCCAGTCGGTCTCCACGGGGGTCTCGGACGGGGTCAGCGAGGCGGCCTCGTACGCCAGCAACGGCCTCGAGGGGGTGAAGCGAGGCACCGACTTCTGGCTCTCCGCCGACGTGACGGTGCGCGATCCGGACGGCCGCCGTCCCGAGGCCTCGGCCGCCAGCGGCAGCCGCTTCCTCGCCGCGCTCGAGCCGGCCGAGGCGGTGGGCCGCCGCGCCGCGGAGCGGGCCCTCTCCCGCCTCGGCGCCACCCGCGGCGAGTCGGGGGTGCTCCCCATGGTGGTGGAGGCGCGGGTGGCCGGGAAGCTGGTCGGGCAGCTGCTCGGGCCGCTCCACGGCGCGGCGCTGCAGCAGCGCCGCTCCTTCCTCGAGGGGCGCATGGGCGAGCCCATCGGCGGCCCGCTGCTCGACCTGCGCGACGACCCGCTGATCCCGCGTGGCTTCGGCTCGCGCCTCTTCGACGGCGAGGGGCTGGCGGCGAGGCCGCGCCCGGTGGTGGAGCGGGGCGTGCTGGCCAGCTGGTACCTCGACACCTACTACGGCCGGAAGCTGGGGCTGCCGCCCACCACCGGCCGGCCCTCCAACCTGGTCTGGCGCTGCGGGACCCGCTCCCGGGAGGCGCTGCTGGCCGAGGTGGGCGAGGGGGTGCTGGTGTCGGGCTTCCTGGGCGGCAACTCCAACGGCACCACCGGCGACTTCTCGGTCGGGGTCCGGGGCTTCCGCGATCCGCCACGGGCAGCTGGCCGAGCCGGTGGCGGAGATGAACGTCTCCGGCAACCACCGCGAGCTCTGGCACCGGCTGGTGGCGGTCGGCGACGACCCGTACCCATATTCGACGCTGCGGACGCCGACGCTGGTGTTCGAAGGGGTCCACTTCTCGGGCGGTTGCTAGCGCCCGGACGCCCCGTCGCCGCCCGGCCGGGGCGTGGCGAGGCCGCGCTCCTTCCCGTATGAATTGCGCGTGACTCGCATCCTCGTCATCGACGATGACTCAGACATCCGGGAGGTCGTCGGCGAGGCGCTCGAGTTCGCCGGGTACGAGGTCGCCACGGCCCGCGAAGGGCGGGAGGGGCTGGCCCTGTGCCGGAGCTTCCGGCCCACGCTGATCCTGCTCGACCTGATGATGCCCGGGATGAGCGGCTGGGAGTTCCGCAGCGCGCAGCAGCAGGATCCGCTGATCTCCACGATCCCGGTGGTGGTGGTGACGGCGCTGGGCCACGATCCCGACATCGCCGCGTCCGCGGTCCTGGCCAAGCCCTTCCGGCTCGACGACCTGCTGGCCCAGGTCCGTCGCTTCGCCGGCGTCCCGGCGCCGCGCATCGACGTCCACCACTGAGCGCGCCGGCCGGCTCAGGCGGTTCGCGCCGCGCCGGCGTCGAGCAGCCAGCCCGCGGCCGCCTCCGCCTCCAGCTGCAGGTCGTCGAGCGCCTCGGTGAAGAGGTGGGTGGCGCGCCTCACCTCGGCCACGCGGCGCGGGCCGGCCGACCCCTCCAGCGCGGCGCGGACCTGGTCCGGCGACCCGAACTGGTCGCGCGCGGCCTGGACCACGGCCACCGGGAGCGGCAGGGTCCGCAGGGGCGCGAGATCGCGCGGCAGGTCGGCGACCGGCGTGAGCGCCAGCCCGGCCAGCAGCAGCCCGCGCACCCCCGGGTCCCGCGGCCCGGCGGCCAGCGCCGCGAAGGCGCCGAAGGAGAAGCCGCAGCAGAGCCGCGGCAGCCCCGGGTAGCGGCCGGCCAGGAAGGCGAGGGCGGCCGCGGCATCGTCGGCCTCGCCCCGCCCCCGGTCATAGGTCCCCGCGCTCAGCCCGACCCCACGGAAGTTGAAGCGGAGCGAGTGGCCACCGGCCAGGCGGAGCGCCCTGGCGATGCGGTGGACGGCGTGGGTGTGCATGGTGCCGCCCATGAGCGGGTGGGGGTGGCACACCAGCGCCGCGAAGCGGGGGCGGGCCACCTCCTCGAGCAGCGCCTCGAGCCTCCCGCCCGGACCTTCGAGGTCGATCGCCGCCATGGCCATGGATATGCCCCCAACCCCGACGCCCCCGCAAGGCGTGGCCGCGCGGCCCGGCCGCCGGCCAGGGCCACCGCCGTGCCCGTGGTCGTCCCCGGAGGCGCTATGCTGGCCCCGGGAGGCAGCCTCTCGGTGGACGACTCGGTCGGCCTGGCACTCGAGGCGTTGGTGGCGGTGGGCGCCCTGCTGCTGCTGCGGGCGCTGGCCGCCGCGCTGGAGGCGGCGCTG
This sequence comes from uncultured delta proteobacterium, assembly GCA_963786945.1. Taxonomy (GTDB): domain Bacteria; phylum Myxococcota; class Myxococcia; order Myxococcales; family Anaeromyxobacteraceae; genus JADKCZ01. The sequence goes on along the minus strand of CAWBAO010000003.1, from coordinate 754,471 downwards.
GTGGCGCTGGGGCAGCCGCGCGCGCTCGAGCTGGGTGCGGCGCCGGAGGCGCGGCGGCGGGCCCGGAGCGTGGCGGCGCTGGCCCAGGACCCGGAGGGGACCGGGGCCGTGGTCCGGGTGGTGGAGACGGCCACGGTGATCCTGGCCGGCCTGCTCTCGGCCACCGCCGGCGCCCTGGTCTTCCCCGACCGCTCGCCCTTCGTGGCGGCGCTCCTGCTGGTCCTCATCACCGGGCTGGCCTCGCTGCTGCTCTCGGCGGTGGGACGGGGCCTGGGCGCCGCCCACGGCGAGGCGGTGGCGCTGGCGCTGGCGGTGCCGGCCCGGGGCCTGCGGGTCGGGCTGCGGCCGCTGGGCCGGCTGGTGGCCGCACTCTCCGGCGGGCGGGCCCGCTTCACGCTGCCGCGCCCGCCGCTGGCCGAGATGGAGCGGGCCCTCGCCGAGTACGCCCGCGCCCACGGGCAGGGGGCCTCCACCAGCGAGCTGATCCACGCGGTCTTCGAGTTCCGCGACAAGGTGGCCCGCGACGTGATGGTGCCGCGCGCCGCCGTGGAGGCCCTCGAGCTCGACACGCCGGTGGCCGAGATCATCCGGCGGCTGGCCGAGGAGGGCCACTCGCGGATGCCCGTCTACCAGGGGCACCTCGACCAGATCGTGGGCGTGCTCCACGCCCGCGACCTCGTGCCCATGCTGGCCCACCCCGACCTGATCGTGCTGCGCGACCTGCTCCGGCCGGCCCACTTCGTGCCCTGGTCGAAGCCGGTGGAGCAGCTGCTGCGCGAGATGCAGCGCCGGCGGCTCCACATGGCGCTGGTGGTGGACGAGTTCGGCGGCGTCATGGGGCTCTGCACCATCGAGGACGTGCTGGAGGAGATCGTCGGCGAGATCCGCGACGAGTTCGAGGAGGAGGACGGCGGGCGGGCGGTGGAGCCGCACGCCGACGGCAGCTTCACCGTGCTGGGGACCACCTCGATCACCGAGTTCAACCGCGCCACCGGCGCCCGCGTGCCGGAGGACGGCGGCGTGGAGACGGTGGCCGGCTTCCTCAACTCGCTGGCCGGCGCCATCCCGGCCCGCGGCGACCGCTTCTTCTGGCACGGCTGGATCTACACGGTGAGCGAGGCCGATCCGCGCCGGGTGACGCGGGTGCGCGTCGTCCGGGCCCCGTCCACGCCGCGCCAGCCGGCGGCCGGCACCACCCCCTGACCCTGGACGTCCCCCCGACGAGAGGAGCCCCATGTACGCCATCGCCGTCATCCGCTACCGCAAGCCCGTGGAAGAGGTCCTCAAGTACGTCGACGAGCACCGCGCCTACCTGCGCGAGCTGAAGGCCAGGGGGGTGCTGGTCGCCTCCGGGCCGCTGGAGCCCCGCTTCGGCGGGGCGCTGCTGCTGCGCGTGGCCGACGCCGACGCCGCGCTGCTGGCGGTGCGCGACGGCGATCCCTACGTGAGGCACGGCGTGGCCCAGCACGAGCTGCTGCCCTGGCTCCCCAACATCGGGCTCGAGGACCTCGACCGGATCTGAGCCGGCGCGGCGGGCGCTGGCCGGGTAGGGGGAGGTGGACCGGCGGCGGCGCGCCGCCGGCCGTTCAGGCCGGGTCGGCGGCGGGTGCCGGGGTGGCGGGCTCGGTCCGGGCCGCCACCGCGCGGTGGTCGCGGGCGATGAGCACGTAGATGGCCGGCACGAAGAAGAGCGTGAAGGCGGTGCCGATGACCATCCCGCCCACCAGCACCAGGCCGATGCTGTTGCGGGCCGCCGCGCCCGGCCCGGTCACCAGGGTGAGCGGGAAGTGGCCGCAGACGGTGGCCACGCTGGTCATGAGGATGGGGCGCAGCCGCGTCACCGCCGCCTGGCGCACCGCGTCCACCTTGCCCACCCCCCGCTCCTGCAGCCGGTTGGCGAACTCCACGATGAGGATGCCGTTCTTGGCCACCAGCCCCACCAGCGTCACCAGCCCCACCTGCGAGTAGATGTTGAGGGTGGTGGTCCAGCCGTCGGTGAAGAACGGCAGGTTGGGGTTGGGCATCTTCAGGAAGGTGAAGGCCAGCGCGCCGAACATGGCGAGCGGCACGGAGCCGGCCAGGATCACCAGCGGATCGCGGAAGCTGTTGAACTGGGCCGCCAGCACCAGGAAGATCAGGACCACCGCCAGCAGGAACGCCGGCAGGAACTTGTTCCCCTCGGTGCGCAGCTGCCTCGACTCGCCGGTGTAGCCGAGCGTGTAGCCGGCCGGCAGGATGCCCGCCGCCTCGGTCTCCAGGAACTTGAGCGCGTCGTCGAGCGGGCGGATGGCCACCCCGCTCAGCTTGACCGAGTTGAGCTGCTGGAAGCGGTTGAGCGAGCGGGGGGTGACGTGCTCGTGGAGGGTGGCGATGGAGGAGAGCGCGATGAGCTTCCCGCCCGGGCCGGTCACGTGGAGATCCTCGAGCTGGTCGGGGTTGAGCCGATCGGTGCGCAGCAGCTGAGGGATCACCTTGTAGCTGCGGCCGGCCACCGAGAACCGATTGACGAAGTTCCCGCCGACCGCGGCGGCCAGGTCCTGTCCCACCTGCTGGAGGCTCAAGCCCATGGCCGCCACCTTCTCGCGATCGAGCACGATCTCCGACTGCGGCTGGTCGAGCTTGACGTCGATGAGTGGCGGGAAGGCGAAGATCCCGCTCCTGGCCGCCTTCTCCTGGAGCTGCCTGGCGAAGCCGAGGATCTCGGCGGTCTCGGCCGTGGAGGCCAGCACCACCTCCACCGGGAAGGTGCCGCCACCGGGGAGGGCCGGCGGCAGGACCGGGAAGGTCTGGATGCCGGGGATGGCCGCCACCCGCCGGCCCACCTCGGGCAGGATCTGGAAGGTGTTCCGCTTCCGCTCGTTCCAGGGCTTCAGCGCCAGGCCCCAGAAGCCGCCGGTGGGAAAGGTGACCTGGAAGGTGTAGGCGGCCTCCGGGATCTCCATCACCGTCCGGTTCACCTCCCGGGTGGAGGCGACCACCCGCTCCAGGGTGGAGTCGGACGGCGTGTTGACGATGCCGAAGATGACCCCCTGGTCCTCGACCGGAGCCAGCTCCTTGGGCGACTGGCTGAACATGAGCAGCGCCAGCAGCGCCACCACCGCCCAGGCGGTGTAGATGACCGGGCGCATCCCCAGCGCCACGTCGAGGTGGCGCGCGTAGGTCCGCTTGAGCCACTCGAAGGCCCGGCTGGGGAGCAGGGCCAGGCCCCTCGGCTGGTGCCCCTCCTTGAGCAGCCTGGCCGACATCATGGGCGAGAGGGTGAGCGCCACCACGCCGGAGATGGCCACGGCGCCGGCCAGCGTCAAAGCGAACTCGCGGAAGAGCGAGCCGGTCAGCCCGCCCTGGAAGGCGATGGGCGCATAGACCGCCGCCAGCGTGATGGTCATGGCCACGATGGGCCCGACCAGCTCGCGGGCGCCGACCAGCGCCGCCTCCACCGGCTTCAACCCGAGCCGGATGTTCCGCTCCACGTTCTCGACCACCACGATGGCGTCGTCGACCACCAGGCCGACCGAGAGCACGATGGCCAGCAGGGTCAGCAGGTTGACCGTGAAGCCGAGCACCTGCATGAGGAAGACGGCGCCGATGAGCGAGACCGGGATGGCCACCACCGGGACCAGCACCGAGCGGACCGAGCCGAGGAAGAGGAAGATCACCACCACCACGATGAGCAGCGTCTCCACCAGGGTCTCCACCACGTCGGAGATGGCGCTGCGGATGTAGGTGGTGCCGTCGAAGGCGATGCGGGCCTGGATCTGCTCCGGCAGCTCCTTCTGGACCGAGGCCATCTCGGTGCGGATGCGCCTGATGACGTCGAGCGAGTTGGCGTTGGGGAGCGGCCAGACGCCGATGAAGACCGCGGTCTGGCCGGAGAAGGCCACCGAGGTGTCGTAGTCCTCCGCCCCCAGCACCACGTCGGCCACGTCGCCGAGCCGCACCAGCGAGCCGTCCTGCTCCCGGATCACCAGCTGCTGGAACTCCTTCACCGAGCGCAGATCGGTGTTGGCCGTCAGGTTGACCTGGACCAGGGCCCCCTTGGTCTGGCCGACCGCCGCCAGGTAGTTGTTGGCGGCCAGCGCCTGGCGGACCTGGGCCGGGCTCACCCCCAGCGCCGCCAGCCGGTCGGGCTTGAGCCAGATGCGCATGGCGAAGGTGCGGCCCCCGAGGATGTCGGCGCGCTGCACCCCCTCCACCGCGGTGAGCCGCGGCTGGACCACGCGAACCAGGTAGTCGGTGATCTCGTTCTGCTTGAGGAACTGCGAGGAGAAGCTCAGGTAGGCCGAGGCGAACTGGCTGTCGGCCGACTCGATGTTGAGGACCGGAACCTGGGCCTCGGGCGGCAGGTCGCCGCGCACCTGGTCGACCTTGGAGCTGATCTCGGCGAGGGCGCGGGTGGCGTCCTGGTCGAGCCGCAGCCGGGCCCGGATCACCGAGACGTTCTGCCGGCTCTCCGACTCGATGTAGTCGATCCCGTCGGCGGCGGCGATGACCCGCTCCAGCGGCGTGGAGATGAAGCCGCGCACCAGCTCGGCGTTGGCGCCGACGTAGACGGTGGTGACGGTGATGGCCGCGTTCTCGCTGCGCGGGTACTGCCGGACGTTGAGCGAGCGGATGGCCTGCAGCCCGGCGATGACGATGGCCAGGCTGACCACCACCGCGATGACGGGCCGCTTGATGAAGAGATCGGTGAAGCTCATGTCAGGCCTCTCGCCGCGTCACCGGTCGACCGGCGTCGGGTCCAGCAGGGCGTCCGGGGCCTGGTCGTTGTGCACCACCACCGAGGCGTTGTTGCGGAGCTTGAAGGCCCCGCTGCTCACCACCGTCTCGCCGGCCTTCAGCCCCGACACCACCGCCACCAGGTCGCCGCGTCGCTCGCCGAGCCGGACGAACCGCTGACGGGCCACCAAGGCCGGCGGCTTGCCGGCCTCGGTGACCGTCTCCAGCACGTAGACCGAGTCGCCGTAGGGCGCGTAGACGGCCGCGGTGGCAGGGACCAGCAGCACCGCCTTCTGCTCGGACGAGAGCACCTCGACGCTGGCGAACATCCCCGGCCGGAGCCGGCCGTCGCCGTTGGGGAAGGTGGCGCGCAGGCGCACGTTGCGGGTGGCCGGGTCGATCTCCGGGTTGATGGTGGTGAGCCTGCCCTCCCAGGCCTCCCCCGGCCAGGTGTCGGTCTTGAGCCGCACCTGCTGGCCCACCTGCAGGGTCGAGAGGGCCTGCTGGGGCAGCCAGAAGTCGACGAAGGTCGGGTCGACCGACTGGAGCGACGCCACCGGGGTCCCCGGGGTCACCACCTGGCCGACCTCGACCTGGCGGATGGCGATCCGCCCGGCGAAGGGGGCGCGGATGGTCTTCTTGGCGATGGCCGCCTCCAGCCCGGCCACCGAGGCGCTGGCCTGCGCGGCGCGCGCCTCGGCACCCTCCAGGTCGGCCGGGGTGTTGACGTCCGACTGCCGCAGGCTGCGGGCCCGCTCCAGGTTCAGCCTGGCCAGGGTGGCGTCGGCCCTGGCCGCCACCAGCGCCGCCTCCTCGCTGGAGGTGTCGAGCCGGACCAGCACGGCGCCCTGCTTCACCCAGGCGCCGGAGTCGAAGGTGATCTCGCGCACCGTGCCGGGCAGCTCGGCGCCCAGGGTGACGCCATGGACCGCCACCACGCTGCCGCTGGCCGGCTGTGACGGCCGCCACTCGGAGGCCTGGACCGGTGCCGAGGTGACCGACTCGGGGGGCGGCGAGAAGGACTTGCCGGCGGCGATCATCGCGCCGATCTGGCCCGCCTTGACCCCGACCAGCACCCCGATCACGGCGAGGATGCCGATCGCCGCCAACACCCACTGCCTGGTACGAATCTTCATCGTCGAGCCCCTGCTCCCCGGGCGCCTGGTGGTGCGGTGGGAGGAGTGGGACTCTTAAGGGGTGGAGGCTCCGGCTTCAAGTCCTGGTCGGTCCCGGCCCGGAGCGATCCGGACGCCGCGCCCCGGCCGGGCATCCCGCCCCATCCGGCCACCGCGCGGCGACCGTCGATGGCCCATGATCCGGCCCCGCCCCGCCACACGGGGCGATGGAGGCTCCACATGAGCGCGAAGAAGATCCTGATGCTGGTCGGCGACTTCGTCGAGGACTACGAGGCCATGGTGCCGTACCAGAATCCTCACCATGGTCGGCCACGCCGTCGACACCGTCTGCCCGGGCAAGAAGAAGGGGGACACGGTCAAGACCGCGGTCCACGACTTCGTGGGCGACCAGACCTACGTCGAGCTGACCGGGCACCGCTTCGCCGTCACCGCCGACTTCGACCAGGCCCGGGCCGCCGCCTACGACGCCCTCTGCATCCCGGGCGGCCGCGCCCCGGAGTACCTGCGCCTCGACCCCAGGGTCATCGAGCTGGTCCAGGCGTTCGACCAGGCCAAAAAGCCCATCGCCGCCATCTGCCATGGGCCGCAGATCCTGGCCGCGGCCGGCGTGCTCAAGGGCCGGGCGGTGATCGCCTACCCGGCCTGTGCCCCCGAGTGCACCGTGGCCGGCGCCCGGTTCGGCGAGGTCAACGCCACCGCCTCCAACGCCCTCACCGACGGGAACCTGGTGACGGCGCCGGCCTGGCCGGCCCACCCCGAGTGGATGCGCCAGTTCCTCAAGGTGCTCGGCTCGAGGATCGAGGCCTGACGGAACGGGTGCCGGACCCGCCGGACGCGCCGTCCGTGGTTGCCGGGGTGGCCGGGCGACGGTAGCGTGGGTGCCAACCGCACGGGTCCCCGGCGCGATCCCTCGCGCCGGGGTTCGGCCGGGCCGCGGGAGGCCACGGATGACGCGAGATCGCTCGATCCACCGCATGCTGGCCGTGCGCGTCGCGCTGGCGGCGGTGCTGGTCGCCGCGGCGGCCGCCGCGCTGGTCGGCTACCGAGAGCGGGGCCGGACCTCGCAGCTGGCCGAGGAGCGCGCCGCCCAGGGCGTGGCCATGATCCGGGTGGCCTTGCAGCCGCAGATCGACGCCGGCCTCACCGATCGCGCCGCGGTCCAGGCCTTCCTCGACCGGCTCCGGCAGTCGCCGGCCAGCGGAGCCAGCGGGCGCTTCGTGGACGTGGCCATCCGCGACGCCGCGGGCGCCGAGGTGGCGGGGGTCGCCCTGCCCGCCGGCCACACGCTCGACGCCAGGGACCTGGTCCCGGTCGAGCTGCCGCTGCGCGACTCGGCCGGGCGCGTCGCCGGCCACGTGGCGGCCTGGTTCGAGGTCTCCGCCGAGGAGCGGGCCGAGGCGCGGCGCCGCCTGGCCGGCGCCCTCGCCCTCGCCCTGGGGATCGTGCTGGCCACCGCCGCGATCATCTACCCCATCGTCGCCCGCCTGCTGCGCCGGCTGGAGACCCTCTCCCTCGACCTGCTCGACGCCAACCTGGAGACGCTGGGCGTGGTGGGCAGCGCCATCGCCAAGCGGGACAGCGACACCGACGCCCACAACTTCCGCGTCACGGTCTACGCCGCCCACATCGCCGAGGCGGCCGGGCTGGGCGGGGAGGAGATGCGGGGGCTCCTCAAGGGGGCCTTCCTCCACGACGTCGGCAAGCTGGGCATCCGCGACGCGGTGCTGCTCAAGCCGGGGCGCCTCGACGCCGGGGAGTTCGGCGAGATGCAGGGCCACGTCCGGCACGGGCTGGACATCATCGGCCGGTCGGCGTGGCTGCGCGACGCCACCGCGGTGGTGGGCCACCACCACGAGAAGTGGGACGGCTCCGGGTACGGCAGCGGCCTGCGCGGCGAGGCCATCCCGCTGGCCGCGCGCATCTTCGCCGTGGCCGACGTCTTCGACGCCCTCACCTCGCGCCGGCCCTACAAGGAGCCGCTCCCGGTCGACGAGGCGCTGGCCATCCTGGAGCAGGGGCGCGGCACCCACTTCGACCCGCGCGTGCTCGACCTCTTCGCGCCGCAGGCCCGGGAGATCCACGCCCGCATCGCCGGCGACGGCGGCGAGGGGCCCCGCGCCGAGGTGACCTCGCTGATGGAGCGCCACTTCCGCGGCAACCTCGGGGCGCTCCTCCCGGAGCCGCCCTGACCGGCCGGGGCGGTGGCCGCCGGGAGACCCGGACCCCCGGGCGGCGCCACGGGGCGTAAGCGCCCGGGCGCGCCCCGCCAGGACCGGCAGATGGCGTCGCCCCCCAGCCCTGGCCGCGGCTAGGAGATCGGCAGGGAGGGTGGAGAAGAGGCCCACGCCATGAAGGACTTCCACTGCCGAGATGCTGGCCTGAGCTGCGACTTCGTCGCCCGGGGCTCGACCAAGGAGGAGGTGCTGGCCCAGGCCGGCCAGCACGCCGCCTCGGTCCACCACCTCGACGTGACCAAGGAGCTCGCCATCCAGGTGTACGCGCTCATCCACGACGAGAGCAGCCCGGAGCACGCCCGCTCCCTGACGCAGCGCTGAGGCCCGGTCGGCCGCGGTCCATGCCATCGGGCGGGCCTGCTAAGCTCGCGCGCGATGCCGAGCTACCAGGAGGCGCGGAGGATCATCCTCGAGCACGTCACGGCCCTGCCGGCCGAGGCCGTGCCGCTGCCGGAGGCGGTGGGGCGGGTGCTGGCCGCCGACGTGACCATGCCCTGGGACCTGCCGCGCTGGGACAACTCGGCCATGGACGGCTTCGCGGTCCGCTCGGCCGACTGCACCGGGCCGGCGAGGCTGCGGGTGACCGGCTACATCCCCGCCGGCGGCCTCCCCGCGGGGCCGGTCGGGCCCGGCGAGGCCACCAGGATCATGACCGGGGCCCCGCTGCCCCCCGGCGCCGACGCCATCGCGCCGGTGGAGGACGTCGAGGAGGCCGGAGACGCCATCCAGCTCCGCGGCGCGGTCCGGCCGGGCGCCCACGTCCGCCGCCGGGGCGAGGACCTGCGGGCCGGCGAGGTGGCGCTCTGGGCCGGCACCGTGGTGGGGCCGGGCGAGGTGAGCGTGCTCGCCTCGGCATCCCGGCTCTCGGTGCCGGTCTTCCGCCGGGCGCGCGTCGCCATCCTGTCGACGGGCGACGAGCTGGTCGCCCCGGGCCAGCCCCTCGGGCCGGGCCAGGTCTGCGACAGCAACGGCGTGGCCCTCGCGGCGGCGGTGCGCCTGGCGGGCGGCGAGCCGATCGACCTGGGCATCGCCCGCGACGACCGGCCGGCGCTGCGGGCCCTGCTGGAGCGGGGGCTGGAGGCCGACATGCTGGTCTCCACCGCCGGCGTCTCGGCCGGGGACCGGGACCTGGTGCGGGCCATCCTGGAGGAGCTCTCGGTGCGCCAGGTCTTCTGGAAGGTGGACATCAAGCCCGGCCGCCCCACCGCCTTCGGCCTGCGCGGGCGGACGCCGGTGCTCTCGCTGCCGGGGAACCCGGTCTCCTCCCTGCTGACCTTCGAGCAGTTCGTCCGCCCGGCGCTGCTCAAGATGATGGGGCACCGCCGGGTGTTCCGGCCGCTGCAGCGCGCCGTGCTGCTGGAGCCGCTCGCCAGGTCGCCTGGCCGCGTCAACCTGGTGCGGGTGCGCCTCTCGCGGCGCGCCGACGGTGCGCTGCTGGCCTCGACCGCCGGCAACCAGGAGACCGGCATCCTCAAGACCCTGCTCCGCGCCGACGGCATCGCCATCATCCCGGCCGAGCAGGGCAACCTGGGGGCCGGGGACGCGGTGTCGGTCCAGCTCCTCGGCCCGGACCTGGTGGAGGACCCCGGGGAGGTGGCGGAGCGGCCGGCCGGCTGAGGCTCGAGCGCAGCGGCGCCGCCTCGGCCCGGGCGGGATGGTGGTGCCCGCTCAGCTCGAGAAGCCGATCCCCATGCGCTCCAGCAGGCGGAGCATCAGGCTCGGCGACTCGCCCCGGTCGACCTTGCGGAGGTCGCGGGTCACCGCCTCCACCGCCCAGCCTCGCAGCGGCTCCGGGGGGTAGGGGAAGGGGAGCTTCGTCACCAGCGAGAGCGAGAGCAGCTCGCTGGGTCGATCCAGCGCCAGGTGGGCCAGGATGCGCCCCGCCAGGCGGGTGCTGCCGAGGCCGTGGCCGGTGAAGCCGAGCCCGTACCAGGCGCGCCCCCCCAGCGCCTTCCCGAAGTAGGGGGTGAGCCGCGTGGTGGAGCAGATGGGACCGCCCCAGGCGTAGGGCCACTCGAGGTCGGCGAGCTGCGGGAAGGTGCGCCGCCAGCTCGCCCGCAGCGCCTCCTCGTGGCGCGGCGAGTGATCGCAGGACGCGTCGACCCGGTTGCCGCGGTAGTAGGTGGCCTCGCTGGTCCCCCACAGCACCCGGCCGTCGGCGGTGGGCCGGTAGTAGTTGAAGAAGGTGCGCCCGTCGGTGATCCCCTGCCGCCCCTTCCAGCCGATCGACTCCCACTGCGCGGCCGTGAGCGGCTCGCTCACCATGATGTAGTCGTAGAGCGGGATGAAGCGGTGGCGCACCTGGGGCAGGAGGTGGTGGGTGTAGGCGCTGGTGCCGAGCACGGCCCGGCGAGCCCGGAGCGTGGTGCCGTTGGCGGTGAGCCGCACGCCGGCCCCGTCCTCCTCGATGCGCTCGACCCGGGTGCGCTCGAAGACGCGCACCCCGAGCCGCTGGGCCTCGCGCCGCAGGCCGTCGGTCATGCGGGCCGGGTCGAGGATGCCGCCGCCGCGCACCTCCAGGCCGCCGATGTAGAGGGGGGAGTGGACCTCGGCCTGCATCTGCTCGCGGGTGAGGACCCGGTGCGACTCGATGCCCAGGCTCCTGGCCACGTCGAGGTTGCGCTGGGCCTCGGCCAGGTGGGCCTCGGTGAAGGAGGCCATGAAGCGCCCGGACGGCTCGTAGTCGCACTGGATGTCGCGGTCGCGCAGGAAGTCGGTCAGCTCCCGCACGTTGGCCTCGCCGAGGGCGGCCAGCCGCGCCGCCTCCGCCCTGCCGAAGTGCTGGATGGCGAGCCCGTGGGTGTGGTCGATGGTCTCGGCCAGCATGCCGGCGTTGCGGCCGCTGGCGCCCCAGGCGGCGATCCCCTGCTCCACCACCGCCACCTCCCGCGCCGGGTCGAGCTCCTTCAGGAAGAGCGCCGTCCACAGGCCGGTCAGCCCGCCGCCGATGACCACGATGTCCGTCTCGGCGGGCGCCTGCAGCGAGGTGACCTCGTGCCGGGGCAGGTGGGCCAGCCAGTAGCAGGTCTCCTCGATGGGGCGCATGGCGGTGGGCTCAGTACCAGCCGATGGGGGCTTCGTTCAGGTTGATGTGCACCTGCTTGGTCTCGAGGTAGTCCTCCAGGCCCCAGGGCCCGAGCTCGCGGCCGAAGCCGGACTGCTTGGTGCCGCCCCAGGGGGCCTCGACGTAGGTGGGCTGCATGTGGTTGACCCAGACCACGCCCACCCGCAGCGCCTTGACCACGCGGATGGCCCGGTTGAGGTCGCGGGTCCAGACCGCCGCGGCCAGGCCGTAGGGCGTGTCGTTGGCCAGCCGGATGGCGTCCCGCTCGTCGTCGAAGGGCATCACCACCGCCACCGGGCCGAAGATCTCCTCGCGGGCGATCCGGGCCGAGGGGGGCACGTCGACGAAGATGGTCGGCTCCACCCAGTGGCCCTTCTCGAAGCCGGGCGCGCGCCGCCCTCCGAAGACCAGCCGCCCCTCCTGCTTGCCGAGCTCGACGTAGCCGAGGACGCGGTCGTACTGCGCCCGGCTGACCAGGGGCCCCATCTTGGTGGACCGGTCGAGCGGGGGGCCGAGCTTGATGCGCCCGGCCCGCTCGACCATGGCCTCGATGAACCTCGGGTAGATGGAGCGCTGCACGAGGATGCGGCTGCCGGCCGAGCAGATCTCGCCCTGGTTGAAGAAGACGCCGAACAGGGCGCCGTCGATGGAGGCCTCGAAGTCGGCGTCCGCGAAGAAGACGTTGGGCGACTTGCCCCCCAGCTCGAGGGTGACCCGCTTCAGGGTGTCGGCCCCCTGCCTGACGATGAGCTTGCCGACCGGCTCGGAGCCGGTGAAGGCGATCCGGTCCACGCCCGGGTGGCGCACCAGCGGCGCGCCGCAGCTCTCGCCGAAGCCGGTGAGGATGTTGGCCACGCCCGGCGGCAGCCCCACCTCCTCGAACCAGCCGGCCAGCTCGAGCGTGGTGAGCGGGGTCTGCTCGGCGGTCTTGAGGACGCAGGTGCAGCCGGCCGCCAGCGCCGGCGCCAGCTTCCAGGCGGCCATCAGCAGCGGGTAGTTCCAGGGGACGATCTGCCCGGCCACCCCGACCGGCTCCTTGAGCGACAGGCTCAGGGCGTTGTCGGGGACCGGATTGGTCGAGCCGGAGACCTTGGTGGCCAGCCCGCCGTAGTACTCGAAGCAGGTGGCCACGTCGGTGATGTCCAGCTCGGCCTCGACGATGGGCTTGCCGCTGTTGCGGCTCTCCAGCTCGGAGAGCCTGGCGTGGTGCTGGCGCACCTTCCCGGCCAGCCGGAGCAGGATGCGGCCGCGCTCCTGCGCCGTGGTGGTGGCCCAGGGCCCCTCGTCGAAGGCGCGCCGGGCCGCGGCCACCGCCAGGTCCACGTCGTCCGGGCCGCCGTCCTGGACGTGGGCGATGACCTCCTCGGTGGAGGGGTCGTGGACCGGGAAGGTCGCGCCGGAGCGGCTGGCGACCCAGCGGCCGTCGATGTGGTGCTGGTAGGTCTTCACGGCGTCGGACACGGGACCTCCTCCGGGTGGCCGGATGCTACGCCCGCACGGCCCGATCGGTGATCTCCAGGCCGCGGTCGATGATGGCGATCGCCTCCCGGAGCTGGGCCTCGGTGATGGTGAGCGGGGGGTTGGTGTAGAAGGTGTTCCAGCGCACCATGGTGTAGAGCCCCTCCTGGCGGAAGAAGCGTCCCAGCGCGGCCATCTCCTCGGAGGTGCCGTTGAAGGGCGCCATGGGCTCCATGGTCCTGCGATCGCGGACCAGCTCGACGATGCCGAAGAGGCCGATCGACCGCACCGCGCCGACCGAGGGGTGCCTGGCGGCCACCTCGGCCATCAGCTGCCGCATCACCAGCCCGGTGGCCCTGGCCCGCTCGACGAGCCGGTCCTCCTGGTAGACCTGGATGGCGGCCAGCGCCGCGGCGCAGCCGACCGGGTGGCTGTTGTAGGTCAGGCCGCCGTAGAAGACCTTGTCCTTGAAGTGGTCGGCGATGGCGCGGCGCATGCCCACCGCGCCGAGCGGGACGTAGGAGGAGGTCAGCCCCTTGGCCATGGTGATCAGGTCGGGCACCACGTTCCAGTGGTTCACCGCGAACCACTCGCCGGTCCGCCCGAAGCCGGCCATCACCTCGTCGGCGATCATGAGGATGCCGTGCCGGGTGCAGAGCTCGCGGACGCCCTCGAGGTAGCCATCGGGCGGGATCAGGATGCCGTTGGTGCCGGTCACCGTCTCCAGGATGAAGGCGGCGATGGTCTGCGGCCCCTCCAGCTGGATGACCTCCTCGAGGTTGGCCAGCGCGGTGGCGGCGTCGTCCCAGCCGCGCTGGATGCCGTGGTACGGATCCATGACCCGGACCACCCCGGGCATGCCCGGCTCGGTGGCCCAGCGGCGCGGGTCGCCGGTGAGCGCGATCGCCCCGGCGGTGGCGCCGTGGTACGAGCGGTAGCGGGCCATGATCTTGTGGCGCCCGGTGTACTGGCGGGCCAGCTTGATGGCGTTCTCGTTGGCCTCGGCGCCGCCGTTGGTGAAGAAGAAGACGTCGATGTCGCCGGGGCAGAGCTCGGCCAGCTTGGCCCCCAGCCGGGCCCGGGGCTCGGTGGCCATGAAGGGGTTGGCGTAGTCCAGGGTCGCCAGCTGCTCGTGGATGGCCTTGATGATGCGCGGCTCGCCGTGGCCGGCGTTCACCGACATGAGCTGGCTGTTGAAGTCGATGTAGCGCTTCCCCTCCGGCGTGTAGAAGTAGATCCCCTCGGCGCGCGCCACCGGGATGGGATCCACCTTGGACTGGGCGGACCACTCGTAGAGGGTGTGCTTCCTGGTGAGGGCGACGATCTCGTCGCCGGTCATGGTGGGCGTGGTCATGGCGGTGGTCTCGCTGGCTACGTCATGGTCGGGAAGACGAACTCGGGGCCACGGGCCTCGCCGCCGGGCCAGCGGGAGGTGACGGTCTTGAGGCGGGTGTAGAAGTGGACCCCCTCGGCGCCGTAGATGGCGTGATCGCCGAAGAGGGAGCGCTTCCAGCCGCCGAAGCTGTGGTAGCCGACCGGCACCGGGATGGGGACGTTGACGCCGACCATGCCGGCCTGGACCCGGTTGACGAACTCGCGGGCCACCCCGCCGTCCCGGGTGAAGATGGCGGTCCCGTTGCCGTACTCGTGCTGGTTGACGAGCTGGAGGGCCTGCTCGGCGGTGGCCACCCGGACCACCGAGAGGACCGGGCCGAAGATCTCCTCCCGGTAGATGCGCATCGAGGGCGTGACCCGGTCGAAGAGGCAGCCGCCGAGGAAGAAGCCGCCCTGGCCGCCCTCGACCTGGTGGCCGCGGCCGTCGACCACCAGGGTGGCCCCCTCCTTCACGCCCTGCTCGACGTAGCCGGTCACCTTGGCGAGGTGCTCGCGGGTCACCAGCGGCCCCATCTCCGCCCTGGGGTCGGTGCCGGGCCGGACCTGGAGGCGGGCCAGCCGCTCCACCAGCCTGGCCACCAGGGCGTCCGCCACCTGGTCGCCCACCGCCACGCCCACCGAGATGGCCATGCAGCGCTCGCCGGCCGAGCCGTAGGCGGCGCCCATGAGCGCGTCGGCGGCCTGGTCCAGGTCGGCGTCGGGCATGACCACGGCGTGGTTCTTGGCCCCGCCCAGCGCCTGCACCCGCTTGCCGTGCTGGGTGGCGGTGCGGTGGATGTGCTCGGCCACCGGGGTCGATCCCACGAAGCTCACCGCGGCGACGCCGGGGTGGGTGATGAGCGCCTCCACCGCCTCCCGGTCCCCGTTCACCACGTTGAGGACGCCGGGCGGCAGGCCGGCCTCGTGGGCCAGCTCCGCCAGCCGGTAGCCGCAGGAGGGGTCGCGCTCGGAGGGCTTCAGGACGAAGGTGTTCCCGCAGGAGACCGACAGCGGGAACATCCAGAGCGGCACCATGGCCGGGAAGTTGAAGGGGGTGATGCCGACGCAGACGCCGAGCGGCTGGCGCAGCGTGTAGCTGTCGACGCCGGTGCCGACGCTCTCGGAGAACTCGCCCTTCTGCAGCTGCGGGATGGCGGTGGCGAAGTCGACGTTCTCGATGCCGCGGGCCAGCGAGCCGGCGGCGTCGCTCAGCACCTTGCCGTGCTCGGAGGTGATGATCCGGGTGAGCTCGTCGGCGTGGGCCTCGAGGAGCTGCTTGAACCTGAACATGACCCGGGCCCGGCGGGCCACCGGCGTGGCCGCCCAGGCCGGGAAGGCGGCCGCAGCGGCGGCCACCGCCGCGTCGACCTCGGCGCGGTTGGCCAGGGCCACCTGCCTGGTGACCTGGCCGGTGGCGGGATCGTAGACGTCCCCGAAGCGCCCGCTGGAGCCGGCGACGGCCTTCCCTGCGATGAGGTGTCCGACGGCCATGGTGGTCCCTGCGCTTTCCCGGCTCGAGGTGGGGTCGCTGGGGCGGCGGGCCCGGCGACCGGCGTCGCGCCTCCATGGCCCGACCCGGCGCAACCTAGCCTTGTCTAGTATATTAATCAAGCGTCTCATGGGGTATCGCCGTTTCCTGGTGATTCCGAGGATTCAGCCGCTGGTCAGGCCGCGCCATGTCGAGTAGAGTGTCCCGGTGGTGAATATTTGGAACGCAGGCCGAGACCCGGAGACGAGCCGCATGAGCCCCCCGAAGCCCCGCACCCACGCCCGGCCGCGCGCCCCGGCCGCCGCCACGCCCGGCCCGGCCCGCTTCGACATGGGCCAGCGGCTCCGGGAGATCCGCGAGCGCTTCGGCCTCTCGCAGCGGGCCCTGGCGGCGCGCGCCGACGTCACCAACGGCATGATCTCGCTGGTCGAGAAGAACCGCAGCAGCCCCTCGGTGGCCACCCTCAAGAAGATCCTCGACGTCTTCCCCATGTCGCTGTCCGAGTTCTTCGCCAGCGGCCAGCCCGAGCAGCCGGCCATCTTCTACCGCGCCGACGAGCTGGTGGAGATCGGCGGCGGCGCCATCTCCTACCGGCAGGTGGGGTCCAGCCTGCAGGGGAAGGCGCTGCAGCTCCTCCACGAGCGGCTCCAGCCGGGCGCCGACACCGGCGCGGCCATGCTCCGCCACGACGGCGAGGAGGGCGGGGTGGTGGTGCGGGGCGAGATCGAGCTGACCGTGGGCGCCGCGACCCGCGTGCTCCGGGCGGGGGATGCCTACGCCTTCTCCAGCAGCGTCCCCCACCGCTTCCGGAACCTGGGGCGCGAGGCCTGCGAGATCGTCAGCGCCTGCACGCCGCCGTCGTTCTAGGAGCCGCCCGTGATCGCCCCGCCCCCGCCGCCGAGCGAGCGACGCCCGACGGCGCTGCGGGCCAGCCTGGCGCTGGCCGCGTCGGCCGCCTGCTGGGGGCTCGCCACCGTGGCCACCAAGGGGCAGCTCGCCGACGTGCCGCCGATGCCGATGCTGGTGCTCCAGCTCGCCGCCAGCGTCGCCTTCCTGTGGGGGGCGGTGGTGGTCACGCGCGCCCCCATCCGGCTCGACCGGGCCGCGCTGCGCGCCTCCCTGAGCGGCCTCCTCGAGCCCGGGCTCGCCCACACCGCCGGCACCGCCGGCCTGCTCCTCACCACCGCCAGCGCCACCACGCTCATCAACGCCACCGAGGCGCCGGCCACCGTCCTGCTCGCCTGGCTCTTCCTGGGCGAGCGGATCGGCCGGTCCACCATGGTGGTGGCCGCGGTCGCCGGCGCCGGCGTCGGCCTGGTCATCCTGCCGGACCTCGACGGGCTGGGGGGCGGCTCGCTCGCCGGCGACGGGCTGGTCGCCCTGGCCACGCTGCTGGCCGCGGTCTACGTCATCGTGTCGCGCCGGCTGGTCGTCGGCATGGCGGCGCTCCCGCTGGTGGCGCTCCAGCAGACGGTGGGGCTGCTCTGGTCGGTGCTGGCGCTCCTCGCCGCCGCGGCGCTCGGCTGGGTCTCCCTGGGCCTCCAGGCGCTCACGCCGCGCTCCATCGCGCTGGCGGCCCTGACCGGCGTCGTCCAGTACGCCGTCGCCTTCTGGCTCTGGCTGGTGGGGCTGCGCCACCTGCCCGCCAGCCGCGCCACCCTGTTCCTCGCGCTCATCCCGGTCTTCGGCGTGGCCGGCGGGGCGGTGGCGCTCGGCGAGCGGCTGGGCCCCTCCCAGTGGCTGGGCGCGGCCGTGGTGCTGGCCGCCGTGCAGGCGCTGGTGCGCGTCGAGCGCGACGCCCCGGCCCAGGCCGCGGAGGCGCGGCCGTGAGCGGCCTCCCCCACGCCCGGGCCTCCGCCCCCCGCGGTGCCCCCGCGGTGCACCCACCCCATTCGATGATCCCCGGAGCCGACACCACATGAAGAACTGGCAGAAGAACCAGGACGTGCAGCGGCGGGCGCAGCGCGTGCTGCCCCTCGGCGTCAACTCCAACTTCCGCTACTGGGGCGAGGGGCTCACCCCCTACGTGAAGCGGGCCAAGGGCGCCCACCTGTGGGACGTCGGCGGCAACGAGTTCATCGACTACCGGCTGGCGTTCGGCCCCATCATCCTGGGCCACGCCTACGACGCGGTCGACCAGAAGGTGATCGAGGAGGTGAAGAACGGCGTCCTCTTCGCCATGACCGGCGAGCTGGAGCTCGACGTCGCCGAGATGATCGTGGAGATGTGCCCGGCCGTGGAGATGGTGCGGATGGCCTGCTCGGGCACCGAGGCCACCATGCACGCCGTCCGCCTGGCGCGGGCCTTCACCGGGCGCGAGCTGCTGGTGAAGTTCGAGGGCAACTACCACGGCTTCCAGGACCACACCCTCTGGAGCACCTACGCGCCGGCCGAGGCCTACGGCAACCGCCGCAGCCCCATCCCCATCGCCGCCTCCTCGGGCATCCCGCGCGTGCTGGGCGAGAAGATCATCACCTTGCCCTTCAACGACTTCGAGGGGCTGGAACGGGTGATGCGCTCCCACGGCGACCAGGTCGCGGCCGTCATCAGCGAGCCCTGCCAGGGCAACTGCGGCGCCATCACGGCGCAGCCGGGCTTCCTGGAGCTGATCCGCAGGCTGACCACCGAGCACGGCGCGCTCTTCATCCTCGACGAGGTCAAGACCGGCTTCCGCGTCGCCAACGGCGGCGCCCAGGAGCTGCTACGGGATCCGCCCGGACCTCGCCACCTACGCCAAGGCGCTCGGCAACGGCTACCCGGTGGCGGCGCTGGGCGGCTCACGCGAGGTCATGAGCCTCATCGGCCACGGCGTGGCGGTGGGCGGGACCTACACCAACAACAAGCCGGGCATCGCCGGGGCCTGGGCCACGCTCAAGATCCTGAAGGCCGAGCCGGTCATCGAGACCATCAACCGGCGCGGCACCCGGCTCATGTCGGGGCTGAAGGGGATCTTCCGGGAGAACGGCATCCAGGCCGTGTTCAGCGGCTTCCCCGGCATGTTCGCCTTCGCCATCGGCGTGGACGAGGTCACCTGCCAGCGCGACTGGGCCAGGAGCGACCGCGAGTACCTGCTGCGCCTGGCCGAGGCCGCCATGGAGCGCGGGGTCATGCCGGACTACGATCCCCGCGAGCCCTGGTTCCTCTGCTACTCGCACACCGAGGCGGACGTCGACCGGACGCTGGAGGTCTACGCCGAGATCGTCAAGGCGCACCCGCCGTCGCGGCTCGCGGCGCGGTGAGCGCGGCCGGGACGACCCCCGGGGAGCGCCGGGTCAGGCGCCCGGTGCCGGTGAGCACTTCCCGCCGAGCTCCCGGACCCGGACGCGCAGCACGCAGGTGCGCTGGATCTCCACCTCGGGCAGGGGGTCCCCGGGCGCGCCGTAGCGCGGCGCGAACAGCGCCAGCAGCCGGGCCCGCTCGGCCCGGTCCTCGACGAACTCCACGTCGCCGAAGCCGATCACGGTGCGGAAGCGCATGCTGAAGTCGCAGGCGGTCGCGGCCGGAGCCACCTCGACGCCCTCCTCCACCTCGAAGCACACCGCCGGGCTCCGGCGCAGGGCCTCGATCTTCCGCCCCGCCCTGGCCGAGTGGAGGATCAGGTCGTCCCCGTCGAGCGCGAAGGTGAGCGGGACCAGGTAGGGACCGTCGGCGTCCGACATGGCCAGCCGGCAGACCCGCGCCTCGCGGAGGATGCGGCGCAGCTCGGCGGGGTCGGTGATCTCCTGCTCTCGTCGGCGCATGGGGCTGGCTCCTGATCGGGGTCGCGGATGATGCCACACCGGAGGCCGCACCACCCCGCCCGGGCGCGGTGGCCGGGGCGGGCGGGCGGAGGGAGCCGGTCAGGTCGCGAGGCCCCAGCCGGCCCTGCGGGTGGCGACGACCTCCATCTTCCGCGGCCTGAGCCGCTTGAAGAACGGCGCGCAGGGCACCGCGACCTCGGGCGGCACCGCCCCGGTCACGGTGATCTCGCCGGCGGCGAGCATCTGCGCGGCGACGGCCGGCGGCGAGCCGGTGTCGATGTCGAGGCCGATGCCCCAGGCCGGCATGCCGCGGGTGTGGAGGTCGACCACCCAGGTGGCCTTCCGGCCCCCGGACAGGCCCTTCACGATGGCGCGCACCACCTCGTACTGGTCGAGCCTGCCGATCCGCCTGGCCGGCCGCTGGCTCATCGCCACCTTGTTGGCCACGTCGATGGGCCTCACCTGGACGCCGCCGACGTCGACCGGCTCGCTCGAGGCCATGCCCAGGTCGCGCAGGAACCTCACCCGGTCGATGAACTCCGGGTCGAAGGCGATCTTGAAGCTCACCTCGCGCACCCCGCGATCCCGGAAGCTGAGCGGCAGCGTCGCCACCTCGGAGTGGATGGTGAACATGGGGCGGCGCAGGCCGACCGGCGCGGGGAAGCGGTGCGGCGTGGCCCCCGACATGGGCTCGACGAACCTGAACTCACCCCGGGTGAAGACCGCCGGCTCCATCGAGAACTCCTCGAGGATGGTCTTGAGCGAGTAGGAGACCGGCAGCGCCGGCGCGTCCCGGTAGCGGGTCCGGTCCATCCCGCCCACCCGGATGTGGATCTCCCGGACCTCGTCGAGCTGCTCGGCGCCGTGGCGCGCCAGGAGGTTGGCGATGCCCGGGGCGGCGCCCATGCCGAGGAGCGCGGTGCGCCCGGCGGCCTTGAAGCGCGCGTCGAGGTGGAGCTGCTTCCTGGTCACGTGGAAGAGGCCACCCATGTCCACGTAGTGGGCCCCGGCGGCCAGCGCGGCCTCCATCACGTCGAGGTTCAGCTGGTACTGGACGGCGTTGACGACGACGAAGGCGCCGGCCAGCGCCCGCGCCGCCGCGGCGCGGTCGGTGACGTCGATCCGGACCGCTCGCACCCGTGGGTACGAGCCCCCCTGGAAGGAGGCCGCCAGCGCCGTCGCCTTGGCCAGGTCGTAGTCGGCGACGACGACCTCGTCGGTGGTGGCGCAGGTCTCCACGAGGTCGCGGACCGTGATCCGCCCCATGGCGCCGGCGCCGCCGACCACCGCGAAGGTCCGCGGCGCGCTCCCGGCCGGTTCGCGCCTGATCACGTGACCTCCCGGTTCTTGTTGGGGAACCAGAAGGGCTTCACCTCCTGGACGTAGTCGATGTGGACGTGCTTGGCCTCGCGGAAGGCGTCGAGCCCCTCCTCGCCCAGCTCGCGCCCGATGCCGCTCCAGCGCGCCCCGCCGAAGGGGCCGGCGTCGTTGTCGGTGAGGGGGTCGTTGACCCAGAAGGTGCCGGCCCGGATGCTGTCCATGGCGTGCAGGGCCAGCTCCAGGCTCCTGGTGTAGACGACCGCGCCGAGGCCGTAGTTGGAGTCGTTGGCCATGCGGATGGCGTCCTCGGCGTCCTCGGCCACGATCAGCGAGATGACCGGGCCGAAGATCTCCTCGGTGGTCGGCAGGCTGCCGTGCCGGACCCCGCCGAGGATGGTCGGGGCGAAGAAGTGTCCCGGCCCCGGCAGGGGGGCGCCGCCGAGGAGGAGGCGCGCCCCCTGGTCCACCGCCTTCCCGACCTGCGACGCCACCTTCCGCACCGCCTCGGCGGTGATGAGCGGGCCGACGTCGGTGTCCCCCAGGATGGGGTCGCCCACCTTGAGCGTCTTCACGTGCTCCACCAGGCGGCGGGTGAACTCCCCGGCGATCTCCCTCACCAGGTAGATGCGCTTCGAGGAGGTGCAGACCTGCCCGGCGTTGAGGAGGCGGGCCCAGGCCACCGCCCTGACCGCGACGTCGAGATCGGCGTCGGCGAAGACGATGAACGGGTCGACGCCGCCCAGCTCCAGGTTCACCTTCTTGAGCTGCCGCCCCGCCTCGGCGGCGACGTGGCGGCCCACCTCGGTGGAGCCGGTGAAGGCGATGAGGTCGACGCCGGGGTGCTGGAGCAGCGCCTCCCCGGCGCCGGGGCCGTCGCCGGTGACCACGTTGACGACGCCCGGGGGCAGGAGCTCGAAGGCCCTGGCCATCATCAGGTTGGAGAGCGGGTTCTGGTGGGGCGGCTTGCACACCACCGTGTTCCCGGCGGCCAGCGCCGGCGCCACCTTCCAGGCCATGAGGAGCAGCGGGAAGTTGAAGGGCACGATGGCCGCCACCACGCCGTAGGGCTCCTTGATGGTGAAGTTGAGCTGGTGCGGCGCCACCGGGGGGATGGAGTTGCCCCGGCTGCGGCGCCCCACCTCGGCGTAGTACTCGAAGCAGGCCGCCACCCACTCGATGCAGTCCATCGACTCGATGAGCGGCTTGCCGGTCTCCCGCGTCATGAGCGTGGCGAGGTCCTTCCCCATGTGGCGGATGGCGTCGCCGACCTTGCGGAGCGCGCTGGCCTTCTCCAGCCCCGGCAGCTTCCCCCACGCCGCCTGGGCGCCGCGGGCCGCGCGGACGGCGCGGTCGACGTCCTCGGCGCCGCAGTCCGCCGCCGTCCCCACCCGCTCGCCGGTGGCGGGGTTGAGGATCTCCCGCGTCACCCTGGAGCGCGCGGCCTCCCACTGGCCGCCGATGAGGATCGGGGCCGGCTCGTCGATGCGGGTCATCGGTCAGCCCTCCGTGGGCGGGGTCTCGAGGGACGAGCGCAGGTAGACGAACTGGACGCCGCTCTGCATGTAGTTGTCGATGGTCTCCACCACCGTGGCCGTCTTCAGCCAGGCCGGGCCGGCCTCGACGACGCGGGACTCGATGAGCGTGGAGAGCGAGACGAAGCCGAGCCACTCGGCCCGGGCCCGGAAGCCGTCGAGGACCAGCCCCTCCACCTCGGCCTGGTTCTTGAGCTGCGGCGAGATGGCCACCGCCTGGAGGTAGATGGCGTTGTTGTCGCCGTAGTTCGGGTCGTCGCGGACCCCGAGCTCGTCGTGGTTCTCGAGCGGGCTGCCGATGGCGTAGGCGACGAGCCGGCCGGAGACCCGGTCGCGCAGCCCGACGCCGACGGCGCGCAGGTGGCCGAGCGTCGCCTCCAGCGTCTCCGCCGGGTACTGGAGGAGCGGCCGGCGGCCGTCGGTGGAGCCATACTGCTCGTCCTCGAGCTCGTGCACCTGCGGCAGGAGCTGCTTCGAGGCCGGGCCGTTCAGGTCGACGATCTCGAGCGTCCCGGGCGGGACGTCGATGGCGCCGGGGCGCACCTCGGGGCCGTCCGCCACGCTGGCCGGGGCCGGCGCGCCGACCAGATCGGTCACCGCGTGCCGCAGGATGGCCAGGGCCTCCTGGATGGCCGTCGGCTCCATGTCGTAGCGCGGGTAGAAGCGGAGCGTCCGGTCCCCGGCCGGCAGCAGGATCAGGCCGTTGCGGAAGGCGCGCTCCCGCAGCCACTCGCGCCAGTCGGCGCGGACCACGTCGATGGCGAGCAGGCAGCCCTGGCCGCGCACGTTCTGGAGGAGGTCCTTGTAGTCCCTGGCCAGCTGCTCCAGCCCCTCGCGGGCCAGCGCGCCGGTGCGCCGGACCTGCTCGAGGTCGAGCCGGTCGAGGTAGCCGAGCAGCCGCAGCATGCCGACCGAGTCGCCCTCCCAGGTGGTGTTGAACTTCTTCTCCTCCTGGAAGAACGTGGCCAGGTCCTCGCTCACGAAGAGCACGCCGTTCTGCGCCTTCTTGGCCCAGACCACCACGTCGGGCGGGCAGGGCAGGTCGAAGAGCTCGTGCGCCCAGAGGTGGCCGGTGGCGCCCCAGCCGGTCTGCACCTCGTCGAACATCAGCGGCACGTCGTAGATCCGGGTCAGCAGGCGGAGGCGCTGGAAGAAGCTGGAGGAGGCGAACTTCAGGCCGCCCTCGCACTGGATGGGCTCGACCAGGACGCCGGCCACGCGCTGGGCGCGCTTGAGCACGGCGGGATCGATGAGCGCCCGCTGCAGCTCCACGAACTGCTGGACCATGGCGGGCCAGGCCGAGCGGTCGGCGGGGAGGCGCGCCAGCAGCTCGTCGCAGGCCTTGAGCTGGCGGCGGAACTGCTCCAGCGGCCGCGGCGCACCGGTCACCCGGCCCGTCACCAGCAGGGTCCAGACCTGCTCGAGGCTCTTCTCGTCGCGGCGCTGCGTGCGCCACTTGGAGCGCGGGTCCTCCACCGGGAAGAGGGCGTGCGGCCAGTCGAAGGTCGGGAAGCCGAGGCGCGCCTTGCGCTTGTGGGTGGCGGCGAGGCTGCCGAGGGTGCGGCCGTGGAAGGCCCCCTCGAAGGGGATGATGAAGAAGCCCTGCTTGTCGGCCGCGGCCTCGGGCTGGCCGGGCTCGGCCGAGCTCATCTTGACGCGGTTGAGGAGCACGGCCTTGATGGCGTTCTCGACCGCCTCGGCGCCGGTGTTGACCATGAAGAAGCGCGGCGTCCCGGCCGGGGAGATCTTCCCGAGCGCGGCCTTGACCTTGAGCGACAGCGTGGTCTGGTACTCGGAGTGGGCGTAGCGCGACGCCACGAAGGGGAGGCCGCGCAGCACGCTGGCCACCACCTCGGGGTCGTTCTCGCCGAAGGGCTGGGTGGCGATGAGCGCGCCGAGGTCCATGAAGCGATAGGGCTCTCCCGCGGCGTCGCGGTCCACGGTGGCCAGGTAGGGGCCGACGCTCTCGGCCGGGTCGAAGGCGATGGGGAGCGAGCTGAAGAGGCCGTTCCCGGCGGCGTCGAGGGCGGCCTGGCTGGCCGGCAGGTCCCGGGCCACGGCCTTCTCGAGCAGGGTCTCGGTTTCGGCGAAGCGAGGTGGCACGTGGACGCGGATCTCGCCGGCGCGGTAGCGGGCCTGGAGGGCGACGATCCGCTCGAGGTACCGGGTCGCCTCGGCCTGGGCGGCGGCGAGCGGGTCGGCCGCGGGGCCGCCCGGGGAGGGGACGGCGGGGGCGGCCTCCACCGCGGGGCGGCCCGGGGTCGGAGCGGGTGCGACGGGGGTGAGGTCGATGACGGCGCGCCCCGGGGTGGGCGAGGCCGCGGCGGGATCGATCACGGCACGGCCCTGGAAGGGCGCGGCCGGGACGGGCTGTGGCTCGTGGAGCTGGGGACGGGAGGGGGTGCTGGTGGCTGCGGTGGTCATGGCGGTGCTCGATGCGGGTGGAACGGGTGGAAGGGAGACGCTGGAGGCGGAGGCGACCCGACCGCCACAGGGGCGGAGGGCGCCGGCCGGTGCGCGAGAGGGCGGCGAGGGTGGCCCGGGGGCGGGCGGGAACGGTGGGCCTGCGCGTCGTCACCCGGGCCTCCAGGTCGGCGCGGCCGCCGGGCAGGTCGGGGCGGCGTGGCGTCGTGGAAGGGGGTGGCTGGTCATGGCGACGGCTCCAGAAGATGGGCCCAACTTACTCTGGGAGTGCACCCGTCATGCCATCACCCGTCCGGGTTGACGGCGAATCAGACTGCGCAAGATGCTGAAACTTACACGTCAATAACTATGAGAGGGACCCCGGAATCCGAGGGCGCCATGCGCTGAAGGCCGTCGGATGCGCCTCGGCATAGGCGCTGGATGCAGCGCTGCGGCTCGTCCTAAAGCGGGGCTCCGCATGGGGCCCATGGCGCGGGCTTCCCGGGTCGCCGCAGGACCCTGACGCCGAGGCCGGCGAGGCCGCCAGGGGGCGGTAGCGGTGGCGGCGGCCAAAAGAAGAGGAGCCGGCCCCGTGAGGAGCCGGCTCCCTGACCTACCCGCCCGCCCAGGTCAGAAGAAGACCACCACGCCGGTCGACAGCAGCGAGTTGGACTTGCTGAACTTCGGGTCCGGGCCGCCCTGGAACACGTCCTTGTTCCCGAAGACGTTCTGCGTGGCGCCGTCGAAGCGGTACTCGAACTTGAACGTGGCGTGGGCGTTGATGGCGTAGTTCACGCCGGCGGTGATGGCGTACTTGTCGGCCCCCTTCTCCGGGTCGCCGCCGTTCTGGTCGGGGCCGACGCCGTTGGAGGGGTCGGCGAAGGTGTAGTCGAGCAGGCCGCCGCCGTTCTTGTTGTTGACGAGGTAGTCGGCGCGAAGGATGCCCTCGAGGCGGGGGGTGAACTTGTAGGCGGCCAGGGCCGAGGCGCCGTACCACTCGGAGTCGCGCAGATCGCCGGTGGTGGGGTCGGGCGTGATGGCGGCCTTCTTCTGCTGGCCGTAGGACAGCTGCCCGTACAGCGACAGGTCGCCGCGGGTGTACCAGCCGTCCACCTCGAGGGTGTTCACCCAGGTGTCCTTGGTGTCGTAGGGCTCGGAGGTGATGGGGTTGACGTCGTCGGCCCGGTAATTGGTCTTCATGCCGGTCACGCCGGCGAAGCCCCAGCCCATGAACTCGCCGACCTCGTAGTCGCCGCGGAAGACCAGGGCCGGGACGTACTCGCCGATGTTCCGCACCGAGGTGTTGATGTTGACGATGGCGGCCTTCATGGCCAGCTTGCCGAGCGAGAACTCGAGGCCGGCGCCGGTGTAGGCCGACGGGAGCGTGAAGTCGAAGAGCAGGTTATGGGTGATGAGCTTGTTCTGGGTCGGCGGCAGGTACTCGTACCCCTGCCAGTCGGGGATCTGGCCGGCGAAGAGGCGGGTGTCGCCGCCCAGCGGGATGGAGACGGTGGCCTCGTGGACGATGCTGTACTCGCCCATCACGTCGCCGGTGGAGCGCTTGGGGATCAGGGTGAGGCGGAACTTGGTGCCGCCTTCCATCTCCTTCTGGAGGTCGAGGGCCACGCTGCCGAAGTAGGAGTTGTCGTAGCCGTACGGCTCCTTGTCGATGGGCACCAGGAACTGGAAGGTGCCGCGCTCCTTGTTGAAGTTGTAGATGTAGTTCACGTCGGCGTAGCCGGAGATCTTGAGGTCCTTGAAGCCGGAGTCGTCCCGGCTGTCCTCGAGCGCCTCGGTCTTGACGGCGATGCGGTTGAACTCGGCCTGCTGCTCGGGCGTCATGCCCGCCGCGGCCGGCTGGGCGGCCAGCAGCAGCTTCTTGGTCTCGTTGGCCGGGTCGGCGGCCTGGTTCGGGAAGGCGCTGGCGAGCGCCAGGGCCATGGTCGTGAGCTTCAGGATCCTCATGGTGTTCTCCTCGGGCAGTGAATCGAAGGGCTTGCTGCGGGTGGTCAGGCTCGTTGTGCGGCGGCCATCTCGGCGGCCCGCCTCCGCTCGTTGCGGGCGATGAACAGGCTCCCGGCCACCACGCCCACCGACACGATGCCGATGATGATGGCGGCCGCGGCGTTGACGTCGGGCCTCATGCCCAGGCGGGCCCGGGAGAAGATGACGAGGGGCATGGTGGTGGCCCCGGGCCCGGACAGGAAGGCCGAGAGCACCACGTCGTCGAGCGACAGGGTGAAGGTGAGCAGGAAGGCCGAGACCAGCGAGTGGGAGATGAGCGGCAGCGTCACCAGGAAGAAGACCTGGATGGGCCGGGCCCCCAGGTCGGTGGCCGCCTCCTCGAGCTCGGGGTTGAGATCCTGCAGGCGGGCCTGGATCACCACGGTGGCGTAGGAGAGCCCCAGCAGCAGGTGGCCCATCCAGATGGTGAGCAGCCCGCGCTCCGGGAAGCCGAGCCAGTGCTGCATGGTGACCAGCATGAGCAGCAGCGACAGCCCGATGATCACCTCGGGCATCACCAGCGGCGCGTTGACCATGCCGGAGAAGATGGTCCGTCCCAGGAAGCGGCGGTACTTCACCAGCGTGAAGGCCGCCAGGATCCCCAGCACCACCGAGGCCAGGCCGGTGTAGAACGCGATGCGCAGCGACAGCCAGAGCCCCTGCAGCAGGTCCCGGTCGTGGGCCAGCGCGCGGTACCAGCGCAGCGAGGCCCCGCCCCACACCACCGGCAACGGCGACTCGTTGAAGGAGTAGATGACCAGCGCCAGCATCGGCATGTAGAGGAAGGCGAAGCCGGCCGCCAGCCAGCCCCTGGAGAAGAGCCGGTTGAAGCCTCCGCCGTAGAGGTAGCGCCGGAGGGTCACGCGCGGACCTCGGTGGCCTCGGCCTGGTACTTGTTGAAGAGGGCCAGCGGCACGATGATCAGCAGGATGACCACCACGGCCACGCTGGAGGCCATGGGCCAGTCGTTGTTGGAGAAGAACTCGTCCCAGAGGACGCGGCCGATCATGAGGGTGCGCGGCCCGCCCAGCAGCTCGGGGATGACGTACTCGCCGATGCAGGGGATGAAGACCAGCATCGAGCCGGCGATGATCCCGGCCTTGGAGAGCGGCACGGTGATCTTCCAGAAGCCGACCCACGGGGTGGCCCCCAGGTCGGCGGCGGCCTCCAGCAGCCGCAGGTCCATCTTGGAGAGGGTGGCGTAGAGCGGCAGCACCATGAACGGCAGGTAGGTGTAGACCATGCCGATCGTCAGCGAGAACGGCGAGTTCATGAACATGCCGGCTGCCGGGATGAGGTCGAAGGAGAGCAGCAGGTCGTCCACGTGGAGGGCGATGAGGAGGTTGGAGACCCAGCCCCCCTCCATGAGCAGCCCCTTCCAGGCGTAGACGCGCAGCAGGAAGGAGGTCCAGAAGGGCAGCATGACCATCATCATCAGCGCCGGCTGGACGGAGGCCTTGGCGCGCGCCATGAAGTAGGCGAACGGGTAGCCGATGAGGAGGCACCAGACGGTGGTCACCGCGGCGTACTTCAGGCTGGACAGGTAGGTCCGGTAGTAGAGGCTGTCCTGGACCAGGAACAGGTAGTGGTTGAAGTTGATGGTCAGCGACGCGATCCCGTCCTGGAGCCTCGCCAGGGGGACGAACGTGACCCCCTCCATGTCCTGGACGCTGATCTTCAGGATGATGAGGAACGGCAGCAGGAAGAAGACCAGCAGCCAGACGTAGGGGACGACGATGACCGCCTTCCGCCCGTGCTTGCGGAAGGCGGGGTGCGCGTGGATCCGGTCGAAGAAGGAGGTGGCGAGCGGGCGGCTCATGGCGTGGCCCCGGGCTACTGGGTGAGGACGACCTGCGCCGTGTCGGGCCAGGTGGCCCAGGCCACCTGCCCCTCGCCGGGGGCGTCGGCGCGGTGGCGCTCGACGTTGCTCTCGCTCACCTTGAGCCGCGCGCCGCCCTCCAGCTCCAGGTTGTAGACGGTGAAGCTGCCGAAGTAGGAGCGGTCGCGCACCGTCCCCTTGACCTGGTTGACCTCGCCCTCCGGCTTCTGCAGGCGGAGCTGGATCTTCTCCGGGCGCAGCGCCACCGACACCGCCATCCCGATGGTGCCGGTGATCCCGTGGCCGACGAGGTGGCGGCAGTAGCCGCAGTCGATCTCCACCCGGTCGGGCTCGTCCACCACCACCTTGCCGTCCATCAGGTTGACGTTGCCGATGAAGTCGGCCACGAACCGGGTGGCCGGGGTCTCGTAGATCTCCGCCGGGGCCCCCACCTGCAGGATCTTCCCCTCGCTCATGACGGCGATGCGGGTGGCCATGGTCATGGCCTCCTCCTGGTCATGGGTGACCATGACGCAGGTGACCCCCACCTCGTGGATGATGTTGACGAGCTCGACCTGGGTCTCCTCCCGCAGCTTCTTGTCCAGGGCCCCGAGCGGCTCGTCGAGCAGCATGAGCTGGGGTCGCTTGGCCAGGCTCCGCGCCAGCGCCACCCGCTGCTGCTGCCCGCCGGAGAGCTGGTGCGGCTTGCGCTTGCCGTACTTCTGCAGCTGCACCAGCTTGAGCATCGCCTCCACCCGCTGGGCGATCGCCTCCCTGGGCATCCCCTCCCGCCTCAGCCCGAACGCGACGTTGTCCCAGACCGTGAGGTGCGGGAAGAGCGCGTAGGACTGGAACATCATGTTGATCGGGCGCAGGTAGGGGGGGAGCCCGGCCAGGTCGAGGCCGTCGAGCAGGATCTGCCCCGAGGTCGGCGTCTCGAACCCCGCCAGCATCCGCAGCAGGGTGGTCTTGCCGCAGCCCGAGGACCCGAGCAGGGCGAAGATCTCCCCCTTCTGGATGTCGAGGGTGACGTGGTTGACGGCGATCGACCCACCGCCGAAGTCCTTCACCACGTCGCGGATCTGGAGGGTCGTCGGGGCGGCCGTTGCCGGTGTCATCTGGCTTCCAGGTCTCGGGGCGGTGGGACGCGGGGGGACGTGGGCTAGAGGCCGGTCTTGAAGGTCGTGTAGATGCGGGTCATGGCGCGGCGCGAGTCGTTGCTGAGCGCCCCGGGCAGGGCCATCTTCTTCATGTCCTCCTCGCTCGGGAAGACGGTGCGATCGTTGGCCACCTCGGGCTTGACGAACTTCATCCCGGCCTTGTTGGGGTTGGCGTAGAACACCTTGTTGGTGAGCGAGGCGTCCACCTCCGGGCGCAGGATGTAGTTGATCCACTTGTGCGCGTTGTTGGGGTGCGGGGCGTCGGCCGGGATGGCCATGGTGTCCATGAAGACGATGCCGCCGGTCTTGGGGATCAGGCACTCGATGTTCTGGCCGGTCTTCCCCTCCTTGGCGCGGTTCTTGGCGATGTTGATGTCGCCGGACCAGCCCAGGGCCAGGCAGATGGAGCCGTTGGCCATGTCGTTGATGTAGCCCGAGGAGCTGAAGAGCGTGACGTAGGGGCGGATCTTGGCGAGCAGCTCGGCCGTGCCGGCGTAGTTGGCCACGTCCTTCGAGTAGGCCTTCTTCCCCAGGTAGTGGGCCGCGGCCGGCACGATCTCGGTGGGCGAGTCGAGGAAGCTCACGCCGCAGGACTTCAGCTTCGAGATGTACTCGGGCTTGAAGACCAGGTCCCAGGCGTTCTCCGGCATGGGCATGTTGCCGAGCGCCTTCTTCACCTTGTCCACGTTGATGCCGACCGTGGTGTAGCCCCACATCCAGTCGACCAGGTACTGGTTGCCCGGGTCCATCTCCTCGAGCGCCTTGGTGATCACCGGGTCGAGGTTCTTCCAGTTCGGGAGCTGCGACTTGTCGAGCTTCTTGAGCAGGCCGCCCTCGAGCTGCATCTTCCCGAAGTAGGAGGAGGGCACCACGATGTCGTAGCCGGTGCGGCCGGCCACCAGCTTGGCGTGGAGGATCTCGTTGGAGTCGAAGTTGTCGTACCGGACCTTGATGCCGGTCTCCTTCTCGAAGTTGGCGATGGTGTCGTCGGCGATGTAGTCCGACCAGTTGTAGATGTTGAGGACCTTCTCCTCTTCCTGGGCACGGACTGGCCCGGCAGCGAGGAGCGCGCAGGCCAGCGCGAGGGAGCCGAGTGGGACGAAGCGGCGGGGCGACGAGGGGGTCATGCTCAAGCCTCCGGGTTCACGGTGAGGTTTTCAGGCAGGGCGTTGTGCGGAAGTCAGGCAGGGACGTTCGAGGAAGGGCGAAGGGGATCCATTCGGGACGGCAGGGGATGGAATCAACGCAGATTTAGCATCGGGTGTGCCAAGGTCAGATGCGGTCAAAAGGGGGGTAGCTCCAGCTAAGTGCCCGAGACGACGTGAACTGGTGACGCGGTGTCGCACCCCGGTGGCGGATCGCCGATGTGGCGCTGCATGGAGGATGCGCATCCGCATGAAGGTCGAGCGCCGGCTCACGCAGTCAGTGCGCGCTCGAGGATGTCGAGCCCCTCCGCGAAGACCGGCTCCTGGATGGTGAGCGGGAAGAGGAAGCGGATCACGTTGGCGTGGACGCCGCAGGTGAGGAGCACCAGCCCCTGCTCCAGCGCCCGCGCCTGGACCTGCCTGGCGAAGTCGGCGTCCGGCCCGCCGCCCGGCTTCATGAACTCCACCGCCAGCATGGCGCCCGGCCCGCGCACCTCGGCGATGCGCGGCACCCGCGCCTTGAGCTTCTCGAGCCGCGCGGTGAGCCGGCCACCGAGCAGGTTGGCCCGGTCCGCCAGCTTCTCCTCCTCGATGACGTCGAGCACGGCGTGGGCCGCGGCGATGGCCAGCGGGTTGCCGGCGTAGGTGCCGCCCAGGCCACCCGGGGCGGGCGCGTCCATCAGCTCGGAGCGGCCGACCACGCCGGAGATGGGAAGCCCGGCGCCCAGCGACTTGGCCACCGTCATCAGGTCCGGGAGCACCTCGTGGTGGTCCATGGCGAACCAGCGGCCGGTGCGGGCGAAGCCGGTCTGGATCTCGTCGGCGATGAGCAGGATGCCGTGCTCGTCGCACTCGGCGCGCAGCGCCGAGAGGAGCGCCGGCGGCGCCGGGTAGAAGCCGCCCTCGCCCTGGACCGGCTCGACGATGATGGCCGCCACCCGCCTCGGATCGACGTCGGCCTTGAAGAGCCGGTGGAGCGCCTCGATCGACTCGGCCACCGTGACGCCGTGGAGCGCCATGGGGAAGGGGATGTGCCAGACGTCCGCCGGGAAGGGGCCGAACCCGATCTTGTAGGGCGCGACCTTGCCGGTGAGCGCCATGGTCATCATGGTGCGGCCGTGGAAGGAGCCGCTGAAGGCGATCACCCCGGCGCGCCCGGTGGCGGCCCGGGCGATCTTGACCGCGTTCTCGACCGCCTCGGCGCCGGTGGAGAAGAAGGTGGCCTTCTTGGCGTGCCGCCCCGGGGTGAGCTGGATGAGCCGCTCGGCCAGCGCCACGTAGGACTCGTAGGCGGCCACCTGGTAGGCGGTGTGGGTGAAGGCGTCGAGCTGGGCCCGGAGCGCGGCCACCACCCGCGGGTGGCGGTGGCCGGTGTTGAGGACGGCGATGCCGCCGGCGAAGTCGACGTAGCGTCGCCCCTCCACGTCCCACAGCTCGCTGTTCTCCGCCCGCTGCACGAAGAAGGGGGTGGTGATGCCCACGCCGCGCGGGGTGGCCGCCTCGCGGCGCGCCCTGAGGCCTGCGTTGTCGCTCATGATGCGGGTCCTTTCGGCGCCCTCGGCGCCTAGAGCTTCACCATCACGTGGCGGACCGCGGTGTAGTCCTCGAGCGCGTACATGGAGAGGTCCTTGCCGTAGCCCGACTGCTTGACGCCGCCGTGCGGCATCTCCGAGACCAGCATGAAGTGGGAGTTGATCCAGGTGGCGCCGTACTGGAGGCGGGAGGCCACCTGCATGGCCCGGGAGACGTCGCGGGTCCAGACCGAGGAGGAGAGGCCGTAGGTCGAGTCGTTGGCCCAGGCGATGGCCTGCTCGGTGTCGTCGAAGCGGGTCACCGAGACCACCGGCCCGAAGACCTCCTGCTGCACGATCTCGTCCCGCTGCAGGGCGCCGGCCACCACGGTCGGCTCGAAGAAGAAGCCCGAGCCCGGGCGGACCTTGCCGCCGGCCGTCACCTCGACGTGCTTCTGGGCGGCGGCCCGCTCCACGAAGCCCCTGACCCGGTCGCGCTGGGCCTCGGTGATGCAGGGCCCCATCTCCACGCCGGCCTCGTCCTGCGTGCCCAGCTTGATGGACCTGGCCGCCGCGGAGAGGTCGGCCACCAGCCTGTCGTAGATCTTCCCCTGGGCGTAGACGCGGCAGGCGGCGGTGCAGTCCTGGCCGGCGTTGTAGAAGGAGAAGGCGCGCAGCCCGCCCACCACCTGCTCCAGGTCGGCGTCGTCGAAGACCACCACCGGGGCCTTGCCGCCCAGCTCGAGGTGGGTGCGCATGATGTTGGCCCGGGCGGCCTCCAGCACCTGCCGGCCGCTGCCGACCGAGCCGGTGAGCGACACCATCCGGGTCTCCGGCTGCGCCAGCAGCTGCGTGCCCACGGTGGGGCCGCGGCCGGCCACCACGTTGATCACGCCCCTGGGGAAGAGGCCGGCGATGAGCTCGGCCAGGGCCATGGTGCTGAGCGGGGTCTGCTCGGAGGGCTTGATGACCACGGTGTTGCCGGCCGCCACCGCCGGGGCGATCTTCCAGGCCGCCATCATGAGCGGGTAGTTCCAGGGCGCGATGGAGGCCACCACCCCGATGCGGATCGCGCCGGATCATGCTGGTGTAGCCGGGCGTGTACTCGCCGGCCACCGCGCCGGTCATGCTCCGGCAGGCGCCGGCGAAGAAGCGGAAGACGTCGACGATGGCCGGGATCTCGTCGTTGAGCGCGGCCAGGTAGGGCTTGCCGGTGTTGCGCGACTCGATGCGGGCCAGCTCGGCGCCGCGCTGCTCGACGGCGTCGGCCAGCTTGAGGAGCAGGGCGGAGCGGTCCTTCGGCACCGTCCTCGACCAGGCCGGGAAGGCGGCGTCGGCCGCCTTGACCGCGGCCACCACCTGGGCCGTCGAGGCCTCGGGGATCTCGGCGATGACCTGGCCGGTGGCCGGGTCGAGCACCTTCTCGATGCGCGCGCCCTCGCCGGTGACGAACTGGTTGTCGATGAGGAGCTTCTGGTTCATGTGGCCTTCTCCTTGGGGCCGGGCGCGGGCGCCCGCGCTCGGTTCAGGGGAACATCTGCTGGACGTAGTCGTGGAGGGCGGCCGCGAAGTCGGGCTCGAGGGCGCGGCGGTAGACGAGGGTGGTGGCGATCTCGGCGGCGAGGATGGCCGAGCGGTACTTGGACGGCAGCCGTCCCACCCGCCGCCGGAAGGCCGGGGTCTCGCGGACCAGCCGCGGCAGGTGGGCCAGCAGCGCCGCCTGGTAGGGCGGCTTCAGGTGGACCCCGGGGTGGGCCTCGAAGAAGCGGAAGAGCCGGGCCTTGTGCTCGTTGATCTCCACCGAGAGCCCCTCGGAGATCTCGGTGAAGCGCCTGGCCCCGCCGGCCTCGCGGTGGCGCTTGAAGATGAGCCTCGCCTCGTCGGTGGCGCGGCGCTCCAGGATCTCCAGCACGTCGCGGACGTAGGCCGCCTTGTGGGCCAGGAACTCGCGCTCGTCGAAGAGCAGGTTGCCGATGATCTCGTAGGAGGAGGAGATGACCCCGCACTTGTTGGCCGAGGCGTCGCGCAGCAGCACCACGCCGGCCTCCTGCAGCCGCAGGCGGGCCTCCGGGGTGATGAAGGAGTTGGCGCCCTCGACGATCACGCCGGCGCTGGGCTTCCCGTCCGGGCCGAGGAACTGCTCCCAGTTCCGCCCGTCGATGGTCTCGGGGCGGCCCCCGGCGGGGATGAAGAGGTCGGCGGGGACGCGGAAGAGCAGGGCGTCGAGCTCCTGGTGGAACTCGTCGAGGGTCACCCAGTCCTCGCGCGGGCCGGAGGCGGTCATCTCCACCCGCCGGTGGAGCTGGCGCAGGCCGTCGGCGCGCCGCTGGTCGCGGTAGAGGACGAAGCCGCCGGGGTGCAGCCGGCTGGCGTCGAAGGCGGCGGCGTCGGCCTGGAGGACGATGCGCGAGAGGGCCTCCCGGTCGAGGCCGGCCAGGTCGACCAGCGCGCCGGTGCCGTCGACGATGAGCCGGATGGCGGCGCCGGGGCAGCGCTCCAGCAGCAGGCGCATGGCGTTGCCGGCCACGTCGCCGTTCGGCCCGCCCGTGAACTTGACCGAGAAGGGGTCGGTGCGGATGTCGACGCCGCGCTCGCGCATGGCGATCTCGGCGAAGGCCACCACCCCGGTCGAGGTGACGCCGAACTCCTTGTGGTTGATGCCGACCCGCTTGCTCGACATGATGCCGGCGCCGAGCAGGTAGCCGCGCCGGACCGAGATCCGCGCGATCTCCTCGATCATCACGTCGTGCATGTTCTCGTCGGGGCCGAGCTCGATGGGCTCGTCCTCGCGGTAGTAGTCGACCACCCGCGGATCGCGCGCCACGCCGTCCGCGGTGACGAAGACGTCGAGGAAGGCGTTGATGAAGGCCCGCTGCACCTTGTGGAGGAGCTCGGACTGCACCGCCGGCAGCCGCCGCCCGGGGACGTGCACCACCACCACCATCTTCGAGCCGCCCTCGTAGATGTCCTTGTTCTTGAGGTGCTGGGTGTGGGCGAGGACGTAGTTCTCGCGGAAGAGGCTGTTGGCCACCGTGACGTAGTCGTCGCGGGTGTCGGCGAAGATGGTGCGCCAGCCGCCGCGGGCGATGTCGGCGAAGCCGACGTGGTAGCCGAGCCCGTAGCGGGCGGCGAAGAAGGTGACGCGGAAGGGGCGCTCCGGCGGCAGGTCGGCGGTGAAGGTCGGGCCCAGGTCCTCGAGGTAGGCCGGGTCGAGGCGGAAGGCCAGGGCGTGCTTCTCGTCCACGAAGAAGTTGGTCTTGAGGGTCCGCTTGATGAAGGTGAGCGCGGTCTGGAAGAGCGAGCGGCGGAACTCGTCGAGCCGCCGGTGGCCGGTGTTGTAGGCCGCCACCTCGTGCTCCACCTCGGCCAGCTCCCGCGGCCAGGCGGTGTCGCGGTCGCGCCGGTCGGGGTCGAAGCGGACCTTGAAGAGCCGCACCAGCCGCAGCGACATGTCGGGGTGGAAGTGGAAGGCCCGGACCACGTCCTCGTAGGTGTAGTTGTCGGTCTGGTTGTGGGCGCACTGGGTGTGGCAGAAGCCGATGAAGGCGTTGACCAGGCCGGCCTCCTCGGCGGTCATCAGCCGGGGGAGGACGAAGTCGCGGTAGGTGGGCGACTCGACGGAGAGGATCTGGGTGGCGAAGAGCTGGCGGCGCAGCCGGCGGAAGAGCTCGCCGCCGCGGGTCAGCGGCAGCCCCTCGCGGTGGGCCACCCGGAAGCTGGCCAGGACGTAGCGCTGCCCGTCGGCGGTGGCCGAGAGGGCCAGCGAGCGGCGCAGGCCGAGGTTGAGCGCGTTGAGCACCTCGGTGACCTGCATGAGGAAGCCGCGCGGGGGCGGGCTGGCCATGGCGAAGAGCACGGTCGACTCGACCCGCTCGCCGGCGCCCTCGCTCTCGACCAGGTCGAGGTAGAAGCCGCCACGCTCCCGGCACTCGTGGAGCAGCCAGGCCAGCCGGGCCACGTCCCCGGGCGGCGCCAGCCGCACCCAGCGCGGGTTGTCGGCCCACAGCAGCTCCACCGCCCCGTCGAGCGCGCCGCGGGCCAGGTCGGGGTGGCGCGCCGCCGCGGCGGCCCGGATGGCGCGGCGGACCGGCGCCGGGAGCGGCTCGGAGGGCGCCGCGGCGGGCCCGTTGGCCGGCGCGGCGAACTCGTAGCGGTGCACCTCCAGCCCCGCGTCCGAGCCGGGGAGGGCCGCGTCGGAGTGGAAGATCTCCGAGGAGGCGATCTCGCGGTCCTCGATCTCCTTGAGGGTCTCGAAGACCGAGCCGGGCCGGTCGAGCCGCGCCAGGGTCAGCTCGCGGTCGCGGTCGACGAGGACCAGCTCGCGGTCCGAGGCCAGCCGGGGCAGGCCGGCCGCCAGGCTGGCCAGGATGGCCGCGTCCTCGCGGAGCGTGCTGGCGAAGGCGTTGGGGGCGAAGTCCCGCAGCCAGCGATAGCCGCCGCGCGCCGCCTCGCCGAGCGCGCCGATGGCGCGCAGCACGCTCCGGTCGAGCCGGGTGGACGGGTCGGCGGGCACGGCGGCTCCCCGGCTCAGCTGATCCCGCCGATGCAGACGTACTTGATCTCGAGGTAGTCCTCGATGCCGTACTTGGAGCCCTCGCGGCCGATGCCCGACTCCTTGACGCCGCCGAACGGGGCGACCTCGGTGGAGATGAGGCCGGTGTTGACGCCGACCATGCCGTACTCGAGCTGCTCCGAGACCCGCCAGGACCGGGCCAGGTCGCGGGTGTAGAAGTAGGAGGCCAGGCCGAACTCGGTGTCGTTGGCCATCTGGATGGCCTCCTCCTCGGTCTTGAAGCGGTAGAGGGGCGCCAGCGGGCCGAAGGTCTCCTCCCGGGAGACCATCATGGCGGGCGTCACGTTGGTGAGCACGGTGGGCTGGAAGAAGGTGCCGCCCAGCGCGTGGCGGCCGCCGCCGGCGACCACGGTGGCCCCCTTGGCGATGGCGTCGGCGATGTGCTCCTCCACCTTCTTCACCGCCCCCTCGTCGATGAGCGGGCCCTGCTGGGTCTCGGCCTTCAGGCCGTCGCCCGACCTTGAGCTCGGCGACCGCGGCCGAGAGCTTCCGGGCGAAGAGGTCGTAGACGCCGTCCTGGACCAGGATGCGGTTGGTGCAGACGCAGGTCTGGCCGCTGTTCCGGTACTTGCTCTGGATGGCTCCCACCACCGCGGCGTCGAGGTCGGCGTCGTCGAAGACGATGAAGGGGGCGTTGCCGCCCAGCTCCAGCGAGACCTTCTTCACCGTGGAGGCGCACTGGGCCATCAGCTGCTTGCCGATCTCGGTCGAGCCGGTGAAGGAGACCTTGCGGACGACGGGGTTGGTGGTCAGCTCCTTGCCGATGGCGCCGGAGTCGCCGGTGACGACGTTGAAGACGCCGGCCGGCAGCCCCGCCTGCTCGCCCAGCAGGGCGAGCGCCAGCGCCGAGAAGGGGGTGGCGCTGGCCGGCTTGAGCACCACCGTGCAGCCGGCCGCCAGGGCCGGGCCGGCCTTGCGGGTGATCATGGCGGCCGGGAAGTTCCACGGGGTGATGGCGGCCACCACGCCGATGGGCTCCTTGAGCACGAGGATCCGCTTGTCGGCCTGGTGCTGGGGGATGGTGTCGCCGTAGACGCGCTTGGCCTCCTCGCCGAACCACTCGATGAAGGCGGCGGCGTAGGCGATCTCGCCGCGCGACTCGGCCATGGGCTTGCCCTGCTCGGCCGTCATCAGCGTGGCCAGGTCCTCCTGGTTGGCCATGATCAGCTCGAACCACCTGCGCAGGATGGCGGCGCGCTCCTTGGCGGTCCTGGCCCGCCAGGCGGGGAGGGCGGCGTCGGCGGCCTCCACGGCGCGGCGGGCATCCTCGGTCCCCATGCGCGGGACGGTGCCGATGACCTGGCCCGAGGCGGGGTTCTTGACGGTGATGGTGCGGCCGTCGGCCGCGTCGGTCCAGGCGCCGCGGATGAAGCAGCGCTGGCGGAGGAGGAACTCGTTCCTCAGTGGAACGGTGATGGACCTGGCGTGGGGAGCGGTCGTGGACATGCCACCGGCAAGAGCCAGAAGCGTGCCACCGCCGAGCCGCGGACCGCCGCCGGCCCGCCCGGCCCCGCCCCGCGCTCGCCGGCTGCGCGCGACGGCGCCGACCTCACTCGGGTTTCGCGGCGGCGTGAGGCCTCGGCGGGGCACGGGCCGCCGGCGCCGGAGGGGCGGCGCCGGGGACCGCTCCCGCGCCCCTGGCGGGCCGGGGATGCAGGGCTGCATGAGCCCGGCGCGTCAGGTGATGCCGTAGCGCTTCAGCTTGCGGGCGATGGTCGACTGGTTCACGCCCAGGGCCCGGGCCATGTCGGTCTGGTTGCCGTGGCGCTGCCGCGCCCGCAGCAGCAAGACCCGCTCGGTGCGGGCGATGGCCTCGTCGAGCGTGGTCCCGTCGTCGAGGGCCGCCGGCGCCACCGCGGACTCCCCGGCCTTCGCCGTGACGCCGGGGGGCAGGTCGCCGGTGTCGATGACCTCGGTGTCGGACATCACCACCAGCCGCTCGCAGAGGTTCATCAGCTCCCGCACGTTGCCGGGCCAGCGGTAGGCGAGGAGGGTGTCGGTGGCGGCGCGCGAGAGCCGGCGGCGGGTGCCGATGGTGGCGCTGTAGTGGTCGACGTAGTGCCGCAGCATCGGCAGGATGCACTCGGCCCGCTCGCGCAGCGGCGGGATGGAGAGCGGGATGACGTTGAGCCGGTAGAAGAGGTCGAGCCGGAACAGCCCCTGGTCGACCATCTCCTGGAGGTCGCGGTGGGTCGCGGCCAGCACCCGGACGTCGACCTCCCGGCTGGCGGTGGCGCCGACCCGGGTGATGCGGTGGTCCTCGAGGAACCGCAGCAGCTTGACCTGCGAGGAGAGGGGCAGCTCGGCGATCTCGTCGAGGAAGAGCGTGCCCCCCTGCGCCAGCTCGAAGTAGCCGGCCTTCCCCTTGGCCAGGGCGCCGGTGAAGGCCCCCTTCTCGTAGCCGAAGAGCTCCGCCTCCACCAGCGAGTCGGGGATGGCGCCGCAGTTCACCTTGACCAGCGGCTTGCCGGCCCGCGCCGAGTACTTGTGGATCAGGTCGGCGAAGAGCCCCTTGCCCACGCCCGACTCGCCCAGGATCAGCACGGTGGAGTCGGCGCCGCTCACCTTGATGGCCTGGCGGAGCGCCTGCTGCATGGCCGGGCTCTTGGCGATGACCCGCCGCGACTCGACCATCTCGGTCCGCAGCTCCTGCATCTCGTCGCGGATGCGATCCCGGATGGCCTCCTGCTCCTCGAGATCGCGCTGCAGCGACTCGATCTCGGTGACGTCGTGCTCGTTGGCGACCACGCGGATCAGCTCGCCGGCGTCGTCGCGCACCGGCGTGCCGGTGATGACCAGCTTCCGGCCGCGGCGGGACTGCAGCATGTGGACGGGCTTCCCGGTCCTGATGACCTCGAGCGTCGCCGAGCGGTCGAACATCCCCTCCTCGAGCAGGTCCTTCATGTTGCGCCCCACCACCTGCCGGGGCTCGATGGAGTTGAGCCGGGCCGAGGCCGGGTTGACGCGCAGGACGTTGGCCTGGGCGTCGCAGATCCAGAGCCCGTCGGACATCGAGTTGATGATGGCCTCCAGCTCCTTGGCCAGCTCCTCGCCGTCGCGCATGCGCCGCAGCACCTCGTCGCGCTCGGCGCCGTCCACCAGCACGCAGAGGACCCCACCCACGCCGCCCGGCCCGCGGATGGCGGAGAGGCGCGCCAGCAGGCTCACCTCGCCGCGGCGCACCGCCACCTGGTCGCCGGGGGGCTCGCCGCGCAGGGCACGGGCCAGGTCGCCGGCCAGCTCGGGCGAGGCCTCGACGAGCCGCCGTCCTGGCTCGAGCCCCAGCGCCTCGGCGGCCGGGCCGCCGGCGAAGCGGACGGCGCCATCACGGCCGGCGACGGCGATGCCCCGGCGCGGCCCGAAGACCAGGGCCTCGGCCAGGGCCTCGGCGTCGAGGCCGACCTGCGACAGCCAGGCGTCGAGCGATAGGGCGGGATCGGCGCGGCGGAGCATCAGCGATCTATGCCATCGCGCATGAAATGCGCAATCGGGCATAAGCCCGGCTCGGTCGAGCCGTCCGGGAATGGCCAAGAAAGTGCTGCGATCAAGGTCGGTTGGAGGTCGCCTGGCGCCTGCCTCCGGCAGCGCCGACATGGCACAGCCGGTGCTCTCTCTCCCGCGATCAACCCTTCCGCACGGGAGCCTGATGAGGACCATCGACCGGCGCCGCCTCACGACCGCCCTGGAGGCGGAGCTGGCCCGCTTCACGGCCGAGCACCCGCGCTCGCGCCAGCTCTTCGACCGGGCCCAGGCGCACCTCCACGACGGCGTGCCCATGAGCTGGATGAGCCGCTGGGCCGGCGCCTTCCCGCTCTTCGTGGAGCGGGCCAAGGGGGCGCGCTTCACCGACGTCGACGGCCGGACCTACGTCGACTTCTGCCTCGGCGACACCGGGGCCATGACCGGGCACGCCCCGGACGCGGCGCTGGCGGCCATCAAGGCGCAGCTCGATCGCGGCATCACCTTCATGCTGCCCACCGAGGAGGCGCTGGCGGTCTCCGAGGAGCTGGCGCGGCGCTTCTCGCTGCCGTCCTGGCAGCTGGCCATGACGGCCACCGACGCCAACCGCTTCGTCATCCGCATCGCCCGGCACGTCACCGGGCGCCCCCGGGTGCTGGTCTTCAACTGGTGCTACCACGGCACCGTCGACGAGACCTTCGCCACCCTCGGCCCCGACGGCCGGGTCGGCCCGCGCCCCGGCAACGTCGGGCCGCCGGTGGACCCGGCCGTCACCACCCGGGTGGTCGAGTTCAACGACCTGGCCGCCCTGGAGCGCGAGCTGGCCCACGGCGACGTGGCCTGCGTGCTCGCCGAGCCGGCCATGACCAACATCGGCATCGTCCTGCCCGATCCCGGCTTCCACGCCGCGCTGCGGAGGCTGACGCGCCAGGCCGGCACGCTGCTGGTCATCGACGAGACCCACACCATCTCGGCCGGACCGGGCGGCTGCACCCGCGCCTGGGGCCTGGAGCCCGACTTCGTCACCCTCGGCAAGCCCATCGCCTCGGGCATCCCGGCCGCGGTCTACGGCTTCACCGGGGAGGTGGCGGCGCGCTGGCGGGCGGCCACCGAGAGGGACCTGGCCGACACCGGCGGGATCGGCGGGACCCTGGCCGGCAACGCCCTGGCCGTGGCCGCCATGCGGGCCACCCTGGGCGAGGTGCTCACCGAGGCGGCCTATGCCCGGATGATCCCGCTGGCCGAGCGCTTCGCCGCCGGCGTCGAGGGGGTCATCGCCGAGCTCGGCCTGCCCTGGATCGTCAAGCGGCTCGGGGCCCGGGCCGAGTACTGGTTCCGCGCCACCGCGCCGCGCAACGGCGGCGAGGCGGCCGCCGCGGTGGACGCCGAGCTCGACCGCTACATGCACCTGGCCGCGCTCAACCGCGGCATCCTCATGACCCCCTTCCACAACATGGCGCTGATGTGCCCGGCCACCACCGCCGCCGACGTCGACTTGCACACCGCGGTGTTTCGCGAGAGCGTGGGGGCGGTGCTGTCGTGACCCCCAACCTCCACGCCCAGCCGCCCCCGGCCTCCCGGTAGGCCGCCTCCTGGCGCGCCCGGCTCGCGGCGCCGCGCCCCGTCCACCTCCCTCACCACCACGCCTTCCGCAGCACAGGAGTCACCATGGCCCAGGATCTCAAGGGTGCGCTGTCGCAGTCCACGTCCACGCTGGACCTCATCTCCAGGAAGACGCTCTCGCCCGACGAGCGCACCCGCGTCATCCGGGAGTCGGTGCAGTTCTGGAACGAGCACGTCAACGCCGGCTTCCTGCAGTACCGGAAGTCGGTCTCCACCGACTACACGGCGGTGGAGTGGGAGGACGAGGGGGCGGTCTTCCGCGACGTCAACGGCAAGGAGTTCATCGACATGCTCGGTGGCTTCGGCATCTACGTGGTCGGCCACCGCCACCCCAAGGTGCTCAAGGCGGTCACCGACCAGCTGCAGAAGCAGGCCATCCACTCGCAGGAGCTCATCGACCCGCTCCGCACCTACCTCGCCAGGCTGGTGTCGCTGATCACGCCCGGCGACCTGACCTACTCCTTCTTCTCCAACTCGGGCACCGAGTCGGTGGAGGGGTGCCTGAAGATGGCCATGCTCACCACCGGCCGCCGCAAGCTGGTGGGGACCATCGGCGCCTTCCACGGCAAGACCCTGGGCGCGCTGGGCGGGACCTCCAAGGCCTTCTTCCGGGAGCCGTTCCTGCCGCTGCTCAACTGGATGCACGTGCCGTTCGGCGACGTCGACGCGCTGGCCATGGTCCTGAAGAGCGGCGACTTCACCGGCGACCGGGTGGCCGCCGTGGTGATCGAGCCCATCCAGGGCGAGGGCGGCATCGTGGTGGCGCCGCCGGGCTACCTGGCCAAGGCGCGCGAGATCTGCGACCAGTACGGCGCCATGCTCATCTTCGACGAGGTGCAGTCGGGCATGGGGCGGAGCGGCAAGATGTTCGCCTGCGAGCACGACGGCGTCACGCCGGACCTCATGGCGCTGGGCAAGGGCTTCGGCGGCGGCGTCATGCCCATCGGCGCGGTGGTGGGCAACCCGAGGACCTGGCAGAAGTACATCGAGAACCCCTTCCTGCACACCACCACCTTCGGCGGGAACCCGCTGGCCTGCGCCGCGGCCATCGCCACCATCCACGTGCTGCTGGAGGAGGACCTGCCCCGGCAGGCGCACGAGAAGGGCGAGTACCTGCTGAAGCACATGAACGCGCTGGCGGCGAAGTACCCCAAGGTCATGAAGCTGGCGCGCGGCCGCGGGCTGATGCTGGGCATGGAGTTCACCGACAACGACCTCGGCTACCGGGTGGCCACCGAGCTGTTCTCCCGGCAGATCCTCATCTCCGGCACCTACATCAACGCCCGGGTGCTCCGCGTCGAGCCGGCCCTCACCATCGGGTACCCGCAGCTCGACACGTTCCTCGCCGCGCTCGAGGACAGCCTCAAGGCGGTCAGCGTCGGCCGCGCCTAGCCGGCGGGGCGCTCAGCGGAGCCGCGCCTCGAGCGCGGCCACCTCGGCCAGGGCGGGCAGGTCGGCGTCGGCGCGCACCCAGAGCCGGCGCAGCCGGGCCAGGCGCTCCCGCGCCTCGGCCGGTCGCCCGAGCCGCTCCAGGCACGTCGCCGCCTCGAGGAGCGAGAGCGGGACACGCACGGCGAGGACCGTCTGCTGCGCCCAGGGCCAGGGGAACTGCCGCGCCACCCGGTCCAGCTGGGGCAGGGCCTCCGGGCAGCGGCCGTCGGCGGCCAGCGCCGCGCCGAGCAGGTAGGCCTCGGAGACCTCGGGTGCCGGCGCCAGCGCCTCCCGCATGAGCCGGATGGCCTCCTCACGGTGCCCGGCCCGCTCGGCGACGGCCGCCCGGTACCAGACCGCCGGCTCCGACCCGGGCGGGAGCTGCGTCGCCAGCACGGCCGCCCGCTCCGACAGGCCGAGCTTCTCCAGCCAGCCGGCCTCGCTGCGCCACGGGTTGCGCCACGCCTCGGCGGCGCGACGGGCCCGGGCGGTGTCGCCGCCCACCTCGGCGGCGTGGACCAGGAAGGTGCGGCTCCAGTCGTCGTCGCGGATGGCGGTCGCCGCCGTGAACGTCCGCAAGGCCTCGGCCCGCCGACCGGCCAGCGCCTCGACCATGCCGCGCGCCGTGAGGGCGAGGTGGCGGCTCGGAGCGGGCACCTCGGCGAGCGTCCAGGGGATGATGACCGAGAGGGCCTCCTCCCCGCGGCCGAGGGTGGCGAGCGCCAGCGCCTCCAGCGCCGCCCCCTGGGGACGCGGTGGGCCCATCCCTTGCGCCTTGCGCGCCGCCGCCAGCGCCCCGTCGAGGTCGCCGGCGTGAGCCCGGGCCAGCCCGAGGTTGAACCAGGTGGGGAAGCCGGGGCGCAGTGCCACCGCCCGCTCGGCCAGCACCAGCGCCTCCGCCGCCCGCCCCGACC
Organism: uncultured delta proteobacterium; assembly: GCA_963786945.1. GTDB lineage: Bacteria > Myxococcota > Myxococcia > Myxococcales > Anaeromyxobacteraceae > JADKCZ01. The sequence goes on along the minus strand of CAWBAO010000003.1, from coordinate 710,366 downwards.
ACGGCAGGGTGTAGAGGAGCTGGTAGAGCGGCCAGGGGTAGGCCGGGTCGAGCGCCAGGGCCCGGCGGTAGAAGGCCTCCTTTTCGGCCCCCTCGGTGAAGTGGCCGGCGAACCAGAGGACCAGCTTGTCCTGGGGGAAGTCGGTGGCCAGGCGGCGCACCAGCTCCTCGGCCTCCAGGTGGCGCCCCGATTCGCCCGCCACCAGCGCCTCAACGAAGCGCCGCTCCTTGGCGGGGAGCGAGCTGGCCGCGCGCACCGCGGCCTCGAGGTGCGGTCCGGCCTCCTCGCCGCCGGCGGTGTGGTAGTCGGCCATGAAGGCCAGCCAGACGTGGGCCAGGGCCATGTTGGGATCGACGGCGAGGGCGCGGCGGGAAGCGGCCAGCGCGCCCTCGAAGTCGTGGGCCTCGAAGAGCTCCACCCCTCGGAAGTAGTGCTGGTAGGCCTCCAGGCTCCCGGTGACAGCCTTGCCCACCTCGATCCGGTGGCCGGCGATCTCGGCCGCGCTCTCGTCCAGCGCCTGGCGGGCCCGTCCGGCCAGCCGGTCCACCAGCTCCGGCAGCGCCGACTTCCCGGCGGCCCGCTCGGAGAGGGTGAAGAGGTAGTCGTCACGGCCCGGGGCCAGCGCCCGCAGGTCCACCGTGTAGACCTCGCCCAGCCGGTGCACGGCGGCCACCAGGAGCGCCTGGACGCTGGCCTTCCCCGCCAGCTCCCGCCCCAGCCGCTCGTCGATGCGGGCGCCGGCGGGTGCGCCCGCCTGGGCCGCCAGGTCGGCGAGCCGGCTCCTCGTCAGCACCGCGATCTTCCGCGACTGCTCCAGCGAGGTGACCAGCAGGCCGGAGAGCGCGTCCAGCTCCCCGTCGCCGGTGGCGTTGACCACGTCGGCCACCGCCACCAGCGGCCGGCTCCCGGCCCGGCCCGAGGCCTGCCAGCGACCGAGCAGCAGCGCCGCAGCGGCGCCCAGCGCCAGGCCAACCATCGCTACCAGGCCGAGGCGAGGCCAGGGGCGCGGCCGTCGCCGCACCGGGCGCCCGGGTCCGGCGGGGCCAGCCGGCGCCGGAGCGCCGCCCGCCAGGGAGCGGAGCGCCGCCACCGCCTCGGCGCCGTCGCGCGGGCGCGCCACCGGGTCCTTGGCCAGCATGCGGGCGATGAGGTCGCCCAGCGCCGGCCGATCCGGCACGTCGAGCGCCGGCGCCGCCCGTGACGAGGTGGTGGCCCGGCCACCGTCGTCGCCAGGGAAGGGAAGGGTGCCGGTGAGCAGCTCGTAGAGGAGCACGCCCAGGGCGAAGACGTCGGTCCGCTCGTCCTCCGGGGCGCCCCGCCACTGCTCCGGGGCCATGTAGGCCGGCGTGCCGCCCGACTCGCGGCGCCTCCCGAAGGCATGGGCCAGCCCGAAGTCGAGCACCTTCACCAGCCCGTCGTCGCAGCAGAAGACGTTGGCGGGCTTGAGGTCGCGGTGGATGACGCCGTGCTGGTGGGCGTAGGCGAGGGCCCGCGCCACCTCGGTGGCCACCCGCAGCGCCTCCTCCACCGGCAGCGGGCCGCGCGCCACCCGGGCCGAGAGGGGCTCGCCGCGCAGCAGCTCGAAGACCAGGTAGGGGCCGCGCTCGGAGTGGCCCACGTCGAAGAGGGTGACGATGCCGGGGTGGGAGAGCCGGGCCGCCGCCTCGGCCTCCTGCACCAGCCGCTCTTCCCGCAGCGCGTCGGACCGGCCCGGGCGGACCGCCTTGAAGGCCACGCTCCGCCCCAGCTCCCGATCGCGCGCCTCGAAGACCACGCCGAAGCCGCCGCGCCCCACCTCGCGGACCAGCTCGAACCGGCCCACCACGTCGCCGGGCCGGTGACCGCCCTGGTCCGGCGCCGCCGGCGCGGCGGCCAGCCGTTCCAGCAGGTTGGTCAGCGCGCCCGGCTGGACGGTGGTGTCGCGCGCCCGGCGCGACCTGCTCGAGCCCTGGTCCCCCGCGGTCACGGTGCCCTCCCCGGTCGGCAGGTCATGCTCGCACACGGTGCGGGTGCTGGACAGCACGGCTCCGGCCGGGGTCCGGAAGCGGGTGTCTTGACAGGCGCCGGTGCCGGCACGACCCTGCGTGCATGCCACTCTTCGGCCGCCCCGATGGAGACCTGGTCCGCGACGAGGCGCCGGAGCGGCTGATCATGCCGTACCTGATGCCGGTCCGGAACGAGAGCCTGGTCTTCCAGGACACCACCTACCGCATCGCCGCCGCCCGGGCGTGGCTGCGCGCCTACAACCGGGCCCACCACCCGCGCGCCACCCTGTTCCACCTGCTGACCTACGCCTGCGCGGTGGTGCTCCACGCCCGGCCCCGCCTCAACCGCTTCGTCTCCGGCGGGCGCATCTACCAGCGGCGCGGCGTGGACGTCTCCTTCGTGGCCAAGAAGGAGTTCACCGCCGAGGGGGCCGAGGCGACCGTGAAGGTGCGGCTGACGCCGCACGAGCCGTTCCGGGCCTTCTCGGCGCGCATCTCCGGGCTGGTCGACGAGGCCCGCGAGGTCGAGCGGAAGGTCGACAAGGAGATCGGCCTGGTGATGCGGCTGCCAGGGCCGCTCATCACCGCGCTGGTGGCCCTGGCCCGGATGCTCGATCGCTGGAACCTCTACCCCTGGTTCATGATGAAGGACGACCCGATGTACGCCAGCCTGTTCCTGGCCAACCTCGGGTCGGTGGGCATCTCCGACGCCTACCACCACCTCTACGAGTACGGGACGGTCTCCATCTTCGGGGCGATCTCGGCGCCGCGCCCCCACGCCTTCGTGGAGCGGGACCGGGTGGTGGTCGACGACGGGCTCTCGGTGCGCTGGACCTTCGACGAGCGGATCGACGACGCCTTCTCCAGCGCCCGGGCGCTGCTGGTGGTCCAGCAGATCATGGAGGATCCCACCCGGCACCTCGGCCCCCCCGAGGGCGAGCCCGCCTGGATCGGCCCGGGGGCGCCGCCGGCCGCGCGATGAGGGGATCGGAACGGCTCACTGCGCTGGTCCTGCTGCTGCTCTCGGTGGCGGCGGCGGTCTCGCGCTCCCCGGAGGCGGGCCCCCGGCTGCTGGCGACGGCCGGCCTGCTGGGCGCGGTGCTGCTGCTGGCGCTGACCGGGGCCCGGGCCGGCCCGCTCGGGCTGGTCCGCGACTTCGCCCCGGTGGCCATCGTCGTCGCCATCTTCATGCTGCTGCAGCCGCTCATCGTGGCGCTCAACCCGGCCCGCTACGACGCGGCCCTGGCGGCGGTGGATGCCCGCTGGTTCGCGCCGCTGGCCGCCGCCTGGCAGGGCGCGCTGGGGCGGCCGGCCTGGTTCACCGACCTGGTCTACGCCGTCTACTGGAGCTACTACCTGCTGCCGGTGGCGGTGGCGGTGGCGGTGCGGGCCTGGCGCGGCCCGGCCGACTTCGAGCGGACCGTCTTCGCCCTGCTGCTGGCCTTCTACCTCTCCTACCTGGGCTACTTCCTCTGGCCCGCCTCGGGCCCGCGGGTGCCGGCGGCCGAGGAGGCCGCGGTGCTGGGCGGCGGTGCCATCTCCGAGGCCATCCGCGCCTTCCTGCGCGCCGCCGAGGCCACCACCCTGGATGCCTTCCCCAGCGGCCACACCGCGCTGTCGCTGGTGCCGGCGGCGCTGGGGACGCGGCTCTTCCCACGCTGGGGGGCGCTGCTCTGGACCTGGGCCGGGGCGGTGATCTTCGCCACCGTCTACATCCACGTCCACTACGTGGTCGACGTGGTGGCGGGGGCCGTGCTGGGGCTGGCGGCGCTGGCGCTGGCCCCCGGTGTCCAGCGGGCCATGGCGGGGCGCGCCGAGGCCCGGGCGCCCGAGGCCCGGGCGCCGCAATCCCCTTGAACTGCCGATCCGGTTGGACCGCCGTGCACGGCTCACCGGGGCCGCGAGAGCGGCCCACGCCAGGAGACGCCACCATGAACGCCAGGATCTTCGCCTCGCTCTCCGCCCTCGCCCTCGCCACGCCGGCCCTCGCCGAGGAGGCCAAGCCGGCCGCCCGGGCCGCCGCCCCAGCGGCTGCTCAGGCGGCGGCCCCGGCCGCCCCCGCCGCGGCCCCGGCCAAGGAGGAGAAGCACAAGTCGTCCCACAAGGAGAAGAAGGCCGAGAAGAAGGCCGACAAGTCCGAGAAGAAGGCCGAAGAGACCAAGAAGTAGCCTCGCCGCCGGCAGCGCACGGGCGCGCGCGAGTCCGCCTCGGCGGCTCGCCCGCGCCCGTCGTCGTCTCAGCCCCCGGTGGACGCGGAAGGCGACGAGCCCGGCCTCCACGTCCCGGAGGCGCTCGTGGCGCGTCCGCTCCCCGATGCCCCGATGCGTCGACCGGCTCAGCGGCCGATCATCGAGAGCACGCCGTAGATGGCCAGGACGACCGCCGCAGCCAGGATGGTGAGCTTCCAGGCGAGGCTCAGATCCTTCTTGGTGGTGGTGATCATGACGTTCTCCTCTCTTGCTGCACCTTCATCGTAAGCACTTCGGGGCACGTCGGCGCGGCCCCGGTGCGCGGTTCGTGGTCGCACGCGCACGTGGTCGTCATCTCGGGTGTCCCCGGGAGGGCGCCGCCTCGCTCGGGGGCTCGACCCGGGCTGCGCCAGGTGGTCAGGTTTCCTCGCGGAAGCGAGGAGGTCCCCGTGGCAGGGCCATCGGGCTGGCTCGGAGCCGGCGCGCCAGGCGCCGAGGCGGGGGACGCGGCCACCGCCGCCCGGCTGCGCATGGTGGACACCCAGATCGAGGCCCGCGGCGTGCGCGACCCGCGCGTCCTCGACGCCATGCGCCGGGTGGAGCGCCACCGCTTCGTCCCGGAGTCGCTCCTCGGCCAGGCCTACGCGGACTGGCCGCTGGTCATCGGCCACGGCCAGACCATCAGCCAGCCCTACATCGTGGCGGTCATGGCCGAGGCGGCGCGGCTGGGGCCGGGCGCCCGGGTGCTGGAGATCGGCACCGGCTCGGGGTACCAGGCGGCGGTGCTGAGCCTGCTGGCCGACGAGGTCGACACCATCGAGCTGGTCGAGCCGCTGGCGCAGCAGGCGGCCGCTCGCCTCGAGGCGCTCGGCTACGGCAACGTCCACGTGCGCGCCGCCGACGGCTACCGCGGCTGGCCGGAGCGCGCCCCCTTCGACGCCATCCTCCTGGCCGCGGCGCCACCCGAGATCCCGCCGCCGCTGCTCGACCAGCTGAAGGAGGGCGGCCGGCTGGTGGCCCCGGTCGGCGAGGGGGTGCAGGACCTGGTGGTGGTGAGGCGGACGGCGGCGGGCCTGAGCCGGCAGACCCTGCTCGCGGTCCGCTTCGTCCCCATGACCGGCGAGGTGCTGCGGCGCACCTGAGCGCCGCCGGCCGGTCCGGGCGCGGGGAGCGCACGACCCGCGCCTCAGCCCCTGGTGCGCCTCAGGTCGAACGTCATGGTGGTGTCCTGCCCGCCCGCGCGGAAGGTCCAGGCCTGGGTCTGGTGGTCCGGGTCGGGCATGGTCAGCACCAGGGCCTGCATCCTGGCCGGGTGCGGGCCGAGGTTGGTGCCATCCATGAACTCGAAGGCCAGGGTGCCAGCCGGCCCGCCGGGGCGGGCCTTCATGCGCGGCTGGTTCATGGCCGAGCAGTAATGGGTGGCGAGCAGCGCCTCGCCGTCACGGTGGAACATGGTGACCATCTCGTGCGCCGAGCCCGGGTCGGTGACCAGCATGATGGCCGACCCGGCCGAGACCACCTTGATGGTGGCGCGCGTCGGCGTGGACTTCGGGCCGTCGCCCTGGCGGGCCGTGCCCTCCCACTCCCCGGCCATCGCCTTGAGCCGATCGAAGTCGGGGCTGGGCGTCTCGGGGGCGGGGACCAGGTGATGCTCCGGCTCGCCCGCCCCGGCGAGCCTCGGGGCGGCCGCCGTCGCCGCCAGGACCACCAACACCGCATGTCGAAGCAGGGCCATGCGCGCCTCCTCGTCGGGTTGCGCCGGATGTAACCGGCCCGGGCCGCTCCCGCCACGACGGCGTGGGGCACCCGGCGTCCGGTGGCCTGCCGTGGGCGGGCCGACCTATACCCCCGGCATGGCCTACACGCTCCACATCGGCGAGAAGCGCTACTCCTCCTGGTCGGCACGCCCCTGGATCCTGCTCCACGGGCTGGGAATCCCCTTCACCGAGCGGCTGGTCTCGCTCCAGCCCGATCCGGCCAAGGTCGAACGGTTCGCCCGCCTGCCAGGCGGCCGGGTCCCGGTCCTGGAGGACGGACCGGTGCTGGTCTGGGACTCGCTCGCCATCGTCGAGCACCTGGCCGAGCGCCACCCCGGGGTCTGGCCGGCCGATCCGGTGGCCCGCACCTTCGCCCGCTGCTGCTGCGCCGAGATGCACGGCGGCTTCCAGGCGCTGCGCAGCGAGCTGTCGATGGACGTGGCCGCTCGCCGGCCGCAGCGCCGGCGCAGCGGCGCCGTGGAGGCCGACATCGCGCGCCTCGGATCGCTCTGGGGCGAGGCGCGTCGCCGCTTCGGGCAGGGCGGCCCCTTCCTCTTCGGCGCCTTCGGCGCCGCCGACGCCTACTTCGCCCCGGTGGCGTTCCGCTTCCGGACCTACGGCGTGGAGCCGGGCGGCGAGGCGGGCCAGGTGGTACGCGCGCTGCTGGCGCACCCGTCGGTGAGGGCATGGTCCGAGGCCGGGGCCCGGGAGCCGGTGCTCTCCGACCACGATCTCGACGAGATGTACCCGGACGATCCGGCCTGACCCCGGCGCGCCGCCCGAGGCGGCCGCCGGCCCCCCGGGGTGCTAGTCTGCGCCCCCATGTCCGCCCCCGTCGACGCACCGGTCGCCGCCGCCGTCCGCCCGCCGCCTCCCGCCGGCTACCGCTGGCTGGTGCTGGGCGCCTGCAGCCTGGCCATGTTCGGCTGCTACTACACCTTCGACGCGCTCTACCCGGTCGCCCCGCTGCTGGAGAAGGCCTTCGGCGTCACCGGCGAGCAGCTGGGCCTGCTCGACACCAGCTACAACGTGGCGGCCCTGCTCACGCTCATCGCCGGCGGCGTCCTCATCGACCGGATCGGCATGGCCGCCTCGGCCATCCTCTTCGCCGCCGTCGGCGCGGTGGGCACGCTCCTCATCGCCGTGCTGCCGGCGCTCTTCCCGGCCGCGCCCTGGGCCGGGATGATGGTGGGGCGCTTCCTGCTCGGCATCGGCTCGGAGCTCTTCATCGTGGCCGCGACCACGGTGGTGGGGCGCTGGTTCAAGGGGAAGGAGATCTCCTTCGCGCTGGCGCTGCAGCTGCTGGTGGCGCGCGGCGGCTCCCTGCTCGCCGACCAGTCCCCGGACCGCTTCAAGCCGCTCTTCGCCAGCTGGCAGCCGCCGCTGCTCCTGGCGGCGGCCCTGGGCGGGGCCTGGCTGGCCTTCGCCGTGGTCTACGCGGCGCTGGAGCGCTCGGCGGCGGGTCGCTACGCGGTGGCGCGCGCCGGCGCCACCGACAAGCTGGTGCTCTCGGACCTGGTGCGCTTCGACCTCGGCTACTGGTGGGTGGTGGGGCTCTGCGTGGCCTTCTACGCCTCCATCTTCCCGTTCCGCACCTTCGCCAACCTCTTCTTCATCGACGCCCACGGCGTGACCCCGGAGCAGGCCGGCGGGCTCAAGTCGATCCTGCCGCTGTTCTCGATGATCGGCATGCCCGTCTTCGGCTTCGTGGTCGACCGCGTCGGCCGCCGCGCCCTCTTCATGGTGATCGGCTCCGCGCTGCTGGTGCCGCCCTTCCTCACCATGGCCTCCTGGAGGTCCGGGATCCTCCTGCCCGGGGTGGCCACGCCGGCGCTGGGGTTCGTCCCCTCGCTCGAGCTCCTCTCGCCGGGGTTGCCGCTCGACCTGGTCCTGGCCATGGCGTCGATGGGCCTGGCCTTCGCCATGGTGCCGGCGGTGCTCTGGCCGGCGGTCACCTACCTGGTGCCGGAGCAGCGGCTCGGCTCGGCCTACGCGCTCATGACCTTCTGCCAGCAGGTGGCCTGGGCCGGGATGGCGTGGGGCATGGGCGCCGTGAAGGACGCCGCGCACGCCAGCGCCGCCAACCCGGGGGGCTGGGCGGCGGTGATGTGGATGCTGGCGGCGCTCTCGACGCTCGGCTTCGTCTTCTCCTTCCTGCTCTGGCGCAGCGAGCGGGGCCCCGGCGGGCACGGGCTGGAGACCGCCCGGACCGGCTGAGGGTCGCGGGATCCACGGGGCCGGCGCACCGTCAAGGATTTGCCTTCCCGGATCCGAGCGGCTACTCTGCGATATCGCAGCAAGATCCCGTGATCAGGGCGGGATCCGTTCGGGTGGCGAGGGTGGAGGGGCATGGACGGGCGGCGGCCATCTGGCGACAGGGCGAGCGATCCGGGCGAGCTGCTCCGGAGCGCGCTCGAGAAGATCGTCTACTTCGAGTGCAAGCTGGCCCAGCTCGAGTCGGAGCTGGCCGCGGCGCGCCAGGTCGCCGAGCGCGCCCGGGCCGACGCCGCCGAGGCGCGGGCCCGGGAGACCGAGCTGACCCGGGAGCTGGCCACCGCGCGGGGCGACCGCAGCGCCTTCGCGCTGCGCGAGGCCGATCTCACCGAGCGGATCACCTTGCTGGAGGCCGAGCGCGAGCGGCTGCTGGGCGGGCTGGTGGAGCGGGCCCGGCTGGGCGGCGCGCCGTCCACCGAGGGCGGCCTCCCGGCCGACGCCGACGGGTCGGACCTGGCCGGCTTCATCGCCGAGCTGCGCGCCGAGATCGAGACGCTGCGGGCCTGGAAGGCGGCGGCCGAGGCCCGGGGTGACGCGCCGGCCGGGGCGGCGGGGGTGTCGCCCGCCGCCGCGCCGCGCCCCGCCACCGGCCCCGCCGCCCTGCCCGAGCTGGCCGGCGACTTCCGGGCGGCCGGGCGCACCGGCCTCTCCCGCGCCGACGCCACGGCGCTGGCCGCGCTGCTCCCCACCCGCGCCGATCGGGTCCTCTACGAGCGGGCCATGGCGGAGCTCTCGGCCCGCGAGCCCCCGGCGCGGCAGCGGGCCATCCGCCAGCTGGCGGCGCTCGGCGCGCGCGCCTCGGCGCCGCTGCTGGCCGCGGCGCTGGGCCGCGAGCCGGACGCCGCGGTCAAGGTGACGCTGCTCGAGGCGCTGGGGCGCTTCGGCGAGCCCTACGCCGCCGACCTGGCGGAGCGCGAGCTGGCCGACCCGCGCCCCGAGGTCCGTGCCGCGGCGCTGGAGCTGCTGGCGGCGGTGGCGCCGCAGGCGGCGCTGCCGCACCTGGCCCGGCGGCTCGGCGATCCCAGCCCCATGGTCCGGCGGCGCGCCGCGGTCCTGCTGGGCTTCGCCCGCGGCGAGGTGGCCGAGGCCGCGCTGGCCGGCGCCCTGCGCGACGCCGACCCGGGGGTGGCCCGGGCCGCCGCCGCGGCGCTCTCGGGGCGGACCAGCGACACCTCGCGCCGCGCCCTGGAGAAGTACCAGCGGACCGTCCCGCCCCCGCCCGCGGCCCCGTCCCCGGCCCCGCGGCCGCAGGCCGCCGCCGTGGCCACCGCGCCCCGGCCGGTCGCGCCGTCCCCCGCCCCGTCACCCGTGGCCGTGGTCGCCGTGGCCGCGCCGCGCGCCCGCGCCGCGGTGGCGGTGCTGGAGGCCCCGGCGCCGGCGGCCACGCCGGCGGGCGGCGGCCCGCTCGAGGCGGCGGTGCTCCTGGAGCTGCGCGGCGCGCTGCGTGGCCGGACCGCCGAGGAGCTGGGGCAGGTCTGCGGGGCGCCGGCGGCGCGCATCGACGCGGCGCTCGAGGTGCTGGCCGGGCGCGGGGCGGTGGCCCGGCGCGGCCCACGCTGGTGCATGGCGTAAGGGGAACGATGGAGAACGTCCATTACAGCGTGAGGCGGCTCGCCGAGATCGTCGGCGCCACGCCGCGCCAGGTCGAGGTCGCGCTGGGCAAGCGCGACGCCTACGGCCCCGAGGTGCTGGCCGAGCTGCGCGTCAAGCTGAAGAAGCCGGCCCTGGCGCTGATCACGGCCCGCGTCCAGCTCTTCCTCAACTTCAAGGGCGGCACCGGCAAGACCAGCCTCTCCACGTCCTACGCCTACCGGCTGGCCGAGCGGGGCTACCGGGTGCTGGTGGTGGACCTCGACTCGCAGGGGCACGCCACCAAGTGCCTCGGCCACGACGGGGGCGAGGCCAGGGCCACGCTCTTCGACGTGCTCGTCCGCAAGCTGCCCATCTCCGAGGTGACGGTCCGCACCCGCATGCCCAACCTCGACCTGGTCCCGGCCAACCTGGCCATGTCGACCATCGACCTCTCGCTCATGCCCATGGCGGGGCGCGAGTTCCGGCTCGCCAAGGCGCTGGAGGCGGCCCGCCCCCACTACGACTTCGTGGTGCTCGACGCGCCGCCCTCGTTCGGCCTGCTCAACCTGAACGCCCTGATGGCCGCCGACGACCTGATCATCCCGGTGCTGGCCGACTTCCTCTCCTACGACGGGCTGCGGCTGCTCTTCGAGACGGTGCAGGGGCTGGAGACCGACCTCTCGCACCAGCTCGAGCACATCTTCATCGTGGTCAACGCCTTCAACCAGACCTTCCGGATCGCCCGCGAGGCCCTCGACGCCTTGAGGACGCACTACCCGGAGTACCTGCTGGAGAGCGTGGTCCGGCAGTGCACCAAGTTCGCCCAGGCTTCGAGCGAGGGCTGCCCGGTCTTCGGGTACGACCCGGACTCGAAGGGGGCGAACGACATCGAGGCGCTCCAGGTGGAGATCCTCGGTCGCATCGGCGCCCTGGAGCGAAGCCGCTCCGGCGCCGCGGGAGCATGACCAGCATGCGCAAGGCCTTCGACGCCAACGTCCCCAAGCTGAAGCCCCGCCTCAAGACCGCCGGTCCCCTGGCGACCTTGCCGCTGGAGGAGCAGGTCGACGACGCGCCGCCCGGCGTGCGGGCCCCGGTGGCGGCCGCGCCGACCATGGCGACCATCGCCCGCGCCGCCGAGGGCCGGCGGCAGGAGCCCGAGCCGGCCCCGGCCGCGCTGCCGGAGGCGGCGCTCGAGCCGGCCCCGGCGCCGCGGCGCGCGCCACCGGGGCTGGCCGGGGAGGCCGACGACCTGGAGGCCCGCCGCGAGCGGCTCGACAAGATCAAGCGGCGCGTCGCCGAGGCGGCCAGGCCGCGGGCCAGGACCGAGCCGGCCCCGGGCGACCCGTCGCGCGCCGCCGAGCAGGTGCTCGGGCTGGCCCGCGACCTGGAGGCCGAGCTCGGCAACTCCCGCGAGCGGGAGGTGGCGCTGCGGGCCGACCTCGACGCCACCCGGGCGGAGCTGGCGCGCGCCGCCGGCGAGGGGCGCGAGGCCCTGGCCCGGGCCGCCGCGGTGGAGGCCGAGCTGGAGGAGAAGCGGCAGGTGCTGGGCGACATGCTGGCGGAGATGACGGCGCTGGAGGCGGAGCGGGACGAGGCGCTGCGGCGCGCCCAGGCCATGGCCGGCATCGACGAGGAGCGGGCGCGGCTGCTGGAGGAGGTGTCGCGCCGCGCCGAGCAGGAGGCCGCCGGGCGGAGCGAGCGGGCGGCCGAGGTGGAGCGGCTCACCGAGGAGCTGCGCGAGGCTGGCGCCGACGCCGCGCGGCTGCGCGGGGCGCTGGCCGAGACGGCGCGCGAGCGCGACGGGCTGGCGGCCGAGCTGGAGTCCCTGAAGCGCGACCGGGAGCAGCTCGACGCGGCCAAGCGGGCCCTGGAGCAGGTGCACAGCGCGCTCTCGCAGGCCCGGGCCCGCATCGGCTAGCCGCCGAGGCCGCGCCCCGGCGCGCAGCGGCAACAGGCCGCAGCGCGTGGGGCTCCTCGACGGGCCGGGCGCCGGCTAGACTGCCTCTGACAGACGGTGCGGGGAGGGTGGAACGCCGGGGGGCGAACCACCTCGCAGCATGGAGGGGGAGACGGGGCGGCCGCGAGGTCGCCCCGTTCATTTCGTCAGGCCGCCTTCAGCTTCTCCAGCGCGTCGAAGGCGGCGTACTTGAAGGACTCGCCCAGCGTCGGGTAGTTGAACACCGCCTCGGCGAAGTAGTCGAGGTTGCCGCCCAGGGCCATCACCGCGTGCCCGAGGTGGATCAGCTCCGAGGCGTGCGGACCGATGCAGTGGACGCCCAGGATCTTGCGGTCCCCCTTGCCGGCCAGGAGCTTCAGGAAGCCGGTGGCCTCGCCGATCAGGTTGGCGCGGGCGTTGCCGGCGAGGCTGGCCTTGCCGGCCACGTACGGGACGGAGCGGGCGGAGAGCGACTCCTCGGTCTCGCCCACCGAGGAGACCTCGGGGATGGTGTAGATGCCGACCGGCAGCAGCTCGGAGAGCCGGCTGCGCCCTCCCCCGCAGGCGTGGAGCATGGCCATGCGCCCCTGCTCCATCGACGTCGAGGCCAGGCCGGGGAAGCCCACCAGGTCGCCGGCCGCGTACACGTGCGGCACCTTGGTCTGGTAGTTGGCGTTGACCTCGAGGAACCCCTTGTCGGTGGCGGTGAGCCCCACCGCCTCGAGCTTGAGCTTCTCGACGTTGCCGAGCCGCCCGCCGGCCACCAGCACCTTCTCGGCGATGATCCGCGAGCCGGTGGAGAGGGTGACCAGCACGTCGCGCTGCCCCGGGGACACCTCGGTGGCGCGCAGCTGCTGGTGCAGCTCGATGCCGGACTCGACGAAGGCCTCCTGCATGGCCACCGAGAGCTCGGCGTCGAGCCAGGGGAGCAGCCGGTCCTTGGAGTCGACGACGTGCACGTGGACGCCCAGGGCGGCGAAGATCGAGGCGTACTCGCAGCCGGCCACGCCGCCGCCGAGGATGGCCAGCGAGCGCGGCACCCGGTCCAGCATCAGGATCGAGTCGGAGTCGTAGACCCGGGCGTGGTCGAAGGTGTACTGGGGCGGGTGGTTGGGGCGCGTGCCGGTGGCCAGCAGCACCACGTCGGCGATCACCTCCTGGAAGCTGAAGCCCCCCGGCGCCGTGATCTTGATGGTGTGGGGGTCGCTGAAGCTGGCGGTGCCGCGGAAGTACTCGACCCCGGCCCGGGAGAGGCCGTCGCGGATGCGGCCGTGCTCGCGGGCGGTGACCAGGCCGCGGCGGCCCATCAGCTCCGGCACCGTCACCGTCTCGGAGACCTTGAACTCGACGCCGTGGGCGTCGCGGCTGCGGGCCTGCTTGATGGCCAGCGCGGTCTCGCGGAGCGCCTTGCTGGGGATGGTGCCGGTGTTGGCGCAGGCGCCGCCCGGGACCGCCTCCTTCTCGATGAGCGCGACCTTCTTGCCCAGGAGCGCGGCCTGGATGGCGCCGCTCTCGCCGGCGGGGCCCGAGCCGATGACCACCACGTCGTAGCGAAGCATGGACCGGCTTATAGTGCGTTTTCGGCCTCTTGGGCATATCCTCGACGGGCCGTGCGAGCGCCCCCGACGAACCCGGTCCTCCGGCAACTCCAGACCAACCTGATGGTGGCGCTCGACGAGCGGAAGGCCAGGCTCCGGGCCGAGGGGCGCCGCCTGTTCGACTTCGGGCTGGGCGATCCCCGGGAGCCGACCCCGCCCTTCCTCCGCGAGGCGCTGCGGGCCGCCGTGCCGGAGGTCTCGCAGTACCCCAGCGCCCTGGGCACGCCGGCCCTGCGCCGCGCCGTGGCCGGGTACCTGGCGCGCCGCTTCGGCGTCACCGTCGATCCCGAGACCCAGGTGGTCCCGGCCACCGGGGCCAAGGAGACCATCTTCCACCTGCCCTTCGCCTTCTGCGGCGACCCGGCCCGGCGGCGCGTGGTGATGCCGGACCCCGGCTACCCGACCTACGAGGTGGGGGCGCGCTTCGCCGGGCTGGAGCCGGTCAAGGTGCCGCTGACCGCGGCCAACCGCTTCCTCGTCGAGCCGGAGGCGCTGGGCGCCGGGGTGCTCGACCAGACGCTGATCTTCTGGGTGAGCTACCCGCACAACCCCACCGGCGCCGTCGCGCCGCGCGACTACCTCGAGCGCGTCGGGGCGGCGGCACGCCGCCACGGGTTCGTGGTGGCCTCCGACGAGTGCTACGCCGACGTCTACTTCGACCAGCCCCCGCTCTCCATGCTCCAGGTGCAGGTCGAGAACGTGCTCGCCATCCACTCCTGCTCCAAGCGCAGCGGCATGACCGGCTACCGCTCCGGCTTCGTGGCCGGCGACCCCGACCTGGTGGCGGTCCTGAAGCGGGCCCGCTCGCACCCCGGCGTGGCCTCCCCGGACTTCGTCACCGCCGCCGCCACCGCCGCCTGGGGCGACGACGCCCACGCCGCCGAGCGGCGCGCCATCTTCAGGAGGAAGCGGGACCTCTTCGCCGCCTTCTTCCGCGAGCAGGGGCTCGAGGTGCACGGCTCGGAGGCCACCCTCTACCTCTGGGTGAAGGTGCCGGCGGGGCTCGACTCGGCCGGGTATGCGCTGCGCCTGCTGGAGGCGGGGATCGTGGTGGCGCCGGGGACCGCCTTCGGCGCCGGCGAGGGGTACGTGCGGGTGGCCCTGGTGCCGACCCTGGACGAGTGCCAGGCGGCCATCGACTGCTGGAGGGGGGTTCGGACATGAGTGACTGGACGGGCGCGCGGGCGCTGGTCGAGGCGGCCTTCGCCGACCGCAGGCAGCTGGAGGGCGCCGCCGCGCGCGCGGCGGTGCTGGAGGCCATGGCCGGCCTCGACCGCGGCGAGCTGCGGGTGGCCGAGAAGGTCGACGGCGAGTGGAGGGTGAACGCCTGGCTGATGCAGGCCGTCAACCTCTACTTCGGCATCTCCGGCATGGTGGTGCACGAGTACGGGCCGTTCCAGGCCCGGGACAAGGTCCCGCTCAAGCGCGACCTGGAGGCGGCCGGAGTCCGGCTGGTGCCAGGCGGCATCGTCCGCTACGGCGCCTTCCTCGAGCCGGGCGTGGTGGTGCTCCCCGGCTTCGTCAACGTGGGCGCCCGCGTCGGCGCCGGCTCGATGGTGGACACCTGGGCCACGGTCGGCTCCTGCGCGCAGGTGGGGCGCAACGTCCACATCGCCGGCGGGGTGGGCATCGGCGGCGTGCTCGAGCCGCCCGGGGCCCGGCCCAACATCGTGGAGGACGGGGTCTTCCTCGGCTCGCGCTGCATCCTGGTCGAGGGGGTGCTGGTGGAGGAGGAGGCGGTGCTGGGCGCCAACGTCTGCATCACCGCGTCGACGCCCATCATCGACGTGACCGGCCCGACCGAGGTGGTGCACAAGGGGCGCGTCCCGGCCCGCTCGGTGGTGATCCCGGGCACGCGGCCGAAGCAGTACCCGGCCGGCACCTGGCAGATCCCCTGCGCGCTCATCGTCGGCCGGCGCAGCGCCAGCACCGACAGGAAGGTCTCGCTGAACGACGCCCTGCGCGACTTCGAGGTCCAGGTGTGAAGGAGGCCGCCGACCTGGAGCTGGCCGAGGCGCTGGCCGGGCGGACCGCCGCCCTCTGCGGGGTGCCCTCGCCCATCGGCGAGGAGCGGGCCCTCTGCGACCGGGTGCAGTCCTGGGCCATGGAGCGCTTCCCCCACGTGCGCCGCGTCCGCGACTCGCTGGTGGTGGGCGTGGACGGCACCGGCGCCCGCCCCGGGCGGCCGCTGGTGGCGCTCTGCGGCCACCTCGACACCGTGCCGGTCCACCCCGAGGACCGGGGCGGGCCGCGGCGGGACGGGGCGCGGCTGGTGGCGCCGGGCTCGTCGGACATGAAGGGCGGGCTGGCGCTGATGATGGCGCTGGCCGAGGCGCTGCCCGCCGCGGGGCGCTTCTGCGACCTGCTGCTGGTCTTCTACGCCCGCGAGGAGGGGCCCTACCTGGAGAACGAGCTCGAGGCGGTGCTGGCCGAGGCCCCCGAGGTCCGGCAGGCGGCCCTGGCGATCTGCCTCGAGCCCACCGACAACGTGGTGCAGCTGGGCTGCGTCGGGTCGATCCACGCCACCGTCACCTTCCATGGGCGGGCGGCCCACTCGGCGCGCCCCTGGCAGGGCGACAACGCCGTGCACCGGGCCGGGGCGCTGCTGGCCGAGCTGGCGGCGCGGCCGCCGCGCGAGGCGCACAGCGGCGGGCAGGTCTTCCGCGAGGTGCTCAGCTGCACCCGCATCGAGGGCGGGCAGGCCCGCAACGTGGTGCCGGAGCGCTGCAGCCTCAACCTCAACTTCCGCTTCGCGCCCGACCGGTCGCTCGAGCAGGCCGCCGGGGAGCTGGCCGCGCTGGGGGCGCGCCACGGCGCCGAGGTGGCGTTCACCGACCGCTCGCCGTCCTGCCCGGCCTTCGACGACCACCCGCTGGTGCAGCGGCTGCTCGAGCGCAGCGGCGCGGCCGCCGAGCCGAAGCAGGCCTGGACCGACGTGGCCCGGCTGGCGGTGCACGGGGTGCCGGCCGTCAACCTCGGCCCCGGGGCCTCGGCCCAGGCTCACCAGCGCGGCGAGTGGATCGAGGTGGCGGCGCTGGCGCGCGGCTACCGGCTGCTGGAGCGGTTCCTGCGGAGCTGATCCGCGGCGGAACGCCAGTCTTCGCGCAGGCTTCGGCGGCGCCCCGCCCCGGCGGCGCACTTCGGCTTGCATCCGCCCGCCGCGGCCTTAGATAGACGCTCATCGATATGTCGATGAACGCCTCCACCGCCCGGGTCGCCGGCGTCGCCAAGGCCCTCTCCGACCAGACCCGGCTCGAGCTGCTCCTGGCCATCGCCATGGTCCCGGAGCACTCCTGCGCCGAGCTGGTCCGGGCCTTCCCGGTGTCGCAGGCCACCGTCTCCCACCACCTCAAGATCCTGGTGGCGGCGGGGCTGGTGACGATGCGGCGGAGCGGGCAGTTCCACCACTACCGGGTGGTGCCGGGGGCGCTGGCGGCCTGGGCGGGCGAGCTGATCCGGATCTTCGCGCCGGCCGGACGGGCCATCGGCGCCCGGGGGCGGAGGGCGCGGCGCGTCCCCGAGGCGCGGGCGGCCGGAGGCGCGCGATGAGCCGCCACCCCGTCCTCTTCGTCTCCCACGGCGCGCCCACCGCGGCGCTCGATCGCGGCCCCTATGCCGCCGCGCTGCGCCGCTTCGGGGAGCGGCTGGTGGGGGAGGCCCGCCCCGCCGCCATCGCCGTGGTCTCGGCCCACTGGCAGGTCCGGGGGCCGATCGGGGTCACCGGGACCGCCCGGCCGGAGACCATCCACGACTTCTCCGGCTTCCCCGAGCTGCTCTACCGGCTCCGCTACGACGCCCCCGGCGACCCGCGCCTGGCCGCCCGCATCGCCGCCCGGCTCTCCGGCGCCGGGGTGCCGGCGGTGGTGAGCCCGACGCGCGGCCTCGACCACGGGGCCTGGGTGCCGCTGCTGCTGGCGCTGCCGGAGGCCGCCATCCCGGTGGTGCAGGTGGCGCTGCCGGCGGTGCCGCCCGAGGCGCTGCTCGCCTTCGGGGAGGCGCTCCGCCCGCTGCGCGACGAGGGGATCCTGCTGGTGGCCAGCGGTGGCCTGGTCCACAACCTCGGCGATCTCGACTTCGCCCGCCCGGACGCGCCGCCGGCGGCCTGGGCGGTGGAGTTCGATCGCTGGGCCTGGGAGCGGGCGGCGCTGCAGGAGCGCGAGCCGCTGGCCCTCTGGCAGCGGCTGGCCCCGCACCCGGCCCGGGCCCACCCGAGCTCGGACCACTTCGACCCGCTGCTGGTGGCGCTGGGCGCCGCCTGGCCCCGGGAGCGGGCCGAGCCCATCCACGAGGGCTTCGCCTACGGCACCTTGAGCCTCCGCACCTTCGCGTACCACCCGGCCTCGTCCTGACCGGTCCGCCCCCCTTCGACCCGCAGCCCCGCACCTGCAGCCACGCACCCGCAGTCCACGAACCGACAGCCCACGCAGTGAAAGGAGCAGCACCCATGAACCGCATCGCCCGCAGCCTCGCCCTCGCCCTGGTCGCCCTCCCGGCGCTCGCCCTCGCCGGCGACACCTGGAACATCGACACCTCGCACACCCAGACCGGCTTCAGCGTGAAGCACTTCATGCTCTCCACGGTCCGCGGCGACTTCGACAAGACCACCGGCACGGCGGTCATCGACGACGCCGACGTCACCCGGTCGACCGTGGAGGTCACCATCGACGTGACCACGATCAGCACCCGCGACGCGAAGCGCGACGCCCACCTCAAGTCGCCCGACTTCTTCGACGTGGCCAAGTACCCGACCGCGACCTTCAAGTCCACCAAGGTGGAGAAGGCGGGCGAGGGGCTCAAGGTGACCGGCGACCTGACCATGCACGGCGTCACCAAGCCGGTGGTCCTCGACGTCACCGACCCTCACCAAGGAGATGAAGGACCCCTACGGCAACTGGCGCCGCGCCGTCTCGGCGACCGCCAGGCTCAACCGCAAGGACTTCGGCGTCAGCTACGGACCGGACTCGGTGGTGAGCGACCTGGTCAACGTCTCCATCGAGGCCGAGCTGGTGAAGGCCGCCCCGCCGGCCAAGTAGCCGAGGCCCGATCGAGCCGACCAGGCGGCCCGGCCACCGGTGAACCCGGTGGACCGGGCCGTGTCGTTCCAGGCGCGAGGGACGCGCTGCGGCCTTCCGGACGCCTCGCGGACCGGGAGGCGAGGCGTGGCACCTCGGGGGCCGCCGCCGCGTGGACCGGAGGCCGCCGCGGGCGCGGGTTGGCGCGCCGTGGCGCGCCCGGGGCCGCTCGGCACGCCCGTTGCTCCGCTGGCCGCGATGACCGCCATCCCATCCGCGCCCCCAGCCGGCCTGCCGCGCGAGCGGCTGCTGGCCGAGGGGCCGCGGCCGCTCTCCGACGCCGAGCTGCTGGCGCTGGTGCTGGGTGCCGGGCGGCACCCGGCCGGCACCACCGCGCTCCGGCTCCTCGAGGCGGTGCCGCTCCACGAGCTCAGCTGGGCGCCGCCCGACGCCATCGCCGCCTGCCCCGGCGTCGGCGCCTCCCGGGCCGCCGCGGTGGCCGCCGCCTTCGAGCTGGGGCGCCGCGGGGGCTGGTCACCGCCCCGGCGCGGCGAGCGCTGCCTCGACCCGCGCCGCGTCCACGAGCTGCTGCGCCACGCCGCCCACGCCGAGCGCGAGGGGTTCCACGTGGTGCTGCTCGACGTGCGCGGGAGGCTGCAGCGGACCGTGCAGGTGGCGGAAGGGTCGCTGTCGCAGTGCCCGGTCTCGCCGCGCGAAGCCCTCCGTCCGGCGGTGCGGGAAGGAGCGCACTCGGTGGTCTTCGCCCACAACCACCCGAGCGGCGACCCGGCCCCGTCGCCCGAGGACCTCGACCTGACCGAGCGGCTGCGGGCCGCCGCCGAGCTGGTGGGGGTGCTGGCGCGCGACCACGTCATCGTGGCGGCGGGCGGCTACTACTCCTTCGTCGAGGCGGGGCGCTGGCGGCGCTGACGACCGGTCGGGACCGTGGGGGCGCTAGGTCCTGGCCCGCTTCGGCGCGCCCTTCTTCGCGGGGGCCCGGGGTGGCGGCGCCCGGGCCGCAGCCAGCAGCTTCCTGGCCTCGGGGTCGGCCGGGTCGAGCGCCACCGCCTGCGTCAGCGGCGCGACGGCCTCGGCGGCGCGGCCGCCCGAGAGCAGCACCTGGCCGAGGCAGCGGTGCCCCTCCGGCGCCCGGGCGTCGCGGTCGATGGCCACCCGGCAGGCGGCCGCGGCCTCGGCCGGCCGCCGCGCCGCCAGCAGCGCCTCCCCCAGCGTGGCGCTGGACAGGGCTCCGGCCCCCGGCGCCCCGGCCAGCTTCTCGAGCAGCGCCACCGCCCGGTCGGCGTGGCCGAGGGCGACGTCGGCGCGCGCGTACCAGATGGCCGCGTCGGCGGGCATCTTGCCGTCGCGGATGGTCTTCTCCAGCGCGGCGCGGGCCTGCGCCTGCTTCCCCAGGCCGTGGAGCGCGATGCCGCGCTGCAGCCAGACCGGCCTGCCGTCCTGCCGCTCGAGCGCCTGCAGCGCGGCGCCGAAGCGGTGGGCGCCGTTGCGGGCCCGGGCCAGCAGCACGCGGTGCTCGGCCGCCGCCGGCTCCAGCCGGACCGCCCTGGCGGCCGCAGCCTCGGCCTGGTCCCAGCGGCGGGCCTCCAGCAGCAGGCCGGCGCGGATGGCCTCCAGCCTGGAGGAGTCGCCGAGGGCGCCGGCCGCCAGCGTGAGCCGGCGCACCGCCCCGTCCAGGTCCCCGGTGGCGGCCAGCACCCGGGCGTAGACCAGCTCGAAGCGGAGCTTCTCGCCGACCGGCGGCGGGCTGGCCGGGTCGGCCTCGACCGCCGCCAGCTCCCTGAGCGAGCCGTCGAGCGGGCGCGACAGCGCCAGCCGGGCCTCGGCGGCGCCCATCACCGAGCGCGGGTGGGTGGGGTGGGCGCCGATGGCCGCCTCGAAGAAGGCCAGGGCCCGCTCGGGATCGTCGGCCCGGAGCCAGGAGTCGCCGAGCAGGGCCAGGGCGGCGAGATCGGGGGGCGTGGTCCCGGCCGCCTTCTCCAGCCGGGCCCGGCCGGAGTCGAGCTCCCCGCGCGAGACCAGGATCTGGCCGGCCAGCCGGTGGAGGAGGGGTTCCGGGGCGGTGCCGGCCGGGGTGGAGACCAGCGACCTGGCCGCCTCGGCCTTCTCGCCGGCGGTGGAGGCCAGCAGCCAGCGCGCCGCCAGCGCCCCGTCGCCGGCCACGGCCGGGTCGGTCAGCTCGCCCGCCAGGGCCCGCGCCGCGGCGTCGCCGTGGTCCGCGCCCAGCACCGCGTTGACCTGCGCCACCAGCGAGAGGAGCCGCGGGTCGCGGGGCGAGCCTTCACGGGCCCGGGCCAGCACCTCGGCCGCCTTGGCGAGCGCCCCCCGGGTGTCGCGAGCCAGCCCGACGCGGGCCACCTTGAGGGTCCGCTCCAGCTCCTCGGCCCGGGCCTGGGCCCGGAACCAGGCGAAGGTGCCGGCGGCGCCGGCCAGCACCGCGGCCAGGGCGACCAGCGCGATCACCCGGCCGCGCCTCGACGGGGCCGCGGCCTGGGCCTCGGCGTGGGCCGCCTTCTCGCGCAGGGTCCGCTCGTAGTCCGAGGCCAGGCGCGAGGCCTCGGCCGCGTCGGGGACCGGCGTGGTGGCCGGGGCCCGGGCAGGTTCGGCCTCGCCCGCCGGGAGGATGCCGAGCAGCGTGCTCGGCGCGGGCCGCCCACCCGGCCGGGAGGTGGGGACGGGAGGCGGCAGCGGTGGTGCAGCCTGTCGCTCCGGCCCGGCCGGCGGCTCTTCGACGGCAACCCGGAGCGTCAGCTCGTCGGTGGGCGCCTCCCCGGCGGGGTGGGGAAGCGCGGGGGACGGTGGCGAGGCGGAGTGATCACCGGGCGGCGCGGCCACCGGGATGGCGGCCGCGGTGCCGCCGGCGCGGCGTCGGGCCTCCTCCAGCCGGGCCCGTGCCCGGGCGTCACCCGGCTGCAGCTCGGCCGCGCGCGCCAGGACCGGCAGCGCCTCGCGGAAGTGCCCGGCCGCCACCAGCGCGTCGCCCACCAGGTTGTGGGCGTAGGGCGTGCCCGGGTCGATGCCGATGGCGGCGTCGAACTGGCCCTGGGCGCCGGGCAGGTCGCCGGCCTCGAGCAGGGCCCGCCCCCAGGTGATCCGCCCCAGGATCGAGCCCGGGTGGTGCTCCAGCCCGGCGCGGCAGACCTCCATGGCGCGGCGCGGGTCGCCGCGGTCGAGCAGGGCGCGGGCCAGCTCGACGAAGATGAGCGAGCGCGGGTCGGCCGCGAGGATCTGCTCGTACTTCTCGATGAGGGACGGGGCCACGGGCGGGCCCGAGGCTATCACGCGGATCAGCGCCGCCCCAGAACCTCGATGCGCCGCCACTGCGCCGCGGAGAGCGGCAGCACCGAGAGTCGCCCCTGCAGGAGGAGCGGCGAGCCGGCGAAGGCCGGCTCCGAGCGCAGGGCGGCCAGGGTCACCGGCGCCGCCAGCGGGCGCCCCGCCGCCAGCGGCACGGCCACCCGCTTCCCGTCCCGGTCGGTCGGGTCGGGGAAGGGCGCACCTGCCACCACCGCGGTCCCCACCACCGCCTTCTCGGCGCCGGTGTGGTAGACGGCGACCCGGTCGCCGGTGCGCATGGCCCGCAGGTGGAGCTGGGCCTGCGGGTTCTTCACGCCCGTCCAGGCGGTGCGGCGCTCGGCGACGAGATCGCCGAAGGCGTAGGCGGACGGCTCGGTCTTCACCAGCCAGCAGGCCATCAGGTCCTCCGCCGCGGCGCTCAGGCCTCGCCGCGCAGGATGGGGTCGAGCTTCCCCGCGCGGTCGAGGGCGTCGAGGTCGCTGAAGCCGCCCAGCGAGCGCTCGCCGGCGAAGACCTGGGGCACGGTGCGCTGCCCGGAGCGCTCGACCAGCCAGGCGCGCAGCGCCTCGTCGCCCTCCACGGAGATCTCCTCGAAGGCCACGCCCTTCCTCGAGAGCAGCGCCTTGGCCCGGAGGCAGTACGGGCAGGAGGCCGTGGTGTAGACGGTGATCCGGGGCGCCGCCATCAGTTCACCTCCCCGCCGTGGAGCAGCGAGTCGAGGCGGCCCACGAACTGGCCGCGAGTGAGCACCTCGTCCACGCCGGCCGCGCGCGCCTCGGCCATGAGCGCCTCCTGCAGGTGGCCCAGGTAGCCGATGACGCGGACCGGGCCGGTCGCCTTGGCGGCGCGGACCTGCTCGAGCAGCCCCGGCTCGCCGAGGTCGGCCAGCACGGTGGGGTGCTCGATCCCGGCGATGGCCTCGGCCAGCGTCGAGCCGCGCGGGGCGAGCCGCAGGGCGACGCCCTGGCGCTCGGCCGCCGCGTGGATCTTGGAGCGGAAGACCAGGTCGCGGACCACCACCACCAGCGGCTTCATGGCGTCGGGGCCTCGGGACCGATCCAGCGCCTAGAAGGGGATGTCCTCGTGGCCGCCGCCGGCGCCGCCGCTGCCGCCGTCGTCGAACCCGGGCGGCGGGCCGCCCTGGTCGTCGGGGCCGCCCTGCGGGGGCCGCCCGCCGCCGGCGCCGCGTCCCGCGCCGCCGCCACCGCCGAGGAAGCGGACCGTGTCGGCCACCACCTTGACGCGGAAGCGCTTCTGGTTGGTCTGCTTGTCGTCCCAGGAGTCGGTCTTGAGCCGCCCCTCGACGTAGACCTGCCGACCCTTGGCCAGGAACTCGCCGCACTGCTCGGCCTGCTTGCCCCACACCTCGACGTCATGCCACTCGGTCTCCTCCTTCTTCTGGCCCGACTGCTTGTCGGTCCAGGAGCGGGAGGTGGCGATGCGGAGGTTGGCGACCGCCTGGCCGCCGGAGGTGTAGCGGACCTCGGGGTCCTTGCCGAGGTTGCCGACCAGGATGACCTTGTTGACCATGGGTGTGACCTTTCGAGTGCGTGGCCGGCGTGAGCCGCCGGCGTCGTGAGGTCCGGAACCTAGCGGTCGGGTCTGACAGCGGCCGGGCCGATGGTGGCGGGCTGGCCGGCCGGCGGGGCGGGCGGCAGCCGGTCGCCCAGCAGGGCCGCCGAGGCCTCGCGCACCGGCGGCGCCGCGGCCAGCAGCGCCAGGCGCAGCTCGGTGGGGGCGGCGTCGGCCACCTCGCCCAGCACGGCGGCGAGGGCGGCGCGCAGGGGCGGGGACGGCCCGGCGGCGGCCAGCGCCAGCAGCCGGGCGATGGCGTCGGCCTGCCCCTCGCCCGCCAGGTCGCCGAGCGCCGCCACCACCGGCGGCGGGTCGCCGGCCGGCGCCAGCCCGAGGAGCCGCTCCAGCGGCGGCGCCGGGAGCGGCGGGGCGGTGGCCTCGAGGAGGGCGCGCCGGGTGGCGCCGGCGTCCGGATCCGAGCGGTAGAGCGCCTCGGCCACCGCCAGCCGCAGGGCCGGCGCGGTCTCGGCCCGGAGCGCGGTGCGCAGGAAGGGGACGTTGCGCGGATCCCGGGTCCGGCCCATGGCGAGGTAGGTGACCACCGCCGCGTCGAGGGCCTCCGGGGAGGTCGCCTCGGCCGGGGCGCCGGGCGCCGCGGTGGGCGAGGCCGCCCGCGCGGCGTCGGCCCGGGCCCCGCCACGGCCGACCAGCGTGGCCGCCACCGCGTCGATGGCCGGCAGCACCGCCGCCGCCTTGCCCGGCGCGTCGTTGACCAGGATCGAGAAGGCCAGCCGCTCCCCCTCCGCGGTCTCGGCGTAGCCGGACAGCGAGTTGACCCCGTCCAGCGACCCGGTCTTGGCCCGCACCCGCCCGGCCGTCTCCGGCCCCTCCAGCCGCCAGCGGATGGTGCCGTCCTTGCCCGCCACCGGCAGCGAGGCGACGAACTCCGGCGCCAGCGGGAAGCGGCGCCAGAGCTCGGCCAGCAGCCGCGCCGTCTGCCGGGCGCTGAAGCGGTTGGCGTCGTTGAGCCCCGAGCCGTTCTTCATCACGTAGCTGCCGCGCGGCACGCCCAGCGAGGCGAGGAACCCCTCCACCGCCGCCAGCCCCGAGGCCCAGCTCCCGGGCGGCCCGGCCGTCGCCGCCCCGAGCGCCTTGAGGAGCTGCTCGGCGATGAAGTTGTTGCTGCTCTTGTCGAGCGTGCGCACCACGTCGGCGAGGGGCTCCGACTCGGCGACCAGGAAGAGCTGCGCCCCGGGCGGCACGGCCCCGGGCCGCACCTTCCCGGTCACCTTGACCCCGCGCAGCTCGAGCAGCCGCCGCAGCGTCTGGCCGAGGTACTGCGCCGGGTCGTCGATCTTCCGCCAGGAGACCGCCGGGCGGCCGCCGGCCGGGAGCCGGCCCGCCACCACCACCCGCTGTCGCCCGCCCGCGCCCGGCGCCGAGGAGACGCTGATCCGCCGGGCCGCCCGGGCACCGACCGTCTGCGTCTGGTTGCCGATCTCGAAGAAGGAGGAGTCGGGCTCCAGCTCGACCCGCCCGGGCAGGCCCGGCCGGTCGCCCGGCGCCACGTGGACCGCGACGGTGTTGAAGTTGAGCGAGAGGGCGCCGGTCGGCGCCAGGTAGGACTTGTCGCCGGCCTCCTGGTCGAACCCGGCGCCCATCCGATCGGCGTCGAACCACCCCTCGTCGAGCACCAGATCGCCCACCCGCCTCAGGCCGAGGTGCTGCAGGTCGCCGGCCAGCGCCCAGAGCCGCTCGGTGGTGAGCGTGGGGTCCCCCTTGCCGCGCAGGTAGAGGGCGCGGGGCGCCCCGCCGTTCAGCCCGGCGGCGTCGAGCCAGGCCTCGGTCTCGAACCGGAACTCGGGCCCGAGCCGGGCCAGCGCCGCCGCCACGGTGAAGAGCTTCACGTTCGAGGCCGGGTTGAGGAGGGTGTCGGCGTCGCGGGCGTAGAGCGTGGCGCCGGTGTCGAGCGAGACCACGCAGATGCCGACACGGGCCCCGGCCAGCGCCGACCGCTCCACCACCGCGTCGATGGCCTCGCGCAGCGCGGCCGGGGGCGGGCCGCCGGGGGCGGGGGACGGCGCCCCCCGGGCGGGGAGCGCGAGGGCCATGAGGAGGGCGGCAGGGACGAGACGGCGGCGCACGGTGGCTCCGGTGTAGCGCCGCTGGCCGGTTCCGGACAAGGGACGGGGAGGAAGGGAGGCGGCGCGCCGGCCGGGGCGGGCACGGTGGGCGCGCCCTGCCGTTGACTCGACCCGGCCGGCCCGGTACCGTCCACCGACGTGAGACAAGGTCGCATGGAGCCAGTCGACAAGGAGAAGATGAAGGCCGCGCTCGATCGGTTCGAGCGCTTCCTCCACCTGAAGGACCTGCGGCTCACCGAGGCGCGCGCCGCCATCGTGGAGGCGGCCATGGCCCGCGAGGGCCACTACCCCATCGACGAGCTGATCGCCGACCTGCGGGCGCGCGGGATCCGCGGCTCCAAGGCGACCGTCTACCGGACGCTGCCGCTGCTGGCCGAGGCCGGCATCCTCCAGCCGGCCATCGTGGTGGCCGACTCGAAGAGCTACGAGACCACCTTCGGGCGCGAGCACCACGACCACCTGCTCTGCGGCCGGTGCGGCGTCGTCGTCGAGTTCGAGTTCGAGGCCTTCGAGATCCTGCAGCGCGAGGTGGCCTCCAGGCACGGCTACCGGCTCGAGTCGCACTACCACGAGCTGGTGGGGACCTGCCCCGACTGCCTGGCCGCCGAGCCGCCGGGCGCGGAGCCGCCCCCGGGTGTCGCCACGCCGAGCCCGCCCGAGCCGGGGCCCGAGCCGGGCGGCGAGGGCTGAGCCCGAGCCCGGCGCCGCGACCCGGGCTCCGCCTCCCTACCGGTGCTGGCGCCGCTCCCGGGTCCGATCCCAGGCGCCCGGCAGCAGGCTGAAGGGCAGCAGCTTCGCCAGCAGCGGCAGGAGCAGCATGCCCCCGGGCGCCGCGAAGATGGCCAGCGCCGGCACCGCCTTGGCCAGGTCCACCAGCTGCTCCTTCACCTTGCGCTTCTCCTCGGCGGTGAGCGTGGCGCCGCCCGCCGCCCGCGCCAGCAGCTGGCCCAGCTCGCCGGTCTCGCGCAGCGCCAGGGTCAGCGCCTCGTAGTTGGTGGAGACCGCGTCGCTGATCCGCTCCACCACCTCATCGGAGGCCTCCTCCCAGGCCGCGGCCAGCTGGCTCCAGTCCGAGCCGGTGCCGGCCATCGCCTGGAACCAGGCCAGGTGGTCGTCGTGCTGGGCCGCCGCCTCGACCTGGGCCGCCACCAGCGCCTGGGCGTCGAGCCCGGCCGCGGCGCGGAAGGGCTCGATGTACCCGGCCGCAGCCTCCGCCGGCAGGCCGGCGCGACGCTGGGCGAGGAGCAGCTGCTCCAGCAGGAAGGGGCGCATGAGCGGCGGCGCGGCCAGGGCCAGCGCGCCGGGGGGCGGGGGGCGGCCACCGCCCGGCGGGCGTCGCGCAGCCGGGCCCCGGTGAGCCCCAGCCGGCCGAGCTGCCGCCGCCGCAGCACGGCCATCTGCTCGCCCGGCGGCGGGGCCGCGGCGGCCAGCAGGCCGGCCAGCGCCTCGGCCAGCAAGGTCCGCTCCCGCTGGGCGAAGGCGCGGTGGCGGTCGAGGGCTTCGGGCTCCAGCCGGCCGGTGCGATGGATCCCCAGGACCACGCGGGCCAGGTGCCGGCGGAAGGAGGCCCTGGCGCCGGGGTGGAGGGGCAGCCCGTCGATGGGATCTCCGGGCGGGAAGAAGCGGGCCTGGAGGTGGCGGGCGGCCGCGCGCAGCGCCACCGCGACCTCGTGGGGCGCCCCGCCGTGGCCGCGGGTGGCGTCGGCCGCCAGGGCGAGGTCGTGCTCGTCGAGGGCCCCGGCCAGCGCCTCGGCCAGCTCGATCCGCCCGCGCGGGCGCAGCCACGGCTCGCCGGCCAGCACCGCCACCTCGAGCACCAGGCCGAGGTGGCCGCGGACCTCCTCGACGAAGCTGGCCTCGGGGGAGTCGTCGCCGGGGTCGAGGTGGCGGTGGCGGAGCGACCGGGCCACCAGCATGCGGGCGCCGGGGGCGAGGTCCCTGTCGGCCGCGGCCCGCAGCAGCTCGGCCGGGAGCCAGGCCGGCTCGGCCTCCGGATCGAAGCGGTCCAGCTCCTCCTCGACGAGGTCGAGGAGCCAGTCCCTGGCGGCGAGGTCGACGGGCACGCGCCGATCACTCTAGGGCGCCGCCCCGCGGAAAAGAAGCGGGGCCGGCCCCTCTCGGAGCCAGCCCCTCGGTGTCGTGCCCCATTCTCGCGGGGCGCGGTCCTGGACTCTCGGCGCGGCTACTTGACGGCCTTGACGCGGGCCTTCTTCTCCTCGCCCTTCTCCTCGGCGTCCTCCGGCTCGTCCGGCACCGCCTGCGGGCCGCGGCGCACCCCGAACTTCTGGAGCAGCTGCCCCTCGATCTTCTGGAGGATGGCCGGGTGCTCGCGGAGGAAGCCCTTGGCCTGCTCGCGCCCCTGGCCGATCCGCTCGCCCTCGAAGCTGAACCAGGTGCCGCTCTTCTCCACCACGTTCTCCTCGGAGGCCAGGTCGAGCAGGTCGCCCTCGCGGCTGATCCCCTGCCCGTACATGATGTCGAACTCGACCTCCTTGAAGGGCGGGGCCACCTTGTTCTTCACCACCTTGACCCGGGTGCGGTTGCCGATGACGTTGTCGCCGTCCTTGATGGCGCCGATGCGGCGGATGTCGAGCCGCAGGGTGGCGTAGAACTTGAGGGCGTTGCCGCCGGTGGTGGTCTCGGGGTTTCCGAACATCACGCCGATCTTCATCCGGATCTGGTTGATGAAGATGACGATGGTCTGCGACTTGGAGATGGTGCCGGTGAGCTTGCGGAGCGCCTGGCTCATGAGCCGGGCCTGCACGCCCATGTGGGCGTCGCCCATCTCGCCCTCGAGCTCGGCCTTGGGCACCAGGGCCGCCACCGAGTCGATGACCAGCACGTCGATGGCGCCGGAGCGGACCAGGGTCTCGACGATCTCCAGGGCCTGCTCGCCGGTGTCGGGCTGGGAGATGAGCAGGTCGTCGGTGCGGACGCCCAGCTTGCGGGCGTAGCCGATGTCGACGGCGTGCTCGGCGTCGACGAAGGCGCAGATGCCGCCGGCCTTCTGGGCCTCGGCGATGGCGTGGAGCGCCAGGGTGGTCTTGCCGGACGACTCCGGGCCGTAGATCTCGATGATGCGGCCGCGCGGGAAGCCGCCCACCCCCAGCGCGATGTCGAGCGAGATGGCGCCGGTCGAGACCGCCGCCACGTCCTTCACCAGCGCCTCCTCGTTGCCGAGGCGCATGATCGAGCCCTTGCCGAACGCCTTCTCGATGGACGAGACGGCCAGCTCGATCGCCTTTTCCTTCTCCGGTCCCACGGGCATCTTCTCTTCTCCTTGGAGGGGGCGCCGTCCGCGTCCCCGTCGTCCGTCGTGTGGGAGGGTTTGTACCGGCCCCCTCTGACATGCCACTGAACGGATGGATACTGAACGGATGAGCGAGAGTCAAGGAAAGAGGCCGAAGGCCGGGGCCCGGCGGTCGGCGAGCCGGGTGGCCGGGACGGAGAGGGTGGCGGCGCCGGCACGGCCTCATGCGGGGCGTGGACTCGTGGCCGGGTGCCCCGCAAGAGAGGTGGAGCGCCCGGGAGACGTGGAGGTCACATGAAGAAGCGCCGCTCGAGAGACGAGTCGCCCTCCGAGCTGATCGACGCGAGGATCGAGGAGCTCGGCGACTGGCGGGGCCAGGCGCTCTCCCGGCTGCGCGCCCTGATCAAGCAGGCGGACCCGGAGGTGGTCGAGGAGTGGAAGTGGAGGGGCGTCCCGGTCTGGTCCCATGACGGGTTGATCTGCACCGGCGAGACCTACCGGAGCGTCGTGAAGATGACCTTCTTCAAGGGCGCCTCGCTGAAGGACCCCTCGCACCTGTTCAACTCCAGCCTCGAGGGCAAGGCCCGGCGCGCCATCGACCTCCACGAGGGCGAGGAGATCGACGGGAAGGCGCTGAAGGCCCTGGTCCGCGCCGCCGTGACCCTGAACAGGTCCGCGGCGCGCCGCTGACTCGCGCCGGGCGGCGGCGTCAGACCACGCCGGCCGCCCGCAGCGCCGCCACCTCGGCCTCGCCGAGCCCGAGCTCCGCCAGCACCTCGTCGGTGTGCTGGCCCAGCGTGGGCGGGGGCGCGGGCGGCTCCACCGGCGTCGCCGAGAGGCGGATGGGCGAGGCCACCAGGGCGGTGCGGCCGGCGAGCGGGTGGTCCACCTCCTGCCGCATCCCCCGGTGGCGCACCTGCGGATCCTCGAAGACCTGGCGCAGGTCGTTGATGGGGCCGCAGGGGACGCCGGCCGCCTCCAGCGCGGCGATCCAGTCGGCGGCCGGGCGCGCCGCCAGGGCCGGCTCCAGGATGGCCAGCAGCGCGGCCCGGTGCTCCACCCGCGCGGCGTTGGTGGCGAAGCGCGGGTCGGCGGCCAGCGCCGGCCGGCCCAGCACCTCGCAGAGCCGGGCGAACTGGCCGTCGTTGCCCACCGCCAGCACGAGGTGGCCGTCGGCGGCGGCGAAGGCCTGGTAGGGGACGATGCTGGGGTGGGCGTTGCCGAGCCGGCCGGGCGGCTCACCGGTGGTGAGGAAGGCCTGGGCCTGGTTGGCCAGCATGGCCACCTGCACGTCGAGCAGCGAGAGGTCCACGTGCTGGCCCCGCCCGCTCCGCTCGCGGTGGGCCAGCGCCGCCAGCACCGCGGTGGCGGCGTACATCCCGGTCATCACGTCGGTGACGGCCACGCCCACCTTCATCGGCCCGCCCCCGGGGAGCGCCGTCCGGCGCGCCGGTGATGCTCATGAGCCCGCCCATGGCCTGCAGCAGGAAGTCGTAGCCGGCGCGGTCACGGGACGGGCCGGTCTGTCCGAAGCCGGTGATGGAGCAGTAGACCAGCCGCGGGTTGAGCGCCGACAGCGCCGCGTAGCCCAGGCCGTACTGCTCGAGGCCGCCCACCCGGAAGTTCTCCAGCAGCACGTCGGCCCGCGCGGCCAGCCGCGCGCACCAGCGCCTGCCCCTCCGGGCGGGCGAGATCGACGGTGACCGAGCGCTTGCCGCGGTTGGCGGAGAGGAAGTAGGACGACTCGCCGGTCTCCGTCCCCGTCCGCGTCGCGCAGCCAGGGCGGGCCCCAGCGGCGGGTGTCGTCGCCGGCCCCGGGCCGCTCCACCTTGACGACGTCGGCGCCGAGGTCGGCCAGCACCTGCGAGGCCCAGGGGCCGGCCAGCACCCGGGAGAGGTCGAGGACGCGCAGGTGGCCCAGGGCGCCGGGCCGGTCGCCGGCGGGGCCCGAGGCTGATTTCGCCATGCGGAATCTCATTCCGACAAAATAGCATGGTGCGGTTGACGGCGAAACCGGGCTCTGGCACCGTCGCCGCCATGCCCGGCCCCCGCCCCAGGGAGGATCGCCAGTTCGTCACCGCCCTGGCGCGCGGCCTGGAGCTGCTGCGCGCCTTCGGCCCCGGCGACCGCTGGCTCGGCAACCAGGAGCTGGCCCGGCGCACCGGCCTGCCCAAGCCCACCGTCTCGCGGCTGGCCCACACCCTGAGCCGCCTCGGCTACCTGCGCCACTCGCGCAGCCTGGAGCAGTACGCGCTGGGCACCGCCGTGCTCTCGCTGGGCTACGCGCTGCTGGCCGAGCTGGACGTGCGCCGGGTGGCGCGCCCGCTCATGCAGGCGCTGGCCGAGCACGCCGGCGTCTCGGTGAACCTGGGGGTGCGCGACCGGACCGGCATGGTCTACCTCGACACCTACCGCAGCGCCTCCACCTTCGCGGTGCAGCTGGAGGCCGGCTCGCGCATCCCGCTGGCGGCCACCTCCATGGGGCGCGCCTACCTGTGCGGGCTCCCCGAGCCGGAGCGCCGCGCGCTGCTCGAGCAGCTCCGCCGGGAGGCGGGGGCGGGCTGGCCCCCGCTGAAGCAGGGCATCGACCGGGCGCTGCGCGACTACCGGCGCACCGGGCTCTGCTTCTCGCTGGGCGACTGGCGCCAGGAGATCCACGCCGTGGCCGCCCCGCTGCTCCCGGACGGCGAGGGCGAGGTGCTGGTCTTCAGCGCCAGCGGGCCCGCCTTCCAGGTGGGGCGGGAGAAGCTGGAGCGGGAGATCGGCCCGCGGCTCAAGCACCTGGTGGACAGCGTCCGCTCCGCCCTCACCCACGGCTAGAGGAGGCCGAACATGGCATCGCCCAGCGAGCTCACCGACTACATGGGGTTCCAGGACCTCCTCACCGACGAGGAGCGGATGGTGCGGCAGCAGGCGCGCGCCTTCGTCAACGCCGAGGTCCTGCCCATCATCGAGGCCCACGCCCAGGCCCAGACCTTCCCCCGCGGGCTCATCGCCAGGATGGGCGCGCAGGGCTTCTTCGGCCCCACCCTGCCGGTCCGCTACGGCTGCGCCGGCCTCTCCAGCGTGGCCTACGGCCTGCTCATGTACGAGCTGGAGCGGGGCGACTCGGGCGTGCGCAGCTTCGCCTCGGTGCAGGGCGCGCTGGTGATGTACCCGATCTTCGCCTACGGGAGCGAGGCGCAGAAGGAGCGCTGGCTGCCCCGCCTGGCCACCGGCGAGGCGGTGGGCTGCTTCGGCCTCACCGAGCCGGACTTCGGCTCCAACCCGGCCGGCATGCGCACCCGCGCGGTGCGCGAGGCGGGCGGCAGGTGGCGGCTCAACGGCTCCAAGATGTGGATCACCAACGGCTCGATCGCCGACGTGGCGGTGGTCTGGGCCCAGACCGACGAGGGGGTGCGGGGCTTCCTGGTGGAGAAGGGCACGCCCGGCTTCTCGGCGCCGGAGATGAAGGGCAAGTGGTCGCTGCGCGCCTCGGTGACCTCGGAGCTCATCCTCGAGGACGTGATGGTGGAGGAGGCCGTGAGCCTGCTGCCCGGGGTCAAGGGGCTGAAGGGGCCGCTCTCCTGCCTCTCCCAGGCCCGCTACGGCATCGCCTGGGGCGTGCTGGGCGCCGCCGACGCCTGCTACCAGTGCGCCCTCGACTACGCGCTCCAGCGCGTGCAGTTCGACCGGCCCATCGCCGGGTTCCAGCTCCAGCAGGAGAAGCTGGCCCTCATGGTGACCGAGCTCACCAAGGGACAGCTCCTGGCGCTGCAGCTCGGGCGGCTCAAGGACCAGGGCAAGGCCACCCCGGCCCGCGTCTCCATGGCCAAGCTCAACAACGTGAACGCGGCGCGCGAGATCGCCAGCAGGGCGCGCACCGTGCTGGGCGCCAACGGCATCGTGGGCGAGTACCCCATCATGCGCCACATGGCCAACCTGGAGTCGGTCTACACCTACGAGGGGACGCACGACATGCACCTGCTCATCGTCGGCGAGGAGATCACCGGGATCCCGGCGTTCCGGTGAGCGCGCCCGTGCCGCCCCGCCTCCCGAGCCCCCTCCACGCCCCCGCGGCGCGTGGCCCTGGTCACCGGCGCCGGCAGCGCCGACGGCATCGGCTTCGCCACCGCGCGCCTGCTGGCGCGCCAGGGCCTGGCGGTGGTGGTCACCTCCACCACCGCCCGCATCCACGACCGGGTCCGAGGCCTGGCGGCCGAGGGGGCCGAGGCCGCCGGCGTGGTGGCCGACCTCGGCGACCCGCGCGCCGCCCGGGCGGTGGTGGCGTTCGCGCTGGAGCGCTTCGGGCGGCTCGACGTGCTGGTCAACAACGCCGGCATGGGGCGGGTGGGCGCGCCCGAGGTGGTGAAGCCGTTCGCCGCCCTCACCCCCGAGGAATGGCGCGCGT
Source organism: uncultured delta proteobacterium (assembly GCA_963786945.1). Classification (GTDB taxonomy): domain Bacteria; phylum Myxococcota; class Myxococcia; order Myxococcales; family Anaeromyxobacteraceae; genus JADKCZ01. The sequence continues at coordinate 677,429 of CAWBAO010000003.1, read as the reverse complement.
CGCTGCAGGCCAACCTGCTCACCGCCGTCCACGTCACCCGCGCCGCGCTGCCCGCCCTGCGGCGCAGCGGCGCCGGGCGCGTCGTCAACGTCACCTCGGTGACCGGCCCGATCTCCTCCAACCCGGGGGAGAGCCCCTACGCCGCCGCCAAGGCGGCGCTCACCGGGCTCACCCACACGCTGGCGCTGGAGCTGGCGAGGGCCAACCTCACCGTGAACGCGGTGGCGCCCGGCTGGATCGCCACCGCGGCCAGCACGCCGGCCGAGCGCCGCGCCGGGCGGGCCACGCCGCCGGGCCGCGCCGGGCGGCCCGAGGAGGTGGCCGAGGCCATCGCCTTCCTGGCCTCGCCGGGGGCCAGCTACGTCAACGGCGCCACGCTGGTGGTGGACGGTGGCAACCTGCTGCTGGAGCGGAAGGGCTGAGGCGGCGGCCGGGCGGTGGCCGGGCCCCCGCCCCGATGTCCGACCTCCCGCTAGAGTGGTCCCCGCATGGACCTCTCCACCATCGTCCTCCTCGCCGCCGTCGTGGTGGCCGCGGTCGCCGTCCTCCTGCTCCTGCCGGCCCGCGTCGCCGGGGCGGTGCGCGCCGCGCTGCTGGAGCGGCTCGACGGGCTCGACCGGGGCCTCGAGAAGACCGAGCGCGGCCTGCGCGAGGAGCTGGGGCGCGGCCGCGGCGAGGCGGCCACCGAGGCGCAGCGCCAGCGCGAGGCCATGGCGGCCGACCTGCAGCGCCAGCGCGACGAGGTGCGCGGCCAGCTGGTGGAGATGGCCCGCCTGCAGCACGAGGCGCTGGAGGGGTTCGGCGCCCGGCTGCAGCAGCTCACCGACGCCAACGCCACCCGCCAGGAGCAGCTGCGCAAGACGCTGGAGGGGCGGCTCGACGCGGTCCGCGAGGCCGTCGAGGCGCGGCTGGCCGGCCTGCAGAAGGAGAACGCCGAGAAGCTCGAGCTGATGCGCCAGACCGTGGACGAGAAGCTGCAGGGGACGCTGGAGAAGCGGCTGGGCGAGTCCTTCAAGCTGGTGCAGGGGCAGCTCGAGCAGGTGCAGCGCGGGCTGGGCGAGATGCAGGCGCTGGCCACCGGGGTGGGCGACCTCAAGAAGGTGCTCACCAACGTGAAGACCCGCGGCACCTGGGGCGAGGTGCAGCTGGGGGCGCTGCTCGAGCAGATGCTCTCGCCGGACCAGTACGCCGCCAACGTGGCGCCGAAGCCCGGCTCGGGCGAGCGGGTCGAGTTCGTGATCCGGCTCCCCGGCCAGGGGCCGGGGGAGGGCGAGGTGCTGCTCCCCATCGACGCCAAGTTCCCCACCGAGGACTACCAGCGGCTGGTGGAGGCCTCGGAGCGCGGCGACGCCGCGGCGGTGGAGGCGGCCGGCAAGGCGCTGGAGGTCCGCATCAAGGGCTGCGCCCGGGACATCCGCGACAAGTACGTCCACCCGCCCCAGACCACCGACTTCGGCCTGCTCTTCCTGCCCACCGAGGGGCTCTACGCCGAGGTGGTGCGGCGGGCCGGCTTCACCGAGGCGCTGCAGCGCGACCACCGGGTCATCGTGGCCGGGCCGTCGACGCTGGCGGCGCTGCTCACCAGCCTGCAGATGGGCTTCCGCACCCTGGCCATCCAGCAGCGCTCCTCCGAGGTCTGGCAGGTGCTGGGCGCCGTGAAGACCGAGTTCGGCAAGTTCGGCGACGTCATCGCCAAGGTGGAGAAGAAGCTGGAGGAGGCCACCAACACCCTGAGCACGGTGGGCCAGCGCAGCCGCGCCATCGAGCGGAAGCTGCGCACGGTGCAGGAGCTGCCGGCCACCGACGCCCAGCGGCTGCTGCCCCTCGGCGCCGACGAGGCCGACGGCGGAGGGCGAGGAGCCGGGGCCGGGGTAGCGGGCCGGACGCGGCGCCAGCGCGCCGCGCCTGGTTATCCTCTCCGCATGCCCACCCCCCAGGAGCTCCACGTCGTCTTCGGCGCCGGCCAGGTCGGGCCGCCGCTGGCCCGGCTGCTGGCCGCCGCCGGCCACCGCGTCCGGCTGGTGCGCCGCTCCGACGCGCCCGTCGCCATCCCCGGCGTGGAGGCGGTGCGGGCCGACGCCCGGGACGCCGCCGCGGCCACCGAGGCGGCGCGCGGGGCCACCGCGGTCTACCACTGCATGAACGTGGCCTACTTCGCCGCCACCTGGGAGGCGGAGCTGCCGCCCATCCTCGACGGGCTCATCGCCGCCGCCGGTCGCGCCGGGGCGCGCCTGGTGGTGCTCGACAACCTCTACGCGCTGGGGAGGCCGGCCGGCCGCACCCTCACCGAGGTCACCCCCTTCGCCCCGTGCTCCAGGAAGGGCGAGATCCGGGCCCGCCTCCACCAGCGGCTCGAGGCGGCGGTGAAGCGCGGCGACGTCCGCGCCGTCACCGGCCGGGCCAGCGACTTCTACGGCCCCGGCGGCGTCGGCACCCACTTCGCCGACCGCTTCTGGCCGGCGGCGCTGGCCGGCAAGCCGGCCAGCCCTGGTGATCCCGCTCGACACGCCGCACACCTACCACTTCATCCCCGACGTGGCGGCCGGGCTGGCCGCGCTCGGCCAGGACGCCGGCGCGGACGGGACCTGGATGCTCCCCTGCCAGCCGGCCGAGCCCACCCGCGCGCTCGTCGACCGCCTCGCCACGGCGCTGGGCCAGCCCATCGCGGCGACGCGGATGGCGCCGCTGCTGGTGAAGGCGCTCGGCCTCGTCATGCCCATCGTGCGCGAGCTCGGCGAGATGGCCTACCAGTGGGAGGAGCCCTTCGAGGTGGACGACGCGAGGTTCCGCGCCCGCTTCGGCGACCTGGCCGCGCCGCGCGACGAGGCGGCCCGCCAGACGGTGGCCTGGGGGCGCGCCACCTTCGGCGGGGCGGCGCGGCGCTGAACGCCGTCCCCGGGGGGCGCCGTCCCACCCTTGGGCGGCGAGCGGCAGCGCTCCTCAGTCCTTGGCGACGAGCCGCTTCGTGACCAGCGCCAGGACCCGCCGGGTGGCCTGGACGTCCCGGGGGTCGGCCGCCTTCAGCGCGGCCCGGACCGCGCTCTCCACGGTGCCGGCTCCGACCCGCTCGACACGCCCTCCCCTCGGGCCCAGCGTCAGCAGGAAGCGCCCCCGATGCGAGGGGTGCGGGGTGCGGCGGACGAGGCCGCGCTCCTCGAGCCGGTGCATCAGCCGCGTGACCGAGGAGCGGTGGAGGTGGAGCACGCGGGCCAGCTGCGCCGGGCTGACCGGGCCGAGCCGGCCCACCACGCGGACCACCAGCCGCTGGGGGCCGGTCACGCCGTGGCGGCCCAGCATCGCCCTGGAGCGCTGGTTGAGCCCCTGCTCGAGGGCCCAGAGATCCTTCATGAAGCCCAGCACGGGACCGACCAGCTCGGTCTCGGCCCGGGCCTCCCGCCCGCCCCCCGGCCTCCGCGACGCCGCGGCCCCGCTCGCCTCCCGGAGCCGGCAGAGCCGCTCGAGGAGCACGTCCACGTCGGCGCGCCGCCGCAGCCAGGCGCCGGCCCGCGTGGCCGGGTCGCGACCGACGCGGACCATGACGGCGGGGATGTCGAGGGCGGCGCCGAAGGCCGCCTCGTCGGTCACGTCGTCGCCGACGAACAGGACCCGCTCGGCGCGAGCCAGGCCGACCAGGCGCTGCAGCGCCGTGCCCTTGTCGCCCGCCCCGGCCGGCACCAGGTTCACCACCATCTTGCCCGCCACCACCACCGCGCCCGGGAGGTCCTGGACGGCCCCGGTGATGAGCTCCAGGGCGCCGCGTGGATCCGGGCTGTGTCGGAAGTGGACGGCCAGCGAGAGCGGCTTGACCTCGAGCTCCACGCCCTCCACGCCCGCCAGCCGCCCGGACAGCGTGGCGCGCCAGGTGCCCACCAGGGAGCGCCAGGCGCGGTGCTCGCGCCCCTCGCCGGGCCACTCGGCGCCGTGGGACCCGACCACCCAGCGGACGTCGGCGCCGCCGAGCCGCGCGCGCACGTCCTCGGCCGCCCGGCCGCTCAGCACGGCGACCGGGTACAGCCTCGCCAGCCGGCGAAGGACGGCGCGGCTGCGCCGGGTGAGCGCGGCCGCGCCGGGGTCGCCCACGATTGGCGCCAGGGTGCCATCGAAGTCGAGGACGACGAGCGTGCCCGGCCGCGCCAGCGAGCGGACGGCGGACTCCATGGCTGGGCGACAGGATGTCGGTCATCGGGGAGCACCGCGCCAGGCCGGGCGACGGGACGCCGGGGAGCGGATGGCGGCGCGCCGGATTGAGTGTTGCAGCTGCAACGTGGACGGCAGGTGGTGTAGAACATCCCAGGACCAGGATCAACTGCCATGGATCGAAGGGAAGACCCCGGCCACGCCGGGAACGGCCAGCACGCCGCGCACGCCCCTGGCGTGAGCGACCCGCAGGCCGGAGGGAAGGTGCTGGCCCTCCTCCGCCGTGCCATGCCCAACGAGCGGCAGCGGCTCTTCGCCCTGACGGTCGTCATCGGCGGCGCCTGTGGCCTTGCGGCCGTGGCGTTCCACGAGCTCATCGAGCTGGTGAGCCGCTTCGCCATCGACCCGGCGCTGGCGGCGCCGGGCCACAGCTGGATTGGCTGGACCCTGGTCGTCCCTACCCTCGGCGGCCTGGCCTCGGGGCTGCTGCTCCAGTACGTCGTCCCCAACGCGCGGGGCAGCGGCATCCCCCAGGTCAAGGTCGCCTACGCGGGGCGGGGCGGCCCGCTCCGCGTGCGCGACTCGGTGGGGAAGTTCTTCGTCGGGGCCCTGCAGATCGGCACCGGCTCCTCGCTGGGGCGCGAGGGGCCGACCGTCCAGATCGCCGCTGGCCTGGCCAGCCGCATCGGCCGCCTCGCCAGGCTCTCCGCCGGACGACGTGCGGCGCCTGCTGCCGGTCGGCGCCGCCGCCGGCATCGCCGCCGCCTTCAACGCCCCCATCGCCGCCGTCACCTTCACCATCGAGGAGGTGGTCGGCACCCTCGACCAGACCGTGCTCTCGGGCGTGATCGTGGCGGCCGCGCTGGCCGCCATCGTGGAGCGCAGCATCCTCGGGGCGCATCCGGTCTTCGACGTCCCCCCGGGCGCCGGGCTCGACCACGCCTCCTCGCTCCTCCTGTACGCCGCGCTCGGCCTGGTCGCAGCCCTCCTGTCCATCGTGTTCACCGACTCGCTGCTCGCGTTGCGCCGGGGATTCCAGGGCCTGAAGGTCCTGCCCGGCTGGGCCCAGCCGGCGGTCGGTGGGCTCGCCACCGGCGCCTTCGCGGTGGTCGCCATGGGGTTCCTGGGGACGGGGGGCATCACCGGTGGCGGGTACTCCACCCTGGGCGCCGCGCTGGCCGGCAAGCTGGCGGTGGGCGTGCTCCTCTCGCTCTGCGTGCTCAAGATCGCCGCCACGGTCTTCTCCTACTCGAGCGGCGGGGCGGGAGGCATCTTCGCACCCGCCCTCTTCATCGGCGGCATGGTGGGCGGGGCCGTGGGGGCGCTCGACGTGGCGCTCTTCCAGCACGGCCCGTCCTCGCTGGGAGCCTTCGCCCTGGTCGGCATGGGCGCGGTCTTCGCCGGCATCATCCGGGCGCCCATCACCTCGGTCCTGATCATCGTCGAGATGACCGGGGGCTACTCGCTGATCCTGCCCCTCATGATCGCCAACATGCTGGCCTATGGCATCGCGCGCCACTACCGGCCGATGCCCATCTACGACGCGCTGCTGGCGCAGGACGGCATCGACCTGCACCAGCGCGGGGTCGCCAGCGCGCTCGACGGCATCCGGGTCGCCGACGTCCCGCTCGACACCCGGCCCTACGCCACCTTCGAGCCGGGCACGCCGCTGGCCGGGCTGCTGGCCGGCCTGTCCAACCCCGAGCGGCAGGAGGTCTTCCCGGTCGTCTCGGCGGGGAAGGTGGTGGGCATCGTCACCCTGGCGGACCTGGTCTCGCTGGCCTCCAGCCCGCACCTCGGCACGCTGGTGATGGCCGCCGACCTGATGCGGCCGGTGCCGACGGTGCGGCCAGAGGACGGGCTGCGGCTGGCCTTCGAGGGCATGCTGGCCCACGGCGTCAGGGAGATGCCGATCACCGATGGGATGGGCCGGCTGCTCGGCTTCGTCGACGAGGTCTCCATCGCGCACGCCTGCGCCCGAGGGTCCCAGGGGGCCCCGGGCTGAAGGGGCGGCCCGGAGGCCGCCCCCGGCACCACCGGCGCTACTGGACGACCGGGATCTGCGAGGCGAGCTGGAGCTGCGTCACCAGCGCCAGCCGCCGGTCGATCTGCATGAACCTGGTGGCCAGCTTCCCGGGCAGGACCTTCTGGAACTCGGGGAACCACTTGGTGCGGTAGGCCGCCACCTTGGCGTCGCGGTCGAGCTGCCCGTTCATGAGCGTCACCGCGCCGGCGTCGTCGAGCTTCTCGTAGCTGGCGGCGTACTTCGAGATGAGATCGAGCTGCTGGGTGAAGAGGTCGGAGAAGCCGTCCTGGTACTTCTGGTAGAGCGGCCAGAACTTGGCGGCCTGCTCGGCGGTGAGGGGCAGGTTCTTGGCGATGAGCTCGGCGCGCTCGGCCATGGCCGCCTTCTCCAGCGACTTGGCCGCGGCCGCCCGGGCCTGCTCGGGCGTCTGGGCCGGGGCGGCGGCGGGGGCCGGGCGCGGCGGCTGCCGCGGGCGCGGCGGCCGGGGCGGGCTTGGCCGCGGGGGCCTGAGCGAGGGTGGCGAGGGGGAACGAGAGGGCGAGTGCGAGCAGCGACTTCTTCATGTGGAGCTCCTTGAGGGTCGGTCGATGAGCGCGCTCTCATAGCACGGGGCGTGCTGCTCCCGGGGCCAAACCCAAACGGGTCGGGTGGTTGGTTCCCCGGCCGCATGCCAGCATGCCGTCGGCCCGATCCGGGCCCGAAGCCGGGGAGGTCGGATGGCCAAGGCGAAGCGGTCGAACGGGGGCGAGCCCGCGGCGAGCCCCGAGCGGATGAAGCGCAAGGCCTACGAGAAGGAGCTGGCCGGGCTCCACGTCGAGCTGGTCAAGCTCCAGGAGTGGACCAGGAAGGCCGGCCTCAAGGTGTGCGTGGTCTTCGAGGGGCGGGACGGCGCCGGCAAGGGCGGGGTCATCAAGGCCATCACCGAGCGGGTGAGCCCGCGCGTCTTCCGGGTGGTGGCGCTCCCGGCGCCGACCGAGCGGGAGAAGTCGCAGATGTACGCGCAGCGCTACTTCACCCACTTCCCCGCCGCCGGCGAGGTCGTGCTCTTCGACCGCAGCTGGTACAACCGCGCCGGCGTGGAGCGGGTCATGGGCTTCTGCAGCGAGGAGGCGGCGCGGAAGTTCCTGCACGCGGTCCCGCTGGTCGAGAAGTTCATGATCGAGTCGGGCATCGTGCTCATCAAGTACTGGTTCGAGGTGAGCATGGAGGAGCAGACCCGGCGGCTCCAGGGGCGCATCGACGACGGGCGCAAGCTCTGGAAGCTCTCGCCCATGGACCTCGAGTCCTACACGCGCTGGGACGACTACACCCGCGCCCGCGACGAGATGTTCGCCGCCACCGACACCGCGCTGGCCCCCTGGTTCGTGGTCCGCTCCGACGACAAGCGCCGGGCCCGGCTCAACTGCATCCACCACCTGCTCTCGCGGGTCCCCTACCAGGACGTGACCAGGCCGATGAGGCACGTGAAGCTGCCGAAGCGGAGGAAGGGGAGCCACCGCGAGTCGACGCACCCCCTCAAGCTGGTGCCCGAGAGGTACTGACGGAGGCCGCATGGGAACCGCCGGCGAACCACCGCTTCTCGACGGGGGCGTGGGTGAGGGCCGCGGGCCCGGGATGCTGCTCCCCTGGGTGCCCGGCTACCAGCCGAGCTGGTTCCGGGCCGACCTCCTGGCCGGCTTGACCACCGCCGCGGTGGTGGTCCCGAAGGCCATGGCCTACGCCACCGTGGCGGGGCTCCCGCCGCAGGTCGGCCTCTACACGGCCTTCGTCCCGGCCGCCATCTACGCCCTGGTGGGCGGATCGCGCGTGCTGAGCGTGACCACCACCGGGACCCTGGCCATCCTCGCCGCGGCGGCCCTGGGCCAGGTCGCCTCGGCGGGAACGGCGGGCGGGCTGGTCACCGCCACCGCCACCCTCTCGCTGCTGGTCGGGGCCATGCTGGTCGCGGCGGGGCTGCTGCGGCTCGGCTTCGTCGCCAACTTCATCTCCGAGCCGGTGCTGGCCGGCTTCAAGGCCGCCATCGGGCTGGTGATCGTCGTCGACCAGCTGCCCAAGGCGCTGGGGCTCCACGTGGACAAGGCCGGCTTCCTCCGCGACCTCGTCGCGCTGGGCGGGAAGCTGGGCGAGACCTCGCTGCCCACCCTGGCGGTCTCGGCGGCCACGGCGGCCCTCATCCTGGGGATGAAGCGCTGGCTGCCGGCGCTCCCCGCCGCGCTCCTGGCGGTGGCGATCGGCATCGCCGCCACGGCCCTGCTCGGCCTCGGCGATCTCGGGGTCACGACCATCGGGGCGCTGGCCGGCGGGCTGCCCTCGCCGGTCAGGCCCGACCTCGGTCTGCTGGCCACGCTCTGGCCGGCGGCCGCCGGCATCGCCCTGATGAGCTTCACCGAGACCATCGCCGCGGGCCGGGCCTTCGCCGCCGGGTCGGACCAGAGGCCCCTGGCCAACCGCGAGCTCATCGCCACCGGCCTGGCCAACGCGGCCGGGGGGCTCCTCGGCGCCATGCCGGCCGGCGGCGGGACCTCCCAGACCTCGGTGGCCCAGCGGTCCGGCGCCCGGTCCCAGGTGGCGGGGCTGGTCGGCGCCCTGGCCGCCCTGGCCGTGCTGCTCTTCCTGGCGCCGGCCATCGCGCTCCTGCCGCAGGCCACCCTGGCCACCATCGTGATCATCTACTCCGCCGAGCTGGTCAGCCTGGGGGAGTTCCGGGCCATCCGGGCGGTGCGGCGCATGGAGCTGCTCTGGTCGGCGGTGGCCTTCGCCGGCGTGGTGGTGCTCGGCACCCTCAAGGGGATCCTGGTGGCGGTGATCACCTCGGTGGTGGCCCTGGCCCACCAGGCCAACAACCCGCCGGTCTACGCCGTGGGGCGCAAGCCCGGCACCGACGTCTTCCGGCGCCGGACCGCGGAGCACCCCGAGGACGAGGCCTTCCCGGGCCTGCTGCTGCTCCGCATCGAGGGGCGGCTCTACTTCGGCAACGCCCAGCGGGTGCTCGACCACATGGCCCTGCTGGTCCGGCAGGCCGCCCCCAGGGTGATCGTCCTCGAGTGCAGCGCCATCATCGACATGGAGTACTCCGCCCTGAAGATGCTGGCCGAGGCCGAGCGGCGCGTGCGGGAGCACGGCGGCGAGCTCTGGCTGGCGGCGCTCAACCCGGAGGTCCTGCGCGTGGTGCAGCGCTCGCCGCTCGGCCAGGCGCTGGGGCGCGAGCGGATGTTCTTCACGCTCCAGCACGCGGTGGAGCGCTTCCAGGCCGTCAGCCCGGGCGCGGGCCCTTGACGAAGCCGGCCTGCCGGCCCTGCTCCAGGAACTGCTGGGCGTCGATCAGGCCGTAGAGCTGGATGGTCTTGGCCACCAGCCCGGTCCAGCCGGTCTGGTGGCTGGCGCCGAGCCCGGCCCCGTTGTCGCCGTGGAAGTACTCGTAGAAGAGCAGGTGGTCCCGCCAGTGCGGATCGGCCTGGAACCTCTCCGAGCCGCCGTACACCGGCCGCTTCCCGGTCACCGGGTCCCGCAGGAAGATCCGGCCCAGCCGGTCGGCGATCTCCTTGCTCACCTCGAAGAGGTTCATCATCCGCCCCGACCCGGTGGGGCATTCGATGCGGAAGGCGTCGCCGTAGTAGAGGTAGAACTGCTGCAGCGCGCGGATGAGCAGCACGTTCACCGGCATCCAGATGGGCCCGCGCCAGTTGGAGTTGCCCCCGAACATGCCGGTGTTCGACTCGGCCGGCAGGTAGTCCACCCGGTGCTCCTGGCCCTCGACCCGGACGACGTACGGGTGCTCGAGGTGGTACCTGGAGATCGACCGGATCCCGTAGGGGCTGAGGAACTCCGCCTCGTCGAGCATCCGGGAGAGGATGCGGCGCAGCCGCTCCGGGTTGACCAGGGCCATGATGCCGCGGTCGTTGACGCCGAGGTGGCCCGGGCCGGTCGGGTGGATGCTCTCGCGCAGCGAGGGCATGCGCTGCTGGCGCTCGGCGATCTGGGCCATGGCCCCGGGGATGCGCTCCCGCTGCCACTTCTCGACGATGGTGGTGGCGCACAGGGGCAGCAGCCCCACCAGCGAGCGCACCTTGAGCCGCCTGGCGCTGCCGTCGGGGAGCCGCAGCAGGTCGTAGTAGAAGCCGTCCTCCTCGTCCCACATGCCGTACTGCCCGGGGCGGTTCATGGCCCCGGCGATGAAGGAGAAGTGGTCCGCGAACTTCACCACCATGTCCTCGTAGGTGCGATCGTGGACGGCCAGCTCCACCGCCAGCTCGGCCATGTTCTGGCTGAAGAGGGCCATCCAGGACGTGCCGTCGGCCTGCTCGAGGTGGCCGCCGGTGGGCAGCGGGGCGCTGCGATCGAAGACCCCGATGTTGTCGAGGCCGAGGAACCCGCCCTCGAAGACGTTCTGGCCGAGGCGGTCCTTCCGGTTCACCCACCAGGTGAAGTTGAGCAGCAGCTTGTTGAAGGCCGCCTTGAGGAAGTCCACGTCGGTCTCGCCGCGCAGGGCCTGCTCGGTGCGGTGCAGGAAGAGCGTGGCGAAGGCGTGCACCGGGGGGTTCACGTCGCCGAAGTTCCACTCGTAGGCGGGCATCTGGCCGTTGGGGTGCAGGTAGTCCCCGTGGAGCATCAGCTGCATCTGCTGCTTGGCGAAGTCGGGGTCGACGATGGAGAGGGGGAGGGTGTGGAAGGCCAGGTCCCAGGCCGCGTACCAGGGGTACTCCCACTTGTCGGGCATCGAGATGATGTCCTCGTTCAGCATGTGGAACCAGTCGCGGTTCCGGCACGGGTTGGTGCCGGAGTGGATGGGGTTGGCCCGGTGCTCGTCCAGCCACTGGCCCCCGTCGAAGTAGTAGAACTGCTTGCTCCAGAGCATGCCGGCCAGGGCCTGGCGCATCACGCTGGCGGCGTCCGGAGGGGTCGAGGGCGGGATGACCGCACGGTAGAACTCGTCGGCCTCGCGCCGCCGGGCGGCCATGACCTTGTCGAACTCCGGCCCGAAGGGCCTGGGCTCGGTCGGGGACGCCTGCCGGCGCGCCTCGGGCCCGGTGGCGGTGAGCCGCAGCCGCACGGTGGCGGAGCCCCGCGCCGGGACCTGGAGCCGGTGATGGGCGGACACCTTGGTGCCCTGCCCGTCGGGGTTCACCGCCGCCGTCCGGCCGTGGACCACGGCCTCGTGGATGCCGTCCTTGACGTACGGGCTGGCGCTCTTCTGCCCGGGGAAGAGCCGCTCGTTGTTGGTCTCGTTCTCGGTGAAGAGCAGCGGCACCTCGCCCTCGCAGGACAGCGTGTAGGCCCCCAGCACGGGGTGCGTCGCCTCCACCGTGGCCGTGCCGGCGGGCCCCCGCGCCTGCTTGAGCAGCGGCTTCTCCGCGGGCCGGGCGATCCAGGAGGACCAGTCGTTGCGGAACCAGAGCGTGGGCAGCAGGTGCAGCTCGGCCGCCTCGGGCCCCCGGTTGGCCGCCGTGATCTGCACCAGGAGGTCCTCGGCGCCGACCTTGGCGTACTCCACGAAGACGTCGAAGTACCGGTCGCCCTCGAAGACCCCGGTGTCGAGGAGCTCGTACTCCATCTCCTCCCGGGTCCGCCGGCCGTTGGTCCTCACCAGGTCGTCGTAGGGGAAGGCGGCCTGCGGGTACTTGTAGAGGTACTTCATGTACGAATGGGTCGGCGTGCTGTCGAGGTAGAAGTAGTACTCCTTGACGTCCTCGCCGTGGTTGCCCTCGCTGTTGGTGAGGCCGAAGAGCCGCTCCTTGAGGATGGGGTCCTTGCCGTTCCACAGGGCCAGCGCGAAGCAGAGGTGCTGCCTGTCGTCGGAGAGGCCGGCCAGGCCGTCCTCGCCCCAGCGGTAGGCGCGCGAGCGGGCCTGGTCGTGCGTGAAGTAGTTCCAGGCGTCGCCCCCCTCGCTGTAGTCCTCGCGCACCGTGCCCCACTGCCGCTCGCTGAGGTAGGGCCCCCACTTCTTCCAGTGGACGCTCTTTCTCCGGTCCTCCTCCAGCCTGCGGTGCTCGGCGGTCATGAGCCTCTCCTCGCTGCGTGGTGTCCCGGCCCCGGGGCCGGGCCGGTTCGCCTGGCCTCAGGCCGCCTTCACCTCGAAGACATGGTGTCCCCAGGCCGGCATGTCGAGATACAGCCCTTCATGTGCGAGCCCGGTCCCGTCCCGCTCGTACCGGTCGGGTCCCAGCAGGTCGGAGAGCACGACCTGCCGCCCCTCCAGCCCGGCGAAGGTGGCGTCGGCCCAGCACTGGCCCCGGGTCGGCCCGTAGTTGACGCAGGCCAGGAGGCGGCCGGCCGGCGCCTCCCAGGACTGGACCAGGAACTGCCCGGAGGTCGGGTTGCCGGGCCAGGCGGCGCGGCAGTCGCGCAGTCGCCAGGCGCCGTCATGGGCCTCGGGCCGGGCCAGCGCGGCCAGCAGGCGCTGGTAGAAGGCGCGCAGCCCGGTGTCCACGGGCTCGTCGCGGCGCCGGCCGAGGTGCATGGAGACGTGGACCGTGCGGCCGTCGAGCTGTCCCTCCTGGAGGAAGCGGAGCCCGGGGGCCACGAAGGCCACCACCGCCGCGGCCCGGTGCTGGTCCGGCGGGAAGGTCGCCGCCGCCCGCGGCTCGTCGTGGTTCTCCAGGAACCGCGCCGAGCGCTCCTGGAAGCCGGGCTCGGCCCGGAGGTGCTCGCGCACCGGCCCGGCCGCCCCGGCGCGGAGCCGGTCGTAGAGCCGCTTGTCGTAGGTGAAGTCGAAGCCCTGCTGCTGCAGCACCCACTCGAGGTCCCAGTAGACCTCGGCCAGGAGGACGAAGCCCGGCCGCTCGCGGCGGACCTCCCCGATGGCCTGCGGCCAGAACGAGCCCCCGGCCGGCGCCGCGCCGTCGCGCGGAGAGGGGCGCTCGCCCCAGGTGCGCGCGAAGACCTCGGGCAGCAGCAGCATCGCCATGTCGCAGCGCACCCCGTCGCACCGGGCCGCCACGCGGCGCAGCTCCTCGACCATGGCGGCCCGCAGGCCGGGATGCCGGTAGTCGAGCTGGACGGTGTCGGGCCAGCCCGGGAAGTACGGATCGCGGCCGTGGGCCAGCACCCGGCCGCCCAGCCGGATCCAGTCCTGCGGCTCGCGGGCCAGGTCCTCCTCCCGCCCCTCGATGAGCCACTCCGGATGGCTGGCCACCCACGGGTGGTCCGGGCTCACGTGGTTGGGGACGAAGTCGAGCATGAGCGCGAGGCCGCGCCTCGCCAGCCGGGCGCGGAGCCGCGCCAGGGCCGCCTCGCCGCCGTACTCGGGCCTGGCCTCGTAGGCCTGGATGGCGAACGGGGAGCCGGTGATGTCCTCGTCCCGGAGGTCCGGCAGGTCCTCGAGGAACCCGGCCCGCCAGTCGGCGCGGGCCAGCGAGACGGCCCGGGCCTCGGGCCCGGTGCGCCAGACGCCGAGCGGCCAGACCCAGTCGAAGCCGGCGGCGGCCGCCTCGTCGAGCAGCGCGTCGGGCAGGTCGTCGAGCGTGGCCGGCCGGCCCAGCACCCGGCCCCGCTCGTTCAGGAGGACCCTGGTGTTGAGCTGATAGAGGAGCGGCCTGCGCTTCATGTCGCCGCCTTTCCAGGTCCGGAGGCTAACCCGCGGGCCAGCGGCTCGGGCTTCGCAGGCCCCCGGCCCACTTGGGTCATGGCCGGACGGTGGCGGGCTGCGGGCCCGCCGCGAGGTAGATCACTCCGTGCCCACACCCCGGAGGGCGCGGTGGGCCTCGCCGCGATCGTGCGAGAGTCCAGCGGAGCGCCGCGAGTCGAAGGGAGTGGCCCATGAAGGCGATCACCGTGGAGCCCGGGAAGGCCGGGACCGCCCGTCTCGAAGAGGTCCCCGAGCCCGATCCGCGTGAGGGCTCGGTCCTCGTGGAGGCCATCGCCGTCGGCGTCTGCGGGACCGACGTCGAGATCGTGGAAGGGAAGTACGGCTGGGCGCCGCCCGGAAGGCCGCGCCTCGTGCTCGGCCACGAGTCGCTCGGCCGGGTGCTGGACCCGGGCCCGGGCGGCGGTCTCAAGAAGGGTGATCTCGTGGTCGGCATCGTCCGCCGCCCCGACACCGTCCCCTGCCCCAACTGCGCGGTGGGGGAGTGGGACATGTGCCGGAACGGCCAGTACACCGAGCGTGGAATCAAGCAGATCCACGGCTTCATGTCGGAGCGCTGGCGCATCGAGCCCGAGTACGCCATGAAGGTGGACCCGTCCCTGGGACTCCTCGGCGTGCTGCTCGAGCCGGCGACGGTGATCGCCAAGGCCCTGGAGCAGGTCCTGGCGGTGGGGCAGCGCGCCTTCTGGCAGCCCAAGACCGTGCTGGTGACCGGCGCGGGCCCGATCGGCCTCCTGGCGGCCCTCGGGGCCACCCTGCACGGGATGCAGGTCCACGTCCTCGACCGCGTCGAGACCGGGCTCAAGCCGGAGCTGGTCCGGGAGCTGGGGGCGACCTATCACTCCGGGAGCGTCCTGGACGTCGGCTTCGAGCCGGACGTCATCGTCGAGTGCACCGGCGTGGGGGCGGTGATCGCGGAGGCGGTCCAGAAGATCGGTGCGGGCGGGGTGGTCTGCCTGACGGGGGTCGGTGCGGGCGGAGTGGCCCCCCGGGCCACCGCCGACATGGCCGCGGCCGTGGTCCTGAAGAACAACGTGGTGGTCGGCAGCGTGAACGCCAACAAGCGCCACTGGTACAAGGCGACCGAGGCCCTGGCCCGCGCCGATCGGAAGTGGCTGGGGCGCCTGATCACGCGCCGTGAGAGGCCGGAGGACTTCAAGCAGGCCCTGGAGCGGCGGCCCGACGACATCAAGGTCGTCATCCAGTTCTCCGGGGCGTGATGGAGCCGGTGAACGACCGGCGCCTCCCCTGGGCGCACCTCGTCTCCGAGCTCGTCGGGACGGCCGTGCTGGTCCTGGTCGGCCTCTCGCTGGTGATCCTGATGTTCGGCGACGGCAGCCCCATGGCGCGCCTCGTCCCGAGCGAAGGGCTGAGGCGCCTCATCACCGGCTTCCTCTTCGGGACCACCGGCGCCTCGATTGCGCTCTCGCCGGTCGGGAAGGTGAGCGGAGCGCACATCAACCCGGTGGTGACGCTGGGGTTCCGGCTGATGGGCAAGCTCGACCTGCGGACCACCCTCGGCTACATCGCGGCCCAGCTGATCGGGGCGGTGGTGGGATTGCTGCCGCTGCTGCTCTGGGGCGAGATGGGGAGGAGCGTGGCCTTCGGCGCGACCGTGCCGGGGGCCGGCTACTCGCCCTCGACGGTCTTCCTCGGCGAGGTCGTCACGACGTTCGCGATGGTCACGCTGCTCGCCGTCTTCCTGGGCTTCCGGAGGCTGCGTCCCTTCACCCCAGCCCTCTTCCCCCCCTGTACGCGATCATGGTGTGGGCCGAGTCGCCCATCTCGGGCACCAGCACCAACCCGGCACGCAGCCTCGGACCGTCGGTGATCTCCGGGCAGTGGCAGGGCTGGTGGCTCTACTGGGCCGGGCCGGTGGTCGGGATGCTCCTGGCGGTCCTGGCCAGCAGCTGGCTCGCGAAGGAGATCCAGGTGGCCAAGCTGTACCACTTCGACAGCGACCGGGACCGGCTGTTCCGGCGCATGGCCGGACCCGGGTGAGCCAGCGGCGCTCCTGGCCTCGATGGCCTCGCGTGCGGGCAGGCCACCCGGCCGCCTACCTGGCGGGCGGCGGCGCCCCCTGGAGACCGAGCCAGGCTCCCTCGCGCAGCCGCGCCGCCTGGTCGATGAGGTTGCGGCGGGCGTCCAGCCAGCGGGCGTCCTCGGCGTAGGTGGCCGGGTGGACCGGAGGCACGCTGGCCAGGGTCATCTGCGGCGTGACGTTGGCGAACGTGAAGAGGCAGGAGTTGGAGAGGGCGTGGGCGGTCCGGTCACGCGAGTGGCGCTCGATGGCGGTCTGGACGCAGATGGCCGGCCCCTCGGTGAAGACCACGCTGGCGGTGAAGCGCAGGGTGTCGCCGATGCGCACCGGCTCGAAGAAGTTGACGCGGTTGACCGCGGCCACCACCGGCCGCCCGGGGGCGACCCGCTCGGCGCAGATGGAGGCCAGCTCGTAGGCGCGGCGCATGATGTAGCCGCCGAAGATCGCCTTCGAGTAGTTCTCCTGCTCGGGGTAGGTCCGCTCCCAGCTCTCCACCACCAGCCGACCGGCCCGCAGGCCGGCGAAGCCCTCCTGGTCCTGCGCCCGGTGCAGGCCCGCCAGCAGCTCGAACTCCTGGCGCGAGGGCGGCTCCCCGGCCGCCACCTGCCGCGCCCGCCAGGCCTGCTGCCGCTGGATGGCGCTCGCCTCGCGCCGGGCGGCCACCGGGTCGCCGGGATCGAGCGGCGGCACCCCGACCGAGGTGGCCCCGGGGCCGTCGCCGCTGCGGGCCACCATGGTGAAGTGGCAGCTGGCGAAGTGGGCCGCCCCTTCGGCCGCCTCCACCCGCAGCCCCACCTCCATGGAGGTGCGCCCCACCCGGTTGATGCGGGCGCGGCAGACCAGGTCGCGCGAGGCATCGGCCGGGCGGCGGACCAGGATCTCGTCGACCGCCGCGGTGACCACCTTGGCCTCCGGGTGGGCCTGGCGCGCGTAGTCGACGGCCGTGTCGGCCGCCAGCCGATCGAGCGTCTCCAGCAGCACGCCGAAGCGCAGGTTCCCGGGGAGCGGCTCGTTGAGGACGAGGAAGCGCCGGCGCAGGGTGGCGTCGCTGGCGAGGGGGAGGGCCAGCTCCCGGCTGGTGTCGACGGCGCGCATGGCGGGACTGTAGCCCGGTCATGGGCCCCGGGACACCGCCGCCGTGGAGTCCCGGTCGAGCCGGGCTCCTGGGACCATCCCTTGGTGGATACCTGTATGGCCGGGTCCCTCCCGCGCAGGCTGGCACTACGCTGCGTGAAGCCGTATCCTCACCGGCTCCACGGACCAGGCCCACGCCGGTGGTCACGGAGGACCACCCATCATGACCTCCCCGCCGCGCCCGCTCGACCTGCCCCGCGTCACCCTGGCCATCGTCGCCCTGGCGGTCCTGGTCCTGGGCACCGCCTGGGTGATGCGCCCCTTCGTCCTCGCCCTGGTCTGGGCCGCCATGATCGCGGTCGCCACCTGGCCGATCCTGCTCTGGTTCCAGCGCCGGTTCGGGGGGCGGCGCGGGCCGGCCGTGGCGGTGATGGTGCTGGTGCTGCTGGCGTTCCTGGTGGTGCCGCTCTACCTGGGCATCTCGACCATCGTGGAGAACTCCGACCGGCTGGTCGAGGCGGTCAAGGGCGGCCTGGAGCGGCCCCTGCCGGATCCTCCCGGGTGGCTCGGGTCGCTCCCGCTGGTCGGAGCGAGCCTCGAGGCCAAGTGGCTCGCCCTGTCGGCGGCCGAGCCCGGATCGCTCGGGACCCAGCTGGCCCCCTACGCGCAGCAGGCCTTCCGCTGGCTCATCGACCGGGCCGGCAGCATCGGTGGGACCATCGTCCAGTTCCTGCTCACCGTCATCATCACCGCGATCCTCTTCTCCAGCGGCGAGGCGGCGGCGACCGGCCTGCGCCGCTTCTTCCGCCGGCTGGCGGGCCAGAAGGGCGAGGGGGCGGTGGAGCTGGCAGGGAAGGCGGTGCGCGCCGTCGCCCTCGGCGTGGTGGTCACGGCCCTGGTCCAGACCACGCTGGCCGGCGTGGGGCTGGCGGTGGCCGGCATCCCGCACGCCGGGCTGCTCACCGCCATCGTGCTGGTCTTCTGCATCGCCCAGATCGGGCCGCTGCTGGTGATGGCCGGCGCGGTGATCTGGCTCTACGCCACGGGCTCGAGCGTCTGGGGCACGGTGCTCCTGGTCTGGAGCGTCGGCGTGGTCTCCATCGACAACATCCTGCGCCCCGTGCTCATCAAGAAGGGGGCCGACCTCCCGCTCCTGCTCATCTTCGCCGGCGTCATCGGCGGGCTGATCGGCTTCGGCGTGGTCGGGCTCTTCATCGGCCCGGCCGTCCTGGCGGTCGCCTACACGCTGGTCACCTCCTGGATCGCGGAGATGGACAAGGAGCCGGACCTGGCCGGCGACTAGGCGGCGCGCGGACGGGCCACGGGCCTGCACCGGCGCGCCGGCGGTCTCCGGCGCCGGGGGACGGGGCGCTTGCGGCCCGGCCGGGTCGTGGCGAAGCGCCGCAAGCCCGAATGGCATCTCCCGCACCATGAGTGAGGGGCATAGCCTTCCCCACCGTCGAAGCGGGGGAGGGGACCGTGCTCTGGATCCAGCTGGTGGTGGTGCTCGGGGCCATCGTGGTCGGCGCCCGGCTCGGCGGCCTCGGGCTCGGCATCATGGGCGGGCTCGGCACCGCCCTGCTGGTCTTCGTCTTCGGGGCGCCGCCAGCCGACCCGCCCATCGACGTGATGCTGATGATCGCCGCGGTGGTGACCGCGGCCGCCGGGCTGCAGGCGGCCGGCGGCATGGACTTCCTGGTCCACCTGGCCACCAAGGCGCTGCGGACCCGCCCGTCGGCCATCACCTTCGTGGCGCCGATGGTGGCCTACGTCTTCACCCTCTTCGCCGGCACCGGCCACGTGGCCTACGCCATCCTCCCGGTCATCGCCGAGGTGGCGCGCGAGTCGGGGGTCCGCCCGGAGCGGCCCCTCTCCATCTCGGTGATCGCCTCGCAGCAGGCCATCACCGCCAGCCCCATCTCGGCCGCCACCGTGGCCCTGCTCGGGCTGCTTCCCGGCGCCCCGTCGCTCGGCGTCATCCTGGCGGTCTGCATCCCGGCCACCCTGATCGGCTGTGGCGTGGGGGCCATCGTGGCCAGCCGGCTGGGGAAGGACCTGGCCGACGATCCCGAGTACCAGCGGCGGCTGGCCGAGGGGCTGGCCGACACCGCGGTGGCGGCCGCCGCCGGCCCGGCCACCTGGCGCGCCAAGCTCTCGGTGGTCCTCTTCCTGATCGGCGTGGTCCTGGTGGTGCTGCTCGGGACCTTCCCGGAGCTGCGCACCTGGCGCGACGGCGCCGGATCCCGGGTCCTCGGCATGGCCCAGGCCATCGAGATGCTGATGCTCTCGATCGCCGCGCTCATGGCCATGACCTGCCGGGCCAACGTCGAGAAGATGGCCAACGGGTCGGTCTTCCGCGCCGGCGTGCAGGCGGTCATCGCCATCTTCGGCATCGCCTGGATGGGCGACACCTTCTTCAAGAACAACCTCGACCAGATCCAGGGGCCGCTGCAGGCGCTGGTGACCCAGCGGCCCTGGCTCTTCGCCGTGGCCCTCTTCGTCATGTCGATCCTGCTCTACAGCCAGGCCGCCACGGTGCGATCGCTCATGCCGCTCGGCGTCAGCCTGGGCCTCCCGGCCAGCGCGCTCACCGGCATGTTCCCGGCCGTGAACGGCTACTTCTTCATCCCCAACTACCCGACGCTGGTGGCCGCCATCAACTTCGACCGCACCGGCACCACCCGCATCGGGAAGTGGGTCCTCAACCACAGCTTCATGCTGCCAGGCCTGGCCGCCACCGCGGGCTCGGTGACGGCGGGGCTGATCCTGGGCCGCCTCATCATGTGACCGCGCGCCGGGGACGGCGCGCCGCGAAGGAGAGAGCACCATGGGCACCAACGTCCGGATGGAGCATGACTTCCTCGGCGACCGCGAGGTCCCCGCCGACGCCTACTACGGGGTCCAGTCCCTGCGGGGCGCCGAGAACTTCCCCATCACCGGCCTGCCGCTCCACCCGGCGCTGATCCGCGCCATGGCCATCGTCAAGAAGGCCGCGGCGCTGGCCAACCGCGACACCGGCCACCTCGACGCCAAGCTGGCCGACGCCATCGCCCGGGCGGCCGACGAGGTCATCGCCGGGAAGTTCAACGCCCAGTTCATCGTGGATCCCATCCAGGGCGGCGCCGGCACCTCCATCAACATGAACACCAACGAGGTGATCGCCAACCGGGCGCTCGAGCTGCTCGGCCAGCCCAAGGGCACTTACACCGTCATCAGCCCCAACAGCCACGTCAACATGGCGCAGTCCACCAACGACGCCTTCCCCACCGGCGTCCACCTCGCCACCCTCGACCTGGGGCGCGGGCTGCTGGTGGAGCTGCAGAAGCTCCACGACGCCTTCGCCGCCAAGGAGAAGGAGTTCCACGGCCTCATCAAGATGGGGCGCACCCACCTGCAGGACGCCGTGCCCATCCGCCTGGGCCAGGAGTTCGGCGCCTACCGGCGGGTCATCGGGCGCGACCTCGACCGGATCCGCGGGGTCGGCCAGCACCTCGTCGAGGTGAACATGGGGGCCACCGCGGTCGGCACCGGCCTCAACGCCGACCCGGAGTACATCAAGGCGGTGGTGAAGTACCTGGCCGAGTTCAGCGGGTTCCCCATCCGGTCCGCCGAGGACCTGGTGGACGCCACCCAGAACACCGACTCCTACACGGAGGTCTCGGCGGCGCTCAAGGTCTGCATGATGAACCTCTCCAAGATCGCCAACGACCTGCGGCTGATGGCCTCCGGGCCGCGCTGCGGCCTGGGCGAGCTCAACCTGCCGGCCCGCCAGCCCGGCTCCTCGATCATGCCCGGCAAGGTCAACCCGGTCATGGCCGAGGTGGTGAACCAGGTGGCCTTCCAGGTGATCGGCAACGACCACACCATCTGCCTCGCCTCCGAGGCCGGCCAGTTCGAGCTCAACGTGATGGAGCCGGTGCTGGTCTTCAACCTGCTCCAGTCCATCAGCATCATGACCAACGCCTTCGTGGTCTTCCGCACGTTCCTGGTGGAGGGGCTCACCGCCAACGCCGACCGGATGAAGGCCTACGTGGACAACAGCGTGGGCGTCATCACCGCCATCAACCCGCACGTCGGCTACGAGACCGCGGCGCGCATCGCCCGCGAGGCCAACCTGAGCGGGAAGCCGGTCCGCGAGCTGATCCTGCGCGACCAGGTGCTCACCAAGGAGCAGCTCGACGCCATCCTCGATCCCTTCGAGATGACCAAGCCCGGCATCGCCGGCTCCAAGCCCAAGAAGCAGGAGAAGGTCTGGTTCAAGGAGTCCGACCAGGAGAAGTAGCCATTCTCTCTTCATTCCGAAGGAGGAGCACATGAGCAGCATGCCTCGGTGGACCCGCATCTCCCTGGCCATGGCGCTGGCCCTGGCCGCCGTCCCCGGCCTGGCCCAGGCGCCGAAGCTCGCGCCCGCGCCGGCCAAGCCCAACGTGATGATCCTCGCCACCGGCGGCACCATCGCCGGCGCCCAGCCCAAGGCGGGCGAGGCCGGCTACAAGTCCGGCAGCTTCTCGGTGGACGCCCTCATCTCGGCGGTCCCCGGGATGAAGGACCTGGCCGCCGTCAAGGGCGAGCAGATCGCCAGCATCGGCAGCCAGGACATGAACGACGCGGTCTGGATCAAGCTGGCCCGCCGCGTGAACGAGCTGCAGGCGCAGCCCGACGTGGCCGGCATCGTCATCACCCACGGGACCGACACCATGGAGGAGACCGGCTACTTCCTCGACCTGGTGGTGAAGGGCGACAAGCCGGTGGTGCTGGTCGGCTCGATGCGGCCGGCCACGGCCATCTCCGCCGACGGCCCCATGAACCTCTACAACGCCACCGCCGTGGCCGTCGATCCGGCGGCCCGGGGGCGCGGCGTCCTCTGCGTGCTGAACGACGACATCCACTACGCCCGCGAGGCCACCAAGACCAACAGCCACCTCGCTGCAGACCTTCGTCTCGCCCAACCGCGGCAAGGCCGGCATCGTGCTCTTCGGCAAGGCCAGCTTCTACTCGCCGCCGGTGCCGAAGCACACCAGCGGCAGCGCCTTCGCCGGCAGCGTGCCCGACGCCCTCCCCATGGTCGCGATCGTCTACGCCCACGCCAACGTCGGCAAGGAGCCGGTGGAGGCCGCGGTGGCCGCCGGCGCCAAGGGCATCGTGCTGGCCGGCGTCGGCGACGGCAACGCCACCGCGCCCATGATCGAGGCGCTGGCCGCCGCCGCCAAGAAGGGGGTGGTGGTGGTGCGCAGCACGCGGGTGGGCACCGGCACCGTGGCCCGCAACGTCGAGCTCGACGACGACAAGCTCGGCTTCGTGGCCGCCCTGGAGCTCAACCCGCCCAAGGCGCGGGTGCTGCTGCAGCAGGCCCTCACCAGGACCAGCGACGTCAAGGCGATCCAGAAGTACTTCGAGGAGTACTGAGGAGAGGACCATGAGGACCATCCTGCTGGCGGCCCTGGCCGCCGTGACGCTGCTCCCTGCCCCGGGCCGGGCCCAGGAGGCGGGCCAGAAGCCCTCCTTCGAGGTCTACGGCTTCGCCCAGGCCGACCTCATCCAGGACTTCAACCGGGTGAGGCCGGACTGGAACGCCACCCTGCGGCCCAGCCGCATCCCCACCGCCGACGGCCAGTACGGCAGCGACGGTGAGACCATCTTCAGCGTGCGCCAGAGCCGGCTCGGCCTGAAGGCCTCCCTGCCGGTCGCCGGCGACCTGCTCAAGACCCGGCTCGAGTTCGACTTCTTCGGTTCCTCGGGCAGCGACCGCCCGGACGCCGGGGGCCAGAACGGCGTCCGCCTGCGCCACGCCTACGGCGAGTGGGGCCCGGTGCTGGCGGGCCTGACGCACAGCCTCTTCATGGACGCCGACCTCTGGCCCAACATCATCGACTACTGGGGGCCGGCCGGCATGTCCTTCTACCGGAACGTCCAGGTGCGCTACACGCGCGTCATGGGCGAGCACACCATCGCCGTCGCCCTGGAGCGGCCGGCCACCGACCTGGATCCGGGGCTGGTCGGGGGCAACCCCACCGCCGTCAGCAAGCTGCCTGACGTCACCGGCCAGTACCGGCTCACCGGGGGCTGGGGCTACCTCCAGGTCGCCGGCATCCTGCGGTGGCTCGGCTACGACACCCCGGGCGCCACGGGCGGCACCCCCAAGGACGACGCGCTGGGCTACGGCCTCGACGTCAGCTCGGTCTTCAAGGCCGGCTCGAAGGCCACGCTGCGGCTGTCCCTGATCGGCGGCAAGGGGATCTCCTACTACATGAACGACGGCGGGACCGACCTCTCCTTCGGAGGCACGCTGGCCGACCCGAACGCGGAGGCGGTGCCGCTCCTCGGGGTGTTCGCCTACGTGGACGTCGCCTGGACGGAGAAGTGGACCAGCTCCTTCGGCTACAGCACCACCATGGTGGACAACACCAGCCTGCAGGCCAGCGACGCCTTCAAGACCGGCCAGTACGCCTCGGCCAACCTGCTGGCCTCGCCGGCGCCGAACCTCCTGTTCGGCCCGGAGCTCCTCTGGGGCAAGCGGACCGACAACGGGGGCGCCTCCGGCACCGACACCCGGCTCCAGGTCTCGCTGAAGTACACCTTCTCGAGCAAGGACGCCTGGAAGTAGTAGCATCGACGGCGTGCCGCGCCCCGCGACGAGCGAGTTGGCCACTGGCCCGGCCCGGGGCGCGCGCTGGCTGGCGCTCCTGCTCGCCGCCGCGGCCGCCTCCTGCAGCAAGCCGGCGAGGACCCCGGGGCCCTCGCCGGCGCCCGGCGAGTGGGTCGCCTTCGAGGGGACCTGGTCCGCCGTCGGCGAGCGCCACACCCTGCACCTCGGGCCGGATCGCCGGGCCTCGGTGGCCAGCCTCGGCGGCACGCTGCTGCTCACCGGGGAGCGGGGGCTGGGCGTGGGCTTCCAGGCCAGGGCCATCACCTTCTCCGACAGCCAGACCGGCGGCCTGGGACGCGCCGTCTGGATCGACGATCGCGGCGACGAGATCTTCAGCGAGCTGAGCGGCGGCCCGATCGCCAGCGGGCGCCGCATCTCCGGCACCATCATCGGCGGGACGGGGCGCTGGGCGGGGGTGACGGGCGCCTACGAGCTGGGGTGGCAGTTCGTCATCGAGACCGAGGAGGGGGTCGTCCAGGGGCGCGCCGTCGATCTCAAGGGGAGGGCCCGCCTCGGCGCGGCCCCGGCCACCCCGCCCCGAGGCTCCCCGCCATGAGCGCCGCCGCGGCCGGCCCTCGCGCGCTGCTCACCCGCGCCGCCCCCTTCGCGCTGGCGCTCGGCATCTGGCTCGCCCCGATCCCGTCGGGGCTGGCGCCCCGCGCCTGGCACCTCTTCGCCATCTTCGCCTCGGCCATCTTCGCCGTCATCCTCAACGCCTTCCCGCTGCTCACCTCGGCGATGCTGGCGGTGGCGGCCGCGGTCCTCACCGGCACCGTGACGCCGGCCAAGGCCTTCGCCGGCTTCGGCAACGGCAGCGTCCTGCTGGTGGTGGTCGCCTTCCTGGTGGCGAGGAGCGTGGTGAAGTCGGGGCTGGGCCGGCGCATCAGCCTGCTGGTGGTGAGCGCCTTCGGCCGCTCCACGCTGGGGCTGGCCTACAGCATCTTCATCACCGACGCCCTCATCGCGCCGGCCTTCCCCAGCAACACCGCCCGGGGCGGGGTGATCTATCCCATCGTGCTCTCCCTCTCGCAGGGCGCCGGCTCGACGCCGGAGGACCCGACCCGGCGAAGGCTGGGCGGCTACCTGATGTTCTGCGGCATGGCCAGCCTGGCCGTCTCCTCGGCCCTCTGGCTGACGGCCACCTCGGCCAACCCCATCGGCGTCGAGGTGGCGCAGCACGCCGGCCTGCAGGTGACCTTCGGCTCGTGGCTGGCGGTGGCGTCGGTCCCGGCCCTGGCCGCCATCCTGCTGCTCCCCCTGGTGCTGTACGGGCTCTTCCCGCCGGACGTGAAGGCCACGCCGGAGGCGCCCGCCGCCGCCCGCGAGGCGCTGCGCGCCATGGGGCCGCTCGGCCGGGACGAGAAGGTGGTGGCGGTGGCCTTCGCGCTCATGGTGGCGGGCTGGGTGCTGGCCGGCAGGCTGGGGCTGGACGCGACCAGCGTGGCCTTCGCCGGCCTCGGCGGGCTGCTGGCCACCCGCGTCCTCACCCTCGACGACATCTCCCGGGAAGGCGACACGCTGGCCACCTTCCTCTGGCTGGCCGTCCTCTTCGCGCTGAGCGGCCAGCTCAACGAGCTGGGCTTCATGGGCTACCTGGGCGAGCGGCTGGCGACCCGGCTGTCGGGCATCTCCTGGCCGGCCGCCTACGTGGCCCTGGTGTCGCTCTACGTGCTGATGCACTACCTGTTCGTCAGCCAGTCGTCGCAGGTCCTGGCCCTCTTCGGCGTCTTCCTCGACGTGGGCATGCGGGCCGGCGTGCCGCCGGCGTTGATGGCCTTCGCGCTGCTCTTCGCCAGCAGCTACTTCTCCACCATCACGCCGCAGGGCGGCAGCCAGAACGTCATCTTCGTCGGCAGCGGCTACCTGAAACAGGGAGAGCTGTACCGGCTGGGCGCCCTCACCACCGGGGCCTGCTTCCTCATCTTCATGCTGGTGGGGACGCCCTGGATCCTGTTCGTGACGCGCTGAGGCTCGCCGTCGGGCCCTCGAGGCGGGACCTCCCGCACCGGTCGCCAATCCTCCACGGTCCGTGCAAGATGGCTGGCCATGGTCCTGCGCGACGTCCTGCCCTTCCTGGCGGTCCTGCTGGTGGTGCTGGCGTGGCTCGGCTGGCGGCGTGGCCGGCGCCTCCGGGTGCTGTTCGACTCGGTGCGCGAGCTCGACTTCGCCTCGCTCGCCTCCTACCGCCACGGCCGTCTCGAGGAGGTCCCGCTCGCCGAGCGCGCCGCCACGCAGCGCGACGGCGAGGTCGCCGTCACGGTGGCCGTGCTGAGCGCCAGGGAGAGCCGGGCGCTCTTCGGCACCGACCTGGCCCGGAGCGGGATCCAGCCGGTCTGGCTCGAGGTGAAGAACGGCGAGGAGGTGCCCTACTGGCTCCTGTCGGCCGGCCTCGACCCGGACTACTTCTCGGCCCGGGAGGCGGCCTACATGCGCCACACCCTGTTCGCCCGGTCGGCCAACCGGCAGATGGACGAGTTCTTCGACGAGCTCCAGTTCCGCAGCCCGGTCCTGCCCGGGACCACGGTGTCCGGGTTCGTCTTCAGCAACCTGGAGGAAGGGACCAAGCCGGTCACGGTGGACCTGATCGCTCCCCGGCACGGGGCGGCCAGGAGCTTCACCTTCTTCGCCACGGTGCCGGGCCTCACGACCGACAGCAGCCGCCGCGACCTCGAGAACACCTACCCGCCGGAGGCCGTGGTCCGGCTGGAGACCGAGGCCGAGCTGCGCTCGGCCCTGGAGCGGCTGCCGGGCTGGACCACCAACAAGACCGGGAGCGCCCGGGGGGACCCGCTCAACCTGGTGCTGGTGGGCCGGCGCGACGACCTGTTCCCCGCCTTCCTGCGGCGGGCCTGGCACCCCACCGAGGCCATCTCGCTGCGATCCTCCTGGAAGACGGCCAAGGCGTTCCTCCTGGGGTCCCGCTACCGCTACTCGCCGGTGAGCCCCCTCTACGCGCTGGGGCGATCCCAGGACGTCGCCGCCCAGAAGGCGCGGGCGTCCATCAACCAGCGCAACCACGTCAGGCTCTGGCTCACCCCCCTGGAGTACCGGGGCAAGCCGGTCTGGCTGGGGCAGATCAGCCGGGACATCGGCGTGCGCTGGACGCTCAAGACCTGGAACCTCACCACCCACAAGATCGATCCCGACGTGGACGAGGCGCGGCTCGGGCTGATCCAGGACCTGCTCTACTCCCAGTCGCTGATCAAGTTCGGCTTCGTGAAGGGGCCCGACCCGGCGCCGACCATCCGGCCGCACCGGAACCTGACCGGTGATCCCTACTTCACCGATGGGCTGCGCGCGGTGCTGCTGTTCGAGCGGCGACCGGTCGGGCTGGGGGAGATCGAGGTCTTCGACTGGGAGCGCCTGGCGGGACCGGGGTAGGCGCCTCGGCGCGCCGCCGCCCCCATGCGCTGGCCAGGGCGCTCACGACGCGAGCGGCACGGTGGGTCAACGCCAGGGGGGAGTGCCTGGCGGGCTACCGTGCCTGCTGCGAAGCGCCCGATCCCTCGGTGGCCAGGACGAAGGCGTCCACCGCGCGTCGCAGCCTGGTCGCCAGGGATGTCGCCACGGCCCGGTAGAAGAGGTACCCGGCCTCGAAATTGCCGCTGAGCTTCGTGCGGAGCTTCGCCGCATCGACGACGAGCAGCTCCGTCGGATCAAGCGCCTGCACGGTCATCCCCACGGGACCACCGTCGAGCAACGACAGGTGTCCGAAGGACTGTCCAGGCCCCAACACGATGAAGTCGCCTCTCCGCCGCGGGTGCCTTGGACCGACCCGTGCCGGATGATGTAGAGCGAGCCGGTGGTCTGGTGCGAGGAGACGATCGGTGCTCCGCCGGTGATGGTTCGCTCCTCGACGCACTCGGCAACGATCGCGAGGATGGGCTCGGGGACGTCCTTGAACAGGAGGGTATTCTTCAGCGCCTGTACCACGTCCATGGATGCTCCTCGACGGTCCTGGTGTGCGAGCCCGGCCTCGATGCTGCTGGGCGGCTGATTCGCAAGAGGGGTGAACTCTAGTCGATGACTCCGCCACGGGGCAATCCGGGTGGGAGCGGCTGGTGCTCGCTTCCGACCTCCCCGCGGTCACGCCCTCGGGGAGGGCCCTGGAACGTGACCGCTCGGGACGGCGGCAGCCCCATCAGGGCGCCGGCTGGGGGGCCGGGGCAGGAGCAGGAGCCGGAGCGGGCGCGCCCTCGGCCGGCGCCTCCTGCCAGCCGCCGCCCAGCGACTTGTAGAGCTGCACCACCGAGACCAGCTCGTCGCGCCGTGATGCCACCAGGTTGTTGGCCGAGTCGAACTGGCGCCGCTGGGCGTCGAGCACCTCCAGGTAGCTGGAGACCCCGCCCTCGTAGCGGAGCACGGCCAGCCGGGCCGCGTTGGTGGTCGACTTCACCTCGATCTCGTTCTGGGTCCGCACCGCCCCGAACTTCTTGACGCTGACGGCCGCGTCGGAGACCTCCCGCAGCGCCACCAGCACCGCCTGGCGCCAGCCGGCCGAGGCCTGGTCCATCCGGGCGTAGGCGGCGTCCTGGTTGGCCTTGAGCGTGCCGCCCTGGAAGATGGGGGCGAGCAGGCCGCCGCCCACGCTCCAGACCAGCGCGTCGCCGGTGAAGAGCGACGAGCCCGACGGGGCGCCCAGGCCGAGCACCCCGGCCAGCGAGAGGCGGGGGAGGCGCTCGGCGGTGGCCACCCGGGCCCCGGCGGTGGCGGCCATGGCCACCTGCTCGGCGGAGCGCAGGTCGGGCCGCCGCTCCAGCAGGTTGGCCGGCACGCCGGCCGGCAGCGCGGGCGGCACCGGGGTCTCCACCAGCTCGAGGCCGCGGTCGATGGGGCCGGGCGGCCGGCCCAGCAGGACGCAGAGCTCGTGCTCCTTCAAGGCGATGAGCCGCTCGGTGGCCGGCTCGGCCGCCGAGGTGACCGCGTAGTCGGCGCGGGCCTGCTCCACCTCGAGGTCGGAGGCCACGCCCCCCCTGGCCCTGGCCTCGAAGAGGTCGAGCGTGCCCTTGCGGAGGGCGCCGTTGGTGCGGGCCACCTCCAGCTGCAGGTCGAGGGCGCGCAGCTCGAGGTAGGCCTGGGCCACGCCCGACACCAGCGCCAGCACCACGCCGCGCCGGTCCTCCTCGGTGGCGATGGAGATGGCCTCGGCCTGGTCGCGGGCGCTGCGGACGCGCCCCCACAGGTCGAGCTCCCAGCTCACCCCGGCCTCCAGGTTCCAGAGGGTCCGGGTGGAGGCGCCGGGCACGTTGGCCTTGGACACCAGCTGGCCGGTGTTGCCGGTGGCCTGCACCGAGACCTGCGGCCAGAGCGGTCCGGACGCGCCGCGCGCCACCGCCCGGCTCTCCTGGACGCGGGCCGCGGCCAGCGCCAGGTCCTGGTTCTTCTCCAGCGCCTCCTTGATCAGCCCCTCCAGCGTCGGGTCCTTGAAGAGCTGCCACCAGGGCAGGTCGGCGATGGACTCGGCCTCCTTGACGTCGGCGAAGCGGAAGGCCTCGGGCGCCGGCGTGCTGGGCCGCTGGTAGGCGGGGCCGACCGAGCAGCCGGCCAGCAGCAGGACGGTGAGGGGGAGGTGACGGGTGTTCACGGGTGGCCTCCTGGGGCCGGCGCGGCGCCCCCGGGTGCGGGCGGGGTGGCGTCATGGGCCTTGCCGCCGAAGAGCCGCTCCACGGTGACGAAGAGCACCGGGACCAGCACCACGGCCAGCAGCGTGGCCACCAGCATGCCGGCGAAGACCGCCATGCCCATCACCTTGCGCGACTCGGCGCCGGCGCCGGCGGCGCGCACCAGCGGCAGGACGCCGAGGATGAAGGCGAAGGCGGTCATGAGGATGGGGCGCAGCCGCAGCTTGGCGGCGTAGAGGGCCGCCTCGATGGGCGGCTTGCCGGCGTGCACCGCCTCCTTGGCGAACTCGACGATGAGGATGGCGTTCTTGGCGGCCAGGCCGACCAGCATCACCAGGCCGATCTGGGCGAAGACGTTGTTGACGTAGGCCGGCCCGATGGCGAGGCGCGCCAGCCACAGGCCGAAGAAGGCACCCAGGGCGGCGAACGGCGTGCCCAGCACCACCGAGAGCGGCAGCGACCAGCTCTCGTACTGGGCGGCCAGGATGAGGAAGACCAGCACGATGGCGAAGACGAAGACGACGGCGCTGGACCCGGCGGCCGCCTTCTCCTGGTAGGAGACGTTGGACCAGGCATGGCCGAACCCCTGCGGCAGCGTCGCCGCCACCTCCTCGAGCGCGGCCATGGCCTGCGAGGAGCTGTAGCCGGGTGCCGGGACGCCGTTCACCTCGGCCGAGCGGTAGAGGTTGAACCGGTTGGTGAACTCGGGCCCGGAGATGGGCCGGGTGGAGACCAGCGTGTCGAGCGGGATGAGATCACCGGCGTGGCCGCGGACGAAGAACTGGCCGAGGCTCTCCGGCTTGACGCGGAACTCCGGCTCCGCCTGCATCATCACCTTGTAGGTCCGGCCGAAGCGGTTGAAGTCGTTGACGTAGGAGCCCCCCAGCAGCGTGCCCAGCGTCTGGTTCACCGCGGTGACCGGCACGCCCAGCTTGACCGCCTTCTCGCGGTCGAGGTCGGCCAGCACCTGCGGCACGGCGGCCCGGTAGATGGAGTTGACGGTGCCGATCTCGGGGCGCGCCCTGGCGCCGGCCATGAACTTCTGCAGCGCGTCGGCCAGCGCCTGGGGGGACTGGCCGGCCTGGTCCTGGAGCATGAAGGTGAAGCCGGAGCCGGAGCCGAGGCCCGGGATGGGCGGCGGCGCGAAGGTGAAGGCGAAGGCCTCGGTCACCTCCTTGCGCAGCTTCCCGTTGATGGCCTGGATGATGGCGGCCGCCTGCTCCGCCTTGGCCTTGCGCTCCTCCCAGGGCTTGAGCGACACGAAGAAGAAGGCGGTGTTGGAGGCGTAGGCGCCGGAGAGCATCGAGAAGCCCGAGATGCCGGTGACGTACTCGACGCCGGCCTGGGCCTGGATGATCTCCTGCACCTTCTTGACGGTGACCTCGGTCCGCTCCAGCGAGGAGGCGTCGGGGAGCTGGACGTTGGCGAAGAAGTACCCCTCGTCCTCGTCGGGGAGGAAGCCGGAGGGGACCCGCGCGGCGAAGACCACCGCCAGCAGCGCGGTGATCAGCACCAGCACCATGCTGCGGTAGGCCTTGCGGACCAGGATGCCGGTGAAGCCGACGTAGCCGTCGGTGAGCTTGCCGAAGTACTTGTTGAAGGCGTTGTAGAAGGGGGTCAGCAGCGTCTTCTTGCCGGTGGGGGCCTTGAGCAGCAGCGAGGCCAGCGCCGGCGAGAGGGTGAGGGCGTTGACGGCCGAGAAGCAGACCGAGATGGCGATGGTGACGGCGAACTGCTGGTAGAGCCGGCCGGTCAGGCCGGGCATGAAGGCCACCGGCACGAACACCGCGGTCAGCACCAGGGCGATGGCCACCACCGGTCCGGAGACCTCCTTCATGGCCTGCTCGGTCGCCTCGCGCGGGCTCTTGCCCTGCTCGAGGTGGTGCATCACCGCCTCGACCACCACGATGGCGTCGTCCACCACGATGCCGATGGCCAGCACCAGGCCGAGCAGCGACAGGGTGTTGACCGAGAAGCCCAGCAGCGGGAAGACGATGAAGGTGCCGATCAGCGAGACCGGCACGGTGAGCAGCGGGATGAGGGTGGCGCGCCAGTTCTGCAGGAAGACGAAGACCACCAGGATCACCAGCAGCACCGCCTCGAAGAGGGTGCTGATGATCTCCTCGATGCCGGCGGTGACCGCGGCGGTGGTGTCGAGGGTGATGGAGTGCTTGATGCCGGCCGGGAAGCGCTTGGCCAGGTCCTCCATGGTGGAGCGGACCTTCTTGGAGAGGTCGAGGGCGTTGGAGCCGGGGAGCTGGTAGATGCCGATGACCGCCGCCCCCTTGCCGTTGAGCCGCCCCACCGAGTTGTAGAGCAGCGAGCCGAGCTCGATGCGGGCCACGTCCCTGAGCCTGACGATCGAGCCGTCGGGGTTGGCGCGGACGATGATCTCGCCGAACTCCTCGGCGTTGAGCAGCCGCCCCTTGGTCTTGACCGCGTAGGTGAACTGCACGCCCGGGGGGGCCGGGGGGCCGCCCAGCTGGCCGGCCGGCTGCAGCACGTTCTGCTGCTGGATGGCGGTGGTGAGGTCGGAGACGGTGAGGCCGAGGTTGCGCAGCTTGTCGGGCCGCACCCAGATCCGCATCGAGTAGTCGGAGCCGCCGAAGAGCAGGGTCTGGCCGACGCCGGGCAGGCGCGCCAGCTGGTCGACGATGTTGATGTTGGCGTAGTTGGAGAGGAAGACGTTGTCGTAGGCCCCCGACGGCGAGGTGAGCGACACCAGCATCATGGGGAAGGCCAGCGACTTCTTGGTCACCACCCCGTACTGCTTGACCTCCTGCGGCAGGACCGAGGAGCCCTCCGACACGCGGTTCTGGACCAGCACCGAGGCGATGTCGAGGTTGGTGCCGAGCTCGAAGCTGACCTCGATCTTGAGCGTGCCGTCGTTGGCGTTGGTCGACTTCATGTAGATCGACCGCTCCACGCCGTTGATCTTCTGCTCCAGCGGCGTGGCCACCGACTGCTCCACGTCGAGGGCCGAGGCGCCGGTGTAGGTGGTGGTCACCTGCACCATGGGGGGCACGATCTCGGGGAACTTGGCGACGGGGAGGCCCGTCAGGGCCACCGTGCCCACGATCACCATGACGATGGAGATGACCATCGCCACGATGGGGCGGCGGATGAAGAAGTTGCCCATGTCGGCTCCTCGAGGCTACTTGGCGGCGGGCGGCGTGGTCGGGGCCGGCGCGGGCGGCGCCAGGGCGTTGGTCGCGGCGGCGGCCGGTGCCGCGGGGGCCGGCGCCTCCACCGCCTTCACCTTGACGCCGTCCTTCAGGCCGAGGAAGCCGGCCACCACCACCCGCTCCCCGGCAGCCACCCCCGACTCCATCACCCACAGGTCGCCGACGCGCGGGCCCGGCTTGACCGTCCTCGACTGGACCGTGTCGTCGGCGCCGACCACCAGCACCGAGTAGGTCCCCTGCAGCTCGGTGACGGCCTTCTGCGGCACCAGCACGGCGCCGGCGAGCTGCGCGCTCCGGAAGAGCACCTTGCCGTAGAGGCCGGGGCGCAGCGTCCGGGTCGGGTTGGCGAAGGCGACCTCGATGCGGAGCGTGCCGGTGGTCGGGTCCACCGCGCGATCCATCAGCACCAGCCGGCCCCGGTTGGGGTAGATGGAGCCGTCGGAGAGCTGCAGCTGCGCCCCCTCCGGGTTGGGGGCAAGCCGGGAGCTGGCCTCGGCGGCGGCCAGGGCCTGGGCGTTCTTGAGGTAGAGGGCCTCGGGGAGGTTGACGGTGGCGCGGATGGGGTCGAGCACCGACACGGTGGTGAGCAGCGTCGGCTCCCCCTTGCCCACCAGGTCGCCCACCTTCTTCTCGGCCTTGCCGGCCATGCCGTCGACCGGCGAGGTGATGTTGGCGTAGGAGACGTTGAGCCGGGCCTTCTCGGTGTCGGCCTGGGCCGCCTCGAGCGCCGCCTTGGCGGCGTCGCGGGACGCCAGCGCGTTGTCGAGCTCGGCCTGGCTGATGGCGCGCTGCGCGACCAGCGGCGTGAAGCGCTTCACGTCGAGGTCGGCCTTGGCGAAGGCCGCCATGGCCCGGGCCTCGGCCCCCCGGGCCTGGGCCAGGGCCGCACGGTAGGGCTGGTCGTCGATGGTGAAGAGCAGCTGCCCCTTCTTCACCTCGGTCCCTTCCCGGTAGTCGATGCTCCGCAGGTAGCCCTCGACGCGGGCCCGCATCTCGATGTCCTGGTCGCCGTGGAGCGTGGCCACCAGCTCGCTGACGATGGGGACGTCGCGCTGCACCGCGGCCACCACGGTGACCTCCTGGGGCGCCGCGGCGGCGGGGGCCGCCTCCTTCTTCCCGCAGGCGGCGAGGAGGGCGACGAGCGCGAGCGCGGAGGCGCGGGTGGGGCGGTTCATGTGGGCTCCGTGAAGTGGCCGACGATCGGCGGCAAGGCCTTGGAATGCCGGATGGATGGAGGGGCAGCGTGCCTCAATGCCCGGGGGACGGACTATACCTTTTTAGGGGCCTGCTTCGAGCGCGGCCTCCACCGCGTCACCGCGTAGGCGAGCGAGAAGGGGCCGGTGATCAGCACCGGGCCGATGAGCAGCGCCGCGCCGGGGTGCGAGATGCCGTAGATGAGCCACTGGGCGATGGCGTCGACGAGGATGCCGGCCAGCATGAGGTTGAGCAGGCGGCCACGATGCCCACCCTGGGGCGCAGGCCGGCCCCGGCCGGCGGCGGCCCGCCCTGCGGCGACGCCGACCAGGATGGCCATGACCGGCTGGATCAGGAAGCGGAGGCGCCCCGGGCCGTGGAGGCGACGCGGCAGCTCCACCAGGAAGGCGTCGGAGAAGATGTAGAAGCCGCCGCGGCGGACCACGTCGCTCCACGCGCCAGGCACCGAGGCGGCCAGCACCGCCAGGGTGGCGACCAGCAGGACCACGGTGAGCCATCGTCCCTTCAACGGACCCCCTGCGCCCCGCCCGGCCGGCGGCGCCACCAGTCCCAGCCTACTCGATGACCCGGCCCACGCCGAGGCCGTGGTCGGAGACCAGCGTGTAGAAGACCGAGACCTCGTTCGAGCGGGAGGAGATGGCGGGGACGTCCGGGTAGTAGGCGTTGCGGCGGGCGCCGACCCACTGCACCCCGACGCCGTGCGGGCCGTAGATGCGCCAGGTGAGGTTGGCGCTGGCGTAGGTGGCCTCCTCCCAGGTGTCCGGCTCGGGCGAGACCTTGCCGGAGGTGAAGTACTGGCGGGCGCCGGCCTCGAGGGCCAGGCTGTCGCGGAAGATGAGCTTGCCGTGCAGGTAGGCGACCGCCTGGGCGCC
The DNA here is from genome assembly GCA_963786945.1 of uncultured delta proteobacterium. Classification (GTDB taxonomy): domain Bacteria; phylum Myxococcota; class Myxococcia; order Myxococcales; family Anaeromyxobacteraceae; genus JADKCZ01. The sequence continues at coordinate 643,030 of CAWBAO010000003.1, read as the reverse complement.
GAAGTGGTAGTCGCGGTTGCCGCTGACCAGGTCCTCCGTCAGCGTGCCGCCGGCGCCGAAGCCGAGCGAGAGGATGCCGCTGCCGGTCAGGACGACGTCGCGCCCCAGCGGCAGCTGGCCGGTGGTGCCGAGGCCGAGCGCGCTGGAGGAGGCGCGGTAGGCCTGCGGCGTCAGGTAGTCGTAGGTGCCGAAGAGCCCCCACAGCCCCCGCGCCCTCCCCGAGCCGTAGGTGCTGCCGAGGAGCAGGCCGTGGATGGAGAAGTTGCCATTGGCGCTGCGGGTGTTGGCCTGCTTGTTGAGGACCAGGTCGGCGCCGATGTCGAAGTAGTCGAAGGGGGCCTGGAACTCCCACTCGCCGGGGGCGAGGCCGTAGGTGATCGACCCGCCGATGCCGATCCCCTTCCCCGAGGCGGTGGGCTCGACGTTGGCGGCGCTCACCGACTGCGAGAGGCCGTAGCCGACGCGGAAGGCGCCGTAGGAGGGGTGGCTGGTGAAGCCGGTGGGGCGGTACCTGTCGCCGTAGATCCACCGGTTGACGCCGTTGGCCGGGGAGATCGCCAGGGCGGCGAACTCCCGCCAGCCGCTCGGCCTGGCCCCGCCGCCGTCGAGGACCACGTTGGACATGCGGTAGAGGATCTCGCCGAGGAAGGAACCGGCCACCGTGGTGGTGATCTGGTCGTTGATGGAGGGCTGCTCCGCCTCGGCGAACATCTCCCAGGTCCAGCTGCCGACGAAGGCGGCGGCCGACGAGACCCAGAAGCCGTGGCCCAGGGAGCGGGCGGTGTTGAAGTAGACGCTCCCCTCGTAGGGATGGGCGAACTGGTTGGTGAGGAACTGGTCCTTGTCGTAGACCCACGGCTCCTGGAAGTGCCGCTGGATGTCGTCCCAGGTCACGTCGTAGACGGGGTCGGGGTTGAAGGTCTTGTTGAAGAGGTGGAGGCCGGCCGTGAAGGCGACGATCTCCACGGGCGGCAGCCACCAGTTGGCCTGGAGCTCCTTCTTCTCGACCGGGATGGGCCAGGCGTGGAACAGCGGCGGGCGGAGCTGGAGGTCCAGCGCCCCGGTGGCCGGGGCCGGGGTGGCGGCGGCGGGCGTGGTCGCGGGCGCGGCCGACGAGGGTTGGGCCGCCGGAGCCTGCTCCTCGGCCTTCGCCACCGGGGCGACCCCGAGGCACGAGGCGATGAAGGCGGCGACGGCGGCGTGCGACCTGCGCATGGAGCTCCCCGGGGCGGTGAACGGCCGGGTGCGACCCCCCGGCGCCGGATGCGGCCGCGCATCTTCGCCACTTCGCGGAGCGCCGTCCACTTCGGTCGAGTCACCCCGGGCTTCGCCGGCCGGGCCCTATCGCCCCAGCTGCTCCACCAGGCGCGCCGCCACCCGGGCGGTCCGCCCGTCGGCGTCGAAGCGCGGGTTGAGCTCGGCCACCTCGCCGAGCGCCAGCTTGCCGCTCGCCACCACGGTGTCGACCAGCGCCTCGATCACCTCGAGCGCCACGCCGCGCGGGGCCGGGGCCGAGACGCCGGGCGCGACCGCCGCCGGCAGCACGTCGAGGTCGACGGTGAGGTGGACCCGATCGACGGTGGCGAGGAAGGCGGCCAGCTCGGCGGTGGCCTCGTCGAGCCGGGCCGGCGTGGTGGCGCGGTCGCGCCGCCAGCTCGCCCCCAGCCGGCGGGCGGTGTCGAAGAGCGCCTCGGTGTTCGACCCCTCGTCGACGCCCAGGCACAGGTAGCGGAAGGGCCAGCGGCGCGCGGCGCAGGCCTCGGCGATCTGGCGGAAGGGCGTGCCCGAGCTGGCCCGGCCGGCCCGCAGGTCGAGGTGGGCGTCGAGGTTGACCACCCCGATGGCCGGGGCCCGGGCGCCGGCGTTGCGCGCCAGGTGGTCGGCCAGGCCGAGGAAGCTGCCGAGCGCCACCTCGTGGCCGCCCCCCACCACCACCGGCCGGTGGCCGGCGCCCAGCAGCCGGGTCACCGTGTCGGCCAGCTCGCGCTGCCCCTCCTCCAGCCCGTCGCCGTCCACCACCACGTCGCCGGCGTCCCAGGCCGGCCCGGTCCGGCGCCAGGCCAGGTTGGCCAGCGCCCGGCGCAGCGCGGCCGGCCCCTCGGCGGCCCCCGGCCGGCCGTGGTTGCGCGCCACCCCCGCGTCGCAGGCGAAGCCGAGCAGCGCCAGGCCGGGCGCGGCGGCGTCGAGCAGCGGCCGGATCCCCTGGTGCCAGCGCTGCGCGCGCGGCCCTTCCTCGGCGTCGGCGCGGCCGGACCAGAGCGCCAGGTCAGCGGGCTTGAGCATGGTCGGGTCTCCCGGCGACGAAGCGGGTGGCGAGCGACGACGGCCCGAGGCGCGCGGCCAGCTCGGCCGGGTGGTCGGCGTTCCAGAGGGCGAGGTCGGCGCGCAGCCCCACCGCGAGGCGGCCGCGGTCGGAGAGTCCCAGGGCGCGGGCGGCGTGGCGGGTGGCCCCGGCCAGCGCCTCGGCCGGGGTGAGGCGGAACAGCGTGCAGGCCAGGTTCATGGCCGTGGTGAGCGAGGCCAGCGGCGAGGTGCCCGGGTTGCAGTCGGTGGCCACCGCCATGGGGACCCCGGCGGCCCGCAGGGCGGCCACCGGCGGGGCATGGGTCTCGCGCAGGTGGAGGAAGGCCCCCGGCAGCAGCACCGCCACGGTGCCGGCCTCGGCCAGGGCCCGGACGCCCTCGGCGGAGAGGTGCTCGAGGTGATTGGCCGAGAGGGCCCGGTGGCGGGCCGCCAGCGCCGCCCCCCCGGAGTCGGAGCGCTGCTCGGCGTGCAGCTTCACGGGGAGCCGGAGGCGCGCGGCGGCGGCGAAGAGCCGCTCCACCTGGGCCGGGGTGAAGGCGATGGGCTCGCAGTAGGCGTCGACCGCGTCGGCCAGGCCGGCCGCCGCCACCGCCGGCAGCACCGCGTCGATGACGAGGTCGAGGTAGGCGTCGGGGCGCCCCTCGAACTCGGCGGGCACGGCGTGGGCGCCGAGGAAGGTGGTGCGGACCGTCACCGGGAGCAGCTCGCCGAGCCGCCGGGCCACGCCCAGCTGCCGCCGCTCGGTGTCGAGGTCGAGCCCGTAGCCGCTCTTCACCTCCACCGTGGTGACGCCGTCGGCCAGCAGCGCCTGGAGCCGCGGCCGGCTCTCGCGGAGCAGCGCGGCCGCGTCGGCGGCGCGCGTGGCCGCCACGGTGGCGCGGATGCCGCCGCCGGCCCTGGCGATCTCCTCGTAGCTGGCGCCCAGCAGCCGCTGCTCGAACTCGCCGGCCCGGTGGCCGGCGTGGACCAGGTGGGTGTGGCAGTCGACGAGGCCGGGCGTGAGCAGGCGCCCCTCGGCGTCCAGCTCCAGCGCCGCCCCGGCGCCGGCCGGCAGCTCCGCGTCCGGGCCCACCCAGGCGACGAGCCCCTGGCGCACTCCCAGCGCCCCGTCCGGAATCTCGCCGTACGGCGAGCCGGGCGTCATGGTCGCCACCCGGGCCCTTCGCACCAGCAGGTCCCAGGGGGCGGCCGTGGCGGTCACCGGCCGGCTCCCAGCATGGGCAGGTCGAGCCCCGCCTTTCGCGCCGTCTCCATGGCCAGAGGATAGCCGGCATCGGCGTGGCGCATCACCCCGGTGGCCGGGTCGTTCCAGAGCACCCGCGCCAGCCGCCGCGCCGCGGCCTCGGTCCCGTCGGCCACGATCACCACGCCGGCGTGCTGCGAGAAGCCCATGCCGACGCCGCCGCCGTGGTGGAGCGAGACCCAGGTGGCGCCCCCCGCGGTGTTGAGCAGGGCGTTGAGCAGCGGCCAGTCGCTCACCGCGTCGGAGCCGTCGAGCATGGCCTCGGTCTCGCGGTGGGGGGAGGCCACCGAGCCGGTGTCGAGGTGGTCGCGGCCGATGACGATGGGCGCCTGGAGCTCGCCGGAGGCCACCATCTGGTTGAAGGCCAGCCCGAGCCGGACCCGGTCCTGGACGCCCACCCAGCAGATGCGGGCCGGCAGCCCCTGGAAGGCGATGCGGGTGCGCGCCAGGTCGAGCCAGCGGTGCAGGTGGGCGTCGCCGGGCAGGAGCTCCTTCACCCGCTCGTCGGTGCGCCGGATGTCCTCGGGGTCGCCGGAGAGGGCCACCCAGCGGAACGGGCCCTTCCCCTCGCAGAAGAGCGGCCGGATGTAGGCGGGGACGAAGCCGGGGAAGCCGAAGGCGTCGGCCACGCCCGCCTCCCGGGCCTGCTGGCGGATGTTGTTGCCGTAGTCGAAGGTGGCGGCGCCACGCCGCTGCAGCTCCAGCATGGCGCGCACCTGCACCGCCATGGAGGCCCGCGCCGGGCCGACGATCGAGGCCGGGTCGTCCTGCTGCGCGGCGCGCCAGCGCTCCAGCGTCCAGCCCTGCGGCAGGTACCCGCGCACCGGGTCGTGGGCGCTGGTCTGGTCGGTGACCACGTCGGGGGTGAGGCGCCGCGCCACCAGCTCGGCGAAGACGTCGGCGGCGTTGCCGAGCAGGCCGACCGAGACCGGCCTCCCGGCCCGCCTCGCCTCCTCCAGGACCGCCAGCGCCTCGTCGAGCGAGCCGGCGCGCCGGTCCAGGTAGCGGGTGGCGAGCCGCTTCTCGATCCGGGTCGGATCGCACTCGACCGCCAGCATCGAGAAGCCGGCCATGGTGGCGGCCAGCGGCTGGGCCCCGCCCATGCCGCCCAGGCCCCCGGTGAGGATCCAGCGGCCGCCCGGCTGCCCGCCGAAGTGCTGGTTGGCGACCGCGAAGAAGGTCTCGTAGGTCCCCTGCACGATCCCCTGGCTGCCGATGTAGATCCAGGAGCCGGCCGTCATCTGCCCGTACATCATCAGCCCCTTGGCGTCGAGCGCGTCGAAGTGCTCCCAGGTGGCCCAGCGCGGCACCAGGTTGGAGTTGGCCAGCAGGACCCGCGGCGCGTCGGCGGTGGTGCGGAAGACGCCCACCGGCTTGCCGCTCTGGACGAGCAGGGTCTCGTCGTCGCCGAGCCGCCGCAGGGTGGCGAGGATGGCGTCGAAGCTCGGCCAGTCGCGCGCCGCCCGGCCGATGCCGCCGTAGACCACCAGCGACTGCGGGTGCTCGGCCACCTCGGGGTCGAGGTTGTTCTGCAGCATCCGGTAGGCCGCCTCGGTGAGCCAGCTGCGGCAGGAGAGGGTGGCCCCGCGCGGCGCGCGGACGACGCGGGAGGGATCGTGGCGGCGGTCCATGTCGGTGCCCCCCTAGAGGTGGCCGGTGAGCCGGTAGCGGCTGCCCGGGTGCCAGAGATCGGCGACCCCGGCGGCGCGGCCGCGCGAGAAGGTGCAGCGGTGGAGCAGCAGGCAGGGCTCGCCGGCGGCCAGGTCCAGCGCCTCGCGGATCGCGTCGGCGGGCTGGCGCGCCTCGATCCGGTAGTCGACGCGGGCCAGCGGCGCCACGCGCATCAGGTAGTCGCTGGGCGTGGTGCGGGTGAAGTCCTGCGCCAGGTAGTCGGGGGCCACGGCCGGGATCACCCAGCGCTCCTCCACCTGGACCGGGACGCCGTCGGCGCGGTGCAGCAGCACGGAGTGGAAGACCGCCTCCCCCTCGGCGAGGCCCAGCTCCTCGGCCACGGCCTTCCCGGCCCGCCCCTCGTCGAGCCGCCGCACCTCGGCCGAGTGGGCCCCGCCGCGCCGCCGGATCTCGTCGGCGATGGAGCGGATCTCCACCAGCGTCGACTCGTGCCGGGGCGGGGCCACGAAGGTGCCGCTCCCCGGCGTGCGGACCAGCAGGTGGGCGGCGGCCAGCTCACGCACCGCCCGGTTGACGGTCATGCGCGCCACCTTGAAGCGGCGGGCCAGCTCCGGCTCGGAGGGGATGCGGTCGCCCTCCCGCCACTCGCCGGCCTCGAGGCGCGCCAGCAGCCAGGCCTTGATGCGCTGGTAGGCGGGGGGCGTCATCGCGGCTCCAGCGATTCCAGGTGGAGCGGCGCGTGGGCCGCCACCGCCGCCGACTGCACCAGCTCCTGCACCGCGGCGATGTCGGGGGCGAAGTAGTGGTCGAGGTCGTAGTGGGCCACCCGCCCGCGGATCAGCGCCATGACCGCCCGCAGCCGCGGGCTGGTGGCGCTGGGGCCGCGCAGGTCGACGCCCTGGGCCGCGGCCAGCAGCTCGATGGCGAGGATGCCGGCGGTGTTCTCGGCCATGTCGCCCAGCTTGCGGGCCGCGAAGGTGGCCATGGAGACGTGATCCTCCTGGTTGGCGGAGGTGGGGAGCGAGTCGACCGAGGCCGGGTGGGCCAGGGTCTTGTTCTCCGAGGCCAGCGAGGCCGCGGTGACGTGGGCGATCATGAAGCCGGAGTTGACGCCGCCGTCCCGCACCAGGAACGGCGGCAGGCCGGAGAGCGTGGCGTCGATGAGCAGGGCGATGCGCCGCTCCGCCAGCGCGCCGATCTCGGCCACCGCCAGCGCCAGGTTGTCGGCGGCGAAGGCCACCGGCTCGGCGTGGAAGTTGCCGCCGGACAGCACCTCGAGGGTGTCGGGGAAGAGCAGCGGGTTGTCGGTGACGCCGTTGGCCTCGCGCAGCAGCACCCCGGCGGCGTGGCGGGCCTGGTCGAGGCAGGCCCCCATCACCTGCGGCTGGCAGCGCAGGCTGTAGGGGTCCTGGACCTTGCCGCAGTCGCGGTGGCTGACGTTGATCTCCGACCCGGCCAGCAGCGCCCGGTAGGCGGCGGCCACCTCGACCTGGCCGGGCTGCCCGCGCAGCGCGTGGATGCGCTCGTCGAAGGGCTTCACCGAGCCGGCGGCGGCGTCCACCGAGAGCGCGCCGGAGACCAGCGCCGTCCGCAGCAGGTCCTCGATGTCGAAGAGGTGCAGCAGGGCCAGCGCCGTGGAGGCCTGGGTGCCGTTGAGCAGCGCCAGCCCCTCCTTGGCGGCCAGGGTGAGCGGGGCGAGCCCGGCCCGTCGCAGCCCCTCGGCGGCCGGCAGCCGCTGGCCGGCGACCGTGACCTCGCCGATGCCGAGCAGGACCGCGGCGAGGTGGGCCAGCGGCGCGAGGTCGCCCGAGGCTCCCACCGAGCCCTTCTCCGGGATGGCCGGCAGCACGTCGGCCTCGAGCAGGCGGAGCAGCGCCTCGATCACCACCCGCCGCACCCCCGAGTGGCCGCGCGCCAGGCTGGCCACCTTGAGCGCGATGATGAGCCGCACCACCGGCGCCGAGAAGGGCCGGCCCACGCCGACGGCGTGGGAGAGGACCAGGTTGCGCTGCAGGAGCTCGAGCTGGTCGTCGGGGATGTGGGTGGAGGCGAGGCGCCCGAAGCCGGTGTTGATCCCGTAGGCCGGCTCGCCGCGCCGGACGATGGCCTCGACGGCCGCCGCCCCGGCGTCCACGACCGGCCACGCCGCCGGCTCGAGCGCGAGGGGCAGCGGGGCGCGGGCCAGGGCCCGCAGCTGGGCGAGCGTGAGCCGTCCAGGGACAGGATCATGGCGCCAGCCTAGCTCGCCCAACCTGTCTAGACAAGAGGCCGATCCGGGGCCTCAGCGGGCCTTCCGGGGCCTGCCGGACTCGGCGGGCGAGCCCCGGGCCTCAGGCCCGGGCGCCGCCTCCGGCCACCATGAAGCTCCCCGGCTGCAGCCCGATGCGCCGGACCGCCTGGTCCCAGCGCTCCTCGTTGGGCACGTCGAAGACCAGGTCCTCGTGGAGGGCCATGGGGATCCAGGCGCCCTGGTTCACCTCCTGCTCCACCTGCATGGGCGCCCAGCCGGCGTAGCCCAGCACCAGCAGGAACGGGCCGCCGCCCGGCGTGCGGACCAGCGACTCGAGCAGCTCGCGCGACCCGCCCAGCGCGAGGTCGCGGCCGACGCGCAGGGCGTCCTCCTCGGCCGGGACCTCGCCGGGCCGGTAGAGGATCCACAGGCGGTCCGGCTGCACCGGCCCGCCCTCCATGACGTGGCCGTCGGCGCGGCCGTTGCGGATGGCGTCGGCCGCCAGCTGGGGGTCGAGCCCTCGCAGCACGTCGGCGACGGCGATGGGGCCGGGGCGGTTGACCACGAAGCCGAGCGCCCCGTCGGCGTGGTGCTCCGCCATCAGCACCACCGAGCCGTCGAAGTTGGGATCGCCCAGCGTCGGGGAGGCCACCAGCAGGCCCGGCGCGAGGCCGGAGGCGTATGGGGCGGTCTGGGCCACGAGCCCATATCTTCCCGGCCGCGCCGCGGAGCGCAACCCTCGATGCGGGGGCGCGGCGCCGAAATCGACGTCGGCTCACCACGAGGAGGGGTGTGCCGTCGCCTGGCCGGGCCCGCGGCGGAAAGCTTCGCCGGGGAGGGCGGTGGGGATATGTGTGGTGCGCATGACCACCGAGGCGACCCGGCCCGCGCCTGGCCACCCACGGCGATGGGCCGAGGCGCTGCCGGCGTTCCCGCCGCCGAGCGGCGCGGCGGTGGCGGCGCTGCTGGCGGGCGTGGCGCTGCTGCTCCGCTCCGAGCGGACCCACGGCTTCCTGGCCGCGGCCATCCACGGCGCCGACCTGGTCTTCCACGAGGCCGGCCACCCGCTCTTCGGCCTCCTCGGCTGGCGCTTCCTCACCATCCTCGGCGGCACGCTGCTGCAGCTGGCGCTCCCGGTGGCGGCGGCGGTGGCCTTCTGGCGGCGGCGGCAGGCGGCCTCGCTGGCCGTGGTGGTGGCCTGGCTCGGCGTCAACCTCGTCAACGTCGGCCAGTACGCCGCCGACGCCCAGGCCCGGGCGCTGCCGCTGCTCGGCGCCGACGCCAGCGGCCACGACTGGTGGAACATGCTCCGCGCCCTCGGGCTGCTGGAGCAGTGCCACGCCATCGGCGGCGCCCTCGCCGGGCTGGGCTGGGCGCTGCAGGTGGCCGCGCCGGCGTGGGCCGCGGCCCTCTGGCTCCGCGGGCGGCTGCAGGCGTGAGCCGGTGGCCGGGCCCGGACGGACCAGGGCGGCGGGCCCGCCTCAGCGGCGCGGACGCCAGGCGCCGGCCTCGATCACCTGCGTCCCGGCGGCGAAGTCGCCCAGCCGGCGGCCACCCGGCTCGATGAGCAGCACGATCAGCTCGACCAGCCAGCCGGCACCCAGGACCAGGCTGAGCAGGAACATCACCAGGAAGCGGAGCGCCGACTGGCTCCGGCTGCAGGGCTGGTTGGACTGGAGGTGGACCACCATCAGCCCCATCGCCTTCTTGCCGATGCTCTGCCCCCCGGGGCGGCCGTCCTTGGTGAAGGAGTAGAAGAGGGCCCAGGTCACCGCCGCGAACGCCAGCAGGCCGAGGAGCACGCCGAAGCCGGTGGCGTCGCCGAGGAAGGCGGAGACCGCGGCGACCACCAGCAGCCCGGCCGGGACGGAGGAGACCAGCTGGTCGACGAGGGCCGCGATGACCCGGCCGCCGACCGGGGCCTTCGGCCAGGGCGCGCCGGCCGGGAAGGCGTCGAGGGGTGGCGGGCCGGCCGGCGGCGGCGCCACCTGCGACGAGAGGTCGGGCAGGGTCTCCCACGGCGCCCAGCCCGCCAGCCCCGGCCGCCAGACCCGCGTCCCCGGGGCGAGCCGCCCGGAGCGGATCAGCTCGAGCAGCGCCGCCGGCCCGACCGGCCCGACCGGCTGCCCCGCCGCGTCGTAGTACCACCCCACCTCGCCCATGGTCCGCTCCTCGATCGCCGCTCAGTCGTGCAGCTGGGCCAGCACGCAGGTGATGTTGTCCACGCCGCCGGCCGCGTTGGCCGCCTCCACCAGCGCCTGGGTGGCCGACCTGAGGTCGCGCTGGTGCTGGCGGACGATCTCGGCGATCCGCTCGTCGGGCACCATGCCCGAGAGGCCGTCGCAGCAGAGCAGCACCACGTCGCCGGACCGCAGCGGCTCGCGCTTGAGGTCCACCTCGACCTGGTCCTTCATGCCCAGCGCCCGGACGATGACGTTCTTGTGGGGGAAGTGCTCGACCTCCTCCGGCGTGAGCCGGCGGGTCCTCAGGTAGTCGTTGAGGAGCGAGTGGTCCTCGGTGAGCTGGCGGATGGCCCCCTGCCGCAGCAGGTAGGCGCGGCTGTCGCCCACGTGCCCGATGATCACCGACTCGGCGCCCTTGTCGAAGTGGGCGCAGACCAGCGTGGTGCCCATGCCGCGCAGCCGCTCGTCGGTGCCGGCCCGCTCGAGGATGCGCAGGTTGGCGAGCCGGACGCCGGTGAGCAGCCGGTTCTCGTCGAGCCGCCGGCCCGGCTCCCCGGCGAAGGGCCAGGTGGCCTCCTCGTCCCGCCCGGTCAGCCGGAAGAACTCGGCCAGCTCCTCCACGGCGATGCGCGAGGCCACCTCGCCGGAGGCGTGGCCCCCCATCCCGTCGGCCACGCAGTAGAGCTGCTCCTCGGGGAGGAGCAGGAAGGCGTCCTCGTTGTGGGCGCGCTTGCGTCCCACGTCGGTGGTGCCCGCAACCGTGATGCGCATGCCGAATCCCCCGGGTCGGGCGACACTAATCGCGCCCCCGGCGCCGGTCAAACGCCGGCCGCGCGCCCCCGCCGCCGGTTGCGCGCCGGGCCGGGCCCCGGCGACGATGGCGGCCGCCGTGCCCGCGCCCGTCCCCCACGCCGCCGCTCCCTCCGACCTGCCGGCGACGCCCGGCGGGGCGCCCCGGCTCCCGCGGCTCGACCCGCCGCTGCAGGTGGTGCTGGTCAACCCGCTCATCCCGCCCAACACCGGGAACGTGGCCCGCACCTGCGCGGTCACCGGCTGCCGGCTCCACCTCGTCGGCCCGCTCGGCTTCTCGCTCGACGACGCCGCCCTGCGGCGCGCCGGGCTGGACTACTGGGAGTCGCTCGCCCCCGAGGTGCACCGCGACTGGGCCGGGTTCGAGGCCGGCGCGCTGCGCGGCCGGCACCAGCGGCTCCACCTCTTCTCCGGCCACGCCACCAGGAGCCTGTTCGAGGTGCGCTTCCAGCCGGGCGACTTCCTGGTCTTCGGACAGGAGCAGCGCGGCCTGCCCCCGGCGCTCCTCGCCGCCTGGCCGGACCGGCAGGTGGCCATCCCCATGCAGCCGGGCCAGCGCAGCCTGAACCTCGCGGTCGCGGTCGGCGTCGCCGTCTACGCAGCGTTGAATGCGATCCCCGGGTAGGATCGGCTAGGATGTGCGGCCATGGGTCTCCTCGATCAGCCCGGCGACCTCTCCCGCACCCCGCTGGCCGCGATCCTGCTCGACCTGCTCAACCGGCGCGCCGACGGCGTGCTCGAGGTGCAGCACGGCGGCGGGACCTCGCGCCTCTGGTTCCGCGCGGGCCAGCCGGTCGGGGCCCAGGTCGCCACCGGCCTGCGGCCGCTCGGGCTCCTGCTGCTGCAGGCCGGGAAGATCGACGTCGACGCCCTCTCCCGCAGCCTGGCCGAGCTGGCCACGCGCCGGCGGCCGCAGGGCGAGCTGCTGGTCGAGATGGGGGCGGTCTCGCGCCAGGACGTCGAGGAGGCGCTCTCCCAGCAGCAGACCGGCTACGTGGCCGCCATCGCCGCGCTCGGCGAGGGGCGCTTCTCCTTCGACCCGGGCCAGCCGGTGCCGGAGTGGACGCGGGGCCTGCGCATCTCGCCGCTGCGGACCATCATCGACGCGCTGGAGCGGCCCCAGGCCCGCGAGCTGGTGACCTCGGCGCTGCGGCCGGTGGCGCTGGGCGGCGTGCGGCTCGCCTCCGGGTATGGCGAGGTGGCCCCCGGCTTCGGCTGGGACCGCGCCGAGCGGCAGCTGGTGGCCCGCCTGGCCCACCCGGTCTCCCTGGAGTTCTTCTTCGGCGCCGAGGCGGGCGTGGGGCCGGAGCGGGCCCGCGCCATGCTCGCCGGCCTGCTCCTGCTGGGGCTGGCGGTGCCCTCCTCGGAGTCGCCCCGCCCCACCGGCGACACCAGCCCGGGGACGACGCTGGCCGGCGTGGCCGCCGACTCGGTTCGGCTCGACCGGCCGGGCGTGACCGGGCCGGCGAGCGCGCCGCCGCGTTCGCCGCCGCCGACCCCGGCGGCCACCGCGACCCCGGTCCCCGTGCGGACGCCGTCCCCGGTGCCGACCCCGGCCCCGGCCGGCTCGGCGTCGCCGGGCTCGCCGGCCATCCCGCTCAAGCGCAGCGATCCCGCCGAGGCGCGCGCCCGGCGTCAGCGCCTGCTGGCCAAGGCCGTGCAGAACATGGGGGTCGGGCCCTTCAACCGCGCCCCGGAGGCGCCGGCCGCCACGCCGGTGCCCGGATCGGCGGGCCGCGGACCGGGTGGCACCGCCATCGCTCCGGCCGACGCCGCGCTCCGGCGGGCGCTGCGGGAGATCGCGCCGCGCGCCAGCGAGGGCAGCTACTTCGCCCGGCTCGGCCTGCCGGAGACCGCCGGGCGCGAGGACGTGAAGGCGGCCTTCCTGTCGCTGGCCCGCCAGTTCCACCCCGACCTCTTCGCCGGGCCGGCCATGGCCGACCTGCAGGACACGGTGCGCCTCTTCTTCACGGCGGTGAACGAGGCCTACCAGGCGCTCTCCGACGACAAGCGCCGGGCCGAGCACCTCGCGGCGCTCCGGAGCGGCGGGGTGGGCAGCCCGCAGCGGGCCGAGTCGGCGAAGGTCGACTTCCAGAAGGGCGAGGCCTGCATGCGGACGCGCGACTACGCGCGGGCCCGGGGCTTCCTCGAGTCGGCCATCCGGGCGGATCCGCGCCCCGAGTACCAGGCGGCGCTGGCGGCCAGCTACCTGGTGGTGGCCGCCGGCAAGGACCTGGCTCGCGCCCGCGCCATCATCGACGCGGCGCTGGCCACCAGGGGCAACGACCAGGTCCACTACGTGGCGGGCCTGGTGGCGCGCGAGGAGGGGAACGACGGGGAGGCGGAGCGGCAGTTCCGGGCCGCCCTGGCGGCCAACCCGCGCCACCCCGAGGCCGGGCGCGAGCTGCGTGCGGTGGAGGGGCGGCGGGGCCAGGGGCGCCGGTAGGGCGCGCGGCCTCACCATTCTTGACTCGAGGGCGGTTGTGCGGCGTGATCCGAGGCGCGCCCCCTCCATCGCCGCGCCGTCTCGAAAGGCTCCCCGCTTGGCCAAGCAGCACCTCCTCCTCGTCGACGGCGACCCGAAGTCGCTGCGGGTCATGGAGGTCAGCCTGCGCAAGGCGGGCTTCTCGGTGACCACGGCGGTCCACGGCCGCGACGCGCTGCAGCGGTGCGAGGCGGCGCCGCCCGACCTGATCCTCTCCGACACCAAGATGCCGGAGATGGACGGGTTCGAGCTGTGCCGGCGGCTCAAGCACGACGAGCGGTTCCGCGGCATCCCCTTCATCTTCCTGACCGGCCAGAAGTCGGTGGAGTACAAGGTGAAGGGGCTGGAACTGGGCGTCGAGGACTACCTCACCAAGCCGATCTACATCAAGGAGATCGTCACCCGGGTCAAGATCCTCCTGGAGAAGCGGGAGAAGGAGCGGCTGGAGAAGAAGGACCTGCGGGCCAGCTTCAGCGGCACCCTCACGGACATGGGGGTGGTGGACCTCGTCCAGACCCTGGAGATGGGCAAGAAGTCGGGGGCCCTGCACATCACCGGGCCGACCGGGCAGGCCGCGGTGGTCTACTTCCGCGACGGGCGGATCCTCGACTGCGAGCTGGGCAGGCTGTCCGGCGAGAACGCCTTCTACCGGCTGCTCAACTGGCAGGAGGGGGAGTTCGCCATCGAGTTCCGCCCCATCGAGCGGGAGGAGCGGATCCCCTTCTCGACGCAGGGGCTGCTCATGGAGGGGATGCGCCGCATCGACGAGTGGGGACGGATCGTGGAGCAGCTGCCGGCGCTCGACCACGTCTTCGAGCTCGACTACGGCCTGCTGGCGGACCGGCTCGCCGAGATCCCCGACGACGTCAACACCCTGCTCCGGCTCTTCGACGGGCGGCGCAGCCTGGGCCGGATCATCGAGGAGGCCGACTACGACGACCTGGCCGCCGCCGGGGTCATCTCCAAGCTCTTCTTCGAGCGGATCATCCGCGAGGTGGCGCCGTCCGACGACCTGGCGGCCCCGGCCCTGACGCCCATCCCCGGCGGCCTCCCGGCCTTCAAGCCGCAGCCCATCCCGCCCGCCGACCCCTCGAGGATCGACTGGTTCGCCGGCCCGGCCTCGCCGACCGGCGCCGAGGAGCCACCGCCGCGCGCCGCCGCCGAGCCACCGCTCGCCAGCGGGGCCGAGCCGCCGGCACCCTCCTCGACGACGCTCGAGGCGCCGCCGGCAGGCTGGGCCGGCCCCGCCGCCGTCCCGGTCCCCGTGGCCGCCATCACCCCGGTCCAGGCGGCGGTCGCCACCCCGGTGCCGGCGCCCCGGCCAGGCCCGCCCCCGGCGTTCCGGTCTCCCAGCCACTTCTCGCTGCCGCTGCCGGCGCCGGGCTCGATCCCGCCGCCGCCCTCGTTCGGGGGCCCGCCCACCGAGGACCTGGCCCACTTCGCCATCGACCGGGCCACCGCCCCGTACCAGGCGGAGTCGAGGGAGAAGACCGCCGAGCTGCCGGTCGCGCCGCTGCCGCCACCCCTCGCCCCGGCCGACGGATCGACCCCGGCTCCTGCGGCGAGGAGCACGCCGCCGGCCGAGACCACGGCCGAGGCGCCGCCGCGTCGCTCGCGGACGCCGCGGGCCGCGCTGGTCCTGCTGGCGGTGGCCGGCGTGATCGCCGCGCTGCTCTGGCTCGGTGGACGGCAGGGGGCTGCGCCGGCCGGCCCGGTCGCGGCCCCGCCCCCCGCCGAGGCCATGTCACCCGCGCCACCGCCGGCCGTGGAGCCGAGGCCGACCGCGGAGGCGCCACCGGCGGTGGCCTCGCCGGGCCCGCCCGAGCCCGGCGTCGCCCCGGCCCCGATCGTCCAGCCGTCCCCGCCCAGGGTCGAGCCCACGGCCACCCCCGCGGCGCCACGTCCGGCCGTCGACCCGGCGGCCCAGGCCGCGCAGGCGCAGCGGCTGATCGCCAGCGCCGAGAAGAGGTACGAGCGGGGCGACTTCGCCGGTGCCACGGCCGAGTTCAGGCGGTCGCTGGCCGCCAAGGCGACGCCGCCCGGCTTCGTGGGGCTGGCGCGCGCCCTCTACGACTCCAACCAGACCGCCGAGGCGCTCAAGGTGCTGGAGTCGGCCCAGCGGCTCGACCCGAGGTACGCGCCGACCTACCTCCTGCTCGGCGAGATCCAGCAGGGCGAGGGGAGGGTGGTGCCGGCCCGGGCGGCCTACCAGCGCTTCCTCCAGCTGCAGCCCACCGGCGAGCAGGCCCGCGCGGTGCGCGAGATCCTCGCCAAGCAGCTCCGGTGAGCGCGCCGTGAGGGTCCTCGGCATCGAGACCAGCTGCGACGAGACGGCCGCCGCGGTGGTGGAGGACGGGCGGCGCGCCCTCTCCGACGTGGTGGCCACCCAGATCGAGATCCACCGACGCTGGGGCGGCGTGGTGCCGGAGCTGGCCAGCCGCAACCACGTGGTGCAGGTGATGCCGGTCATCGACGAGGCGCTCACGGCCGCGGGCGGGGCCGGGGCCGTCGACGCCATCGCCGTGACCAGCGGGCCCGGGCTGGTGGGGGCGCTGCTGGTGGGCGTGCAGGTGGCCAAGGCGCTGGCGCTGGCGTGGGAGAAGCCGCTGGTGGGCGTCAACCACCTCGAGGGGCACCTGCTGGCCGCCTTCCTCGGCGAGACCCCGCCCCGCTTCCCCTTCCTCGGCCTGGTGGTCTCCGGCGGCCACACCTCGCTCTACCTGGCGCGCGGCTTCGGCGACTACCAGCTGCTCGGCTCCACCCGCGACGACGCCGCCGGCGAGGCCTTCGACAAGGGCGCCAAGCTGCTGGGCCTGCCCTACCCCGGGGGCGTCGCCATCGACCGGCTGGCCCGCGACGGCGATCGGCGGGCGGTGAAGTTCCCGCGCGCCATCGTCAAGGGGGCCGACCTCGACTTCAGCTTCAGCGGCCTGAAGACCGCGCTGCTCCACCAGGTCCGGAAGCACGGCGTGCCGGAGGGCCAGGGGCTGGCCGACCTGTGCGCCAGCTACCAGGAGGCCATCGTGGGGGCGCTGGTCCACAAGGCCTTCCGCGCCGCGCGCCGCTTCCAGCTGCCCCGGCTGGTGCTGTCCGGCGGGGTGGCCGCCAACAGCCGGCTGCGGGCGGCGGCGCTGGAGAAGGCCGCCGAGTACGAGGACCTCCAGGTCATCGTCCCGGCGGTGCGGCTCTGCACCGACAACGCCGCCATGATCGCCGTGGCCGGCACCCACGCGCTGGAGCGCGGCCTGCGCGCCGGCGCCGGGCTCAACGCCGACCCGGCCTGGCGGCTCCAGTGAGCTACCCGTCGCCGCGCGCGCTGCTCGACAAGTACGACCTGCGCGCCAAGAAGAGCTGGGGGCAGAACTTCCTCGGCGACGAGGCGGTGCTCGACGACATCGCCCGGCTGGCGGCGCCCGCGCCCGGCGCCCGGGTGGTGGAGCTGGGGGCCGGGCTGGGCCACCTGACGGCGCGGCTGCTGGCGCGGGGCGCGACGGTCATCGCGGTGGAGCGCGACCGCGACATGGCCCGGGTGCTGCGCGGCGAGCTGGGCGACCGGATCACCCTGCTGGAGGCCGACGCCGCCCGGTTCGACTACGGCGCCGTGGCCGGCCCCGGGGAGCGGCTCTCGGTGGTGGGCAACCTGCCCTACCACCTCACCTCGCCCATCCTCTTCTCGCTCCTCGACCAGCTGGCCCACGTGGCGCGCGCCACCTTCCTGGTGCAGCGCGAGGTGGCCGAGCGGCTGGCGGCGGAGCCGGGGGAGAAGGACTGGGGGATCCTCTCGGTCTTCCTGCAGCGCGAGGCCGAGGTCTCGGTCGAGCGCATCGTCCCGCCCGGCGCCTTCTTCCCGCCGCCGAGGATCCACTCGGCGGTGGTCCACGCCCTGTTCCGGCCGCCGCCGGCGGGCTGCGAGGTGGTCGAGGTGGCCCGCTTCCGCGCGCTGGTGAAGGCGGGCTTCGCCCAGCGGCGCAAGACCCTCAAGAACGCGCTGGAGGCGTCACGGCTGGCGCCGGTGGACCGGCTCCGGGCGGCGCTGTCGGCCGCGGGCATCGACGGCGGGCGGCGCGGCGAGACGCTGGCCATCGCCGAGTGGGCGGCCCTGGAGCGGGCGCTGGGGCCCGTCGAGCCCGGAGGCCCGGCCGCCTCGGCGTGAAAAGGGCCACGGACGCCCGCCCCAACCATCCTGCCCGCCCCGACCCCACCAACCCCGACCCTCGGACGGGCGTCCGTGAAAAGGTGCTAGAGCCCCCCGCCACGCGCCGTGGCGAGCAGCAGCCCCATGTTTCGCGCGCCGTTCTCGCCGAGGTAGCGGCGGAAGGCTGCGGCGTCGAGCCGCATGGACTGGATGGTGGCGGCCACCACCTGGTCGTAGCTGCGCGCCGAGGGCTTCTTCAGCTCGAGCGCGATCTTGAGGATGGCGCGATGGAAGGCCGGGTCCACGCCGTCATCGGAGACGGCCACCGGCCGCTCCGGCCGCGGCCGGGTCGCCCCGTTGGCCCGCGTCGCCGCCACCTTCCCCTGGGACTTCCGTGCCACCGGCATGCTGGCCGCCTCCTCACCCAAAGCTCCGTCCAATGAGGGAGGACGATACGTTTGCCGATCCACAGAGTCAAGGCGATCCGATATCGCGCTGAAAGGACAGCAGATACGAATGCTTGAAGTCCTGCGGCCGATCTGTCGCCATGATCCATGGATCATGGATCCACGATCCCGATGTCAGGGTGATCGCGAAGCATGGGCGCTCCGGGGATTCCTCGGCCCCAAGGGCGACCTCCTTTGGTACTCTCGGGCCACCGCTCCATGACGCAGACCGAACGGCCCCGGTACATCGCCATCGAAGGCCCGATCGGCGCCGGCAAGACCACCCTCGCCCAGATCCTGGCCGAGCGCTCCGGCGCGCGGCTGGTGCTCGAGCCGGTCGAGGACAACCCCTTCCTGCCGCAGTTCTACGACGACGCCCGCAAGTACGCGTTCCAGGCGCAGCTCTTCTTCCTGCTCTCGCGCTTCCAGCAGCAGCAGGCGCTCCACCAGCAGGAGCTCTTCACCACCAGCACCGTCGCCGACTACCTCTTCGCCAAGGACCGGATCTTCGCGGCCCTGACCCTCGACCCCAACGAGCTGGCGCTCTACGACCGGCTCTACGGCGCGCTCGGTCCCCGGGTGGTGAAGCCGGACCTGGTGATCTACCTGCAGGCGCGGACCGAGGTGCTGCTGCAGCGGATCAAGCGGCGCGGCCGCGCCTACGAGCGCCAGATCGACCCGCGCTACGTCGAGTCCCTGGCCACCGCCTACAACGACTTCTTCTTCCACTACGACGAGACGCCGCTGCTGGTGGTCAACACCAGCGACATCGACCTGGTCGGCTCGGAGGAGGATCTCGAGGCGCTGGCCACCGTGATCCGCCGCCACCGGAAGGGGACGCAGCACTACCTCCCGGGCGGCCACCGGGCCTAGACCCCCGACCCAGCCACGGGCCCACCGGCCCCTGACGCATTGCGTAGGTGACTTTCCACCTACACCGGATCTAGATTCGCCCTTCACCCCTTCCAACGGGTGGGACCCCGAACCGGGGCCTGCACCGGAGGTCGGCATGTCCACACAGAGCGGCCCGCCACCGCGCCGCGTCACCATCAACGAGCTGAAGCGGATGAAGGATCGTGGCGAGAAGATCGCCATGGTCACCGCCTACGACGCCACCGCCGCCCGGCTGGTCGGGGCGGCCGGCGTCGACGTGGTCCTGGTCGGCGACTCGCTGGGCATGGTGGTGCAGGGGCACGACTCCACGCTCCCGGTCACGCTCGACCAGATGGTCTACCACTCGGCCATGGTCCGCCGCGGCCTGCAGCGCAGCGGCGCCGCCGCCCACCTGGTGGGCGACCTCCCCTTCGGCAGCTACCAGGCCAGCGCCGACGAGGCGGTCAAGGCGGCCATGCGGATGGTGGCCGAGGGCGGCGTCGAGGCGGTCAAGCTGGAGGGGGGAGCGACTACGCCGAGGTGGTCCGCCGCGTGGTGCGGGCCGGGGTGCCGGTGATGGGCCACATCGGCCTCACCCCGCAGTCGGTCCACAAGCTGGGCGGCTACGTGGTGCAGGGCAAGGACGCCGAGCGGGCGCAGCAGCTGCTGCACGACGCCCGCACCCTGGAGGCGGCCGGCTGCTACGCCCTGGTGCTCGAGTGCATCCCCACCGAGCTGGCCCGGGTCATCAGCGGGCAGCTCTCCATCCCCACCATCGGCATCGGCGCCGGCCCGACCTGCGACGGCCAGGTGCTGGTGCTCACCGACCTGCTCGGCATGGACGCCGAGTTCACGCCGAAGTTCGTGAAGCGCTTCGCCGAGCTGGGCACCGAGGTGACCGGCGCGGTGGGGCAGTACGTCGCCGAGGTGAAGGCGCGCGCCTTCCCGGCCGACGAGCACAGCTTCCACTCCTCCGCCGTCCGGCTGGTGCCGGTGGCCGAGGATCCCCCCGAGGAGCTGCCCGGCGTCATGGGCGCCCCGGTGTAGCGAGGCGATCCGACTCCCGTGCCGGCGCCACAGCTCTTCACCGATCCGGCCGCCTGGCAGGCGCGCTGCGGCGAGGCCCGCGACTCCGGCCAGCGCCTGGCCCTGGTGCCCACCATGGGCTACCTGCACGACGGCCACCGCTCGCTGCTGCGCGAGGCCCGGCGCCGCGCCGACCAGGGCGGGAGGCGCGGGCTGGCGCTGGCCTCCATCTTCGTCAACCCCACCCAGTTCGGCCCCGGCGAGGACCTCTCGCGCTACCCGCGCGACCTGTCCGGCGACCTCGCCACCTGCGAGGAGGCCGGCATCGACCTGGTGCTGGCCCCCTCCGACCCGGCGCTCATGTTCGCGCCCGATCACCAGACCTGGGTGGAGGTGGAGCGGGCCAGCCAGGGGCTGTGCGGCGGGAGCCGGCCCGGGCACTTCCGCGGCGTGGCCACGGTGGTGGCCAAGCTCCTCAACCTCACCCGGCCGCACCTGGCGGTGTTCGGCGAGAAGGACTGGCAGCAGCTGGCGGTGATCCGGGCCATGGTGAGCGACCTGGCCTTCGGGGTCGAGATCGTGGGGATGCCCATCGTGCGGGAGGCCGACGGCCTGGCCCGCTCCTCGCGCAACGCCTACCTGCAGCCCGGGCAGCGTCAGGCGGCCCTGGCGCTGTCGCGCTCGCTCTTCGAGGCCCGCGACGCGGTGGCGGCCGGGCAGCGCCAGGCGGCGGCGCTCACCGGCGCGGCGCGGGCGCGGCTGGCGGCGGCCGGGGCGCGCCTCGACTACGTCGAGATCGTCCACCCGCTCACGCTGCGGCCGGTGGCCGAGGCGGTGCCCGGCAGCGTCATGCTGCTGGCCGCCTACATCGGGACCACGCGCCTCATCGACAACCTGGTGCTCCCGTGAGCAAGAAGGCCGGGGGCGCCAAGCGGGGCGAGAAGCGGGCCGAGCCCGACGTCCAGGTGGTGGCCCGCAACCGGCGCGCCGGCTTCGACTTCGAGATCGAGGAGCGGATCGAGGCCGGGCTGGTGCTGCAGGGCAGCGAGGTGAAGTCGCTGCGCGCCGGGAACGCCAACCTCGCCGACGCCTACGCCCAGCCGCGCGGCGAGGAGCTCTGGCTCGTCAACTGCCGCATCGGGGAGTACGACAAGGCCGGCCCATTCGGCCACGCCCCGGTGCGCGACCGCAAGCTGCTCCTCTCCCGCGCCCAGATCGACAAGCTGGGCGGGAAGGTGGAGCGGGCCGGCTACACCCTCATCCCCACCCAGCTCTACTTCCGCGGCGGCTGGGCCAAGGTGGAGCTGGCGCTGGCCAGGGGGCGCACCCACGAGGATCGGCGCGGCGCCATCGCCGAGCGCGAGTCGAAGCGGGAGATGGATCGGGCCATGGTCCGCGGCCGCCGCCGGTAGCGGCCGGGCGCGCCGCCCGCGGCCGGGCTCAGGCGAGGTCGCCGATGGCGCGCAGGGTGGCCCAGGTGTAGAGGCCGGTGGCGTGGCCGTCCGACCACTCGATCTGGACGGCGTAGTTGCCCACCGGCTGGATCGAGACGGCGTGGATGTCGTCGGGGATGGTGGCGGGGTCGAGCAGCTTGCGGCCGGTCATCTCCTCGATGCAGCCGGCGCAGGGGCAGCTCTCGCGGAGCGTCCGGGCGGGGATGGCCACCCGCTTCCCGCCCGGCCAGCTGACCTGGATGGCGTGGTCCGCCAGCAGGTCGATGGCCTCCGGCGGCTCGGAGACGTGCTTCTGCAGGTTGACGCGGTCGAGGAGTCCCATGGCGCCCCTGTGATGTCGCGCCGGGGGGCGGGAGTCAAGCCGATGTCGCCCGGCCGGCCAGCCCGGCCAGCAGGGCCGAGCGGTCCTCGAGCGGGAAGGTGCAGGGCGGGCCGTCGGCGGCGTAGAGCTCGGCGTGGCGCAGCTCCCGCGGCAGCCGCACCACCGCCGAGGAGCGGGTGCCGTAGGTGGGCTCGACGTGGAGGCAGGTGGGCGCGGGGTGGGGCGGGGCGTGGAGCGCCAGCAGCTCGCGGAGCCGGGCCGGCGCGGGGTCGAGCGGCCAGCGGGAGCGGACCAGGTCGCCGCGGGGCCCCAGGCCGTGCGGCGAGCCCTCGGTGACCACGTGCAGCCCCGCGCCGAGGGGCTCCACGCCGGCGCGCCTCGCCGTCGAACCACCAGAGGAAGGCCGACTCGGTGTCGGCCACCACGAGGTGGAACGGGTTCCAGGCGGCAGGGTCGAGCGGCGCCAGCGACTGGCGGGCCGCCGCGGCCGACGGGGCCTCCAGCGCCCGCGGCACCAGCTCGCCCCGCGACCGCCTGGCCGGGTCGGGGTACCAGGCGTGCGGCGCGTGGAAGTTGGTCAGCGCCGCCAGCACGCCGCGCGAGGAGAGGCCGATCCAGGTGCCGCCGGCCTGGGCGTCGCGCGGCCCGACCCAGGGGACGCCGCCGGGCGTGGTGCGGAGGGCCCAGCCCTCGGCGGGGCGCCCCAGCCGCTCGTCGCGGTTGGCGGCCACCACCACCGGCCAGCGGCGGTCGACGCCGAGGGAGACCGCCAGGGTGCACATGCGGGTGTCGTAACCCGCCGCGGGCTACTTCGTGCCCAGGGTGCGGGCGCGCCGGACCCGCTCCAGCAGGACGTCCCGCTGCAGGGAGATGGGCCGGGGCAGGGTCTTGCCCAGCTTGTCGAACCACTCCTGCTGGCTCTCCAGCTCGGTCTCCCACTCGGCCAGGTCGACGTCCATGATCTTGGCCACCGCCTCGTTGGTGAGATCCAGGCCGTTCAGGTTGATGTCCTCGGGGCGGGGCACGTGGCCGACCAGCGTCTCCTTGGCGGTGACGCGGCCGTGGCTGCGCTCCAGGATCCACTTGAGGACCCGCATGTTGTCGCCGTAGCCGGGCCACATGAACTTGCCGCTGGCGTCCTTGCGGAACCAGTTGACCATGAAGACCTTGGGCGGGTTGGGGATCCGCCCCTGCATGTCCAGCCAGTGCTGCAGGTAGGTGCCGGCGTCGTAGCCGATGAACGGCAGCATGGCCATGGGGTCGCGGCGCACGCCCTCCTTCAGGCCGACCGCGGCGGCGGTGGTCTCCGAGCCCATGGTGGCGCCCATGAAGACGCCGTGGGTCCAGTTGAAGGCCTCCAGCACCAGCGGCACGGTGGTGGAGCGGCGGCCGCCGAAGATGATGGCCGAGATGGGCACGCCGGCCGGGTCGTCCACCTTGGAGGAGAGGGCGGGGTTGTTGGAGGCCGGCGCCGTGAACCGGCTGTTGGGGTGGGCGGCCTTGTCCAGGCTGCCCTTCTTCCAGGGGGCGCCCTTCCAGTCGATGAGCTCGGCGGGGGCCTCGGTGTCCCAGCCCTCCCACCAGATGTCCCCGTCCTTGGTGCGAGCCACGTTGGTGAAGAGCGAGTCCTTGCGGACGCTCTCCATGGCGTTGGGGTTGGTCTTGCGGTTGGTGCCCGGGGCCACGCCGAAGTAGCCGTTCTCCGGGTTGACCGCCCAGAGCTGCCCGTTCTCGCCGACGCGCATCCAGGCGATGTCGTCGCCCACGGTCCGGATCTTCCAGCCCTCGAAGGTCTTGGGCGGGATCATCATGGCGAAGTTGGTCTTGCCGCAGGCCGACGGGAAGGCGGCGGCCACGTAGCTGATCTCGCCCAGCGGGCTCTCGGCCTCGAGGATGAGCATGTGCTCGGCGAGCCAGCCCTCCTTCCTGGCCAGGTAGCTGCCGATGCGCAGGGCCAGGCACTTCTTGCCGAGCAGGGCGTTGCCGCCGTAGCCGGAGCCGACCGACCAGATGGTGTTGTCCTGCGGGAAGTGGCAGATCCAGCGGCGGTCCGGGCTGCAGTCGGCCACCGCGTGCAGCCCCTTGTTGAACTCGCCGTCCGAGCCGAGCCGGTCCAGCGCCACCTTCCCCATCCGCGTCATGATCCCCATGTTGAGGGCGACGTAGACCGAGTCGGTCACCTCGATGCCCACCTTGGCGAAGGGCGAGGAGGCCGGGCCCATGATGTAGGGCACCACGTACATGGTGCGGCCCTTCATGCAGCCGTCGTAGATGGCGCTGAGCTTGGCGTAGGCCTCGGCGGGGGCCATCCAGATGTTGGTGGGGCCGGCCTCCTCCCGGGTCGGGGTGCAGATGACCGTGAGGTGCTCGACGCGCGCCACGTCGTTGGGGTTGGAGTGGTGGTAGTAGCAGCCCGGCCACTTCTTCTGGTCGAGCGGGATGAGGACCTTGGCCGCCACCGCCTCGTCGGTGAGCCGCTTCTTCTCCGCCTCGCTCCCGTCGCACCAGACGATCCTGTCCGGCTTGGTGAGCTTGGCGGTCTCATCGACCCACTGGAGGAGGGCGGCGTGGGCGGTCGGGGCGTTCGTGGCCATCGGGCGGAATCCTCGTCGGTCGGGGAGGGAAGCGCGGAGCCGCGGGCACGGCGCCACGCGGGGTGCGAAGGGTAGCGCACACCGCCGGTCCTGATCCAGCGGGAAGCGGGGGCGGTGCCCCGGGACCGGGCCTACTCCTTCTGCTCCAGCTTCCTCTTGAGCAGGTCGCCCAGCGTCCCGAAGCCCTTGCCGCCGCCCCTGGGCTTCGCGGCCTCCATGTAGGCGCGGGCGTCGGCCCGCTCGGCGGCGTCGGCCGCGCCCGACCTGGACAGGCGGAAGCGCCCCTGCTCGTCGATCTGGAGCACCAGCGCCGGGAAGGCGTCGCCCACCTTGAAGGTGCGCCGCAGGTCGGTGCCGTGCGGGGTGCCGGTCTCCGAGGCCGGCACCAGGCCGCGCCCGCCGGCGAACTTCACGAAGAGGCCGAAGGACTCGATCTTGTCGACGGCGGCCTCGACCACGTCGCCGGCCTTCGGGGGCGGCGGCGGCGCGGGCCGGGCGGGCCGCGGCTCGGCCGCCACGGGCTCGGGGCGCGGCACCAGGGCCTTGACCGAGAGGGCGATGCGCTCCCCCTTCCTCGGGTCCTCGTCGATGCGCAGCACCGTGACGGTGACCTGGTCACCGCTCTTGAGCAGGTCCTGCGGCCTGGACACCCGGTCCCAGGCCAGCTCGGAGACGTGCACCAGCCCCTCGATGCCGCCGAGGTCGACGAAGGCGCCGTAGTCCTGCACGCTGGTGACGGTCCCCTCGAAGACGGCGCCGGCCGCCAGCCTCTGCCGGGTGGCCCGGGCCTTCTCGGCCCGCTCGGCCTCGAGCAGCGCGCGGCGCGACAGCACCACGTCGCGGTCGTCGGCCTTGCTGACGCGGAACTGCAGCCTCTGGCCGATCAGGGTGGCGGCGTCGCCCACGAAGCGGACGTCGATCTGCGACATGGGGCAGAAGGCCCGCACGCCGTTCACCTCGACCTCGAGGCCGCCCTTGTTGACGGCCTTCACCAGCCCCTCGACCGGGAGTCCGGTCTCGACGGCGGCGAGCACGGCCTCGCGGGCGTGATCGCGGGTGACGGCCCGGGCCCGGCCGATGGAGACCTGCACGCCCCGGTCGCCGCCCTTCACCACCACCGCGTCGAGGATGTCGCCGACCCGTGCGGTGACCTGGCCCTCGGCGTCCTTCAGCTCCAGCGTCTCGATGAGCCCGTCGGCCAGCCCGCTGCCGAGGTCGAGGAAGGTCACCTCGTCGCCCACCTGGATGATCTTGCCGGCCACCTTCTCGCCGGCCTTGAAGCGGCGGCGGGCCGGCGAGGCCCCGCCGGAGGAGGCCAGCAGGTCGGCGAAGGAGCCCTCGTCCTCGACCTGCGACTCGGGGGCGGGCGGCGGCTCGCCCGCCGGGAGGTGGGAGGCGGGGGCGTCGGCGCTCAGCGAGTCGTGCGGGCGCGGGCGGTCCCGGTCGCCCCTCGGCCGTTCGCCGCGCGGGCGGTCGCCGGGCGACCGGCCGCCACCGGGACGGCCGCCGGACGGGCGGGTGCCCTGCGGGCGGCCGCCTGGCGGTCGCCCCTGGGCCGGTCCCCTGGCGGCCGGTGCGGTCCCCGCCCCGGCCGTCCGCTTCTCGTCGGCCAGGCGCTGCCAGAGCGGCCGGTCGTCGCGAGGCGCGGGAGCGGCGCCGGCCGGCTCGAGGGGCTCGACCACCGGCTGCTCGATTGGCGTCCCGGGAGGGGGCGGCTTCAGGTGCCCCTTGCGAATCACCACGGGGCCGGTGGGCTTGTTGTCGTCGTTCATAGGGCCGGGGACGCATAGCACACGCGAAAAGCCCGGGAAAACCGGATCGGCCGGAGGCCGGCCCGGGCGGGGGGCGTGGTGACGCCGCCGGGGGGGTCGGCTACAAGGGGCACATGACCGGCCGCACCGTGGTCTTCGTCCAGAGCGCCGCGCCCGGGGCCCTCCGCGCCGCCGGCGCCTGCGCCCTGGCGGCGGTCGCCATGGACCAGCGCGTCGACGTCTTCCTCACCGGCCCGGCGGTGGCGGCGGTGGTGGCTGCGCACGACGGCGAGGCGGACGAGCCGGCGGGGCTGCTCCAGCAGGCGCGGCGGGAAGGGGCCCGGCTGGTCGCCTGTTCTGCCAGCGTGGTGGAGCAGAAGGTGGCGCTCGGCGAGGCCGAGGCGGCGCTCGACGCCGTGGTCGGCTGGCCGACCATCCTCGAGTGGTCGCGCGGCGTGGTCGATCGCTTCAGCTTCTAGCGGGAGTCGAGGAGGGGCACATGGCCGATCTGCTCGGGGTGCAGTCGACGTTCGAGCTCGGTGACGGGCGGCGCGGGACGCTGGTCTCCCTCCGGGAGCTGGAGCGGCGCGGCTTCGGCGCCGTCTCGCGGCTGCCGGTGTCGCTGCGCATCGTGCTCGAGTCGCTGGCCCGCCACGCCGACGGCCGCCGCGTCACCGAGGCCGACGTCCGGGCGCTGGCCGGCTGGAACCCCACCGGCCCCCGCACCCGCGAGCTGCCGTTCGTGGTGGCCCGGGTGCTCCTCCAGGACTTCACCGGCGTGCCGCTGCTGGTGGACCTCGCCGCCATGCGGACGGCGGCGGCGCGGCTGGGGCGCGATCCCGGGCGCATCGAGCCCGTGGTGCCGGTGGAGCTGGTGGTCGACCACTCGGTGCAGGTGGACGGCTGGGGCACGCCCGAGGCGCTCGGCCTCAACATGCGGCTGGAGGCGCAGCGGAACGCGCAGCGCTACCAGTTCCTCAAGTGGGGGGCGCAGGCCTTCTCCACCTTCCGCATCGTCCCCCCCGGCTTCGGCATCTGCCACCAGGTCAACCTGGAGCACCTCGCCCGTGGCGTCTTCGAGCGCGACGGCCTCTGGTTCCCCGACACGCTGGTGGGCACCGACTCGCACACCACCATGATCAACGGCCTGGGGGTGGTGGGCTGGGGCGTGGGGGGCATCGAGGCCGAGGCGGCCATGCTGGGGCAGCCGGCGGCGTTCCTCGAGCCGGACGTGGTGGGCGTCCACCTCGCCGGGGCGCTGCGCGAGGGGGTGACCGCCACCGACCTGGTCCTCACCGTCACCGAGCTGCTCCGCCGGACCCGGGTGGTGGGCAAGTTCGTCGAGTTCTTCGGCGAGGGGGTGAGGGCGCTCCCGGCGGCCACCCGGGCCACCATCGCCAACATGGCCCCCGAGTACGGCGCCACCATGGGCTTCTTCCCGGTGGACGAGCGCACCCTGGAGTACCTGGCCGCCACCGGCCGGCCCGCCCCGCAGCTGCGCGCCGTCCGCGCCTACCACGAGGCCCAGGGGATCTTCGGCGTCCCGCTCGCGGGGCAGGTGGACTACTCGCAGGTGGTGGAGCTGGACCTGGCGGCGGTGGTGCCGTCGGTGGCGGGCCCGAAGCGCCCGCAGGACCGGATCGCGCTCGCCGACCTGAGGGACCGCTTCGAGACGCTCTTCGTGCAGCAGGGCGCCGACGGCTTCGGCAAGCGGCGGCAGCAGCTGGCCGAGCGGCACGCCGCCGCCGAGGCCGGGGGGCCGGCCCGGCCCGGGGTGAAGCCGGTGGCCACCGGCGACCTCTCGCTCGGCCACGGCGACGTGGTGATCGCCGCCATCACCTCCTGCACCAACACCTCCAACCCGGCGGTGATGCTGGCGGCCGGCCTGCTGGCGCGCAAGGCCCGCGCCCGCGGGCTGCGTCCCCGGCCGTGGGTCAAGACCTCGCTGGCCCCCGGCTCCCGGGTGGTCTCCGACTACCTGGCCCGCACCGGGCTGCAGGACGACCTCGACGCGCTCGGCTTCCAGGCGGTCGGCTACGGCTGCACCACCTGCATCGGCAACTCCGGCCCCCTCGACCCGCGGCTGGAGGCGCTCATCACCGGCCAGGACCTGGTGGTGGCCAGCGTCCTCTCCGGCAACCGGAACTTCGAGGCCCGCATCCACGGGTCGGTGCGGGCCAACTTCCTGATGAGCCCGCCGCTGGTGGTGGCCTTCGCCCTGGCCGGCACCGTCGACCGCGACCTGACCCGCGAGCCGATCGGCACCGGCGCCGACGGCGGCCCGGTCCACCTGCGCGACCTCTGGCCCAGCCTGGCCGAGGTCGAGGCGCTGCTCGCCGAGGCCAGCCGTCCGGAGGGCTACGCCAGGGCCTACGCCACGGTGGCCGAGGGCAGCGAGGCCTGGCGGGCGCTCCCGGCCCCGCGCGGGGCCGGGTACGCCTGGGACCCGGCCTCCACCTACATCGCCGAGGCCCCGTGGTTCCAGCCCTTCGACCTGGCGCTCCCCGCCGCCGCGCCCATCGCCGGGGCCCGGGCGCTGGCGGTGCTGGGGGACTCGGTCACCACCGACCACATCTCTCCCGCCGGGCAGATCGAGGCCACCTCGCCGGCGGGGCGCTGGCTGCTGGCGCACGGCGTGGCCGAGGAGGACTTCAACTCCTACGGCGCGCGCCGAGGCCACCACGAGGTGATGGTGCGCGGCACCTTCGCCAACGTCCGCCTCCACAACCTGCTGGCCCCCGGGAGCGAGGGCGGGGTCACGGTCCACCAGCCGAGCGGCGAGCGGCTCTCCATCTTCGACGCCGCGGCCCGCTACGCCGCCGAGGGGGTGCCGCTGGTGGTCTTCGCCGGGCAGGAGTACGGCACCGGCTCCTCGCGCGACTGGGCCGCCAAGGGGACCCGGCTGCTCGGCGTCCGCGCCGTGGTGGCCCGCAGCTTCGAGCGGATCCACCGCGCCAACCTGGTGGGGATGGGCGTGCTGCCGCTCCAGCTGCCCGAGGGCGTCGACGCCGCGGCGCTGCGGATCGACGGCAGCGAGCAGCTCGACCTGCCGGGCGTGGAGGGGGCGCTCTCGCCGCGCCAGCCGGTGACGCTGCGCATCCGCCGGGCCGCGGGGGCCGTCGACGAGGTGCCGCTGCTGCTGCGCGTCGACACGCCGGCCGAGGTCGAGCACCTGCGCCACGGCGGCATCCTGCCCTGGGTGCTGCGGCAGCTGATGGGGCCGGGCGGCGCCGCGGGCTAGACCCGCGCCAGCACCGCCAGCGCGGTCTGCAGCAGGCCGATGAAGGCCAGCACGGCGGCGGCCGAGAGCGGCCCCTTGCCGCCGCCCCGCCACCAGAGCACCAGCGCCGGGAGCGCGATGGCCACCCCCAGCGCCAGCGAGAGGTTGGCGCCGTGGACCGCCAGCCGCAGCCAGCCGAGCGCCAGCGAGAGCTCCAGGGCGCCGGCCAGCAGCGCGACGCCGGCGAGCAGGCGCGAGGACGAGGCGAAGGCGAGGTAGGCGGCGGCGAGGACGGTGGAGAGGGCGAGTGCGGTGTGGAGCGCCATGGCGGGCCTGGCATACGGCCGCCGGGCCCGGGCCGCAAGAATCCGGCCCGGGGCCGCTGCGCCCCGCCCGGCGCGGCCGGTTTGACGCCACCCCGCCGGCGGGCCTATCTGTTCCGGGCATGCGCCGGTTCCAGTCCATCGAGGCGGCGGCCGCCAGCGGCGTCCTGCGCGGCGGCGCCGTGGCCATCGGCAACTTCGACGGCGTCCACCTCGGCCACCGGGCGCTGCTGGCCCGCGCCCGGGCGCTGGCGGGGGGCCGGGGCGCGGCGGTCGGGGTGCTCACCTTCGAGCCGCACCCGGTCCGCGTGCTCCGGCCGCAGCTGGCGCCGCCGCTCCTCACCTCGCTGGCGCGCAAGCTCGAGCTGCTGGAGGCCGCCGGCGTCGAGGCCACGGTGGTGCAGCCCTTCGACCTGGCCTACGCCGCCACGCCCGCCGCCGGCTTCGTGGAGCGCGACCTCGTCCCCCTCGGCGTCCGCGAGGTGGTGGTGGGCTGGGACTTCACCGCGGGTCACGAGCGGGCCCGGGTCGAGGCGCTGCGCCCGCTGCTGGCCGGCCACGGCCTCGACCTGCAGGTGATCGAGCCGGTGGCCGAGGGCGGCCTCACCGTCTCCTCCACCAAGATCCGCGAGTTCCTGCTGGAGGGGAACGTCGAGGGGGCGGCGCTGCTGCTGGGGCGCCCCTACGACCTGGACGGCGCGGTGGTGCGCGGGGCGGGGCGCGGGCGCGGCCTCGGCTTCGCCACCGCCAACCTCGCCACCGCCGCGCTGCTGCCGGCCCGCGGCGTCTACGCGGTGCGGGCCCGCCTCGGCGGCGGCCGCCCGGGAGCGGCCGGGGCGGCGGCGCACGCCGGGGTCTGCAACGTCGGGGTCAAGCCCACCGTGGACGGGTCCGGGCAGGTCACCGCCGAGGTCCACCTCTTCGACTTCGACGGGCGCGATCTCTACGGGGAGGCGCTCCGCCTCTCGCTGGTGGCGCGCCTGCGCGAGGAGCGGCGCTTCCCCTCGGTGGAGGCCCTGCGGGCGCAGATCGCCCTCGACGCGGAGCGGGCCCGGACGCTGCTCGGCGCGCCGGGGTGAGCGGCCGGCACCGGCGCGCCCCGCGCCCGATTTTCCTTGGAAATCCGGGGGGAGAGGCGGGGTCGTCGCCTTGACCCTCCCGCGCCGCCGCTGCTAACGTCCTCTCCTTCCACACCATCGAGAAGAGCGGGGAACACGACACATGTCCGGACGGCTCGGCGAACTGCTGGTTCGCGAGAACCTCATCTCCCTGCAGCAGCTCCAGAAGGCCCAGGAGGAGTCCCGCAGGAGCGGCGGCCGCATCGGCTCCCTGCTGATGAAGCAGGGGTCCATCGCCGAGTCCGACCTCACCGGCTTCCTCTCCAAGCAGTACGGCGTCCCCTCCATCAACCTGCGCGAGTTCGAGATCGACCCGGAGGTGCATCGAAGCTGATCCCCAAGGAGGTCGCCGAGAAGCACCTGGTCGTCCCGGTCAACCGGGCCGGCGCGTCGCTGATCGTGGCGATGAGCGACCCCTCCAACATCTTCGCCATCGACGACATCAAGTTCCTCACCGGCTACAACATCGAGGTGGTGGTCGCCTCCGAGCAGGCCATCCGCGAGGCCATCGAGCGCTACTACGCCGAGAAGGGTCCCGACCTCGACGAGGTCATGCTGGGCTTCGACGACTCGGAGGTCGACGGTCGTCGAGGGCGAGGAGGACGACGTCAACGCCGTCGACCTCGAGAACAGCGCCGCCGAGGCGCCGGTCGTCAAGCTGGTGCAACCTGATCCTGCTCGACGCCATCAAGAAGGGCGCCTCCGACATCCACGTCGAGCCCTACGAGAAGAGTTCCGCGTCCGCTACCGCATCGACGGCGTGCTCTACGAGGTGATGAAGCCGCCGCTGAAGCTGAAGAACGCCATCATCTCGCCGCCTCAAGATCATGTCCGAGCTCGACATCGCCGAGCGGCGCCTGCCCCAGGACGGCCGCATCAAGCTCAAGCTCGGCAAGGGCAAGGAGATGGACTTCCGCGTCTCGGTCTGCCCACGCTCTTCGGCGAGAAGGTGGTGCTGCGCCTCCTCGACAAGTCCAACCTGCAGCTCGACATGACCAAGCTGGGCTTCGAGGAGGAGCAGCTCAAGGACTTCAAGCGACGCCATCGACCGGCCCTACGGCATGGTGCTGGTCACCGGCCCGACCGGCTCGGGCAAGACCACCACGCTCTACTCGGCGCTCTCCGAGCTCAACAAGATGGCCTGGAACATCTCCACCGCCGAGGACCCGGTCGAGTTCAACCTCTTCGGCATCAACCAGGTGCAGATGCACGAGGACATCGGCCTCAACTTCGCGGCCGCCCTGCGCTCGCTTCCTGCGCCAGGACCCCGACATCATCATGGTCGGCGAGATCCGCGACTTCGAGACCGCCGAGATCGGGGTCAAGGCGGCGCTCACCGGCCACCTGGTGCTCTCCACGCTGCACACCAACGACGCGCCGTCGCACGGTCATCGCGCCTCCTCAACATGGGCATCGAGCCGTTCCTGGTGACCGCCTCGCTCAACGTCATCGTGGCGCAGCGGCTCTGCCGCCGCCTCTGCGCCGACTGCAAGAAGCCGGTCGAGGTGGAGGACCAGGCGCTGCTCGACGCCGGCTTCGCGCCCGACGAGATCGGCACCTTCCAGGTCTTCGAGAAGGCCGGCTGCAAGAACTGCAACGACCGCGGCTACAAGGGCCGCGTCGCCGTCTA
The DNA here is from genome assembly GCA_963786945.1 of uncultured delta proteobacterium. GTDB lineage: Bacteria > Myxococcota > Myxococcia > Myxococcales > Anaeromyxobacteraceae > JADKCZ01. Next base: position 611,251 of record CAWBAO010000003.1, on the reverse strand, counting down.
CGAGGTGATGCCCATCTGGGACGGGCTGAAGGAGCTCGATCATCCAGGGCTGCTCCACCGCCGAGCTGAAGCAGGAGGCCATCCGCCTCGGCATCCGGACCCTGCGCATGAGCGCCCTCTCCAAGGTCAAGCTCGGGGTGACCACGCTCGCCGAGGCGCTCGGCAACACCGCCCCGGACAAGTTCTAGGCCCTCCCGGAGACCACATGGCCAACCTGCACCAGCTCCTCAAGGCGATGGTCGAGAAGGGGGCCTCCGACCTCCACATCACCACCGGCTCGCCGCCCCAGCTGCGCATCGACGGCAAGCTGGTGCCGCTCAAGACGCCGCCGCTCACGCCGGTCGACACCAAGCAGCTCTGCTACTCGATCCTCACCGACGCCCAGAAGCACAAGTTCGAGGAGGAGAACGAGCTCGACCTCTCCTTCGGCGTGAAGGGCCTGTCGCGCTTCCGCGCCAACATCTTCATGCAGCGCGGCGCGGTGGCCGGCGCCTTCCGCACCATCCCCTTCAAGATCCTCACCTTCAACGAGCTGGGGCTGCCCCCGATCGTCGCCGACCTGGCGAAGAAGCCGCGCGGCCTGGTGCTGGTGACCGGCCCGACCGGCTCGGGCAAGTCGACCACGCTGGCCGTCGATCATCGACAAGATCAACACCGACCGGCACGAGCACATCCTCACGATCGAGGACCCCATCGAGTACCTGCACCCGCACAAGAACTGCGTGGTGAACCAGCGCGAGGTCGGCGCCGACACCCAGAGCTTCAAGAAGGCGCTCAAGTACATCCTCCGCCAGGACCCGGACGTGGTGCTCATCGGCGAGATGCGCGACCTGGAGACGATCGAGGCCGCGCTGGTGATCTCCGAGACCGGCCACCTCGCCTTCGCCACGCTGCACACCAACAGCGCGGTGCAGACCATCAACCGCATCATCGACGTCTTCCCGCCCTACCAGCAGCCGCAGGTCCGCGCCCAGCTCTCCTTCGTGCTGGAGGGCGTGCTCACCCAGAACCTCCTGCCCAAGGCCACCGGCGCGGGCCGCGTGCTCATCGTCGAGGTGATGGTCCCCAACCCGGCCATCCGGAACCTCATCCGCGAGGACAAGGTCCACCAGATCTACTCGCAGATGCAGGTCGGCCAGAACAAGTTCGGCATGCAGACCTTCAACCAGAGCCTGGCCGCCGCCGTGGCCAGGCGGCTCATCACCATGGAGGAGGCGCTCAACCGCTCCTCCGACCAGGAGGAGCTGAAGAACCTGGTCGCCAGCGGGCACGGCACGCCGCGCCCCGGGGCGCCGCAGGGCCCTGCGGCGGCGAGGTGACGCCGAGCCGCTGGAATTTCGACCGGGGGGCGGGGCCGCGCTAGGATCGGCTGCCCAGAACTCACGAGGCGTACATGGCCCAGGCTGCAGCCGTCGCACAGAAGACCAAGGTCGCCACCCCGGTCCAGAAGACGCCGGTCTGGAAGTGGTCGGGCAAGACCAAGCAGGGCGAGGTGCGCTCCGGCGAGATCGAGGCCCAGGACGCGGCGGCCGTCGAGGCCCGCCTGCGCCAGATGGGCATCGAGCCGGTCAAGGTGAAGAAGAAGCCGCGCCAGCTGCGCCTGCCCCGGATCGGCGGAGGGGTCGGCACCAAGGACATCCTGGTCTTCACCCGCCAGTTCTCGGTGATGATCGACGCCGGCCTGCCGCTGGTCCAGGCACTCGAGATCATCGGCACCCAGAACGACAACGCCACCTTCCGCGGCGTGCTGCTGGACGTGAAGTCCCGGGTCGAGTCGGGCTCGACCTTCGCCGACGCGCTCTCCGAGCACCCCAAGGTCTTCGACGTCCTCTTCGTGCAGCTGGTCCGCGCCGGCGAGATCGGCGGCATCCTCGACACCATCCTGCAGCGGCTGGGCGCCTACATCGAGAAGAACGACAAGCTGGCGCGGCGGGTGCGCGGCGCCATGGTCTACCCGAGCATCGTGCTCAGCGTGGCCGTCGGCGTGGTGCTGATCCTCATCGCCTTCGTGGTCCCCACCTTCGAGAAGATGTTCAAGGACATGGGCGGCTCGCTCCCGGCGCCGACCCAGTTCCTCATCGACCTCTCCTACGGCTTCCGCCGCTACTGGTACCTCATCGTCGGGATCCCCGCCGGCCTCTTCGTGGCCTTCAAGGCCTGGATCGCCAAGGGCCGGGGGCAGGAGCTGTGGCACGCCTTCGTGCTCAAGACGCCCATGTTCGGCCCGCTCATCCGCAAGGTGGCGGTGGCCCGCTTCACGCGGACGCTGGGGACCATGCTCTCCTCGGGCGTCCCCATCCTCGACGCGCTGGAGATCGTGGCCAAGTCGGCGGGCAACCGGACCGTCGAGGACGCCATCCTCTTCGTGCGGACCAAGATCTCGGAGGGCAAGAACATCGCCGGCCCGCTGGCCGAGACCGGCGTCTTCCCGCCCATGGTGGTGCAGATGATCGGCGTCGGCGAGGCCACCGGCGCCATGGACCAGATGCTCGGCAAGATCGCCGACTTCTACGACGACGAGGTCGACGTGGCGGTCGGCGCGCTCACCTCGGCCATCGAGCCGCTGATGATGGTCTTCCTCGGCGGCACCGTCGGGTACTTCATGATCGCCATGTACCTCCCCATCTTCACCATGGCGAGCGCGATCAAGTAGCGGCGCATGACCACTCCAGCCGCCGGGGTGCGGTCCGAGGCCGCCGCCGAAGCCGGCCTCGACAAGAAGCTGCTCTGGCTCACGCTCTTCCGCATCGTCTCGGTGACGGTGCTGCTGGGCGGCACGGTCATCGCCAGCTGGCGGGCCACCGACGACGGGGTCATCACCTCGGCCCTCTACGGCCTGGTCGTCGGCACCTACCTGGCGTCGCTGGTCTCGGCCTGGTGGCTGCGCCTGGAGCGGGCCCTGGTGCCGCTGGCCTACGCCCAGCTGGTCTTCGACGTGGCCACCGCCACCGCGGTGGTCGCCCTCACCGGGCAGGCCGAGAGCGTCTTCGTCTTCATGTACTCGCTCGGCATCGTCAACGGCAGCATCCTGCTCTTCCGCCGCGGGGCCTTGACGGCGCTGGGGCTGGCCCTGGTCGCCTACGTGGGGATGGAGGTGCTCACCGCCCATGGCCCGGCCCCGGTGCCGTGGACGCTGATCTTCGTGCACGCCGGGGCCTTCGCGGCCACCGCCGTCCTGGCCGGCTACCTCTCGGAGCAGCTGCGCCGCTCCGACGAGCGGCTGGCCGAGCGCGAGAGCGAGCTGGCCACCATCACCGCCCTGCACGAGTCGATCGTGCAGTCGGTCACCTCCGGGCTGCTGACCATCGACGCCGACGGGCGGGTCACCTTCCTCAACCGGGCCGGCGAGCAGATGCTGGGCGTCTCCTGGCGGGACCTGATGGGCGGGAGCGCCGAGTCCTGGCTGGGCGCCTTCCACATCGACACGGCCCGCGGCGAGACCGACGTGGTCCGCCCGGACCAGACCCGGCTGCGGCTCGGCTACTCCACCTTCCCGCTGCTGGGGCGCCAGGGGGCGGCGTTCGGGACCGCCGTGATCTTCCAGGACCTGACCCAGCTGCGGGCCATGGAGGAGCGGGTGGCCCGCTCGGAGCGCCTGGCCGACCTCGGCCAGCTGGCCGCCGGCCTGGCGCACGAGCTGCGCAACCCGCTGGCCTCGATGATGGGCTCGGTGGAGCTGCTGCGCGGCGCCCTGCTCGGCTCGGAGGACCGCCGCCTCCTCGACATCGTGCTGCGCGAGGGCGGGCGGCTGGAGCACCTGGTGACGGAGTTCCTGGCCTTCGCGCGGCCGGCCCCCCCGCGGCGCGAGCGCTTCGACCTCGCCGCGGTGGTGGCCGAGGCGCTCGAGGCCTTCCACCACGACCCCGCCGCCGACGGCGTCGACGCTGAGGCCGGAGCTGGAGCCGGCGCCGGCCACCGGCGACCCCGACCAGGTCCGGCAGGTGCTCTGGAACCTCCTCCTCAACGCGGCGCAGGCCCTGCCGGCCCTCGGCGAGCCGGGGCGGGTCCGCGGCCGGGTGCGGGTGGCCTGCCGGCCGCTGGCCGACGGCGGCTCCGAGCTGGTGGTCGAGGACGACGGCTCGGGCATCGCCCTGGCCGACCAGGCCCTGCTCTTCACCCCCTTCTTCACCACCAAGCCGGAGGGGACCGGGCTCGGGCTCGCCACCGTCCACCGGATCGTGGACGCGCACGGCGGGTCGCTGACGGTGGACTCGACCCCGGGCGAGGGGGCACGGTTCACGGTGCGGCTGCCCCCGGCGGCCAGCCAGCCGGGGTAGGATCGGCGCGCATGGCATCCATCCTGGTGGTCGACGACGAGCAGTCGATGCGCGAGTTCCTCTCCATCCTGCTCCACAAGCAGGGGCACGAGGTCTCGACCGCGGCCGACCTGAAGGGCGCGCTGGCGCGCCTCGGCCCTGCCGACCTCGACCTGGTGATCACCGACCTGAGGCTGGGGCGCGACTCGGGGCTGGACGTGCTGCGGGCCGTCAAGGCCGACGCCCCCGCCACCGAGGTGGTGGTGGTGACCGCCTTCGCCACCACCGAGAACGCCATCCAGGCCATGAAGCTGGGGGCCTACGACTACGTCCTCAAGCCCTTCAAGGTCGACGAGCTGCAGCTGGTGGTGGAGAAGGCCCTCGAGCACCGGGCGCTGCTGGCCGAGAACCGCGTGCTGCGCCACCGCGTCGGCGGCCCGGGGCCGGACGAGCTGATCGGGCACGCGCCCGCCATCGAGGAGGTGCGCAGGCTGGTGGAGAAGGTGGCGCCGTCCCGGACCACCGTCCTCATCACCGGCGAGAGCGGCACCGGCAAGGAGGTGGTGGCCCGGGCCATCCACGCGCGGAGCGGGCGGCGGGAGACCCCCTTCGTGGCCATCAACTGCGGCGCCATCCCCGAGGGGCTCATCGAGTCGGAGCTGTTCGGGCACGAGAAGGGGAGCTTCACCGGCGCCAGCGAGCAGCGCAGCGGCCTCTTCGAGGTGGCGGGCTCCGGCACGCTGTTCCTCGACGAGATCGGCGACCTCCCGCCGCCGGTGCAGGTGAAGCTGCTGCGGGCGCTGCAGGAGAGGAAGATCCGCCGCGTCGGGGGCAGCCGCGACATCGCCATGGCGGCGCGGGTCGTGGCCGCCACCAACCGGGACCTCGCCGAGGAGGTGAAGGCCGGCCGCTTCCGCGAGGACCTCTTCTACCGGCTCAACGTCATCCAGGTGAGGCTGCCGCCGCTGCGGGAGCGGCGCGAGGACCTGCCGCTCTTCCTGGCCCACTTCCTCGGCCACTTCGCCGCCGAGCAGGGCCGGCCGGCGCTCCGCTTCTCGGCCGAGGCCGAGCGGCTCCTCCTCGGCTGGTCCTATCCAGGCAACGTCCGCGAGCTCTCCAACCTGGTGGAGCGTGCCGTGACGCTCTCCGACGGCAGCGAGATCGAGGCCGCCGTCCTGCCGTCCAACCTGCGCGGGCGGGCGCCGGCCGCGGCCGGCCCGGCCGAGCTGACGCTCCCCGAAGGGGGGCTCGACCTCGAGGCCCACCTGGAGCAGATCGAGCGGGCCATCCTCGACCAGGCGCTGGAGCGGACCGGCGGCGTCAAGACCGAGGCCGCGCGGCTGCTCTCGCTGTCCTTCCGCCAGTTCCGCTACCGGCTGGCCAAGCTGAAGATGGCGGGGGAGTAGGCCTCCCCCGCCGTCCGGCTCACTGGCAGGTGGTCGGATCGACGTGCCGGCAGGTGTGGACCTGGCGCGGCACCTCCAGCCAGTAGAGCGGCTCCGAGATGCTGCTGCGCGTCCCCAGGCTCTGCTTCTCGGCCGGGGAGCCGGTCTCGATCTTGAGCGTCGAGTAGCTCACCTGCCCCTTGGCGTTCACCACCACCCGGATCGAGCCCGACTGCGGTGGCGCGTAGGCGTTCTTCTGCTGGCCGGCCAGGTAGGCCAGCCGGCCGTTGTAGCTCCCCTCGACACCGCAGAACTCGCGAGGCACCCCGGACCTGGCGTCGGCCCGGTAGCGGGTCGAGGTCGGGTTGCCGGTGCTGGCCGTGCACGGATCGACGCTCGAGCTCGCGCCGGTGGGGCGGAAGCCGGACCACTCGGTGCAGCCGCGGAACACGGCCGGGGCCGAGCCGGTCTTCTCGTCGGTCCAGGTGGCCGTGGTGCAGCTGGCCAGCGGGCACCAGTTCCCGTAGCTGTACATCCAGCCGTTGTCGGCGTCCTCGGCCCAGCACTTGGTCGAGCCGTCGCGGCAGGTGGTGCGCACCCCCATGCCGTCCCCCAGGTCGGCGGTCTGGGCCGAGGAGGTCTCGATCAGCTGGCAGGTGCGGGTGGCGCCGCCGCAGCCGGTGAAGGGGACGTCGGTGGCGCGGTTCTTCTCGAAGGCCAGCGCGCTGGCCGCGTCGCTGAAGAGCTTCCAGGCCTCCTTGCCGTAGGACCAGATGGCGAACTGCCGGTTGGGCGGCAGCGGCCTCCCCAGGACGGTGGTGGGGAAGCTGCCGGCGGCGCCCGACCCGCCGGTGGCGGTGAACGGGGCGTCGGTGGTGCAGATGCCGTCCGCGCCGCAGGTGACCTGCCCGACCATGGGGGCCGGCGAGCCGGCCGCGCCGCAGCTGAAGGTGAGCGTGACCTTCTGGTCGGTGGTGCCGCAGGTGAAGCCGGTCGCGCACCCGGTGGTGGTGGCCGGCGTGTAGGTGAGGGCGCCGCCGGAGCACTGGAAGGTGCCGCCCTGGTTGCAGGCCGAGCCGCCGTAGCTGGTGGCGGTCACGGCCTGGGCCACCGTGCAGCCCGAGGAGCAGCAGCCCAGCACGTTGTCGGGGCCGCAGCTGCTTGCCGTCTGCATGAGCTTCTCCTGGTTGCCGCTGCCCAGCATGGTGATGAGCTTGCTGGCGCCGGAGAGGAAGTTGGAGGTCATGAAGAAGAACTCGCCGCGCCCGGTGGCTGCGTGGGTGTCGTCCGCCTTGCGGTTGGGCTCGAAGGTCCGGGCGGCGGTCCAGTTGGTGACCAGGCCGGTGCCCGGGTCGACCTCGCCCGGCTCGTGGATGCGGGCCACGAAGACGTTGCCGCCCAGGTCGCCCCAGGTGAGGGTGTCGAAGTAGCCGTCGGTGTCGGGGATGCCGCCGGCCTGGTCGGCCTTGCCGATGTCCACCCCGCCGATGGTGGCCGCCACCGGCAGCATGCTGGCCTTGGTGTCCCCGCGCATCTTCTTGAAGTCGGCGTCGGTGTAGCGCCACAGCACCTTGCCGGTGATGGCGTCGACCAGCCAGACCACCCGGCCGCGCACCAGGGTGGGATCGTAGCCGCCGTTGAGCGCCACCACCCAGCGCTCCTCGAAGCCGCGGTTCAGCGGATCCCGGCCGCTGCTGGCGGGCAGCTTGAGGCGGACCGGCAGGATGGGGGGCGGGCGCGGCGGGAAGAGGCTCCAGGTCTGGCCGACCAGCTTGGAGTCCTCGCTGCAGCCCTGCGGGAAGGTCCAGAGGAACCTGGGGCTGTTCCGGTCGGTGATGTCGAGGGCGGTGAAGTGGGTGCCGCCGCCCCGCTCGCTGATGACCGCGATGGTCCTGAACTCGTCCTTCTGCTTGATCCCGTCGGCGTTGCTGTCGTACCAGACGTCCCGGACCATGGTGTTGCCGTCGACGAAGTACTGGTGCGTCCCCAGGCCGTCCTTGAGGTGCGGCAGCATCTCCGGCGGGACGAAGGCCCAGAGCTCGCTGCCGGTCCCGGGGGTCATGGGGTACTGGCCCTCGACGTTGGCGGGCTTGCTGGTGTCGGCGCTGCCGGCGTCGAAGGCGTGGAGCATGCCGTCGTTGGCGCCGACCAGCACCGCCTGGCCGATGTTGAGCTTCTCGTAGCGGTTCTGGTCGTAGGCGTCGAAGCTGCCGTACGTGGCCAGCGGCGTGGTGTTCTGGGCCGACGCCCCGAGCCCGGAGAAGAGCGTCAGCACGCACTGGTTGTCGATGCCGATCTTGCAGCGGAACTTGTCGGCGGGGGCCTTCACCAGCACCGGGGCGCTGTGGAAGATGTCGCCGAGCTTCCAGAACTCCTGGGCGTTGATGGCGCGCGAGTCGTTGACCCGGTCGCGCTGCTCGCCGCCGGCGCAGCCGCTGGTCTTGCACTTCCCGGAGACGCAGGTGGCCGTCCCGCCGCACTGGAGGTTGGTGGTGCAGGAGCCCCAGCCGTTGGTGTTGTAGTAGTTGCCCGGGCCGGCGCAGTGGTCGGCGTCCCAGTCCATGACGTCCCAGCCGCGGTAGAAGTTGATGACGTGCTCGGCGCACTTGGCGCGGACGGCGGCCACGGTGTTGGGGCAGGCGGGCAGCGGGGCCAGGCCGCAGATGCCGATCCGGTTGAGCCAGTTGTTGCACCAGGGGATGGCCGCCGGGGTCCCGGCGGTGGGCAGGGCGGCGGCCGAGGTCTGGGCGGCGGCCGGCAGGTTCATGAGCGGGGCCAGGGCCGCGGCGTTGGCGGCGGTGAAGTCCACCACCCCGTCGGCGGCGGTGAAGGCGCCGTCGCCGTTGCGGTCGACCACCGTGTAGATGGTCCGGGCGTTGGTGGCGCTCTCGTCGGCCGACTTGTAGCCGACCTTGGTCGGATCGGAGAGCACCCGGCCGGCGTCCCAGAAGAGGAGGGCGTCGTCCGGCGTGGAGTTGAGCTCGTGGGTGGTGGCGTCGAAGGCGCCCTTCTTGAAGCTGCCGGTGGAGTCCTCGATGACGGGATCACACTCGGAGTCGATGACGTAGGCGCTCTTGCAGATGGCCTTGCCGGTGGCCGGATCCTCGTCGCCGTCGATGTTGGGGTTCCGGGCGGACCAGCGGCCGCACGGAAGGTCTTCTGGCCGGCCGTGCCGTACTGCTCGTCGCAGCCCTCGCCGAACTCGTCGAAGATGCCGGCGGCGAAGAGGTGCCCCTCCCAGAACGGGCTGTTGGTGGGGCGGAAGCGCCCCAGGTAGGAGTCGACGCCCGAGGTCTTGGAGGTCTGCAGCGAGTTGGCGTTGGCCGAGGAGAAGGAGGTGGCGCGCGCCACCACGTCGCTGACGGCGGCGCTGAGCGCGTTGGCCAGCTCCTGGGCCGAGGAGGAGTTGGCGAAGATGCCGAGGCCGAGGTCGGCGGTCTTCTGGAGCAGCGTCACGGCCGCCGCCGAGGCGGCGTCGGCCGCCGGGTTGATGCCGAAGCTGATGGTGTAGGTGGAGACCGTCTGGGGCCGCGAGCCGTTGGCGAGGTCGGGGCGCAGGTCGGTCTGGCTCATGAAGTAGGCCACCTTGTGCAGGCTGTTGGCCGGGGAGCCGTACAGGTCGGTGCCGCAGCCGGGGCAGTCGACGGTGGAGTTGGACCACTTGCGGAAGTCGTTGTTGAAGTTGGCGTGGTTGACCGCGGGCGTCGTCGAGGCCGGGAGGTTCGAGTCCTCGTTGGGGGCGCCGTCGGTGACCACCACCACCGACGACTGCTGGCAGGCCCAGCAGAAGGAGTGCTGGTTCTTGCCGGCCGCCGCCCAGGAGGCGCTGACGGCGCCGGCGGCGTTCTCGGCGAAGGTGGCCCGGTTCCAGCTGGTGGTGAAGAGCGAGGTGAAGAGGGCCGCGGAGCCGGTGTTGCTGAAGTACTGGCCGACGTTGAAGAGCGACTCGGAGAGCGGCGTGTTGCCGCCGAAGTTGACGTACAGGGTGTCGGCCCAGTTGGTGGCCGTGGTGGTGGCGTTGATGGCGTTGATGAAGGTCTGGCGGGCGGTCGCGAACGCGGTGCGGCTGATGGGGAAGGACTCGTCGCAGTTGGGGCCGACCGGGACCACCAGCTTGCCGCCGTCGCCGGCGCGCAGCGCCGTGGAGTAGCCGGCGGCGGTGCTCCCGTTGAAGACGGTCAGGCCGAAGCGGACCACGTCGGTGGTGGGGCGGGCGGTGGAGTCCAGCCGGGCCAGGTCCTTCACCACCTTGCGGGCCGCCACGTACTTGGGCGGGAAGGCGTTGAGGAACCAGCCGGCGAAGACCACCTGGTTGGTGGTGGCAGCGTAGGTGGTGGCCCCGGTCTGGCGGCGCGGGTTCATCACGTAGAAGCCGGCCGTCGCCAGGCAGGCCTGGCACTCGGCCAGGTTGTTGGCCAGGGCCGGGGCCCCCAGGTAGTTGGTCAGGACGGCCCCCGCGTTGGCGCTGATGGCCCCGCAGGGGTTGGCGTTGTAGACGGTGGCGGTCGACGAGTCCCAGCCGCCCGCGCTGTTGGCCGTGCCCGTCGCCTTGTAGTAGCTGTCCGGCCGGAAGAGGCAGTAGTCGGTGGCCCGGTCGCCGGCCGGCCGCGCCTGCTTGGCCTGGCAGCGCTTCAGGCCCCAGGTCGGATCGTCGACGGTGTCGTAGGTGCCGCCGTCGTTGTTGAAGCCGTTGTCGAACGGGGCCCGGGCGGTGTCGGCATTGCCCGAGCCGTCGAGCGGGGTGTGGGAGTTGAGCCAGTGGCCGCTGCAGGTGCCGCGGAAGGAGTTGTCGGCGGACCAGGCCGGGTAGGTGATGTCCTGGGGCAGCCCGAACATCGACCCCGAGGTGTCGAGCAGGATCATGATGTTGGGCACGCCGCCGGGGATGTTGAAGAAGGCCTCGTCGCCGACCGGCGGCGGCGAGGGGATCTGGTCGGCGGTGTTGCAGCAGGGGGCCTGGGAGGCCGGCGGGACGGCGATGGGGGCGGCGTCGCCGGCCAGCGGCAGGATGGCCGCGGCCAGCAGCGTCAGGGCGAGGGGCTGGAAGGTGCGAGCGCGCATGGTGGGCTCCTAGAGGCCGAACTTCACGGCGTATTCGATTTCCATCTGCCGGCCCGACGTGGGGCTGGAGAGGTCGCCCTCCTGGCAGTGGACGGTGATCTTGAGCGGCGCGCCGCCGATCGACCCCGAGAAGCGGATGGTGTTGGTGGTGTCCTCCTCGTTGTACTGGGTCTGGATCACCCTGGGGCTGAGCAGCTCCACCTGCTTGATGGTGAGCAGCAGCTGGGCCGGGTCGGCGTCGATGTGGCCACCCACCGCGGCCATCCGCCCGCCGGGACCGTCCAGCCTGGCGTTGAGCGCCGCGACGTTGACCGGCTGGGTCGGGGAGAGGGCGTGGAAGCGGCTCTCCAGGAGCTTGCGAGCGGCCTCGGCGCAGGAGGAGAGGGCGTCGGCCCGGGTGCCGGCCAGGGCGCCGGCCGTCTGGCGATAGGTGAACCGGACCATGCCGATGCCGATCACCGCGATGATGAGCGTGACGATGGTGGCGATGATGAGGGCGCTGCCGCGCTGCAGGTGGCGCATGTGGCTTCCTTACCCGCCGCCGACGTTGAAGCCTTCCACGTGGGCGGGGTCCACCTGTGGATAGGGGAAGGCCGTGCTCTTGAGGTTGCGGATGAGCACGGTGTTCTCGAAGAGGGCGCGCCGGTAGTTGGTGAGCCCGAGGACGGGCGGACGGTTGCCCAGCGCCGGCAGCGTCTGGTCCAGGAGGGTGGCGGCCGACAGGTCCTTCTCGGCGGAGCGGATGACCACGCCGACGCGGACCGCCAGGATGTTGGCGGGGTGGCCGGTCCGCCGCGAGGGGGCGTCCGGCGCGTCCAGGTAGGCCGGGGCCGCGTCGGCCACCGAGAGCGGGAAGGCCTCGGCCGAGGCGCTGGTGCCGGCCTCGGCGCCCACCAGGCGGTTGGCCTGGCCCGCCGCGGGAGGGCAGGTAGTAGTAGGAGAACTGCAGGTCCTCGACGTCGGGTGCCACCGGCAGGTTGATGGCGGCGCCGTTCTCGTCGGTCAGCCCCTGGTCGAGCATCAGGTAGGGGCGGGCCTCGGGCGTCTGGGCCGCCACCACCTGGCCGGCCGGGCTGTACCACTCCACGTAGAAGCGGTACCGATCGACCTGGGTGACCACCGGCGCCTCGCCGGCGGCGGTCAGGCCCCAGCAGGTGTCGGCGGAGACGGAGTTCTCGAAGGGGAAGACCCGCGCCTGGCCGGCCATCGACCCCGGCTGCAGCGTGACCCGGACCAGCTCGGCCGGGTCGGGAGCGGCCGCCGAGGGCAGCACCGTGGCCGCCGCCGTGACGTAGCCCGCGCGCCTGGCTCCCGCCCAGGCAGGAGACCTGGAGGATCTGGCCCCGGTAGATCGGCCTGGTCAGCCCGCCCCGGAAGACCAGGGTGGTGCCGGCGAAGGTGGTCACGGTCCGGCTGAAGAGCGGGTTCCGGCTCAGGAAGACGATCTCGTCCGGCCCCGCCGTGCTGTCCCGGCAGGTGACCGCCGAGGCGCATCGATAGGTGCTGGTGGTGTCGAAGACCACGGCGTTGGTCGGGGCGCCGGTGCGCGGGACCGGGAGCGCCTGGGGCCCGAAGTCGAAGGCCAGGTTGGGATCGACGCCGTAGGCGGCCAGCCGGAGCCTGTAGCCGATCTCGCGCAGCGCCGCCTGCCCGGCCTCCTGGTGGGCCCGGTCGGTGGCGGAGACGGTGTAGGAGCGCTGCTGCTGGATGAGCAGCGTCATGGCCGCCGCGATGACGATGGCCGAGAGGCCGATGCCGATGGCCAGCTCCAGCAGCGTGAACCCCCGGCTGTGCCGGGCCTGGGCGGGCGCGCTCACAGCATGTCCGCCGTGTTGATCTTGGTGACCATGAAGACGGTCCGGCGCCAGGAGGCCCCGGCGGACCAGCGGATGATGACGGCGATCAGCTTGGAGTCCGGGATCCCGTTCCCGTTGGCGTCGGGGCCGTCGGCCACGTTCCAGAACCGCTGCATCTGGTTGGCGTCGAGCAGTTCCTTGGACAGCCCGGCCCAGTTGGCGGCCAGGTCGGCCTCGCCGTGGTCGGCCAGGCCGGCCGCCACCGGGTCGGCGATGGAGGCCAGGGCCTCGGTGGCGTCCCCCACGTCGGTGTCGTTGCTGCTGCTGGTGTTGGCGAGGCGCGGGTCGTCGTAGTCCCAGAGCTCGATCTGGTTGACCAGGTCCTGCGCGAACATCGAGGCCCGGGTGGTGCGGCGGGAGTCACCCATGAAGAAGTTGCTCTGGCGCTGCAGCCCGACCAGCCCGGCCGCGCCGATCATCAGCACGCCCATGGCGATCATGGCCTCCAGCAGGGTGGTGCCGCGCTGCGCCTTCCTGGTGCCCATGGTCTCTCCTGCGGCGCCTACGGCGTCGGGTTCCACTTGAGCGTCTGCAGCAGCCCGGTGCTGGCGGCGATGGTGATGGTGCGCACTTCCTCGGTCTCGGCCCTGGTCAGCGAGAGGCTGGCCCCCTGTGGCAGGGCCAGCGGTGGGCCGGCCCGATCCTGGAAGGTCACGGTGCCGTTGGGCTGGAAGACGATGGCGCCGCGCCGGTCGACCCCCGCGCAGAAGAGGCAGGCGACGTTGATGGCGATGCCGCTGAACGGGGCCGGCATGATGGCCGAAGCGCCCTGCCCGGTCGCCGGGCCCACCACCACGCCGTTGTCCAGGTCCCACGTCTCGACGACCTCGCTGCGGCCGCCGACGGCCGGCGCGGCGGCGTCGAGGTTGTCCAGGTTGACGGCCGCCGCGGTGGAGAAGAGGGAGAAGTCGCCGTCCCGGTAGAAGACGATGCGACCCGTCCCCGACCCGGTGACGAAGTCGGGGAAGATCACCGCCGCCACCGGCGTGCCGGTGGCCAGCGCGGTCTGGCGGGCGCCCATCAGCTGGGCGCGCAGCTCCATCGCCACCCCGTCGAGCTGCCGGCGCGGCTTCTGGCGGCCGAAGGCGAAGACCGTCATCGCGCTGAGGATGCCGATGACGGCCACCACCACCATCATCTCGATGAGCGTGAAGCCGCGACGGCTGGCGGGATGGTTCACGGAGGCCTCCACCCCCGGAGGGATGCAAGGGGCGGGCTTACAGGCGCTTCGCGAATGTCGTGTCAGTCCGGACGGATGAGAGGATGTCGGTCTGAGCCCACATGCAACAATTGCCCAACCTGGACACTTCGTGCAGCTCCCGGAGTACATGGTGGCCGGATGCCATGGGCCGGCTTCGCATCCGGAGCCGGAAGAGGGAGGTGGCGAACCGAGCTCCGGAGCAGCGCCTTGACGGCGCCGGTATCTCAGCCGGCCAGGGTGCGCTCGGCGCCGCTGCCCGTCGCCGCGGCCAGGCGGACGAAGGTCTCCTCCAGCGACTCGCGGTGCGGCTGGACCGAGAGCAGCCGCCCTCCGGCCGCAAGCAGGCGGGCCGCGGCCTGGTTGGCCGCCTCGACGCCGGAGAAGGTAAAGGCGTGCCCTTCGGGAACGGGGGTGGCAGGACCAGTCACCGGGGCCAGCGCCTCGAGCTGGGCCGGGCCGAGGCCGGAGCAGCGGAGCTCGACGGTGCGGACGGTGCCGTCGAGGAGCCCCTGCATCGCCCCCTCCTTCATGAGCCGGCCCTTGAAGACCATGCCGACCCGGTCGCAGACCGACTCGACGTCGGGGAGGATGTGGGTGGAGAAGAAGACGGTCTTTCCCTGCCCGCGCAGCTCGAGGATGAGGTCGCGGACCTCCTTGCGGCCGATGGGGTCGAGGCCGCTCATGGGCTCGTCGAGGATGAGGAGCGGCGGATCGTGGACCAGCGCCTGCGCCAGGCCGAGCCGCTGCACCATCCCCTTGGAGAACTTGCGGACGGTGAGATCGCGGGCGTGGGCCAGGCCGACCCGCTCGAGCAGGGCCTCGGACCGCCGGTCCAGGTCGGCGCCGCCGAGGCCGGAGAGCCGGCCCAGGTAGCGCATCACCTCGAGCGGCCGCATGAAGTCGTGGAAGCTGGGGTTCTCCGGGAGGTAGCCGATGGAGAGGCGCGCCTGCGGCTCCTCGATGCCCCGGCCGAAGAGGGCGGCGGTGCCGGCGCTCTGCCGGACCAGCCCGACCAGGATCTTGATGGTGGTCGACTTGCCGGCGCCGTTCGGGCCGATGAAGCCGTAGATCGAGCCCGCCTCGACGGCCAGGTCGAGTGCGGCGAGCGCCTCGACCTTGCGGGCGCGGAAGCCGAGGCGGTAGGTCTTGGAGAGCCCGGAGCAGGAGATGGCGAGGTCGGCCATGATCAGCGGATGTCCCGGCGGGTGAAGACGATGGAGGCCAGCAGGAGGAGCACCGCGGCGTAGCCGGCGCCGTAGGCGCCGCGGGCCAGGGCCGAGCCGAGCGTGATGGGGTCACCGTAGGTGACCGCCTCCTTGACGTCGAGCAGGCTCATGTTGGGGAGCAGCACGTCGAGCACCCGGACCAGCCCCTTCATCTCGGCCTGCTTGGCGGCGAGCCAGAAGGAGCGGACCTCGCCGAAGAGCCAGCCGGCGCCGACGATGGAGAGGCTGCAGATGCTGGCCAGCGTGGCGGTGGTGAAGGTGGAGAAGAGGACCGCCAGGGCCGCGCAGACGGCCAGCTGCACCAGCGTCAGGGCGAAGCTGGCGACGAAGGCGAAGTCGAGGAAGGTGGCATTGCCCCGGTACCAGGCGAGCACCACCGCGGTGGCCACCGCCATCAGGGCCACGTTGAGCAGCAGCGTGGCCAGCAGCCCGAGGTACTTGCCGGCCACGAAGCCGGCCCGCGAGACCGGGCGCGCCAGCGCCGGGTAGCAGGTGCGGCGGTCGATCTCCTTGCTCACCAGGCCGACGCCGAGGAAGACGGCGATGAGGGTGCCGAAGATCTGGGTGGCCGAGGTGCCGATGTTGGCGATGATGCGGAACTGCTCCCCCAGCGTGAGCTGGGAGATGGTGAGCGAGCCGATGACCAGCAGGACGGCGAAGACCACCAGGTTGTAGAGGAGCCGGTCGCGCAGCGCCTCGCGCAGCGTGGTGACGGAGATGGTCAGGGTGGTGCGCACGGGTCGGTCTCCTAGCGGGTCACGCGCAGGGGCGCGCGGGGGCCGAGCTTCGAGCTGCGCACCGCGCCGCTGGCGGCCTCGTACTCGAACCGCCCACCGGACGGGTCGTCGGGCAGGGCGGCCAGATCGAGCGGGACCAGGTCGCCGAGCCGCGCCGGCAGCCGGCCGGTCCGCGTCCGGTAAGCGGCGACGGCCTTCTCCAGCCTGGCCAGGGCCTGGAAGGTGCGGATGCGGACCAGCCGGGAGGCCAGCTCGTCCCGCATCTCGGGCAGGTCGGTCTGCCCCTGCATCTGGACCAGGAAGGAGGCCGCCGCCTCGTATTCGTCGTCGGTGTTGGCCAGGGCCGAGAGGTTGGCGGCCAGCAGCGCCAGGGTGGGCCGCTTGCTGAGCTCGGCGGCGAGGCGGGCCAGGCGAGCCGCCTCGGCGTAGTCCTGCTCGAAGATGAACTTGTTGGTGGCCTGGACGAAGGGGAGCGACCACCGCTCCGGCAGCGCGCGCATCCCCTTCTTCAGGATGCGGTCGGCCTCGGCGTAGCGGTGGGCCAGGCCGGCCAGGTTGGAGCCGGTCACCTGGTAGACGTAGCCGTGACGCGGGATCGAGGTCGGTGACGATCTCGGCCAGCGGCAGGAGCGCGTCCCAGCGGTCGCTCTTGGCCAGCAGCGTCTCGCCCATGTAGCTGACGGTGCGGAGCCAGTAGAAGTCGGCCAGCAGGAGGCGCTGGCCGAAGGAGGTGGTCCGCAGCACGGTCCCGCTCGGCAGCCAGGCCGGGTCGCGGACGGCGCCGCGGGCCGAGGCCTCCGGCTCCAGCGTCGACCGCGCCACGGCGGCGACGGCGATGGCCGCGGCGAGGAGGGCGAGCAGGGGGGAGCGTCGACGGTCCATTCGGGTCGAGGAAGGATAGCGCCGGAGGGTGAAAACGCCAGGTTCGTGCCAGGCGGAGAAAAGGGAAGGGCGCCGCAGCGACGCGGCGCCCCTCGGTTCGGCTCGGGAGCCGGGCTAGAAGATGTCCGGGCCGAGGATGGTGCAGGGGGTCCCGTAGACCGTGGTCGCGCCGGTGCCGCAGCTGCCGAGGCCGGCGCCCGGGAAGGCGGTGGTCAGGTTGGCGGGCGAGGTGGCGACGATCGGGACGAGCGCAGCCGACGGCTTGGCGAGGGCCACCAGGCCGACCACGCCGTCGCCGTCGATGTCGGCCGCGGCGCCGATGGTGTAGCAGATGCCGGAGTTGGTCATGGCGGCGGTGGAGGTCGGGCAGAGGGCGGTGCTGACCTGGTAGCTGAAGTAGGTGGCTCCCTCGATCTGCCAGTCGATGGCGTTGGCCATCTGGAGGTCGAGGAGCGGCCAGGTCAGCTTGGCGGTGCCGACCACGGCGGCGGCCGGGAGCAGCCGGTTGCCGAGGTTGTGGTACGAGCCGCCCTGGTACACGGCATCGGCCACGCCGTTGATGACCACGTTGCGCTCGCCCTGGCGCAGCGCCTCCTCGGCCTTGCGGAGCCCCTCGACGTTCGAGGAGGCCTCGGAGAACTTGGAGCGGAGCTGGTACTTGACGAAGTTGGGGATGGCGATGGCGGCCAGGATGCCGATGATGGCCACGACGATCATGAGCTCGATGAGGGTGAAGCCGCGGGTCAGCTTCTTCATGTGGTCTCTCCGTTCAGGCCGGGCCGCCTCTGGGGCGGCCGGCGACATGCCGGGCGATGTGTGTCGTGCAGCCCGGCCTGGTTCATCGTCACTGTTAGCACGCGGGATGCCAGCGGCCAGTTTCCGGAACCCCCAGCAAGTTCAAGGTGTGGAGCATCGTCCCACCCGGACCATTCCGGTCACCTGGGTCGGGATCGGTGACGAAATCCGTCACCGAGCATGGTGACCCGCGAGCTGGCCCGCAGCCAGAAAAGGGAAGGGCGCCGCAGCGACGCGGCGCCCCTCGGTTCGGCTCGGGAGCCGGGCTAGAAGATGTCCGGGCCGAGGATGGTGCAGGGGGTCCCGTAGACCGTGGTCGCGCCGGTGCCGCAGCTGCCGAGGCCGGCGCCGGGGAAGGCGGTGGTCAGGTTGGCGGGCGAGGTGGCGACGATCGGGACGAGCGCGGCCGACGGCTTGGCGAGGGCCACCAGGCCGACCACGCCGTCGCCGTCGATGTCGGCCGCGGCGCCGATGGTGTAGCAGATGCCGGAGTTGGTGGCGGCGGCGATGCTGGTCGGGCAGAGGGCGGTGCTGACCTGGTAGCTGAAGTAGGTGGCCCCCTCGATCTGCCAGTCGATGGCGTTGGCCATCTGGAGGTCGAGGAGCGGCCAGGTCAGCTTCGAGGTGCCGACCACGGCGGCGGCCGGGAGCAGCCGGTTGCCGAGGTTGTGGTACGAGCCGCCCCGGTACACGGCATCGGCCACGCCGTTGATGACCACGTTGCGCTCGCCCTGGCGCAGCGCCTCCTCGGCCTTGCGGAGCCCCTCGACGTTCGAGGAGGCCTCGGAGAACTTGGAGCGGAGCTGGTACTTGACGAAGTTGGGGATGGCGATGGCGGCCAGGATGCCGATGATGGCCACGACGATCATGAGCTCGATGAGGGTGAAGCCGCGGGTCAGCTTCTTCATGTGGTTTCTCCGGTCAGGCCGGGCCGCCTCTCGGGCGGCCGGCGTTATGCCAGGCGACGTGTGTCGTGCAGCCCGGCCTGGTTCATCGTCACTGTTAGCACGCGGGATGCCAGCGGCCAGTTTCCGGAACCCCCAGCAAGTTCAAGGTGTGGAGCATCGTCCCACCCGGACCATTCCGGTCACTCGATGTGGAATGGGTGACGGAATCCGTCAGCGTGCCGGGCGGTGGTGGGGCACCTCGCCCGGTTCCAGCGACTTTGACAGCGCGTCGAACGCAGCCGATCATCCACGTCTCCCGCAGTGATCCTGCCGGACCCGAGACCACGTGGATCCAGCCCCCGCCGACATCCTCCGACCCCTCGCCGTCGCCTGGGGCGCCCTCGTCGGGGCCGTCGTCGGGAGCTTCCTCAACGTGGTCGTGGCCCGGCTGCCGCGGGGCGAGTCGGTGGTCCACCCGCGATCGCGCTGTCCGGGCTGCGGCGCCGGCATCGCCTGGTACGACAACGTCCCGGTCCTCTCCTGGCTCCTCCTTCGCGCCCGCTGCCGCCGTTGCCACGCCCACATCAGCGCCCGCTACCCGCTGGTGGAGCTGCTGGTGGCGGTCCTGGGCGGGCTGGCGGTCCAGCGCCACGGCCTCTCGGCCGCCGCCGCCGCCGAGCTGGCCTTCGGAAGCTTCCTGGTCGCGCTGGCCTTCATCGACCTCGACACCTGGCTGCTGCCATTCGCGCTCAGCCTGCCCTTCGCCGCGCTCGGCCTCGCCGCCGGGTGGCTCCACCTCGCGCCGTCCGCCAGCATCGGCGGCGCGCTCCTCGGTGGGGGGGTAGGCTTCCTCGCCTTCCTGGTGGTCCACCTGGTCGGCGAGAAGGTCTTCCGCCGCGAGGCCATGGGCTTCGGTGACGTGGTGCTGCTGGGCGGGATCGGGAGCTGGCTGGGCATGGGGGCGCTGCTGCCGGTCATCCTCCTCTCCTCGCTGCAGGGAAGCGCGGTCGGGATCGGGCTCCTCCTGCTCGGCCGGGGGCAGCCCGGTCCGCGCGCCGAGGCGGGCCTGGCTCGACCGGAGGCGGGCCGTGTCCCGGCCGCCGCCTCCCTCGAGGAGGACGACTGGGTCCCCCCGCGCAACGCGGTCCCCTTCGGCCCCTTCCTGGCCCTGGCAGCGCTGGAGTGGCTGCTCCTCGGCCCCTGGCTGGCGGGCGTCGTTCCCCTCCTCACCCCGTTCGTGGGGCGGTGACCGGTCGTGAAGAGACGGCTGCGGTTCCACCTGCTCCTCCAGCTCGTCGCGGTCGCGGCCGTGGTGGCGGCTGGGCTCCTGGCCGTGGGCGTCCCGCTGCTGGCGTCGCGCGGGCTCGGGCCGCGCCAGTTCGTCCTGCTGGTGCTGGTGGCGGCGGCGGCGGTGGTCGGCGTCGGCGTGCTCTTCCTGGTCCGGGGCGTGGCGCGGCCGCTCGACCGGCTGGTGGAGGCGGCGGCGCGCCTCGGGGCGGAGGGCGGCCTGCCTCCGCTCGGGCCGCCGGGCGAGGAGGCTGGCCCCGGGCTGGCGCGCGTGGCGGTGGCCTTCGAGCGGACGGCGGCGGCCCTCTCGGAGGAGCGGGCCCGCCTGGCGACCAAGGTCCGGGAGCTGGAGGCGACCAACCGGCGGCTGGCGGAGGCGAGGGAGGAGTTGCTGCGGTCAGAGCGGCTCGCCTCCGTCGGGCGGCTCGCCGCCGGGATCGCCCACGAGGTGGGCAACCCCCTCGGCGCCATCGCCGGCTACGCCGAGCTGGCCCGCGCCAGGCTGGCCCATGGGAGCTCCTCCTCGGCGGAGGTCGAGGACATCCTCCGGCGAATCGGCGTCGAGGCCGGACGGATCGACGCCATCGTCCGCGACCTGCTCGACTTCGCGCGCCCGGCGGCGCCGGTGCTCGGCCCGGTGCCGGTCGCCGACGGCGCTTGGCGCGGCGGCCCGCCTGGCGCGGGTGCAGGCCAGGTTCCGGGACGTGGTGCTCGAGCTCGACCTGCCCCCCGGCCTCCCCGCGGTCCGTGCCGACGAGCGGCAGCTGGCGCAGGTCTTCCTCAACCTGCTCCTCAACGCGGGCGACGCCATGGCGGGAGCGGGGCGGGTGCGCGTGGCCGCCCGCCTCGAGGCGGCGATGGTGATCGTCCAGGTGGACGACTCAGGACCGGGCCTCCCGCCGGAGGTGCGTCCGCAGGTGTTCGATCCCTTCTTCACCACCAAGGCGCCAGGGCAGGGCACTGGCCTCGGGCTGGCGGTGTGCCATGGCATCCTGGCGTCGTTCGGCGGGGCCATCGAGGCTGGCGAGGCGCCCGGCGGCGGGGCCCGCTTCACGCTCCGGCTCCCCGCGGAGGTGCCGTGACCGAAGCTCGCCTGCCGGGCCGGCGCGAGCGGCTGGCCTTCGCCGCGGCCCTGACGGTCCTCATCCTCGTGGCCCTCGCCGTGCGGCTCGCCGGGGCCCGGGCCGCCTTCGCCGGTGGCGAGCTGGTGACGCTGGACGGTGACTCGCTCTACCACCTGCGCCGCATGCGGCTCATCGCCGAGCAGTTCCCGCGCGTGCCGTGGGTCGATCCGCTCATCGCCTGGCCCGACGGGGCCCCCATTCCATGGGCTGCGGGGTTCGATCTGCTCGGGGCCGCATTCATCCTCCTCGGTCGAGCCCTGGGCGGTCCTGCCGGCGGCGATCTCTGGGTGGCGGCGCTTTGCCCGCTGCTTGGGGTTGCCGTGGTGGCCGCCGTGGTCGAGCTGGCCCTGTTCCTGCGGCCGGTGGGGCCGGGGCGGCGGTCCACGGCGCTGGCGGCCGGGATCCTGGCGGCGCTGCTGCCGCAGGACGTGGCGACCTCCCGCTATGGCATTGTCGATCACCACGTCGCCGAGGCGCTCTCGATGCTCCTCCTGGCCCGCTGGGCGCTGGCCGTCCTCCCGCCCTGGCGCGAGCAGACGCCCCGCCAGCGCCTCTTCCACGAGGCGGCCGGCGGCGCCATCGCAGCGGGCGCCGTGCTGCTCTTCACCGGCTCGCCGCTCTACGTGGCGCTGGTGGTGCCGCTCCTCGCCGGCGCCGCGCTGGCCAGGGAGCGCCCCACCGTGGTTGGCAGCGGAGGTCCAGGGCTGCTGCTCGGTGCCGCGCTGGCCTCCGTGGCCTCGGCGCCGGCGGTGGCCGCCCACGGCCGCGCCTTCGCCTTCGGGTTCCCCTCGTGGCTCCAGCCGCTGCTGCTGGCGGTCGCCGGCGCGGCGGTCTGCGCCGTGGCCGCCGTCGGGATGCGCCTGGTGCCGGGCCGGCGGCGCGTGGCGGCGGTGGTAGCCGGGCTGGCGGCCCTGGCGGCGCTCGGCGCGGCAGCCGCGCCCCAGGGGCTGGGGCAGGCGGTGGCGGGAATGCGCGAGTGGGTCCTGAAGGCCGATCCGTGGCTGCGCGGCATCGACGAGTTCCAGTCGCTGCTGACCCTGCCAGGCGGGCCACTCGTCGGAGTGACCCGCTACTTCGGCCTGGTCGGCCTCGCCGCGCCGCTGGCCCTCCCGCTGGCCTGGTGGGCCGTTGGCACCACCTCGCCAGCTCGTGCCGCGGGCGCGCTCTGGCTGGCCTCGGCGCTGGGCGGGCTGACCCTCCTGCAGGTGCGCTTCGGGCGGGTCTTCACGCCGTTCCTGGCCCTCGCGACCGGTCTGGCCCTGGCCTGGCTCGCCGATCGGCTCCGGCCCGCAGGCCGGCTCGCGCCGCTGGCCCCGCTGGTCGCGTCGCTGGTCCTGCTCGACCCGACCGCTCGGGCTGCCATGGGTATCGCCCGGGACCCGGTGCCCAACGCCATGGTGGAGGCGGCCCGCCAGCTGCGCGACCGGCCCGCTGGCCCCAACCCTGGGGTCCTGGCTCCCTGGGACCTGGCCAACGAGGTCCTGGTGCTGGCCGACCGGCCGGTCGTGTCCACGGGCTTCGGCCCCTATCCGGATCCGGCCGCCTACTGGGAGACAGTTCAGGCCTATACGGTCGGTGAAGAGGCGCTGCTGCCGTGGCTGGCCGGCAGGCGGCTGGGGTGGGTGGTGGCCGGGGCGGCCAACCTCTTCGGGCGGGTACGCAGCGCCGACGCACTCATCCCGTTCGCGGCCGGCGAGTTCGATCCCCGCTGGCTGAAGGGGACGCCGTCGGCCCCACTGCTCATCGGAGGCTCCGGCGTCCCGGCGCTCGGCGTCCGCCACTTCAGCCGGCTCATGCCGATCTTCGCCGCCACCCGAACCGTGGTGGGCCTGAAGACGCCCCTGCCGGTGATCTGGCTCTACGAGGTGGTGGCCGGCGCCGAGGTGACCGGGCGGGCGCCGGCGGGTGCGCGCGCCGTGCTGGAGATCCCGCTGCGAGAGCATGGGCGGCCGCACACCTGGCGCGCTTGGGCCGAGGCCGGGCCGGACGGTCGCTGGCAGATGAGGGTGCCGCTCCCCACCGACCTGGCCATGCCGACCATCCAGACCAGTGCGGGACGGCTTCGGGTCGGGGACGGACCGGCCGTTCCGGTCGACATCGCGGAGGCGACGGTCCGCGAGGGCGGGGCCGTCGCGGCGCCAGGGGACTCGCGCTAGACTCGCCCCGTGCTCCAGAACGTCCTGGTCGTCGACGACGAGGCGTCGATGCGCCACCTGCTCACCGTGATCCTCTCCGATCGCGGCTACCAGGTGCGTGCCGTCGGTGGCGCCGCAGGCCGCGCTCGAGGAGCTGCAGGCGCGCGACTTCGACGTGGTGCTCACCGACGTGCGGATGCCGGGCGGGGACGGCATCGCGCTCACCCGCGCCATCCAGGACCGGCAGCCGGGAGCCACGGTCATCGTGATGAGCGCCTACGGCTCGCACGACGACGCCATCGAGGCCATGAAGGCGGGCGCCTACGACTTCCTGCCCAAGCCCTTCAAGCCCGACGACGTGGTGCTCTGCCTGCGCAAGGCCGAGGAGCGCGAGCGGCTGACCCGGGAGAACCGGCGGCTCCGCACCGAGCTGCGGGCCGGCTTTCCCTCCGACGCCATGGTGGGCCACTGCGAGCCCATGCAGGCGGTGCTGCGGCAGGTGGAGAAGATGGCGCCGCAGAAGACCACCGTCCTCATCCACGGCGAGTCGGGGACCGGCAAGGAGCTGGTGGCCCGGGCGCTCCACGAGCGCTCCCCGCGCGCGGCCATGCCCTTCGTGGCCGTCAACTGCGGGGCCATCCCCGGCGAGCTGCTGGAGAGCGAGCTGTTCGGCCATGCCCGCGGCGCCTTCACCGACGCGGTGCGAGCCAAGAAGGGGCTGGCGCTGGAGGCCGACGGCGGCACGCTCTTCCTCGACGAGATCGGCGAGCTGCCCCTGCCGCTGCAGGTGAAGCTGCTCCGCTTCCTCCAGGAGGAGGAGGTGCGGCCGGTCGGGGAGACCCGGTCGGTGAAGGTGGACGTCCGGGTGGTGGCGGCCTCGGCGCGCGACCTGGCGCAGGCCGTGGCGGCCGGCCAGTTCCGGGAGGACCTCTACTGGCGGCTGGCGGTGGTGGGGATCCGGCTGCCGCCGCTGCGCGAGCGCCCCGACGACCTCGAGCCGCTGGCCCGCCACTTCCTGGCCCGCTTCGCGCCGCTCCGCCCCGAGGTGCGCGGCCTCGACTTCTCGCCCGAGGCCCTGGAGCGGCTCGCCGCCCACCGCTGGCCGGGCAACGTGCGCGAGCTGATGCACGCGGTGGAGCGGGCGGTGGTGCTGGCCGAGGGGCCGGTCATCCGCGAGGAGGACCTGCCCGAGGCGGTGCGGGCCACGGCGTCCCCGACGGCCGACGAAGGGCCGGCCCCGGGCGACGACCTCTCGGTGAAGCGGGCCACCCGGGCGCTGGAGGAGCGGCTCATCCGCGCGGCCCTGGCCCGCACCGGCGGCAACCGGACCCGCGCCGCCGAGCTGCTGGACCTCTCCTACCGGGCGCTGCTCTACAAGATCAAGGACTACGGGCTGGGGTGAACCCAGGTGAGGCGCGGCGGCGGCGCGGGAGGCCCGTGCATGCTCCACGGACCGATAACGACGCATCAGTCGGCATCAAGTACGCATCGGATACCCACATCATGCGATATCGGGCCCGGACGCTTTCTTGATCCCATCGGGATCGATCGCGTAGCGTCGCCGGTGCATGGCTCCTCAACCCCCGAAGAGCGCCGCCCGCGCGGACACCTCGCGCCGCGCGGCCAACAACGTGCAGCGCCTGCGTGAGGACCAGCTCCTCACCAAGGCGGAGCTGGCGCGCAAGGCCGGCGTCTCCCCGCTCACCGTGGCGCGCATCGAGGCCGGCCAGGCCTGCCGGGTGGACACCAAGCGCAAGATCATCCTGGCGCTGGGGATGACGCCATCGGACCGGGCCAAGGTGTTCGGGCGCGGCAGGAAGGGGCGGACGCCATGAGCCGGGGCAAGCTCGCGGTCGGGCTCGACATCGGGTCCTCGGGGGTCAAGCTCGTCCAGCTGAAGGAGAAGAAGGGCGGCTACGCCCTGCTGGCCTACGGGACCGCGCCGCTGCCGCCCGAGGCCATCGTCGACGGCAGCCTGATGAACTCGGCCGCCATCGTCCAGGCCATCCAGGAGCTGGTGGCCGCGCAGAAGGTGAAGACGCGCGAGGTGGCCATCGGCGTCCGCGGCCACTCGGTGATCATCAAGAAGATCTCCATGCCGCGCATGACGCAGGAGGAGCTCGACGAGTCGATCCTGTGGGAGGCGGAGCAGTACATCCCCTACGACGTGAAGGACGTGAACATCGACACGCAGATCCTCACGCCCGAGGGGGACGCCACCGGCCAGATGGACGTCCTGCTGGTGGCCGCCAAGAAGGACATGATCAACGACTACTCCTCGGTGTGCGCCGAGGCCGGCCTGACCGCCACCGTGGTCGACGTGGACGCCTTCGCGGTGCAGAACGCCTTCGAGGCCAGCTACGAGCTGTCGCCCAGCGACACCGTGGTGCTCATCAACGTGGGCGCCACGGTGGCCAACATCAACATCCTCGCCCACGGCGTCACCACCTTCACCCGCGACATCACCATGGGCGGCAACGCCTTCACCGAGGAGATCCAGAAGCAGCTCGGCATCTCCTACGACGAGGCCGAGGCCCTCAAGGTGGGCGGCCACGGCGAGACCGACGCGGTGGTGCCCCAGGAGGTGGAGCGGGTCATCCAGGGGGTGGCCGAGCAGATGGGCGGCGAGATCCAGCGGTCGCTCGACTTCTTCGCCTCCTCGGCGGCCGACGCCCGCGTCTCGCGCGTCTACCTCTCCGGCGGCACGGCCCGCATCCCGGCCCTGTTCAAGGTCATCGAGGCGCGGGCCGCGGTGCCGGTGGAGATCCTCAACCCGTTCAAGAACATCGAGATCGACAACCGCAAGTTCGACCCGGCGATCATCCTCGCCGGCGCGCCGGCCGCGGCGGTCGGGGTCGGGCTGGCGCTGCGCCGGCCCGGGGACAAGTGACCATGGTCCGGATCAACCTCCTCCCAGTCCGGGTCTCGAAGAAGAAGGAGGCGGGCAAGCAGCAGCTCGCCATCATCGCCGCCGTGCTGGTGGCCGGCCTGCTCGCCAACTGGGCCTGGGCCGCCTCGCGCGCCTCCGACCTCAAGGCCCGCGAGGCCAAGCTGGCCCGCACCAGGGACGACATCGCCCAGCTCGAGCGCATCATCGGCGAGGTGAAGAACATCAAGGACGCCCAGCAGGAGCTGCAGAAGAAGCTCGACGTCCTCGACAAGCTCAAGCAGGGGCGGACCGGCCCGGTGCGGATGCTCGACGAGCTGGCCACCGTGACGCCGCGGCAGCTCTGGCTCACCAAGCTCGACGAGAAGGCCGGCGCCGTGACCTTCGCCGGGACGGCGGTGAGCATCGACGACGTCTCCGAGTTCATGTCCAGGCTCAAGCAGTCGAAGTACTTCACCAAGGTGGAGCTGAAGAAGACCACCGCCGTCAAGGGCACCGGGCGCAGCGACCGGCTGGTGGACTTCGAGATCACCGCCATCCGCCCAGTACAACCCGCATGACGGCCCAGGCGACGGACGCCGCGGGAAGAAGGGGTAGGGCGATGGAACAGCTCATCGAACGCATCGCCAAGGCGCCCCTCGGGCTCAAGATCGGCGTGGTGGCCGGCGCGCTGGTGCTGGTGACGGCGCTCTCCTACTTCGTCTTCTCCATCCCCTGGGGCCCCTCCATCTCCGAGGTCGAGACCCGCATCAAGAAGACCATGGCCGAGCAGGCCCGCCTGGAGCGCGACTTCACCGAGAAGCAGGCCATCGCCAACGACCTCAACCGCTTCCGCAAGGAGAAGGAGCTGCTCGAGCAGCGGCTGGCGGAGGCCCTGGCCGAGCTGCCCGAGGAGAAGAACATCGACGAGCTGCTCCAGCTCTTCCAGGACCGCGCCCAGAAGGCCGGGCTGGAGATCGCCACCATCACGCCGGAGGCGGAGAAGTCCGAGGGCTTCTACGCCCGCATCCCCATCCCCATGACGGTCACCGGCAACTTCCACGAGATCGCCACCTTCTTCGACTCGCTCGGGCGGCTGCGCCGCATCGTCAACGTCAGCGACATCTCCATGACCGCCCCCAAGGACGTGGGCGGCAAGATGGTGGTGGACGCCAAGTTCCTGGTCACCACCTTCATGTTCGTCAACCAGGCCAAGACCCCGCCGGGCGCGAAGAAGGGAGCGGGCCAAGTGAACCGCCTCCGACTGACGGCGCTCGCGGCGCTGCTCGCTGGCCGCCAGCCTGCGACAAGCCCAAGCCCAGGCCGGCGGCACCCCCGGCCGCCGCCCGGCCGGCCGAGGCCGCCCCGCCGGCCGCCCCGGCCGCGGAGGGCGAGAAGAAGCCGGCCGAGGACCTGGTCCTACTCCTCGGTCGGCAAGCGCGACCCGTTCCGCAGCTTCCTCGCCGAGAGCCGCGGCGGCGGCGCGGCGCTGGTCACCCGCTGCGCCACGCCGCTCGGGCGCTACGAGCTGGAGCAGCTCAGGCTGGTGGCCGTCATCACCGGGCTGGAAGATCCGGTGGCCATGGTCCAGGCGCCCAACGGCACCGGCTACACGGTCCGCCGCGGCTCCTGCATCGGGAAGAACGGCGGCAGCGTCGCCGCCGTCCGCACCGGCGAAGTGGTCGTCGCCGAGTGGGTCACCCGCGCCGACGGGACCCGCGACCGGACCCAGACCGTGCTCAGCCTCCCCAAGCGGGAAGTCATCAACCTCGAGGAGTCGCCATGATCAACCACCTCAAGCGCCTTGCCGGCCTCTCGCTGTGGGGCGCCCTCGCGGTGGCTGCCCCGGCCCGCGCGGCCGACGCCAACGCCATCCAGGCCATCGACGTCGCCGAGCAGGGCGGCGCGGTGGAGCTGGCCATCCGCGGGTCGCGGCCCCCGTCGTACACGGTCTTCAAGCTGCAGGACCCGCCCCGCCTGGTGGTCGACCTCGCCGGCGCCGACGTCACCGGCGTGGCCTCGCCGGTCCAGGTCGGGAAGGGGGGCGTGCAGTCGGTCTCCACGGCCCAGTACAAGGACGAGCGGAGCACGGTGGGACGCGTCATCGTCGCCCTCGACGGCGCCCGCCGCTACGAGGTGCAGGAGCGCGGCGACGCGGTGGTGGTCCGCGTCCTCTCGCCGGAGGCGGCGGCCAGCGCCTCGTCGGCCCCCGCCGCGGCGCCGCCCGCACCCGAGAACCGGCCGGCATCGGCGCTGGCGGCCGCCCCGGCCGTGGCCGACGACGAGGCCAGGGCCCCCGCGGCCACGCCGCCCGGGCCCTCCGCCCGGACCGCCGCGCCGGCCGCGACCGCGCCAGCCGACGACAACGTGGTCTCCCGCCGCACCGACGAGGCCCCGGTGAAGCGCGCCGCCAGCGCCGTCACCGGCGTGAAGCGGTCGGGCCAGGGGCTGCTGCTGGCCACCGACGGCGACGTCGGCACCATCGAGATCATCGAGCTGAGGAACCCGTCGCGCCTCGCCCTCGATCTCCACGGCGTCGCCAGGGCGCCCAAGGGGACGGTCAAGCTGGACGGGACCTTCGGCCAGGTCCGCTTCGGCCGCGACACCGACAAGGTGCGCGTGGTCCTCGACGTGGCCGGCGAGCTGCCGGCCTACCAGGTGAAGCGCGTCGCCGGCGGCATCGCGGTGACGACCCGGGGCGCCGCGACGCCCGCTCCGTCCAGCCCGAAGCCGTCGGCGGTCGCCGCCGCCGCGGCCCCGGCCCGGAGCAGGCCCGTCGCGCCCCCGGTCACCGTCGCGGTGGCGAGCGCCGCCCCGGCGGCCGCACCGGCCCCGGCCGCCGCGCCGAAGCGGGCGCGGATCAGCGACGTGAAGTTCAGCCACGCCAACGGGACCTCGCGCATCGAGGTGCTGGGCAGCGCCCGGCACGCCATCTCCCGCCCCGACGCCCGCACCGTGGTCCTCTCGCTGGAAGGGGCCGAGCTGCCGCGCAAGCTGGAGCGGTCGCTCGACACCAGCGCCTTCGGCGGCCCGGTGATGATGGTCTCCTCCTTCAACCAGCCGTCCACCGGCCAGGTGAAGATCGTGGCCACCCTCCGCGGCCCCACCGCCGACGCCCTGGCCGAGCGTGACGACGGGCTCACCTGGACCTTCGCCGAGCCGGCCGCCACGGCCTCGACCCGGGACGAGGATCCGGTCCAGCTCACCGACGGGACCAGCGCCACCGCCGCCGAGGCGGCCGCGGCCGGCTTCGCCGCCGAGGGGCCCGGCTACGCCGCCTCCGGCGCGCCCCAGAAGAAGGGCTACACCGGCCGGCGCATCAGCCTCGAGTTCCACGACATCGAGATCCGCAACCTGCTCCGGCTCATCGCCGACGTCTCCAAGAAGAACATGGTGGTGGCCGACGACGTCTCCGGCAAGGTGACCGTCTCGCTGCGCAACGTCCCCTGGGACCAGGCCCTCGACCTGGTGCTCCGCTCCAAGGGGCTGGGCAAGGAGGAGATGGGGAACATCATCCGGGTGGCCAAGCTGGAGGACATCGCCAAGGAGCAGGAGGCGGCGGCCAAGGCGGCCGAGGCGCGCAAGCCGCTCATCCCGCTCAAGGTCCGGATCATCCCGGTCAACTTCGCCCGCGCCAACGACGTGGCCGGCCGGATCAAGGACGTGCTCACCGAGCGGGGCACCGTCTCCACCGACGAGCGGACCAACGTCCTCATCGTCAAGGACACGCAGGAGGCGCTGGTCCGGGCCGAGGGGCTGGTGCGCAACCTCGACACCGCCATCCCGCAGGTGCTGATCGAGAGCCGCATCGTGGAGGCCTCCGCCAACTTCAACAAGCAGATCGGCGTCCAGTGGGGCGGCAACGCCTCCATGTCGCCAGGCCCTCGGCAACCCCACCGGCCTGGCCTTCCCCAACATCGCCACCGGCGCCGGCGGGGCCGGCGGCGGCCCGACCGACCGGCACCGCGTCCTCCCCGCAGTACGCCGTCAACCTGCCCGGCCGCCATCGGCCAGGGCGCCGGCGGCGGCATCGGCCTGGTCTTCGGGTCGGCCGGCGGCGCCTTCAACCTCAACCTGCGGCTCACCGCGCTCGAGAACAACGGCGTGATCAAGACCGTCTCGGCGCCCAAGGTGGCCACCATCGACAACAAGGAGGCCACCATCGGGCAGGGCATCAGCATCCCCTTCTCGCAGGTGAGCGCCTCGGGCGTGAACACCACCTTCATCGAGGCCAAGCTGGAGCTGAAGGTGACGCCGCACGTCTCGGCCGACGGCTCGATCCTCCTCAAGATCAAGGCCACCAACAACCAGCCCAACCCGCAGCTGACCGGCGCCAACGGCCAGCCCTCCATCTCCAAGCGCGAGGCCGAGACCGAGGTGCTGGTGAAGGACGGCGAGACCACCGTCATCGGCGGCATCTTCACCCGCCAGACCTCCAACAGCCGCGCCTCGGTGCCGTTCTTCGGCAAGATCCCCATCCTCGGCTTCTTCTTCCGCACCGACTCCGAGTCGGACAACAACACCGAGCTGCTCATCTTCATCACCCCCCGCATCCTCAACCGTCAGGCGACCGCGGTCGCCAACGGCGGGTAGCCAGGAGGGACGCCCGCCATGAACGCCCGTGCCCTGATCGCCCTGCTGCTGGCCGCCGCCGCCGCCGGCTGCACCGTCGACAACAACGCCTCGGTCCGGATCTCCGCGGCCTGCTTCCCACCCACGCCCAACGACGACGGGAGCTGCTCCTACCCGTCCACCTGCGACTCGGTGATGCTGGACAACCTCTGGGTGGATCCCAGCTGGGCCCCGACCGGGGGGACGCTGGTCTGGCCCTTCCAGGTCGACAACCAGCGCCCCGACAACAGCAACAACGACGGCCGGACCAACACCGCCACGGCCTTCATCACCGGCTTCAAGATCGCCTACACCTCCAGCGCCATCTCGCTGCCGGAGGTGACCATCGACTACACCACGCGCACCATCGAGTCGGAGAGCGCCCAGGTCCTCTCCATCCCGGTGGTCCCCCTGAGCGTGGCGACGCAGCTCACCGCCATCCCGGGCGGGTTCGGCACGCTGCGGGCCGAGATCCGGGCCACCGGCCACTATGGCGACGGCACGTCCATCGAGACCGGCCCGTTCTCCGTGGTGGTGGTGGTCCAGAACGGCGGCTGGACGGGCGGGAGCTGCACCGATCCCGCGCAGTCGGTGGTGGGCTACTGCCCGCAGGACGGCCAGACCGGCCTCCCGCTCTGCAAGTAGCAGGCGGGCGCCCTCTTCCGGGGGGCCTCAGCTGCCTTGACGGACCGCGCGCGAGCGGGCTACATACGGCCCGCTTCGCGATGCGGTCCTCGTCTTTTCGGGGATTTACGACGCGGAGCGGCGAGCCATGAGCTTTCGAGAGCACCTCCAGCAGGTCGTCAAGAACGTCGACGGGGCGGTCGCCTGCGCCCTGATGGGCGTCGACGGCATCGAGGTCGACAGCGAGGTCCAGGAGCAGGTCGGGCTGGACCTCCAGACCCTGCTGGTCGAATA
The DNA here is from genome assembly GCA_963786945.1 of uncultured delta proteobacterium. Classification (GTDB taxonomy): domain Bacteria; phylum Myxococcota; class Myxococcia; order Myxococcales; family Anaeromyxobacteraceae; genus JADKCZ01. Next base: position 580,024 of record CAWBAO010000003.1, on the reverse strand, counting down.
CTCCACCCTCTTCCGCGCCGCCCGCGAGGCGGCGGCGGCCCACGAGGCCGGCGGCGTGACCGAGCTCTCGGTGCAGTCGGAGCGGCTGCTGGTGGTGGCCCGGCTCGTCTCACCCGAGTACTTCATGGTGGTGGCCCTCAGGCCCGACGGCAACTTCGGCAAGGCGCGCTTCATGTTGCGCGTCACCGCCCCGAAGCTGCTGGCGGAGCTCTAGGGGCACCGCCCCGGCGGCGCACCGGCCTCGCAGGCGGCCGGACCCGCCGGTCCCGGCGATTCCAACAGGAGCAGGAGAAGCAGATGGGCGACAGCATGGACACCTCGGCGTTCCGCCGCGGCCTGAAGATCGAGATCGACGGCGACCCGTGGGAGATCGTGGAGTTCCAGCACGTCAAGCCGGGCAAGGGCTCGGCCTTCGTGCGCACCCGGATCCGCAACCTCATCAGCGGCCGGACCATCGACCGGACCTTCAAGTCCGGTGACGTGGTGGGCAAGCCCGACGTCGAGGAGCGGGAGATGCAGTACCTCTACCGCGACGGCGACCACTACAACTTCATGGACAACAAGAACTACGAGCAGACCTTCCTGACCGCCGAGCAGATGGGCGACGCCAGGAACTTCATCAAGGACAACACCACCACCCACATCCTGTTCTTCAACGGGAAGGCCATCGGCGTCACCCTGCCGAACGCCATGGACCTCCGGGTGACCAAGTGCGACCCGGGCGTCCGCGGCGACACGGTCTCGGGCGCCACCAAGCCGGCCACCCTGGAGACCGGCTACCAGGTGAACGTGCCCCTCTTCATCAACGAGGGGGAGATCCTGCGGATCGACACCCGCACCGGCGAGTACCTCACCCGCGTCACCGGCTAGTCAGGCCGTCCCCCGGTTTCCCCCGCAAGGAGCGAGAGCCCATGGCCAGCAAGACCACCAAGCAGCCCGTCAAGGCAGCCCCCGAGGCCTTCACCATCGAGGACGTCAAGAAGCTGGTGGCGCTGGTCGAGAAGACCGACGTCAGCCTCGTCGCCTGGAGCCGTGGCACCGAGAAGGTGGTCATCCGCCGCGGCGCCGTGGTGGCCATGGGCGCGCCCGCCCCGCTGGCCGTGCACCACGCCCCGGTGGCGGCCCCGGTGGGGCCCCCGCCGGCGGCTGCCCCCGCCGCCCCCCGGGCCGAGGCCAAGGCGCCCGAGGCGCCGGGCACGCTGGTCAGCTCGCCGTTCGTCGGCACCTTCTACCGCGCCCCCTCGCCCGACTCGCCCCCGTTCACCGACGTCGGCCAGAAGGTCAAGAAGGGGCAGGTGCTCTGCATCGTCGAGGCCATGAAGCTGATGAACGAGATCGAGTGCGAGGTCGACGGGACCGTCGCCGAGATCTACGTCCAGAACGGCACCCCGGTGGAGTTCAACGAGAAGCTCTTCCGCATCGTCCCGGGCTAGGCCAGGGGGCCCCCCATGTTCAAGAAGGTCCTCATCGCCAACCGGGGCGAGATCGCCCTGCGGGTGATCCGCGCCTGCAAGGAGCTGGGCATCGCCACCGTGGCGGTCCACTCCACGGCCGACGCCGAGTCGCTCCACGTCCGCTTCGCCGACGAGGCCATCTGCATCGGGCCGCCGCAGTCCAAGGACAGCTACCTCAACGTCCGCGCCCTGCTGTCGGCGGCCGACGTCAGCGGCGCCGACGCCATCCACCCCGGCTACGGCTTCCTCTCCGAGCGGGCCGACTTCGCCGAGATGGTGGTCAAGCTGGGGATGAAGTTCATCGGCCCCCGCCCCGAGATGCTCCGGCTCATGGGGAACAAGGTGGCGGCGCGCGAGGCGGCCGAGAAGGCCGGGCTCCCGCTGCTTCCCGGCGCGCGCGGGGTGCTGAAGAGCTCGGAGGAGGCCGAGGCGCTGGCCGCCCAGATCGGCTTCCCGGTCATCCTCAAGGCGGCCTCCGGCGGCGGCGGGCGCGGCATGAAGATCGTCCGCGACCACGACGCCGTCGGCAAGGCCTTCGACACCGCCTCCAACGAGGCGCTGGCCGCCTTCGGCGACGGCTCGATGTACCTCGAGCGGTACGTCGAGGAGCCGCGCCACATCGAGCTGCAGATCGTGGCGGACGAGCACGGCAACATGATCTGCCTGGGCGAGCGCGAGTGCTCGGTGCAGCGCCGCCACCAGAAGATGATCGAGGAGGCCCCCAGCCCGGCGGTCTCCCCGGCGCTGCGCAAGGAGATGATCGAGGTGGCCCTCAAGGCCATGAGGGCCATCCGCTACAACAACGTCGGGACCATCGAGTTCCTGCTGGACGAGAAGGGGCGCTACTACTTCATGGAGATGAACACCCGCATCCAGGTGGAGCACCCGGTGACCGAGCAGGTCTACGGGCTCGACCTGCTGCGGGAGCAGATCCGGCTGGCGGCCGGCGAGCAGCTGGGGCGCACCCAGGACCAGGTGGTCCCGCTGGCCCACTCCATCGAGTGCCGCGTCAACGCCGAGGATCCGGTCACCTTCGCGCCCTCGCCGGGCCGCATCACCGGCTACCACCAGCCGGGGGGCTACGGGGTCCGCGTCGACACCATGGCCTACGAGCAGTACAAGGTGCAGCCCTACTACGACTCGCTGGTGGCCAAGCTGATCGTGACCGGCGCCACCCGCGAGATCGCGCTGAAGCGGATGATGCGGGCGCTCAACGAGTACGTCATCGAGGGGATCAAGACCAACATCCCCTTCCACAAGCGGGTGCTGACCTTCCCGGCCTTCGCCGAGGGGCGGTACGACACGCGGATCGTCGACCAGATCCTCAACCCGCCGGCGCCCGCCGCCGAGGCCCCCAAGCCGGGCTGAAACGCGGAAATCCCTCGTCCTGACGGGGGATTCCGCCTTGCGCGACCCCGAGGCTTCCGTTACGCTTCGAAGACCCGCAGGGTCTGCGCCGGCGTAGCCGTCGTCTCCCCTGGCGGTCCAGTGGTCCGATCCCGAGCCCCGCGAGCCGACCCGGTCCGATGGCAGTCGACAAGAACAAGATCATCGCCGAGGCCACCAAGCTCGTCCAGAAGGGGGCCTACGACAAGGCGATCTCGGCGTACGACAGGATCCTCAAGGAGGATCCCAAGGACGTCCGGGTCCTGCTCAAGGTCGGCGAGCTCTACCAGAAGAAGGGCGACGACCGGATGGCGGCCGACGCCTTCAAGCGGGTGGCCGAGACCTACGCGGACCAGGGGTTCTTCCTCAAGTCGGTGGCCGTCTTCAAGCAGGTGGTCAAGCTCGACCCGGAGGACATCCGCGTCAACGAGCGGCTGGCGGCCCTCTACCAGCAGCTCGGCCTGCTCAGCGAGGCGATGGCGCAGCTCCAGCTCGTCGCCGCCGCCCACGAGAAGGCGGGGGACGGGGCCCGGCTCCTCGACGCGCTGAAGCGGATGGTGGACCTCGATCCCGAGAACATCGGGTCGGTGGTGCGGCTCGGCAAGCTCTACCAGGGCGCCAACCAGCCCGGCCCGGCGCTCGAGCACTACCGGAGGGCGGCGGCCTACCTGAAGGCGCACAACCGGGCCGACGACTACCTCAAGGTCGCCGAGCGGATCGTCGAGCTGGCGGCCCGACGACCTGGCGCTGACGCGCGAGCTGGCCAACATCTACATGTCCAAGGGCGACACCAAGCGCGCCCTCGCCAAGCTCCAGGTCTGCTTCAAGGCCGACGCGCGGGACGTCGAGACCCTCGACCTGCTGGCCCAGGCCTTCCGCGATCTCGGGCAGACCACCAAGACGGTGCAGGTGTTCAAGACGCTGGCCGACGTCCACGAGCGGGCGGGCCGGCGCGCCGACGCGCTCGGGGCCTGGCGCAAGGTCGCCGAGCTGGCGCCGGGCGACGCCGACGCCGCCCGGGTGCTGGCCGAGACCCAGGCCGGACCGGCCGCCCCGCCTCCGCCGGCCCCACGCGCCGCGCCGCCGGCCATGCCGCTGGGTGCGCCGGTCGCCCGGCTGGCCGTGGCGCCACCGCTCCAGGCGGTCGCCTCCCCCCGGCCGGTGGCGCCGCCCCGCCGCCGCCCGCCCCCGACCGTCGGCGTCGAGGGCATCCCCAAGCTCCTCACCGAGGTCGAGGTGTACCTGAAGTACGGGTTGACCGAGAAGGCCGCCGGTCACCTGCGCTCCGTCCTCGCCATCGATCCCGAGACCCCGGTCGCCCTGGAGAAGCTCCGCGACCTGCACCTGGCGGCGGGGCGGCGCACCGAGGCCGTGGAGGTGGCGGAGCAGGCCGTCCGGGCCGCCCTCGCCAAGGGGGAGATCGATCGGGCCAGGGCGTCGCTGATCCGGCTGCGCCAGCTCGACCCCGGCCACGCCAGCCTCGGCGAGCTGGCGGTCGCCACCGGCGCCACCGAGGAGATCCAGCTCAGCGCCGGCGAGGTGGAGGAGGAGCTGGAGCCAGGCGATGTCCCGGCGACCACCGCCGAGCTGGAGCTGTCCGACGAGCCGCCGCCCGCGGTCGACGACGACGTCCTGGCGGACATGGCCGCCGCCAGCGGCGCGGACCAGATCATCGAGGACGAGCCCATCGGGCCGGCGCCCGGGGCGCCGGCCACGATGGCACCGCCTCCCGCGGCCGGCGCGGCGCCCCCCCGGGCCGGGGCGGCCATCGTCCCGCCCGTCTCCCCGCGGCCACCGCCGCCGCCCGCGCCCCCCGAGCCGGAGCCGGAGGGGCCGGACGCCGACCTGCTGCGCACCGCCCTGGCCACCATCGACTCCGACGAGGTGGTCGAGGAGGAGCGCGGGGGCGAGGCCACGGTGGCGGAGGAGGCCCCGGAGCCGGCCCCGATGGCGGAGCCGCCGAGGCGCGCGGCGCCGGCGGTCCTCATCGAGGCCGTCGACGAGCCGACCGACCTGCCGTCGACGCCCCCGGAGGCTCCCTCCAGGCCGGACGCGCCGTCGCCGGCCGACCTCACCGACGAGCTGGAGGAGGCCGACTTCTTCGCCCAGCAGGGGCTCCTCGCCGACGCGCGCGACGCCCTGCTGCAGCTGCGGGAGCGCCACCCCGGCCACCCGGTCCTGGAGGCGCGGCTCGCCGAGGTGGACCGGCGCCTGGCGGCCAGGAGCACGCCGCCGCCAGCCGCGCCGCCACCGCCGGCCAGCCCCGAGGCGCCGGTCCCCGCCGGCCCGGCGGGCGGCCCGGCGGCCCCGCCCGCCCCCGAGCTGCGCGCCACCCGCCAGAGCCCCACGCTGATCGAGCCGTCGGCGGTGGGCGGCGCCGACTTCGACCTCGGCGCCGACCTGGCGGAGGAGCTCGACCGGGCCCCGGACCTCGGGGGCGCCGACGACGAGTTCCAGTACTCGGTCGAGGACGTCTTCAACCAGTTCAAGCGGGGCGTGGCCGAGACGGTCACCGCCGAGGACTCGGACACCCACTACGACCTGGGCATCGCCTACAAGGAGATGGGGCTGGTCGACGACGCCGTCAACGAGTTCGAGACCGCCCTGCGCGGCAACAACCGCAAGAAGGAGATCGACAACCTCTCGATGATCGCGCACTGCCGCATGTCGCAGGGGCGGCCGGCCGACGCCATCGAGCCGCTGCGCCGGGCGCTGCGCTCGGACTACCTGACCAGGGAGAGCGCCAAGGCCATCCACTACGAGCTCGGCGCGGCCCTCGAGGCCATGGGCGAGCGCGAGCAGGCGCTCTGGTGCTTCCAGAAGGTGGCCAGGGTCGATCCGGCCTACCGCGACACCGCGGCGCGGGTGGCGGCGCTGGGGGGCGGGCCGGGCCGCCCGCCGCCCGGCATGGTGATGCCGGCGGCGCGGACGGTGGCCGGGCCGGGACGCCCGGCGGCCATCCCGGTGGCGGCGCCCCGGGGCGCGCCCGCGGCGGCCGCGAGCGCGCAGTCCCCGGCGGCCAGCCCCCCGCCCCGAAGAAGAACATCGGATTCCTCTAGCTCAGGAACGGCGTGACCTACCTCGACTTCTTCGAGCTCAACCAGGAGCCCTTCTCCAACGCGCCGGTGTCGCGCTTCTACTTCGGCTCGGCGCAGCACGCCCAGGCGCTGATGCGGCTCACCCACGCCGTCTCCAACATGAAGGGGCTGGCGGTGCTGGTGGGGGACATCGGCGCCGGCAAGACCACGCTGGCGCGGCGCATGCTCGACAGCCTGCCCGAGGAGGAGTACGAGGCGGCGCTGCTGGTCATCATCCACTCCGGCATCACCGCCGGCTGGCTGCTGCGGCGCATCGCCCTCCAGCTCGGCGTCGAGTCGCCCGCCGAGGAGAAGCTGGCGCTCCTGTCGCAGCTCTACCAGCGGCTGGTGAGGATCTACGAGCAGGGGAAGAAGGCGGTGGTGCTCATCGACGAGGCGCAGATGCTGGCCTCGCGGGAGCTGATGGAGGAGTTCCGCGGCCTGCTCAACCTCGAGGTGCCGGAGCGCAAGCTCCTCTCCTTCGTCTTCTTCGGCCTGCCGGAGATCGAGGACAACCTCCGGCTCGACCCGCCGCTGGCGCAGCGGGTGGCGCTCAAGTACCGGCTCGAGCCGCTCCGGCCGGAGGACACCGAGGCCTACGTCCAGCACCGGCTGCGGCTGGCCGGCGCGCCGCGCATCCCCTTCACCACGGCGGCCCTCCAGGCCATCCACGCCCGGGCCCGCGGGACCCCCCGGCTCATCAACACCATCTGCGACAACGCCCTCTTCGAGGGGTTCGTGGCCCGCACCCGGGAGATCGACGACAGGGCCATCGAGCGGGTGGCCCGTGACCTCGGGCTGATCGGCCTCGAGGCCCCTCCGCCCCCGGCGGCGGCCGAGGGCGACCGGGCCAGCGCCCGCCCTCGCATCGACCTCGGGGACATCGACCGGTACCTCGAGTCGCTCACCAAGTGACGCGGTTCCGCCGCCCGGTGTCGCTCTCTTGGCGGTCGGGCTCCGCGGCGGGACAATCGGCCTCGTGAAGAAGCGCCGCATCGCCCTCGCCTTCCTCGTCCTGATGCTGGCCATGGTGGCCGGCACCGTGGCGGTCCTGCGCACCCGCTGGGCCGGCGACCGGATCTGCGCGCTGGCCGCGGCCCGGGTCGGCGCCGCCACCGGGCTGGAGGTGGCCACCACCGCCTGCCGCATCGATCCGCTCACGCTGTCGGTGGTGACGGAGGGGCTGCGGCTGGGGCCGGCCGAGGCGCCCATCTTCACCGCCGAGGTCGTCGAGGCGCGGCTGGCCCTGATCCAGGGGCTGGGAGACCGCCTCGAGCTGGCGAGCCTGCGGCTGGTGCGGCCGCGGGTGGTGGCCACCGTCCCCCCGCCGTCCGCCACGCCGGGCCCCTGCCCGCCCCGCGAGCTGCGCCGGATCGACATCCAGCGGCTCGAGCTCACCGACGGCGCGGTGGAGCTGGCGCTCGACGGCGGCGGTCGCGTCGCGGTCGACGGCCTCCAGGTCGAGGCCCGGCGCACCTTCCGGTCGCGCTGGCGCTTCGGCACCGCGGCGCGCCGGCTCCAGGTCACGGCCAGCGCCGCCGAGGCCAGGGTGGCGGCGGCCGGACGCTCCTGGCGGGTGCGGGGCCCGGCCGTCGACGGCGAGGTGGCGCTCGACCTCTCGGGGGCGTCGCTGGCCAGCTCCCGGGCGATCGTGGACGGCGTCACGCTGGGCGTCCGCGGGCAGATCCAGTCGCTCTGCCACCCGGTGCTGGACCTGACCGCCAGCGTCGAGGGCTCGCTGGCCCGGCTGGTGGCGCTGGCCGGCGAGTCGGCCGGCGGCTGGGATGCGCAGCTCCAGGTGCAGGCCCGGGTGAAGGGGCGCCCGGCCGCGCCGGAGCTGAGCGCCACCGTCGACTTCACCCACCTCGGGACCGGCGGCGTCAAGCTCGGGGCGGGGCGCGCCGAGGCCAGGCTGGCCGGCGACAAGGTGATCGTGGACCGGCTCACGCTCCCCTTCGGAGGCGGCACGCTCAAGGCCTCGGGCGAGGTGAAGCTGGAGGCCAGCGTCCCCATCGAGGCCACCGCCCAGCTCGACGGGGTCGACCTGGCCGAGATCCTGGAGCGGCTCTCGGTGCCGGGCGCCTGGATCACCGGCCGGATGACCGGCACCGGCCAGGTGGCCGGCACCATCCATCCTCCCCACGTGGCGGTGACCGTCGACGCCCAGATGCGCGACTTCCGCGCGCTGACCGGCCCGTGGCGCCAGGCCAGGCCCACCGACCAGGCCATGGTGGAGTTCGCCCAGGGGCACGTCCTCGCCCCCTTCCTGGTCACCAGCGACGGGCTGGCCTTCGAGAAGGCGCGCATCGAGGTGGGGCGCGGCGCCGTCGAGGTGGACGCCGAGGTCCACTTCGCGACCGAGCGCGGCTTCCAGGTCCGGGCCTCGGGCGAGGTGGACCTGGCGCCGCTGGGCCACATCGCCGGCCTCTCCATGTCCGGCCGGGGCCCGGTCACGGCGCGCGTCGGCGCGGTCCCCTACGGCCTGCCCCACGCCGAGGCCAGGGTGAGGCTGGAGCAGTTCCGCTTCCTCGACGTCGACCTGGGCACGGTCTCGGGTGACGTGACCCACGCCGGCGACCGGGTGCTCCGCTTCTCCAACCTGGAGGGGCAGCGGGGCGGGAGCGCCTACCGCGGCTGGCTGGCCGTGGACCTCGCCGCCACGCCGGTCCGGCTCACCGGCTCGCAGTTCACCGCCAGCGGGCGGGTGCGCGACTACCTCGACGCCATCGCCGACTGGCTGCCCCGCTCCCGGGCCCTGCGCGGGGTGATCGACGGCCGCATCGACGGCCTGACGGTCTCGGCGGTCGGCCCGGCTGCCGCACCCGACGTCCAGTTCGAGGGTCGCCTCGGCCCGAGCGAGGTGCTGGGCCGAACCTTCGAGGCGGGGCGGATTGCCGGCGTGGTGCGCAAGGCGGCCATGGTCCAGTTCGACCGGCTGGAGCTGACCTCGGGCCCCGGGAAGGTGGGGGCGGTGGGGACCTGGGAGTTCAAGGCGCCGCAGCCGTGGTCGCTGACGCTCTCGGCGGCCGGCCTGCCGGCCGCCACGCTGGCGCTGCCGGGCGGAGGCTGGACCGGCTCCGTCTCGGGGAGCGCGGCGCTGGAGGGCTCCTGGGAGAAGCCCCAGGTCCGCTTCGCGGCCAACGGCGACGCCCTGTCGTTCCGCGGCGCCGCCTTCGGCACGGTCCAGCTGGGCGGGACCGTCGAGGGGCGCCGGCTGCTGGTGACGGGCGGCGCCGAGGGGCTGCGCTTCACCGCCGAGGCCAGCCTGGACGGGCGCATGCCCTACCAGGCCCGGGTCGACCTCAAGCTGGAGGACCTGGCGCGGCTCTGGCCCAACGGCCCACCCAGCGGCTTCCGGACGGCGGTCGAGGGGCAGGCCACGGCCAGCGGCGAGCTGGCGGCGCCGCCCAGCGCGCGCGGCCGCATCGAGCTGGGCCGGCTCACCGCCACGGTCGGCGACTTCCGGGTGGAGAACGCCGAGCCGGTGGTGCTGGGCTTCGACGGCGGCCGGCTCGACATCGAGGCCTTCTCGTTCCGGGGCCCGAACACCGAGTTCTCGCTCCGCGGTGGGGTGGGGGGCGGCCGCGACCTCGATCTCGACGCCAGCGGCGTCATCGACCTGAGCTTCCTGACCACCCTGGTGCCGGTGCTGCGCCGCCCCCACGGCCGCCTCAGGCTGGAGGCCCACGTGGGCGGGAGCCCCGAGGCCCTGGAGCTGCTGGGGGAGGGGCAGGTGGAGGAGGGCGGGTTCCAGGTGCGCGGGGCCAACGCCGTCTTCGAGGAGCTGACCGGCGGCCTCTCCTTCTCCCAGAACCGGGTGATCTTCGACGGGGCCGAGGCCCGCATCAACGGCGGCAAGGCCACCATGTCGGGCGAGGTGGAGCTGGTGCGGATGCTCCCGACCCGGCTGCGGCTGGAGGCCCAGCTGGAGGCGGTGCCGGTGGCCATCCCCGCCTACCTGCCGATGACGCTCTCGGGCCGGCTGGAGGCGGCCGGGACGCCGGAGGAGACGGTGGTGACGGGGCGGCTGCACGTGCTCAAGGCCCGCTACACGGAGAACGTCGATCTCGAGAAGCGCGCCGTCGAGCTGCGGCGGCGGCGCGACGCGGCGGCCCGCACCTACGACAAGGCGGCCGAGTGGCTCCGCTTCGACCTGCAGCTGGCGGTGGACGGCGACGCCCGCATCGAGAACGACGTGGCCCGCGGCGGGGTGCGCGGCGAGCTCTCCCTGGTGGGCAGCCTGGCGGCCCCCGGCCTGGTCGGATCGCTGGTCATGACCGAGGGGAGCCGCGCCATGTTCCGCGGCAACGAGTTCGTGCTGGGCCACGCGGTGGTCGACTTCACCGAGCGGAACCGGGTGGAGATGGCGCTCGACGTCCACGGCGACTCGCGGGTGCGCGACTACCAGGTCTTCATGCACGTCTTCGGCCCCCTCACCGAGCCCCGGCTGGCGCTCACGTCCTCGCCTCCGCTCTCGCAGCCTGACATCATCACGCTGCTCTCCATGGGCTACACCTCGCGCGATACCCCGGCCAGCGCCGGCGTCCAGGGCGTGGCCACCGCGGCCGCCGCCCAGGCCCTGATCTCGGCGTCGGGCCTCGACGAGCAGGTGCGGCGCTTCGTGCCGCGCGGCGAGGTCCTGCAGGACCTCTCGGTGCGGGTCACCTCCGCCTACTCCGAGGGTGCCAGCCAGGCGGAGCCGCGCGCCGAGTTCGAGTCCTGGCTGCTGAAGGATCGGCTCAAGCTTCGCTTCCAGGCCCCGCTCACCGGCGCCCGCGCCGGGCAGAAGGCCCAGGCCGAGCTGCGGCTCGGGGAGAACACGTCACTCCAGTACCAGTGGGACAACGAGACCCCCGACAAGCGCGCGGGCGACCACGGGATCGACCTGCGCCTCCGCTGGGAGTGGCAGGAGTGAGGCTCGGCGGCGTCGCGCTCCTCGCCCTGGCGCTGGTCCCCGGGGCGGCCTGGCCGGCCGCGCCGCGGCCGGATCCCGCCCCTCCGACGGCGGCCGCCGAGGAGGCCGGGACCGGAGCCCGGCGCGCCGCCACGGTCCAGCTGCGGCTCCCCGAGCAGGTGGACCGGCTGGCGCTGGAGGGGCTGGTGACCCTGCAGCCCGGGGCGCCGGTGACCATCCCGGCGCTGCGCCTCACCGCCACCCGGCTCTTCCAGTCGGGGCGCTGCCGTGACGTGGTGATCACCGGGGCCGAGGCGGCGCCTCCGGCCGGGCAGGTCGGGCGCTGGGTGGACCTGGCCATCGAGTGCCTGCCCCCCCGCCTCCTCACCGGCGTGGTCGTGGAGCTCGACGGCCCGTCACCGCTCGGCGAGCGGGAGCTCCGGAGCGAGCTGCAGCTGACCCTGGGCGATCCCATCGACCAGGACGACGTGGAGAAGGCCTCGGCCCGGGCCCGGGCGGCCCTGCGGCGCAAGGGGTACCTGGCCGCGGTGGTGACCGGGACGCTGGCCGGGGAGCCGGGCGCGACGCTGCGCCTCCGGGTGGCGGCCGGGCCGCCCACCGTGGTGAAGGTGGTGCGGCTGCCGGGCGCCGGGGTGGACGAGGCCGGGCTGCTGGCCCGGCTGGCGACCCGGCCCGGCGAGGTGTTGCTGGAGGAGCGGCTGCGCACCGACCTGGACGTGTTGCTGGCGGCGGTGCACGCCACCGGCCACCGGCGCGGCCGGGTCGGCACGCCGGTGCTGCACCAGGTGCCCGGCGGCGTCGAGGTGGAGATCCCGGTCCAGCCCGGTCCGCCCATGGCGGTGGAGGTCCGCGGCGCCGAGTCGTTCGCGCGAGCCGACCTGGAGGCGCAGCTCCAGCTCGGCGGCGGGGCGGCGCTCGACGGCGCCGCCATCGACGCCGGCGTGGAGCGGCTGCGGGCCTTCTACCGTGCCCACGGGTACGCGCTGGCCCGCATCGAGGCCGAGGAGCGGCGCGTCGGCGGCGGCCTGGTGGTGACCATCCACGTCACCGAGGGGCGGGCCTACCGGCTGCGCACGCTGCGCGTGGAGGGGGCGGCAGGGCGTGGCGAGGCGGCGGTGCGCGAGCGGCTCCGCGCGCTGCTCGAGGAGGACCAGGGGGCGCCGCCCGAGAGCCTTTCCAACGACGCGGCCCGGGCGCTGGAGGCCTCCATCCCCACCGCGCCGCCGCGGCGGGCGCCGCCGCCCCGCCCGCCGCCGGAGACCGTGATCGACGAGGTGCAGATCGACCGGGCGCTGCAGCGCCTGGTCGACGAGTACCAGAACGACGGCTACCTCGACGCGGCCCTGCTCGGCTGGTCGATCGACGCCGAGGCCGGGAGCGGGCAGCTCGACGTGGTGGTCCGGCTGCGCGAGGGGGAGCAGACCACCGTCGACTCGATCGGCTTCGAGGGGAACGCCCAGGTGCCCCTCACCGACCTGGCCCGGGAGGCCCGGCTGGCCCCGGGGCAGCCGCTGGCGTTCGACAAGGTGGAGGCCACCCGCTCGGCGCTGCAGCGGCTCTACCTGGCCCGCGGCTTCCTCTACGCCCGGGTGGAGGCCAAGGAGGAGATCGACCGCGCCCGCCACGCGGCGGCGCTGCGCTTCGTCATCGAGGAGGGGCCGCGCGTCCGGATCGGCCGGGTGCTGGTGACCGGGAACCATCGCACCAAGGCCTCGGTGATCCGTCGCGCCATCTCGGTGAGGGAGGGGGAGCCGTACGACCCCGAGGCGGTGGCGAAGACGCAGGCCGCCCTGCTGGGGCTGGGGGTCTTCCGCTCGGTGGCGCTGCGGCTCTCCGATGCCGAGACCCCCGAGGCGGTCAAGGACCTCAACGTCGAGCTGGCGGAGCGCCCCTGGCGCTGGGTGGCGACCGGGCTCGGGTACTCCATCGCCAACGGGCCACGCGCCTCGATCGAGTCGGGCCAGCCCAACCTGCTGGGCCGGGCGCTGGAGCTGACCATGCGGGCCAAGGTGAACTACCCGATCCAGGTCGCCCGGACCTTGCAGGACGTCAGTCCCAAGAGCCGCTGGGAGGGACGGGCCGACGTCGGCCTGCGCGCCCCCCAGCTCACCTCGTGGCCGCTGGCCGCCCACCTCGAGCTGATCGCCGAGCGCCTCCGGCGGCTGGCCTACGACATGTCCGACATCTCGACGGTGCTGGGGGTCGACCTCCCGGTCACCAGGCGCATCACCTTCTCGCTCCAGTACGAGCTGATGGTCGGCAACCTGCTGCGCACCGGGACCACCGACTACCTGACCCAGGCCGACCTGGAGCGGCTCCGCTTCGACCAGGGCACCACCTCGCTCCAGTCCATCCGGCCATCGGCCACCCTCGACTACCGCGACGATCCCACCCATCCACACTCCGGGTGGCTGGCCACCGGCTCGGCCGAGTGGGCCCACTCGGTGGGCGCGCCGGGCGAGACCTACCTGGGCTTCTTCCCGGGCAGCGACATCTACAGCAACCTCGTCAAGCTGATGGGGACGGCCACCGCCTACCTGCCCGTGACCCAGCGCACCACCCTGGCCCTCTCGGCCCGGGGGGGCCGCGTCTACCCCCTCGACCCCAGCTCACGCACCATCGTCCCCAAGCGCTTCTTCCTGGGAGGCGCCACCAGCATGCGTGGCTACGCCGAGGAGGAGATGGTGGCCCAGGACCTGCGCGGCAGCCTGGCCGAGCAGCGGAACCACTGCTCCAGCTCGATCTCCGGGGCGGGCTGCACCGGGCCGGGCCGGGACCTGGAGAACGGCCGCCGCGTGATCAGCGAGGGCGGCGAGGGCTTCCTGGTGTTCAAGGGGGAGCTGCGGATCGGCCTCTCCGGGAGCCTGGAGCTGGGGCTCTTCGCCGATCTCGGCAACCTCTGGGCCAACCCGGCCAACTTCCGGCTGCTCGACCTCCGCCCCAACGCCGGCGGCGGCGTCCGCTTCGTCACGCCGGTGGGGCCGGCGGCCCTCGACTTCGGCTTCAACCTGCTGCCCGACTACCAGCTCAACGAGCGCCTCTGGGCGGTCCACTTCACCATCGGCCTGTTCTAGCCGGGCGCCCCGGCCAGCTCGGGGACGCGGGCCAGCACCTCGTGGAAGGTGCTGAACTCGTGGTGCGGGAGGCCGCGCTCCCGGCACCACCCCACCAGGCTGGAGCCGGACCGGGCGAAGACCAGGTCCCCGGCCTCGGCGGCGCAGCGGTCACCGGCGCCGTCCCCCAGCACCAGCACCCGGTGGCCGGCGCGCTGGAGCTCGCGCACCACCGCCCCCTTGCAGGCGCCGCAGAAGCCGCAGTCGGGCCCGTGGAAGGCCACCGCCAGGCCGGAGGGCGAGCACTGGGCCCGGTTGGCGCGCAGCTCCAGGTGCCGGCGCAGCGGGGCGGGAAGGCCGGCCAGCACCGGCTCGATGTAGGCGTCGAGCCCGGCCGAGACGATGAGGAAGCGGTGGCCGGTCCCGGCGCAGGCGGCGAGGAACTCCTCGAAGCCCGGGCGCCAGGCGGCGCGCTCCACGGCGAAGGCGGCGATCTCGGCCCGGCTGGCGGTGATGGGGGCGAAGACCGCCCTCAGGAGCGTGCCGAAGCTGCTCTCCCCGGCCCGGAACCGCTCCTCGGCCTCGGCGTAGGAGGCCTCGCCGGCGAAGCGCTGCGCCACGGCGTCGCCGAGGTCGAAGGCCAGCGCGGTGCCGTCGAAGTCGCAGACGATGGCCCAGGGGCGAGTCACGGGGCTCCAGTTGGTAACGTCGGCCCGGGGTGGCGTCAACCCGAGAGCAGCTCGTGGACCAGCCCCCAGCGGACGCCCCGGTCGGAGACGGTGAGCGTCTCGAACCCGGTGAGCCGCATGGCCTCGGCCACCACCACCGCCCCGGCCACGATGACGTCGGCCCGCTTCGGCTCCATGCCGGGGAGCCGGGCCCGCGCCGCCAGGGGCAGCGCCGCCAGCCGCTCGACCAGCCCCTCCACCTGGGCGCGGGCCAGCGACGAGCCGTGGACCCGCCCGGCGTCGTAGGCCGGGAGCGCCTGCTCGACCGCCGCCAGCGTGGTGACGGTGCCCGCCACGCCCACCAGCCGGCCGCCGCCGGGGCCGCCCCGCGCCATGGCCGCCAGCGGCTGGAGGGCCTGGCGTGCGGCCAGCCGCAGCGTGGCCAGGGTGGCCGGGCCCACCGGGTCCTCGCGGACGTGACGCTCGGTCAGCCGCACCGCCCCCACCTGCAGGCTGCGCCGGCCACGCGGCGAGGGCGAATCACCAAACGTGAACTCGGTCGAGCCGCCGCCGACGTCGAGCACCGCCAGCCCGGGCGCGCCCGGCCCGCCGGCGCCGAAGTCGCGCCAGGCGCTGGCCCAGACCAGCCGCGCCTCCTCGTCGCCGCTGATGATGCGCGGGGCCAGCCCGGCCGCGGCCCGGACCGCCTCGAAGAAGGCCTCCCCGTTGGCGGCGTCGCGGGCGGCGCTGGTGGCCACGCAGTCGATGGCGGCGGCGCCGAGCCGGCGCGCCTCGTCGGCGTAGGCCGCCAGCACGCGGACGGTCTCGGCCATGGCCGCCGGGTCGAGCCGGCCGGTGGCGTCGACGCCCCGTCCCAGCCGCGTGATCTCGGCCCGCTCGGCCAGCGGCACGGGGCCGCCGGCGCGGGCCTCGGCCACCAGCAGGAGCACGGTGTTGGTGCCGACGTCGATGGCGGCGACGCGCCGGGCCGTGGGACGTTCCGCCACGTGGCTAGTCCGCGGGGAGCGGGCCCCAGGCCGGGGTCATCAGCTCGGCGCCGCTGGTGATCACGGTCTGCCGCTCGCCGCGGGGATCGGAGACCAGGAGCTGCGGCGTGCCGCCCCGGTCGCTGGTGAAGGCCAGCATCCGGCCGGTGGGCGCCCAGGTCGGCTCCTCGTTGGTCCGGCCCTGGTCCTGGGTGATCCGCTGGATCCGGCCGCCGTCCACGGCGATGGTGAAGACGTCGAAGACGCGCCGCTCGTCGCGCGCCGTGAAGGCGATGAGGTCGCCGCGCGGGCTCCACTGCGGGGTCTGGTTGTAGGTCCCCTGGAAGGTGATGCGGCGCTGCTCGCTGCCGTCGGCGTTCATCACGTAGAGCTGGGGCGTCCCGGCCCGGTCGGAGACGAAGGCCAGCCTCCGGCCGTCCGGCGACCAGGAGGGGGAGACGTCGATGGCGGAGCTGGTGGTGAGGCGCCTGGCGCCGCTGCCGTCGGGGTTGCAGGTCCAGACGTCGGTGTCGTTGCCGTCGATGGCGGTGAAGGCGATGCGGCGGCCGTCGGGCGACCAGCTCCCGCCCATGGCGGCGTGCCCGGTCTCGATCTTGCGGAAGGACCTGTCGGAGAAGCGGTAGCGCCAGAGCGCGGGGCGTGCCGCTCCGGTAGCTGGTCACCAGCAGCTCCGCGCCGCTCGGGTGCCAGGCCGGCATGAGCAGCAGCGCCTTCTCGCTCAGCAGCACCCGGGGGTTCTGGCCGTCGGCGTCGAAGACCACCAGCTCGCGCCCGTCCCGGGTCTTGCGGATGGCGGCCAGGCGGGTCCGGAAGATGCCCGGCTCCCCGGTGTAGTAGCGCACCACCTCGTCGGCGATGCGGTGGCCGAGCCCGCGGGCGTCGCTGGCCCGCATGGAGCGGGCCAGGATCTCGCGCCCGGCGCGGACCTCGTGCAGCCGCAGCTCGGCGGAGGGCCCGTCGGCGCCTGCCCGGACCCGGGCCTTCACCAGCCCCTCGGCGCCGACGTCGGCCCAGCGCGAGAACCTGGTGGCGGCGGCGGCCAGCCCCTCCCCGGGGTCGGCCAGGAAGCTCCTCGGATCGAGGACCTCGAAGAGGCCGCTGCGGGCGAGGTCGGCACGCACCACCGCGGCCGCCTCGGTGGCGGCGCGGGCGTCCCCCTCGGCCAGGAACGGGGCCACCGCGATGGGGAGCGGGCGGAAGTCGGGCGCGTCCACCACCACGCGCGGGCGCTCGGCGCGCGCGGTGGCGGTGGCGGCCAGGAGGAGGCAGGCGGCGGCGAGGCGGGTGAGGCGCATGGGGTTCCTCGTGGCTCGGGTCAGATCCTGAAGTCGACCTGCAGGCCGCGGCGCCGGTAGGCCTCGCGGGCGTCGTCGGGGGGCGGGGGCAGGCGGATGTCCCGCACCGCCCGCTCCAGGGCATCGTCGAAGACCGGGTTCCCGCTCCGCTTCACGAACTCGTGCCGGAGCACCCGGCCGTCGGGCTCGATGAAGAGGATGATGGTCCCCTGCAGGAAGAGCCGCTCCTTCTCGCTGATGGTGGAGGGGACGCGGTAGTTGCGGCGCAGCGCCCGGACCACCTGGGCCAGGTACTGGTCGCCCACCGCCTCGCTCGAGTCGCCGAGCGGGTCGCCGTCGGGGCTGCCGGCCGCCAGCTCCTGCTTCACGCCGGAGAGGACGCTGGAGAGCCGCCGGGCGCCCTTCGGGCCACCGGTCCGCTCGGCGGGCGGGCTGGGGGCCGGCCGGGCGGCCGCCACCGCCCTGGCCGACGGTCCAGGCCGGGGGGCCGGCGCCGGGGGGGCGACCGGGGCGGCCTCGGGGCCGGTCGGGGCGGCGGCCGGCGCCTCCGGCTCCTTGCGGGGCAGCAGCTCCTTGGGGCGGGCCTCGCCGAGCCGGACCAGCCGGGCGGTGATGGGCTGCTGGGTGCTGTCGACCAGCGGGCCGCGCCGCTGGATGGCCAGCCCGCCGAGGACCAGGTGGGCCGCCACCGAGGCGACCACCGCCGGCCAGAGCCGGTCGCGCCGGACCAGGGCGCTGTCGGCCAGCCCGCTCACCGTCCGCCGCGCTCCGCGCTCGGCCCGGCGGGGCCTGTCGCCGGGCGGGTTGGTGATCATGCCGACCCCGGTGATGCCGGCCCGCTGCACGGTGGCCATCACGTCGACCACCACGCCGTAGGGGAGGGCCTTGTCGGCCATGAGGAAGAGCTCCTTCTCCTTCTGCACCCGGGCGTTGGCCCGCAGCACCTCCTCGAGCCGATCGGCGGGGACGCGGACGGCGTCGTCACCGGCGCCCAGCCAGAGCGAGCGGTCGAGCTTGATGGAGAGGACCAGCTTCTGCTCCTCGGCGTCGATGGCCTTGGCGCGGGTCTCCGGCAGGTTGACCGCCACGCCCTGCTGGATGAGGGGCGCGGTGACCATGAAGATGATGAGCAGCACCAGCATCACGTCCACCAGGGGCGTGATGTTGATGTCGGTGAGGGTGGTGCGGCCGCCGCCGCCGGAGGAGAGGGCCACGGGCTGGCCTAGCTGAAGAAGTGACGCCGGACGATGTTGAGGAAGTCGGACGAGAAGTTCTGCATCTCGCCGTCGAGCACCCGGATGCGCGACACGAAGAAGTTGTAGGCCACCACCGCCGGGATGGCGGCGAAGAGGCCCACCGCCGTGGCGATGAGGGCCTCGGAGATGGGGCGGGCCACGGTGGCGAGGTTGGCGTTGCCCATCCGGTAGATGTCGTGGAAGGCGCGCATGATGCCCCACACCGTGCCGAACAGGCCCACGAAGGGCGCGGCGCTGGCGGTGGTGCCGAGGAAGGAGACGCGCCGCTCCAGCGCCGTCACCTCGGTGGCGGCGGCGCGCTTGAGCGCGCGCTCCACGTTCTCGATGCCGCCCAGCTCGTCGCTCATGCCGCTCCCCTCGCCCTCCTTGCGCTGCGTGACCTTGGAGAGCTCCACGTAGCCGGCGCGGAAGACGGCGCCGATGGGCGAGGAGGGGAGCGCCTCGGCCGCCTGGTAGATGGCGTCGAGCCGCTTGGACTGCCAGAAGGCGGCCAGGAACTTGGCCGACTCGTCGCTCGGCGCGGCGCAGCTGCATCGCCTTGTTGGCGATGATGGCCCAGGAGACGGCCGAGGCCCCGGCCAGCAGGAGCAGCACGCCCTGGCCGACCGGGCCGGCGCTGGAGATGATCTGGAAGTAGTCGATGCCGTCACCCGCGGCGGCGGCGAGGGTCACGGTGGCGGCGAGCGTGGTGGGGGTCATGGGTCCGAAGGGCAGGAGAAGGTTGCGGATTTCTAACATGAACCCGCCAGCGGGCCGCATCTGCCGCGCCCGGGCCGGCGGGGTGGGGCCAGGTGGGCGGCGGGGGGAGGGGGTCGGCGTGCCGCCCCGTCACGCCCGTGCCGCCCGGGGCGCGCCCCGCCGCGGCTCAACCACCCCTATTCCTTCGGGTTGGTCCGTGGCATAGGGGTTGCTGAATTCCCGGGTGTCCGGCCCCGTCAGGTGGATGCCCACGGAGACTGCCCATGAACAAGCTCGCCCTCGCCGCCGCCGCCCTCCTGCCGCTCGTCAGCGGCTGCGTCTCGAGCACCTGCGACGTCCCCACGGTCACCATCGACTGGGCCCTTCAGGACGCCAACGGGGCCCGGTGGGACTGCGGTGCGGCCGGCGTGGCCTACGTCGACGTCTACTTCGACGGCACCAACTGGAGCGCGCGCTACGACTGCATCGCCGGCGGCGCGCTCATCGACGTGAGCGGCTTCGCGCCGGGCACCTACCCGGTCACGGTCGAGGGGATCGGCTCGGACCAGGCCACCATCTACGACCGGGCCCAGTTCAACGTCTCGGTGCAGGAGTGCACCGGCAGCGCCTACTACCCGGTGCTGGGCGAGGGGTGGCTCGACATCGACTACCACTTCGGCACCCCGGGCTCACCCGCGACGTCTGCCACGGCGGCTACATGTGGTACGCGCTCTACGACGAGGTGGCCGGCCAGCTACATCTCGTCCGTCGAGCTGCGGTAGTGACCCGGCAGTGGAAGGACTACTACGGCCTACGCGGCGGGACGCCGGTTTCGCTTCTCCGTCCCCTTCGGCACGTACACCGCTCGACTGGATCCAGGAAGTGGTGAACCCGCTGACGTCGCCGGTTGCGGTCCAACAGGCCTGCATGCAGCCATCGGTTGCCGTGACCCAGCCGAACATCACCTACTATCCCGTGACCCTCCAGGACAACACGGTGACGCCCACCACCTGCCCAGGTTACTAGACACGGCGCTCCTCCTCGCGCCCCGCCCCTCGCCGGGGGCGCGGCCCTTCGGGTAGAGTGCGCGCCCGCATGGCGCGCATCGGCATCTTCGACTCCGGCGTGGGGGGGCTCACCGTGCAGCGGGCGCTGCTCGAGGCCCTCCCCGGCGCCGACACCGTCTACCTCGGCGACACCGCCCGGGTGCCCTACGGCACCAAGTCGGCGGCCACCGTCACCCAGTACTCGCTCCGCAACGCCCGGGTGCTGGAGGCCTGCGGCATCGACCTGCTGGTGGTGGCCTGCAACACCGCCTCGGCGGTGGCGCTGCCGGCGCTGCGCGCCGCGCTGCCGGTGCCGGTGCTGGGCGTGGTGGAGCCCGGGGCCCGGGCCGCGGCCCGGGCCAGCTCCGGCGGGCGGATCGGCGTGATCGGCACCGCCGGCACCATCGGCTCGGGCGCCTACCAGGAGGCGCTGCGGGCGCTGCGCCCCGACGCCGTGGTGGTGGCGCGCGCCTGCCCGCTGCTGGTGCCGCTGGCCGAGGAGGGGTGGACCGATCCGGGCGACGAGCTGGTGCGCGGGGTGGTGCGGCGCTACCTGGCGCCGCTGGCCGCGGAGCGGATCGACACGCTGGTGCTGGGCTGCACCCACTACCCGCTGCTGCGCGCCGCCATCGCCGCCGAGCTGCCGGGGGTCCGGCTGGTCGACTCGGCCGAGACCGTGGCCGCCGAGGTGAAGGCGCTGCTCCCGACCCCCTCCGGCCGGATCGCCACCCACCGGTTCCTGGTGACCGACACGCCGGAGAAGTTCCTGGCCGTGGCCAGCCGCTTCCTGGGGCGGCCGGTCGAGGCGGCCGAGCACGTCGACGTGTAGGGCGCAGCCCGCGACGGCCGGGGGCTGCGGGATGCGCCCTGGCCAGCCGGGATCGGGGCCCGGCCGCCGTCTGGCGCACCCCCTGGGGCGCTGCTACAGTCCGGTGCCAATGGCCGGCGACGTGAAGAAGATGGTGGTGGGCTTCAACCACAACATCAAGCACAAGGGGAAGATGTACCACATCCAGACCGAGGACTCGGGCCTGGAGAACCCGCACTTCATCACGCACCTCTTCGTCGGCGGCAACATCCTCGCCTCGAAGAAGACCTCCTACGCCGACATCGTCGGGGCCGACAACCTCGCCGCCGGTGGTGCGCGAGCTGATGGAGGAGCAGCACAAGGAGATGCTGCGCAACCTCATCAACGGCGTCTACGACGACGTCGACGAGGCCTACGCGGCGCAGGCCCAGTCGTTCCAGCCCGGCGAGATCCAGGCCGACGGCCGGACCGTGCAGCTGCAGCCCTCGATGCGCACCGGCACGCGCGGCGGCGCCAGGCCGGTCGCGCCCGCGCCCGCACCCGCGCCGCCCCGGCCGCTCCCGCCCGAGGTGCTGGCGGCGCGGCAGGAGCCGGCGCCGGTGCTGCGAAACGACGGCGCCGAGACGCTCTTCGGCGAGGACCTGATCAGCGAGAAGAGCCTCGACGAGGTGATCCTCTCCTACCTGGCCGAGGACCTGGGCGATCGCAGGTAGGCGGTTCGCCGATGATCCAGCTCTTCCACGTCAGCAAGGAGTACCCGGGCGAGCCCCCGGCGCTCTCCGACGTGACGCTGCACGTGACCAAGGGCGAGTTCGTCTTCCTCACCGGCCCGTCCGGCGCCGGCAAGTCGACCCTGCTCAGGCTGGTCTTCTGCGCCGAGGCCCCCACCTCCGGCCAGCTCCTCCTCTTCGGCCGCAACGTGGCGCGGGTCTCCTCCCGCGAGATCCCCTGGGTGCGCCGCCACATCGGCGTGATCTTCCAGGACTTCAAGCTGCTGCCGGAGCGGACCATCGGCGAGAACGTGGCGCTGCCGCTGGAGGTCCGGTCGCTGCCGCGCCGCGAGATCCGGCGCAAGGTCCAGGGGCTGCTGCGCTCGGTGGGGCTGGAGCACCGGGCCGAGAAGTTCCCGCCCTCGCTCTCCGGCGGCGAGCAGCAGCGGGTGGCGGTGGCCCGGGCGCTGGCCGCCGACCCGGCGCTCCTGCTGGCGGACGAGCCGACCGGCAACCTCGACGCCGACCGGACCCTGGAGGTGATGGAGCTGCTGGCCGCCGCCAACGCCCGCGGCACCACCGTGGTCATCGCCACGCACGACCGGTCCCTGCTGCAGCGCTACACCCGGCGGGTGGTGGCGCTGGAGCGCGGGCGGCTGGTGTCCGACGGCGACTCGATCCGCCAGGCCGGGGGAGCTGACCCATGGTGCGCCGCCCCGTCGAGGCCGTCCGCCGCGCCTGGACCGCCATGGTGCGGAGCCCCTACGTCACCGTCACCGGGACCGGGACCATCTACGTGGCGGTCCTCTCCATCGGCCTGGTGGCCGCCGCGCTGGGGATGGCGGAGCGGCTGCTCGGCGCCTGGGCCGGCGAGGTCCGCATCTCGGTCTACCTCGACCGGGGCGCCGATCTCGCCGCGGCGGGGGCGGCGGTGGCGGCGCTGGCCCCCGGCCGGAGCGTCGAGGTGGTGCCGGCGGCCGAGGGGCTCCGCCGGCTGGCGCAGGGGCTCGGCGACGAGGCCCGGCTGCTCGACGGGGTGGGCGCCGACGCCATCCCCGACTGCGTCGAGGTGGCGGTCCCGGGGATCACGCTCGACGAGGCGAGGGCGCTCTCGCTCCGGCTCCGGGCGGTCCCGGGCGCGGCCGACGTCGACTACGGCACGGCCTGGCTGGAGCGGCTGGAGACGTTCGTGCGACGGGCCCGGGTGGCCGGGCTGGCGCTGCTCCTCCTGCTCGGCCTGGCCACCGCGGTGCTGGTCTCCAACACGCTCCGGCTGGCGGTCTACGCCCGTCGCGAGGAGATCGAGATCATGAAGCTGGTCGGCGCCACCGACGCCTTCGTGGGGGCGCCCTTCCTGCTGGAGGGGGTGCTCCAGGGGGCGCTGGCCGGAGGGCTGGCGGCGGCCTCGCTGGCCGGCCTCCAGGCCGCGCTCCTGCCGCGCCTGGCCGCGGCGCTCGGGCCGCTCGCCGCGGTCACGCCCGGTGCGGTGCCGCCGTGGCCGCTGCTGCTCGGCGTGCTGGGCGGGGGCGCGGCCATCGGGCTGCTGGCCAGCGGGCTGGCCATCCTCCGCTTCCTGCGCCGCCCCTGACCGTGCTCCCGCTCGCGCTCTCCGCCCTGGCCCTGCTCCTCGCCGTCGACCCGAGGTCGCAGCTCTCCACCCTGGAGCGGCGGCGCCAGGCCGAGGCCACCGCGGCCCGGCTGCTGGCCGACCAGGAGCGGTCGGTCTTCGACGAGCTGCAGCGGGCCGAGGAGGCGGTGGGGAGGGCCCGGCAGGAGCTGGCCCGCGTCGAGAAGGAGCGGGGCACGGCCGAGCGGGCGCTGGCCGAGGCGAGCGCGGCGGAGCGGGAGGCCTCGGCCCGCCTGGACCAGCGGCTCGGCGAGCTCCGTCCCCGGCTGGCGGCGCGGGCGCGGATGGGGCGGGCCGGCGAGCTGGCGGTGCTGCTCTCGGCGCCCTCGCTCTCCGAGCTGGTGAAGCGGCGCTACCTGCTCGACCGGATCCTGCGCCGCGACGCCGTGCTGGTGGCCGGGGCCCGCCAGGCCTGGGCCGGGCGGGAGCAGGCCCGCGCCGGCCGCGAGGCGGAGGCGGCGAGGCTGGCGGCGGCGGCGGCCGAGCTGGTCGAGCTGCGCGAGCAGGCGCGGGCGCGGCGCGAGGAGCGGGAGACGCTGCTCCAGGCGCTGCGGACCGCGCGCGGCTTCCACGAGCGGGCCGCCGCCGAGGCCGCCACGCAGGCCCGGGCGCTGGCCGCCTTCGTGGCCACGCTGCCGGCGCGCGGCGAGGTGAGGATCTCCGGCGGCGGCTTCGCCTCGCGCAAGGGGAAGCTGCACCTGCCGGCGGCCGGGCCCATCACCGTCGGCTTCGGCAAGGTGATCAACCCCAGGTTCAACACGGTGACCATCCAGCACGGGCTCGACATCGAGGCGCCCGCCGGCGCGCCGGTGGTGGCGGTGGCGCCGGGGCGGGTGGTCCACGCCGGCTGGTTCAAGGGCTACGGCAACCTGCTCATCGTGGATCACGGGGACGGCTACCACACGCTGGTGGCCCACCTCGCGTCGATGCAGACCGCCATGGGCGAGGAGGTGGAGGCCGGCGACGTGCTGGGCACGGTGGGCGACTCCGGGTCGCTCAAGGGGACCTACCTGTACTTCGAGCTGCGGGAGAAGGGCCGGCCGGTGGACCCGCGCCCGTGGCTGGCCAACTGACCCCGGGCTAGACTGCGGCCATGAGCCAGAAGCTGGTCCGGGGCCTCCTCGCCGCGCTGCCCGTCGCCGCCGCCTTCCTGGCGGGGCTCTCCTTCGACCACGTGGCCCTGGCGGCCAGGAAGGGCGAGCGCTACCGGCCGCTCGACACCTTCGCCGCCGTCCTCGGCCACGTGGAGAACGGCTACGTCGAGGAGGTGAGCGAGCAGGAGCTGATCTACGGCGCCATCGACGGGATGATGGGCCGGCTCGATCCGCACTCGGTGTTCATGCGGCCGGAGGTCTTCCGGGCGCTGCGCGACGAGACCAGCGGGGAGTTCGACGGGCTCGGCCTGGAGCTGACCGTCCAGGGCGAGCAGCTGGTGGTGATCTCGCCCATGGCCGACTCCCCCGGCGAGCGCGCCGGCCTCCTCCCCGGGGATCGGGTGGTCTCCATCGACGGCACCTCGACGCGCGACATGACCCTGGCGGAGGCCGGCCGCCGGCTCAAGGGGCCGGCCGGCACCAAGGTGGTGCTGGAGGTGATGCGGGACGGCTTCACCGCGCCGCAGCGCCTGACCCTGCTGCGCGACCGGATCCGGATGCAGAGCGTGGAGTGGCGGGTGCTGGACGGGGAGCGCCGCTACGCCTACGTCCGGGTCAAGGCCTTCCAGGACCGCACCGACCGGATGCTGCGGAAGTCGCTCGACGACGCCCGCGCCGCGCTGAAGGGCGACCTGCGCGGGCTGGTGCTCGACCTGCGCAACGACCCCGGCGGCCTCCTCGACCAGGCGGTGCGCGTGGCCGACACCTTCCTCTCCACCGGGACCATCGTCACCACCGAGGGGCGCCACCGGCGCACCGTCGAGGTGGAGAAGGCGCACGAGAAGGAGACCGAG
This sequence comes from uncultured delta proteobacterium, assembly GCA_963786945.1. Taxonomy (GTDB): domain Bacteria; phylum Myxococcota; class Myxococcia; order Myxococcales; family Anaeromyxobacteraceae; genus JADKCZ01. The sequence continues at coordinate 555,096 of CAWBAO010000003.1, read as the reverse complement.
CCCAACTACCCGCTCATCGTGCTGGTCAACAAGGGGACGGCCAGCGCCAGCGAGATCGTGGCCGGCGCCCTGCAGGACCACCGGCGCGGCGTGATCATGGGCACGCAGACCTTCGGCAAGGGGTCGGTCCAGTCGGTCATCGAGCTGGAGGGGGGCGCGGGCCTGAAGCTCACCGTGGCCCGCTACTACACGCCGCGCCACCGCTCCATCCAGGAGCTGGGGATCACGCCCGACGTGGTGGTGGCCGCTGCCGCGCCGCCCTCGCGCGACGACGGCGTGGCCGAGCGGGACCTGAAGCGCCACCTCCGCAACGACGGCGGCGAGCGGCCGAAGCCGCCTCCCCAGGGGCCGGGTGACGACTACCAGCTGCGCACCGCGCTCGACTACCTGAAGGCCGTGGACATCATCCAGCGTGGCGGGAAAGGCCCCTGATTCCAGTGGCTTGCGTGTTTGACTTTTCGGCCTGGATGAGTAGAGTACGCGCGGCCCCGGTCCTGCCGTCGAGAGGGGCCGACGCCAAACCCAACTGCACGTGGAATGGGCGCGAGGGCCGCGGGAGCGAGCCGCCGCGCATAGGTCATCAATGAGTTCACTGGAGCTGTCGGTCTTCGTCGCCTACTCGCTGCTGCTGCTGGTGCTCTCCTTCTACGGGTCCCACCGGATCCGGATGGCCTACCTGCACTTCCGGCACAAGTACCGGCTGCCCACCCCGGCCGGGCGGTTCGCCGAGCTGCCGCGCGTCACCGTCCAGCTTCCGATGTTCAACGAGCTCTGCGTCGCCGAGCGCATCATCGACGCCGCCTGCGCCCTCGACTACCCGCGCGACCGCCTCCAGATCCAGGTGCTCGACGACTCCACCGACGAGACCCAGGGGATCGCCCGCGCCGCCGTGGAGCGCTGGCGGGGGCGTGGGATCGACATCGTCTACCTGCACCGGGTCAACCGGCAGGGCTTCAAGGCCGGCGCGCTGGAGCAGGGGCTGGCCACCGCCACCGGCGAGTTCGTGGCCGTCTTCGACGCCGACTTCCTGCCGCCCGCCGACTACCTGCTCCGCTCCATCCACCACTTCACCGACCCGAAGGTGGCGGTGGTCCAGGCGCGCTGGGGCCACCTCAACCGCGACCACTCGCTGCTGACGCGGGCCCAGGCCATCTTCCTCGACGGCCACTTCATGGTGGAGCACTCGGCGAGGAGCCGCTCGGGCCTCTTCTTCAACTTCAACGGCACCGCCGGGATGTGGCGCCGCGCCGCCATCGTCGACGGCGGCGGCTGGCAGCACGACACCCTCACCGAGGACCTCGACCTCTCCTACCGGACCCAGGTGAAGGGGTGGCGCTTCGTCTTCCTGCCCGACGTGGTCGCCCCCGCCGAGCTGCCCGAGGACATGAACGCCTTCAAGGCGCAGCAGCACCGCTGGGCCAAGGGCTCGATCCAGGTGGCGCTCAAGCTCTGGCCCATGCTCCGCAAGGCCGGCCTGGCGCCGGAGCAGCGGAAGGAGGCCTTCCTCCACCTGACGGCCAACATCGCCTGGGTGGTGATGATCCCCCTCTCCATCCTGCTGCCGATCTCCTGCGTGGTGCGCGTCTCCCACGGCTGGTTCGAGGTGCTGCTGGTCGACCTGCCGTTCTCGGTGCTGGCGACGCTCTCGGTGATGATGTTCTACGCCATCAGCCAGGCCGAGCAGGGCGCCTCCTGGTGGCAGCGGGTCAAGCACCTGCCCTTCGTGATGGCGCTCGGCATCGGCCTCTCGGTGAACAACGCCCGGGCCGTGGTCGAGGCGCTGATGGGCTACGAGACCGGCTTCGTCCGCACGCCCAAGGCCGGCGTCGGCGGCCCGGCCACGCGCAAGCCCTCGCGCGGCGCCTACAAGGCCATGGCCACCTTCCAGCCGCTGGTCGAGCTGGCCCTGGCCGCCTACATGACCTACGGCATCGCCTACCTGATCGAGCGCGAGGTCTACTACTCGATCCCGTTCCTGGTGCTCTTCCAGGTCGGCTTCGGCTACGTGGCGCTCACCTCGATCTACGAGGGGCTGCGCGGCACGGTCGTCCGCTGGGTCCGCGTCTTCACGCCGGCCACCAGCGCCGAGTAGCGCCGCCTCCACACCATCAGCCGCGCAGCGGCGACGGCGGACCGCTGCGCCTTCAGCCGCGCAGCGGCTTCTCGTACACGGTGACGCCGCCGTCGAGGCGGCCCACCGTGGCGAAGCCGAGCCGCTCCCAGAAGCCCTCGACCTCGCGGTTCTCGTCGGTCACCGAGATCCGCAGCGCCTGGCAGCCGGTCGCGACCAGCCCCGCCTCCAGCGCCGCCATCGCCTCGCGCCCCAGCCCTTGCCCCTGCAGCGGCTCGCGGACCAGCAGCAGGCCGAGGTGCGCCGTGCCCGGCTCGGGCTGGTCGAGCCACAGGTCGAGCAGCGCGGCCGGGGCGCCGCCCCGCTTGAGCGAGAAGAGGTAGAGGCGACGCAGCGGGTCGGCCTCGGCCTCCTCCAGCAGCCGGGCGGCGGCGTCCTCGCCGGCCCCGGCCCCTCCGGTCCTGGCGAAGTAGTCGGGGCAGCCGTCGAGGCAGGCCTGCAGCGCGTCCAGCAACGCGCCGGTGGCCTCGGCGACGGCGAGCCGCTCGGTGGAGGCCAGGGCGGGGGCGGCGGAGGAGGCGAAGGCGAAGGCGTCCACGGTCTCAGCCCTCGAGGCCCAGCAGGCGGCGGGCGTGGGGATGCTCGAGCGACCCGGCCACGGCGTCGGGTTCGCAGGCCAGGAGCGCCGCGGCGTCGTAGTTCCCGGTGGCCACGCAGAGCACGGCGCAGCCCACCTCGCGGGCGGCCCAGACGTCGCGCGGGGTGTCGCCGACGATGAGGACCTCGGCGGGAGCCACGGCGCGGCCGAGCGTCGACGAGACCCGGGCCACGGCCGCGGCCACCAGCCTGGAGCGCGCCTCCCCGTCCTCGGCGAAGCCGTGCATGCCCGACGGCGACCAGTCGAAGAAGCGCTCCAGGCCGGCGTGGCGGAGCTTGAGCCGGGCGCCCTGGGCCAGGTTCCCGGTGCAGAGGCCGACCGCGGCGCCGCGCGACCGGAGCGCGTCCAGGGTGCCGGCCGCGCCCGGCAGGACGCGGAAGGCGGGCGAGTCGAGCTCGCCGGGCAGGTGCTCGAGGTAGCGGGCGAGGATGGCGTCGGCCAGCGCCGGGTCGAAGTCGCGGCGGGAGAGCGACAGGGCCTCGCGCACGATCATCCGGTCGGTCATGCCGTCGAACTTCATGGCGTGGACGGGCTCGGCCACCGGGCCGGCCAGGTCCTCCATGGCCCGGGTGAAGGCCCGCCGGCCGGCGCCGCCGGCGCGCAGCAGCGTGCCGTCGATGTCGAAGAGGAAGGCCGCGAACCGGGAGGTCACTCGAAGAGGGCCTCGACGAACTCGTCCGGGGAGAAGGCCCGCAGGTCGGGGACCGCCTCGCCCACCCCGACCCAGCGCACCGGCAGCTTGAGCTCGTCGCAGATGCCGATGATCACCCCGCCCTTGGCGGTGCCGTCGAGCTTGGTGAGCGCCAGCCCGGTCACCTGCAGCGCCTCGTGGAACTGGCGCGCCTGCTGGATGGCGTTCTGCCCGCTGGTGGCGTCGAGCACCAGCAGCACCTCGTGCGGCGCCCCGGGGGCGGCCTTGGCGATGACCCGCTTGACCTTCTTCAGCTCCTCCATGAGCGGCGCCTTGGTGTGGAGGCGGCCGGCGGTGTCGCAGAGCACCACGTCGGCCTTGCTGGCCACGCCCTGCTGCACCGCCTCGAAGCACACGCTGGCGGGGTCGGCGCCGTCCTTGCCGCGGACCACCGGGGCGCCCACCCGGCCGGCCCAGACCTCCAGCTGCTCGCCGGCGGCGGCCCGGAAGGTGTCGCCGGCGCCCAGCACCACCGAGTGGCCGGCCGCCTGCAGCTTGGCGGCCAGCTTGCCGATGGTGGTGGTCTTGCCCGAGCCGTTGACGCCCACCACCATCACCACCCAGGGCCGCTCCGCGCCGGGCCCGAACGGGGGGAGCGTGGCGGCGGCGCCGTCGAGGGAGAGGATGCGCGCGATCTCGGCGCGCAGCGCCTGCCGCAGCTGGGCCGGGTCGGCCAGCGCCCGGGCGCGGACCCTGGCGCGCACCGACTCGAGCAGCGCCGTGGCGGTCTTGACGCCGATGTCGGCGGTGAAGAGCAGCTCCTCGAGGTCGGCCAGCACCGCCTCGTCGATGGCCCGGGCGCCTCCCAGCAGGCCGTTGAGCCGGGCCATGAAGCCGCCGCGGGTCTTCTCCAGGCCGGCGGAGAGCGTCTTGCCCGCCTCGGCCTGCGCCTTCCTCCGCTCCGCCTCCAGCGCCGCCTGCCGCGCCGCCTCGGCCTCGGCCGCGGCCCGGGCCGCCTCCTCGCGGGCGCGCTGCTCGGCCGCCTCCCGCTCCTGCCGCCGGCGCTCCCGGTCCAGCCGGTCCTGCTCCTTCTTCTGCCGGTAGGCCTCCTTCCTGGCCTCCTCGTCCAGCTCGGGTGGCGGGGCGACGGGCACCGTGGGGCGCGGCACCGCGGTCGGGGCGACGAGCGGCGACGGGGCCGGGGCCGAGGACCCCTTGGCCTCCAGGGACGGGGCGGCCGGGGGCCGCGGCGCCGGCCGGGCGGTGTCGGCCCGCCGCTTCCGCGCCAGCCGGACCCCGGCGGCCAGGACCAGGGCGGCGAGGGCGACGAGGACGGCGACGCCGGCGGCGTCGTTCGCGGCGAAGGCGAGCGGGATCACGAGGTGGGGCTCCGGGGGTGGCTCGGCCGCCGAGGATATAGGTCCCCGGGCGCTGGGGTGTCAACGCGCCGCGGGGGCCTGGCGCCCGGCCCCGGGCGCTACGCGGCGCTGGCCTCGCGGGCCCGGTCGGAGAGCCGGACCGAGACCAGCTTGGAGACGCCCGGCTCCTCCATGGTCACCCCGTAGAGCGTGTCGACCATCTCCATGGTCCGCTTGTTGTGGGTGATGAGGATGAACTGGGACGACCGGGACATCTCCTTCACGATGTCGTTGTAGCGGCCGACGTTGGCGTCGTCGAGCGGCGCGTCGACCTCGTCGAGCAGGCAGAACGGCGTGGGCTTGATGAGGAAGATGGCGAAGATGAGCGCCACGGCGGTGAGCGCCTTCTCGCCGCCCGAGAGCAGGTTGACGCTCTGGAGCTTCTTGCCGGGCGGCTGCGAGAAGATCTCGACGCCGGCCTCGCCGTCTCCGCCGTCGTCCTGCGTCAGCACCAGCCCGGCGCGGCCGCCGTTGAAGAGCCGGGGGAAGACCTGCTGGAACTTCTCGTTGACCCGGTCGAAGGTCTCGCGGAACCGCTCGCGGCTGGCCCGGTTGATCTTGACGATGGCGGCCTTGAGGTCCGACAGCGAGGCCTCCAGGTCGGCCTTCTGCGTGGTCATGAAGGCGTGGCGCTGCGCCAGCTCGTCGTACTCCTCGATGGCGGTGAGGTTGATGGCCCCCATGCGCTCGGCCTGGGCCTTGAGGTCGTCCAGCCGCTGGCGCTCGGCCTCGCCGGGCGGCCGCTCGAGGTGGAAGCGGGCCAGCTCGTGCCGGAGCTCGGCCTGGCAGCGCTCCCGGGTCTGCTCCTCGAGGTGGGACAGCTCCAGGGCCTGCTCGCGGACGGTCAGCGCCGCGGCGGAGAGCTCGGTGCGCAGCCCCTCCACCCGGGAGCGCAGGTCGCGCACCTCGGCCTCGCGGGCCCGGCCGCCGATCTGCAGCCCCTCGTGGACGCCGCGCGCGTCGGCGAGCCCGGCCCGCACCTGGGCCAGGTCGGCGCCGAGCCGGCCCAGGTCGACCCTGGTCCCCTCCACGCGGCCGCGCAGCTCGGCGGCGCGGGCGTTCTGCTCGGAGAGGGTGGCGAAGATGCGGGCCCGGCGCTCCTCGACCTCGCGGCGGGCCTCGTCGATGCGGCGGAGCGCGGCCCCGATCGACTCGCGGCGCTCGGAGTCGGCCGCCACCTTCACCTTCAGGTTGAGCACCTCGGCGGTGACCTGGTCGGCGCGGCCTCGCAGGCCGTCGAGCCGCTCGGCCGCGGCGCGGGCCCGCTCCTCGCAGCGTGAGACCTCGGCCTCGGCGGTGGCCGCCGAGAGCCGGTGCTCCTCCTCCTCGCGGGCCAGCGCCGTCAGCCCCTCCTCCAGCTGGGTCCGCTCCAGCTCGAGCTGGCCCATCCGCTGCGCCACCCGCTCCAGCTCCTCCCCGAGCCGGGCCAGGTCCTTCTCCTGGTCGAGGAGGGCCAGCTCCTTGTCGCGGCCGTCCTTGTCGAGCGACTTGAGCGCCGCCTCGAGCTGCAGGAGGCGGGTCTGCAGGGTGCGGTGGCGCTCCTGGGCCAGCGCGAACTCGGCCTCGAAGGCGCGGACCGTCTCCTCCAGCTCCTGCACCTCACGGCGCCGCTGCAGCGCCCCGTGCCCCTCGCCCTCGAGCGGCCCGCCGGTGACCACGCCGGAGGGATCGAGCACCTCGCCGTCGAGCGTCACCAGCGTCCGCTTGGGGTCGGAGCCCTGCCAGAGCTCCAGGGCCGAGGGCAGGTCGCGGACGATGAGCGCGTCGCCGAGGAGGAAGCGGACCACCTTGTCGTAGGAGGGCTGGTACCTCACCACGTCGATGGCGCTGGCCACCACCCCGGGGTGGCCGGCGGCCTCGGGCAGCCAGGCGGCGGCGTCCTGGAGCCGTGCCATGGGGATGAGCGAGGCGCGCCCCTCGGCGGCGGTCTTGAGGTAGTCGATGGCCTCGACGCCCTGGGAGTGGCTCTCCACGATGACGTACTGCAGCCGCTCCCCCAGCACCGCCTCGATGGCGTTCTCGAACTCGGGGGAGGCCGACACCACGTCGGCCACCAGCCCGAAGATGCCCCGGTCGCGTCCCTCGCCCAGGCCGGCGCGGGTCATGATGGAGCGGACGCCGCGGCCGTAGCCCTCGTAGTTGCGCAGCACCTCGACCAGGGTCTGCAGGCGGGAGCGCTTGTCCTGCAGCTCCTCGCGCAGCGTGATGAGCTTGGCCTCGTTCTGGATGAACTCGGAGCGGGTCCGCTCCAGCAGCTCCTCCTGGGCCCCGCGCTGCTCCTCCAGCCGCAGCTTGAGCTGGCGCGTCTGCCCGAGCTTCTCGGCGTACTGGGAGCGGGAGCCGTCCAGCCGGGTGGTCCGGTCGGCGAGCTCGCCGGCCTCGCCCCGGTTGCGATCGTGGCGGGCCTTCAGGTCGAGCCGCTGCCGCTCGACCTGCGCCAGCTGGCTCCGGTGGCCGGTGGCGCGGTTGAGCGCCGTGGCGGCCTCGGCGCGCGCGCCGTCCACCTCGCCCTGGGCCTGTCCCTGCTCGCGCCCCAGCTCGCGGATGGCGAGCTCGGCCTCGCCGAGCCGGGCGTCGTCGGCGCTGGAGAGGGAGGTGAGGTCGTCGCGCTGGCGCAGCAGGGCCTCGCGCTCCGCGGCCAGCCCCTCGGCCTGCGCCTTGAGCGCCTCGACCTCGGCCGCCTGCGCCTGGGTCCGCTCGCCGATCTGCTCGAGCTCCCGGCCGGCGGCCTCCACCGAGACCTCGGAGACGCGGGCGGCGCTGGACAGCTCGTGCTCCCTCCCGGTCAGGTCGGCGAGGCGGGCCTCGCTCTCGGACAGCCGGCTGCGGTCCTCCTCGGCCGCCGCCTCCAGCTCGACGAGGCGGGCGGCCAGCTCGGCCTCCTCCCCCCGGGCCACGGCGTGGCGCTCCTCGGCGGCGCGCCGCGTGGCGGTCAGCTCGAGGTAGCGGGCGGCGGCGGTGGCCAGCTCCAGCTCGCGGATCTGGCCCTTGAGCGCCTTGTACTTCTCGGCCCGGCGCGCCTGCCGGTTGAGGCTCTCCAGCTGCTTGCCCAGCTCCTGCACCAGGTCGGCCACCCGGGTCAGGTTGTGCTGGGTGGCCTCCATCTTCCGCTCGGCCGCCTCGCGCCGCTTCTTGTACTTGGTGATGCCGGCCGCCTCCTCGATGATGGCGCGCCGGTCCTCGGGGCGCGCCGAGACGATCTGGCCGATGCGGCCCTGCTCGACGATGGAGTAGGCGGTGCGGCCGATGCCCGAGCCGAAGAAGATGTCGTTGACGTCGAGGAGCCGGGCGGTGACGCCGTTGATGAGGTACTCCGACTCGCCGGTCCGGTAGAGGCGGCGCCCCACGGTGATCTCGCCGAAGCCCTGGTACTGGGCCGGCAGCTCCGAGGGCCGGTCGTTGATGAAGGTGAGGACCACCTCGGCGAGGGAGAGCGGCGGCTTCGACTCGGAGCCGTTGAAGATCACGTCCTCCATGGACCGGCCGCGCAGCTGGCGGGCCGACTGCTCCCCGAGGACCCAGCGGATGGCGTCGGCGACGTTGGACTTGCCGCAGCCGTTGGGTCCGACCACGCCGGTGACGCCGTCGTCGAAGACGACCACCGTCCGGTCCATGAACGACTTGAAGCCGACCACGTCGAGCCGCCTGATGCGCATGGCCACGGCGATATCACGCCCCCCCGCGGGTTTCAACACAAGCCATTGATCGCGCTGGGGATTCCCGTGGAGCAGCGACGGCCGCCCCGCCGGCGGAGGAATTCGCCCATCCTTCCGCCGCGTTACGTGACACGCCATGTATCGTCATGGCCCGGCGCCAGGTCCCCCTTTTTCCCAACCGGGCCGGCGACGACTACACTCGACCGCGATGCGCCTCCTGGGCCCGCTGCTCCGCAACGTCGCCGCCGCGCTGGCGCTGGTCGCGCTCCTCGACTGGTGGCTGAGCACCTCGTCGCTGCCGCTCACCTCCCCGCAGGCCGAGGCGCTGGCCCTCGCCTGCACGCTCGGCTGGGTCGCCGAGCTGGCGCTGGTCGGCCTGGCGCTGGCGGCGCTGGCCCGGCCGCTGCGCCGGGCGCTCGGGGAGGTGGCCTCCTCCGACCGAGGCCGTCGCCCTGGCCACCGCCGCGCACCGGGTCCCGGCGGGCGGGGCGCTGGCCGCCGGCCTGGCCGGGAGCCTGGTGGCCGGCGGGTGCGTGGCGGCGCTGCGGCGGGCCGGCCTGCCCGGCGACCTGGCCGTGGCCCAGGCCGGCGTGGGCGTGGCCACCGCCATCCTCGGGGCCATGTCCGTCTACGCCTTCGGCGCCTCGTCGGTGGGGAAGGCGCTGGATCGGCTCGGGCCGAAGGCGGAGGGCGGCCTGCGGGGCACGGTCCGCGGGAAGATCCTCCTGCTCTGCCTCGGGCTCAACACCGTGGCGCTGCTGCTCTTCGCCGCCACCGGCTACGCGCACTACCGGGTCGACGTCGACCAGGAGTACCTGGCGGCGGCGCAGCGGGCGCAGCTGAGCGCGCTGCGGCTGCAGGCGGGGCGCTCCGGCAACGCGCTGGTGGAGCAGGTCTGGTCCATGACGGCCGCCCCCTCGGCCCTGCTGGGCGCGGGCGGCGCCGTCGAGGCCCGCTCCGGACCTGGCGAGGCCCCCTTCGAGCAGGCGGGGACCGCGCCCGGCGTCGTCCCCCTCGCCAACGGCTGGCTGGTGGCCTCGCGCGGGCCCGGCGGGAGCCTCCTGGTGAGCTGGCTCCCGGAGGAGCCGCTGCGCGAGCGCCGGCGGGCCTCCTGGACCGGCCTCGCCTCGACCAGCCTCTTCGTCTTCCTGGCCACCGCCCTGATGGCCCTGGTGGCGTCGCGCTCCATCACCAACCCGCTGCGGGCGCTGGGCCGGGCCGCCGGACGCATCGCCTCGGGGGACCTCACCACCTCGCCGTCGGCCACCTCCCGCGACGAGGTCGGCCTGCTGGCCAGCGACTTCCGGCGCATGGCCGAGGGGCTCAAGGTGCTGGTGGCCGACGTGCAGGCCGCCAGCCAGGGCGTGTCCGCCGGGGCCCGCGAGGCCAGCGCCATCGGCGAGCGGGTGCGCCAGGGGGTGCTGGGGCAGCACGGCGGCGTGGTGGCGGTGCAGGCCGCGGTGGAGGCGATGGAGGGGTCGGTGGCGCAGGTGTCGCGGGGCGTCGGCTCGCTCTCCGAGTACGTGTCGGCCACCACCGCGGCCGTCGGCGAGATGGCGGCGGCGCTCGAGGAGGTGCGCCACAAGGGAGCGGAGCTGGACCGGACCATGGACACGGCGCTCGAGGACGTCGACCACCTGGCCAGCGCCGGGCGCGAGGCCGAGGCGACCCTGGGCGACCTGGAGTCGCTGGCCGGGCACGCCACCGGGACGCTGGCGGCGGTCAAGGCCTCGATGACGGCGCTGGAGCGGGCGGCCGAGGAGAGCCAGGCCAACGCCGGGCTGGTCGCCGACATGGCGGAGCAGTCCGGAGGCGTCGTCGAGGAGACGGTGCGTGGCATCGAGACCTTGCGCGCCGCGGTCGCCGACGCCCACCAGCGGATCGCGGCGCTGGGGCGGCGCTCCGACGACATCGACAAGGTGGTGGACTTCATCTCCGAGGTGGCGGGGCGCACCAACCTGCTGTCGCTCAACGCCTCGATCATCGCCTCGCAGGCCGGGGAGCACGGCAAGGCGTTCGCCGTGGTGGCCGACCAGATCCGCGAGCTGGCGGCCCAGATCGCCCGCTCCACCAAGTCGATCGGAGACATCATCCACGCGGTGCGCGAGGACGTCGAGGCCACGGCGTCGCTCATCGATCGCGGCGACGCGCTGGCCGTCGAGGGGGTGCAGCTGGCGCGGAACTCGCTGGACGCGCTCGGCAAGATCCAGCGGACCACGGCGCTGGGGACGCAGGCGGCCGGGGAGATCCGGGCGGCGGTGGAGGTGCACGCCGGCACCTCCCGGGAGCTGTCGGAGCTGGTGGAGTCGGTGGCGGGCGGATCCAGGGCGGTCACCGGGGCGGTGCAGCTGGTGGGTCGAAGCGTGGCGGCGGTGGGCTCGGTTTCACGAAGCGTCAATGCCATGGCCGAGCAGGTGGCCCAGGCACTGGAGGACCAGGCCGGGCAGGGCCGGAGGCAGATCGACAGCCTGGCCCGGCTGGAGCGGATGATCGGCGACATCACGCGGGCCGTGGAGGCCCACAACCAGGCGACGCGGAGGGTCCGCGACGCCCTCGGGGACCTCTCCAGCACCGCCGGCGAGCACGAGCAGGCCGTCGAGGGGCTGGCGGGAGTCGCCGACCGGATGGAGGCGCGGTCGAGGGAGCTGGCGGATCGGGTCGGGAGGTTCCGTGTCTCGGACGCCCCCCCCTCCCCGGCGGGGAGCAGCCCGGGGGCGGTGGCCGCCCCGCGGACCTCCGTCGGCTCTACTCCTCCGTGACGGGGCGTGGTGGCGGCGCCGCCGCTCCCGCCGGCCGGACCTGCGGATGCCCGAGGCTCCCGTAGATCTGCAGCCCGTAGGTCCCCTCCCCGCTGCGGGCACCCACCAGCGCCGCGTCGAGCAGCGAGGCGAAGCCCCGGTTCTCCGGCCTGGACGAGAAGGCCGGCGTCAGCCTGAGCCGGGCCTTCCCGAAGAGCGGCGCGAACTCCAGCCGCGGCTGCCAGGCGAAGTAGAGCCCCTCGCCGGCCAGCTCGACGTCGCCCCCGTTCGCCGCCAGCTTCTCGAAGCTCCCCTTGCCGTCCTTGAGGACCAGCTCGATCGCCAGCTCCCCGAGCTTCACGGCCGGCAGGGTCAGCGCGCCCGCCCCCGGGACGTCGACCTTGCCGCCGGTGATGCCCGCCTCCTTCACCGCCAGGCTCAGCTGGCCCTCCGGCGTGGCCTTCTCGTCGGCAGGCATCGACAGGTGGGCCGTCCCGCTGGCCAGGCCCGCCAGGTCGACCCCCAGCGCCATCCGGAGCGGGAGGGCCCGGGCCAGGTCGATCCCCTCCAGCGCGGCCCGGTACTCACGTGGCCCGCCCGCCAGGTCGAAGGCGCCGCGCACCCGGCCGTCGTAGAGCCAGGCGTCCACCGCCACCCGGCGCCTCCCGGAGAGGAGCGGCCAGAGCGGCAGCGTCAGGTCGACCCGGTCGAGCGGGACGGTGAGCCCGGCCCGGTCCTTGAGGGTCACCTCGCGCAGGGACAGGCCGATGAGCCCGGCCGGGCCGGCCTCGGCCGCCTGCAGCTGCCATCCCCGCGCCGCCGCCTCCGCCGAGATCCGGCTCAGCACGGCGTCGGAGGGGAAGGTCCAGCGCAGCGCCAGCAGCAGGGCCACGAGGAAGAACGCCCCGTAGAGCAGGCGGGGCTTCCAGGTGCTCCACTCGATCTTCATCTCGGGCAGTCTCATGGGCTCAGGTCTTCAGCTGGTAGGTGGCCACCACCACCGTGGCGTCCACCAGCTTCGGGTCGTCGGTGCGGGTGGCGATGCGGAGCCGGCGAACCTTCACCAGGCCGGGCCCGCGCTCCAGCCCCTGGATCAGCCTCGCCAGCCGGCCGAGCTCGATGCGGACCAGGTTGACCTCCACGCTCTCCTCCATCACGCCGTCCAGCTCGACCGGCGCGCCGGTGGGCCGCAGGTCGGTCACCTCGACGCCCAGCCCCGAGCCCACCTGGGAGACGTGGCTCATGAGCTGGACCGGCGGGCCCTTGAGGCGCGCCTCCAGCGCGGCCCGCTCCAGCTGCACGCGCCGGTAGCCGCCGGCCAGCCGCCCGACCTGGTCCAGCACCTTGGCCTTCTCGACGATGCGCGACTCGCGGGCCCGGACCGACGCGCCCATCCCGGCGGCCGTGAGCGAGCCGACGAAGAGCAGGGCCGCGGCCGCGGCGGCGCCCACCAGGGTCCGCTCCCGGGGCGAGAGCCGGCCCAGCCAGGCCTCCAGCTCGGCACGCAGCTGCTTGAGCCGTTCCATGGTCACTCCCCCCCCGGCGAGCCTTCGGCGCAGCCCAGCGCCGAGTCGATGGAGAACTCGAACTTCCCGTCGCTGGTGCGCTTGCGGGCGCCACCGGAGCGGGCGTCCGCGAAGCACCTGGAGCCGTGCAGCGAGCCCACCAGCCGGTCGACGTGCTCGGCGGCATCGGCGACGCCCTGGAGGTGGAGCTTGCGGTCGGTGATGTCGATCTTCTCCAGCTTGAGCGGCAGGCCCTCGGGCAGCCGCCGGGACAGGTCGTCGACGACGTCCACCGCCGAGACCTTGGGGATCGAGGCGCCGGGCACGCCGCGCCCGCGCAGCGCCGAGAGGGCCTCCTCGTAGTTGGGGTAGCACTTCTTCAGCACCTTCTCCTCGGCGTCGCAGAGCGCCCGGTCGATCGCCGCCTCCTGGCGGGAGAGGGCGTAGATCTTCACCACCTGCGACACCACGGCCAGCAGCAGGACCGCCCCGACGGCCACGGCCAGGCGCGCCACCTTCCCCTTGAGGTGCTCGAAGTCGCGCGTGTAGGAGAGGTCCCCGCGCCGCAGGTTGACCCGCCCGGCCCGGGCCCCCAGGTGGCCGCGCAGGGCGGCCGCCAGCGCCAGCGCCAGCGACCCGGCCTGCGGCGCCGGCAGGGCGGCGGCCGGGCCAGACAGCGCCAGCGGCAGCACCGGCCCGTCCACCTCGGCCGCCAGCCGCTCGGCCAGCCCGGCCCGGCGTCCCAGCCCCCCGGCCAGCCAGAGCCGCGTCACCGGCGTCGGCCCGACCCGGGCCCGCCAGGCGCGCAGCGTGGCGCGCAGCTCGCGGACCAGCGGGACCAGGGCCCGGGTCAGCGCCTCCTCCACGCGGGGCTCGACGGAGAGCGCGGCCAGCATGTCCGGCAACGGCTCGCCGTCCGGCTCCGCCGACAGCAGGAGGGCGGCGTCGGCCTCCGAGACGCCGAGGTCCCGCCCCAGCGCCCGGGCCACCGTGGCCGCGCCGAAGGGGAGGGTCCGGGCCGCCGCCAGGGCACCGCCGACCGTCACGCAGAGGTGCGTCCGGCCCTCGCCCAGGTCGAGGATGGCCTCGCAGGCCGGGGGCGCGCCCGCCTCGGCCGGCTCGCTCGCCAGCACGCCGGGGGCGAAGAGCGCCGAGAGCACCGCCGCCGGCGGCGCCACCACGCGCGGGTCGATGCCGGCGCCGGCCAGCGTGGCCAGCAGCCCGGCCAGCTCGGCCTTCGGTCCCACCGCCACCCAGAGGTCCGTGGAGGCGCCTCGGGCCCCCAGCGACTCCCAGTCCCAGGCGGCCTGGTCCAGCTCCCACGGGATCTGCGCCTCCACCTCGAAGGCCAGGGTCTGGGCGATGCGGCGAGGATCGGTGAAGGGCAGGGTGATGACGTGGGACGACAGGGCGGCGCCGGGGACGGTGGCCACGCAGCCGTCGGGGTGCCAGCCCTGCTCCGCGAGCAGCCGGGACAGGGCCTCCCCGTGGCGCGCCCACGGCGCCTCCTCCCCGGTCGCCGGCGCCAGGGGCACGGTGGCGTGGCCGAGCAGGGTGAAGCCGCGGTAGCTGCTCTCCAGCAGGATCGCCTTCACCGCGCGGGCCCCCAGGTCGAGCCCAAGCATGGTCTGCGCCATTCTCGTTACTCCTCGCTCCAGTGGATCATCCGCCCCAGGTCGAGCGCATCCGCGCGAGCCGTGATCGGGTCGAAGGTCACCACCGCCTCGACGTCCTTGACCACCTTCCCGGCGCGCCCCTCCCCGCGGATCCGGAAGACGTAGGAGCGATCGGTGAAGGCGCCCTTGGCGTCCACGTTCTTGCCGCTGTAGACGGTGTTGACGCTCACGCCGAGCGACGCCAGCACCGCCGCGAACTGCTGGGGCGTCATGGTGAGGAGGCCGCCGACGCGGACCACCTTGACCGCCTCGACCAGCCGTCCCGCGAAGGTCGGATCCGAGAACACCGGCTGCTCCGGCGGGTCGGCCATGATGCGGGCGTTGCGGACCAGCTCGGCCGGATCGTCGGCGTTGACGTTCATCATCCCGTCGCGCCGCTGGTAGACGGTGAGCCGATCGCCGAAGGCGGCCATGTGCAGGTCGGAGAACCCGGCCACCAGGTAGAGCTCGTCGAGCGAGTCGAAGCGGGCGTTCTTGGCCTTGTAGCGATCCGGGCCGCGGTCGTAGAGGTAGTTCTCGTCGCCGAAGCCGTTCTCGAACGGCCGGCTGGGCACGCCGGTGACCGCCGACTGCTGCGGGTCCTCGTCGACCCAGTCCTTGAGGTTGGCGGCCAGCTCGTTCCGGCTCTGCTTGACGCCGTTGGCGTCCTCGCGCTCGAAGAGCGGATCCCACTTCCGGTCGGCCACCAGCGCCATGAAGCTGGCCAGCTGCCCGGCCAGCAGGCCGCTCGTGGCCGATCCGTCGAGCTGGGCGTTCACCTTCCGGTCCTCGTCGTCGATGGTGGCCGAGAAGCGCGCCGCCTCCTGGCCCGCGCCCCGGTGACCCGCCGGCACCTCGGGGCCCGGCCCGCCGGCGCGGCCCGCCCCGGCGCCTGCCGCCGGCGGCGCGGCCCTGGTCCCGGGTCCCGGCCGGGAAGAGGTTGGACACCAGCATCGAGTCGACCGGCACCAGCTTCCAGACCTGGATGCGCGGCAGGGCGCCCCCGAGCGGGCCGGCCGCGCCGGCCATCGTCGAGGCCTGGTTGTCGAGCTGGGCCTGGAAGTGGAGCACCAGCCGCGAGAGGTTGACCGCGCCGCGGGCCTGCGCCAGCGCCACCAGCTCGTCCCGGCCGTCGGCGGCGATCTGCAGCCCGACCCGCGCCTGGTAGGCGAGGTCCATGGCCAGCGCGGTGACCAGCGCCACGGTCACCAGCACCACCAGCAGGGCCGCCCCCCGCTCCCGACGCCTGGCGCCTGGTCTCGAGGCCCTCACGCTCAGAACTCCAGCGGCGCCGTGATGGCGACCCGCGCCTGGGTGGTGAACTTCTCGACCCGGCCGTCCGCCAGCGTGACGTCCAGCTCGATGCGGACGCGGGTCGGCAGCTCGTTGAGCTTCTCCGGGGTGCGGGTGGACCACTCGCGGACCCACTCCTTGCGCTGCAGGTCCCAGTACTGGAGCGAGAGCCGCTTGACGTGGGTGGCGACGAGGTCGGTCCGGCCGCCGCGATCCGGCTCGTCGTCGAGGCGCACCTTCTCGCGCCGGAAGAGCGCGTCCTCGCCGCTGGCCGGGTCGCGCTCGACGAGGTACTCGACCACCGCCTGGTCCGACTCCTTGGCGTCCTGCACCAGCCGGACGTGGGACATGGTGGTGAAGAGCAGCCGGTCGCCCTCGCCCTTGAAGAGGGTGGGGCGGTCGCGGAACCGGTTGCGGTCGTAGTGCTCGGAGAGGAAGGCCATGGAGACCTCCCGGACCAGCCGGGTGAGGGCCAGCCGCGCGCCGGCGTAGCGCTCGCCCTGGTCGCGGGCCACCGTGGCGGCCCGGTCCACCTGCTGGTAGACGCCGACCGCCATGGAGCCGATCACGGCGGTGATGGCGATGGCGATCATCACCTCGAGCAGCGTGAAGCCGCGCGCCGGGCGGGTCACGGCGTCACCTTGGGGGCCCCGCGCCGCTGCGCGCCGGTGGTGAGCACCACCAGGTGGGTGACCAGCGTGAACGACTCGGTCGCCGCCCCGTCCTTCCAGCCCACCGTGAGCCGCACCTCCCGGACGCCGGACTTGATCTGCTCGCCCAGCCCGGTCAGCTGCTGCTGGATCAGCGCCACCGCCGGCCCGGCCAGCGGCGAGCCGGCCAGCGACGTGGTGGGGCCGCCGGCGGCGCCCGCCGCGCCCGCGCCCTGGGCCTTGGCGTCGAGGCCGAGCAGCCCGGCCACGCCGCCGTCGATGCCGGTGAGCGCCTTGAGCACCGCGTCGGGTCCCAGCTCCAGGCGCGGCCGGATGGCCTCCAGCTTCCAGGTCACCTCGGGGTGCCCCTCGTCCTCGAAGGTGCCCGCCTCGGTCTGGTCGAAGTCCCGGAAGCCCTCCTCCTCGAAGGTGGCCTCGGCCTCGGCCAGCCGCCCGCGGGCCAGCATGGTCGCCACGTCGAGCTGGTGGGCCCGGACGTGGTTGTGGAGGGAGGCGCCCACCACGTCGGAGACGGCGGTCAGCGCCAGCGCCAGCACCGCCAGCGCCACCATCACCTCCAGGAGGGTGAAGCCGCGCCGGGCTCGCGCCGCGCTCATCGGTCGGCCTCCACCGTGCCGGCCACCACCCGGGCCCGGCCGGTGAAGGGCTCGAGCACCACGGTGTAGACGAGCTCGCCGTCGATCACCGGGATGAAGGCCCGCTGCGCCTGCCCGCCGGGGAAGAAGTAGACGTAGGCCACCCCCTCCTCGACGGGGTGGCTGCGTCCCTCGATCCGGATCGGGCCGAAGGCGGTGCGGCCCGGCAGGACCCGGCGCGGCGCCAGCCGGTCGTCGAAGGCGCCGAAGCGGGTCTGCGCCATGAGCCGGCGGCGATCGGGGTCCCGCTCGTCGGGGAAGCGCTCCTCCAGCTCGCGGGCGACGCGGGAGGGCTGGTCCTCCTTCCCCAGGGTGGCCGGGCCCGGCGCGCACTCGGCCCAGGAGGCGTGGCCCTCGATGTCGAGGGCCATCCGGCAGGTGACGTGGCGGAGGGCGGCGGTGTCGAAGAGGTAGCGCAGCGAGCCGGCCAGCTCCCCGGCCGCCTGCCGGGCGTTGGCCCCGGTGATGCCGCGCAGGGCGGGCACGGCGGCGGCGGAGATGACCGCCACCACGGCGATCACCACCATCAGCTCGATGAGGGTGAACCCTCGCGCCCGTGCGTCGCCGGCCACCGTGCTCCTCAGGGGTTCACGATGTCGGCGTTCTCGCCGTCGCCGCCGGGCTGGCCGTCGGCGCCGTAGCTCTTCACGTCGAAGCCGTCGGGGTGGGCCTGGCCGGGGTAGAGGTAGATGTACTCGCGGTTCCAGGGATCGAGCAGCTTGCCGCCCTTGTTGGCCTTGATGAACTTCTCCTGGATGAGGACGCCCAGCCCCTCCTCGGTGGTCGGGTAGCGGCCGCGCATCACCTTGAAGGCGTCCACGCCCTGGCTGGCGATGTTGCGGACGTCGGTCTCGGCCTGCTTCACCTTGGCCTCGCCGAGGCGGCCCACCACGTTGACGGCCACCGCCGACGCGACCAGGCCGATGATGACGAGCACCACCATGATCTCGATGAGGGTCATGCCGCGCTGGGCGCGGCGTCTGCGGGCTTCCATGTGAACGGCCTCCGGGGAGGTGGGGGTGGTCGGGCGCACCTGCTCACCCGGCCAGCGTGTTGATCTGCAGGATGGGCATGAGGACCGAGAAGACGATGAAGGCCACGACCGCGCCCATCATCACGATCATGAGCGGCTCCATCAGCGAGGTGAGCGCGGCCACGGTGGTCTCCACCTGGTCCTCGTAGGCGTCGGCCACGTTGCCCAGCATCTCCTCGAGGGAGCCGGAGCGCTCGCCGATGGCCACCATGTGGTGGACCAGCGGGGGGAACTCGCCGGAGCGCTTGAGCGGCGCGGCGATCGACTCGCCCTCGGCGATGGCGGTCGCGGGCCTGCTCGATCACCTCGGCCAGCCGGACGTTGCCGACGATGTTCTTGACGATGTCCATGGCCGACAGCAGCGGCACGCCGCTCTTGAGCAGCGTGGCCAGGGTGCGCGAGAAGCGGCCGATGGCGATGGTGCGGATGAGCCGGCCGAAGACGGGGACGGTGAGCTTGAAGCGATCCCAGCGGGCGCGGCCGGGCGGGGTCTCCTTCCAGCGCAGGAAGCCCCAGGCCCCGGCGGCGGCCAGCAGCACCAGCGCCCACCACCAGTTGGAGACGAAGGTGGAGAAGGCCATCAGCACCTTGGTGGTCCAGGGCAGCGTCACCTGGGTGTCCTCGAAGATCTTGGTGATCTTGGGGATCACCACCGCGAACAGGACCAGCATGATGGCGCCGCCCACCACCCCCATGGCGGCCGGGTAGGTGAGCGCCCCCATCACCTTGGAGCGGAGCCGCGCCTGGCTCTCGGTGAAGTCGGCCAGGCGCACCAGCACCACGTCGAGCGCGCCGGACGACTCGCCGGCCCGGATCATGTTGACGTAGAGCGTGGAGAAGACCTTGGCGTGGACGGCCAGCGCGTCGGCCAGCGAGGCCCCCTCGTTGACCCGCTGCTTCACGTCGGAGATGACCCGCTTCAGCCGCTCGTGCTCGACCTGCTCCACCAGGGCGTTGAGCGCCTCGACCAGCGGGATGCCGGCGTGGACCAGCACGGCCAGCTGCCGGGTCATGATGGCGAGGTCGTCGGCGCCCACCCGGCCCACCACCCAGCGGCGCACGTTCACCTCGCGGGCCTGCTGCGCCTGCTGCTGCTGCTCGCCCAGCACCTCGGTGAGGAAGACGCCCTCGCGCTTCAGCGCGGCGCGCAGGGTCTTGGGGGACTCGGCCTCCTTGAGCCCCTGGACCGGCTTCCCGGCGGCGGACAGCGCCTTGTACTCGAAGACCGGCATGGGGTCAGTGGCGATCCTCGGCGGTGACCGAGAGCACCTCGGCGGCGGTGGTGATCCCCAGCGCCACCTTGTAGGCGCCGTGCTGCATCAGGGAGAGCATGCCGCGGTCGACGGCCGCCCTCTTGATGGTGGAGGAGTCGGTGTTCTTGAGGACCAGCGCGCGGATGTCGTCGTCCACCAGCATCAGCTCGTAGATGCCGGTGCGGCCCAGGTAGCCGGTCTGCTGGCAGGCCGGGCAGCCGGCCGCCTTGTAGACCACCTTGGGGTGGCCGGCCTGCGCCAGGATCTCGTCGGTGAGCCCGACCTGCTCGCGCTCCTCCTGGGTCGGGACGTAGGGCCTCCGGCACGAGGTGCAGAGGACCCGCACCAGGCGCTGCGCCAGCACCCCCACCAGCGAGGAGGCCACCAGGAACGGCTGCACCCCCATGTCGACGAGGCGGGTGATGGCGCCGGCGGCGTCGTTGGTGTGGACGGTGGAGAGCACCAGGTGGCCGGTCAGCGAGGCCTGGATGGCGATCTCGGCCGTCTCCAGGTCGCGGATCTCGCCGACCATGATGACGTCGGGATCCTGGCGCAGGAAGGCGCGCAGGCCGCCGGCGAAGGTCAGCTCGATCTTGGGGTTGACCTGCACCTGGCCGATGCCCTTGAGCGGGATCTCGACCGGGTCCTCGATGGTGAGGATGTTGAGGTCGGGTGAGTTGATCTTGGAGAGCGCGGCGTAGAGCGTGGTGGTCTTGCCGCTGCCGGTGGGGCCGGTCACCAGCA
Source organism: uncultured delta proteobacterium (assembly GCA_963786945.1). Lineage (GTDB taxonomy): Bacteria > Myxococcota > Myxococcia > Myxococcales > Anaeromyxobacteraceae > JADKCZ01. The sequence goes on along the minus strand of CAWBAO010000003.1, from coordinate 535,135 downwards.
CGATGCCGTGGGCCCGGGTCACCAGCCCGTCCATGATCTTGAGCTGCCAGGGCTCGAAGCCGATCTCGGCGAGGTCGAGGATGACGTTCGACTTGTCGAGCAGGCGCATCACGATGCGCTCGCCGTTGGCGGTGGGCACGGTCGAGAGCCGGATGTCGACGTCCTTGCCGGCGATCTTGATGCGGATGCGGCCGTCCTGCGGGAGCCGCTTCTCGGCGATGTTGAGGCCGCCCATGATCTTGATGCGGCTGGCGATGGAGGCCTGGTAGCGCTTGGGGGCGCGGATCACCTCGCGCAGCACGCCGTCGATCCGGTAGCGGACCGAGATGTCCTTCTCCTCCGGGTTGATGTGGATGTCGCTGGCCCGCTCCTTGACGGCGCGGAAGAGGAGCGAGTTGACGAGCCGGATGATGGGGGCCTCGTCGTCGGCGTCGAGGAGGTCGGTCGGCTCCTCCAGCTCGTGGGCCACGCTCTCGAGGTCCTCGCTCTCGAGCCCCTCCATGATCTTGTCGTGCTCGTCGGCGGCCCGGTCGTAGGCGGCGTTGATGGCGTCCAGCACCACCTGGGCGGGCGCGACCTCGACGGCCACCGGCCGGCCCAGCAGGGCCGCCACCGAGTCCTGCGCCGCGGTGTCGAGCGGGTCGACCACCGCCACCCGCGCCTCCTCGCCGCCGGAGCGGAGCGGCAGCAGCCGCGCCTGCTTGGCGAAGTTGATGGGGACCTTCTTGACCAGGTCCGGGTCGAAGGCCTCCGGGTCGATCCGCTCGAGGAAGGGCAGGTCGAGCTGGATGGCCAGCGCCTGGAGCACCTGGACCTCGGTGCAGGCGTGGAGCCGGACCAGGATCTCGCCGAGCCGCTGCCCGGCGTGCTCCCCGTGCTGGGCCGCCAGCGCCTCGTCCAGCCGGGAGGGCGCCAGCCCGGCCACCTCGACGAGGATCTCCCCGAGCGGCCGCCCGCAGAGGGAGGCCGTGGCGGCGCCCACCGGCGCCGCCCGCTGGCCGCCTCGCGGCAGGACCTCGGTGGACCCCACCTGGCTCATGGGTTCGGACCCGCGGTGGGAGCACCGCCCGGCGGCGGGGTGGGCGAGGCCGCACCTGGCGCCGCGCCCGGCGGGCTGGCCGGGGGCGCCTCACCTGGCGCGGGGCCGGCCGGAGGCGGCTCGGCGGCGTCCGGAAGGTCGGGCTGCACCTCGATGGCATCGGGGCCGGCCGGCTCCGGTGGCACCCCGGCTGGCGGGTGCGGGGCGGGCTCGGCCGGGGGCCGGGACGGGCCGATCGTGCCGGCGGCGTCGGCCGGCGTCACCAGCCGATCGCCGGGCCCGCCCTTCCCGCCGTTCTCGACCTTGCTGGTCTCCTCGAGCACCTCGCGGCGCAGCCGGCCGTAGGGGCCGGACTTGCGGCCGAAGTCGATGGCGACGTCGTAGGCGGGCTGGCGGCCGTAGAAGGCCTCGATGAAGTCCTGCTGCTCCTTGCGCTTCTTCTCGTAGATGCGCCGGTAGTCGGCCTCGTCGCGGATGATGTAGGGGGTGAGGAAGAGGAGCAGGTTGGTCTTCTGCTTGATGGTCGAGGTGTCGCGGAAGAGCCAGCCGATGATGGGGATGCTGCCGAGGAAGGGCACCTTCTTCACCGAGCGGACCATGCGCTCCTGCATCAGCCCGCCGATGACGATGGTCGACTGGTCTCGGGCCACGATCTCCGACTTGACGGTGCGCTTGGCGGTGGTGGGGCCGAGCTGGGGATCCTTGTCGACGATCTCCTCGGTCTGCTCGTCCACCAGCAGCTTGACGTTGTCCCCCTCGCCGATCTGCGGCTTGATCTTGACGCGCAGCTCCACCGGCGTGCGCTGGATGGGGGCGTAGAGGCTGTTGAGGCCGCTGGTGCCGAGCAGCGAGCCGAGGGCGGCGCTGGTGCCGGTCCCGGCGCTGCCGGAGATGGCGCTGGAGAGCCCGGGCGGCGCGTAGCCGGTCTGGAACGGCACGGTCTGGCCCACCGAGATCTCGGCCTCGCTGTTGTCGGCGGCCAGCAGGGTCGGCGTCGAGAGCACGTTGACGTCGGAGTCCGACTGGAGCGCCTGGATCATGATGCCCATGTTGGGGATGTTGATGCCGAGGTCCTTCAGGGCCGCCGAGGTGGGGCCGGCGAAGCCGGTGAGGAAGCCGCCCAGCGAGATCAGGCTCTGCACGTTGCCCAGCGTGCCGAGCGTGTTGATGCGGCCCGGCGAGGACGAGATGGGGATGAAGCCGGTGCCGTCCTTGGTGGTCACCGGCACGGCGGTGTGGAGGCCCACGCCGAAGGCCGTGGTGTTGGTCAGGTTCACCTCCATGATCACCGCCTCGATGAAGACCTGGCGGCGGGGCCGGTCGAGCTTCTCGACCAGCCGCCGGACGGTGACGATGTCGGCGCCGCTGGCCTGCACCACCAGGGCGTTCTGGGTCTTGTCGGCGGTGATCTTGACCTCGCCGGTGAAGAGCTCGGCGGAGGGGGCCGCGCCGCCGGCCGTCGCGGCCGGGCGGGCCAGGTTGGGCTGGCCGGGCACCTGGGGCATGCCGGCGCCGGGCGTGCTCTTGCCGGACTTGCCCTGCGCCAGGTTGGCCAGCGTGGTGGCCAGCTCCTCGGCGCTGGAGTTCTTGAGGAAGATGACGTGGATGCCGCCGCCCTCGGCGGTCGGCACGTCGAGCTGCTGCACCACCTCCATGATCCGCTCGAAGCTCTTCTCGTCGGAGATGACGATGAGCTTGTTGGTGCGCTCGTCGGCGATCACCTTGGTGACCTGCACCTCCACGCCGCCGGCCTGGCCCGCGGTCGCGCCCGGCGCCGGGGTGGTCCCGGGATGGGGCACGGCCGGCGCGGGCCGGGCCGACGAGGTGAACACGGTGCGCCGCCCGGGCTTGCCGGGTGCCCCGGCCGCCTGCCCGAAGATCTGGTTCACCTTGTCGGCGATGTCCTTGACCGGCGCGTAGCGGATCTGCACCAGCTTCACCAGCTCACCGCCGCCGGGCCGATCGATCGAGTCGATGAGCTTCTCGATCCGCCGGATGTTGACGCCCACGTCGGTGACCAGCAGCAGGTCGGGCGGGATGGACTGCAGGTCGGCGCCCTGCGGGGAGATGAAGTTCCCCATGATGCCGCGCATCTGGTCGGCGTCGGCGTACTTGAGGCGGATGAGCTTGGTGACGGGCTGCTCGGTGGCCGGCGCCTCGACGCCGTCGGTGGTGTAGGTCGGGATGGCGGTCTTCTTGGCGTCGGCGGTCCGGATCAGCTTCCAGTAGCGCCCGGTCTGGTAGAGGGCGATGCCGTTGGAGGTGAGGGCCGCCAGGAAGGCCGCGTAGGCCTCGTCGGCGGTGACCGGCGACTTGGAGAGGAGCGTGATCCTCCCCTTGGCCACGTCCTCGCTGTAGATGAAGTTCCGGCAGGTCCAGCGGCTGGCCTGCTCGAGGACGTCGACGATGTCGGCCCTGGAGAAGGAGAGCATGAAGCGCCCCTGGATGGGCGTGCACTTGGCGTCGGTCCTGGCTGGCGCCACCACCTGGCCGGCCGGGGGCGTCGCGGCGCCCGGCGCGTCGGGTGGGCGCGGCGCCGGGGCGGTGGCGGCCGCCGGCGCGGTCCGGGCGGTGGGCTGGGTGGGGACCGCCGGCGGGCGCCTCCCGGCCGGTGCGGCCGGGGGCGGGGGTCGGGGCGGCACCTGGGCCAGCGCCAGGGCCGGGCCGAGGAGGATCGTGGCAAGGAGGGTTCGCATGGAGGAGTCCACCGTCTACGGGGTGATGCTGTAGTCCTTCTTGACGTTCTGGCCGCCGCGCTCGAGCTCGAGGGTGACGTGGCTCGACTCCCGCAGCTTCTGGTAGATCTCGAGGGCCTTGTCCGGCGAGTTGATCTCGTAGCCGTTGATGCGGGTGATGACGTCGCCGTTCTCGATCCCGATTGACGAGTAGAGCGAGCCGGGCTGGATCTGGAAGAGCTTGAAGCCGTTGGCGACGCCGTTCTTGAAGCTGGGGACGAGGCGCGCCTGCGTGGCCAGCGCATTCAGGTTGGAGAGCGACGACTCGATGACGGCCTTGTCGATCTCGTAGCGGTTGTCGGTGAGCTTGCGGACGCCCTCGAGCGGGGCGCCGGGCGGGCGAGCCGCCGCGGGGCGGCCGGGCAGCTGGGCCACGCCGACGTTGAGGCTGCCGTCGCCGGCGCCGGCGCCGGCGTCGCTGTCCAGGTACTCCTTGGTGCCCCCGTTGCAGATCACCGCCACCATCTTGAAGGCGTTGCCGGTGGCGTCACCGGTCTCGCGCAGCCGCTCCACCCCCAGCAGCGTGGCCCCGCCGAACTCCTCGCCCACGCCGAGGACGCGGGAGTCGTGGGTGGCGGGGTCGGCCAGGGTCACCAGCGAGGCGGCCGGGTTCTCCGCCTGGACCGCCACCACCAGCTGCAGCCGCAGGTCGCTCTTCACCGGCCGCGCGGCCCTGTCGGCGCAGGTCTGGGGGCGGGCCGGGGCGGCCGCGGCCGCCTCGGCGGCCCTGGGCGGCTCGACGCCGATGAGCCGGTAGAGCCGGTCGGGGTCGAGGTTGACGGCGGCGATCGGGCGCGGCGGCGGCGCCGAGAGCGCGCTCGCGTCGGCCTGCGGCCGGGGCCGGATGGCGGCCCCCACCACCGTGTTGACCACCCGGGCGACGATCCAGGCCCCCGAGAAGAGCAGGGCGAGGGTCGCGGTCCAGGCGTACTTGCGGAAGAAGAGGTCGAGCATGGAAAGCCCGGGGCTCAGGTGAGCAACCGACGTGCCACGCCGGCGTGCGGGGCCCGGGTCTCAAGGGGCTGATCTCGAAGGGGTTTTTCCGTGCGGCGCCGGCCCGAGGCCGGGGACTCCACCGCCTCGAGCCAAATTGGCAAAGCGGGCCACCCCGGCCGCACGTCCCCGCCAAATTGTCAGGCCGGTTCCGGGTCGTCGGGACCGGGGCCAGGCCGCTCCACCAGCCGGCCGGCCTCGTCCCGGTCCAGCTTCCGGTAGATGGTGCGCGGCGCGATGCCGAGGATCTGGGCCGCCAGGGTCTTGTCACCCCGGGTCTGGCGGAGCGTCTCGCGGATGACCAGCCGCTCGACCTCGTCCATGGGGGTTCCGGGCGGGATGGTGAGCGCGGCCGGCGTCCCCGCCGAGGGTCCCGCCCCCGGCGAGGCCCCCCGCAGCCCCTCGGGGAGGTCGCCCACGTCCACCCGCTCGCCGCGCGCCAGGATCACCGCCCGCTCGACGGCGTGGAGCAGCTCGCGGACGTTGCCGGGCCATGGCGCCGCCTCGAGCGCGTCCAGCGCCGCCGGCGTGAAGCCGGTCACCCGCCGGCCGTGGGCCGCGGCCAGCCGGCGCAGGAACGCGGTGGCCAGCAGCGGCACGTCCTCCCGCCGCTCGCGCAGCGGCGGCAGCCGCACCGTCACCACGTCGAGCCGGTAGAAGAGGTCCTCGCGGAACCGTCCCGCCTTCACCTCGGCGCCCAGGTCGCGGTTGGTGGCGGCCACGATGCGGGCGTCGACCTGCACCGGCGCGGTGCCGCCCAGCCGGTCGATGACGCCGTCCTGCAGCACCCGCAGCAGCTTGACCTGCACCGCCGGTGACAGCTCGCCGACCTCGTCGAGGAAGAGCGTGCCGCCGTGGGCCCGCTCGAAGCGCCCCTCCTTGCGCCCGGCGGCGCCGGTGAAGGCCCCCTTCTCGTGCCCGAACAGCTCGGACTCGAGCAGGCTCTCGGGGATGGCGCCGCAGTTGACGGCGACGAACGGGCCACGGGCGCGCGCCGAGCGATCGTGGACGAGCCGGGCCGCCAGCTCCTTGCCGGTGCCGCTCTCGCCCACCAGCAGCACGCTGGCGCTGGTCGGCGCCACCTGGCCCAGCGTCTCCAGGACGGCGCGGAACGCCGGCGCCGAGCCCAGCAGGCCGCCCTCGCCGCCGGGCTCGAGCGCCGCCAGCCGGGCCCGCAGGGCGCGGTTCTCCGCCACCAGCGACGACTTCTCCAGCGCCTGGCGCACGCTCTTGACGACCGCCTGCCGCTTCAGCGGCTTGGTGATGAAGTCGTAGGCGCCCTCCTTCATGGCGGCGACGGCCGACTCGACGGTGCCGTAGGCGGTCATCAGCACCACCTCGATCTCCGGGGACACCGCCTTGAGCGCGCGCAGCAGCGCCTCGCCGCCCATCCCCGGCATCATCAGGTCGGTGACCACCACCGAGGGGCGCTCGCGCCGGGCCACCTCGAGCGCCTCGGCGCCGGAGGCGGCCTGCGCGACGCGCCAGCCCTCGCGCTCGAAGATCCGGCCCAGCGACTCGAGGTTGGGGCGCTCGTCGTCGACGATCAGGACGAGTGGCGTCACCGGCCCAGCATACACCGCGTCGCTCAGGGCGCCCGGGCCGGGACGGCCGCTGGCGTGGCGGGAGGCGGCGGCGCGCCGAAGGCCTGCCGCAGCTCGGCGCCGAAGATGGCCACGGCGCCGCCGGCGGCCAGCGCCAGGAAGCCCACCAGCAGCAGGAGCTCCAGCAGCCCCTGCCGGGAGGGCGGGGCCGGGTCGTCGGAGGGGGCCGGGGTCACGGGCCGACGATGCGACGGCGGCCCGGCCTCGTCAAGGCGGGTGGCCGGCCCGGAAACGCGGAACGGCGCCCCGGGGGGCGCCGTCCCTGTCCCGCTCGAGGCGTGGCCGGGGCTACTCGGCGGCCGGGGCCTCGGCGGCCGGGGCCTCGGGCGGCGCCTCGGCGGCGGCCGCGGGCTTCTTGGGCTTGCCGGCGTTGGCCTTGGCCCGCTTGGCGGCGCGGTTGTCGCCGGCGTCGGCCTTCCTGGACGGGGCGGCGGCCGGCTCGGCCTTCTTGGCCGGGGCGGCGCTCACGGTCGCCGAGGAGGCGTTGCCGTAGCGGTTCTTGAACTTCTCGATGCGGCCGGCGGTGTCCATGATCTTCTGCTTGCCGGTGAAGAACGGGTGGCAGGCGGCGCAGATCTCGACGTGGAAGTCGCCGCGCACGGAGCGGGTCACGATCTCGTTGCCGCAGGCGCAGAGCACCTTGGCGGGCTTGTACTCGGGGTGGATGCCTTCCTTCATGACGTCCTGACTCCTCTGGCCGCTTGCACCGCGCCGAGGGGCGGCGGTGGTCCGGGCCGGGCTATGGGAACCGGGGGATCTAGTCGGATCCAGCGGTTGCGTCAACCCCATCCCCCCGGCCGGGGGGATGGGCGGTCACTTGCCGCCGCCCGCCACCATCATCCGGAAGAACTCCTCGTGGCTCTTCACCTGGCGGAACTTGTCGAGCATGAACTTCATGGCCTCGACGTTGTCGAGCCCGTTCAGGATGGTCTGCCGCAGGATGTAGATCTTGGAGAGCCAGTCGGGCGGCAGCAGCAGCTCCTCCTTGCGGGTGCCGCTCTTGCCGATGTCCATGCAGGGGAAGATCCGCTTCTCCATCAGCTTCCGGTCGAGCACGATCTCCGAGTTGCCGGTCCCCTTGAACTCCTCGAAGATCACCTCGTCCATGCGGCTGCCGGTGTCGACCAGCGCGGTGCCGATGATGGTCAGCGAGCCGCCCTCCTCGATGTTGCGGGCGGCCCCGAAGAACCGCTTGGGCTTGTGGAGCGCGTTGGAGTCGACGCCGCCGGAGAGGATCTTCCCGGAGGGCGGCACGGTCGAGTTGTAGGCGCGGGCCAGGCGGGTGATCGAGTCCAGCAGGATCACCACGTCGCGCTTGTGCTCCACCAGCCGCCGCGCCTTCTCGATCACCATCTCGGCCACCTGCACGTGGCGGGTGGCCGGCTCGTCGAAGGTGGAGGCGACCACCTCGCCCTTCACGGTCCGCTCCATGTCGGTCACCTCCTCGGGCCGCTCGTCGATGAGCAGCACGATGAGCGTGACCTCGGGGTGGTTGGCGGTGATGGCGTGGGCCATGTGCTGCAGCAGCACCGTCTTGCCGGCGCGCGGCGGCGAGACCACCAGGCAGCGCTGCCCCTTGCCGATGGGGGCGAAGAGGTCCACCACGCGGGTGGTCATCTCGCCGGGGTCGTGCTCGAGCCGGAGCCGCTGGGTCGGGTAGAGCGGCGTGAGGTTGTCGAAGAGGACCTTGGACTGGTTCTCCTCGGGCGGCGCCCCGTTGATTGAGTCGACCCGCAGCAGGGCGAAGTAGCGCTCGCCCTCCTTGGGCTGCCGGACCGTCCCGCGCAGGGTGTCGCCGGTGCGCAGGTTGAAGCGGCGGATCTGCGACGGCGAGACGTAGATGTCGTCGGGGCCGGGCAGGTAGCTGAAGTCCGGGCTGCGCAGGAAGCCGAAGCCGTCGGGCAGCACCTCCAGCGTCCCCTCGCCGCCGACCTCCATCTCCTCCTTCTTCTCCTCGGCCACCTTGGAGCGGGCGGTGAGGATGGCGAAGATCAGGTCCTGCTTCTTGAGCGCCCCGGCCCCCTCGACGTCGAGTTCGCGCGCCAGGGCGGCCAGCTCGGCCACCTTCATGTGCTTCAGGTCGGTGATGGAGGCGGAGGAAGGCGCAGCGGCTTCGGTGGACATGTCACGGTCCGGGAGTGAAGCCAGGCGGCAGCGGCGGCGCGGCGCTGGCTGGTGGATCGTCGCTCGGGAAGGCGAGGAGGGGAGAGGCTCAACCTACGGCGTGCATCCGGAGGTGTCAACGAGCCCGGCCTGGTGAGGGCGGGTGCGATACACACGCCGCTCGCCTCGTCACGTGAAAAGGGGACGCGGACCCGGAAGGTACAGCGCGGGTCAAAAGGGGTAACATCTCATCGAAGCGTCCAAGGGGGGCGCCGACACCGATGGCCGGACCGACCGACGTCGTCATCGCAGGCACCAAGCCTTTCGCCCTGGCGCTCTTCGCGCCGGTCACGGAGCGTGCGGGCACGCGGCCGCGCATCGCCCCCGAGCCATCGGCGGCGCTGACGCTCTGCGCCGAGTCGAGCGGCGTCCTGGTGGTCGAGTACGAGCCTCGATGGCTCCCGGCGCTCACCCAGCTCCGCCAGGAGCGTCCCGGGCTCCGCGTGGTGGCGGCCCTCGCGCCCGGCCAGGAGGGCGCGCTCCAGTCGCTCGGCCCGCTCCTCGTCGACGCGGTGCCCTGGGACGGGCGGGCGGTCTCGGTGCTGCCGGCCATCGAGCGGGCCCTGGGGGGTTCGCGGGGCGCGGCCGGGTCACCGGCCGTCGCCGGGATCCCGCCGCCGGCGCCGCCGTCGGCCCCCGCTCCCCTGCAGCCCGAGGGGAACGGCTCGGGCTCCCCGACGCTCGACCTCTTCGGCGACCTCGGCGCCACCGCGGCGACCCCGTTCCCGGCCAGCCCGGCCGCCGTGCCGGGGGCGAGCCCCGCGCCCGCGCCGCTCGACCTCTTCACCGACCTCGGGGCCACCGAGGCGACCCCGTCCCCGGCCCGCCTGGCCGGCGCGGCGGTGACGTCCGTGGGCGCGCCGGGCCCCGCGGCCTGGCCCGCCAGCGGCCCGAGCGCCGTCGAGGCCGAGGCCATGCTGCGCGAGGCCCTGGCCGGCGCCGGCGAGCTCTCGCCGCACCGAGCGGTGGTGCAGCAGGCGATCGCCGGGCTCTCCGAGCTCGAGCGCGAGGTCTTCACGGGTGGCGCCCCGGGCCTCGACGCCGAGCCCATCCGCCACGCCGCGGTGCTGCGGCTGCGCGTGGCGCTGGCCCTGGCCACCCGCCCTCCGCCCGGAGCCTCGGTCGATGGCGCCGCCGTGGCCGAGCTGCTGTCGGAGATCGACGCGCTGCTCGGCGCCGTGAAGGGGCTGCTGGCCGCGGCCCCGCCGGAGGTCCAGGCCTCGCTCGAGGCCATCCGGAACGCGCTGGTCAAGGAGGCCGTCGACTTCTCCGAGGCCTCTCACGAGCTGGGGCTGGCGGACTCGGCCACCCTCGCCGCCAGGCCGGCCGCCAGCCGCCCGGTCGCGGCCACCCGCGTGGTTGCCGTGAGGTCCGGGACGTCCGAGCCCGAGGCGGCCGAGCGCCGCCGCAGCCGGGTCGTCTGGGTGGCGCTCGCCGTGGCGGTGCTGGGCGGCGCCGCCTTCCACGGCTACCGGTGGAAGCAGATGGAGCAGGCCGTCGCCGAGCTGAAGACCTACCCGGGCCAGCCGGACGGCATGAGGCTGCTGCCGGCGCCCCCGGGCGCGACCACCCGGGAGCTGGTTCCGCTCAAGGGACGCCCCGACCGGGCGCAGGTGGAGAAGTTCAAGGAGCAGCAGCGCCTGCTCGGGAAGACCGTGACCGAGACCGGGGTCGGGCGGACTGCTGATCAGGCCGGACGCGCCGGTCACCCCGGCGGGAGACAGGAAGGGATCACCATGACGCGCACGACGACGGGGCTGCGGAAGGGCTTCACGCTCATCGAGCTGATGGTGGTGGTCACCATCATCGGCATCCTCGCCTCGGTCGCCATGCCGGAGTTCACCAAGCTGGTGTTGCGGGCCAAGGCCGCCGAGCGCTACGAGGTCATGCTCCGCATCAAGAAGGCGGTGGCCGACGTCTACGTGCAGCACGGCGCCATCCCCGGCGGGCCTGATGGTCGGAGCGTGGCAGCCGACCGGCATCCCGACCGCGACCAAGCGGTTCCCGAACTGGAGGGCGCCCGGCTGGGTCGACGTCTGGAGGAGCACCGAGGAGATCGAGGGCTCGACCTACTACAGCTACCAGTTCACCGCGGACGACAGCCGTCAACCCGCCGGAGCTCCTGGTCGAGTCGCTGGGCGACCTGGATGGTGACGGGTTCACCAGCTACAAGTTCATCCGGTACCAGCGCATCAACGGCTTGTACCAGACCGACGAGACCGACACGACCTGCACCTGGGTCTGCCCGCCGCTCGGCCAGGAAGACTCCACCCCGCCGACCTTCTAGGCCTTCCCGGCCCGAGAGGCGCCACCGACGCGCGGCGAGGGGCGCGACCATGTCGACTCGCCGAGGCGGCGACCCGGGTCCAGGAGCTGCGGCGGCGGATCCGCGCCGCCGACCACGCCTACTACGTCCTCGACCAGCCCCTCCTCGCCGACGCCGAGTACGACCGGCTCATGCGCGAGCTGGCCGAGCTGGAGGCCGCGCACCCGTCGCTGCTCACGCCCGACTCGCCGACGCAGCGGGTCGGCGGGACGCCCAGCGACCAGTTCCAGAAGGTGGCCCACCGCGAGCCGATGCTCAGCCTCGGCAACGTCACCACCGACGACGAGCTGGACGAGTTCGACGCCCGCGTCCGCAAGCTGCTCGGGGCCCCGCCCGAGACCGCCATGGGCTACGTGGTGGAGCCGAAGCTGGACGGCCTCGCCGTGGAGCTGGTCTACGAGCACGGCGCCTTCGCCCACGGCGCCACGCGCGGGGACGGCACCACCGGGGAGGACGTCACCGCCAACCTCAGGACCATCGGCCGGCTGGGGGCCAACCGCGGCGTCCTCCCGCGGCTGAAGGGCAAGGCCCCGCCCCGGCTCGAGGTGCGCGGCGAGGTGCTGCTGCAGAAGGCCCACTTCGAGGCCATGAACCGCCGCCTGCTCGCCGAGGGCGAGGAGCCCTTCGCCAACCCGCGCAACGCCGCCGCCGGCTCCCTGCGGCAGCTCGACTGGCGCATCACCGCCACCCGGCCGCTCTCCTTCATCGCCTACGAGGCGCTCGGGCCGGAGCACGAGCTGACCGGCTGGAGGACCCACTGGGAGAAGCTGGAGGCGCTGGCCGGGTGGGGCTTCGAGGTGAACGCCGAGAACCGGCGCTGCGCCGGGATGGCCGCGGTGAAGCGGAGCGCGACCGGCTCGCCACCACCCGCTTCGACCTCCCCTACGACACCGACGGCATCGTCGTGAAGGTGGACGACCTGGACCTGCGGCGCCGGCTCGGCGCCGCCTCCAAGACGCCGCGCTGGGCGGTGGCCTACAAGTACCCGCCGCAGGAGGAGGCCACCCGGGTCACGCGCATCTGGGCCTCGGTGGGGCGGACCGGCCGGCTCACGCCGGTGGCCGAGGTCGAGCCGGTGCGCCTGGGCGGCGCCCTGGTGGCCCGCGCCACGCTCCACAACGAGGACGAGCTGCGGCGCAAGGACATCCGCGTCGGCGACTGGGTGCTGATCCGCCGGGCCGGCGAGGTGATCCCCGAGGTGGTGAAGGCGCTCCCCGAGCGGCGCACCGGGGCCGAGGTCGAGTTCCGCTTCCCGGCCGAGTGCCCGGTCTGCGGGGCCCACGTGGTGCGGGAGGAGGGCGAGAAGGCCTGGCGCTGCACCGGCGCCGCCTGCCAGGCCCAGCTGGCCGGCCGGCTCCGCCACTTCGCCCAGCGCCGCGCCATGGACGTGGAGGGGCTCGGCGACAAGCTGGCCGCCGAGCTGGTGGCCAGGGGCGTGGTCACGGACTTCGCCGACCTCTGGGCCGTGCCGTTCGCCACCTGGCAGTCGCTCTTCAGCCGTCCCCGCAAGGAGGCGGCCGGGCCCGGCGAGGCCAGGGGCCCGCCCGAGCTGCCGGAGAAGGCGGCGCAGAACATGCTGGAGTCGCTGGCCCGGGCCCGGGCGCCGACGCTGCGGCGCTTCCTCTTCGCCCTCGGCATCCCGCAGGTGGGCGAGGCCACCGCCGGCCAGCTGGCCCGCGCCTTCCCCGACCTGCAGGACTTCCTCGACGCCGGGGAGGAGGCCCTGCAGGGCGTGCGCGACGTGGGGCCGGAGGTGGCGCGCCAGGTGCGCGAGTGGACGCGGGAGCCGCGCAACCGGGAGGTGGTGGCGCGGCTGCTGGCCGCCGGGGTGGCGCCGGTGGCCGAGCGGGTCGACGAGCGCGGCCCCTTCGCCGGCAAGACCGTGGTCCTCACCGGCGGCCTGGCCTCGATGTCGCGCGACGACGCCAGGGCGGAGATCGAGCGGCGGGGCGGGAAGGTGTCGGCCAGCGTCTCCAGGAAGACCGACCTGGTGGTGGCGGGCGAGGAGGCCGGCGGGAAGCTCAAGAAGGCCGCCGAGCTCGGGGTGAAGGTGGTGGACGAGGCGGCCTTCCTGGCGCTGCTGAAGGAGTGAGGGTGGCCACGGCGCGCGTCCACCTCGTCGCCTCCGGCCGCGTCCAGGGGGTCTTCTACCGGCAGTCGACCGTCGACGCGGCCCGGCGGCTCGGCCTGCGCGGCTGGGTCCGCAACCTGCCCGACGGGCGGGTGGAGGCCGAGGCCGAGGGGGAGCGCGCCGCGGTGGAGGCCCTGGTCGAGTGGTGCCGGCATGGTCCCCCGGGGGCGAGGGTCCTCGACCTGGAGGCGAGGTGGGAGCCGCCTGGCGGCGACCTCGGGCCGTTCCAGGTCCGCTCCTGACGGCCCGGGCCGCGCCCACCGGGCGACCCGCCCGCTGGCGACCCGCCCGGTTGCGACCCGCTCACCGCGCGTGGTACGCCCGCAGCCCTGCACGCCGGCCGCGCCCCGCGCCCGGCGCCTCCCACGGCGGGTGCCTGGCGGTTCGACTCCGCCGCCCGACGAGCCATGACCGACGCCTCCCGGCGCGCCGCGCCGCCCCCCACCGCCACGCTCGACGACCTCATCCTCCTGGCCGAGAAGCCGACCCGCTACGTCGGCTGCGAGTTCGGCGCGGTGAGGAAGGACCTGGCCGCGGCCCGGGTCCGCTTCGCCCTCGGCTTCCCGGACACCTACGAGGTCGGGATGTCCAACCTCGGGTTCCGGCTCCTCTACCACCTGCTCAACGACCAGCCCGGCATCGCCTGCGAGCGGGTCTTCCTGCCCTGGCCCGACCTCGAGGCCATGCTGCGCGGGCGCGGCCTGCCGCTCTTCACCCTCGAGTCGCGGGCCCCGGTCCGCGACTTCGACGTGCTCGGCCTGACCCTCCAGTTCGAGCTCTGCTACACCAGCGCGCTGGCGGTGCTCGACCTCTCCGGCATCCCGCTGCTGGCCGCCGAGCGCGGCGACCAGGACCCCATCGTCCTCGGCGGCGGCCCCTGCGCCTACAACCCCGAGCCCGTCGCCGACTTCTTCGACGCCTTCGCCGTCGGCGAGGGCGAGGAGGTGGCGGTGGAGATCGCCGAGGCCGTCGCCGCCTCGGGCTTCCGCCGCGGCGGGGCCACCCGCGCCGCGCTGCTGGAGCGGCTGGCCCGCATCCCCGGCGTCTACGTGCCCGGCTACTTCGCCCCCAGGTACCACCCCACCGACCGGGTGCTCACCGCCATCGACCCGCTGCGCCCCGGCTACGAGCGGATCGAGCGGCGGGTCATGCCCGACCTCGACACCCTCCCCACCAGCGCCTACACCAGCCCGGTGGTGCCGTTCATGGCCACCGTCCACGACCGGCTCCCGGTGGAGCTGCAGCGCGGCTGCACCCGCGGCTGCCGCTTCTGCCAGGTGGGGATGATCACGCGGCCCACCCGCCAGCGGAGCCCGGCGCGCGTGCTGGAGCTGGCCGAGACCGGCCTGCGCGCCTCCGGCTACGAGGAGGTGGGGCTGCTCTCGCTCTCCTCCGGCGACTACGCCTGCCTCGACCCGCTGCTCGACGACTTCATCGGCCGCTACGAGGGCGAGAAGATCGCCATGTCGCTGCCCTCGCTCCGCACCGAGACCATGTCCGACTCGCTGGCCGAGAAGATTGGCCGCGTCCGCAAGACCGGCTTCACGCTGGCCCCCGAGGCGGCCACCGAGCGGATGCGCGCGGTCATCAACAAGGGGAACCACGAGGAGGACCTGCTCAAGGCGGTCGAGTCGATCTTCAAGAACGGCTGGTCGCTGCTCAAGCTCTACTTCATGATCGGCCTGCCCGAGGAGCGCGACGAGGACGTGGTGGCCATCGCCACGCTGGCGCAGCGGTCGCTGGCCGCGGCGCGCCGGGCCCTGCCGAAGGGGCAGGGCTCCGCCGCCATCTCGCTGGGGGCCTCCACCTTCGTGCCCAAGCCCTTCACCCCGTTCCAGTGGGAGCCGATGATCCGGCCGGAGGAGACCCGGCGGCGACAGGCCCTGATCACGGCGGCGCTGGGCGGGCGCCACGGCGCCATCCAGTTCAAGCCGCACGACTCCCGCCAGTCCTCCATCGAGGGGGCGCTGGCGCTGGGCGACCGCCGCGTCGGCACCGCCGTGCTCCACGCCTTCCGGGCCGGGCAGCGGCTGGACGGCTGGACCGAGTGGTTCGACGAGGCGCGCTGGCTGGCCGCCTTCGCCGAGTGCGAGCGGGTGCACGGGGTCGGCCTCGACTTCTTCGCCCACCGCCGGCGCTCCTACGACGAGGTGCTGCCGTGGGACCGGATCGACTGCGGCGTCACCAAGGAGTACCTGGTGGAGCAGATGGAGGCGGCGCGCCGCCAGGCCGAGGTGCCCGACTGCGTGCTGGCCCCCTGCACCGCCTGCGGCGTCTGCGACTTCAAGGTCCTGAAGAACCGGGTCTACGAGCCGCAGGACTACGTGCGGGCGCCGCGCCCGCCGCCGCGCCCGCCCGAGTCGCCGCTGCGCAGCCGGGTGCGGGTGCGCTACGCCAAGCTGGGCCGCCTGGTGGCCCTCTCCCACCTCGAGACCATGCACTCGCTGCTGCGGGCCTTCCGCCGGGCCGGCCTGCCCATGGCCTACTCGCAGGGCTACCACCCCAAGCCGAAGATCTCCGTTCGGCCCGGCCCTCTCGGTCGGGATCGAGAGCCGCGCCGAGCTGCTCGACCTGGAGCTGGTGGGACCGGCCGACCCGGCCGACATCGCCCCCCGGCTGGAGCGGGCCCTGCCGGAGGGGCTCAAGCTGCTCTCGGTCGAGCTGGTCGACGAGGCCGCCCCGTCGATCGGCGAGGCCCTCCGCGCCGTGCACTATGTGGCTGAATTCACGGATGAATCATGGACGGCGGCCAGGCTGGCCGAGCGCATCGAGGCGTTCCTGTCCGCCGAGTCGGCGGTGATCCAGCGGGTCAAGGCGGTGAAGAACAAGGACCGCCGCCGCCACCAGCGGGTTGCGGGAACCAGGCAAAGAGAGATAAACCTCAGGGAAATCGTGACCCACCTCGGCGTCGAAGGGCCGAAACGGGTCGCGTTCAGCCTGCGGGCGGATCCCTCCGGGAGCGCGCGTCCAGCCGAGGTGCTGGCGGCGGTCTTCGGTGCCGAGGGGATTCCGCCCACCGGAGTGCGACTTCTGAAGGAGGGCGTGAGCCTGGCGAAGACCGAGCGGACCGGACCCACGGGCCAGCCGCGCGCTCCTCGCTACCTCGACGCCTGAGGGTTTCGAGTTTCTTTTCAGCGATTCATGCCCCGGGACCGGGCCGCGGAACGCGCGGCCGCCCGGCGCGAAGGGTGCGAATTCGTGAGCGTCCGCTCCGAACATGATCCGAAGGCCCCGGCACCGCCGGGGACGCTTCGATCGTGGTTGGCCGACCAGGCCGACCTCGCTCCCTCCGTGCCACCGGCCCGGGCGGAGAGGGGTCCGTCATGGCCGAGAGCAAGAGCAGCCTGATCATCAACGCCGCGGGCGCGGAGACGCGCGTCGCGCTGATCGAGAACGGGACGATCCACGAGTACTACCTCGAGCGAAAGCGCGAGAAGGGGATCGTCGGCAACATCTACAAGGGTCGCGTGGTCCGGGTCCTCCCCGGCATGCAGGCCGCCTTCGTCGACATCGGCCTGGAGAAGGCCGCGTTCCTGTACGTCGGCGACGTCTACGGCGACCCCGACTTCTCCGAGGAGTTCGAGCTCACCGAGGGCGAGCACGCCGCCGAGGTCTCGGAGGTCCCGACCGAGGAGGAGGCGGAGCAGCAGGAGCTGCGCGCGCAGGCCGAGGCCAGCGCGCCGCCGCCACCCGAGGGGGCCGCGCCGACGACGGCCGAGCCGGGCGCGCCCGCCGAGCCCGTGGCGGCCGCGGAGCCGGGGACGGAGCCCGGGATCCCGGCCGCGGAGGCGGGGGCGGCGGTCGAGCCGGCCGCCGAGCCGCCGGGCGTCGAGGTGGGGTCGGCCGGCGAGGCGGGGTCGGCCATCGAGGGCGCCCTGGCCGCCGAGCCCCCGGCTCCGGTGGTCGAGGCCCCCTCCTCCGGGGAAGCCGCGCCCGAGGTCGCCAGCGTCCTCGAGCTGCCCCCGCCGCTCCCGGCGCTCACGCCGCTGCCGGCACCTCCGCCGGCCAGGCTCCAGGAGCCGCTGCCGCCGCTCTCGGAGGAGGAGCTGGCCCTGATCGGCGTGCCCGCGGCCCAGCCCGAGGTGGCCGGGCTGGCCGCCGCCGCCGCCGGCGACGCCGGTGCGGCCCCGGCCGAGGCGGAGCCCGCCGCCGAGCCGACGCTGGCTCCCGGCGAGGCGCCGGCCGCCGGCCAGATCGCCGCGCCGGCGCGCGAGGCGGCGCGCGAGGCGCGCGAGCCGAGGGGGGACCGCGAGGGGAAGGGCGATCGCGGCCGTCGCGACCGCGAGCGCGAGCGCAACGGCAAGGACCGTGGCCGCGGCGGCCACGGCGGCCACCGCGAGGAGCGCAAGCCCAAGGAGCTGAAGAACATCCAGGACCTGCTCAAGGAAGGGCAGGAGGTCATCGTCCAGGTCGCCAAGGATCCCATCGGCACCAAGGGCGCCCGCATCACCAGCCACATCTCGCTCCCGGGCCGCCACCTGGTCTTCATGCCCACGGTCGACCACATCGGCATCTCCCGCCGCATCGAGCGCGACGGGGAGCGGCGCCGCCTGCGCGAGATTGTCGACCGGATGCGCCCGGAGGGGACCGGCTTCATCGTCCGGACCGTGGCCGACGGCGTCGACGCCGAGAAGCTCGAGGCCGACATCCGCTTCCTCATCCAGGTCTGGAACGAGATCATCCGGACCAAGGACAAGGTGGGCGCGCCGGCGCTGCTCCACGGCGACCTCGACCTGATCCTCCGCGCCACCCGCGACCTCTTCACCTCCGAGGTCGGCAAGATGGTGATCGACGACCGCGACGAGTACGAGCGCATCATGCGCTTCGTGCACGAGCAGGCGCCGCACCTGGAGTCGCAGATCGAGCTCTACAGCGGCGAGGAGCCGGTGCTCGACGCCTTCGGGATCGAGCAGGAGCTGAAGCGGGCCAGCCAGCGCAAGGTCTGGCTGAAGAGCGGCGGCTACATCATCATCGACCAGGCCGAGGCGCTCACCGCGGTGGACGTCAACTCGGGGCGCTACGTCGGCAAGAAGAGCCTCGAGGAGACCATCACCAAGATCAACGTCGAGGCGGCCAAGGAGATCGTCTACCAGCTCCGGCTCCGCAACATCGGCGGCATCATCATCATCGACTTCATCGACATGGACAAGCCGCAGAACCGCGACAAGGTCTTCAAGGCCTTGCAGGAGGCGCTGGGGCGCGACAAGGCCAAGACCAACGTCCTCAAGATCTCGGAGCTGGGGCTGGTGGAGATGACCCGCAAGCGCGTCCGCGAGTCGACCACGCGGATGATGAACGAGCCGTGCAGCTACTGCGACGGCAAGGGCCACCTCAAGTCCAAGATCACCGTGGCCTACGAGGTGTTCCGCGAGATCCGGCGCGAGGCGCCGCACTTCCCGGACCCGGTGCTGGTGGTCAACTGCCACCCCGAGGTGGCCAACATCCTCCAGGGCGCCGAGCGCGACGAGCTGCGCTACCTGATGGACCGGTACAACAAGACCATCCAGGTCAAGTCGCAGGGCAGCTACCACCAGGAGCAGTTCGACATCTACGGCCGGCACGAGCGGATCGACCAGGGGCGCGAGGGCGGCGGAGCCCCCGGCGCCGGTGTCACTCCGGCCGGCGGCGGTGGTGAGCGACACGACCGCGGCGGCGAGCGCCATGAGCGCGGCGATCGTGGGGGCGAGCGCGGCGGTCGCGATCGCGGCCGGGGCCGTGGGCGCGGTGGCCGCGGCGGCGGCGGTGGCGGTGGCGGCGGTGGCGGCTGGCGGTGGCGCTGGCGGCGGCGTGGCGGTGGCGGTGGCGGTGGCGGTGGCGGCAATCGCGGTGAAGCCCGTGGCGAGAACCGCGCCGAGGGCCGTGGCGATCCCAGGCCGCCGGCACCCGAGGGCGGCGACAAGCCGTAGCCGGGGTCACCATGCCGGGGGACGGCGTCGCCGCGCTGGTCCAGCTGGGCGATCGGGCTCGCCGGCTCTGGCGCGCCACGCTCGAGGCCGTGGCCCGGGCCTTCGCCGGGGAGAGCATCCGCCTGCGGGCCATGGCGCTCACCTACGTCTCGATCTTCGCGGTGGTGCCGGCGCTGGTGGTGGTGTTCTCGGTGGTGCAGGCGGTCACCGGGATGGAGCGGATCACCGCCCAGCTCAACGCCGTCATCCTCGACAACCTGGCCGTCGGCGCCCGGACCTCGCTGGAGCCCTACCTGGCCCGCTTCACCAGCAACGCCCACGCGGCGTCGGCCGGGCTGGTGGGGGCCGCGCTGCTGGCCTGGTCCGCGCTGTCCCTCTTCTCCAACGTCGAGCGGGCCGTCAACGACCTGTGGGGCATCCGCCGCCGCCGCTCGCTGGGGCGCCAGGCCATCACCTACTGGGTCGGGCTCACGCTCGGGCCGCTGCTGCTGGCCGGGTCGACGGCGCTCGGGCTGTCCGCCCGCGCCTGGCTGGCCGGGACCGGCTTCGGGTGGCTGGCCGCGGTGGGGAGCGTGGCGCTCACCTGCGCCTTCTTCGCCGGCCTCTACTGGATGGTGCCGTACACCAGGGTCCGCCCGGGCGCCGCCGCCAGCGCGGGGGTGGTGGCCGGGCTCGCCTGGGAGGCCGCCAAGTGGGGCTACGCCGAGGTGGTCCGCCTCTTCCTCGGCTACCACGTCATCTACGGCTCGGTGGCGGTGCTCCCCACCTTCCTGCTCTGGCTCTTCGTCTCCTGGGCCATCCTGCTCGCCGGCGCCCGCATCGCCTACGTGGTGCAGTACGCGCCGGTGCTCTGGCGAGGCGGCCCCCTGTCGGACCACCCGGCCACGCGAGAGACGCTGGCCGGCGAGGTGCTCCTGCTGGCGGCGCTGGCCCACCGGAGGCCGGGGGGCGAGGCCCCGGACGAGGAGGTGCTGGCCCGTTCACTCCGCGTGACGCACGACGACGTGGCGGAGGTGATCGAGGCGCTCCGGGCCGCCGGCCTGGTGCGGTCGCTGGAGGGCGGCGGCCTGGTCCCCGGGCGGCCCCTGGACCGGATCACGCTGCTCGACGTCCGGCGCGCCGTGATCGGGCGCGCCCCGGAGCGGGCTGGAGCGGCGCTCGACGTGGTGGAGCGGACCCTGGCCGGCGTGGAGGAGGAGGGGGCCAGGGTGCTGCAGGACACCTCGCTGCAGCAGCTCTGCGAGGCCGCCGAGGGGCGCCGGGAGCAGGCCGGGGCCGGCCGGGAGGACGTCCAGGCGAGCCCGGTGCCGTCGCCCGGAAGGGACCGGGCCGAGGCGTCCGGCCAGGCTCCCGGGGCGCCCGGCCGACCCTCCTGAGTTATGCCCGTGGAACCCTTGCTGATTTCAGGTCCTTCGGCTAGGCTCCGTTCACCCTAAAGCGGTCTCCGGAGCGGGACCGCCAACGCGGAGCGCCGATGCTGAAGTCGGATCTCATCAACATCCTCGTCGTGAAGCGCGGTGTGACCCAGAAGCAGGCGGAGTCCACCATCGAGACCATCTTCGACTCGATGAAGGACGCCCTCTGCCGCGGCGAGAACATCGAAATCCGCGGACTTGGCGCCTTCCACGTCAAGCACTACGACGGGTACCAGGGCCGCAACCCGAAGACCGGCGAGGTCATCCCGGTCAAGCCCAAGCGCGGGATCCTCTTCCGGACCGGCAAGGAGCTGCGCGACCGGGTCAACCAGGGCGAGGAGCCGAGCGGCACCGCGTCGCCCGTCCCCGGCGCCTGAGCCGGACCCGATCGCCCTGGCCGCCCACGAAGCGCCCGCCATCCGGGCGCTTTCGTCATTCCTGGGTGGCCAGCTCGAGCCGCCCCACCGGCCGGACCGGTTGCTCGGGCGGCAGCTCGTCGTAGGCCAGCACCTGCAGCCGCGGCCAGCGCGGCGCCACCAGCAGCCGCACCGCACGCCGCACGTCGCCGCTCGCCAGCAGGACCGGGGTGCCGCCGGCGGACAGCATGGCCTGCTCCAGCGCCTCGAGCAGGCGCGCCGCCCGCGCCGGCTCGAGGGCGGGCCACTCGCCGAGCAGCGACTCGCGGACGGCCTGCTCGGTGGCCGGATCGAGGAGCACCGCCTGCAGCGCGTCGCCGCGGCCGGCCCGGTGGCCGATCTGCCGGCGCAGCGCCCGCCGCGCGGCCGCGGCCAGGTGGGCCGCGCCCCGGGCCCCGCCGCCTGCCTCCAGCAGCGCCTCGAGGATGGTGCGCAGCGGCCGGATCGACACGCCCTCCTCGAGCAGGCGGCGCATCACCTCGGAGAGCAGCGCGGGCGCCACCTGCCGCGACACCTCGCGGACCAGGGCCGGGGCCTGTGCCTCGAGCCGGTCGAGCAGCCCCTGCGCCTCCTGCACGCCCAGCAGCAGGCCGGCGTTGCGCTCCAGCGCCGCGGCGCAGGCGGCGGCGACGCGCTCCAGCGGGCCGAGCAGCGGCCCGAGCGCCGCGGCCCGCGCCGAGTCGCGCTCGGAGACCACCGCCGCGCGTCGCCCGCTGGCCGGCTCCAGCTCGGGCCGGAGCGCGATCCCGGCCAGCGCCAGGTCGTCGAGCGGGGCGAGCGAGAGCCGCTCGTCGAGCGAGACCCGGCCGCGGGCGGCCGGGACCTCGTGGAGGAGCAGGGCCCAGGTGCCGGGCTCGAGGGGGGCGGCGCGGACCAGGAGCGGCGGGGCGGCCACGCCCAGCTCGCGCCAGAGCCGCTCCCGCAGCGCCGGGACCAGCTCGCGCACGAAGGCGTCGCCGTCGGCGCGGGCCAGCTCCAGCAGGTCCTCGGCCAGCTCCAGGACCACCGGCCCGGCGTCGTCGTCGCGCAGCACGACCTCCACGCCGTGGGCGTCGCCGCCGGCCGTGCCACCGGGCGGCCCGCGCGCCTCGCCGCCGGTGGAGCGCGCCGTCGCGGCGCGTCGGCGCCCTCGCCACGCCAGGGCGGCCGCGCCGGCGGCCAGGACGAGGAAGGGAGCCATGGGCAGCCCCGGGGCCGCGGCGATGGCGCCGAGCAGGAGGGCCACCGCCGCCAGCGCCCGCGGCTCGCCGAAGAGCTGGCGCCCCACCTCGGTGCCGAGCCGCGCACCATCCTCGGCCGCGGCCACGCGGGTCACGGCCACGCCGGCCGCGACCGCCACCAGCAGGGCCGGGAGCTGCGAGGCGAGCCCGTCGCCGACCGCCAGCAGGACCGCCCGCTCGGCGGCGGCCGGCAGCGGGCGGCCGCGCAGCGAGAGGGCCACCAGGCCGCCGACCGCGTTGACCAGCACGATGGCCACGCCGGCGATGGCGTCCCCCTTCACGAACTTGAGCGCGCCGTCCATGGCGCCGTAGAGCTGGCTCTCCCGCTCCAGCGCCCGGCGCCGTTGCGCCGCCCCGGCGGCGTCCACCAGGCCGGCGCGCAGGTCGGCGTCGATGGCCATCTGCTTGCCGGGGAGGGCGTCGAGCGTGAAGCGGGCCGCCACCTCGGCCACCCGCTCCGCCCCCTTGGCCACCACCAGCAGCTGGACCAGCGTGAGGATGGCGAAGACCACCGCCCCGGCCACCGGGCTCCCCTGCACCACCACGCGGCCGAAGGCCTCGATGACGCGGCCGGCCTCCCCTCGCGTCAGGACCAGCCGGGTGGAGGAGACCGAGAGGGTCAGCCGCAGCAGGGTGGTGAGGAGCAGCAGCGCCGGGAAGGCGGCGAAGGCCAGCGCATCGCGGGCCAGCAGCGTCACCACCAGCACGGTGGCGGCCAGCGCCAGCGAGAGGGCCAGCCCGGCGTCGAGCAGGGCCGGCGGGACCGGCGCCACCAGCAGGACCACCAGCGCGAGGACGGCCACGGCGAAGGCGGCGTCCCCGGCGCCACGCAGGCGGGCGAGGAGGGCGTCGAGCGAGGTCAGGAGGCCTCCCCGGGCGGGGCGCCGTGCAGGTGGGCGAGCACCGCGGCGGCGGCGTCGTAGAGCTCCTCGGGGATCTCCTCGCCCACCTCGGCCAGCCGGTGGAGGGCCCGGGCCAGCGCCGGGTCGTGGACGATGGGGACGCCGGCCCGGCGGGCCTGCGAGCGGAGCCGCGCCGCCGCCTCGCCGCGGCCCTTGGCCAGCACCCGCGGGGCCTCGCCGGAGCCGCGCCGGTGCTGGAGGGCCACCGCCACGTGGGTCGGGTTGACCACCAGGCAGGTGGCGCGGGCCAGGGGCGCGGCCTCGGCCAGGGAGCGGTGGAGGCGGCGCCGCTCGGCCCGGTGGCGCGGGTCGCCCTCCTCCTCCCTGGCCTCCCGCCGCACCTCGTCGCGCGACATCCGCAGCCGGCGGTGGTGGCGCCAGCGCACCAGCAGCCCGTCGGCGCCGCCGAGCAGCAGCAGCAGGCCGGCCAGCCTCCACGCCAGCGGCTCGAGCAGGGCCGCCAGGGCCGCGCCGGGCGCCTCGCTCCGCGGCAGCTGGGCCAGGGCGGTCGCGGTGGCGCGCCAGCCGTGGAGCGCCACGGCCAGGATCAGCCCGGCCTTGAGGAACCCGAGGGCGAGGGCGGCGAGCCGCGCCGGGGAGAAGAGCCCGAGCAGGCCCCGGAGCGGGTCGATCCGCTCCAGCCGGGGCGCCAGCGGCGCCAGCGCCCAGAGGCCGCCGGTCTGCAGGGCACCCGCAGCCAGCGCGGCGGCCAGCGCGGCCAGCGCCGGGGGGGCGGTGAGGCGCAGCACCGTCGCCGCCGCCGCGAGCAGGGCGCCGGGATCGGCCCGGTCGGCCGCGACCGCGGCGGCCAGGCCGCCGCGCACCTCGCCGGCCAGCGCGGTGAACCAGGAGGGCGCGCCGGCCGCCAGCGCGGCCAGGCCGGCCAGCAGCGAGGCCGCGCCCGACAGCTCGCGCGAGACCGCCACCTCGCCGCGGCGCCGCGCCTCGGCCAGCCGCTTCGGGCTCGGCCGCTCGGTCCGCTCGCCGCTCACCGGCTCCCCCCGGGCGGAGCCAGGCCCTCGAGCAGCGCCGGCAGGTCGCCGCCGAGCGCCACCAGCGCCACCAGGCGGCCGGCGCCGGCCGACGCGGCCAGCGCCATGGCCAGCAGGCCGAGCGAGGCGCGCGCCGGCTGGGTCAGCTCGGGGAGCTGCAGCCCGGGGGCCACCCGCAGCATGGCGGCCACCGCCAGCTCCGCGGCCAGGACCCCGGCCACGGCCGGGGCCGCCACCATCACCGCCGTGCCCAGCGCCGCCGCCGAGGCCCGCAGCGCCAGCTCGGCGAGCGGCAGGGCGGCGAACGGCGCGCCGGCCGGGAGGGCGGCGAAGGAGAGCAGCAGGCCGCGCAGCGCCAGCCGCAGCCCGCCTCCCACCGCCGCCAGCACGATGAGCTGCTGCACCAGCAGGTCGCCCAGGGCGGTCTCGCGCTGCCGCAGCGGCGCCACGTGCAGCTCCGCCAGCGTGGCCCCCCGGGCGGTGTCGGCCAGGCGCCCGGCGGCGCGCGCCGCCTCCAGCGGGGCGGCCACCACCACCGCCAGCCCGGCGCCCAGCGCCAGCTCCCGCAGCCCCAGCGCCGCCAGCTCCAGCCCCTCCGCCCGGAGCGGCTCCCCCCTCCCAGCAGCCAGGCGGCCGCCCCCAGCCCGGCGCCCAGCAGCAGGCGCAGCGGCGCCGGGACCAGCGGCCCGCCCAGGAACGGGGAGAGGGCCGCCACCGGGACCAGGCGCAGGGCGTGGAGCAGCGGCGCGGCCAGCACGCCGGCGTCGAGCGGCAGGCCGGTCACGGCACGCCCCCGGCGGCCAGCGCCAGCACCTCGGCGGCGAACCTCGCCAGCCGGGCGCCCATCCAGGGGCCGACCACGACGAGCGCGGCGATGACCGCGGCGATGCGGGGGACGGCGCCGATGGCGTGCTCCTGGAGCTGCGTGGCGGCCTGCAGCAGGCCGGTCACCAGCCCGACCAGCAGCGCGGCCAGGAGCGGCGGCGCCGAGACCAGCAGCGCCACCAGCAGCGCCTCGCGGCCGAGGTGGAGGAGGGTGGCGGTCATGGCCCGCCCGGCGGTGCGTAGGCCAGCGCCAGCCCGCGCGCCAGCAGGCGCCAGCCATCGACCGCCACCAGCAGCAGCAGCTTGAGCGGGAGCGACACCGAGGTGGGAGAGAGCTGGGTCAGCCCGAGCGCCAGCAGCACGTTGGCGACCACCAGGTCGACCACCAGGAAGGGCAGGAAGACCAGGAACCCGATGGTGAAGGCGCGGCGCAGCTCGGAGACCATGAAGGCCGGGGCCAGCACGGCGAGGTCGTCGCCGTCCACCTCGGCGGGGGGCGCCCCGGGCCGGAGCCGCCGCGCCAGGTCGAGGAAGGCCTCGCGATCGTCGGGTCGGGCGAAGCGGGCCAGGAAGCCCTTCAGCGGGACCAGCGCCCGGGCCCCGGCGGCCAGCGCCCCGGCGTCCCCGCCCGGCGGGACGCGGCGGGCCGCCGCCCAGGCGGCCTCGCCGACCGGTGCCATGACCGCCAGGGTGAGGACCAGCGCCAGCCCGGTGACCGCCGTGGTCGGCGGCACCTGCGGCGCGCCGAGCGCGGACCGCAGCACCGAGAGGACCACCGAGATCTTGAGGAAGGAGGTGAGGGTGACCAGCAGCACCGGCACCAGCGCGGTGAGGCCGAGCAGGAGCAGCCAGTCGGCGGGGCGCGCGGCCAGCGGCCCGGGGACGGGGAGTGCGCCGATCATGGCTCCACCTCGGGGGCCATCCCGGCGCTCCCGGCGAGCAGCCGCACCCCGTCCCGGCCCACGCCCAGGAGCATGGGCCGGCCGTCCAGCTCCACCAGCACCGCCGAGGCGTCGCGGGCCAGCGCCGCCCGGGCCACCACCCGCAGCCGCGGCGGTGGCACGCCGGCCCCCCGGCCCCGGGCCAGCGCGACCGCCGCCCCCAGGACGACGGCCACCAGGCCGGCGCGGGCCGCCACCGGGCCCGACTCCCCGGGCAGCAGGGCCAGCCCGGCGCAGGCCACCACGCCCGCGGCGGCGAGGGCCAGGGGCACGGCGCGAGCGCCGGGCCTGCTCACGGTGGCGTCTCCAGGGACAGCACCCGCACGCCGACGGCCCCGTCGATCTCCACCAGCTCGCCGCGCCCGAGCGGCCGCTCGCCGATCCGCAGCGTCACCAGGCCGCGCGGGTCGAGCCGGACCGGCAGCGTGGCCCCCGGGGCGAGCCGGGCGAGGTCGCCCAGCGTCAGCGGCACCCGCTCCAGCTCCACCTCCACCAGGATCGGGATCTGCGCCAGGGGAGTCTCCATGGTGGTCGCCTCCAGGTGGAAGGTGCCGTCGGACACCGTGCCCACGGCGGTGAAGCCGCCGGGGAAGACCAGCCGGTGGCGCCCCTGCGGTGGCGGATCGGCCAGCACCACGTCGCCCGGAGCCAGCGCTCCCAGCTCGGCGGGGAGGAGCGGCGCCGTGCCGCCGCGAAGCGAGGCGAAGACGGGGAAGGCCGCCAGGGCCTCGCCCGGCGGGGCATCGCCGGCCAGGGCGAGGACCGCCGCGGGCGGCAGCAGCAGCCGGGCCCGACCGCTCACGCCGCCGGCGGCCAGCTCGAGGTCGATGGCCAGCGGCGACCGCGGCGGGGGCGCGTCGCGCACCAGGCGCGGCGCCAGCCGCTCGGCGACGGCCGGGAGCCCGGCGACGCCGTCGACGGCGGCCAGCACCAGCAGCTCGAGCGCCGAGGCCTCCAGCGCGGTGAGCCCGGTGGCCCCGACCACGGGCTCGCCGCCGCCCGAGACCAGGCCGACCAGCCGCGCCACCAGCGCCGGCTCGACCTCGAGCAGCGCCGAGCCGGGGAGGGCGCCCAGCTCGACGGCCAGCTGGATCAGCGGGCGCGCCGGCGCGGCCACGGTGGGCCGGGCCGATCCGACCAGGGTCACCTCCACGCCCAGCACCTCGGCCATGGCACGGGCGGCGGCCGCCGCGGCCTCGCCGCCGATGGCCCGGGCGCCCTCGTCGAGTGCGGCGAAGCCGCGGGAGACGCGCGTGAGGTGGAAGGGGAGCGGCACGAGGCCGTGACCTTCCACGGGACGTGCCGGCCCAACCGGGCGGGATCTCACGGGCCGCGGCGGTCCCGGGGGCCTGCGCCCCGGACCGCAGTCCGCTCCGCGACCGGCCGCTCCCGCTGCTCCAGCTCGAGCCGCCGCAGCAGGGGGTGGCACGGAGGCGGCGCGCCGGCCCCGGCCCGGGCGGCGAGCCCGGCCTCCGGGAGCGCCGCGGCCAGCGCCGCCAGCCGCACCCGGCGCGGCGCGGTCGCCAGCCTCTCCGCCAGCCGGACCGCCGCGGCGGCCTCGGGGTCGCCGAGCCGGGAGAGCAGCCGGGCCGCTCGCGCCGGCGCCAGCGTGGCCGCCAGCGCCACCAGGCGCCGTCGCCCGCGGGTCACGGCGCCTCGCCGGCGCGCCGCCGCTCGCGCCAGGCCAGGGCCCCGGCGGCGCAGGCCGCCACCGCCGCCAGCCCGGCCAGCCACGGGGCCAGCCGCCATGGCCTGGCGGCCGTCCCCGGGGAGGCCGGCGCCGCCTCGGCGATCACCACCGCCACCGCCTCCGGCGCCAGCCCCTCCGCGGCGCCGGCCACCAGCGACCGCAGGCCGGGCTCCAGCGCGCGGAGCCCGGCGCAGGCGGCCGGTCGGCACTTGACCAGCACCGCCGCGCGCGGGGCGGGACGCAGGCCCGGGCGGAGCGGGTCGTCGGCCGGCAGGCCGAGGTGGACGTGGGCCTCGACCACGCCGTCGAGCGCCTCGACGCTCCTGGCCAGCTCGCCGGCGAGGGCGTGGAGCCAGCGGGCCCGCTCCTCGACCGGCGTCGGGACCAGGCCGCCCGGCGCGAAGATCTCGCCCAGCCCCTGCGGCCGGGCGCGCGGCAGCTGGCGCGCCGCCAGCACCCGGTGGGCCTTGCCGGCCGCGCCGCTCGGGACCGTGACGGTCCACGCCGCCTCGCTCCCTTCCTGGCGGGCCTTGCTGGCGGCCACCCCCTCCTCGTCGAGCGCCACCAGCACCTCGTTGGCCTGCCGCTCGGCGAGATCGTGGAGCAGGGGCTCGTCGCCGCAGCCACCCAGCAGCGCGGCGGCGAGGAGGGGGAGGGCGAGGAGGGGGGCGGCGGCGCGAGGTGGGCGCAGGACGGGCTCCACTCCCTAGACCTGGGCGTTGACCGCCTGCTTCACCGACTGGACGCCGTGCTCGACCAGCTTGGCCGCGACGTCGAGCGCCTGCGTGAACCGGTAGGCGTCGGACTGGAGGGCCAGCAGCTCGCCGGCGGTGAAGGTCCGGCCGCCGCGAGCCGCCTGCACCACGCCATCGAGCCGGGCCTGCCAGGCCTCCAGCGAGTGGAGCGCCCGGGCCAGCTGGGCGGCGGGGCGAGGCGGCTCGAGCGTGGCGTGGACCGCCAGGCGGGCCTCGAAGCGTGCGCCGCCGGGGGACGGTGCCGGCGGTGGTGCGGCCAGGGCGGCCGCGGCCACGGGGGGGACGGCCACGGGCGGCTCCTAGTGGATGTTGCCGATGGCGGCGCGGGCGGTGTCGTGCTTCACGCGCATGACGTTGGAGAGGGTGGTGAACTCACGGCTCTCCTGCTGCATCCGCTCCTGCAGCTGCAGGTACTGCAGGTTCATGGCCTGCGCCTCCAGCTGCATGGCGCGGGTGGCCTCGAGCAGGTCGCCCTGGGAACCGGCGCTGCCGGTGCCGGTGGCGGCCCCCACCACGCTCGCGGCGGAGAGGCGCGCCCCGCCGAGGCCGCCGGCCAGGCTGCCGGTGGGCGCGACGCCGCCCTGGAGCCCGCCGCGGATGGCCCCGGCCAGCACGTGGCCGAAGGGGACGGCCGGGGCCGCCAGCTCGACGGCGCCGACGGTGCCGGAGGCGAGGGCCCGGGTGGCCCCCTGCAGGGCGGCCTCGAAGCGGCCCGGGACGGTCTTGCGCTCGGTGGTGGGGGCGACGGTGATCGACTCGACTCGGCTCATGGTGGTTCCTCCGGGCCGGGTGGAGAGCAACCGCCGTGCCCGGGCGAGCCCCCGGAGGCGGCTCGGGAAACCGGGAGGTGGAGGGCGTGCCTCCGGCCGGAGGGCGGCCCGCCGGTCCGCCGCGCGGACGGTGGGGGCGGAACCGGTCCCGGCGGCTAGGGGATGGCCGGCGCCCCCTCGAAGCGCGGCTCGCTGGCCGCCTCGCGCAGGCCGGTGGCCCAGTCGATGGCGGCCGCCTGCGGGTTGCCGAAGGGGCGGGTCCGGAAGCGCAGCGCGTGGCCGCGGGCGCGCAGGCCGTCGGCGGTGGCGGCGTCGAGGCCGAAGGGCTCGACCAGCACCTCGTCCGGCAGCCACTGGTGGTGCAGGCGGGGCGCCCCCAGCGCCTGGTCGAGCGGCATGCCGTCGCCGAGGACGTGCATGATCACCTGGGCCACGGTGGAGGGGATGGTGGCGCCGCCCGGGGCCCCCACCGCCAGCACCACCCGCCCCCCGGCGTCGAAGACCAGCGTCGGCGCCATCGAGGAGAGCGGCCGCTTCCCCGGCGCCACCGCGTTCACGCCGGTGCCGACGAGGCCGAAGGCGTTGGGGACGCCCGGGGCGGCGTCGAAGTCGTCCATCTGGTCGTTGAGCAGGATCCCCGTGCCCGGCACCACCACGCAGCTGCCGAACCAGCCGTTGACGGTGGTGGTGAGGGCGACGGCGTTCCCCTCGGCGTCGACGACCGAGAGGTGCGAGGTGTGGTGGCCGCCGGCGGCGCCCGGGAGCGGCGGGCCGAGCTGCGAGGAGGGGGTGGCCCGCTCGCCGATCCCGGCCCGCAGGCGCCGGTCCCAGGCCGGGTCGGTGAGCTCGGCCGCGGCGGCCTCGGCGGAGGGCAGGAAGGCGGGGTCGGCGAAGCGGCCGGCCCGCTCCGCGAAGAGCCGCTTCTCCACCTCCACGAAGGCGTGGAGCGCGGCCACCGGCCGGTAGCCCGCCTCCGGCGGGTCGCCGTCGAGCGCCTGCAGGAGCCCGATGACGATGGCGCCGCCCGCCGACGGCGGCGGGAAGGAGACCACCCGGTGGCCCCGGTAGGTGCCGGCGAGCGGCGAGCGCTCCACGGTCCGGTAGGCGGCCAGGTCGGCGGCGCTGAGCAGGCCGCCGCGGGCCCGCACCGCGGCGGCGATCCGGGCGGCCAGCGGGCCGCGGTAGAAGGCCTCGGGGTCACGGCCGAGGAGGCGCAGGGTGCGGGCCAGGTCGGGCCGCTTCAGGAGGTCGCCGGGGCGGAGCGGGGCGGGGCGGCCGTCCGGCCCGGGGCGGAGGAACTCCCGGCTGGCGGCCGGGTCGGCGGCGAGGCAGCCCTGCATCTCGGCGGCGGCCTCGGCGTGGTACGGGCCGACCTGGAACCCCTTCTCCGCCAGCCTGGCGGCCGGCTCGGCGAGGCGCGCCAGGGCGAGCGTGCCGAAGCGGCGGGCCAGCTCGGCGTAGCCCTTCACCGCGCCCGGCACCGCCACCGAGAGGCCGCCCTCGGTGGAGCGCCTCGGGACCGGCTTGCCGTCGTCGAGGAACATGTCGCGGGTGGCCGCGGCCGGGGCCACCTCGCGGAAGTCGAGCGCCACCAGCCGCCGGTCCCTCGCCAGCCAGACCAGCGCGAAGCCGCCGCCGCCCAGCCCGGAGCTCTCGTTCTGGACCACCGAGAGGGCCAGCGCGGCGGCCACCGCGGCGTCGACGGCGTTGCCGCCGGCCCGCAGCACCTCGGCGCCGGCGGCGCTGGCCAGCGGGTGGGCGGTGGCGATGGCGCCGCGCGGGGAGGCGGCGGTCCCGGCCAGGAGCAGGGCGAGCAGGCAGTCATTCATGGAAAGATCGTTGCCAGAATCCGGCCGCGGCGTCACCGTGGCCCGGTGAGAGCGCTCATCGCCACGGTCTCGTACGCCCTCGGCGCCCTGGTGATCCTCCTCAGCTTCCCGCTGGCGCTGCTGC
The DNA here is from genome assembly GCA_963786945.1 of uncultured delta proteobacterium. Taxonomy (GTDB): domain Bacteria; phylum Myxococcota; class Myxococcia; order Myxococcales; family Anaeromyxobacteraceae; genus JADKCZ01. The sequence goes on along the minus strand of CAWBAO010000003.1, from coordinate 504,359 downwards.
TCAGGCTGCTCACCTTCCCGTTCGACCGCCACCGGATGCTGGTGAGCTGGTCGCTGGTCTGGCTGGGGCGGGCGATGATCCGCGTCTACCCGCTCTGGGACGTGAGGGTGGAGGGGACGCTGCCGGCGCCGCCGCAGACCTACGTGGTGGTCCCCAACCACCAGTCGCTGGTGGACGCCCTGGCGGTGGCCTGCCTGCCGGCCAACCTGAAGTGGATCGGAAAGCGCTCGGCCTTCCAGCTCCCCTGGCTGGGCTGGGCCTTCTCGCTGGCCGGCTACGTCCCGGTGCTGCGCAGCGACAGGGCCGACGGGCGCCGGGCGCTGGCCCGGCTGCGCCGCTACCTCGCCGAGGGGGTCCCGGTGGGCCTCTTCGCCGAGGGGACGCGCAGCCGGAACGGGCAGCTCAAGGACTTCAAGGCCGGGCCCTTCAAGCTGGCCATCGAGGCGGGGGTGCCGGTCATCCCGGTGGCCATCTCGGGGGCCGGTGCCGCCATGCCGGCCGACCAGCCCTGGATCAGGCCGTCGCGGATCACCGTCCGCATCCTCGAGCCCATCCCCACGCGGGGACTCACGGCGGAGGACGTGGAGCCGCTGCGGGCCACGGTGCGCCAGCGGCTGCTCGACGCGGTGGAGAAGAGGTAGGCTTCGCCGGTGCCGGGCAGGCCGGGACCAGGCCGGGAGGGACCATGATCACGTGGAAGCCGTCCATGGCGGTCGGGATCGACGAGATCGACGAGCAGCACCAGGAGATCATCCGCCGCGCCGGGCAGTTCCTCGAGGGCCTGGCCGATCGCTCCAGGCAGGACACCGGGATCCTGCTCGCCTACCTGCGCAACTACTGCGTCACCCACTTCGGCGCCGAGGAAGCCTGGATGCGCGAGTCCGGGTACCCGGACCTGGCCGAGCACCAGAAGGCGCACGACGCCTTCATGCGCAAGCTGATGAAGCTCGGCGCCGAGCACGAGAAGCGGGGCAGCCCGGGGCTGAAGCCGGCCGAGGTGGGGGCCTGGATCGACGAGTGGCTCACCTCCCACGTGGCCGGCTCCGACATGGCGCTGGCCCGCCACCTGCGGGCCAGCGGCCTGCCGGCCCGCGCGGACCCGGGGCCGACGGCGACCTGACCCGGGGGCCCGGGCCCGCGGCTACGTCACCGCCGCCCCGAACAGCCGCCCCACGCCGTAGGTGATGCCGGCCGCCAGCGCCGCCAGCCCCACCATCCGCGCCGCCGAGCGCCACACCCCGGTGCCGGAGAGGAAGCCGACCAGCCCGCCCACGCCGGCCAGCACCACGAAGCCGAGCGAGGTGGCCGCCACCACCGCCGGCGTGCCGGAGGTGAGCAGGAAGGGGACCAGCGGCACGGTGGCGCCCACCGCGAACATCACGAACGACGAGCCGGCGGCGCCGGCCGGCGAGCCGAGGTCGTCGGGGTCGAGCCCCAGCTCCTCGCGCACCAGGGTGTCGGCGGCGTGCTCGGGGTTCTTGAGCAGCTCGGCGGCCACCCGCGAGGCCTGCTCGGTGGAGAGCCCCTTCTGCTTGAAGATGAGCGCCAGCTCGGCCGCCTCCTCCTCCGGGGCCTCCTCAATCTCGCGCTTCTCCAGCGCCACCTGGCGCGTCAGCAGGTCCCGCTGGCTGGCCACCGAGGTGTACTCGCCGGCCGCCATGGAGAAGGCCCCGGCCAGCAGCCCGGCGAAGCCGGTCACCACCACCGTGTGGGGCTCGGCGCCGGCCCCGGCCACGCCGAGGATGAGCGAGAGGTTGGAGAGCAGGCCGTCGTTCATGCCGAAGATGGCGGCCCGGATCGAGCCGGCCCGGCCGCTGCTGCCGTGCCAGCGCTCGCGCACCGCGATGAGGGCGCGGGCGTCGCGGGTCTGGCCGTCGCCCATGCCGGCCAGCACCACCCGGTGGGCCCGCTCCTCGTCGGCGATGGCCGAGGCGTCGCCCCCCTGGGCGTCGTACTTGTCGGCGTCGCCGGCCTCGGCGTCGAGGATCATGGGCACCACCGCCTCGCTGCCGAGCCGGCGCGCCAGCCAGATGAGGGCGCGGATGCGCGAGGAGGGGCGGTCGGGGGGGAGGGCCACCCCCTCCTTCTCCAGCTTGCGGATCCAGATCTCGGCGTGGCGCCGCTCCGCCGCGGCCAGCTCGGTGAAGCTCCGGGCCTTGGCCGGGTCGCTCTCGTGCCTGGCCAGCCCCTCGTAGAGGGCGGCGCCGTCGCGCTCGTCGACGAGGTTCTGCAGCCAGAGGTCGGTGCGGGGGTTCATGGCGACGAATCTAGCAGGAGCCTCCCATGCCGTTCTCGGCCGCCGATTTTCCCTGTCGAATCAGGCGCCTCGACGCCTGGCCCGGCGCGGAAACGCCCCGCGCCGGCGGCCGGGACCGCCGCGCCGGCCCACCCCCAAGAGGCCCCCCCGGGCCCCCCGGCAAGACCGTAGGATGGAAGCAACCAGGCGGGCGCCGCTCTCGTGGCGCGATGGAGTCGGCGGATGGCCGGAGTGGTGCTGAGCGGCGTGACCAAGCGGTTCGGCGAGGTGCGGGTCATCGAGGGGCTCGACCTCGACATCGGGGACGGCGAGTTCATGGTGCTGGTCGGCCCGTCCGGCTGCGGCAAGTCCACGGCGCTGCGCATGGTGGCCGGCCTCGAGGAGGTCACCGGCGGCACCATCTCCATCGGCGGCAAGGTGGTGAACGACGTCCCGCCCAAGGACCGCGACATCGCCATGGTGTTCCAGAGCTACGCGCTCTACCCGCACATGACGGTGAAGCAGAACCTCGAGTTCGGCCTCAAGATCCGCAAGACCCCGCCGGCCGAGATGGACCGGCTGGTGGCCGAGGCCGCCGCAGATCCTCGGCATCGAGCCGCTGCTGGACGCGCAAGCCCAAGGAGCTCTCCGGCGGCCAGCGGCAGCGGGTGGCGCTGGGCCGGGCCATCGTCCGCAAGCCGGCCGTCTTCCTCTTCGACGAGCCGCTCTCCAACCTCGACGCCAAGCTGCGCGTCCAGATGCGCGCCGAGATCAAGAAGCTGCAGGCCCGGCTCGGCGTCACCGCCATCTACGTCACCCACGACCAGGTGGAGGCCATGACCATGGGCCACCGCATCGCCGTGCTGCACGCCGGGATCCTGCAGCAGGTGGGGACCCCGCTGGACCTCTACGAGCGCCCCGCCAACCTCTTCGTGGCCGCCTTCATCGGCTCGCCGCCCATGAACTTCGTGCCGGCCACGCTGGCCGACGGGGCCACCCGGATCGCGGCGGCCGGCTTCTCGGTGCCGGTGCCGGAGGCGCTGCGCGCCGCGGTGGCCGGGCGGGACGGGGCCAGGGTGGTGCTGGGGGTGCGCCCGGAGAACCTGGCGCCGCCGGGGCGCGAGCCGCGCGGCGCCTCGGCGCCGGTCCCGGTCACCGTCGAGATCGTCGAGCCGCTCGGCAACGAGATGGTGGTCCACGCCCGCGCCGGCCAGGACGCGCTCACCTTCAAGCAGGACCCGCACCACGCCACCGCCGTCGGCAGCCCCCTCGAGCTGCGCCTCGAGCTGGACGCCACCCACCTCTTCGACGCCGACCACCGAGCGCCGCCTCGGCGCCTGACCCCCACCGGAGACACCGCCATGCGCACGCTCACGCACCTCCTCCTCGCCGCCGCGCTGGCCCTGCCGGGCCTGGCCGCGGCCCAGGGCGCCAACCTGGTGGTCTGGCACGCCTACCGCGGCGGCGAGAAGGCCGCCTTCGAGAAGGTCATCGCCGCCTACAACGCCCGCCCCGGCACCCGGGTCAAGGTCGATCCCCTGGCCGTCCCCTTCGACGCCTTCGCCGACAAGATCTCGGCGGCGGTGCCGCGCGGCAAGGGGCCGGACGTCTTCATCTACGCGCAGGACCGGCTGGGCGGCTGGATCGAGGCCGGCAACACCGTCGAGCCCATCGACTTCTTCGTCGACGAGCCGCTCAAGAAGAAGTACATCCCCACCACCATCGAGGCGCTGACCTACCGCGGCAGCCTCTAGGGCCTGCCGCTCGACTACAAGGTCATCACCCTCATCTACAACAAGAAGCTGCTGGCCAGCCCGCCCAAGACCACCGCCGAGCTGGTCAAGGTCGGCGCCACGCTCACCGACAAGGCGGCCGGCCGGTTCGGCCTGGCCTGGGCCTACAACGACTTCTACTACGTGGCCTCGCTCATCAACGGCAACGGCGGCGCGGTGTTCGGCCCCGGCACCAAGCCGACGCTCAACGCCCCGGCCAACGAGAAGGCCATGCAGCAGCTGCAGGCCTGGAACAAGGCCGGCTTCATGCCGGCCGAGCCGTCGGTGGCGCTCATCACCTCGCTCTTCAACGAGGGCAAGGCGGCCATGGTCTTCTCCGGCCCCTGGTTCCTCGGCGAGATCGCCCCGGCGTCGACTACGGGCTGGCGCCGCTGCCCGGCATCAGCGAGGCGGGCGGCCAGCCCATGCGGCCGTGGATGACGGTGGAGGGCGTCTTCATCGCGGCGCCGTCCAGGAAGAAGGAGGCGGCCTTCGAGTTCGTGAAGTACCTGACCGACGTCGAGTCGGCCAAGGTGCTGGCGCTGGAGGGGCGCTAGCACGCCGCCAGCAAGGCGGTCTACGACGACCCCGCGGTGGCCAGCGACCCGGTGCTCAGGCCTTCCGGAAGCAGGTGGAGGTGGCGGTGCCCATGCCCAACCTGCCCGAGATGACCATGGTCTGGTCGCCGGCCACCACCGCGCTCAACAAGATCATCAACGCCGGGGCCTCGCCCGAGGACGCGCTCGACGTCGCCCAGAAGGCGGTCGAGAAGGACGTCGCCGGCCTGCGCAAGAGCAAGTGACGTGAGCGCCGCCCCCGACCTCCGCCGCCGCTTCCCCGCCGGCCTGGCGCTGGCCCTGGCCATCGGCGTGGGCGGCGCTGGGCGGTCCTGCGCGGCGAGCGGGCCAACCTGCGCGACGAGCGCGGAGGTGCGCCGGGGCGTGGTCACGCTGCTGGCCCTCGACGAGCTGGTGGGGCGCGCCGGCGGCGCCGGCGAGCCGGTGCGGGCGCTGCTGGCGGCGTGGCAGGCGGGGCAGCCGGCCGGCGACCGGGGCGCAGGTGCTGCGCCTCCAGGGGCTGTCGCTGGAGGCGTCCACGGCGCCGGGGGACGCCGGCGAGCGGGCGGCGCCGCGCCGGCTCTCGCGCGACGAGAAGCCGCTCTTCGACCAGGGCCAGCGGCTGCGCGGCGGCGGTGGAGACGAACCGGCAGGGCGGTGCGCCCGAAGCCGGAGGTCGAGGTGGAGCGGCTCGCGGGGGGCGGGCTGCGGCTGGCCGCGCCGCTGGAGGAGGAGGGCGCCGTGGTCGGCCTGGTGCAGCTCGAGCTGCCGCCGGCGCCGGGCCGTCCGCCGCCGGCGCCGTGGCCGGAGCTGCTCGGGTCGGCGGTGCTGCTGGCCGCCTTCTGGCTGGGCGACCCGGCGCCTGCCGCCGCGCGGCTGGGCGCTGGGGCTGGTGGCCGCCGTGGTGCTGCTGGCCGGGCTGGGGGGCGTGGCGCCCACGGCGTGCAGCGGCTGGAGCAGGAGCAGCGCGAGGCCCAGCGGTCCGCTCGCCCATGCCCGCGACGTGCGGGCCGCCGCCGAGCGGCTGGCGGCGGCGCAGGGGCTGGCCGCCGGGCCGGCCGCTCCAGGCCGGGCGCTGGGACGCCGACCCTGATGCGCCGGCCGCGCGGGCTGCTCGACGCGCGACGGCGCGCTGAACCGGGGCCGGCCGCCGCCGAGGTGAGGAGGTGCGGGGCGCCGCGGTCGGGGCGGCTGGTGGCCGCGGCGCTGCTGGCGCTGCTCGTGCTGGCGCTCGTCGGGCTGGGCTGCGCGCCGCTCGGGCGGGCCCTCCGCGAGCCACCGGCAGGCCTACCGCTACATCGCGCCGGCCATGATCGGCATGATGGTGCTGGTCTTCTTCCCGTTCACCTACGGCATCGCGCTGTCGCTTCACCGACTCGAACATCTACAACACCGCCGCGCCGCTCTCCGAGCTCTGGGTCGGGCTGCAGCAACTATCGGGCCATCCTCGGCGACTTCGGCATCGCCCGGCGCGGCGCCGACGGCGCGCTTGTCTGGAACTACCTCAACTTCTACTGGACCCTCCTCTTCACGGTGGTCTGGACCGTGACCAACGTCACCTTCGGCGTCACCTTCGGCCTGCTGCTGGCGCTGGTGCTCAACACCAAGGAGCTGGCCTTCCGCCCCATCTACCGGGTGCTGCTGATCCTGCCCTGGGCGATGCCCAACTACATCACCGCGCTCATCTGGCGGGGCATGTTCCACCGGCAGTTCGGGGTCATCAACCAGGTCCTCGCAGATGGTCGGGCTGGAGCCGGTCTCCTGGTTCGACACGCCCTTCACCTCCTTCCTGACCGCCTCGCCACCAACGCCTGGCTCAGCTTCCCCTTCATGATGGTGGTCTCGCTGGGCGCCCTGCAGTCGATCCCCGCCGACCTCTACGAGGCCGCCCGGGTCGACGGCGCCACCCGCTGGCAGCAGTTCACGCGCCATCACCCTGCCGCTCGCTCCGGCCGGCGCTGGTCCCGGCCGTGATCCTCTCGGTGGTCTGGACCTTCAACATGTTCAACATCATCTTCCTCGTCACCGGCGGCGAGCCGGGCGGCGCCACCGAGATCCTCATCACCCAGGCCTACAAGTTCGCCTTCGAGCGCTACCAGCTACGGCTACGCGGCGGCCTACTCGACGGTGATCTTCGGCATCCTGCTGGTCTACGGCGATCTTCCAGAACCGCGTCACGAAGGCCACGGAGGGCGCTGAGATGGCGCAGCCGCGCGCGCGAGCGAGAAGGTTCCCCACGGGCTGCTCCACGCCTTCCTGGTGCTGGTCATGCTCTACACCGTCTACCCGGTGCTCTGGGTGATCACGCATCGCCTTCTCGGGCAAGCAGAGCCTGGCCATCGCCGACCTGCCGGCCGGACCCGGCTTCCTGGACCGGCTGCGGGCGGTGATCCCGTGGCCGGCGCACGTGGTCGGCCGCCAACTTCGTCTCGGTCATGACCGACCAGCCCTTCGCCCGCTGGGTCTGGAACAGCCTGGTGGTCTCGGTGGCCACCACGCTGGTCGGGGTCTTCCTCTCCTGCACCGCGGCCTACGCCTTCTCCCGCTTCAAGTTCCCGGGGCGGCGGGCCGGCATGATGGCCTTCCTGGTCTCGCAGATGTTCCCCGGGCGTGCTCACCCTGATCCCGCTCTACATCATCATCGTGCAGTGGCTGGGGCTGGGCTCGACGCGCATCGGCCTGGTCATCGTCTACGCCACCACCTCGATCCCCTTCTCGGTCTGGATGCTGAAGGGCTACTTCGACACCATCCCCAAGGAGCTGGAGGAGGCGGCCATCATCGAGGGGGCCGGGCCGGGGACGATCTTCTGGCGCATCGTGCTGCCGCTGGCCAGCCGGCCATCGCCATCACCGCGCTCTTCTCCTTCATGACCGCCTGGAACGAGTTCATCCTGGCCGCCACCTTCATGGACCAGGAGGACGATGTACACCGCGCCGGTGGCGCTGCGCTTCTTCGTGGGCGGCTTCCAGCAGCAGTGGGGCTACTTCGCCGCCGGCTCGATCATCGTCTCCATCCCGGTGGTGGTGCTCTTCCTCTACCTGCAGAAGTACCTGGTGGGCGGCCTCACCGCCGGCAGCGTCAAGGGGTAGGGGCGGGCTTCTCGAAGCGGACCTGGGCGCCGGCGGCGATCCGCTCGGCCCCGTCGACGGCGCTGGCCACCACCCCCTTGTCCAGCAGCTGCACGATGACCAGGCGCGCCACCGGCTCGCCCTTCGGCCCCAGCACCTGGCCGAGCTGCATGGGCTGCAGCCCCTTCACCGGGCCGGCCACGGTGACCATGGTGCCGGAGACGTCGACCACCTTGAAGTCGGACCGCGGCGGCGTCGCCGGCGCCGCGTCCGGCGAGGCGCCAGGCGGCGGCGGCCGCCCCGGGCGGCTGGGCGTAGACGAAGGGCACCCGGGCCCAGGCGCCGCTCACCGCCTGGTAGGAGCCCAGCACCTGGCGCTGGTCCACGCCGGGCGGCAGGAGCACGTCCACCACGCGGGGGAAGGCGTCGTTGTCGGGCGCGCCGCCGAAGGTCCAGGCCTCGCGCATCGAGAGGATGGGCATGGTGAAGGCGTCGGCCTCGACGGTGCCGGTGACCCGGTCGAGGACCCTGAGGTTCCGCTCCCAGGTGGCGCCGGAGACGTGGACCGAGTAGCCCCAGGCCGGGGTGGGCGAGCCCGCCCAGCTGGTCGGCGGGGATGCGGGCGATGAGGGTGCGGCCGCGCAGCTGGAGGCGATCCGGGAAGATCATCCTCTTCGAGGCGGCCGGGAGGGCGTCGGCCACCACCGCCTGGGCCAGCCCCGGCTGCGGCGTGAGGATCACCGCCCGCTTCCAGGTGCGCCCCTCGGCGAAGGCCACCCGCCGCCCCGGGACGCAGGCGGTGTGGCCGGACGGCGAGGTGGGATCGGTGTCGACGTAGATGTCGATGTTCTGCAGGTAGAGGTTGTTCCAGAGCCGGGCCGGGGTGGAGTTGAGCCGGTAGAGGTCCTGCGGCACGCGGATGTCGGCGCCCAGCGTGACCTCGAAGAGGACGTCCTCGCCGTCCACCAGCACGGCGAGGCGGCGCAGGTCGAAGTCGCCGGGCTGGAACTGGGTGTCGCCGGGGGGCACGTAGCTGCCGGGGCCGATAGGCGTCGTCGCGGGCGTCGTCGAAGGCGGCCACCAGGCGGGTCGCGGAGCGGGCCGGGTCGCCGGATGAGCCCGTCGCGCCGCCCTGGGTCGCGCAGGCCGGCGCCACCGCCAGGCAGGCCAGGGCCAGCAGGGCTGGAGCCAGGAGGACGGGGTCGAGACGGCGCATGGAGGCTCCTGGTCGAAACGAGAAGGGCCGGCGAGGGGATCCCCCGCCGACCCGTCTCGAGACCGACGCCCTACGGCGCCTGGACGTAGGTGTTGATGAAGCCCGACGTCGTCAGCTGCACCGGCTGGGTCACCCAGGTCGTCGCGGGAGGCGACATGGTGAAGCCGGCCACGCCCTGCGACGCGGCGTCACCGCTGCCCGGATCCTTGTACTCGCTGCCACCGATCATCCAGACGAACTCCGCCTTGTCGCCGGTCTTCAGCAGGCCGGGGTAGGGCGGCACGGCGCTGTTGATGTTCTTCGAGAGCACCAAGGTGAAGATGCCGTCGCCGGCCACGTCGTCACCGTTGGTGCCGTCGTCGACCAGCGTGACCGCGGCCCAGCCCCAGGCCGAGCCTTTCACCTGGATGGTGGTCGTGCCGGCCGTGTAGGTGAAGGGCGGGAGCAGGTTGCCGGTATCGAGGGTGACCTTCAGGTCGATCTTGCCCGTGGCCGCGAAGGTCATCCCGGGGGCGGGGATCTCGGCGGTGGCGCCGGCAGGAACCTGGAAGGTCCCGTTGGATCCGACCCAGACCCAGCCGCCGTTGGCGCGGTCCGGGTTGGTGGCGTCGCGCAGGCCATACTCGTAGGTGGTCGAGCCGGTGGCGGGTGGCGCGATGAACACCGTCACGCCCAGCTTGTTGTCGCCGGCGACCGAGCCCTTCGGCTCATGGCCGGGCTGCCCGGTCGTGGCGTTCTTCTCGGTCCAGGGGCCGTCGTCGTAGAGCTTGGCCCAGGTGCCGGCCAGCCAGGTGGGGTCCTGGGTGGCGACGCGCGTGGTCGTGTTGAAGTTGACCTAGCCCTTCCACTCCAGCTCGTTGGTCTTCCAGACCTTGTTGGCGGTGTCGTCGACGCTGAAGTTGACGGCCACGGTGCCGGCGGGCTGCACGAAGCCTTCGTACGGGGGAGGTGGGGTGCTGCTGCTGCTGCCGCAGGCGGCCAGGCCGGCGGCGAGGGCGATGGCGCCCACGATCTTGATGGTCTTCATTCGAGTCGCTCCTTGGTGCGTGGAAACGCCGGGGCTCGAGCCCGGGCGGTGATCACGGGCCCGCGGTACATGCGACCGTGGCGGGTCCGATCTCGGTGGGGGTGTGCCAGTCTCCACAGCCGCAGGCGCTGTGGAGGGTGAACTTCTGCTCGTGGGCCTCGGGGCCGCAGCCGCGCAGATCCGTGGTCCAGTCCCGGTGTTCTTCGGGCGGAGGTTCAGGTTGGAGTTGTCCTTGTTGGTGGCCTCGTCCCCGAACACGTCGCGGCGGTTGACGAAGTTGTCTCCGTTGCACGTCCACGACCTCGATGATGCGGGAGTTGCCCGGCCACTCCTCGCTGCCGGTCCAGGGCTGCGCCCTGGTTCCCCAGGTGTACTTGTAGCCGATGCGCAGGACTTGGCCGGCGGATTGAGCGGGACGTCGAAGTAGACGGTCCAGATTCCGTCACCCGAGGCCTCGTCGCCGTTGGTCCCGTCGTCGTACATCTTGACGTTGTTGGGCGTGCCGGCCGCCGAGCAGCGTGTTCAGGCGCCCGCCGGGTCCTGGACCGGCGACTCCTTGTGGACCCAGCCCACGAAGAACATCTGCTTGCCCGGCTTGTCCTTGGCCCACTTGAAGCGGTCGATGGAGCCGCAGTTGCCGTTCAGGGCGCCCTGGTTGAAGTCGACGCTGAAGACGAGGCGCATGCGTGTGGGGTCCACGCAGCCGGCGGGCTGGTAGAGCTTGGCCGCCTCCGACCAGCTCCGCGTCGAAGGCCAGCGTGTCGGTCTGGACCACGCCGTTGCCCACGTAGTCGAAGGGGTTGCGGGCCAGAACCCGGTCGAGCGGGCTCGTCGTCACCGCCCAGTCGCTCCCAGCTCGGGAATGCGGAAGAAGAACGGGTCGGCGGTGCCGGAGAGCGGGTCGGCCATGGGCGATGAGCCGGCCCACCATGTGGAGCAGGTCCTGGGTGGGGCCGGGCACGTCGAAGGCCGCACGGATGAGGGTGCGGGTGCCCGAGTCGTGCCGTCGGGCACGTAGGCGGCGGGCCCGAGTCGTGGGCGACTTGCTCTTGGCCGCCCAGGCCTCGATGATGATGGTCTCGGTGATGTTCCGGGCGTCCAGGTCCACCCCGGGTGACCTCCTCGCCGATCGCGGGACGATGGTGCGGAGCTCCATCTCACCGGCGCGCCTGGACACGGAGGAACTGGTAGGAGGGCAACTTCAGCCGCACGTCGAAGGTCCCGCCGCTCGGATGGTCTCGAACGGGACGAGCCGTTGTCCTCGCCGTCGGTGCACGAAGCTCGTGATCGGGCTTCCCGTCCAGGGGAAGAACCGACCTGCAGCGAGGCGGGGCGCGCGTCGGCCGAGTGGCCCAGCGCCGAGGAGGTTCTCCAGGCCACAGCCGGCGAGCGCGAGCACGAGGAAACCGAGGAGAATGAGATTGCGCATCAAAAGGCCACCTCGATGGTCGCCTTCGACCGCCACACGTTCCAGAGCATGTTGTAGTAGGCCGCCGGGTCCGGCGCAGGTTCTTGCGGAAGTACTCGAGCGTGTAGCTGAACAGCACGCCTCCGAAGGCGTAGGCGATGCCCGCCTGCGCGGTCTGGCGGTTGGTGTCGCCGGCGTGAAGCCGCCGCCTGCGTCCCGTCCCGTCTCGTTCCAGTAGGTGTACTCGTACCCGACCGTGGTCTTGAGCTCGGGCCGGCTGGAGCGCGACCGAGAGGAAGCCCAGGTACGCCTGGCCGAGGTAGTCTCGGCCGCGGGTGCCGGGGCTGTGCTTCCGCGCGTTCTTGTTGCGCCGTCGTCGTGGATGTACTTGAACTTGCCGGGCGTTCAGCACCCGCCCAGAAGGGCAGGGAGTTCTGGACGTTCAGCACGGCCAGGGTGGTGGAGCGGTCCTGGTACTGCGGGTAGACGCTGCGCGGGTCCTTGCCGCGGTCGTACACGTTCGCGTAGTCGGCGTCGGCCGTGTAGGCGGTCGTGTCGGTGAAGCCGTTCGTGTAGAGGAAGTCGGGGTACTGGTTCTTCACGTCCCGGTCCTGCATGTTGGTGTTGTAGGCGATGTAGGTGTACTCGCCGGTCGCCTTGAGCGCCGCCGTTCACGTACTCGAGCACGCCGGTGACGCCGTGCCAGCCGATGACGGACTCGTACCAGGGCTCGTCCCAGTCCAGGAACTCGTTGGCGATGTTCAGCGTGGGCAGCTGGCCGCCGCGGGTGAAGCCGCCGGTGATGATGCCGTCGGTGAGGAGCACGTCGGCCTCGCGGCGCGCGCCCATGATGGCGTTGTATTCGGTGCCGATGTTGAAGTACTCGACCTTGGGCGAGAGCCCGACCTCGAACGGGTCGAAGAGCTCGACGCAGCGCCTTGCCGGCGAAGCCTTCGCGGCGATCGGGTTGGCCGGCGCGTCCGTCTTGAAGACCACCGGCGAGAAGCCCTGGCCGTTGCGCACCATGTTGGTGGCGTAGTCCGGGTTCACGTAGTTGGACGAGCAGGCGAGCAAGCCCGATGACGGTGAGCCAGTCGACTGCGACGGGTGTACACCGCCGTCCAGCGTGCCGTTGACGCCGCGGAAGCGGGTGACCAGGCCGACCGCATGTCGGCGCCGCGCGTCGCCGGGCGGCGCCGGTGCGCATCGGGGCTGTACCGGTCGGCCTCCCAGTCCTGGATCGAGGGTGCCGATCGCGTGAGCCGGAGGTCGTCGGAGACGCCGGCTCTCCAGCTTGAGCGCGAAGGCCCAGTCGGTGCCCCAGAGGTAGGCCAGCGGGTCGTTGTCCTTCGAGGCCGGTCTGCCAGCCCGGGCCGGCCCAGAGCTTGGGCAGCGCCATGGCGCCGATGGTGTAGTTGAGCCGCCGTTGCGGACGATCTCGCCCTCGACGAAGACGCCGCCGCCGTTGTCGCGGTCGATGTAGCGGGACTTGCCGATGGTCCACTCGTTCCACATCGAGAAGTCGGTCGAGCCGACCGTGACCCAGCTCACCGTGGGGATGGGCGGCGCGAACCGCACGCAGGCGCCGCGCAGCTTGATGTAGGCGGCGTGGTTCATGCCCTGGCTCTCGCCGGAGGTGTCCTGGACGCCCGGCTTGCAGGTCGCCGTTCTCCCACCAGTCCTGCCACAGCGCGCCCCAGCGGCTCTGCATTCGACCGCCGGCGGTGACCTTGGGGCCGATCGCGGCCCTTGATGCTGAGCTCGAACTCGCTGCACGACGCCGTTGTGGCCGCCGATGTTGTCGACCCAGAACGGGTTCGACATCGAGAGGCAGCCCTGGGTGTCGTCGTTCTGGTACATGTACTTCGTGTAGATCTTGCCGCTGATGTCGAAGTTGCCGATGTCGGCGCGCGCCGCGGCGCGCGCGGTCAGCAGCAGCCGGCGACGCAGCGCGCTCGGGAGTCAGCGGACCCTCGGACATGGCGGCCCTCACTTCCCGCAGGGGTAGACCATCGGGACGACGGCCAGGTCCTCCGGCTTCACGCGGTCGGTGGCCGCCTTGTTGTACTTGGAGAGGATCTCGTGCTGCTTCTTGCGCCGGGTCGCCGCCCGGCGGCACGCAGGATGTCGATGACCTGCGGGTCGTTGTCGTAGTCGGTGCCGCCGCCGAAGCGGTGCTGCCCCTCGAACTCGTTGACCTTGCGGGTGAGCAGGTCGCTCTTGGCCGGGAAGCCCTCGTTCGACTGCATCAGCACCTGGTAGCCCCAGGCCGGCGTGGGCGTCCCGCCCAGCGCGCCTTGCTCGACCACCGCCATCAGCGTGCGTCCCGAGGCGCGGGTGATGCGCGGGACGATGATGCGGTCCTTCCACTGCGGGCGCCTTCTGCTCGATCTCGGAGTTCACCCGGGTCGGCCCCTGCGGCGAGATGATGACCACCCTGTCCCAGGCCTCGTCGGCGGCGAAGCGCACGTTGATGCCGGGCAGGCCGTCGCGCACGCCGCTGCCCGGCACGTGGTCGGTGTCGATGTGGATGAAGGCCATCTGCACCGAGAAGCCGTTGCCGCCCCAGGCCTTGCTGTCCCACGGATCCTCGATGCGCGACTTCACGGTGACGCGGAACTCGACGGTGTCGCCCTTGGGCACCACCTGGAACTCGGTGATGTCGAACGAGCCGGGCTTGTAGACGGCGTCGGTGGGGTACTTGTAGGTCCCGGGCCGTCGTCGTCGCCGGTGGGGTCGGTGAAGGTGAAGCCGTCTTGGCGTGCAGGGCGCGCCGGGTCGGCGGCGGGGGCGGCGGGCGCCGCGGCCAGCAGGGCGGCGGCGAGGGACCGGCGGGCTTTCGAGGGGGACATGCGTGAATCTCCGGGTCGGCGAGTTCAGTTCAGCGAGAATAGGCGAAGCCGCGGGCGGCGAGGCCGGCGACGGAGAGCTTAGCCGGGGGACGGCGGGGCTCGGCCAGCCCCTCGGCGAGAAGGATTCGGGGAGCGATGCCGCAGGGTCCGGACGTACGGGGATGGCGCCAGACGGGGCGGTGCCGAAGTTGGCCAGGAAGAGGATCCGCTGCCCGGCGGCGCTCCGGAGCAGGGCCAGGGGCCGCCGCGTGCCGCCGCGGCGTCACGCGGGCCGGACGGTACCGTGCAGCGCGGGCCGGGCGTGGCGCAGCGCGATGAGGGAGCGGTAGAGGTTCCACAGCGACGCCGGGTCGGCCCGCTGGGTGGCCACGTCCACCCCGGCCGCCTCGGTGGCGGGCGTACCAGGGGGTGCCGGTGGTGAAGCCGTACCCCGGCCGGGCCGCGTTCCACCGGAGCGGCGTGCGCTTGTCCCGGTCGTCGGTGCCGGCCCCACCCTGCATGCCGAGCTCCTCGCCGTAGTAGAGGAACGGCGTCCCGGGCAGCGCCAAGGGTGCGCCGCGGCCAGCCGCAGCGACGGGGTCCCCGGACAGCGGGCGCACACCCGCACCTGGTCGTGGTTGGAGAGGAAGGGCGCGTCGAAGCCGCGGTCCTTTCCGGCCAGGCGGTCTCGGTGACGGCCAGGCTGTTGACGAGGGCGTCGCTGCGGCCACGGTGGCGACGAGCAGGATGGCGGCCTGGTCGAAGGCGAAGGCGAGCTGGACCTCGTCGCCCGCGCCGTAGTAGGTGGCGACCTCGCTGGGCGGCCCATGCCTCGGCCACGAGCAGCACCTGCGGGTGGTCGCGCTGGAGCACGGCGCGCACCCGCTTCAGGAAGGCGTGGGTCTCCGGCTGGTCCACCTGGCCGGCGCCGGGGCCGGTCGCGACGAAGTAGCGGACCGCGTCGAGCCGGAAGCCGTCCACGCCGCGGGCGAGCCAGAACTTCATCGAGTGACCAGCTCCGGCCTCGACCGCCGCGTTGCCGAGGTTCAGGTCGGGCATGGCGGGGGTGAAGACCCCGTAGTACCAGGCGCGCCGGCGCCAGGGCGGCCGCCCGCCGAGCGGGCTCCAGCCGGGATGCGTGGCGCTCCAGACGTACCAGTCGCGCTCGGCGGCGCGGCCCCGCCGGCGAGTCGACGAACCAGGGGTGCACGGACGAGGTGTGGTTCAGCACCATGTCCAGGATGACCTTGATCCCGCGGCGGTGGGCCGCCGCCACGAGGGCGTCGAAGTCGGCGAGCGTGCCGTACTGCGGGTTCGACCCCCCGGTAGTCGGCGACGTCGTAGCCGTGGTAGCTCGGCGACGGGAAGATCGGCATGAGCCAGACGCGTCGACGCCCAGGTCGGTGGTGGTGGCCGGGTCGCCGTCGTTCAGGTCGTCGAGGTGGGCGGTCAGCCCGGCCAGGTCGCCGACCCCGTCGCCGTCCGAGTCGGCGAAGCTGCGGACGAAGACCTCGTAGACAACCTTGTCGCGCCACCAGCCCGAGGTGTCGGGGGGGACGGGGGGGCGGGGGGGCGCTGGGGGGCGCGGGCAGGCCGCCAGGAGGAGCGCAGCAGGTGGCCACCGTGGCCCCGGAAAGCAAGGGGAATGTTCTGCGCTACAGGTGCCTCGGGGCCGACCGCCGGGGGGGCCCTGAGGCAAGCGATGTTCTCCAGCTGCGGAGCGCGACGCGGGTAGGGCTGAGGGGTGGGAGTGGCAACCGGACTGGTGCGTTGACACGGCCCGCGGGCCGCGCGCCGCGACGTGGCTCGACGGGCCGGCCGGTGTCCAGTGGGCCCGGGTGCGCGGTTGCCTTTCGGGGTGAGGCGGGTATCCCGTGGAGCATGGCCACACCGCCGACCAGCATGGGATCGCCGGCTGCCCGCGGTGGGTCGCGCCTTCAGCGCCGGCTCCGCCGGCTGCGGCGGCAGCGAAGTGGGGGCGGACAACGCCCGCTCCCGCCGCGTTACGGTCCACTACCACCGGGCGCTCGGACTACGCGGGCTGGGAGCTCGCCGTCACGGCCGGCACCGCGGCCACGAGCGTGGGCTCGGCGCCACGACGGCTTCGGCGCGGTTACACGCTTCAACCTCAAGGCGGGCGCAACCGCGCTGGTTCTCCTTCAAGAAGGGCCGCAGACGCGGCGGGCACCCTCACCGTCGTCTCTCGGCGCGCCGTCGAGGCGTGGGTCTTCTCGGGGTGGGACGAGGCCATCGCGCGGGCGCTGCCCGCCGTGCCGGGGCCGGACCAGGTGGCGCTCTACTACCTGCGGGCGGACGCCGCTACTCGGGCTGGGGGCTGCACCTGTGGGGCGACGGGGAGAACACGACGACTGGACCGCGCCGCTCCCGCCGGCGGGCATCGACCCGGAGCTCGGCGCGGGCTTCCTCCTCGGCACGAAGCCGGGCGGCAACGCCGGGGCGACGTCATCGCCCACAAGGGCGACACCAAGGACCCGGGCCCGGACATGAGCTGGGACGAGGCGCTCGGCAACATCGTCTTCATCATCACCGGCTCGGCCGACTTCACCTCGGCGCCGCGGGCCGGGCGCGGTGGCGATCAGGGGCGCGGGCGCGCACCTGATCCCGCACGGCATGCTGGTCTGGGACGTGACCGACGCCGCGGCGACGGCCTACGAGCTGCGCCACTCGGTCACCGCCGCGGTGGACGTCCCGGAGACGTCACGGGCGGCACGGTGATCGCGCTCCGCCGCGCGCGGCGGCCTCACGCAGGCGGAGCAGGCGCGGCCCCGCACCTCACGACGCGAGGCCTCGACGTGGCGCCCGCCGACCAGGCGAAGGTCGCGGCCGCGCTCAAGGGGCAGGTGGTGGCGGTGGCCCGCAAGGCCGACGGCAAGCCGCTCAAGGCCACGCTCGTCCAGACCGCCTTCGCCCTCGACGACCTGTACGCCTACGAGGCGCCGCTCGGCTCACCTTCGCGGCCGGCGCCCCCACCTTCCGGCTCTGGGCCCCCACCGCCCAGTCGGTGAAGCTCCACGTCTACGACGCGGCCAAGGCGACCGGCAGCCCGGTCGCCATGACCGCGGGGGCCCAGGGCGTCTGGACCCGGAGCGGTCCCGCCACCTGGTACGGCCAGTACTACCGGTACGAACTTGACCTCTTCCACCCCATGTCGGGGAGGATCGAGACGTGGTGGTCACCGACCCCTACTCCGTGAACCTCTCGACCAACAGCAAATATTCCCAGATCCTCGACCTGGCCGACCCGGCGCTCGCGCCCTCCGGCTGGGACACGCTCGTGAAGCCCGCCCTGGCCCACCCGACGACATCGTGGCTCTACGAGGGCCACGTCCGCGACTTCAGCGCCCTCGACCCACCGTGCCGGCCGCCCACCGCGGCAAGTTCCTGGCCTTCTCACCGACCAGCCGTCGGCCGGGATGACGCACCTCAGGCGCTCTCGCCAGGCCGGCCTCACCCACCTGCACCTCCTGCCGGCCTTCGACATCGCCACCGTCGACGAGGACCCGGCCAATCGGGTGGACCTCGACTCGCCCGTTCGCCACGCTGTGCGCGAAGAACACCTCGGTCCCGGCGGCGCCCTGCACCCAGTACGCGGGCAAGACCGTCAGCGAGGCCATGGAGACCTACCCCGGCGACTCGGAGCAGCAGCAGGCCATCGGCGGCCTACATGCGCAACCTCGACTCCTTCAACTGGGGCTACGACCCGTTCCACTTCGGCGCGCCCGAGGGCAGCTACGCCTCCACCGCCGAGGGGACGGCCCGCATCCTCGAGTTCCGCCAGATGGTGCAGGGGCTGGCCCAGCGCCGGGCTGCGGGTGGTCATGGACGTGGTCTACAACCACACCAACGCCGCCGGGCCTGGGCGACAAGTCGGTGCTCGACAAGGTGGTCCCCGGCTACTACCACCGGCTCGATCACGCCACCGGCTACGTGGAGACCTCCAGCTGCTGCGCCAACACCGCCACCGAGCACCGCATGATGGAGCGGCTCATGGTGGACACGGTGGTGCGCTGGGCGCGCGACTACAAGGTGGACGGCTTCCGCTTCGACCTCATGGGGCTCCACATGAAGTCGAACATGCTGGCGGTCCAGGCGGCGCTCTCGGCGCTCACGCCGGCCATCGACGGCGTGGACGGCTCGCAGTCTACCTCTACGGCGAGGGCTGGGACATGGGGGAGATGGCCAAGAACGGCCGCGGCGTGAACGCCACCCAGTCAACATGGCCGGCACCGGCATCGGCACCTTCAACGACCGCATCCGCGACGGCGTCCGCGGCGGCAGGCCGCTGGACGCCGTCTCGCCTCATGCGGAGGCAGGGCTTCGCCACCGGCCTGTACGACATCCCAACGAGCTCACCACCGCCACCGCGGCCGACAGCGCCCGCGCTGCTCGAGGCCACCGACTCGCGTCAAGTTGGGCCTGGCGGGCAGCTGCGGACTTCCGCTCATGAACGGCCAGCGGCGACGATCATGGCCGCGGCATCGGCTACAACGGCGCCGGCGCCGGCTACACGCTCGATCCCCAGGAGTCGATGAACTACGTCTCGGCCCACGACAACCAGACGCTCTGGGACATCATCCAGGCCAAGCTGCCCGACCGGCACCCATGCCGACCGGGTCCGCGCTGCAGACCTGGCGCTCGACATCGTCCGGCTCGGCCAGGGCATCCCCTTCTTCCACATGGGCGACGACCTTCTCCGCTCCAAGTCGATCGAGGACGAACAGCTACGACTCGGGCGACTGGTTCAACCGGGTCGACTGGTCCGGGCCAGGCGAACGGCCTGGAAGAGCGGCCTCCCCAACGCGGCCAAGGACCAGGCGAACTGGCCGCTCATCCGGCTCTCTTCGCCGACGCCGACCACGCCCCGGGCCCGGCCGACATCGCCGCCGCCTCGGCGCACTTCCAGGAGATGCTGCGGGTCCGCAAGAGCTCGCCGCTCTTCCGGCTGCGGACCGGGCCGACGTCATGAAGCGCGTGGACTTCCTGAACGGCGGCCCGGGCAGGTGCCCGGCCTGATCGTCATGACCGTCACCGACGGGACGTGCGCCGCCGGCGACCTCGATCCCGCGCGCGACGCCCTCGTGGTGATCGTCAACGCCGACAAGGTGGCACAGACGTCACGATCGCCGGGCGCCACGGGCTTCACCCTCCACCCGGTGCTGGCCGCCTCCGCGGACGCGGTGGTGAAGACCGCCTCCGTCGCGGCGGGGACGTCTTCACGGTCCCGCCGCGCACCACCGCGGTTTCGAGCAGCTCGCAGGGCGGTGCCCAGGGCGCGGGCCTGCCCTGCAACACCCGCTGAGACCGAGTGCGGCGAGGCCGGGCCCGAGGAGGGTCCGGCCTCGCTCGCTCAAGGTGTCGAGATTGTGATGGGGCCGACCGAGTCCATGATTTTGGGATTGGCGGACTCGCCGAGATTGGGTCGTAGGGCGGGGCGCCGCCGCCCATCGAGTAGGGGGCCGCCGTCTGCAGCAACGGACTGAAGCCACCGCCGATGCCGTCGAAGTCCCAGGTGACCAGGTAGAGCTTCACGCCGTTCCAGCCGGCGAGCCCGAAGGCATTCCGGTCGTAGGTGAAGACCACCGTCCTGGTCGCCGGATTGGTCCGCAGCTGGGGAACGGCGGCCGGGACGGGTGTCCCCTGGGAGGTCGCGCTGGCCCCCGTGGCGCTGAAGACCTTGTGATCCACCCGAAGGTGAACTGGGAGTAATTCCAGGAGAAGCCCGGAGGCGTGGCGGCGTTCAGCTTCGGCAGCACGGTGGCGCCGCCTCCCCCGGGGAGCTGGAAGTAGAGGCTGAAGGAGACGTGGTCGAAGCCGTTGGGCGGGTTCCAGGTGGTCGACCAGTCGCGGATGGTGACCTTGACGTTCATGGTCGTGGCGCCGACCTCCAGGGTGACGTGGGTGACGTCCATCTGCCGCAGGACGTGCTGTCGGTCGGATAGGTGTAGGTGCCAGCCGGGCCGTGGTCATCGTCGAGCGGGTCGGCCACGTCGATGGTGGTACCACTGAACACCGCGTTGGTCTGGAAGTGGAAATCGGCTGACGCGACCTTGGCCGACGGGGCGTAGATCGACAGCACGTGGGGCTGCAGCTCCGAGGGGAAGAGCGAGACCGGCAGCACGACGCTCCAGGTGCCGTCGGTGGCGACCTGGACGGGTGAAGCCCGGGACAGGTAGCCGTCGAGGACCAGCTTCAGCACCGTCCCGGGCGGCGAGACCGTGCCGGAGATGGTGACGTCCGAGGTGAAAGTCTGGCCTTCCAGCGGCGTGGCCACGGTGATGGTCGCCGGGGGCGCCGGGGGTGGCACCACCGAGGTGGTGGCGCGGGCGATCACCAGCCCGCGCGGCGGCAACTCGGCCGTCATCTTCCCGTCGACGCCCACCAAGGGAGGCGCGAGGCCCTCCTCGGCATAGAGCGACTCGAGCACGGTGCCGACGGGAAGCAGCGACGGGACGGCGTTGGCCAGGACCGGCTCGTCGGCGGTGTTCATGACGACCAGGACGGTCTGGTCGCCGAGGACGCGCCGATAGGCGAGGACCCCGGCGCCGGCCGGGTTGTCGGCCAGCACCTGGAGCGAGCCCTTGACCAGCGCCGGGTAGGTGCGGCGCAGCCCGGCCAGGGTCTTGAGCCGCTGGTACACGGCGCTCTTCGGGTCGTGGTGGTCCGCGGTCGAGTGGTAGCCCCCCTTGAACATGGCGGCCCTGGTCTCGGTGAAGCCCTGCTCGGTCCCCTGGTAGATCACCGGGATCCCCGGCACCGTGTAGAGGAACGCCAGGGCCTGGAGGAATCCCGGCCCCGAGCCCCCGGCCAGGTAGCGCGGGACGTCGTGGTTGTCGATGAAGTTGGCGATCCGGTACGGGTCCGGGAACAGCGTCGGATCCATCAGCCGCTCCAGCCGGTAGCGCATGTAGGAGGTGGGCTTGGCCTGGGCGAAGGTGCGGCCGATCTCGGCGTAGAGCGGGAAGCCGAGGACCGACGGGAGCGCTGGCATGCTGTTGGTCCCGAGGAAGCTCGCCACCTTCCGGTCGGCGGTGTCGGTCATGGGATCGGGGATCTCGAAGATCTCGCCGAAGGCGAAGAAGTCATCCCGTCCCGTGGCCTTGGCCACCGCGAGGATGCCGGGCGCGGCCGGATCGGTCGAATGGAAGAAGTCGTTCCAGAACTCGACCGGGACGAACTTGGCGGTATCGACCCGGAACGCGTCGACACCGACCTCCTTGATCCAGGAGCCGTAGGCCTGCTTCAGCGCCGTTCGCACCACCGGGTTCTCGGTGTTGAGGTCGTCGAGGTCGGACACCTGGTAGTTCAGCTCCTGGAACGGGTCCAGGTAGTCGGAGATGGCCGGCGTCCAGTGGTAGATGCCGGCCGCCCGCTGGACCGGGTCGGTGGGGTCGCACTGGTCGAACGGAGCCAGGGTCGGCCTGGAGGTCGGCACCGCGCCGGTGTTGAGCAGGACGCCGGTGCCGGGGTTGGCCGGATCGTAGCTGCTGTACTGGAAGTAGTTTCCCATGTGATTGGGCACCACGTCCTGGATCAGGTACATGCCCCGCCCGTGGAGCGCCCTGGAGAGGGCCTGGTAGGTGGCGAGCGTGCCGAGGTGCTCGTCGACCTTCTTCAGGTCTCGGGCCCAGTAGCCATGATAGCCACCGTAGTTCTGGAGCGGATCCCACCACATGTTGGCCACCGGCGGCGTGATCCAGACCGCGGTGGCGCCCAGCCCCTGGATGTAGTCGAGCTGGTCGATGATCCCCTGCAGGTCCCCGCCGTTGTACTTGCTCTCCAGCGAGGGGTTGAACTCGCCTCGGCCCTGGTCGTCGTTGGAGGGATCGCCGTTGGCGAACCGGTCGGTGAGAACGAAGTAGATGACCTGGTTCTCCCAGGCCGGAGACGGCACGTGGAGGGGCGGGGGTTGAGGTGGAGTCGACGTCGTCGAGCAGGCGGCGGAGGAGAGCCAGAGGAGGGTGGCCAGCAGGCGGGACTTCAGAAGGGGAGCGGGACGCGACACGTGGCCTCCTGGACGGGGCGCCTCCAGCGGTGAAGTCGCCCGGATTCGGGGCGCTGACCGGCACGCCCACGTCGCACACGACAGCCATGCACGTTACACTCATAATCCCCCGCCGAGGAGCCACGCATGGAGAAGGCAACCCTTCACCCTGACCCCAGCCGGGTGGCACGCGCCGCGGCCCCGTTCTGGCTGGCCTTGGCGGTGGCGTGCAGCGGCGCCAGCACGCCCCCGGATCACACCATCACGCTGGACGTGAGCTCGACCTTCCCGGCCGGCACCCTGGTCCGCGACCACTACTCGGGGCGCACCGGCACCGTGGCCGCCAATGGCCAGCTGAGCCTGCTGCCGGATCCGGCCGGCGTCCTGCTGCTGGAGGCGGACGGCGCCACGCCCTCTCCCTTCCGCTGGAAGAACGCGACGGTCTACTTCGCCATCACCGACCGCTTCCACAACGGCGACCCGGGCAACGACCTGAGCTACGGTCGGCAGAAGGACGGCGGGGACGAGGTGGGCACCTGGCACGGCGGTGACCTCAAGGGGCTCACCGCCAAGCTCGACCACCTGGTGGCGCTCGGCGTGACGGCGCTCTGGATCTCCCCGCCCGTGGAGCAGGTGCGCGGCTGGGTCGGCGGCGGAACCGGGGACTTCAAGCATTACGGCTACGCCGGCTACTGGGCCCTGGACTACACGCGGCTCGACAAGAACTTCGGGACGCCGGCCGACCTCACCGAGCTGGTCGACCAGGCGCACGCCCGGGGCATCCGGGTGCTGCTCGACGTGGTCATGAACCACCCGGGCTACGCGACGGGCGACGATCTCCTGGCCTACCTGCCGGAGGTGTTCAAGCCCGGCACCGACTTCGCCAACTGGAGTCCGGGGCCGGGTCAGAACTTCATGAACTGGAACGACCTGGTGAACTACGCGTCCCCCAGCTGGTCCCAATGGTGGAGCGGGAGCTGGGTTCGCGCCGGGCTCGGCGGCGGCTACCCGCCGGCCGGGAGCACCGACCTGACCAGGTCGCTGGCCAACCTCCCCGACTTCATCACGGAGGCGACCGCCAGCGTGGCGCTGCCACCGCTGCTGGTCCGCAAGGCCGCCACCCCCGACGGCTCCGGCGCGGTCTCGATCCCGGGCGCGACGGTCCGACAGTACCTGGTCACCTGGTTGACCGACTGGGTGCGCACCTACGGGATCGACGGATTCCGCTGCGACACCGCCAAGCACGTCGAGCTGGCGAGCTGGAAGGCGCTCAAGGAGGCCGGCACCACCGCCTTGGCCGACTGGAAGGCCGCCAATCCGGCCAAGAAGCTCGATGACGCTCCCTTCTGGATGACCGGGGAGGTCTTTCCCCACGACGTCGAGAAGGACGCCTACTACACCGACGGCGGCTTCGACTCGCTCATCAACTTCTACTTCCAGGGGCCGATGCTGAACTACTTCATCAGCAAGCCCAACCTGGTCGACGATCCCTCGGTCGTCGAGGGGCTCTACGCCTCGATGTCTGCCAAGCTCGCCCCCGACCCGTCCTTCGACGCCCTGACGTACCTGTCTTCACATGACACCCTGCTCTTCTTCGAGGCGAGCTCCCGGAGACCGGCCGTCCAGCGCCAGGCCGGAACGGCGCTGCTCCTGGCGCCCGGTGGCGTCCAGCTCTTCTACGGAGACGAGACGGGGCGGAAGGCCGGTCCCAGCGCCTCGGAAAGCGCCCAGGGCACGCGCTCCGACATGAACTGGACCACCATCGATGGCTCGATCCTCGGGCACTTCGAGAAGCTCGGCACCTTCCGCAAGCGCCACGCCGCGATCGGTGCCGGTGTCCACGCTCGACTCGCCGCTCCGGCCGGCACCTATGCCTTCTCGCGAACGCTCGGGACCGAAGACAAGGTGGTGGTCGTGTTCGCCGCCCCCTACTGACGAGGTCACCATGGGCATGCTCCGACGCTCCCTCGTCTCGACCCTGGCCGCGCTCGCGCTGGCGGGCTGCACCAGTTCCTCGACCACTCCGCCCGCGCCGCCGGTCGATCCCTACCTCTACACGCCACCGCCCGTCACGACGCCGGCCAGCCTCGCGACCGGCGTCTGGGTCACCCACCACCACGACGACCTGCTGCCGTTCTGGACCAGCAGCGAGGCCCTGGGCTCGCCGGTCGGCAACTTCCCCACCTGGCGCCAGATGGACGGCGCGGTCACGGCCAACACCGCCCGCAAGCCGCGGATGATGGGGCGGCAAATCTACGCCTACGCCATGGGCTTCCTGCTGACCGGCGACGAGACGCTGCTCGCCGACGCCCGCGCCGGCACCGACTGGCTGCTCGCCCACGCCGTCGACGGCAACGGGGGCTGGCACGCCGACCTCAACCAGGACGGCACGCCGCTGGGCGCCGGCACCCGCTGGTCGCAGGACCTCGCCTACGACGCCATGGGGCCCGCCGCGTACTTCTTCGTGAGCCACGACGCCGCGGCCGAGCAGGCGGTGCTGGCGGCGCGCGACGCCCTCTTCGACCCGGCCCGCTTCTGGGACGCCACCAACGGCCGGATCAGGGACGGGCTCGACGCCAGCATGGCCACCGAGCGGTGGATGGGCGCGACCGGGAGCTGGCAGCTGGTGGCCCAGCTCGACCCCATCACCGCCTTCGAGCTGCTGGTCCAGCCGGTCCTCACCGATCAGGCGCGGCGCTCCCAGGCCCTCGGCGACCTGCGCACGCTGGCGACGCTGGTGCGCAACCGCTTCTGGCAGGGCGGCATCTTCTGGGGCTCGACCGGTGACATCGGGGCCTACGGGAGCAGCCACACCGACTTCGGCCACATCCTCAAGTCCTACTGGGCGCTCCTGCTCATCGACAAGCGGCTCGACGACCGGCCCTTTGCCGGCTTCCTGGCCGCCAACGCGCCGGCCACGCTCACCATGGCCTTCGACCAGCCGAACGGCCGCTGGGCCAAGTACCCGACCAGCGCGACCACGGTCGCGTACGGCTCCGACTGGTGGGCCTACGCCGAGGCCGACCAGCTGGCGGCCACGCTGGCGCTCCACGATCCGGCGTGGCTCTCGACGCTCGACGTGACCACGACCCACTTCCTCGCTGACTACGTGGACCGGTCGCGGCCGGCGCGCGAGCTGGTGTCGTCCATCAGGCGGGATGGATCCGGATACGGCTGGCCCACCACCGACACCGCCAAGTGCAACGAGTGGAAGAACGGCTTCCACTCCACCGAGCACGCGCTGGTGATGTTCCTCCTCGGCCACTACCTGGCGGCCTCGCCGGCGCCCCTCTACTTTGCCTTCCCGGCCGCCGAGGTGGACGCGCTGGCGAAGGCGGCCCGCCCCTACACTTTCCAGGGGCGCTACGTCAGCCACGAGGATCTCGGGGCCATCGCCTCGGATCCGGCCGGGCGGCACAAGGTCCGGGTGCTCTTCGACCAGCTGAGGTAGGAAGTTGGAGGCCGGATGCGGTATGAAAACGGGCTCCCGCGAGGACCGCCCGTGAAGACGCTCGTCACCACCGCCCCCGACTTCGCCGACGCCTGGCGCGCCCTCCGTGCCCGCGGCTCCGACGAGGACGAGGCCCCGGTCCGCGAGGCGGCCGCCCGGGTGGTGGCCGACGTCCGGGCCCGCGGCGACGCCGCCCTCCTCGACTACACCGCCCGCTGGGACCGCTGGGTGCCGGCCAGCGCCGCCGCCCTGGCGCTCGGGCCGGCCGACTTCGCCGCCGCCTGGCGCGGCCTGCCCGACGAGGGGCGCCGGGCGCTCAGGCTGGCCGCCGACCGGGTCCGCGCCTTCCACCGGCGCGAGCGCGACGCCGCGGTGCCGGCCTTCACCGATCGCCTGGGGGCCCGGCTGGCCCAGCTCACCCACCCGCTGGCCCGGGTCGGCCTCTACGTCCCCGGCGGCACCGCCCGCTACCCCTCCTCGGTGCTGATGACCGCCATCCCGGCCCGCGTGGCCGGGGTGGGCGAGGTGGTGGTGACCACGCCCGGCCAGCACGCCACCGGCGCGGTCGACGGCTGGACGCTGGCCGCCTGCCACGTCTCGGGGGTCTCCCGCCTCTTCAGGGTGGGCGGGGCCCAGGCGGTGGCGGCGCTGGCGTACGGCACCGCCACGGTGCCGGCCGTCGACAAGATTCTGCGGCCCCGGCAACGCCTACGTGGCGGCCGCCAAGCGGCTGGTCTTCGGGCAGGTGGACATCGACATGATTGCCGGCCCCAGCGAGATCCTGGTGCTGGCCGACGGGAGGGCCGACGCCGCCGAGGTGGCCAGCGACCTGCTGGCCCAGGCCGAGCACGACGTCCGGGCGGTGGCGGTGCTGGTGACCCCGTCGAAGGCGCTGGCCGCCGCGGTGCAGGCCGAGGTGGCGCGGCAGCTCGACGGCCTGCCGCGGCGCGAGATCGCCGGCCGGGCCATCGCCGAGCGGGGGGCCGTGGTGGTGACCCGGACCCTGGCCGAGGCGGTGAGGCTGGCCGACGAGTTCGCCCCCGAGCACCTCGCCGTCCACGCCGCCGAGGCGCGCCGGCTGGTGCCGAGGCTCGGCCGCGCCGGGGCCGTCTTCGTGGGGGCCTCGACGCCCGAGGCGGTGGGCGACTACCTGGCCGGCCCGAGCCACGTGCTCCCCACCGCCGGCACGGCCCGCTTCGCCTCGCCGCTCTCGGTGGCCACCTTCCGGCGGCGCCAGAGCGTGCTCGAGTTCACGCCCCGGGCGCTGGCCGCGGTGGCGCCGGCGGTCGAGGCGCTGGCCCGGGCCGAGGGGCTGGAGGCCCACTGGCGCGCCGTGCAGGTGCGGATCGAGGGGACGGCGCGGAAGGCCGGCAGCGCCGGCCCGGGCGCCGAAGCGCGCGAGGCCCGCCGGCGCGGCGAGGCGGCCCAGGGCGAGGAGCCGGGGGAGGACCTGATGGCGGCGAGGAAGTCGAGCTCGAAGGCGAAGGCGAAGGCGAAGGCGGAGGCCAGGCCGGGGCGGGGGCAGGTGGCCCGCACCACCCGGGAGACCGACATCGCGGTGACGCTGGCGCTGGGCGGCGACCAGTGCCGGACCACCACCGGGCTGCCGTTCTTCGACCACATGCTGGCCCAGCTGTCCCGCCACGGCGGCCTCTCGCTCCTCGTCAAGGCGCGCGGCGACCTCGAGGTGGACGCCCACCACACCGTCGAGGACGTCGGCATCGCCATCGGCGAGGCCCTGCGCCAGGCGCTGGGGGACAAGGCCGGGCTGGCCCGCTACGGCCACGCCGTGGTGCCGCTCGACGAGGCGCTGGTCGAGGCGGTGGTCGACCTGTCGGGCCGGCCCCACCTCACCTTCAACGCCCACCTGCCCAGCGGCAAGAAGTTCATCGGCGGCTACGACGTGGACCTCACCCAGGACTTCCTGCAGGCCCTCTGCAACCACGCCCGGCTCTGCCTCCACGTCAACGTGCGCTACGGGCGCAACCTCCACCACGTGGTCGAGGCCACCTTCAAGGCGGTGGCCCGCGCCCTGCGCGCCGCCACGGTGCGCGAGGGGACGGCGCTGCCGTCCACCAAGGGCGTGCTGTGAGCGCAGCCGGCACCGTCGCGCTGGTCGACTACGGCGCCGGCAACCTGCGCTCGGTGGAGAACGCGCTGCGCGAGGTCGGGGCCCGGGTGGTGGTGACCCGCGACCCGGACGCGGTGCGCGCCGCCGACCGGGTGGTGGTGCCGGGGCAGGGGGCGATGCCGGCCTGCGCCGAGGCCATGCGCCGGAGCGGCGTGGAGGCGGCGCTGCGCGAGGCCATCGCCCGCGGCACGCCGGTGCTGGGCATCTGCGTCGGGCTGCAGATCCTCTTCACCGACGGCGAGGAGGCGGGCGGGGCCCGCGGGCTGGGGCTGGTGCCGGGGACGGTGCGCAGGCTCCCCGCCGAGGTGCGGCTGCCGCACATCGGCTGGTCGAGGCTGAGCGCGGCCGGGCCGCTCCACCCGGTCTTCGCCCCCCTCGACGGGCAGTACGCCTACTTCGCCCACAGCTACGCCGCCCCGGCCGACGCGCCCGGCACCCAGCTCACCGCCACCCACGGCCGGCCCTTCTGCGCCGGGCTGGCGCGCGGCCAGCTGTTCGCGGTCCAGTTCCACCCGGAGAAGAGCCAGCAGGTCGGGCTCGGCTTCCTTCGACGCTTCGTGGGGGTCTAGATGCTGGTGATCCCGGCCATCGATCTCATGGGCGGCGAGGTGGTCCGCCTGCAGAAGGGGGACTTCGCCAGCAAGCAGGTCTACTCGCGCCACCCGGCCGAGGAGGCGGAGAAGTTCGCCGCCGCCGGGGCCGCCCGGCTGCACGTCGTCGACCTCGACGGCGCCAGGGCCGGCTGGCCGGTCAACCTCTCCGCGGTGGCCGAGCTCTGCGCGGTCCGGGGGCTGGAGGTCGAGCTGGGCGGGGGCCTGCGGACGCTCCCCGACATCGAGAAGGTGCTGGCCCTGGGGGTCTCGGCGGTGGTGCTGGGGACCGCGGCGGTGGAGCGGCTCGACCTGGTGCGCCAGGCCTGCGAGCGCTTCCCCGGCAAGGTCCGCTGCGGCATCGACGCCCGCAACGGCGAGGTCAAGGTGGCCGGCTGGCTGGAGGGCTCCGGCCTCAAGGCCGCCGAGGTGGCGCGGCGGGTCAAGGAGGCCGGCGTCACGCTGGTCGAGTACACCGACGTGGCCCGCGACGGCATGTTCACCGGCGTGGACGCGGCCGGGGCCGCGGCGCTGCAGGCCGAGGTGGGCCTCCCGGTGGTGGCCTCGGGCGGGGTGGCCGGGCTCGACGACATCCGGGCCTGCCTGGCGGCCGGCCTGGCCGGGGTCATCGTCGGCAAGGCCCTCTACGAGGGGCGCTTCACGCTGGCCGAGGCGGTGGCGCTGGTGAAGGGCGGGGCCTGAGCATGCCGGCCAAGCGGATCATCCCCTGCCTCGACGTCAAGGACGGGCGCGTGGTCAAGGGGATCAAGTTCCAGAACCTGCGCGACGCCGGCGACCCGGTCGAGGCGGCCGCCCGCTACGACGCCCAGGGGGCCGACGAGATCACCTACCTCGACATCGCCGCCACGCTGGAGAACCGCGGCACGCTGCTCGACCTGGTGAGCCGGACCGCGGCCCGGGTCTTCGCGCCGCTCACCGTGGGCGGCGGGGTGCGCGGCGAGGCCGACTTCGTGGCGCTGCTGCGGGCCGGCGCCGACAAGGTCAGCGTCAACTCCTCGGCGGTCCAGGAGCCCGGCCTGGTGGACCGGCTCTCGGCGGTGGCCGGGGCCCAGGCGCTGGTGGTGGCGGTGGACGTGAAGCGCCGCCCCCGCCGGGAGGGGCGCGCCCAGGAGTGGGAGGTCTACGTGGCCGGCGGCTCGAGGCCGACCGGGCGCGAGGGGCTGGCCTGGATCCGCGAGGTGGCCGACCGGGGCGCCGGCGAGCTGCTGCTCACCTCGATGGACCGCGACGGCACCCAGGCCGGCTACGACCTCGAGCTGCTGGAGCGGGTGGCGGCGGCGGTGCGCATCCCGGTCATCGCCTCGGGCGGGGTGGGCACGCTGGAGCACCTCGCCGAGGGGCTGCGCTTCGCCGACGCCGCCCTGGCCGCCTCGATCTTCCACGACGGCACGCACACCGTCGGCGAGGCCAAGCGGTACCTGCTGGAGCGCGGCGTGGAGGTGCGGCCATGGGTGGGGTGACGGAGCGGGCGGCCCTGCTGGGGCTGATCCAGTTCGACGAGCGGGGGCTGGTGCCGGTGGTGGCCCAGGAGGCCGACGGCACGGTCCTCATGCTGGCCTGGGCCAACCGGGAGGCGCTCTCCGAGACCCTGGCCACCGGGCGCGGCACCTACTGGTCGAGGAGCCGCAAGGCCCTGTGGCGCAAGGGGGACACCTCCGGCCACCTCCAGGAGGTCCTCTCCGTCTCGGTGGACTGCGACGGCGACGCCGTGCTCTACGTGGTCCGGCAGACCGGGCCGGCCTGCCACACCGGGGAGCGGAGCTGCTTCCACACCACCCAGGAGATCACATGGCCGACGAGCGGTTCCTCGCGACCCTCTGGAAGACCATCGAAGCCCGCCGCGACGACCCGGGCGCCCTCGAGAGCTACACCCGCAAGCTCCTCGCGGCCCCGGCCAAGGCCCGGCGCAAGGTCGTCGAGGAGGCCTACGAGGTCGTAGAGGCCCAGCAGGGGCTGCTGGCCGGGCAGGACACGGCCGAGCACCTGGCGCTGGAGGCGGCCGACCTCGTCTACCACCTGTTCGTGGTGCTGGCCTCGGCGGGGGTCACCCCCGGGCAGGTCTACGAGGTGCTGGAGCGCCGCCACGGGCCGGGCCAGCGGCCCGGAAGTCCTTGACAAGGTAGCGAATTCTTTCTAAGTCCCCCCTTCAACCGTGCGCTTGAGCCGGGTGCCCCAGGGCATCCGGCTTTGCGCTTTCGTGAGCCCCTCACGAAGCCAATCCGAAAGGTCCGAGGCGAAGAATGACCGGAGTGCGTGTCAAGGAAGGCGAGTCCTTCGAGAACGCGATGAAGCGCTTCAAGAAGCAGTGCGAGAAGGCGGGCATCCTCTCGGAGATCCGCAAGCGCGAGCACTACGAGAAGCCGAGCGTGAAGCGCAAGAAGAAGGCGCTGGCCGCCAAGAAGCGCGCCATGAAGAAGTCGCGGAAGTCGTACTAGCCGGCGCACGCGGCCCGGGGACCCCCATGGCGCTCAAGGACCAGCTCGACGCCGACCTGAAGGCGTCGATGCGAGACAAGGACGCGGTGAAGCTCTCCGTGATCCGGATGCTCAAGAGCGCCATCAAGTACCGCGAGATCGAGGCCATGAAGCCGCTCGACGACGCCGGGGTGCTGCAGGTGGTCTCGGGGGAGATCAAGCGCCACAAGGACTCGGTCGAGCAGTTCCGGGCCGGGAACCGGCCGGAGCTGGTGCAGAAGGAGGAGGCGGAGATCGCCGTCCTCCTGGGGTACCTGCCGGCGCAGCTCGGCGAGGCCGAGCTCAAGGCGCTGGTCGAGGCGGCGGTGGTGAAGACCGGCGCCAGCGGGCCGCGCGACATGGGGGCGGTGATGAAGGCGCTCCTGCCGGACGTGCAGGGCAAGGCCGATGGCAGGCTGGTCTCCGAGCTGGTGAAGGCTCGCCTCTCGGGGAAGTGACCGCGGGGCGATCCCTGATCCCCGACGAGGTCATCGAGGAGATCAAGGCACGCGTGGACGTGGTGGCGCTGATCGGCCGCCACGTCGAGCTGAAGCGGGCCGGCCGGACGTGGAAGGGCTGCTGCCCCTTCCACGGGGAGCGCACGCCGAGCTTCCACGTCTACACCGAGGACAAGCACTACAAGTGCTACGGCTGCGGCGAGTACGGCAACGTCTTCACGTTCCTGCAGAAGCTGCAGGGCAAGGAGTTCCCAGAGGTGGTGCGCGAGCTGGCGGCCGAGGTCGGGATCGAGATCCCCGAGGCCGACGCCCAGGAGACGGCCGAGGCGCAGCGGCGCCGCAAGGAGCGGAACGAGCTGCAGGCCGCCTGTGACGCGGCGGCCCGCTACTGGGCGGCCCGGCTGGGCAGCCCCTGGGGCCAGGACGCCCGGGCCTACCTGGCCTCGCGCGGGGTGGCGGACGAGCAGGTCAAGGCCTTCCGGCTGGGGGTGGCGGCGCCGGGGTGGGACGACCTGCTGCCGCGGCTGAAGGAGAAGGGGATCGGCGAGGCGGCGGTGAGGAAGGCCGGGTTGCTGGTGGAGAAGGACGACGGCCGGAGCTACGACCGGTTCCGGGGGCGGCTGATGTTCCCCATCACCGCGCTCGACGGGCAGGTGATCGGGTTCGGCGGGCGGGCCATGGGCGAGGAGAAGGGTGCCAAGTACATCAACACCCCGGAGACCCCGCTCTACAAGAAGAGCCGCGTGCTCTACGGGCTCGACCTGGCGCGCGAGGCGATCCGCAGGACGCGGACCGCGGTGCTGGTGGAGGGGTACTTCGACGTGATCGGGCTGCACCAGGCGGGCGTCAAGAACGCCGTGGCGGTCTGCGGCACGGCGCTGACGCCGGAGCACGTGGAGCTGCTGAAGCGCTGCGACTGCCGCGAGGTCACCGTGCTGTTCGACGGCGACTCGGCGGGCCTG
The DNA here is from genome assembly GCA_963786945.1 of uncultured delta proteobacterium. Taxonomy (GTDB): domain Bacteria; phylum Myxococcota; class Myxococcia; order Myxococcales; family Anaeromyxobacteraceae; genus JADKCZ01. The sequence goes on along the minus strand of CAWBAO010000003.1, from coordinate 472,176 downwards.
GCCGCGCCCGCCAAGGCCGCGGCCGCGCTCCTCCCCTCCGGCCTGGCCGGCAAGGTGGCCCTGCTGCCGGCCGGCGACGCCAAGCTCGACCCCGACGACTTCGCCCGGGCCCACGGCAAGGCCGGCGTCGAGGCCCTGCTGGCGGCGGCCACGCCGCTCTCGCAGTTCCTCATCGACCGGGCGGTGGAGAAGACCTGCGGCGCCGAGCCCAGGACCGCGGCGCTGGAGGCCAAGCTGGCGGCGGTGGCCGAGCTGGCGCCGCTGGTGAAGCTGGCGCCGGAGGGGCTGGCGCGCGGGGTCTTCGAGGAGGCGGTGGCCCGCAAGCTCGACCTCGACGTCGAGGCGCTGCGGCGCGAGCTGGCCGGGGTCCGGCCGGCGCGGGTCGAGGAGCCGCCCCCCGAGGCGGACCAGCCCCCGGAACAGGCCGGCTGGCGGCGTGACCGGCGGCCGGGGCCGGCCGCCCCGTCGGCGGCCTCCCACCAGCGGGTCCAGGCGGTGCTGCCGGGGCCGGCCGTGGACGCGCTCGGCCTGCTCATCGCCTTCCCCGACCTGGCGCCGGTGGCGGACGAGGAGAACCTCCCGGCGCTGCTGCCGGCCGGCCCGCTCGGCGAGCTGGCCCGCGACCTCATCCGCGAGCCGCTGACCCGCGAGGCGGCGCTGGCCCGGCTGGCCGAGGCCGCCGAGCCGCTGCGGCGGCGGGTCGAGGCCCTGACCGGCCCGGGGGGCGTGGAGCGGGGCGTGGCCGAGCGGCTGCTCCGGCGCGCCACCGTCAAGGCGGCCATCGCCGCGGTGGTGGCCCAGCAGGAGCGCTGCAGCGCCCGGGTCGCGCGGGCCGGCTCGCCGGTCCCGGACGACCTGCGCATCGAGGCCGAGGTGGCCATGCGGCGCCGGGCCGAGCTGGAGCGGCGGCTGCGGGGGCTGGAGAGCGGCGGCTGACGGGAGGGCGCCTCCGGGCGCCCAGGATGGCCGGGCCAGCCCGAGGGCCCGCGGTTAGTGATCACAGGAGCAGCACCGGAGTCCAAGGAGTCGAGCGATCATGGCGAAGAAGCCCAGCAAGGCGGTCAAGTCGAAGAAGGCGGCCCATCCGGCCAGGCCGGCAGGCAAGCCGAAGGCCAAGGCCACCCCCCGCCGCCCCGCGCCCCGGAAGGAGGCCAGGGCCGTGAAGGGCCACCGGCCCGCACCCGGCCGGGCCGCCGCCGAGAAGCCCGCCAAGGGCAAGGCCGCCCCGGCCGAGGTCGAGAAGCCCGGCAAGCACGGGCCCCGCGGCGCGCCGGCGCCGGTCGAGAAGCCGGTCAAGCTGCGCAAGGGGCCGCCTCCCCCGGTGGTCGGCGAGGAGGACGAGGAGGAGGGCGACGAGGTGGTCGCGGCGGTGGTCGACGCCGACGACGACGACGGCCAGAAGCTCCCCGCCGACGACATGAGCGACATCACCGAGCGGTCCGAGGTGAAGGCGCTCATGGAGCGCGGCCGCGAGAAGGGCTTCCTCACCTACGACGAGGTGAACGACGCCCTGCCCTCCGACATCGCCTCCGACCAGATCGACGACGTCATGTCGATGTTCGGCGAGCACGACATCGAGGTGGTGGACGACGCCTCGAAGATGAAGCTCCCGGAGAAGCCGCCCGAGCCGGACAAGGACGACAAGGAGGAGAAGAAGGACGAGGAGGAGGAGGACGCCGGCTACGGCAAGTCCAACGACCCGGTCCGCATGTACCTGCGGAAGATGGGGTCGGTCTCGCTGCTGACCCGCGAGGGCGAGGTGGAGATCGCCAAGCGCATCGAGCAGGGCGAGAAGGAGATCCTGGCCGCGGTGCTGGGCTCGTCGATCGCCATCCGCGAGATCATCGACCTGGGCAAGAAGCTCAGGGAGAAGAAGATCCGGGTCCGCGAGATCATCAAGGACCAGGGCGAGGAGCAGCCGGCCGAGGAGGAGGAGGTCGAGGAGGTCGAGGAGGTCGAGGCCGCCGGCGAGGCCGAGCCCGGGGCCGAGGGGGCGCCCGCCGCCGCCGAGGTGCCCAGCATCCCCAAGGACGAGGAGCGCAAGGGGGAGAAGGTCCTCAAGCACATCGACGAGATCGCCAAGCAGCTCAAGAACGCCGACGCCGTGAAGAAGGACCTCCGCGAGAAGGGGGTCAGCGAGGCCGAGCGCAAGAAGCTGCGCGTCAAGGTGGCCAGGATCGAGGCGGCCATGCTGCGCGAGTTCGAGGCCATCAAGATCAACAAGAAGCAGATCGACCGCATCGTGGCCAAGCTCAAGGCGGTGATCCGGCCGGTGGAGGACGCCAAGCGCGACCTGTGGGAGTGGGAGCGCCGCCTCGGCATGGCCTCCCACGAGCTGAAGCGGCTGGTGCGCGACGTGGGCGACGACGCCTCGCGCCGCAAGATGGCCCGCAAGCTGGGGATCACCTCCGACGACCTGCTGGAGATCGATCGCGCCGTCCGCAACATCCAGAAGCGGATGGTCCGCATCCGCGAGGAGAACAAGAAGGACGTCAACGGCAAGGACACCGGCTCCGACGTCACCTACGAGGACCTGGCCCGCACCCACCAGGCCATCCTCGACGGCGAGCGGCGGGCCGAGCGGGCCAAGACCGAGCTGGTCGAGGCCAACCTGCGCCTGGTGGTCTCGATCGCCAAGAAGTACACCAACCGCGGCCTGCAGTTCCTCGACCTGATCCAGGAGGGGAACATCGGCCTGATGAAGGCGGTCGACAAGTTCGAGTACCAGCGCGGCTACAAGTTCTCCACCTACGCCACCTGGTGGATCCGCCAGGCCATCACCCGCGCCATCGCCGACCAGGCCCGGACCATCCGCATCCCGGTCCACATGATCGAGACCATCAACAAGCTGATCCGCACCTCGCGCTACCTGGTGCAGGAGCTGGGCCGCGAGCCCACCCCCGAGGAGATCGCCGAGAAGATGGAGCTGCCGCTCGACAAGGTCCGCAAGGTCCTCAAGATCGCCAAGGAGCCCATCTCCCTGGAGACGCCCATCGGCGAGGAGGAGGACAGCCACCTCGGGGACTTCATCGAGGACAAGTCGCTGGTCTCCCCCTCCGAGGCGGTCATCAACATGAACCTGGCCGAGCAGACGCGGAAGGTGCTGGCCACGCTCACGCCGCGCGAGGAGAAGGTGCTGCGCATGCGCTTCGGCATCGGCGAGAAGAGCGACCACACGCTGGAGGAGGTCGGCCAGGACTTCGAGGTCACCCGCGAGCGCATCCGCCAGATCGAGGCCAAGGCGCTGCGCAAGCTCCGCCACCCCAGCCGCTCCAAGCGGCTGAAGAGCTTCGTGGAGAACTAGATGCGAAGGAAAGTGGTACGACCGCCCTGCCAGTCGAGCGGCACGGGCCCATAGCTCAACGGCAGAGCCATCGGCTCATAACCGACCCGATCCAGGTTCAAATCCTGGTGGGCCCACATCACCACGTCACCGATCACGCGAGGAGAGTCGCCTTGTCGTCGCTGCGAGAGAAGCTGAGGGTGCTGGAGGAGCTGCAGCAGATCGATCTGGATGCCCATGCGGTGCGGACCGGGCTCGACGCCATCCCGGCCCAGCGGGCGGCGCTGGAGGCCCGGGTCAAGGCGGCCCGCAAGGCCTACGACGACCAGAAGGCCCGGCTGGAGGCCAACGAGCGGGAGAAGCGGCAGGTCGACACCCTGCTGGGCATGGACCGCGACAAGGTGAAGAAGTGGGAGGGGCGGCTCGGCGAGATCAAGACCCCGCGCGAGTACGCCGCCATGTCGCGCGAGATCGACATCGCCAAGAAGTCCAACGAGACCCAGAGCGAGCAGGCCAGGCTGCTGGTGGCCGCCGCCGCCGAGATCAAGGCGGCCCTCGAGGCCAGCGGCGAGGCGCTGGCCGAGGTCGAGGACGCCGCCCAGGCCGCCGCCGCCAGGCTGGACCAGGCCACCGCCGAGGCCGAGGCCAGGCTGGCCGCGCTGGCGGCCCGGCGCGCCACCGCGGCCACGCTGGTCGACGCCGGCCTGCTCGCCAAGTACGAGAACATCCGCAAGCGGCGGGCCGGGGTGGCCGTGGCCGCGGTGGTCGGCTCCACCTGCCGGGGCTGCCACCGCAACATCCCCCCGCAGCTCTCCATCGTCCTGCAGCGGGCCGACTCCATCGAGACCTGCCCCAGCTGCCACCGCATCATCTACTCGCACGCCGCGGTCAACCCGCCGGCGCCGCCGCCCCCGGCGTAGACGTGGCCAAGTCCGTCCTCGCCGACCTGCTCCGCTTCATCGCCGCCAACGAGGAGCTGCCGCGCTCGCTGGCCCGGTACCCCGGCCACACCCGCGACACGCTGGGGAAGGTGCTCGACGCCGCCGCCGACCGGATCGAGGCGCTCGACGCCGACGCCCCGGCGCCGGCCGCCGCGGGCGCCGGCAAGGGGCTCAAGGTCCGCAAGGGGAGCGAGGTGGAGCGGGCCGCCGCCCGGGCCGCCGAGGAGCTGCAGGAGTCGATGGAGCTCTCCAAGGCCGAGCGCGAGGCGCGCCGCCGCGAGCGGGCCGCCGCCGCCGAGGCGGAGAAGCAGGAGCTGGCCGCCGCCGAGCAGGCCGCCCTGGCCCGCCCGGTCCGCACCCGCCTCTACTGCGACGGGGCGGCCCGCGGGAACCCCGGGCCGGCCGGCGCCGGCGCGGTGATCGTCAACCCGGCCGGCCACATCGTGGCCAAGATCGGCAAGTTCCTCGGCGAGGAGACCAACAACGTCGCCGAGTACATGGGGCTGATCCTGGGGCTGCGGCGGGCCAAGGCCATGGGGATCAAGGAGCTCGACGTGCTGGCCGACTCCGAGCTGGTGGTGAAGCAGCTCAACGGGGACTACGCGGTGAAGGCCGAGCACCTGCAGCCGCTCCACGCCGAGGCGCAGGCGCTGCTCAAGGCCTTCGACCAGATCGAGGTCCGCCACATCCCGCGCGAGGAGAACGGCCAGGCCGACGCCATGTCGAACCGGGCCATCGACGAGCGGCTGTAGGCCCCGGGCGCGGCGCGCCGCTACCCGATGGCGCCGATGGTCCCGGCGATGGCGACGTAGTGGCAGACGGCGGCGGCGATCACCAGGGCGTGGAAGACCTCGTGGTACCCGAAGACCCGCGGGCTGGGGTCCGGGAAGCGGGTGGCGTAGACCACGGCCCCCAGCGTGTAGGCGATGCCGCCGGCGCCCAGCAGGGCCATCCCGCTCCAGCCGATGGCGGCCCGCATGGCCGGGAAGGTCGGCACGATGGCCCAGCCCAGCGCCACGGTGAGGACGGCCATCAGCCACTTGGGGGCCAGCGGCCAGAGCACCGAGAGCACCATCCCGGCCCCGGCGCCGCTCCAGACCAGGGCCAGCAGCGGCCGGCCGGTCTCGGGGGGCAGCAGCAGGCAGAACGGCGTGTAGGTGCCGGCGATGAGCAGGAAGATGGCGGCGTGGTCGAGCCGGCGCATGAAGAGGCGGGCCCGGGTGCCCCAGCGCGGCCGGTGGTAGGCCGCCGAGATGGCGAACTGGGCGGTGAGGGCGACGCCGTAGACCGCCGCGGCCACCGCACCGCGCTGGCCGGTGGCGGCGTTGACGAGCGCGATCCCGCCCACCAGGGCGAAGGCGGCGGCGATCTCGGTGCGACACGCCCCGGAGCAGGGGCTTGGGTCCGGGCGGGTGGACGGTCGAGGCCATGCGCCCATGCTGCCCCGGCCGCGTCATGGCGCGGTCACGGCGCCGGGGCGGCGGCCGCCGGGCTACAGGGCCGACTCGTGCTTGGAGGCGGCCTTGACCTGCTCGGCCGGCTCGCTCGACTGCTCGGCCTTCAGCTTCTTCATGCGGCGGCGGATGATCTCGCGCTTCAGCGAGGAGAGGTGGTCGACGAAGACCGTCCCCTGCAGGTGGTCGTACTCGTGCTGCACGGCGGTGGCCAGCAGCTGGTCGCACTCCAGCTCGAACGGCTTGCCGTCGCGGCCCAGCGCCCGGACCCAGACCTTGTCGGCCCGCTCCACGTCCTCGGCCTCGCCGGGGAGCGAGAGGCAGCCCTCGGTGTAGACCCGGGTCCCCTCGGTCCGGACGATCTCCGGGTTGACGAGGTGGAGGAGGGTCTGCCCCTCCTGGCGCGGCGAGACGTCGATGACGATGACCCGCCTGGAGACGCCCACCTGGGGCGCGGCCAGCCCGACCCCGTCGGCGGCGTACATGGTCTCGGCCATGTCGTCGAGCAGGCGGCGGATGGTGTCGTCCACGCGATCGACCGGCTTGGCGATCTGCTTGAGGACCGGGTCGGGCCAGATGACGATGTCGCGAACCATGCGGAATCCCTCGGTCGGGTCGGGGGGAGTTCTAACCCGACCCACCCCCCCGCGCACAAGATCCGGCGCCCGGGGGCGAGGGCGGATCAGGCCGACAGCCCGCGCTCGTACTCCTCGCGCAGGATCGGGTCGGCCAGCACCTCGCGGGCGTCGGCCACCACGCGCCGGATCTCCTCCAGGCGCGCCGGCAGCCCCTCCTCCTCGTGGCCGCGGAACCGCTCCGCCCGGAACTCGCCGGTGAGCCGCTCGGCGGCGGCCCGCACCTCGTGCGGGGTGGCCAGCCGGCCCAGGCCGAGGACCGTGAAGTAGTCGGCGCGCCGGACCTGCTCCAGCTTCTCCTTGACGCGGGCCAGGTCGATGCCGGCCGAGACCTGCGCCGTCGGGCGGCCGGCCTGCACCACCTTGACGGTGAGGGCCCCCACCAGCACCAGCGCCGCCAGCAGCTGGCGGGTGGAGAGGGCGTCGAGCGGGCTGGCCGCCACCACCTCGTCGAGCGTGCGCAGCCCGTCGGCGAAGGCCAGGGCCTGCCGCTCGGCCGGCACCAGCCCCAGCTCCTCGGGGGTCGGGCCGCCGTGGGCCGGCGTCACCAGCGTGGCCGGCCCGCCCAGGATGGCCTCGGTGCGGGGCGCCAGCCACCGGCGCCGGACGCCCTCGACGGCCAGCGCCAGCGGCGGGCGGTCCAGCGCGATCCGCTCGTCGGCCCTGACGGCATCGGCGATCCAGCGGAAGCGGGCGTGGCTCTCGGCGAAGACGCCGAAGACCACCTCCTCGGTCCGGGCCCGCACCAGCCCGGTCAGCTCCCCCGGCTTCAGGTAGCCGCGGTCGATGAGCAGGACCGCGGCGCGGCGCGTGGCCAGCCCGGTGACGGCGCCGGCCACCTGCCGGTGCTGGTCGCGGGTGAGCAGGCCGAGCCGCAGCGCCACCTCGTCGATCCGCTCGCCGGCGGCGTTGCTGGCGGCACCGACCACGGCGCCGTCCTCGAACCAGAGGGCGCGGGTGCCGTCCCCCACCACGTCGAGCCGGCCGGAGGCGCGGGCCCCCCAGGCGATGGCCAGCAGGCGGGGCATGGGCAGGTCGTCGAGGTTCCCGCCTCGCAGCTCGGCGGGCGGGGCCTCCAGCGCGGGCCGGGCCCAGGCGGCGTCGGCGAGGGCGGCCGGCTCGGCGGGGGCCTCGGGCGGGACGCGGCGGGAGAGGGCGCGCCGGCGGGCCGCCTCCTGGACCGGGTCGGGCGGCGGGACGTCGGCGAAGAAGGGGCGGGGGGCCTCGGTGAACTCCGGCTCGGCCAGGCCGGGCCGGTCCTCCGGCTCGTAGGGCGAGGTCACCATCGCGGCCGCCTGCCGCTCGGACTCGGAGATGGCGCCGTCGCGGAGCTGCTCGAGCGCCGCGCCGAAGCGGGCCTCGGCCTCGGCCACGGCCCGGCTGGCGGCCGCCTCGGCGGCGCTGGCCTGCTGCTCCAGGGCGGCGCGCTCCCGGGCGGTGGCCCTCTCGAGGACGGTGTGCAGCTCCTCGTCGTGCTTGCGCCGCTCGGCCTCGAGCTGCGCGCGCAGCTGGCGCAGCTCCGCCTCCAGCGCCCGGGTGGCCTCCAGCGCCTGCCGGGCCTCCATGCGCCTGGCGGGCCTCCGCCGCCTGCTGGGCCTCGAGGGCCAGGCGAGCCTCCATGGCCTCCGCCGCGGCGCGTTCCCGGTCGGGCTCCTCCAGCTGGAACGGGGCCAGCGGCGTCGCGACCGGAGCGGCGGCCGGGGCCTCGGCGGCGGGCGCGGGCGGTGGCGCGCCGGGCAGGTCGAAGGGGGTCTCGACCCGGGGCGCGGGCGGCCCGGGCACGCCGGCCGGCGGCGCCAGCTCGAAGAGCGCGTCGAGCCCGGCCGCGGCCTCGGAGGGGGCCGGCGTGGCCGCGGGAGGAGGCCGGTCGCCCGCGGCCGCCAGCCGTCGGCCGCGCAGCTCCAGGGCCCTGGCCAGCAGCGCCTCGGCGGCCGCCCTGCGGGCCAGCGTGGGATCGCTCGGGCCGCTGCGCCGATCCAGCGAGGCGGGGAGCTCCGGCGCCGAGATCCTCCGCTCGAAGGGGCGGCCGTCCGCGGGGGCGGAGAGGAACTGCTTCACCTGCTCGGCCAGCGCGGCCGGGTCGACCGGGCGCGGCAGCTGCACCGCCCGCTCCGGGGCGCGCGGCGACTCGCCCAGGATGATGAGGGGGATGCCGCGGGTCGCCTCGTCGTCGTCGAGCTGGCGGATCGCCTCCAGCGCCTCGCCGCCCTGGCAGGTGGCGCCGAGCAGGAGCAGGTCGGGGCGGGCCTGGCCGACCGAGGCCAGCGCGTCCGGGGCGCTGGTGGCGAGCAGCGGCGCCAGGCCGGAGCGCGACAGCACCCGCTTGACCGCGGTGATCTCGGAGATGTCGTCGTCGACGAGGAGGAGGCGTGCCACGCTCGGTGGATGATGGATCGGCCCCGGAGGGGGGGCAAGCTCGCGCCCCCGGGTTCGTCGATGCGACACGCGCCGCGCCCGCCTCCGCCGATATCGGATCCCGGCTACATCATCGAGTAGGGGTCCATGTCGAAGCGGATGCTGGCGCCGCCGGGCGGCCGGTGGGCGACCTGGGCCAGGGCCCGGTGGACCTTCATGAGCGGCGGCGTGGCTGGCGGCGCGGAAGAGCAGGTGCCAGCGGCTCTTCCCGCGGATCCGCTCGATGGCCGCCGGGGCCGGGCCGATGAGCGCCGTCCCCGGCGACGAGCGCGGGCCGGGCCGCCTCGGCCAGCGCCTCGGCGGTCCGCCGGGCGCCCTCCTCCGTCCCCTCCACCCGCACCGCCATGAGCCGGGCGAAGGGGGGGTAGCCGAGCGACCGGCGTCGGTCCAGCTCCTCCTCGGCGAAGCCGAGGTAGTCGTGCAGCACCGAGCGGGCCACCGCCGGGGTGCGCGGGTTGTAGGTCTGGATCAGCACGCGGCCGGGGTCGGCGCCGCGCCCGGCCCGCCCGGCCACCTGGGTGAGGAGCTGGAAGGTCCGCTCGGCGGCGCGGAAGTCGGGCAGGGCCAGCGAGGTGTCGGCCAGCACCACGCCGACCAGGGTGACGCCGGGGAAGTCGTGCCCCTTCGAGACCATCTGCGTGCCGACCAGCACGTCCAGCTCGCGCCGCGCGAAGCGGGCCAGCACCGCGGCGGTGTCGCCGGCGTTGCCCACCGCGTCGCGGTCGAGCCGCTCGACCCGGGCGGCCGGGAGCAGCCGCCTCGTCGCCTCCTCCACCTGCTCGGTGCCGAAGCCGAGCCCGAAGCGGGCCCCGCCGCAGGCGCCGCAGGGCCGGGCCACCGGCTCGTGCCGGCCGCAGTAGTGGCAGAGCAGCAGGCCGCGCCGGGCGTGGTGGGTGAGCGAGACCGAGCAGTCGGGGCAGCGGGCCTCGGCCCCGCAGGCCTCGCAGAGCACCAGCGTCTGGTAGCCGCGCCGGTTGAGGAAGAGGATGGCCTGCTGCCCGGCCGCCAGCGGTCTCGGCCAGCGCCTGCTGCAGCTCGGGGGAGAGCAGCGCCGGCGGCTCGCCGCGGGCGGGGCGGGCGCGGCCGGTGAGGTCGACCAGCTCGACGCGCGGCATGGGCCGGTCGTCGACGCGGACCGGCATGGAGAGGAGCCGGTAGCGGCCCCGCCGGGCGTTCTCCAGCGTCTCCAGCGACGGGGTGGCCGAGCCCAGCACCACCACGGCGTCCTCGATCCGGCCGCGCACCACCGCCAGGTCGCGGGCGTGGTAGGGGGGGCCGTCCTCCTGCTTGAAGCTCGGCTCGTGCTCCTCGTCCACCACGATGACGGCCAGGTCCTCGACGGGCGCGAAGATGGCGCTGCGCACCCCCACGCAGATGCGGGCCTCGCCGCGGCGCAGCCGCAGCCACTCGGCGTGGCGCTCGGCGTCGGAGAGGCCGGAGTGGAGCAGGGCCACCTGGTCGCCGAAGCGGGCGCGGAAGCGCCCCGAGAGCTGCGGGGTCAGCGCGATCTCCGGGACCAGCACCAGCGCCCCCTTGCCGGCGGCCCGGGCCGCGGCGATGGCCCGCAGGTAGACCTCGGTCTTGCCCGAGCCGGTGACGCCGTGGAGCAGGAAGGTGCCGAAGGTCCCGAAGGCGCCGGTCACCTCGGCCAGCGCCGCCGCCTGGTCGCCGGTCAGCTCGACGGCGCGGTCCGGGGCGGCGAGGACGCCGCGCTCGGTCACCGGGGTCTCGGCGTCGACCACCGCCAGGCCGCGCTTGACCAGCTGGTTGAGGGCCGCGCGTGCGGCCGGGAAGGCGGCGCGCAGCTCCTCCACGGTGATCCGGCCGCGAGCCAGCAGGTAGTCGAGCAGGGCGCGCTGGGCCCGGGCCCGCCCCAGCGAGGGCAGGGCCTCGGCAGCCCCCGCCGCCGGGGCGGCGTACTCGACGCGCCGGCGATCCGGGCCGGCGGCGCCGCCGCGGGCGTTGAGGCCGGGGGGCAGCGCGGCCCGCAGCAGCTCGCCGGGGGGGACGAGGTAGTAGGACTCGGCCCAGCGCAGCAGCTCCACCAGCCGGGGCGTGAAGGGCGGGAAGGTGTCGAGCACCGCCGCGACGTCGCGCAGCTCGAAGCCGGGCGGTGGCGCCGCCGGGAAGCCGACCACGTAGCCGGTGGCCCGCGGGCTGCGGCCGAAGGGGACGGCCACCCGCTGGCCCAGCGTCACCTCGCCGGCCAGCGCCGCCGGCACCCGGTAGGTGAAGGTGCCGCGCACGGCGGCGGCGACGGCGACCTCGACGAGCACCGGGGGACTCTACCAGCCGGGCCCCACGCCGGTCCTTGCCTCGGGCGCCGGCCCGCCGGCGGGGCGGAAGCCCCAGCGGAGCCGATGCGGCGCCTCGCCGGCGACGCGCAGGTACCCGGCGTGGATCCCGTGGAGGTGGTGGGCGGCGCAGAGGCTGACGAGGTTGGCCGCGACGTCGGCGCCGCCGTGGGAGCGGAAGCGGACGTGGTGGACGTGGAGGGCGGCGCGGCTGCAGCCCGGGACCTGGCACCAGCCCCGGTCGCGGGTCAGGACGCGCTTCTGGAGGGTGTTCCGCTCCTCGAGGAGCGGCTTCCAGGCGGCGATGAAGTGCTCGGCGACGATCTCGAGCGCCTCGCCGGCCCTGAGGAAGCCACCGGAGGCCGCCTGCGCCGACCGGAGCGCCGCCTGGAGGAGCGAGGCGACCCGGGCGGGGAGCCGCAAGGAGAGCTCGCCCCTCGCGCACGTCTGCGACTCCTCCTGGGCCTCCACCTCGCGGGCCAGCGCGATGCAGGGGAGCTGCCGGGCCCGCTCGATCCAGCCGTCGAGGGTCCGCTCGTCGGCGGCGGCTGCGACGATGCGGGCCTTCTCGTAGGTGAGCCGGCCGTCGCGCATGGCCGCGCGCAGGGCGGGCAGCTCGTAGAGCCGGCGCTCCAGCGAGGCGCGCTGCGAGACGGCCCGCTCCGACAGGCCGAGCCGCTCGGCGCAGTAGTGGCCGAAGTCGACGAACTGCATGTCGCGCCAGAGGCCGAGGTGGCGCAGGAGCATGGCGAGGTGGCCGAAGACCTCGTCCCAGCGGGTGCGCAGGTCGCGGAGCCGGCGCAGGTCGGCGTCGAGACGGGCCAGGTCCACGACCGGAGCGCCCGCCGCCAGAACCGCCTGGGCCATCGCCCTCCCGCCAGGCCATCGCCACCCGCCATGGTCTCGCCGCTCGCCGGGCCATCGCCGCCCGCCGGCGCCGCCCGCCTCTGGACCGGCTCGCGCCCCAGGCGCCGGATCGAAGCTGGAGATGAAGGCCCAGCGGTCCGTCTCCTTCTCCAGCCAGGCCTTGAGCTCCTCGAGCGACCGGCCGGAGGGCGCGTGGTCGAACATCCAGGCGGAGGGGACCCCGGCCTCCTCGGGGTCGGGCTCCGCGGGGTGCGCGCCGAGGTACTCCTGGCAGATGGCCTCGAGCCGCTGCCACTTCGGCGTGGCGGCGCCGAGGAGCTTGCCGGCGAGCGCCAGGGCCTCGTCGAGCTTCTCGCGAGTGCCCGGACGGACGGAGAAGCCGACCCGCTCCCACCGCTCCTCCTCCTCCGCCCCCTCGCCCGCCGCGGCCTTCACCTCGGCGGCGAGCGCCCGGACGGTGCCGGCCCTGGCCTTCGCCACCCAGGCCGCCTCGGCCTCGCCGCGCGCGACCGCGACGATGGTCTCGGCCTTGCGCGGGCTCACCTCGCCGGCGTGGACGGCCTGGCGCAGGAGCGGCCGCTCGGCGAGGTTCCGGGCCAGCCGGGCCAGCTTCTCGGCGGTGCTGCCGGCGATCCCGAGCCGCTCGCGCGCGTAGTCGCCCGAGCCCGGAGAAGCCCAGGCGGAGGAGCCGGTCGCCGACCCCGAGCGAGGCCAGCCCCTCGCCGAGCGCGAGGTCGATGGCGCCGCGCCCCCGCGCCACGCGGACGAGGAGGCCGTCGAGGAGCAGCGCCGCCTCGTCGCGCACCACCGACCGGCGCTCGTGGGGCATGACCGGCTCGAGCGTGCGGGCCACGCTGGAGAGCGCCTCGAGGTCGGCGTCGGCCGCCAGTGAGAGCGGATCGCTCATGCCCTTCATCGGTAGCACAATCAGTCATGACTGAACAGACGTATCGTACGGGAAACCCAACAGGGACGGCCTAAATGACGGCGTCGGCCGCTCCATGACCGCCAGCTGCGAAGCGGTGGAGGTCGCAGTGGAGGCGCCGAGATCGTCGCCAGGGAAGCGCGCCGCGCAGTCCGTCGGGCCGGGTGGCGCGCCGGACGCCACGTGACGGGACATGCCCCGGCCCTCGGCGGCCGAAGCGGGACCAGGACCAGTGGCGCTGAGTCGCCCGGGAACAGGTCGCCGGGCTGGGAAGGCGAGTGGAACGGGCCATCCCCGGTCAGGGGACCCAGTCCTCGGTGCAGGAGCCCTCGCCGAAGGTCCGGAACTCGCCCGAGGCGGGGTAGCGCCATGACGTGCCGGAGGCGTCCACGGCAGAGAGGTGGTAGGCGCGGCAGGCCGAGCCCCGCGGCAGCCGCGCCGACCAGGTCCCGCGGGTCACCCCGCCGAGGTCGAGCGCCAGCGGCGTGGCGGCGCCGTCCAGGACCACCGACATCGAGCGCGGCGCGTCGCCGATCCAGTTGGCCAGGAAGACGATCTCCGACCCGATGAAGAGGTGGCTCCCGTCGACGAGCGGCGGCGCGGTGGAGTCCGAGGCCCCACCGAAGTCCTGGGTCCAGTAGTGCTGGTAGGGCGACCCGGCCACGTACCCGTACCCGGTGCCGAGCGCCCGCCACGAGCCCGACATGATGTTGCGCCGGTGGCCGTCGCAGCTGGCGCCGTCGGCGCAGCAGGCGCCGCCCGACGCGTCGCAGAGCCACATGTTCATCGTGTAGCGCGGGTCGGCGGGCGCGGGATACCCGGCGGCGATGTTCTCGCCGATGGCGCCGGAGAGCGTGTAGAAGGCGCGGATCCGCGTCGACCAGCTGGTCCCGTCGCAGGAGTCGTGGCCCCAGCAGGGCGTCCTCGCCATGTCCTCCGAGTGGGCCCGGGCCGAGCGGTTCAGCCCCTGGTTCCAGCGCACCGGCGCGACCGCCGGGTAGGCGTCGAGCGCGCCCGCGCCGGCCAGCGAAGGGGAGAAGTCCGCGCCGTACCGGTTCCGCCAGTCGAGGGGCGCCATCCGCACCGCGTTGGTGAGGACCAGGAGCGAGCGCTCCTGCCACGACGGGAAGCCCTGGACCGGCACCCCGTAGCCGGAGGCGCCTCCCGGCCCGCCGCCAGCCGGGGTCGGATCCGTCCCCGGGAGGCCGCACCCGGCCCACAGGCCGGCGAGCGCGAGCGCGAGGAAGAGGGGAAGGCGCGTGCTGGAGGATGTCACCAGGACAGCGTACCGGGGGCCGCTGCGGCCGTCACCGTGGGTGCCGCTCCCACCTCACGGAGGTCGGCCGGCTTCAGAAGAGCGCGTCCGGCAGCCTGGGGTTGGCCGTGGCCTGCTCGGTGCTGAAGCGGAGCTGGAGCTCCGGGCCCTTCCAGACCTCGATGGCACGCGGGACCCGGTCGCCGCCCACCGCCGAGCCCCAGTCGATGAGGCGCACCTCCCAGGTCGCGCCCCCGTCGACGAAGACCAGCTGCAGCGGCATCCAGCTCTCCTTGTCGACGAGCGCGCGCGGCGGCGACCTGGGATCGTTCTGCCGGCCGCCCAGCACCCAGGCCAGCCGGCCGTTGAAGCGCCCCAGCGAGACCTCGTCGAGCCTGACCCCGCGGCGGGCCAGCGCCACGCCCAGCGCCTGCCCCTCGGCGCCGGTGGGCCAGGTGAGCAGCGTCACCAGCCCGCGCAGCAGCGCCGCCACCGCCGGCTGGCGCTCCAGGCCGCCCCGGCCCGCCAGCCGCTCCTCCTTGATCATGGCGGCGGGGCGCTCGCCCTCGGCGGCGTCGGCCGACAGCAGCTCGAGCCGCGCCCGGTTCGGGGTCTTCAGCAGCAGCCGCGCCGTGCCGCTGGGCGGCCCGCCGGCCGGCGGCGCCGCGCCGTGCCACTCCAGCGCACCGGTCGCCTCCACGGCGTTCAGCTCCAGCCCGCCCCGGGCCTCGGCCGCCATGCGGAGGATGGCGGTGGCCGGCAGCAGGTAGGCGAGGGCCGGGGCCGCCAGCAGCAGCCCGGCGGCCGCGGCCAGGGCGGCCCGGCCACGGGTCACGGCAGCTCCCGGAGGTACTGGCGCAGCGGTCCGGCCAGCTCCGGCCGCTTCATGGCGAAGGCGATGTTGGCCTTCAGGTAGCCGAGCCGATCGCCGGCGTCGTAGCGCTGGCCCTCGAACCGGTAGCCGAGCAGCCCCTCCTCCTTCGCCAGCATGGCCAGCGCGTCGGTCAGCTGGATCTCGCCGCCCACGCCCGGCTTGACCTGCTCGAGGAGCTCGAAGATGCGCGGCGGCAGCACGTAGCGGCCGATGACGGCGAGGTTGGAGGGCGGGTCGGCCTTGGGCTTCTCCACCAGCCGATCGATGCGGGTGGTGCGGGCGTCGAGCGGCGTGCCGGCGGCGATGCCGTACATCGAGGTCTCCTCGCGCGGCACCTCCATGAGCGCGATGGTGCCCAGGCCGTGGCGCTCCCAGCAGTCGGCCAGCTGGCGGGTGGCCGGCACCTGGGCGTCGATGATGTCGTCGCCCAGCATCACCACGAACGGCTCGTCGCCCACCAGCGCCTTGGCGCAGAGCACGGCGTGGCCGAGGCCGAGCGGCTCCTGCTGGCGCACCGTCACCACCCGGGCCATCTGGGCGATGCGGCGCATCTCCCGGCGCAGCGCGGTCTTCCCGGCCCGCTCCAGGTTGGCCTCGAGCTCGGCGGCGATGTCGAAGTGGTCGACGATGGAGTCCTTGCCGCGGGCGCAGATGAGGATCACGTCGTGGACCCCCGCCGCCACGGCCTCCTCGACGATGTACTGGATGGTGGGGGTGTCGACGATGGGGAGCAGCTCCTTGGGCACCGCCTTGGTGGCGGGGAGGAAGCGGGTCCCCAGGCCGGCGGCGGGGATGACCGCCTTTCGGATGGGCTTCGACATGGCGCGCATCCTAGCATTCTTGCGCCGGCGCCTCGGCGGGCTATCCTCGCCGCGTGCCCCGCCGATCGACCTGCTGCGCCGCCGCCGTCGCCGCCGCGGTGCTGGCGACGTCCACGCCCGCGTTCGCGCAGGAGTCGCCGCCCCCCGGCGGGCTCTTCGACCTGGTGGGGGCGCGGGCCATGGGGACCAGCGCCGGCACCGCCGGCACCGGCGGCAGCGAGGCCATCTTCGTCAACCCGGGGGCCATCGGGCTCCGCACCGGCTACGTCGCCGAGACGCTCGGCGTGAACGAGCGGCGCGGCTCCACCACCACCTCGCGCTACCTGGGCGCGATTGTGGTCGACGGGGTGAGCGCCCCGGTGGCCGCCTCCTTCGCCTTCTTCACCTCCCTGGAGGGAGAGGCCAAGGGCAACCTCTACTACCTGGCCTTCGCCGGCCCGCTCAGCGAGCGGCTCCGCCTCGGCGTCCAGGGGCGCTACCTGAAGCTGGGCGGCCCGGAGCCCATCGACGCCATCACCGCCGACGCCGGCCTGAGCTGGGAGGTGTCGAGCGTGGTCACGGTGGGCGTGGCGGGCTTCAACCTCATCCCCACCAACCACCCGTTCGTGCTCCCCCAGGCCATGGGGGCGGGGCTGGCGGTGGGCAGCGACACCAGCATCCGCGTGCTGGCCGACTGGCGCGGGTACTTCCTGCCGGAGGGCCAGACGGCCAGCCGCTACGCCGCCGGCGTGGAGGGGCTGCTGGGCGGGATGCTGGCGCTGCGCGCCGGCTGGATGCACGACGAGCTGCTCAAGACCTCCTGGTGGTCGGCCGGGGCCGGGCTGATCTCCGGCGACGGCTTCGCCCTCGACGCCGGCTACAAGCAGTCGATCGACGCCTCGAACGCCCGGGAGATGGCGCTGTCGTTCCGCTACTACCCGCCGCAGTAGGCCGGGTCAGCGGCCGGTGGCGGGCGGGAGGCCGTGGAGGCGCACCAGCAGGAGCGCCAGCCGGGCGTTGGCCTCGGGGTCGCCCTGGAACTGGACGCCGATGCGGAGCTCCCGGGGCAGCGCGTGCTGGACCACGCACCAGGCCGCCGGCCGTCCCGGGAGCTGGGGGAAGCGGAGCTGGGCCCGGGCGCCGGGCTCGAGCGGGTGGTCCAGCTCGAGCAGGGCGCCGCCCTCCGAGACGTCGTGGACCTGGACGTGGAGCGTGCCGGCCTCGACGTCGAGCCGCGCCTCGCAGGCCACGGCGTGGCGCTGGAAGGCGCGCCGCTGCGGCCGGCGCCAGCCGTGGCGGGCGCGGGAGGCCAGCCCGGCGAGCCGGGCCCGGAGGGCGTCGAGCCAGCCGGTGGGGGTGCTAGCGGGCACGCGGCCCCACGGTGGGCAGCACCACGGTGGCGCCGGTGACGCCGTTCTCGCCCCGCCAGACCGGGACGCCCCAGACCTCGCGGACGCGGGCCTCGGTGAGCACCTCGGCGGGGCGTCCCTCGGCCACCACCTTCCCGTCGCGCAGCGCCACCAGCCGGTCGCAGGCGGCCGCGGCCAGGTTGAGGTCGTGCAGCACCGCCACCACGCAGAGCCCGCCGCGGGCCGCCAGCCGGGCCATCTCCATGGCCGCCACCTGGTGGGCGAGGTCGAGGAAGGCGGTCGGCTCGTCGAGCAGCAGCACCCGCGGCTCCTGCGCCAGGGCCCGGGCGAAGAAGACCCGCCGCCGCTCGCCCCCGGAGAGGGCGTCGACGCGCCGGCCGGCCAGGTGGACGAGGTCGCAGGCGGCCAGCGCCCCCTCCACGGCGCCGAGGTCGTCGCGCCCGGGGATGGCCAGCAGCCCCTGGTGGGCCGAGCGGCCCATCATCACCACGTCACGAACGGTGAATGGCCAGTCGAGGCGCGGCTCCTGCGGGACCAGCGCGCACATCCGGGCCACCAGGCGCCGGGGGGTGGTGTGCGGGTCGAAGCCGGCCAGCCGGACGCTGCCGGAGGACGGCGCCAGCAGCCCGGCCACCAGCCGGATCAGCGTCGACTTGCCGGCGCCGTTGGGGCCGAGCAGCCCCACGAACTCCCCCTCCCGCGCCGAGAAGGAGACGCCGTCCACGGCCACCCGGGCCCCGTAGGCGTGGCGCACCTGGCGCACCTCGACGATGGGGTCGGGCCACGGGGGGCCCTGGAGGCGGCCCGGGCTCACGCCGACGCCTCCCCCTGCCGGCGCGCCTGCCGCCGCAGCAGCCAGAGGAAGAAGGGCCCGCCCAGGAAGGCGGTCACCGCCCCCACCGGCGGCTCGGTGCCGAGCGGCAGGAAGGCGAGCCGGGCCAGGGCGTCGGCGGCCACCAGGAAGGCGGCGCCGAAGAGGGCCGAGGCCGGCAGCAGCACCCGGTGGTCCGGGCCGACCAGCCGGCGCACCAGGTGCGGGACGATCAGGCCGACGAAGCCGACCATCCCGGCCAGCGCCACCGCCGCCCCGGTGGCGGCGGAGGCGGCGAAGAAGACCAGGGCGCGGCTGCGCCGCACGTCGACGCCGAGCGAGGCCGCCTCCTCGTCGCCGAGGGTGAGCAGGTTGAGCCGCGCCGAGAGCAGCCCCAGCGTCCCCACCGAGAGCAGCACCAGCGCCGACCCGACCGCCAGCGTGCCGGCGGACTCGTAGCCGATGGCCCCCATCAGCCAGTAGAGGAGGCGCGCGGCCTGGTCGGGCGGCGCCAGCATCTTGAGCAGCGTGATGACGCCGGCCACGAAGGCGTTGAAGACGATGCCGACCAGCAGCGCCGCCTCGGGGACCAGGCGGCCGCCGATGCGGCCGAGGCCGAAGACCAGCACGGTGGAGAGCATGGCGCCGGCCACCGCGCCGACCGCCACCGGGGGCGCCGAGCCCAGCAGCGCCCCGGCCGGCCCGGCCACCGACGAGAGCCCGGCCGCGGCCAGCAGCACCAGCGTCCCGCCCAGCGCCGCGCCGCCCGAGACCCCGAGCACGAACGGCTCGGCCAGCGGGTTGCGCAGCAGGGCCTGCAGGGCCGTGCCCGCGGCCGCCAGGGCGAAGCCGACCACCGCCGCCAGCGCCGCCCGGGGGAGCCGCAGGCCGAAGAGGATGGCCCGATCGGGCTCGACCCCGTCGAGCGCGGCGCGCAGCGACACCGGCTGCGGGCCGAGCAGGCAGGAGGCGGCCACCGCCGCGGCGATGGCCGCCAGGCCCAGGCCGAGCGCCAGCAGGAGCCGGCTGCGCGGGACGCCGCTCACCGGGGTGGTGCCCCGCGGAGGGCCTGCTCGAGATCGCCGAGCGCCTCGATCATCCGCGGCCCGGCGCGCAGCAGGTCGTCGCGCCGCAGCCGCGCCACCGCCCCGCGCCGCACCGCCGGGATGGCGGAGAGCCGCTGGATCCCATCGGCCGGCTCGTCGAAGGCGGCGTCGATGACGAGATCCGGGTTGGCCGCCACCGCCACCTCCAGCGGGTAGACCGGCCAGGGCCGGGTCCCCCCCACGGCGTTCTCGGCCCCGGCCAGCCTGAGCAGCTCGTCGGGGAAGGAGCCCGGCCCGGCCACCACCAGCGGCTCGCGCCCCACCACGAAGAGCACCCGCGGGCGCGGCTGCCCGGTCGCGCCGGCCCGAAGCCGGTCGAGCGACGCCTGCAGCCGGGCGGCCAGCGCCTGCCCGGCCGCCGGCTCGCCGATGGCCTCCCCCACCAGCCTGGCCGAGGCTGGCACGTCGGCGACGGTGACGACCGGGATGGCGAGGATGGCGAAGCGGCCCGCGGAGAGCTCGCCGAGGCGGCGCACCGCGCCCAGCGCGCCGCCGTCGGTCACCCAGAGCACCAGGTCGGGCTTCAGCCCCAGCACCGCCTCCGGCGAAGGATCGAGGAATCCCCCGACGCGGGGGAGGGCTGCCACCTCCGGCGCGTGGTCCACCCGGGTGACGCCGACGATCCGATCGGCGGCGCCGAGCGCGACCAGGTAGTCGGTCATGCTCGGCGCCAGCGTGACGATGCGCCGGGCGCCGCCGGCCGGGGGCCGCCCCACCCAGGTCGCGCCTCCCGCCGCCGCCCCCCGGGCCGAGACCGGGAGCAGCTCGGCGGACGGCGTCCCGGCCGGTCCGGGCTCCGGCGCGCCCGCCGCCGGCGCGGCGGCCAGGGCGAGGAGGACGAGCAGGGCGGGGCGGTGGCGGGGAGTCATGGGCGGATGGCGCAGGCCACGTCGGCGGCCCAGGCGTAGCCCCCCGGCCCGGCGCTGGCCGGGCAGACGGTGGTGGCCGCGGCCGGCGAGGCGGCGAAGTTCACGGGGTCGAAGGGGTAGACGTCGCCGCTCCACTGGTCGGTGACGAAGCCATGATCGCCGCAGAATGCCACGTTCCCGGGGGACAGGACGGGTGCGGCGTGGACCGCCACCAGCGCCGGGCTGCCGCCCGCCAGGTCCACCTCGGCCAGGCCGCTGGCGCCGAAGGCGCCGCAGGCGACCCAGAGCGTCGTGCCGCGCAGGGCGATGCCGCCCGGGTTACCGCAGGCGGCCGACAGCGAGAAGTAGCCGACCGACGGGCCGGCCGGGTCGACGATGGCCAGCCGGCCGGGGCCGGCGGGCGTACCGAAGTAGCCGCCCGAGTCCTTCAGGTTGGCCAGCACCACGTAGACCTTGCCACCGGCCGCCACCGAGCGGCCCGGGAAGGGGAGGGCGCCGGCGTCCGGACCGGCTCCGGCGGAGACGTCGAGGTAGGTGGGCGCGCCCAGGCAGGGCCGCGGCGAGCCGGCCACGCCGCAGGTGGCGAGCCCGGCGGCGTCGAGCAGCGCGACCCGCTGGCCCAGCGCCGGGTCGCCGCTGACGGCGTCGCCCTGGAGGGAGACGAAGGCGGTGTCGACCGCGTTCACCTCGGCGAAGGCGATCCCCTTGATGTTCTCCTTGGCCGAGGCACCGACCGGGATCTCGTCGGCCACGCTGCCGGTGGCCGGGTCGACGATGACCACGGTGCCGGCGCCGGCGTTGGAGATGAGCAGCCGCCCGGCATGGGCGGTGACGTACTCGAAGTCGGTGCCGTGGAGCAGGTACTCGGCCGGTGCCGCGGAGAGGTCGACGGGGAGGCGGGAGAGCGAGCCGGAGAGCGAGGCGGCGGCCCAGGCGTCGGCGCCGAGCGTGGTGAGGGAGATGGGGCCGTCGCCGGCGGCCCGGGGAGCCGAGCCGGAGGCGAGGTCGAGCGGCTCCACGGCGCGCACCTCGTCGACGGAGAAGCAGGCCACCTGGAGCGAGGTGCAGGCGCCGTCGAGGCAGGACTCACCCGGCAGGCAGGCCCGTCCCACCGCGCCGCAGTTGAGCCGATCGGTGCTCAGGGCCACGCAGGCGCCAGCCCGGCAGCTGGAGCCGCTGTCACAGGCGGTGCCGCAGGCGCCGCAGTTGGCGGCGTCGACGGCCGGGTCGACGCAGGCGCCGGCGCAGAGCACCTCGCCGGCGGGGCAGGTGACCTCCTTCTGGCAGGCGGTGAGGGCGGCGGCGGCGGAGAGGGCCGCGGCGAGGAGGAGCGAGCGGGTCATGGAGTCCCTTCGGTGGGGGAGAGGAGCCGGCGCGGAGGGTGAGCAGCACCATCCGCGACGGGAGCGGGTTGCCGATGCCGTCGGTGAGCGTCCGGTCGTCGAGCAGGTTCTTCACCTCGAGGTGGAGGCTCCAGGCCATCGGGCCGGGGAGGCTCACGGCGGCTCCGGCGTTCCAGAGCAGCGTCGCCGGGATGGGCTCGAGGTTGCGCGTGTCCTGGTAGCGCAGGCCGACGTAGTGAACCTCGACGTGCGCCTGGAAGCGCCCGGGCGCGGCGGCGGCCCGGGCGTAGAGCCGGTGCTGCGGCCGGTAGGGGACCTGGTTCCCCACCTCGTCGGGCGACCCCTGGAGCAGCTCGGTGAAGAGGAAGGTGTAGGCGCCGGAGAGCGTGGCCCGGGCCGGGCCGAGCATGGGGGCGGTGGCCAGCTCGGCCTCGACCCCGGCCACCAGGGCCTCGCCGGTGTTGAAGGGCTTGAGCCGCCCCAGCGAGGTGGGCTGGTAGATGATGAGCTGGCGGTAGCGCGTGAGGTGGCCGCCCAGCGTGGCCAGGCCGAGCGCCCCGTCGGCCACCAGCGCGGCGTCGACCGCCAGCCCGGACTCCGGCACCAGGTCCGGGTTGGGGATCACCAGCCCCTGCTGGAAGTGGAGCTCGGCCAGGCTGGGGGCGCGGAAGGACCGGCCGGCGCTGGCCCGCACCGACCAGCCGTCGGAGAGGCGCCACGAGGTCCCCAGCTTGCCGGAGAGGCCGGTGAAGGCGCCCACGGCGTCGAGCCGGAGCGCCGGAGCCACCCGGAGCCGGGCCCCGAGCAGGAGCAGGTCGTCGCCGACGCCGGCGCCGGTCGACCAGCGGGTGAGGCCGGCCGGGAGGCCGGGCGCGTCGACCGACTCGGCCTCGGTGGAGAGCTGCGCCGAGAGCTGGCCCAGCGCGTGGGCCCAGCCGAGCTCGACCGCCGCGCCCAGGGCGGTGCCCTGCTGCTCGTAGGGGACCGGGTCTCCGACCCGGACGTCGAGGAGATCGAGCCGGCCGGTGAGGCGTCCGCCGAGGGTGAGGCCGCCGGCCACGGCGTGAGCGTAACGGACCGCCGCCATGAGCCGCCCGTCGCGCTGCCAGTCGTCCGGGGTCGGGCTGGCGGCGAAGCCGGGCAGGCCGCGGTGGCCCGCCGAGGCCTGCAGCACGGCGTCGAACCGCCCCGCCCCGGCCGGCACCGAGAGGCGCGCCAGCGCCCCGGCCCGCCAGGCCGCGGCGTTCTCCCGCAGCCGCGGCTCCAGCGGATCGCCGGGGAGGGTGGGGGTGGGATCGTAGAGGTAGGGGAAGTCACCCTCGGTGGTGTCGCCGCTCAAGGCCATGAGCAGCGTGCCGCCCAGCACCGCCACCGCCCCGTCGGCAGCGAGCGAGCCGGTCCCGAAGGAGCCGCCGGTGCCCTCGGCCGACCACTGTCCGGCCGCCGTCCGCCGGGTGATGACGTTGACCACGCCGCCCAGGGCGCCAGCGCCGTAGAGGGCCCCCTCGGGGCCGCGCAGCACCTCGATCCGCTCGAATCCAGCCGCGCGGGATGGAGGAGAGGTCGACGGCGCCACCGAAGGCGGTGTTGAGCGGCAGGCCGTCCAGCAGCACCAGCACGCCGTCGGCCGTGGAGCCGCGGATGGAGACGGTGGTGAGCTGCCCCAGGCCGCCGTAGTCGTTGACCGCCACGCCCGGCGAGGTGGCCACCAGCCCGGCCACGTCCTTGGCCTCCCCGGCGAAGCGCGAGGCCTCGACCACGGTGGCCGCGGCGGTGGGATCGGTGCCGGCCCCGGTTCGCGGCAGCCGCACCTGCTGCTCGTCCATGAGGACGGGCGGGGGCTCCTCGGCACGCGAGGCCCCAACGACGAAGAGTGAAAGGGCGAGGACGCCCAGGATCCGGGTCTTCGAGCGCAAAGCCGCGCGTCTCCTTCGGACGCGACAACCGTGGCCGCGGCGGCATGCCGGGGCCTGCTCGAAGGGAGGTCTCCTGGCTCCCGGGGCCGCGCACGACGGATGGCCGTCGCCGCTCGCCGCCTCCCACCTTCCCACCGCACGACGTCCGCGGCAGTGGTGACAACCCTGGAGGCGACTTCTCCCCGGCTACAGTGGCGGGACCGCGCCGGCTTCTGACCGGACTTCCCTGATCCTCCGAGCGGGTGCTGCAGGCCCTCGTTACCGGGCTGGGCTCTCGCAGTCAAGGCGCCCCTCGGGCAGGACGTGCGCCGCGCCGGAGAGGAGGGGGAATCCGGGCAGCTGGCGCACGCCCCGCCGAGGCGCGAAGGGATCACTTCTGCGTGGTGGCCGCCGCCGGCGACGGGGCCGGCGCAGTGGCCAGCGGCGCCCCCACCACCAGGTGGGCCTTCACCTTGGCGAACCAGGCCGGCCCGAGCCCCTTCACCGCCACCACGTCCTCGGGCTTGCGGAAGGGCTGGCGGGCGCGCAGCGCCACGATGGCCTGGGCCTTCTTCTGGCCCACCCCGGGGAGCCGCATCAGCTCCACGGTGCTGGCCCGGTTGAGGTCGATGCGGTCGTTGGGGCCGAGCGGCTTCTTCGCCTCGAAGGCGGCCAAGGCCGGGCCGGCCCCGCCCAGCACGGCCGCCGCCACGGCGGCGCGGAGCAGCCGGGTCACGGTCGCGCCTCCTCGCCGCGCTTGCCGGCGCCGTTGCCCGGCGGGCTGGCCCCGGCGCGCGCCTCGTCGCGCGGCTCGCGGATCTGCAGCTTGTTGGTGCCGAGCGGCAGCGCGTCGAGGTAGATGGCGATGCTGCCGTCCCGGTTGGTGAAGGCCATGCCAATCTTCTGCCACCAGGCGGCCCGGTCGCCGTCCTTCTCGTTGATGGCGTAGACCGCCAGCCGCTTTCCGCTCGCTTCCTTCTGGTCGCTCATGTCCGCTCCGCGTTCGAGGTTGGTGCTGCACGGCGCCAGGGAGCAGGCGGCGTGCCGCGGCCAACCGACCGGGAACACGGAGGGCGGGGCGGGAAGGGACGTCCAGGAGGCGGACCGGCGGCCGCGGCGCGGCCGGCCGATCTCAGTTGACGACGCCGCCGGGGAAATGGGGGGTGTCGCCGAGGTCGATGGTCCCGAAGCGGGCCTCGTACCGGGACAGGTTGTCCTGGATGGCGAGGAGCAGCCGCTTCATGTGCTTGGGCGTGGTGATGGCGCGGGCCCGCACCGTGGCCTGGGGGGCCTGCGGCTGGACGTAGGCGAGGTCGAGGGTGAACTCGGTCTCGGTGTGGTTGACCATGGCCAGGTTGATGAAGGCCCCGTTGGCGGTGACCGGGTCGATCTGGATCTGGATGGCGTGCGGCGGTGGGGTGGTAGGCTTGTCGGACATGCGGATCTCGTAGCACCCTGCAGGCCGCGCCGCGACACCCCTGAGACCCGATCCGTGAGACCCGATCCGAACCCCACCGCGGAGCAGCGCCGCGCCATCGACGAGGGGCGCGAGCTCGACCTGGCCGGCGGGCCGGACGCGGTGCTGCTGCTCCACGGCCTCACCGGCGCCCCCTTCGAGATGCACCACCTGGCGTTCCGGCTCGCCGCCGAGGGGTATCGCTGCCTGGCGCCGGTGATGGCCGGCCACGGCCGCACGCCGGAGGACCTGGTGGGCATCCCCTGGACCGAGTGGGTGGCCCACGCCCGGCGCGACCTCGCCCGGCTGGCCGGCGCCCGCCGCGTCTTCGTGGCCGGCAGCTCGATGGGGGCGCTGGTGGCCTGCGCGCTGGCCCACGACCTGCCCGAGCAGGTGGAGGGGCTGATCCTGCTGGCCCCGGCGCTGGAGCTGCAGCCGCTCGGCAAGCTGGCCGGCCTGCTGGGGCGCAGCGCCCTGCTCTGGCGGCGCATCGTGCCCAAGGGCTCGGGCTCCGACCTCCGCGATCCGGAGATGAAGGACCGCAACCCCTGCCTCGACGGCGTGCCGCTCGGCGCGGTGGCCGAGCTGCAGGCGCTGGGAGAGCGGGTCGACTCGCTGCTGCCGGGCGTGGCGGCGCCGGCCCTGGTGGTGATGGGAGGCGAGGATCACACCGTGACGCTGGCCGGGGCGAGGCGGCTGGCGCGGCGGATCGGCAGCGGCCCGGCGCCGCTGCTGGTGCTGCCGAGGAGCTACCACCTGGTCGGCGTCGACGTGGAGCGGGAGGCCTGCGCCGACGCCGCGGTCCGCTTCCTCGCCTCGCTCGGCCCCCGGCCGGTCCCGCCGCCCGACGAGCCGGAGGACTCCGGGGAGCCGCCCCCGCCCACGCCGGCGAGCTGGCGGCGCTGACGCGGCATCGAAAGGGAGGCAGGCATGTCGAGGTACGTGCTGGCCATCGACCAGGGGACCACCGGCACCACCGCGGTGCTGCTCGATCGGAGCCCTGGCGGTGCGCGCCGCCGCCAACCAGGAGTTCCCGCAGCACTTCCCGCGGCCGGGCTGGGTGGAGCACGACCTCGAGGAGATCTGGGCCAGCGTGGGCGCCACCGTCCGCAAGGCGCTGCGCCAGGCCGGCGCGCGCGGGCGCGACGTGGCGGCCATCGGCATCACCAACCAGCGCGAGACCACCGCGCTCTGGCGCCGCTCCGACGGCCGGCCGGTGCGCCGCGCCATCGTCTGGCAGGACCGGCGCACCACCGAGGCCTGCGCCGCGCACAAGGCCGCCGGCGAGGAGCCGTGGATCCGGGAGCGGACCGGGCTGGTGCTCGACCCCTACTTCTCCGCCACCAAGCTGCGCTGGCTGCTCGACCACGTGAAGGGGGCGCGGCGGGACGCCGAGGCCGGGCGGCTGGCCTTCGGCACCGTCGACAGCTACCTGTGCTGGCGGCTCACCGGCGGGCGCCCACGTCACCGACGTCTCCAACGCCAGCCGCACGCTGCTCATGAACCTGGAGACGCGCCGCTGGGACGACCGGCTGCTGGAGTTCTTCGGCGTGCCGCCCTCCCTGCTGCCGGAGATCCGCTCCTCGTCCGAGGTGTACGGCACCACCCGCGGCCTGGCCTTCCTGCCCGACGGCCTCCCGGTCTGCGGCCTGGCCGGCGACCAGCAGGCCGCCCTCTTCGGCCAGGCCTGCTTCGCGCCCGGCGACGCCAAGTGCACCTACGGCACCGGCGCCTTCCTCCTGCAGAACGTGGGGCCGCGCCCGGTCCACTCCTCGCGCGGGCTGCTGGCCACGGTGGCGTGGGAGGTGGGGGGCGAGGTGGCCTACGCGCTGGAGGGCTCGTCCTTCATCGCCGGGGCGGCGGTGCAGTGGCTGCGCGACGGCCTCAAGCTGATCCGCACCTCGGCGGAGATCGAGCCCCTGGCGAGGAGCGTGAAGGACAGCGGCGGGGTCACCTTCGCGCCGGCGCTGGCCGGGCTGGGGGCGCCGCACTGGCGGCCCGAGGCGCGCGGCGTCATCCGCGGCCTCGACCGGGGCACCACCGCCGCCCACCTGGCCCGGGCCACCCTCGACGGCATCGCCCTCTCGGTCTTCGACCTGGCCGAGGCCATGCGGGTCGAGTCGGGGCAGGCCTTCCGCGACTTCAAGGTGGACGGCGGGGCCAGCCGCAACGACCTGCTCATGCAGACCCAGGCCGACCTGCTGGGCGTGCCGGTGGTGCGGCCGAAGGTCATCGAGACCACCGCGGTGGGGGCCGCCTTCCTGGCCGGGCTGGCCGTCGGCGTCTGGGCCTCGCGCGAGGAGATCCGGGCGGTCTGGCGCCAGGACCGGCGCTTCACGCCGCGCATGAAGCCGACCGACCGCGAGGCCATGCTGGCCCGCTGGCGGGCCGCGGTGCAGTCGGCCTAGGGCGCATCGGCCTGGCGGACGTGCCGGTGCCTCAGCCGAGCCGGTCCAGCGCCTCGGCCACCGTCTCCACCGCCACCACCTCGACGCCGCGCGGGACCTCGGCGTGGCGGGCGTTGGCGGCCGGCAGCACGGCGCGCGTGAAGCCGAGCCTGGCCGCCTCGGCCAGCCGCAGCTCGGCCTGGGCGACCGCGCGCACCTCGCCGGCCAGCCCCACCTCGCCGAACAGCAGGCGTGCGGGGCGGGATGGCCCGCTCGCGGAAGCGAGGAGGCCAGCGCCGCGCACGGTGCCAGGTCGGCGGCCGGGCTCGTCGAGCGTGATGCCGCCCGGCCACGTTGACGAAGACGTCGCAGGCCGAGCAGCTCCACGCCCCGCCTTCTTCTCCAGCACCGCCGCCAGCAGCGCCACCCGGTTGCGAGTCGACGCCGAGCGCGGTGCGCCGCGGCGTGCCGTAGCCGGTGGGGGCCACCAGCGCCTGGACCTCGACCAGCAGCGGCCGCGTGCCCTTGAGCGCCGCGGCCACCACGCTGCCGGAGGCGTCGCCGGGCCGCTCGGCGAGGAAGAGGGCCGAGGGGTCGGGCACCTCGACCAGCCCGCCGCGACTTCATCTCGAAGACGCCGATCTCGTTGGTCGAGCCGAAGCGGTTCTTGTGGGCGCGCAGGATCCGGTAGGGGTGGCCGCCGCTCGCCCTCGAAGTAGAGGACCGTGTCGACCATGTGCTCGAGCACCCGCGGGCCGGCGATGGCGCCGTCCTTGGTGACGTGGCCGACGAGGAAGACCGGGGTCCCGGTGCGTCTTGGCCGAAGGCCATGCAGCCGCGCCGGCGCACCTCGCGCACCTGCGCCACGGAGCCCGGGCGCGCTCCGCAGCTCGGGCAGGTACATGGGTCTGGATCGAGTCGACGACCAGCGCCGCCGGCTTGAGCTCCTCGGCGGCGTGCGAGCACCCGCTCCAGCGTCGGTCTCGGCCAGCAGGTGCAGGTCGCGGCGGCGACGCCCGAGCCGGTCGGCGCGCAGCTTCACCTGCCGCGCCGACTCCTCGCCCGAGACGTAGAGCACCGGCCGCTCCGGCGGGCCCGGGCCAGCCGTCCAGCGCCGCCAGGAGCAGGGTCGACTTGCCGATGCCCGGGTCGCCGCCCAGCAGGACCAGGCCGCCGCGGCACCACGCCGCCGCCCAGCACCCGGTCGAGCTCGGCGATGCCGGTCCGGATGCGGGCCGCCTCGTCGGCCTCGACCTCGTGCAGCGGCATGGGGCGGGCGCCGCCGGCCGGCCCCCAGCCGCGCGGCGCGGCCCCCTTCGTCTCCGGGACCACCAGCTCCTCCTGCAGCGTGTTCCACTTGCGGCAGGCCGGGCACTGGCCGAGCCACTTGGGGCTCGACTGGCCGCACTCGGTGCAGGCGAAGACGGTCCTCTGCTTGGCGGCGATGCGGGTCACGGCCACCAAGGGATAGCCCGCCCGTCTGACGCGCGGCGCAAGGCGGGGGCGCGCCCCGTTGCGCTAGGCTTCGGCCCGGCCTCGGCCGGAGGGAGCCCGCGCCGGCCGGGACCGGCGAGGAGGGGGCATGGTCACGACCGCACCGCGGAGCGGCTTCGCCGGGACCCCGGCCCGCTGGCCGCCTGCCCTGCTCCTCCTGGCCCTGGCGGCGACCGGCTGCGCCTCCACGTCGCACCACGAGGTGCCGACCAGGGAACGGCTCGAGCGCGTGAGCGCGGTCGAGGTCGAGGTGCTCCCGACGGCGACACAGGTTCGGCGGCTCTCGGGGACCGAGTTCGGGGCCGGTCCCCCAGCGGGGTCGATGGCCCGCCTCCAGGTGAGCCTCCCCAGGCGAGAGGCGCTCGCCGAGGCCCTGATCGACGCTGGCTCCTGCGGCACCAGCCTCCCCTTCCGCAAGCCGGGGCCGGGCCGGGACTGGAGGCGGAGCGCGCGGCTCACGGTCGAGCTCGAGTCGGTGAACCTGGCGACCGGCGACGGGCCGGATCCGCTGACGGCCCTCTGGATCGAGGTGCGGTCGAAGGTGCAGCTGCCCGACCATCAGCGCGATCCCGGGTCCATGCTCCACCGCGCCGCCGACCCGCGCCCCCGGCCGCTCTCCGAGTGGGTGGCGGGCGATGGCGCCCCGCTGCGCGAGGCCGTGTTCCTGCTCGGGGCCGGGCTGGCGCCGGGCCTCGTCGCCGACCTGGGGGGAGGGACGCCGGTGAAGCCCTGCGAGTGGGACCTGGACGCGCCAGCCGCAGGGAGCGCCGCACGGGAGGTCGCCGCGTCTGCTTCCCCGGAAGCGGTCACGCCCGGGGAGACATCGGAGGAGACGCCGGAGGTGGCGCCGTCCCAGGCCGCGCCGCCGGGCGAGCGGCCGCCCGCGCAGGTGCCCACCGACATCGCCACGCTCCAGCAGACCTCGCCCGCCGGCCTGAAGGTGCTGGCCGCGCTCGGTGGAGGGGTGGCCGGGGTCGTGGTCGGCTCGTTCTACGGGCTGGGGGCCTGCGCCAAGGTCATCGGGGGCGGAGGCGGCGGGATTGGCCTGATCCTCTTCGCGGCCTGCAGCGTCGTGGCCGTCCCCGTGGGCGCCGTGGCCGGCACCGCCGTCGGCATGGCGAAGGGGGTCGGCTACGTGGGTGAGCGGGATGCCGCCGCCACCCGGGCCGCGGCGGCGGCCAACCAGGGGCTGGCCAGCCGGCTGGCCGCGGCGGTGCCGCCGGCCTGGATGGCGTCGGTCCTGGCCAGGGCCAACCAGGGGCTGTCGGCCGGCCGGCCGGGTGACGGGGCGGCCATGACCCTCGAGGTGGGCATGGTCCGGCTCGTCGAGGAGCGCGGAGAAGTCCGGGTCGCCCGGCTCGAGGTCGAGGCGATCCTCCAGCCGGGGGGCGATCCGCCCGGTCCCGGTCGGCGCCTCTGCCTGCGCGGCCCCGGGCCGGTGCCGACCGACCTCTGGTTTCGCGACGACGCGGCGCTGCTCCACCGGTCGATTGAGGCCAACGTCGCGCGTGCCGTCGCGAAGGCCGTCTCGGGGCTGGCGCCCCTGCCCGGGGACGGTCCCTGCTCGGGGAGGGAGTCGCCGCCGGCCGAGGTGAAGCCGGCCGAGCCGCAGGAGACGGAGTCGCCCTGGCTCACGCAGCAACCGAACCCTTCCACGTAGGTCGACGGCAGCCCGACGCCACGAGCGAACCCGCACGTGCGCCGGCAACCACCTCCCGCTCGAAGTGCGGCCAGATGACCTCCTGGATGGGCAGCCAATCGGCTTCGACGGAAGGTGCGCGCCAGGGTGGCCGACCCCAGGAGCCCCAAACGTCCATTTCCACTCGTCAACCCACCCCCGGCAGGTAGGTTGACGAGCCCGATCCGGCCTGACATCCTCCCCGCCTCATGGCCACCACGCTCCCTGCCGGCATCGCGCCCATCACCGCCGAGGAGGCCCGCCGCCTCATCCACCACAGCTCCGGCCCGGAGCTGGAGGCGCTGCTCGCCCGCGCCAACGCGGTGCGCGCCGCCGTCCACGGCGACGAGGTCTCGCTCTGCGGCATCGTCAACGCCAAGAGCGGCCACTGCCCGGAGAACTGCGGCTTCTGCTCGCAGTCGGCCCACTTCGACCAGGCCACCGCCCCCGAGTACCCGCTCATGAGCGCCCGGCAGATCGCCGAGCAGGCCAAGACGGCCGAGCAGGCCGGGGCCCGCGAGTTCTCCATCGTCACCAGCGGCACGCGGGTGGCCAGGGAGGAGGAGCTCGCCGACCATCGAGGCGGCGGTCAAGCTCATCCGCGAGGAGTCGGGCGTGGAGCCCTGCGCCTCGCTGGGCCTGATGCACGCGCCGGAGCTGGCGCGGCTCAAGGCGGCCGGCCTGATGCACTACCACCACAACCTGGAGACGGCGCGCAGCCACTTCGACCAGGTCTGCACCACCCACACCTACGACGAGCAGCTCGACACCATCCGCGCCGCCCGCGATCTCGGCTTCCAGGTCTGCTCCGGCGGCATCCTCGGCATGGGCGAGACCCCGGACCAGCGGGTCGAGTTCGCCGAGACCATCCGCGACCTCGGCATCCACTGCGTCCCGGTCAACTTCCTCAACCCGCGCCCCGGCACCCCCATGGAGCACGTCAAGGCCATCACCCCGGGCGAGTGCCTGGCGGCGCTGGCGGTCTTCCGGCTGATGATGCCGGCCGCCCACATCTTCGTGATGGGCGGGCGCGAGGTGAACCTCGGCGAGCTGCAGCACCGCATCTTCGAGGCCGGCGCCGACGGCACCATGGTGGGCAACTACCTCACCAGCGCCGGCGGCACGCCCGAGCAGGTGATCGGCATGGTGGCGCAGGAGGGGATGTCGCTGCGCCCGCCCGGCACCGGCCGCTGGAGCTTCACCGGCCAGGCCGACGGCGAGATCCACTGGAACGAGCAGGCCACGGCGGCGCGCAAGCCGCGCGGCCTGCCGGTGGTCCGCTAGCCCCGCCGCTCGCGCCCCGGCTCCGCGTGGCCCGCGCCCCCCTCGACTGGATCGACCGGGAGCTCGCCCGGCTCTCCGAGGCCGGCCTGCGCCGCGCCCTGGAGCCGCTCGGGCCGAGGCAGGGGCCGGTGGTGGAGGTGCGCGGGCGGACGCTCGTCAACCTCTGCTCCAACGACTACCTCGGGCTGGCCGGCGACGAGCGGGTGAGGCGGGCCGCCGCCGAGGCGGCGCTGGCGGAGGGGGCGGGGAGCGGCGCCTCGCGGCTGGTGGCGGGCGACCTCCCCATCCACGGCCGGCTGGAGGCGGCGCTGGCCGGGCTGCACCGCGCCGAGGCGGCGCTGCTCTTCAACTCCGGCTACCACGCCAACGCCGGGGTGCCCGCGGTGCTGGTGGGGCGCGACGACGCGGTCTTCTCCGACGAGCTCAACCACGCCTCCATCATCGACGGCGCGCTGCTCTCCCGCGCCGAGCTCCACCGCTACCGCCACGGCGACGCCGGGGAGCTCGCCGACCTGCTGGCCGGCGCACGGCGCGCCGCAAGCTGGTGATCACCGACGCCATCTTCTCCATGGACGGCGACGCCGCGCCGCTCGCCGGCGCTCGCCGACGCCTGCGATCGCCACGGCGCCATGCTCTACGTCGACGAGGCCCACGCCGTGGGCGTGCTCGGCCCCACCGGCGCCGGGCTGGCCGAGGCGCTGGGGCTGAAGCACCGCGTCGACGTGGAGATGGGGACGCTGGGCAAGGCGCTGGGGGCCTTCGGCGCCTACGTGGCCGGCGAGGCGCGGCTGCGCGAGCTGCTCCTGTCGCGGGCCCGCACCTTCGTCTTCACCACCGCGCTGCCGCCGGCCGCCTGCGGCGCGGCGCTGGCGGCGCTGGAGGTGGTCCGGACCGAGCCGGCCCGGCGCGAGCGGCTCCACGCCCTCATGGCCCGCCTGAAGGCCGGCCTGCTGGCGCGCGGCTTCGACGTCTCCCGCGTGGTCTCGCCCATCTTCCCGGTGGTGCTGGGGAGCGAGGCGCGGGCCCTGGCGGCGGCGGCCGGGCTGCGCGAGCGGGGCTTCTACGTGCGCGCCATCCGCCCGCCCACCGTGCCCCGCGGGACCAGCCGGCTGCGGGTGGCGCTCACCGCCGGCCACGAGCAGGCGCAGCTCGACGCCTTCCTGGGCGCGCTCGACGAGGTGCTGGCGGGGCTGCCGCTCACCGGGCGCTGAGCCTCCCCAGCATGGCCTGCCGCTCGAACGGGCTCCCCCCGGCGCCCCCGGCGTCGACCGCGGTGAAGGTCCCGCCCCCCCGCAGGCCGGCGTAGGCGCCGGTGGCCCCGGTCACCTCCCAGCGGCCGAAGATGGGCGGGGAGATGGCGCCGCGCAGCCTCGGGTCGAGGCGCAGCGTGAGGGTGCCCAGCTTCCCCTCCAGCACCCGCTCGACCCGCTGCTCCGGCCCGATCAGCGAGCCGCGGTCGCGCGCCACCCCCTGGTCGCGGCGGCCGTCCACCGCCAGCGTGAAGGTGCCGGTGAACTGCCAGGGGGGGAAGTGGACGTCGATCTCGACCCGCTCTCCGGCCGGCTGGGCCGGCGGCGCGGGCCGGGCCGGGGGCGCGGACGGGCCCGGGGCGGCCAGCAGCCACCGCGGCCAGGAGCGCGGCCAGGCTCATGGCCGCCTCCCGCCGCGGGGGGCCGGCGGCCGGCTTCTCCGGCGGCGAGGGGGTGCGGCCGTGGCGCTGCTCGCAGGCCGCGTGCCGCGCCACGGCCTGGCCCTCGGACTCGCCCAGCAGGTGCAGCCGCTGCGCCGAGGTGAGGCAGGCCGAGGTGGCGGCCACCAGCCGCTGGCGGACCAGGGGCCAGTCGATGGCGGTGATCCGGACGGTGCCGTCGGCGGTGGCCGTCGCCAGCTCGCGGCCGTCGGGGCTGAAGGCCACCTCGGTGACCGCCCCCTGGTGGCCTCGCAGCAGCAGCGGCTCGCCGCGGCCATCGATCGAGACCACGCGGACCGAGCCGTCGAAGGAGGCCAGCGCCAGGCGCTGCTGGTCCGGGCTCCAGGCCGGCGACCAGAGCCGCTCCGGCCAGGCACGCAGCGGCGGCAGCTCGGTCAGGTCGGCGGCGCGGAAGAGCCGCAGGGGGCCATCCACCTCGGCCACCGCCAGCAGGTCGCCGCGCGGCGAGAGGCCGGCGCGGAAGACGGCCCGGTCGGCGCGCAGCACGCGCGGCGCGCCACCGTCGAGCGGCCAGAGCCGGACCGTGGCGTCGAGCTGCGAGGCCGAGACCACCTGCCGCCCGTCGGGCGAGAAGGCCACGTGGGTGATGCCGGCCTCGTGCCCCTCCAGCCGGATCACCTCGCCGTGCCCGTCGGCGGCGTGGAGCCGGATGACGCCGTCGAGCCCGGCGGTGGCCACGCGCGTGCCGTCGGGGCTCCAGGCCGCGAAGAGGATGGGGGCGCCGGCCGGCGGCAGCGCCAGCAGCAGCGCTCCGTCGCGGGCGCTCCGGATCCTGGCCACCCCGTCCTCGGAGCTGGTGAGGATCCGCTGCTCGGCGGGATCCCATGCGGCGGAGTGGATGATGCCGGCCGGGTCGGACAGCTCGAGCAGCTGGCGGCCGCTGGCGCGGTCCCAGGTGCGCGCCGTGCCGTCGTGGCTGGCGGTGAGCAGCCGGCGGCCGTCGCGGCTCCAGGTCACGGTGTCGACCAGCTTCTGGTGGCCGGCCAGCAGGCCGCGGGCCCCGGGCTCGCCGAGCGGCCAGACCCGCACCGTCCCCTCCCGGGCCCGGGTCACGAGGCGGCCGTCGGGGGTGAAGGCGGCCCCCACGATCGACGGCCCCTCGAGCGGGGTGGGGACCGGCTCGCGGCCGCCGGACCAGAGGAAGGCCTGGCCGTCGGTGCCGAAGGTGAGGAGCCGGCCCCCGGCCGGCGCCCAGGCCAGGCTGAAGGGCTGGCGGTGGACCCGGAGGCGCTGCGGCTCGGCGCCGGGGTCGACGGCGTGGAGCCGGAGCGTGCCGTCCACCGCGGCCGCGGCCAGCCGGCCGCTGCCCGGGTCGTAGGCCAGCGCGGTGACCGCGGGGCCGGGGCTCCCCAGCGAGCCGAGCGGCTGGAGGGAGGGGCCGAAGAGCCGGATCACCCCGTCCTCGCCCGCCACCGCCAGCCGGGCCCCGTCGGGCGAGACCGCCAGGGCGTAGGCGGCCTGGCCGGTGGCGCGCCGCGCCAGCGCGGCACCGGCCCGCGGGTCGAGGAGGTGGAGCTCGCCGCCGGCGTCGGCCGCCACCAGCCGGTCGCCGCGCGGCGTGAAGTCGAGGGCGAAGACCGGCGCGTCGAGGAGGACCGAGGCCACCACCCGGGCCGGGTCCAGCGACACCAGCACCAGGCGGCCGTCCAGCGAGGCCACCGCGGCGCGGGTCCCGTCTGGCGAGACCCGCAGCCGCACCAGCGGCGAGCCCCCCAGCGGCCAGCGACACGGCCGGTGCCTCCCCGTCGAGCCGGTGGACGTGGAGCGAGCCCTCGTGCCCGGCCGCCACCACCCGGAGGCCGTCGGGCGTGAAGGCCAGCTCGTCGACGCGCAGCCCGGCGTGCTGCAGCCGGCGCGGCGCCCCGGTGCCGTCGGTCCGGTAGATCAGCACCCCGCCGTCGCGCAGCGCCGCGGCGGCCAGGGCGCCGTCGGGCGAGGTCGCCAGCGCCACGCCGTGGCGGGCCCCCTCGAGCGCCGCCGCCGGGACCGGGCCGTCGAGCACCCGCTGGGCGACGTCGACGGCGCGGAGCGGGGGCGCGTCGGAGAGCTCGGAGAGCAGCAGCACCGCCAGCAGCGGGTCGGTGGCGGCCTCGGCGCTGGCGAGCAGCCGGCTCTCGCGAAGGGCCTGCTCGGCCTCGGCGCGCGCCCGCAGCGCCGCGCCGGCGACGCCGGCGGCCAGCACCACGGCGATGGCGCCCACCGTCCAGACGGCCCGGCGCACCTGGCGCCGCCGCCCGGCCCGGGCCTCGGCGGCGGCCCGGGCGCCGTAGGCCGCCTCGACCCGCCGCAGCCCGTCGAGCCAGGCGCGCGCGTCCTGGGGCCGGCTGGCCGGGTCGCGGGCCAGGCCGCTGGCGAGCAGCGCCACCAGCTCGGGAGGGGCGTCGGGGAGCGGCGGCGGCGGGGGCGGGCCGGGGCCGAGCACCGCCGAGCGGCCGCCGGCCACCGGGTAGGGGAGGGGTCCGGCCAGCGACTCGTAGAGCACGGCGGCGGCGCCGTAGACGTCGGTGCGGGCGTCCTCGGCCTCGGCCCGCAGCTGCTCCGGCGCCATGTAGGCCGGGGTGCCGGCCGCCAGCGCCGCCCGCCCCATGATCGAGGCCAGCCCGAAGTCGACCAGCTTCACCGTCCCCTGCTCGGTGAGGAAGACGTTGCCCGGCTTGAGATCCCGGTGCAGCACCCCGGCGGCGTGGGCCGCCTCGAGCCCGCGCGCCACCTCCACGGCGATGCGCAGCGCCTCGCCCGGGGGGAGCGGGCCGCGCCGCAGCCGCGCCGCCAGGGTCTCGCCGCGGAGCAGCTCCATGATCAGGTAGGGGGTCCCCTCGTGGACGCCGGAGTCGTGGAGCGTCACCACGTTGGGGTGGTTGAGGCGGGCCGCCGCCTCGGCCTCCTCCTTGAGCGGCTTGGCCAGCTTCTCCAGGGCCCGGGTCCGCCCCGGGCGGATGGCCTTGAAGGCCACCGGGCGCGACAGCTCCCGGTCCCGGGCCTCGAAGACCAGCCCGAAGCCGCCGCGCCCCAGCTCGCGGGTGAGCTCGAAGCGCCCCGCCACCACGTCGCCCGGCCGCAGCTCGGGCAGCAGCGCCTCGGGGTCGCGGTCCGGCGCCGAGGCCAGCTCGCCGAGGATCGCCGAGATCGAGGTGGAGGGCTCGCGCCTGCCGCTCACTCGATGAGCCCCTCCAGCCGGGCCCGCTCGGCCAGCTTCTCCTTGAGCCGCTCGAAGCGCTTGCGCAGCGCCGACTCCTCGACCGGGACGCCGCGCTCGTCGCCCAGCACCAGCGCCACCTCGCCCCAGGCCAGGCCGCGGTCGACCCGCAGCACCAGCAGGGTCCGCTCGTCGGGGCTGAGCCCCTCGCGCAGCCGGTCCAGGGTGGCCTGGCGGGCCTGGTCGCGGCCGAGGAAGACCGAGGAGCGGACCTCGTCCACCAGGCGCGAGAGCTCGGTGGTCTCCAGCCGCTGGCCGCGGCCCCGGTAGGGATCGCGCAGGAAGCGGGCGGCGGCGTGCCAGGCCAGCCGGTAGCACCAGACCCGCACCGGGCACTCGCGCCGGAAGCCGGGCAGGCCGCGCCAGAGATCCTCGCTGAACATGGAGAAGACCTCGCCGGCGTCGGCCTCGCTGCGCAGCACCGAGCAGAGGTAGCCGAGCAGCTGGGGCCCGTACTCCCGGACCACCAGCGTGGCGGCGCCGGCGTGGTCGCCGCGGTCGAGCGCTTCCAGGCACCGGGCCTCGGCCTCGAGCTGCGCCATGCGCCCCCGCTACAGCCCGAGCCGCTCCACGGTGTAGCCCTCGGCGCGGAGCGCGGCGAGGATCTCCTCCACGTGCTCGGTGCCGCGCGTCTCCAGCGTGAGCTGGAGCGTGGTGCCGCCGAAGCGCGAGGCGAAGGCCCGGGTGTGGTGGACCTCGATGACGTTGGCGCGGCGCCCGGCGATGATGGTCGAGACCACCGCCAGCTGGCCCGGCTTGTCGAGCAGGTTCACGCTGATCCGCACCAGCCGGCCGTCCTTCACCAGGCCGCGCTCGATGATGCGGGCGATCAGGTTCACGTCGATGTTGCCGCCCGAGATGATGGCCACCACCCGCTGCCCGGCCAGCCCGGCGCACCCGGTGGTTCATCAGGGCCGCCACGCCGACGGCCCCGGCCCCCTCGGCCACCGCCTTCTCCTTCTCCAGCAGGTAGAGGATGGCGCTGGCGATCTCCTCCTCGGAGACGGTGACGAGGTCGTCGACGTACCTCTGGACGTGCTCGAAGGTGAGCTCGCCGGGCCGCTTCACGGCGATGCCGTCGGCCAGCGTCGAGGACGGCTCCAGGGTCACCAGCTGCCCGGCCTCGATGGCCGCCTTCATGCAGGGGATGAGCTCGGCCTCGACGCCGATGACCCGGAGCGCCGGGCCGCTGCGCCTTGAGCGCCACCGCCACGCCGGAGATGAGCCCGCCGCCGCCCACCGGCACCACCACGGCGTCGAGGTCGGGCACCTGCTCGAGCAGCTCCAGGCCGATGGTCCCCTGCCCGGCGATGACCTGCGGGTCGTCGAAGGGGTGGACGAAGGTGAGCCCCTCGGCCCGCTCCAGCCGGCGGGCCTCGCCGTAGGCCTCGTCGTAGTTGGCGCCGTGCAGCACGATGCGCGCGCCGTGGGCCCGGGTGTTGGCCACCTTCATGATCGGGGTGGTCTCGGGCATGACGATGGTGGTGGCCACGCCCAGCCGGCCGCCGTGGTAGGCGACGGCCTGCGCGTGGTTGCCGGCGCTGGCGGCGATCAGCCCGCGGGCCCGCTCCTCCGGCGGAGAGCAGCAGGAGCTTGTTGAGGGCCCCGCGCTCCTTGTAGGCCCCCGTCATCTGGAGGTTCTCCAGCTTCAGGAAGGCGTCCGCGCCGCTCAGCCGCGAGAGCGTCTCGGAGCGGGCGCAGGGCGAGAGGTAGATGCGATCGCGGATGCGGCCGAGCGCGGCCTTCACGTCGGGGAGCGTCACCATGGTGGGGGACGGAAGGTACCGCGCGCCGCGCGAGGCGTGCAAGCCGGGGCGCCGCGGAGCCGGTCCAGGCCGCGCGCACCCCTCGCGGCCCTTCGCGCCGGGGCGCGGCCCTCCCTTCGCGCTCCACGCGCCTGCGGCGCGCCCTCTCGCCAGCAGGGTGGCCGCGAGGCCGGGCGGGGCCGGGGCTGCGAGAGTCGCGCGCCGGGCGGACCGCACCCCGGCGCATCCGGGCCGCACCTCCGCGATCCGGGCCACGGCAGCCGCGCTCGCCAGGGACCCGCGGGTGCGCCTAGTGCTGGACCAGCCGCCGGGCCAGCTCGACGCGGTTGCGGACGCCGAGCTTGTCGAAGATGGTCTTCAGGTGGCTCTTCACGGTCTGTGAGGCGATGCCGAGCCGCTCGGCCACCTCGCGGGAGCGCAGGCCGTCGGCCACCAGCAGCGCCACCTCGCGCTCGCGCTGGGTCAGGCCGTCGGCCGAGGGCGGCGGCGGGGCGTCCGTGGTCGACGGGGTGGCCTCGACGATGGGCTCGCGCCAGAGGTGGAGCTGCGTCTTGCCCTTGCCGACCGCGGTCACCTCGATCCGCAGCCGCTCGCCGTGCCCCTCCATCACCAGCGTCCGCCGGACGCCGGGCGGGCCGACCTGGGCGCCGTCGGTGAGCCCCTTCAGCTCCGGCGGCAGCAGGTTGCCGTCGGAGGCCAGCGGGAAGAAGACCTTCAGCATCTCCTCGGCCTGGCGATCGCAGTGAAGCTGCCCGCCCAGCTCCGCGTGGGCCGCGGCGCCTCTCGGTGCCGGGACGCGGATGTTCGCGCGCATCATGTGCCCCCCTCTCTGCGTCTCTCACACGGAGACCGGCGCCATTGTACCAGCAGCGGGGGACCGAGATCACCCCTTGGAGCTAAGTCCCCGGGAGTACGAAGAAAAGTACACTTACATGTAGTCGGGGGTGGTACCCGTCCGGCGGATCCTGGCGGGCGGGCCGCCTAGCGCAGCTCCGGCTCGAACCCGGCGCGGCGGGCGGCCTCCAGCAGGTCGTCGGCGGGGGCGACCTTGTGCGGGACGGTGATGGTGGTCTCCGACTCCCCCGGGATCACCGCCCGGACCGTCACGGCGCAGCCGCCGGGGTGCCGGCCGAGCAGGCCCTTCAAGGCCACCACCCGCTCCTCGGTGAGCCGCTCGGCGTCGATGCGCAGCGCGATCTCCGCAGGTCTTCTGGGTGCGCACCCGGGAGAGCGGCTCGATCTCGACGGCGGTCAGCTCGGCGCGCGGGTTCTCCTCGTCGCGCGAGTTGACCTTGACCTCGCCGTGGACGAGGAGCGGCTCGTCGCCCTTCAGGAGCTGCTCCCAGTCGCCGTATCCGCGCTGCGCGGGGCGGTTGCCGCTGGCCGGGCGGCCGGCCCAGCAGGCCACCTCGACGGTGCCGGAGAGATCCTCGAGGGTGATGAAGGCGAAGCGGGTCCCCTTCTCCTTGTTCATCCGCTCCCGCAGCGCCGAGACCACGCCCACCACCGTCACCTTGTCCTTCTCGCGCTTGCCGGCGACGCCGGCGCAGGTGGTGGTGGCGTAGCGCCGGACCTCCTTCTCGTGGCCGGCCAGCGGGTGGCCGGTGATGTAGAAGCCGAGCGCCTCCTTCTCGAAGGCCAGCCGGACCCGCTCCGGCCACTCCTCCACCACGCCGTCCCCGAGCGGATCGCCGGGCCGGGGGTAGCGCGGCGCCTGCTGCGCGGCGGGCAGGGCGCCGAAGAGGCTGGCCTGGCCGCTCTGGCGGTCGGCCTGGGCCGCGGCCCCCGCGGCGAAGGCCTGGTCGATGGCGGCGAAGAGCTGCCAGCGCGGCACCCCCTCGAAGTCGAGCGCGCCGCTCTTCACCAGCGCCTCCACCACCTTCTTGTTGATGCGCCGGGCGTCGACCCTCGAGGCGAAGTCGAACAGGCTCTTGAAGGGGCCGCCCTCGCTCCGCGCCGCGACGATGGCCTCCACCGCGGCGTCGCCCACGCCCTTCACCGCGCCGAGGCCGAAGCGGATGTGCCCCCTGGCCTGCTCGCCCGCCGCCGGAGGCAGGGCGCGGAACTCGCGGAGCGACTCGTTGACGTCGGGCTGCAGCACGGCGATGCCGGCGGCGCGGGCCTCGCCGATGTGCGGCACCACCTTGTCGGTGTTGGAGGCCTCGCTGGAGATGAGCGCGGCCATGAACTCGACCGGGTAGTGGGCCTTGAGCCAGGCGGTCTGCACGGTGAGCAGCCCGTAGGCCGCCGAGTGGCTCTTGTTGAAGCCGTAGGCGGCGAACTTCTCCATCAGGTCGAAGACCCCGCCGGCCACCTTCTCGTCGACGCCGCTGGCCCGCGCCCCCTCCATGAAGCGGACGCGCTCCCGGGCCATCTCCTCGGCCTTCTTCTTCCCCATGGCCCGGCGCAGCAGGTCGGCCTGGCCCAGGCTGTAGCCGCCCAGGGCCTGGGAGATCTGCATCACCTGCTCCTGGTAGACGATGACGCCGTAGGTGGCCTCGAGGATGGGCTGCAGCCGCGGGTGGTCGTAGCGGACCGTCTCGCGCCCGTGCTTCCGGTCGATGTACACGTCCACCATGGTGCGGCCGTCCTCGAGCTTCTGGTCGAGGGGGCCGGGGCGGTAGAGGGCGCCGGCGGCGATGATGTCCTCGAAGCGCGAGGGCTTCATCTTCATCACCATCTCGGTGAAGCCGGACGACTCCATCTGGAAGACCCCGGCGGTGTCGCCGCGCGAGATCAGCTCGTAGACGGCGGGGTCGTCGAGCGGGATGTCGGAGGCCTGGAGGTCCTTCAGCTCCGGGTGGTTCTGCCGCGCCAGCCGCAGGGCGTTGTCGATGACGGTGAGGGTCTTGAGGCCGAGGAAGTCGAACTTCACCAGGCCGGCCTTCTCCGACTCGTCCTTGGCGAACTGGGAGACCAGCATGTCCGACTTGTCGTCCATGTAGACCGGGACGTACTCCCAGAGCGGCTGGTCGGCGATCACCACGCCGGCGGCGTGCAGGCCGGCCTGGCGGTTGAGCCCCTCCAGGCTCATGGAGATCTCGAGCAGGTCGCGGGTGGTGACCGTCTGCGAGCGCCCCTGGGCGTCGGTCCACTGCGAGAGGACGCTGGGCTTCTGGTACATCTCGGCCAGCCGCGGCTCGGGCGGCTGGGCCGGCTTGCCGTCCTTGGCCGGGACGCCGAAGACCAGCTCCTTCAAGGGGGCGGTCTTGCCCTGGACCGGGTCGGGCACCAGCTTGGCGATGCGGTCGCCCTCGGCGAAGGGGAGCCCCATGACCCGGACCACGTCGCGGATCACCGAGCGCGCCTTGAGCGAGCCGAAGGTGATGATCTGGCCGACGTTGTCCCGGCCGTACTTGCCGCGGACGTAGGTGATGACCTCGTCGCGCCGGTCCTGGCAGAAGTCGATGTCGAAGTCGGGCATCGAGACCCGGTCGGGGTTGAGGAAGCGCTCGAAGAGCAGCCCCCAGCGGATGGGGTCGATGTCGGTGATGCGCAGCGCCCAGGCCACGATCGAGCCGGCGCCCGAGCCGCGCCCGGGGCCCACCGGCACGCCGTGCTGCTTGGCCCAGTTGATGAAGTCCTGGACGATGAGGAAGTAGCCGCTGAAGCCCATCCGCGAGATCACGCCCAGCTCCAGCTCCAGCCGGGCGCGGTAGAGGTCGCGGTCGTGGGCGTAGCGCGAGGAGATCTCGGCGAAGCGCCGATCCAGCCCGGCGCGGGCCAGCTTGCCGATGAACTCGTCCTCGGTGACCTGCTCGGGGAGCTGGAAGCGCGGCAGGAAGCTCTTGCCGAGCGGCAGCTCGACGTGGCAGCGCTCGGCGATGCGCTGGGTGTTGGCGATGGCCTCCTTGAACTGGGGGAGGGCCGCCTCCATCTCGTCGGCGCCGGCGATGAAGAGGCCGTCGGTGTCGTGCTTGATGCGCCGCTCGTCGTTGAGGGTCTTGCCCGAGGCGATGCACATGAGCACGTCGTGGGCGCGGGCGTCCTTGCGGTCGACGTAGTGGGCGTCGGCGGTGGCCACCAGCGGGATGCCCTCGTCCTCGGAGAGCTGGGCCAGCCTGGCGTTGACGTCGAGCTGGTCCTTCATCCCGTTGGACTGGACCTCGAGGAAGAAGGCGTCGGGCTCGAAGAGGTCGCGGTACTCGCGGGCCGCCCGCCGGGCGCCGTCGGGATCGCCCTGCCGGAGGAGGCGGGGGACCTCGCCGCCCAGGCAGGCGGTCAGGCCGATCAGCCCCCGTGAGTGCTGGCGGAGCAGCGCCTTGTCGATGCGCGGCTCGTAGTAGAAGCCCTCGGTGAAGGCCTTGGAGGAGAGCAGCCGGAGGTTGGCCCACCCCTCGGCGTTCCGGGCCAGCAGGATGAGGTGGCGGTTGACCCGCTCGGTCCGGTCGCCGCGCCCCTTGTCGCCGGCGACGTAGGCCTCCATGCCGAGGATGGGCTTCACCCCGGCCTCCCTGGCCTTCCGGTAGAAGTCGACGGCGCCGAAGAGGTTGCCGTGGTCGGTGACCGCCACCGACGTCATCCCCTTCCGCTGGACCGTGGAGAGCAGGTCCTTGATGCGGATGGCGCCGTCCAGCAGCGAGTAGAGCGTGTGCAGGTGGAGGTGGGTGAAGTCGGCCATGGACCCCGGAGGCGGCGGCGGGAGAGACCGGGTTCATAGCAGCCCGGTCTGACCCTTCAAGGCCCATCGGCGCGGGCCGGCCTCGCGCCGTGCGGCGGGCGGCCTACCGCTTCCCGCCCCTGGCGCTCCGCTTCTTCCCGGGCTTCGCGGCGGGCCGCTTCGCCTTGGTCGCGACCCGCCTGGCCGCGGCCTTGCGGGCCGGCCCCTTCTTCGCCGCGGTGCGCCGCGCGGCGGCCGGCTTGGCCCGGGCGGCCGCCGGCGCCAGGTGGTGGACGACCTCCATGTTGTGGCCGGAGGGGTCGAAGACGAACGCGGCGTAGTAGTTGGGGTGGTACTGGAGCCGCAGGCCCGGGGGGCCGTTGTCCGTGCCGCCGGCGGCCAGCGCCGCGGCGTGGAAGGCGTCGACGGCGGCGCGGTCGGGGGCGGCGAAGGCGAGGTGCTGCGGCCGGGCCTCCGGGTCGTGGGCCAGCCAGAAGTCGAGCTTGCCGCCGGCGCCCAGGCCGGCGCCGTCGGGGTACTCGTGGCCCAGCACGTAGCCGAGCGGGGCCAGGGCGGCCGAGTAGAAGGCCTTGGCAGCGGCGAGATCGCGGACGCGGAGCGTGATGTGATCGATCATCGGGGGCCTCACGGGGGTGGCGGGTCGGGGCGGCGTGGAGTAGCGCCACGGATCCTAGTGAGTGCGGAGGCGGGTGGGCGGGAGAAGGGGCCGCAGGCTCCGAAAGGGGCGGGCCGCCCCGCCGCCCGTCACCAGACGCGCACCCGTCCCTCCGGCGGGAGGTAGAGCGCCTGCCCCGGCCGGACGTCGAAGGCCTGGTACCAGGCGTCCAGGTTGCGCACCGTCAGCGCCCGGTACTGGTCGGGGGCGTGGCCGTTGGTCTGGATCGACTCGCGCAGCGCCTGCTCGCGCTCCTTGATGCGCCAGGTCTGGGCGAAGGAGAGGAAGAACCGCTGGTCCCCGCTCAGGCCGTCCACCACCGGGGGCGGCGCGCCGCCCAGCGAGGCCCGCCAGCCGTCGTAGGCCACCGCCAGGCCGGCCAGGTCGGCGATGTTCTCGCTCAAGGTCAGCTTGCCGTTGACGGCGAGATCCGGGAAGGGGCGGTAGGCGTCGTACTGCGCCACCAGCCTGGCGCCGGCCGCCTCGAAGTGGGCCAGGTCCTCCGCGGTCCACCAGTTGGCCAGCTTGCCCGAGGCGTCGAAGAGCGCCCCCTGGTCGTCGAAGCCGTGGCTGATCTCGTGCCCGATGACGGCGCCGATGGAGGCGAACTTGACCGCCGGGTCGGCGGTCCGGTCGTAGAAGGGCGGCTCGAGGAAGCCGGCCGGGAAGTTGAGCGCGTTGCGCACCGGCAGGTTCACGGCGTTGACGGTCTGCGGGAGCATGACCCACTCGCCGCGATCCGGCGGCAGCGCCAGCTTGGCCAGG
The DNA here is from genome assembly GCA_963786945.1 of uncultured delta proteobacterium. Lineage (GTDB taxonomy): Bacteria > Myxococcota > Myxococcia > Myxococcales > Anaeromyxobacteraceae > JADKCZ01. The sequence continues at coordinate 428,026 of CAWBAO010000003.1, read as the reverse complement.
GCCCGCCGGTACTCGAAGAGCTCGGAGCGGAACAGGTTGCCCAGGGCGTCGCCGCGGACCACCACCAGCCCCTGGTAGTCCTTCCACCGGTCGGGGTAGGCGATGCCCACCCGCAGCGTGGCCAGCTTGGCCCGGGCCTGGGCGCGGGTGGCCGGGGCCATCCAGTCGAGCCGGTCGATGCGCCGGCCGAAGGCGGCCACCAGCTGCTCGACCATGCCCTGCAGCTCGCGCCGGGCCTCGGGCGGGAAGTGGCGCGCCGCGTAGACCTTCCCCACCGCGTCGCCCAGGGCCTCGTCGGTGAAGGCGGTGGCGCGCTTCCAGCGCTCCAGCTGCCGGGGGGTGCCGCGCAGCGCCGTGCCGTAGAAGCGGAAGCGCTCGTCGACGAAGGCCCTGGGCAGGAAGGGGGCGGCGTGCTCCAGGGCGCGGACCGCGAGGTACTCCTTCCAGGTCTCCAGCGGCTCGCTCCCGACCAGCGCCGCCAGGCCGGTGACGGCGCCGGGATGCCAGACGATGAAGGCGGGCTGGCGGTCGAGGCCGGCGGCGCCGAGGAAGGCCGCCCAGTCGAGCCCCGGCGCCTTCAGGTCGAAGTCGGCGCGGGCCCAGGGGTTGTTGCCCCTGGCCACGTCGACCGAGTCGGTGCGGCTGGCGTGGGTGCGGGCCAGGCGCGTCTCCAGCTCGAGCACGCGCCCGGCCCGGGCGTCGGCGTCGGCGAAGCCGGCCAGGCCGAGCATGGCGGCCAGGTGGGCCCGGTAGCGGGCCCGCAGCCCGGCGAAGCGCTCGGCCGGCTCGGTGTAGTAGCTGCAGTCGGGGAGCCCCAGGCCGCCCTGCAGCAGGTAGGCGGCGTTGCGGGACGGCGCGTTCAGGTCCTGCTCCACCCAGAGCCCGAGGACGTGGTCGGTGTAGAAGTTGGTGGCGTTGAGGGCGTCGACGTCGGCGCGGATCGATCCGCCCAGCTCGGCGGCCAGCGCCCGCTTGTCGGGGAGGGCGGCGATGCGGTCGAGGGTCGGCTGCAGCGGCGCCAGGCCCAGGGCCTCGATGCCGGCCTCGTCCATGAAGCTGGCGTAGTAGTCGCCCACCTGCTGCTGCTCGCTGCCGGCCGGGGCCCCGGCGCGGGCGGCGTCCTCGTCGATGGCCCGGGTGCGGGCGCTCACCGTGTCGACCACCTGGAGGAACGGGCCGGTGAAGGCGCGCTCGGGCGGGATGACGGCGGTCCGCTGCCACCCGCCGTTGGCGAAGCCGTAGAAGTCGTCCCCGGGCCGCAGCGCGCGGTCGAGCCCGGCCAGGTCGAGGCCGCTGGCCGACGCGGCGGTGGCCGGTGCCGGACGGGTGGTGGCGCAGGAGGCCAGGGCGACGGCCAGCGGGAGGAGCGGCGCGAGGCGGGAGCGGGGCATTTCGGACCTCGGGGCGAAGGGCGACGCCGGGCAACCTAGTGCCAATCGGGCCGGCGGGAAAGGGCCAGCGGCGCGGTTGCGGCCGGCGGGCCGGGCCGGCACCGGGCCGGCGTGGACCCGACCCGGACCGACTGCTAGGGTGGCGCGGTGATGGCGAGTCGGTCGGCCCCCGGCGATGGCCCGCAGTCGAGGCCGGCGTGAGCGCCGGCGAGGAGCGCCACGAGCCCGGCACGCTGACCTCGCTCATCGAGGAGGTGGTGCGCGGCGCCCCCCGCCCGGCGTCGGAGGGCGCCTGGACCGACGGGATGCGGGCCGGCACGGTGATCGGCCGGTACGAGCTGCTGCGCGAGGTCGGGCGGGGCGGCTTCGGCGTGGTCTGGGAGGCCCGCGACCGCGATCTGGGCCGGACGGTGGCCTTCAAGGCGCTGCGGGCTCGCGGCGAGGCGGCCCGGGAGAAGCGGCTGCTGGCGGAGGCCGAGGTGGCGGCGCGGCTCTCCCACCCGAACATCGTCACCGTCCTCGACGTCGGGCGCAGCGAGCACGGCGTCTACCTGGTCCAGGAGTTCCTCAGCGGCATGCCGCTGTCGCGCCGGCTCGAGGCGGGCGCCCTGCCCCTGCGCGAGGCGCTCCGCATCGGCGTGGAGCTGGCGCGCGGCCTGGCCCACGCCCACGCCCACGGCGTGGTCCACCGCGACCTGACGCCGGGCAACGTCCAGCTCCTCGAGGACGGCCAGGTGAAGCTGCTCGACCTCGGCATGGCGGCGGCGCTGGGGCGGCGCAAGCTGGAGGGGGGGACGCCGACCTTCATGGCGCCGGAGCAGGCCGAGGCGGCGCCGGAGGACGAGCGGACCGACGTCTACGCGCTCGGGGTGCTGCTCTACCGGATGCTCACCGGGGCGGCGCCGGTGGACGTGGACCGGGGCGGGCGGCCCCGCTCCGCCTCCCGCGGCATCGAGGTGCCCGAGCTCCCGGCGCTGGGCGAGCTGGTCGAGGCCATGCTGTCCCGGGCGCCCACCGACCGGCCGCGCGACGCCGGCGTGGTGCTGGAGGCGCTGCTGGAGATCGAGGCCACGCTGCCGCGGGAGGAGCGGCGGGCCGGGCGGGCGGCCCGGGTGCGGCGCGGGCCGCGGACCCGGTGGGTGACGGCGGGCGCGCTGCTGGGCGTGCTGGCGGCGGCCGCGGTGGGCGTGCCGGCGGCGCTCTGGCTGCGCGGGGCGGGGCGGGCGGCGGGGCAGCCGCTGGTGCTGGCCGCGGCCTCCACGCTGGTCCCGTGCTCGTGGAAGGTGCTGTACCGGGCCGACTTCGACGCGCCCATCCCCGGCGCGCGCTGGCGCAACGGCGAGTTCGGCCGGCAGGAGATGGTGGCGCGCGAGGGGCGCGGCGCCTGGCTGGAGGCCTCCGACTGGAACCAGCTCTTCATCCCCGCCGGGACCAGGCGGCCCGACGTCTTCGCGGTGGAGGCCAGCTTCCGGGCCGCTCCGCCGGCGGGGCAGGGCGTCGGCGTGGCGCTGCACGTCTACGGCGATCCGGTCGGCACCATGGACCAGAGGTCGAGCGACCTGCGCCACGGGCGCGGGATCGGCCTGGTCGAGGCGCCGCACGGCGCGGCCCGCTTCGAGTGGGGCATCGTGGCCGGCATGAACACCGTGCAGGTGGTGGCCAAGGGGACCCTGCCCGGGCCCATCTCCACCCGGTGGCACACCGTGCGGGTCGAGGGCTCGCGCTCCAGGTGCTGGACGCGGGTGCTGCTCGACGGCGCCCCGCTGGTGTTCGAGATCGGCGCCTGCGACTTCGAGGGGGGCGACATCGTCCTGTCCGGCAACGCGTCGGGCGCCTACGTGGCCGCCGACGTGCTGTGGCGGGAGTTCCGCCTCTTCGAGGGCGAGCCGAGCTGCCAGTAGCAGGCCCGGGCCCTCCCCGGGCCGGCTACCCCGCCTTCTGCCAGGGCGGCGCGCCGCAGGCCCACTCCTGCCGGTAGCCCTCGTGGAGGGCGGCGTAGACCTCGTCGCGCAGGCGGTTGGCCTCGGCGTCGGTGAGCGTCCGGGTCAGGGCCCGCAGGGTGAGCCGCACCAGCACGTTCTTCTGGCCGGGAGAGAGGCCGAGCCGCTCGCGGGCCGCCTCGGGCAGGGCCGCGTGGGTGGTCTCGGAGAGCACCTCGATGGCCTCGACGTCGTCGGCCCGGTCGCCCATGGCCTCGCGCACCCGGTCGCCCAGCTCCTCGGACATGAGCCGCTCGTGGACCGCCAGGGAGAGATCGCGCCGGATGGGCGGCTGGTTGGACACCGGCCTCCACGGCGAGAGGTCGAGCAGCTGCGAGGTGACCCGCGGATCGGTGGACCGGAGCAGGCGCAGGTCGTCGAGCCCCTTGGCCAGCATGAGGAGGCGATCGAGCCCCAGCCCCATGGCCAGCCCCGACCACTCCTCGCCGAGGCCGGCGTCGCGCAGGATGCGCGGGTGGGCCACGCCGCACTCGGCGATCTCCACCCACTCGCCGTCCACCTCGACGTGGATCTCCAGCCCGCCGGCCGTGTAGGGGTGGACCGTGGAGATGGTCTTCAGGGGCCGTCCGGGCAGGAGCGCGCCGACCACCGTCCGGATCATCTCCAGCAGCTCGGTCGAGCCCAGCCCCTCGCCGCGCCGGATCCGCCACAGGTCGAGCTGGTGCGGCTCGCCCACGTGGAGCCGGTCGATGCGGTCGCGCCGCCAGACCAGGCCAGGGCAGGAGAGGAGCACGTCCTGGGGCGGCGCGGCGGCCAGCCGGCGCAGCAGGGGCGGGATCGATGGCCGAGGTCTGGGTGCGCAGCAGCCGTCCGCGGGCGACGTAGCGGGTGTAGCGGGCGTCGCGGGCGGCGCCGCCGGGCGGGTAGAGGAGCCGGTCGTAGTTGTCGGCGACGGTGACGATGGGGTCGGCCCGCTCCACCACCACCGGGCAGCCCCAGGCGTCCCGCAGCGCCTCCTGGGCGGCGTCGACGAGGAGCTGCATGGCGTGGGGCCCCTGCGCCGGATCGGTCAGGTCGCGGAGGGCCAGGGCTCGCTGCAGGGCTTCGGGGGAGAGGATGGCGTGTGGCATGTTCGACCTCGGGTGCGGCTGGCCCGCGCGTCGCGGGCGTGAGCGGAGTGGCGGTGGAGGGAAGAGGACCCCACGCCAGTGCCCGGACCGTTGACGGCTTGGGAAGGGCGGCTACCGCATCACGAGAGGCGCGGCGCCACCCAGCCCGGGCAGGGGCTGGGGTCGCCAAAATCGACGGCTCTCGCGGATCGCGTTGACCACGGCAGGAGGATAGCGGGTGGCGGGCGGCCGCGCAAGTCGGCTCCGGGCAGTCGCCCCGACGCCGCGCACGGGCTACTGCTTCAGGACCGGGCCACGGTGGCCGGAGCCCTCCTCCTCGAAGCCGTGGGCCAGGACGAAGTGGTAGATGGGGTAGGGCTTGTCGCCCCCGCCGATCACCTCGAAGACGTGCTGCTCCTCCTCGCCGGCGTTCGGATCGGGCATGCCCTGCACGAAGAGGATGTCGTGGGTGTCGATGGCGATCTCGCCCAGCAGGGCCTTGCCCCGCAGCAGCTGGACGGTCGGCACCCGGTCGTCGTCCTCGTCGAGGTACCAGTGCAGGTCGTCCTGGTCGAAGAGGTAGGCGTCGGCCGTCCCGGCGCGCAGGATGCAGTGCGGGTGGCGCTTCAGCCAGCGCCAGAAGCGGTCGAAGGCGAGGGTGGACCCGGTCTCCACGGTGAGGGCCATCGGCCCAATATAGTCGGTCGGGTGACGCCATGCGTGAGTCGTTCAGGACCTTCCTCTCCCGCCACCTCTTCAACGCCTGGCCCTGCTACCGGGGCACCGGCGGCCGGGTCACCTTCATCGCCGGCGACTGGTCGGAGGTGCGGGTGCGGCTGCCGCTCTCCTGGCGCACCCGCAACTACGTGGGGACCATCTTCGGCGGCTCCGGCTACGGGGCCGTCGATCCCTTCTTCATGCTCATGCTGATGCACCGGCTCGGCCCCGGGTTCGAGGTCTGGGACAAGGCGGCCACCGTCCGCTTCCGCAGGCCCGGGCGGGGCACGCTCACGGCCCGCCTGGCGCTGCCGAACGGGGAGGAGGAGGCCATCCACGCGGCGCTGCGGGAGGCCCGCTCGGTCGACCGGACCTACCGCGTGGCGCTGGTGGACGCGGCCGGCGAGGTCCACGTGGAGGTGGACAAGGTGGTCCACGTGCGGCTGCGCTACAATGCGCCGCCCTCGCCGGAGCCACGCCCATGAAGATCCGCTACGACCTGAAGCCCGCCGCCCAGCGCCGCACCACCCCCTTCAAGCCCGAGGGGCCGCTCTCCTTCGGGCAGCTGCGCACCGACCACATGTTCCTCATGGACTTCGTGGACGGGGGCTGGCGCGACCCGCGCATCGTCCCCTACGGCCCCTTCTCGCTCGACCCCGGCGCCGTGGTGCTCCACTACAGCCAGGAGATCTTCGAGGGCGCCAAGGCCTTCAAGCACGCGGACGGGGAGATCTACGCCTTCCGCATCGACAAGAACGCCGAGCGCATGAACCGCTCGGCGCCCGGCGTCTGCATGCCGACGCTGGCGGCCGAGGACCAGGTGCAGGCCATCCTGGCGCTGCTCGACGTCGAGCGCCTCTGGTTCCCGGAGCAGGAGGGCGCCTCGCTCTACATCCGCCCGTTCATGATCGGCACCCAGGACTCGCTGGGGGTGAAGCCGTCGAACCGCTACCTCTACTGCGTCTTCCTCTCGCCCAGCGGGCCCTACTACCCGAAGGGCTTCACCGAGCCGATCAAGCTGCTCATCTCCAGGCGCTACCACCGCGCCGCGCCGGGCGGGACCGGCGCGCTCAAGACCGGGGGCAACTACGCGGCCTCGCTGCGGGCCGGCGAGGCGGCCCACGCCCTGGGCGCGTCGCAGGTGCTCTTCCTCGACACCACCGACACGTACATCGAGGAGGCGGGCGCCATGAACCACTTCCACGTCACCCGCGACGGGGCCCTGGTCATCCCGACCTTCACCGACACCATCCTGCGCTCGGTCACCTCCGAGTCGGTGCTGGCGCTGGGGAAGGCGGCCCTGGGCGTGGAGACGGTGCAGGCCCGGATCCCCCTCGAGCCCTTCCTCGACGGCCTGAGGAGCGGGGCCATCACCGAGGCCGGCGGCTTCGGCACGGCCGCGGTGGTCTCGCCGGTGGGCGCCTACGTCTTCGAGGATGGGTCCGAGGTGAAGGTGGGCGGCGGCGTGATCGGCCCCCACACCCGGCGCGTCTACGAGGTGGTCAGCGGCATCCAGCGGGGCACCCGGCCCGCGCCGGCAGGCTGGATGTTCAAGGCGCCGCGCCTGGCCTGAGCGGGCCGGGGCCGCGGCTCCGGTGGCTCGCCGGCCCCAGCCCTACGCCGCCTCGACGCCGGCCCGGAAGATGGCCAGCCCGGCCGCCTCCCTCGACTCGAGCTCGGCCCGGCGGCGGGCGAAGTCGGGGTGGTGCCACGGGTAGAGGAAGGCGTCGGGGTGCGGCATCAGCCCGAGGATCCGCCCGGTCGAGTCGGTGACGCCGGCCACGCCCAGCGCCGAGCCGTTCGGGTTGTCCGGCCAGGCCTCGGTGGGCTGGCCCGACGCGTCGATCCAGCGGAACGCCAGCCGTCCGCGCTGGTCGAGGCGCGCCAGCGCGGCGGACGACTCGACCACGAACTTCCCCTCGCCGTGCCGGGTGGGGACGTCGAGCTCGGTCACGCCGCGGGTCCAGACGCGAGCTGGCCTTCGGATCGACGCCGATCCGCACCCAGGCGTCGCGGTAGCCGAGCCGGTCGTTGTTGGTGAGCGCGGCGCGCGGCACGAAGTCGGGCGGGCCGGCCTCCGGGCCGGGCAGCAGGCCGAGGCGCGTCAGGGTCTGGAAGCCGTTGCAGATGCCCAGCACCCGGCCGCCGCCGGCCAGGAAGGCCGAGAGGTCGGCCTGCAGGTGGGCGCGGATGCGGGTGGCCAGCACCAGCCCCCCGGCCACGTGGTCGCCGTAGGAGAAGCCGCCCACCATGGCCAGCACCTGGTAGTCGGCGATGCGGCGCGGGGCGCGGCGGGCGAAGAGGTCGGTCAGGTGGACCAGCTCCACCTCGGCCCCCACCATGCGGAAGGCGGCGGCGGTCTCCTCCTCGCAGTTGAGGCCGAAGCCGACCGGGATGAGGACCCGCACCGGCCGGCTCATGACGCCCTCCCCTCGCGCTTCCAGGCGCGTGCCAGCTCGTCCACCGGGGCGTCGAGCAGCGGCGTGGTCCCGAGGTCGATGCGCAGCCTCCCGCCGGCGTCGAAGGCGCCGACCACCGCGTGGGGCGCGGCGGCGAGCACGGCGCGCAGGGCGTCGAGCCGGGACGGCTCGACGGCGAGCAGGAAGCGGCCGGTGGTCTCGCCGAGCAGCCGCCCCTCCCAGTCGACGGTCCCGGCGACGGGAGCCCCGGCCAGGTCGACCGAGAGCCCGAGCCCGCTGGCGCGGGCCACCAGGAACAGCGAGTGGAGCAGGCCGCCGCGGCCGACGGCGTGGGCGGACTGGACGAGGCGGTCCCCGATGGCGCGGGCCACGGCCTGGTAGGCGGGCCAGAGGGCCGCCGGGGAGGTGCGAGGCACCTCCCCGCCCGCCAGGCCGCGGGCGGCGGCCCACTCGGTGCCGCCCAGCTCCTGGCGCGTCTCGCCGACCAGCACCAGCAGCTGGCCGGCCCGGGCCGCCTCCAGCGTCAGGGCGCGGCGCACGTCGTCGACCACGGCGATGACCGAGGCCAGCAGCGTGGGCGGGATCGAGATCCGCTGGCCGCCGACCACGGCGTCGTTCTTCATCGAGTCCTTGCCGCTGACCAGCGGCACGCCGTAGGCGACGCAGATCTCGGCCAGGCCCTTGGAGGCGCGGACCAGCGCCGCCGCCTTCTGCAGCGCGTCGGGGTTGCGGTCTCCGGGGAGCGGGTCCGGCCAGCAGTAGTTGTCGAGCGCGGCGATCCGGTCGGCGCGGGCCCCGGCGGCGATCACCCGCCGCACCGCCAGGTCCACGCCGGCCTGGGCCATGGCCCAGGCGTCGTGGTCGGAGTAGGTGGGGAAGACGCCCTCGGCCAGCGCGTACCCGGTGTGGTCGCCGTCGTGGGCGATCATGAAGACCGTGGCGTCGGACGGCACGTCGCGGTGGGCGCCGACCCACGGCTTGACCACGGTGAGCCCCTTCACCTCGTGGTCGTAGGTGCGGGAGAGCAGCTCCGAGGAGCGGAGGTTGTCGCGGGCCAGGAAGCTGGCGGCCAGGGCCTGGCCCTCCGCCGCCGAGGCGGGAGGCGGCCGCCGCGGCGCCGGGACCGTGGCCGGGACCTTCCACTCGGCCTCGATGCGCATCTCGGGATCGCCGTCGTGCAGGAAGTCGAGGGGCAGCAGCCCCACCACCTGCCGGCCCCAGCGCACCTCCAGCCGGCCGCTGTCGGTGAACTCGCCGAGGTCGGTGGCCTCCACCTCGCGCAGCCGGGCCAGCGCGAGGAAGGCCTCGAGGTGCGCCGGCGGGACCGCCAGCGTCATCCGCTCCTGCGCCTCGGAGACCAGCACCTCCCACGGCGCCAGCCCCTGGTACTTGAGCGGCGCGCGGGCCAGGTCGAGCCAGGCGCCGCCCGGCTGCCGGGCCATCTCGCCCACCGAGGAGGAGAGGCCGCCGGCGCCGTTGTCGGTGATCGAGGAGTAGAGCCCGGCCTCGCGGGCCTCGAGCAGGAAGTCGAACATCATCTTCTGGGTGATGGGGTCGCCGATCTGGACCGCCTGCACCGGGCTCTCCTCGGTCAGCTCGGCCGAGGAGAAGGTGGCGCCGTGGATGCCGTCCTTGCCGATGCGGCCGCCGACCATGACCACCCGGTCGCCCGGCCGGGCGGCCTTGACCTCGGTGGGGCGGCCGGCGCTCGACACCGGCATGCGCCCGACGGTGCCGCAGTAGACCAGCGGCTTCCCGAGGAAGCGCTCGTCGAAGAACTCCCAGCCGCGGCCGTAGGGGATGCCCGACTGGTTGCCGCCGTCGATGACGCCGTGGTGCACCCCGTCGCGGATGCGGCGCGGGTGGAGCAGGCCGGGCGGGAGCTGGCCCGGCCACTCCGGCGGGCCGAAGCAGTACCCCCAGACGTTGGAGAGCAGGTCGGCCCCCAGGCCGGTGCCGAAGGGATCGCGGTTGACGCCGACGATGCCGGTGATGGCGCCGCCGTAGGGGTCGAGCGCCGACGGGCTGTTGTGGGTCTCCACCTTGTAGACCAGGTGGTAGCGGGCGGTGGCGGCGATGACGCCGGCGTTGTCGTGGAAGACCGAGACCAGCCAGCTCTTCCCCTCCCGGGCCCGGATGGCGGCGTCGACGGTGGCCGTGGTGCCGCGGATGTACTGCCTGAAGAGGGAGCGGATCTCCTCCGGCGGCCTCCCTTGTTCACGGTAGGTGATGGTGGCGTTGAAGATCTTGTGCTTGCAGTGCTCCGACCAGGTCTGGGCGAGGCACTCGAGCTCGACGTCGGTCGGGTCGGCGCCCAGCCCGGCCCCGGCGCGGGCCGGGTCGGAGGCGGCCTGCTCGAAGAAGTCGCGCAGGACGTGCAGCTCCTCCACCGAGAGGGCCAGCAGCCGCTGGCGAGAGAGCGTGGCCAGCGCCGCGTCGTCGAGCCCGCGCAGCCGGACCGTCTCCACCGGGCGCGGCGGATGCTCGACCACCCGCGGGACGGAGAGGTCGGGCCGGGAGGCCTGCCACTCGGCGAAGGACTGGACCGTGACCCGCTCGATCACCTCGTTGGCCAGCAGCTGCGTGGCGATGCGGGCGGCCTGCGCCCGGTCGACGCCGGAGAGCAGGTAGACGCGCGAGGCGTAGACCGCGCCGTGGCTCCCCAGCGCGCGGCCGAGCAGGTCCTCGATGGCCACGCGGGCCGACTTGCCGACCGGGTCGGTCACGCCCGGCTTGAAGCCGACCGAGACGGCGACGTCGAAGGGACCGTCCTCGACCCGGCCGACCGCCCCCTGGCGGACGATGGGGCCGGCGAACTCGGCGGCCACCCGGGCGGCGTCGGCGGAGGAGAGGGCCGGCTCGACGTGGAAGACGTCGCGGGTGCGGACCGCGCCGACCGAGATCCCCAGGTGGGCGCGGATGGCCCCGGCCACGGAGAGGCCGCGGCTGTCGGCGAAGCCGGGGCGGGTGGCGATCTCGATGCGGGTGACGTCGGCCACGGGCAGGGGAACCTCCGGAAAGAGGCGACCTTATACCGGATCCGGCGGGTGCGGCGAAGGCGTCGTGGCGGCCCTACACCGGGACCGGGAGGCGCTCGTTGAGCGTGGTGACCGCGGTCACCAGCCCGCCGCGCAGGTAGAGGCGCGGCACCCGCGCCGAGATCCCGGCCAGGATCTCCCAGGAGATGGTGTCGGCGAGGTCCGCCAGCTCGTCGGCGGTCACCTCGGCGTCGCCGTCGCGGCCGAGCAGCGTGACCACGTCTCCCGCCGTGGCGGCGGGGATGGCGGTGACGTCGACCATGGCCATGTCCATGGCGACGCGGCCCACCACCGGCGCCAGGCGGCCGCGCACCGCCACCGGGGCCCGGTTCCCCAGGGCGCGCCGGTAGCCGTCGGCGTAGCCGCACATCACCAGGGCGATGCGGGCCGGCTTGTTGGCCGCCCAGGTCCGGCCGTAGCCGACGGTGGCCCCGCGATCCACGTCGAGGAGCCGGGCGATGCGCGCCCGCAGCGCCAGGACCGGCTTGAGCTCGGCGTCGCCGCCGACCCAGGGGGCGGGGCGGTAGCCGTAGAGCGAGAGGCCGGCGCGGACGGCGTCGAGCGCCATCTCGTGGTCGAGCAGCACGCTGGCCGAGGCGGCGCAGTGGCGCTCCGTGATCCAGGGGAGCCGGGCGGCGACCGACTTGAGCTGCTCGAACTGGGCGCGCGTGAAGCGCTGGTCGCCCTCCTCGGCGGCGGCGAAGTGGGTGAAGAGGCCGCGGACCTCGAGGCCGGGCGTGGCCCGGGCCCGCTCGGCGAGGGCCACGCAGGCCTGGGGCGTGAGGCCATGGCGGTTGAGGCCGGTCTCGACCTCGAGGTGGATGGGGACGGTGACGCCGTGGCGCACGGCGGCGGCGGCCAGGGCCTCGGCCAGCTCGCCGTCACCCACGGTGGGCATGAGGCCGAGCGAGACCACCCGCTCGGCGTCGGTCGCCGGGGTGGCCCCGACGACGAGGACGGGGGCGGTGAGGCCGGCCCGGCGCAGCTCCTCGCCCTCGTCGACGCAGACCACCGCCAGGCCGTGGGCGCCGGCCTCGAGGGCGGCCCGGCCGCAGGCGACGGCGCCGTGGCCGTAGGCGTTGGCCTTGACCACCGCGTAGAGGCGGGCGGGCGCGGCGCGGGCGGCCATGAGCCGGACGTTGGAGGCCAGGGCGTCGAGGTCGATCTCCGCCCAGCACGGGCGGCCGCCAAAAGCCGCTGGGAAGTAAGGCATGACCCATGATACGGCGTCTCGGCGCCGATGGGCAGCCACGGCGACCCCCGGAGGAAGAACGTGAGCCCCAACACCACCCCGTACCAGCTGATCTGCAGGTCCTACGCGGTCTCCCGCGAGAACTACGCGGCCTACCGCTCCGAGTGCGCGCTCTTCGCGGGAACCTTCTCCCGCGGGTTCGCCGACTACCTCGGCGGCGCGCGCGACACCATCGCCTACGAGTCGCTGCGCGGGGTCCGCGAGGGCGACGGCCCGGTCGACGTCCAGGAGGCGATGCACCTCGACGAGGACACCTACTGGCACTTCGGGATGCTGATCCGGGTGGCCGGCGAGAAGACCACCGACGTGGTCCGCCTGCAGGTCCGGTTCAAGAAGATCGAGCGGCGCTTCGTCATCAACCTGTTCGGGCACGAGGACTTCGAGATCACCGAGCCGAACGCGCTGACCCTGGAGCCGGTGTACGAGCTGATGGTGGCCTCGATCCGCCGTCACTACGAGGATGGCCTGCGGCTCTTCCTCGACAAGCGCGGGCAGAACCTGCACCTGCCGTTCTCGGCGGCGAGGCAGACGGACATCGCCGGCGGGGCCTGACCCCGTCTCCACACCACACCCCGTCCCAGAGTAGTTGTGCGGACCACGGTCCGCGGGACGGACCGCCTGGCGCAGCTGGACGTGGGGCAAGTCCGCAAACTCGCACGAGGCTGGCGCTGGCACGCGAGGTGCGACGGGTACGGCGCCATGACCGCACCTCGCCAGGTCCTTCCTGGCACCACCTACCTCGTCACCCGCCGCTGCTCACAGCGCCAGTTCCTGCTGCGTCCCTCGAAGCTCACCAACCAGACCTTCGGCTACCTGCTCGCCGTCGCCTCTGCCCGGTTCCGCGTCGAGGTCCACGCCTTCTGCGTGATGTCCAACCACGTTCACCTCGTCGTCACGGACCCCGAAGGAAGGCTCCCCGCCTTCAGCCAGTTCCTCGACTCACTCGTGGCCCGCGCCATGAACGCCTTGCTGGCCCGCTGGGAGCACTTCTGGGGCCCGTCGAGCTACAGCGCCGTGGCGCTCCAGAGTCAGTCCGATGTCGTCGACAAGATCGCCTACGTCCTGGCGAATCCCGTGGCGGCCGGACTGGTCCGCCGCGGTCGGATGTGGCCGGGCTCCTGGTCCGCTCCGGAACGGATGGGCGCTCAACCGCTCGAGTTCAGTCGACCTCCGCGGTTCTTCCGGAAGCAGGGGGCGACGGCGCTTCCCGAGCGAGCCCGCCTCGACCTGGTCGTGCCCCGCGGATTCGTCTCGCCCGAGGAGTTCCGGCAGCTGGTCAGTGCGGCACTCGAGGTCAAGGAGATGACCGCGGCGGCCAACTTGGCTGCACGGGGACGCGGGTTCCTCGGCGCGAAGGTCGCGCTACGCCAGCCTCCGTTCGGGAGGCCGACGCGCGTCGAGCCGCGTCTCGGCATCAAGCCTCGCATCGCGAGCCGAGACACGTGGCGGCGCATCCAGGCGCTTGGGCAGCTGGTCGAGTTTCTGAGAGACTATCGCCGCGCCTTCGACGCGTGGCGGAGGGGCTCCACGAGCGTGGTCTTCCCGGCTGGGACCTACCTGATGAGGGTCCTGCACGGTGTCCCCTGTAAGGGACCTGGCTGAGCCGCGAAGGTCCTGTCCCAAGGACGAAGGAAGTCGTGGGGACCACCGGGCCTGGCGGCCTGCCGCGCTCGCCTCTGGGCCGCGGGCACCGGCGTGAGCGGGTGGGCGTGCGCAGACGACACGCGATGGTGGCGGGAGCCTGGCAACCTGCTCGTCAAGGGCGCGGATCAGCACCGGGATGTCCGTGGATGGGGCGTCGCTCGGACCAGGCCCACGCGAAGGACGAAACTACTCTCGGTCGGGATCGGCGACGAAGCTGTCGTCGTAGGTGGGGTCCTCGACCGCCGCCGCCGCCGAGGTGGCCAGCAGCGGCCTCTCGCAGTCGAGCATCACCGCCACCTCGTCGGTGCGGCGCGTCCCCAGCGAGGCCTCGTAGGCCCCGGGGTGCGGGCCGTGCACCACCCCGGAGGGATGGTGCGAGATGTCTCCCGGCCCCACCCCCTTCCGGCTGGTGAACTGCCCCCGGACGTAGAAGAGCAGCTCGTCGACGTCGACCGAGGCGTGGGGGTAGGGACAGGGGATGGCGTCCGGGTGGAAGTCGACGACCCGGGGGACGAACGAGCAGATGAGCGCGCCGCGGGCCGCGAAGGTGCCATGCCAGCTGGGCGGGAGGTGGACCAGCCCGGCCCGCGGCTGGAACGCCAGGATGGGGAACACCACCGGGTAGACGGCGCCGTCCCACCCCACCACGTCGAGCGGCGAGTGATCGATCCGCAGGCCGTGGAAGCCTCCGCCCCGCTTCACCACGATCTCCCGCAGCCCCTCGTCCCGCGGCGGCTGCCACTCGACCCGCCGGAAGTCGCGGTGCGAGAAGGGCGCGTCCATCCGCAGCTGCCCGGCCTCGTTTCGCCACTGTGACGGGAGGTGAAGGTGCTGCACCTCGAGCCAGAGCCAGCGCTGCGGCCCGGCGTCGGGGAGGAAGCGGTGCAGCAGGCCTCGCGGCAGCAGGAGGTAGTCGTCGACGCCGAAGCGCAGGTCTCCGAGCGCCGTCCGCAGCGTGCCGCCCCCCTCCACCACGAAGTACAGCTCGTCCGCGTCGCCGTTCTGGAAGTAGACGGGATCGGCCCCGGTCGGCGTGACCAGCCCGACCGAGAGGTCGTCGTTCCACAGCAGCGGGACCCGCGCGTCCACCGCCGGCCCGCTCGGCGCCCGCACCGCCGGCGTCCGGTAGAGCCGCCGCGCCAGCCGCCGAGGTCCCGCCGCCACCGGCGCGGGCCAGCCGTGTCGCGCCTCGGCCGAGTGCGTGGCATGGGGCCGGTGCAGGTGGTAGCTCAGGGTGTAGGCGCCGTCGAAGCCGGCCCGGGTGAAGGCCTGCTCGTGCCGGAGCACGCCGCCGGGACCGCGCAGCGCCACGTGGTGCTTGGGGGGCACCTCCCCCTGGATCATGCGATCGAGCACGGTGGCCCTCTCCCGCCGCGGGTCATCGGCGCCCCTCGCGGGCCTGCTCGCTCTCGATCGACTCGAAGAGGGCCCTGAAGTTGCCGGCGCCGAACCCCTGGTCGCCCTTGCGCTGGATGATCTCGAAGAAGAACGGCCCGGCCTCCGGCTCGCCGTACAGTCCCGCCGAGTCGCGCAGGAAGATCTGCAGCATGTAGCGCCCCGGGCCGGCGCCGTCGACGAGGATGCCGAGGTCGCGGAGGTCCTCGATGCGCTCCTCGATCCGGCCGATGCCGCTCTCCACGATCCGCGCCGGCAGGGCGTCGTAGTAGGCGCCCGGGGTCGGCATGAACTCCACCCCGCGCGCCCGAAGCCCGCGCACCGTCTCCGCGATGTCCCTGACCGTCAAGGCGGCGTGCTGGATCCCGTCGCCGCGGTGGTCCTCGACGAAGAGGTGGACCTGCGAGGAGCGGAAGGCCGGCCGCCAGGGCTCGTTGTTGGCGAACTTCACGCCGGAGCGCTGGTCGCGCATCACCACCGAGCGCAGCCCGGAGCCGTGCCGGGCCTGCTCGGCCTGGCGGGCCCGGGTGGCGGCGTCGCGGGTGTGGAACTGCACCTCCCAGAACTCCTCCAGCCCGAGCACCTGCTCCATCCAGAGCAGCGCCGGCTTCATGGTCCTGAAGTTGGAGGTGAGGTGGTCGATGTGCCCGAAGCCGAACCGGTTGCCGCCGCCCAGCGGAGCGGCGTGGGCGATCATCCCGGGATACGGGCGGCTCCAGTCCCGCCGCTCCACGAAGCGGAAGGTGGTGTCCCCGAACGGCGTGGTGATGGCGAAGGTGGAGAGCCGTCCCCCGTCCTCCTCGAAGGCCACCACGTCGGAGGTGGGGGTGGCACCGCGCCCCTCCAGCAGCGCGAAGGCCCGGCCGATGTCCTCGACCTCGAAGATCACCGAGCCGACGCCGTCGGGGTGGATCCGCAGCCAGCGCGCCGCCCGCCCCCCCGCGCCCACCGGCGACGAGCAGAGGATGCGCACCTCGCCCGCCTGGAAGAGCGCCGAGCGCTGCCGCCCCGCCTGCTCCAGCGCGGGGCCACTCACCGCCACCTCGGCGAAGTCGAGCCGCTCCCGGTAGAAGCGGCGGCTCCGCTCGAGATCGTGGACGTAGTAGTGGAGGCCCTCCAGCCGGACCAGGCCGATGGGCTCGAGCTGTCTGGTGGTCACGTCGACCTCGTGGCCGGGGCCGGGGCGTCCGGCTGGCGGTCGGGATGGGCGGCCTGGAAGGCCGGGAGGGGCGTGCAGGCGGCCTCGATGCGGAGGAGGCGGGGGAGGCCCGCCAGGTCCACGCCGAAGCGGCGGGCGCTGTAGAGCTGGGGCACGAGGTAGCAGTCGGCCAGGCCGGGCGCGTCCCCATGGCAGAAGCGGCCCGCCCCGCCGTCGCCCACGGCCAGCTCCAGCGCGGCCAGGCCCCCGGCGATGGCGCCCTGCGCCCAGGACCGATCCCAGCCCGGCACCTTCTCCCGCAGGAGCTTCAGCACGATGGCGTTCTGCATCGGCTGGATCCCGGAGTTGACGAGCTCGGCCAGGGCCCGGACCCGGGCGCGCCCGTCGGCGGTGGGCGGCAGGAGCGGCGGCGACGGGTGCACCTCGTCCAGCCACTCGATGATGGCCATCGACTGGAGCAGCCGGCGCAGCGGCTGGCCGTCCGCCTCCACCTCCAGCACCGGCACCTGGTGGGTGGGGTTGCGCGCCCCGTGGGCCTCGGACCACTGCTCGCCCCCGAGCAGGTCGACCGCCGCGTACTGGTACCCCAGCCCCTTCAGGGCCAGCGCGATGCGCACCCGCCACGAGGAGGTGGAGCGCCAGTAGGAGTAGAGGCGGAGGGTCACGCCGTCACCCGCTGATCGATGTGGCCGAAGAGGTCCCGCCCGTCCGGGCCGGCCGCGCTGATCTCCACCCGGTCGCCGACGGCCAGGAAGGGCGTTCGCGGCGCGCCGGACTCGATCTGCTCGCGGGCCCGCCGCTCCACCAGGCAGGAGACGCCGCGCGCGGCCTCCTGGTTGGAGACCGTGCCGGAGCCGACGATGGTCCCGGCGGTCAGGGCGCGGGTCCGGGTCACGTGCGCCAGCAGGTCCGCGAAGGAGAAGTGCATCTCGGGCCCGGTGTCGAGGTCGCCCACCAGCCGGCCGTTCAGCTTCACGGTGAGCCGCAGGTGGGCGCGGCCGTCGCGCCAGGCCTGGCCCAGCTCGTCGGGCGTCGCGGCGAAGGGAGAGAAGGCGGTGGCCGGCTTCGAGACGAAGAAGCCGAACCCCTTCTCCAGCTCGGCCGGGACCAGCCGCCGGAGCGAGACGTCGTTGGCGAGGCAGACCAGCCGGACGTGGCGCAGCGCCCCGGCCGCCGTCTCCCCCATGGGCACGTCGCCGGTGATGACGCAGACCTCGCCCTCGAAGTCGAGCCCGTACTCGGTGGCACCGAAGGGGATGGGATCGCGCGGCCCCAGCAGCACGCCCGAGCCGCCCTGGTAGACCAGCGGGTCGGTGGTGAGCGTGGCGGGCGGCTCGGCCCCGCGCGCCTGGCGCGCCAGCCGGACGTGGGTGAGGTAGGTGGAGCCGTCGATCCACTCGTAGGCGCGTGGCAGCGGCGCGCGAAGCTGCGTGGGGTCGAGCGGCGTCGCCGGGGTGCGGCCGCCGTCGAGGCTGGCCGCCAGGGCCCGCAGCCGGGGCTCGGCCTCGGCCCAGCGGTCGAGCGCGTCCTGCAGCGAGGAGGCCACCGGGCGGGCGTCGGCCCAGGCGGTGCCGTCGCGCCGCACCACCACCAGCCGGCCGTCGCGCGAGCCGTCCGCCAGGGTCGCCAGTCTCATGTGGTGCTCACCTAACGCCCGATCCCCGGGCACGCCAGGCCAGGTGGCGGCGCCGACGGGCCGGCTCGACGCGGCGCGGCGCGGCGCGTGGCGGGGCGCCCCCCGGTGCGGCTATGAAGGGGAGGCATGGATCGCCCCCGCGCGCCCGCCGAAGGCGAGATCAGCGTCGTCTCCGGCATCTCCCAGGTGCCGGCCGCGGCCTGGGACGCCCTCTTCGCCCATGAGCCCGAGCTGGCCAGCCCCTTCGTCCGGCACGCCTTCCTCTCGGCGCTGGAGGAGAGCGGCTCGGTGACGCCGGCCACCGGCTGGTCGCCGCGCCATCTCCTGCTGCGCCGCGACGGGCGCCTGGTGGCGGCGGCCCCGGCCTACCTGAAGGAGGGGTCGGAGGGCGACTTCAGCCGCGACTGGGAGTGGGCGGGCGCGGCGGCGCGGGCCGGGGTGCCCTACTACCCGAAGCTGGTGCTGGGGGTGCCGGCCACGCCGGTGACCGGCCGGCGCCTCCTGGTGGCGGCCGGCGAGCCGCGCGGCCCCGCCGTGGCGCGCCTCGTCGAGGCGGCCCGCGGCCTGGTCCGCGCCGAGGGGGCGGGCGGGCTCCACGTGCTCTTCGCCACCGCCGAGGAGGCGCTCGAGCTGCAGGCGGCCGGGCTGTCCCGCCGCGTCGATTTCCAGTACCACTGGCGGAACCAGGGCGACGCCACCATGGCCCAGTTCCTGGCCCGCTTCCCGTCGAAGCGGCGCAACGCCATCCGCCGGGAACTGCGGGCGCCCGCCGAGCAGGGGATCTCCATCCGGACGGTGCGGGGCGACGAGCTGGCGCGCGATCCCGGCGGCTGGGCGGACGACTGCTACGAGCTGCACCGGAGCTCCACGGACCAGATGGCGTGGGGCATGCGCTGGGTCAACCACGCCTTCTACCAGCTGGTGCTGGCCCGGATGGCCGATGCGGTCGAGGTGGTGGAGGCGCGCCACCACGGGCGGCTGGTGGGGATGGCCTTCAACCTCGCCTCGCGCACCGCGCTCTACGGCCGCTACTGGGGCGCGGTCGAGCACCACCCCTTCCTCCACTTCAACGTGGCCCTCTACCACTCCATCGACCAGTGCCTGGCCCGCGGCGTCCAGCGCTTCGAGGGCGGCGCCGGCGGCGACCACAAGCTGGCGCGCGGCTTCGAGCCGGCCGAGACCTGGAGCTGCCACGCGCTGGCCGACCCGCGGCTCGACGCGGCGGTGCGGCGGCGCCTCGAGACCGAGCTCCCGTCCCGGCTCGAGGGGGTGGCGCGCTGGCGGGAGGCGCACCCGCGCCTCGGCGGGTGAGCGCGGCGGCGGGGCGCCCTCAGCGCCTGGCCCAGTGGAGCAGCAGCTGGCGCGACCAGGTGGCGCCGCCGTGGGCCTCCGCCAGGGCCCGCGCCCGTTCGAGGAGTGCCGCCAGCCCGGCCGGGCCGAGCGCCGGCCCCACCAGCGACAGCGATCGGAGCACGGCGTCGAGCCGCGGGCCGTCGAGGGGCTCGTCGTGCTCGAGGCGCTCGGTGGCCCAGGCCGGACGGCCGAGGTGGGAGAAGAAGAGCTGGAGCGGCAGCGGCGCGCGGCGTGCCCTCGGGTTGGCCGCCGCCAGCAGGCCGGCCAGCGCCGACATGAACGGCGTGTCGGCGAGGCGGGCCTCGACCACCGCCACCACCCCGCCGGGCCGGAGCAGCCGCGCCGCCTCTCGACCGCAGCGGGCCACGTCGGTCCAGTGGAGGGCGTCGGCCAGCACCACCAGGTCGAAGGCCCCGGCCGGCAGCCCGGTGGCCTCGGCCGCGGCGTGGACCGGGGTCACGCCCGGCGGCGGCGGCGCGAGCGCGGCCAGCATGGCCCGGGCCGGCTCGACGGCGTGGACGGCGAGCCCGGCCGCGGCCAGCGGCCTCGAGAGCAGCCCGGTCCCGGCGCCGAGGTCGGCGACGCTCGCGCCAGCGCCGCCGGCCAGCGCCGCCAGCCGCTCCACCAGCCCGGGGGGTAGCCCGGCCGCGCCGCGTAGTCACCGGCCAGCCGGTTGAAGACCCAGCGGCCATCCTCGTCGACCGGGATCCCGTGGCGCGACACCGTGCCACGCTACCACCGGCGCCGCCGGCCTGGCGGCGCAGGAACCCGGGCACGACCGGTATTCCCGGGGTAACCTTCCCCCCGCATGACCATCCCGGAGTCCGCCGGGCGCGCCGGTCGCGCCCTCGTCGCCACCCGCACCCGCCGCATCGTCCTCGCGGCATTCGCCCTGATCGCCGCGCTGCTGCTGGTCCGGGCGCTGCGGGGCCGCGAGGTGCCGGCCCACCTGGTGGAGTCGCGACCGCTGGTGCAGCGGGTGGTGGCGACCGGCCGCGTCCGCCCGCTGGCGCGCGTCTCCCTGGCCAGCCTGGCGCTGGGCCGGGTCCGCGCCGTGCTGGTGCGCGAGGGCGATCGGGTCACGGGCGGGCAGCTCCTCGTCAAGGTGGACGATGTCGAGCAGGCGGCGGCGCTCCGCCAGGCGCAGGGGCGGGTGGCCGAGGCGGCCGCCCGGCTGGAGCAGGTGCGCGGCGTGGCCGGCCGGGAGGCGGCCGAGGCGCTCCACCAGGCCGAGGTGAGGGTGGCCCAGGCGGAGCAGGACCTGGCCCGGGCCCGGCAGCTGGGCGAGGCGGGCAGCGTGCCGCGGCAGGCGGCCGAGGACGCCGAGCGGTCGCTGGCGGTGGCGCGCAGCCAGCGAGAGGCCGCCGCGGCCCAGGCGGCCTCGGCGGGCGGCGCCGACGAGCGGCTGGCGGTCGCGGCCCTGTCGCAGGCGGAGGCGGCCCGGGCGGTGGCCGCCTCCCGGCTGGCCGAGACCGAGATCCGCGCGCCGGCACCGGGCCTGGTGGTGGCGCGCCAGGTGGAGCCGGGCGACGTGGTGCAGCCCGGCAAGGAGGTGCTGGCCATGACCGCCGACGGGGCCCTGGAGCTGACCGCGCCGGTGGACGAGAAGAACCTGGCGCTGCTGCGGGTCGGACAGCCGGCCCAGGCCAGCGCCGACGCCTTCACCGGGCAGGTCTTCGACGCCACGGTGGCGTTCATCGCCCCGGCCGTGGACGCCGCCCGCGGCACCGTGGAGGTGCGGCTGGCCATCCCGTCGCCGCCGCCGGTGCTGCGCGCCGACATGACCGTCTCCATCAACGTCGACGTGGGGCGCAAGGCCGCGGCGCTGGTGATCCCGGCCGAGGTCATCCGCGACCCGACCGGCGAGCCATGGGTCCTGGCCATCGTGGGCGGGCGCGCCCAGCGGCGCCCGGTGACGCTGGGCCTGCGCGGCGACGGGCTGGTGGAGATCACCGCCGGGCTCGCGGCGGGCGACGCGGTGGTCGCGCCGGGGGCGGGTTTCGTGGCGCCGGGGGAGCGGGTGCGGGCCCGGCGGCTGCCGGCCCCGGGGACCGACCATGCCCTTTGAGCTGTTCGTCGCGCTCCGCTTCCTGCGGGAGGGCAGGGCGCAGACCGCGCTGATCCTGGGCGGCACCACCGTCGGCGTGGCGGTGATCATCTTCCTCTCGGCCCTCATCGGCGGGCTGCAGGCCACGCTCATCGACCAGACGCTCTCCTCCCAGGCCCACGTCTTCCTGAAGCGGCCCGACCGGGTGGCCCGGGTGGTCGCGCCGCCGGGCGGCGAGGCGGTGGTGGCCCGGGTGGAGAAGACGCCGGAGCGCGAGAAGTCGATCGAGCAGTGGCAGGCGCTGCTCGGCGAGATCCGCGGAACGCCCGGCGTGCTGGCCGCCACGCCGACCGCGGCCGGCTCGGCCTTCGCAGCCCGCGGCGAGCTCTCCAGGTCGGTGGCCCTGCGCGGGCTCGATCCGCAGACCTTCGACTCGGTGATCCGCATCGTCCCGCGCATCCAGGCCGGCCGCTTCCGGGTGGAGGGGACCGAGGCGGTCATCGGCACGGTGCTGGCCCACGACCTCGGCGTCGAGGTGGGCGACAAGATCCGCATCACCACGCCGCAGGGGCGGGGTGACGTCTTCACCGTCAGCGGACTCTTCGACGTCGGCAACAAGGACGTCAACCAGCGCTGGGTGCTGGTCTCGCTCCGGCAGGCCCAGACCCTGCTCGACCTGGCCGGGGGCATCACCACCATCGAGGTGAAGGTGGACGAGGTCTTCCAGGCCGAGCGCCTGGCCCAGGAGCTGGCCGCCACCACCGGCCTCACCGCCGACAGCTGGATGAAGCTCAACCAGCAGCTGCTCACCGGCCTCCAGGCGCAGAGCTCCTCCTCGGTGATGATCCAGGCGTTCGTGGTGATCGCGGTGGCGCTCGGCATCGCCTCGGTGCTGGGCGTCTCGGTGATCCAGAAGAGCCGCGAGATCGGCATCCTCAAGGCCACCGGGACCAGCACCGGTACGGTGCTGCGCATCTTCCTCATCGAGGGGGCCATCGTGGGCCTGGTGGGCTCGCTGCTGGGCGGCGCCATCGGCGCCGGGCTGGCCACCTTCTTCGCCCACGCGGTGAAGAACCCCTACGGCGAGTCGCTCTTCCCCATCGCCCTCACCCCCGGCCTCTTCGTCGCCGCCTCGGCCGTGGCGCTGGTCACCGGGCTGCTCTCGGCCTGGTACCCGGCCCGCCACGCGGCGCGGCTCGACCCGGCCCAGGTGATCCGCGGTGGCTGACCCCGTCGTCGAGCTGCGCGGGGTGGTGAAGGAGTACGGGGACGTGATCCGGACCCGGGTGCTCCACGGGCTCGACCTGCGCCTCGAGGCCGGCGAGTTCACCGCGCTCATCGGCCCGTCCGGGTCGGGGAAGTCGACGCTGCTCAACCTGGTCGGCCTCCTCGACCGGCCCACCGCGGGGCGCCTCTTCATCGCCGGGCAGGACGTCGAGGCCCTCGACGACGACGGCCTGGCCCGCCACCGCGGCCGGTCGATCGGCTTCGTCTTCCAGTTCCACCACCTGCTGCCCGAGTTCAGCGCCGTGGAGAACGTCATGATCCCCATGATGGCGCTGCGCGGGCGCACCGACCCGGACATGCGGGAGTGCGCCGGCGCGCTGCTCGCGCAGGTGGGGCTGGGCCGGCTCCTCGACCGGCGCGTCACGCTGCTCTCCGGCGGCCAGCAGCAGCGCGTGGCCATCGCCCGGGCGCTGGCCATGGCGCCCCGGCTGGTGCTGGCCGACGAGCCGACCGGCAACCTCGACACCGCCAGCGCCGACGAGATCTTCACCCTGCTCCGCCAGTCCAACCAGCGGGCCGGCACCACCTTCCTCATCGTCACCCACGACCCGCGGCTGGCCGACCGCTGCGACCGGATCGTCGAGCTGGTGGACGGCCGCATCGTCTCCGACCGGCCCCACGCGGCGAGGCGGCCGTGAGCGGCGCGCCGGTCCCGGCGGCCCTGCGGGCCGAGGCGCGGCGGGCGGTGCGGCTGCCCGAGGCGGCGCTGCGGGCGGAGTGCGAGGAGACCTTCTTCATCGCGAGCGGGCCCGGGGGGCAGCACCGCAACAAGACCGAGAGCGGGGTGCGGCTGCTCCACCGGCCCACCGGCGTGCTGGTCACCGCCACCGAGCGGCGCAGCCAGGCGCAGAACCGGGGCGAGGCGCTGGAGCGGCTGCGGGAGCGGCTGGCGGCGCTGGGCGTGGAGCCGAAGCGGCGGCGCCCCACCCGGCCGACGCGCGGCTCGCAGGAGCGGCGCATCGCCGAGAAGAAGCACCGGGCGGCCACCCGGGCCGCCCGGACCAGGCTGGACTGACGGCGCCTCCCGCCGGACCGGGCCTCCGCTGCCGCTCAGGGCCCGCCAGCGGGCCCCCGGGCCGCGCCGGCTCAGGCCGGGGACGGCGAGGCGACCGTCACCGGCTCGGCCAGCCCGGCCTTGACCAGGCGGTCGATCGAGGACTTCACCTCGGCCGGCTCGATGCCACTGGTCTCCATGGCCTGCACCAGGTCGTTGAGCCCCCGGCGCTGGCCACGCAGCTCGGTCAGCAGCAGCCCGTCGCCGGGCTGCACGCCGAGCGGGGCCGCCCAGGCCGCCAGCGCCGCGTCGAGCGTGGCGCGGCCGCTGCCGCGGGCGCCGTTGACGGCGTCGCGGTGGAGCCGATCGGCGGCCTCGCCGGCGGCGGAGAGCGTGAACTTCTGGCCGCGCGGCCAGCGACGCGTGGCGTCGGTGGTGGGGAGTGCGGAGGGCATGGGAGGCGCAGGTATCGGCCCTCGCCGGCCCGATGTCAACGGCGGCGGGCCCGGGCGCCCGAAGCGCGGCGGGGCCGGCGCCTCGTGCTAGCGTGAGGGCACCGAGGAGGAGCCACATGCCTGGCGTCCACGTCCTGCCGCTCGCCGCCGTGCTCGCCCTCGCCGGCCAGGCCGCCGCCGCCCCGCCGCCGGAGGTGACCGCGCTGGTGGACCGCTGCGTGGCCGCCTACGGGGGCGCCGCGGCGCTCTCCGGGGTGGTGGCGGTCCGGCAGGCCGGCACGGTCACCTCGCTGCTCCATCCCGGCCAGGCCGCCTCGCTGAAGCGGCTGGCGGCGCGGGGAGGGAAGCTGCGCGTCGAGATCGGCTGGAGCGGCGAGCCGGAGGTCCGCGTGGTGGACGGCCAGGTGGGCTGGCGCGGCGGTGAGCCGGTCGGGGGACCGCCGCTGGCGGCCATGGTGCTGCAGGCGGCCCGCTTCGACCTGCCGCTCCGGCTCAAGGAGGGGCTGGCCAGGGTCGAGGACCGCGGGGTGGTGGAGCTGGGGGGGAAGCGGCTGCGGGCGCTGGCGCTGGAGGTGGCGCCCGGGCTGGTGGTGGAGGCCGACCTCGATCCCGCCACCGGGCGGATCCTCCGGTCGCGCGGGGCGTCCTCGGTCGGGCCGGCCCTCGAGTTCGTCACCACCTACGACGACTTCCGGACCGTGGGCGGCCTGCTCTTCGCCTTTCGCGAGGGGAACTGGGCCAACGGCGTCACCACCGGCGAGACCGTCCTCACCTCGGTCGAGCTGCTGGGCCGGCTCCCCGAGCAGGCCTTCCGCCCTTGAGCGGGAGCGGACCGGCTCTGGGCCGTGCTCAGGTCCCGACGCGCAGCAGCGTGAGCAGCGGCCGGTCCGGATCGAAGGGCCCGCTGAGGTCGACCTGGCACTGGACCATCCAGTCCACCTCGCCGGCCTCGTCCACCAGCCGCTGCACCGCCTCCCAGCGGCGCGGCTCCAGCTCCTTGATGAAGGTGTGGTGGGGCTTGCGCGCCGCCGGGGTCTGGTCGATGCGGGGGTGCTCGGCGAAGTAGGGGGCCAGCTCGGCCTCCAGCCGGGCCGGCGGCCAGTCGGCCGGGTCGGCCAGGGCCTCCCCCGCCGCGCCCCAGTCCCGGCGCGCCAGCGCCGCCACCAGCCGGTGCAGCTCGGTCCGCAGGCGGGCCGCGAAGGCCCGGGCGTCGGCCCAGATCGGCGGCGGGGCCACCGGCCGGACCAGCGCCTCCAGCGGCGCCGCCTGCCAGGTGGGGTCGCGCAGCCGCTCCCACTCGTCCAGCAGGGAGGAGTCGACGCCTCGCACCGTGGTGCGCAGGAAGGCGATGACGTCCTCCACCGTCTCGTCGCGGTAGCCGGCCGGCACCGTCTGCACCAGCGTCTTGTAGCTCTCGGTCAGGTAGCGGAGCAGCAGCCCCTCCGAGCGCGGCAGCTCGTACTCGCGCACGTACTCGCCGAAGGTCATGAACCGCTCCACCATCTCCCGCGCCACCGACTTGGGCCGGATGTTCTCGGTCCCCACCCACGGGTGCCTGGCGGCGAACTCGTTGAAGGTGGCGTAGACGAAGTCGCGGTTGGGCTTGGGGTACTCCACGTTCTCCAGCTCCTTCATCCGCTCGTCGTACTCGACGCCCTCGGCCTTCATCCGCGCCACCGCCTCGCCGCGGGCGCGGTCCAGCTGCTTCCAGAGGATCTGGTCGGGGTCCTCCTGGATCGACTCCACCATGGAGAGCACGTCGAGCGCGTAGGTCTCCGAGTCCCGCGGGATCCTGGGCAGGGTGTCGAGCAGGTAGAGGGCCAGGGTGTGGAAGAGCGAGAAGTCCTTCTGCAGCCCCTCGGCGGGGCGCAGGAAGGCGCCCCGGTAGCCGTCGATGCGGGCCAGCAGCACCAGGCCGGCCGCCCGCAGCGTCCGCAGCCGCTGCGCCGCCGCCACCCGGTGGCGGTGCTTGAGCACGTCGGTGCCGTGGGAGCGGGCGATGAGCCGCACCAGCCGGCCGTACCCGCCGCCGCGCTCGGCGGTCTCGCTCTGCAGCAGGTTGACCAGCAGCGTGAAGGAGGGCTCGAAGCGGCTCTGCAGCGGCTCGGGCTCCTTCTGCTGGAGCCGCTCGAAGGTCTGCCGGTCGAAGTGGACGTAGCCCTTGGTGGGCGGCTGCTTCTTGACCACCTTCTTGCCGGCCTTCTCCTTCTCGGCCAGCCGCTTGTTCTCGACCACGTGCTCGGGGGCCTGCGCCACCACGTAGCCCCGGTCGTCGAACCCCTTGCGCCCGGCCCGGCCCGCGATCTGGTGGAAGTCCCGGGCCGGGAGCACCACCGTCTTCTCGCCGTCGAACTTGCAGAGCTGGGTGAAGACCACGGTGCGGATGGGGATGTTGACGCCCATCCCCAGGGTGTCGGTCCCGGACACCACCTTGAGCAGCCCCTGCTGCGCCAGCTTCTCGGTGAGCAGCCGGTACTTGGGCAGGAGGCCGGCGTGGTGCAGCCCGATGCCGTGGCGCAGGAAGCGCTGCAGCTCCTTGCCGTAGGGCGAGTCGAAGCGGAAGCCCTCCAGCGCCACCCGCACCGCCTCCTTCTCCTCCCGCGACGAGAAGGTGGCGCTCATCAGGTTCTGGGCCTGCTCGGCGGCGGCCCGCTGCGTGAAGTTGACGAGGTAGACCGGGGCGCGGTTGAGCTTGACCAGCTCCTCGAGCGTCTCGTGGAGCGGCGTCTCCCGCCAGGAGAACTCCAGCGGCACCGGCCGCTCGGCCGAGCGCACCGCCGCCACCTCGCGCCCGGTCACCTCCTTCAGGGAAGCCTCGATGGCGGTGGTGTCGCCCAGCGTGGCCGACATGAGCAGGAAGGTGGCCCGCTCCAGCGCCAGCAGCGGCACCTGCCAGGCCACCCCGCGATCCCGGTCGCCGTAGTAGTGGAACTCGTCCATGACCACGGCGTCGTCGCGCAGGGCCTTCTCGCGCACCGCCACGTTCATGAGGATCTCGGCGGTGCAGCAGAGCAGGGGGGCGTCGCGGTTGACGGCGCCGTCGCCGGTCATCATGCCGACCCGCTCCGGGCCGAAGAGCCGGCACAGGTCGAAGAACTTCTCGTTCACCAGCGCCTTGATGGGGCAGGTGTAGAAGCTGCGCCGCCCCTCGGCGAGGGCCTTGAAGTGGAGGAAGGTGGCCACCAGCGACTTGCCCGAGCCGGTGGGCGTGGCCAGCACCACGTGGCGCCCGTCGAGCAGCTGCAGCAGCGCCTCCTCCTGGTGCGGGTAGAGCGTCAGGCCGGTGGCGCTCACCCAGCCCATGAAGCGGTCGAGGATGGCGTCGGCGGCCAGCCGCTCGCCGGGCGGCGGGAGGAGCGCGGCGAGGGGGGCGGTGGGCGGCGTGGTCATGGTGGCGGGGGCAACCTACCGCGGGGGGGCGGGAGCGGCGCAACGATTCCGGCCTGGCGGCGGGACCGGGCGCCGCGCCGCCCCTTCGAAAGTGGCGGGGGAGGGTGACCTGCGCCACAATCGAAGCTCCCGATCACCCCGACGGCCCGGCCACCCCAGGATCCTCATGAACGCGCGCAAGTACTCCATCTACGGCGTGATCCTCGGCGCCTTCTTCCCCGTGATCGGGATCATCATCGACGCCGGGACCGGCCCCGGCGGCCTCTCCGTGGACGGCGTGCTCCTCGCCGTGCAGAAGCCGCTGGTCCTCATCATCGTCACCGCGCCGCTCTTCCTCGGCACCATGGCCTGGGTGGCGGGCCACGCCCAGGACGAGGCGCTCCGCGCCGAGGCCGGCCGGCGCGAGGGCTTCCTGCAGGCGGCCAAGACGCTGGTGACCATGGCCCAGTCGCTCCTCTCCAACGTCAGCGCCTTCTCCAGCATGGCCGCCGAGACCGCCGCCAGCGTGCGCGAGACCACCGCCACCATGGGGCAGCTGTCCCAGACCGCCACCAAGGCGGCGCTCACCGCCGAGACCGTGATCGGGCTGGCCCAGGCCGGGGCGCGGGTCTCCGCCGAGGGGCTGAAGGCGGTCGACACCAGCCAGGCCGAGATGGCCAAGCTGGCCGACGAGGTGCGGCAGCTGTCGCAGCGCATCGAGGCGCTCAACGCCCGGATGCGCGACATCTTCGAGATCGCCTCGGTGGTGAACTACGTCGCCGACCGCTCGCAGCGCCTGGCCGATCGCGCCGCCCAGGAGGCCGCGGCCGCCGCCGCCGGCGGCGGGGGCTTCGCCGACGTGGTCGGGGAGATGCGCCATCACGCCGAGGACGCCAAGCGGGCTGCGACGCAGGTGAAGGGGATCCTCTCCGAGGTCCACAAGGCGATGCTGGCGGCCATGACCGCGGCCGAGGTGGGCATCCGGCGGGCCGAGCAGGGCGCCACGGTGGCGTCCGGCAGCGGCGACACCATCCGCCGGCTGGCCACGGCGCTGGCCGACTCCTCGGAGGCGGCCCGCGAGATCGCCACCGTGGCGCAGCAGCAGGACCACGGCATCGAGCAGGTGCTGAAGGCCATGAACGAGATCTACCTGGCCACGCAGGAGACCATGTCCAACATCCAGTCGGTGGCCGCGGAGGCCCGCGCCCTCAACGACATGGCGACCGGGCTGAAGCGGGCGGTCTCCGACTGACGCCCGGGCCGAGACGCCCTCTCGCCGGGACGCCCCCAAGTGGGGGACGGCGAAATCTCGGGCGGGCCGGCCGAATGCGGATAAAGGTGAGCCCCATGGCACAGGCACGGAGTCGGTCCCACGCGCTTCGGATCGCGGCCACCCTGCTGGCGGTGGCCGGTTCGCTGGCCGGCTGCGGCAAGAACGTCGCGGACGGCTTCCCGCTGGAGGTGGGCTTCCAGCCCCTCGAGTCGGTGGCCACCTCGGTGACCTTCCCGCCGGCCGCGGGCAACGAGACCTACCCGCAGGAGATCAACGTGGTGGCTGGCCCGCAGAGCGGCCACTACACCTCCTACGGGAAGGGGTACCTCCACGCCTCGCTGGCGCAGGTCTACCAGGCGCTCCACGATCCGGCCGCCAGCTACATCCACAACTACAACAACGCCCCCCGCCTCGACGACGTCCCCGGGAACCCGTTCATGAACGAGGAGCCGTTCCCGGTGAGCTTCCGGGTCCGCTACGCCAGCCCGACCGGCATCCCCGGATATGGCGACGCCAAGTTCGACGTCACCTACCGGGCCGGGCCGCTGGACGGGACCGACGCCGCGCCCGTCAAGATCGGCGAGCGGTACCAGAAGACCTGGGGCATCCAGAACATCGAGGTGATGTCCGGCTCGCTGGTGGCCAGCGAGGTGGCGCCCGGCGTCACCGCGGTCGAGATGGTGGCCTGGCTGAAGGCCACCACCCAGGACCAGTCGGACTGCGACGGCACGGTCAGGGACCTGTACGGCGACATCGTGGCCAAGCTGGCCACCATGCCTTGACCGTGACCGCCGGGCCCGGCGACGGCCGTCACGGGCCGGGATCGAGGTCGACGCGCACGTCCACCTCCAGCGTCTCCCCCGCGCCGCCCAGGTAGATGGTCCCCGAGGTCGGCGTGGCGTCGCGCCAGGAGCGGCCGACCGCGACCCGCACGTGGCTGGTCTGGGTGATCACCCCGTTGGTCGGATCGAAGCCGCGCCAGCCCACCTCCGGCAGGTAGACCTGGGCCCAGGCGTGGCTGGCCTCGCCCTGGGCCGCGTTCTCGTGCCTGGGGCCGGTGTAGAGGTAGCCGCAGACGTAGCGAGCCGGCACCGAGAGGAGCCGGGCCATGCAGATGAAGAGGTTGGTGAAGTCCTGGCAGACGCCGCGCCGGTTCACGTAGGTCTCGAAGGGCGTGGTGAGGAGCGTGGTCGCGCCCTGCACGTACTTGTAGTCCCGGTGGATGGTGGCATTCATGTCGAGCAGCGTCTCCAGCAGGTCGTAGCCGTTCCGCTCCACGAAGCTCATGGCGTACTCGACGAGATCCTGCAGCTCGCTCTCCGGCAGCTCCTCGGGGAGCAGGAAGGGCTGCAGGACCTGGCGCTGCCACGGCATCCAGGCCAGCGGGATGGTGGTTCGCGAGCGCAGTGGCCGGTAGGAGAGCGGCTCGCAGTCGACCACCTCCACCGTGGAGCGGGCCTCCACCACCAGCTCGTGGAACGGGGTCTCCACCAGGAGCCGGTGGGTCTGGTTGCCGAAGACGTCCTCGTAGTCGCGGGCGTCGCCCGGGACCGAGATGCGCAGGTCGAAGGTGCGAAGGGACTGGAGCTGGTCGTTGACCGGCTTGAGCCGGAAGAGGTGCATGGACCGCTCCACCGGCTTCAGGTAGCGGTAGGTGGTGCGGTGGACCAGGTCGTAGCGCCTCGCCGGCGCCCGCTCGGGCCTGGCGAGGCGCATGGCCTGGCGCGATCCCGTGGCCAGGGACAGCGGGGTGGCACCGCCGGCCGCGGCCCGCTCCACCCGGACCACCCCCTGGCGGACGACCAGCAGGGCGCCGGGCGGCACCTGGCGCCACTGGCCGACCCACTCGCTGGTGACCTCGAGCGGCGTGGTGGAGATCACCACCCCCCGGCGCGCCTTGGGGCCTCGCGAGGCCAGGTCGACCACCAGGTCCTGGTCGGCGAGCCGCAGCTCGCCATAGGGCGGCAGGGCCTCCCAGAGCCAGATGCCCCGGGCCCCGGGATCGCGGTCGGCGTAGACCAGCAGGTCCCGCCCATCGCTGAGCACCGAGGTGAGCGTGCCGAGGCCGTTGAGCTCGCCGAACCATCCGTGCAGCACCTCGAGGTCGGCCTCGTCGAGCGAGCGCCAGCCCCGCTCGGCGAGCCGCCCCAGCAGCTCGCAGAGCACCACCTCGGTGTCGGTGGAGCCGACCGGCTCGAAGAGCTGGGTGGGGCGTGGCTGGGGGCGCTCGCCCAGGCTGCCGGAGTGGGCAAAGAGCCAGTCGCGGCGTCCCCAGGCCCGGGCGAAGGGCTGGGTGTTGGCGTCGGAAGGGGCGCCCCAGGTGGCGGTCCGGATGTGCACCACGAAGAGCGACGACTCGAGGTGCTCCCAGGCCTTCACCAGCTCCGAGCGGATCGAGCCGACCGGGGGCGCCGGCTCCTTCAAGCACGGTCGCCGAGGGCTCGCCGCCCGGGTAGTAGCCGATGCCCCAGCCGTCGGGGAGGGCGCGCCCGGGCTGCAGGCACCGGAGGTCGAAGGAGGGCGCGAGGGCACCCTCGAAGGACATGGCGAGGAGGTTGGGCATGCTTCGAGTCGGCTACTGCCCGGTCGAGCCCACGACCTCGGGGGCCGGGTAGCCGAACAGTTCGCGCCCGATGTCATTGCAGATCGCGTGGGTCTCGTCCACCACGTGGGTGAGGAACTGGTGGAGGTTGCCGGCGTCGATGTGCGGCCCGGCCTCGTCGATCACCCAGCTCTCCAGGGCCCGCAGCGAGGTCAGGCTGTGGCCGCGATGCTCGGCGTCGGCGGCGCGCACCTTGGCGAGCCGGCTGGAGGCGATGTGCAGGCAGTGGTTGACCGAGCGCGGGAAGCGGGCGTCGAGCACCAGGAAGCGGGCCACGGTGGCCGCCGAGGCCTTGCCCTGGAACCGCTTCATGAACGGCTCGAAGCCGGAGCAGGCGCGCAGCAGCGAGAGCCAGAGCGCCAGCTCCACCACCTGGTGCGCCCCCATGCGCTGCAGGGCGTGGTGGTGGACGTCGAGGATGCGCGCGGTCTGCCCGGCCCGCTCCAGCATGACGCCGAGCAGGATGAAGCTGAAGGCGTCGTCGTGGAGCATGGTCCCGTGGATGACGCCGAGGCAGAGCTGGGCGTGCTGGCGGACGTGCCGGTAGAAGCCGTGCCGGTCGGACCGCCAGACCTCGCGCCCGGCGCCATCCATCCAGAGGTGCAGCTCGTTGGCCGCCTCCCAGGTCTCCAGGCTCACCACCTCGCGGATGGAACGGGCGTTCTCGCGGGCTGCGCCCACCGAGCGGCGCAGCGAGGAGATGTTGGTCTCCTCCCAGGTGAGCCACTCCTGGACCCGCTCGCCGTCGGCGAAGCCCTCGTCGCCGTGCGCCTCGCGGAAGGGCTCCTCCTGGCCCGAGACGATGACGGCCGGGCGCCAGGCCTGGTGCGGCTCGAGGTCGCCGTCGAGGGCGAGGTTGCGGGTGACCAGGCAGACGCGGGCCGTCGACTCGGCCCGCTCCAGGTAGCGCCCCAGCCAGAAGAGGTTCTCGGCGACGCGGCTGATCACGGGTTCGCTCCCTTCAGCACCCAGGTGTCCTTGGAGCCGCCGCCCTGGCTGGAGTTGACCACGTAGGACCCCTCGCGCAGGGCCACCCGGGTCAGGCCGCCGGGGAGCACCCACGGGCCGTCGGCCCCGGAGACGATGTAGGGGCGCAGGTCGACGCGGCGAGGGGCGGTGTAGCCGCCCTCGGCGATCCAGGTGGGGCAGGCCGAGAGCTCGACACGGCGCTGGGCGATGTAGCGGCGCGGATCGGCGTTGATGCGGCGGCGGAAGTCCTCCCGCTCCTCGGGCGTGGCCTGGGGGCCCATCAGCATCCCGTAGCCGCCCGCCTCGTCCACCGCCTTCACCACCAGCTGGTCGAGCCGCTCCACCACGTAGGCCTGGTCCTCGGGCCGGCAGCAGAGCCAGGTCGGGACCTGCTCCAGCTGCGGCTCCTCGGAGAGATAGAAGCGGACCATGTCCGGCACCAGGGCGCAGACCGCCTTGTCGTCGGCCACCCCGTTGCCGGGTGCGTTGGCGATGGTCACGGTGCCGGCCGCCCAGGCGCGCATCAGGCCGCGCACCCCCAGCAGCGAGTCGGGCCGGAAGAAGTCCGGGTCGAGGAAGGCGTCGTCGGTGCGCCGGTAGATGACGTGGACGCGGCGTGGACCGCGGGTGGTGTGCATGAAGACCTCGTCGCCGTCGACGAAGAGGTCGGGCGCCTGCACCAGCTCGAGCCCCATGGTGCGGGCCAGGAAGCTGTGCTCGAAGTACGCCGAGTTGAAGGGGCCGGGGGTGAGCACCACCGCCACGGCCTCGTCGGGGCTGACCGGGGCCACCGAGCGCAGGGCCGCCGCCAGCCTGGACGGATACTGGTCGACACGGTGGACCCGGGCCTTGTCGAGCGCCTCGGGGATGATCCGCTTCGAGAGCAGCCGGTTCTCCAGCACGTAGGAGACGCCGGAGGGGCAGCGCAGGTTGTCCTCCAGCACCCGGAAGGTGCCGGCCGGATCGCGGATCAGGTCGATGCCGGCCACGTGCACGCGCACGCCGCCGGGCGGCCTCACCCCGACCAGCTTGGGCTCGTAGCCCCTGGCCGCCAGCACCACCTCGGCCGGGATCACCTTCTCCTTGAGGATGCGCTGCGGGCCGTAGAGGTCGTCGAGGAAGGCCTCGATGGCCCGGACCCGCTGCACCAACCCCTGCTCCAGGCGCGACCACTCGGCGGCGCCCACCAGGCGCGGCAGCAGGCAGAATGGGAAGATCTTCTCGGCGCCGCGGCTGTCCGCGTAGACGCTGAACGTGACGCCCTGGTCGAGCAGCGCCTTCTCGGCCAGCGCCTGGCTGCGCGCGAACTCGGTGAGGCTGCGCGCCTCCAGCGCCGCGGCGGCGCGCCGGAACTCGGCACGCACCTCTCCGGGGCCGGAGAAGAGCTCGTCGTAGGCACCGGGGATGGGCCGGTATTCCTTGAACAGGGACTCCCTCACTTCCCACCTCCGGTCGTGGTCCAGCCGTCGGCGCCACGCAGCGCCGTGAGCCGCCGCAGGTCGAGCGTCACCCCGCCTCCAGCCAGCGGCCGCCGCAAGGTGACCCGACCGGCCTCGTGGATCCGCACCCGCTCGCGGCAGCGGCGCCGCGCCTCGACGTCGTCCCAGGGGAGGCCCGGGTAGGTGCCCCCGCCCGGGATCCAGCCGTGCAGCTCGATGCCGGTGCGGTGGCCCTCCCGCTCCCAGGTCAGCACCAGCGGATCCTGCGCCGGCAGCCCCGGGTGGAGCCCCGGGCGCGGGAGGAAGGCCCGGTAGCGCAGCCCGGCCACGTGGCGGCGCCCGCTGTCGGCCGAGGTGAGCGGGACCTCCCAGCCGTCGGCCCCGAGACGTCCCGGATCGGCGCCGCGATCGTGGCTGATGCGCACCTCGACCCGCTCGATGCTGGCGTCGACCAGGCGGGCGCCGGCCCGCTCCTGGCTGGCCACGTCGCCGAGCAGCGGCCAGAACTCGAGCGCCGGCAGGACGGTGAGGGTGGTCCGGTCCACCTTGACCTCGGCCAGTGGCTCGGGTCGCTCCAGCAGCAGCGCCGTGGTGGCGGCGCCGAGGCCGAGCCCGTGCGCCGCCAGGTCCTCGAGCACGCCGCGGAGGTCCTCGTCGAGGAAGGTGGGGAGCGCCAGCTGGTCGTGCAGCGAGGCGCCCCAGTCGGCGAGCGGGTCCAGGTAGGGGACGGTCACCAGCCGGGCCACCAGGGCGCGGAAGAGGGCGGCCATGGCCGCCAGGCGGCCGGCGCTCGAAGGCATCCGCAGCGAGCGCAGCTCCACCACGCCGAGTCTGTCCACGCCCGGGGAGGTGCGGGTTCCAGAGCTTCTCCACGTTGAGCTCGGCCCGGTGGGAGTTGCCGGAGGCGTCGACCAGCAGCGGGGCCAGCGTCTCCCAGAGCTCGGGTGGGGCCAGGTGGTCGCCCCGGGCCTCGAGCCGGTCGACCGCGACCTGGAGCTCCTCGAACCGCTCCCGCACCCCCTCGTCGGGGCGCGGGCCCTGCGAGGCCGACCCGACGCAGTCGCCGGCGAAGGCGTAGGAGAGCGAGGGGTGGTTGCAGAGGAAGCGGATGAGCCGCGGCAGCAGCGCCGGGTGGCGGAAGAAGGGGCTGCCGTCCGCCGACGGGCCGCCGAAGGTGAGCTGCCCGCCCCCGCCCGAGTCGGAGCCCCGGCCGTTGTAGCGCCAGCGCACCGCCGAGAGCCCGGCCGCCCCGGCGGCGGCGTAGATCGCCTCGGCGTCGGTGTAGAAGGTGGCCAGGTCGGGCGCCGGGGCGGTGTTGACCTCCACCACCCCCGGGTCGGGCGTCACCGTGAGCTGGACTTCCGCCTCGCTGGACGACGGGCCCCGGCGGAAGCGGGCCCCCAGGCAGAAGCGCGGCGCCGGCTCGCCCTCGAAGTGACGCCCTGGCAGGTCGAGGAGCCGCGGCCGCGAGGGGAGGCGCGGCGCCAGGTCGGCCAGCAGGGCCCGGGCCCGGTCGAGCTTGTCGCCACCCTCCGCCCGGGTGAGCCACCAGGGCTCCTGCGAGTCGCGGACCGTGAAGGTCGGCTCGGCCCCGATCCAGACCTCGAGCCGCCGGTGCCGGAGCACGGCGTCCTGCTCGGAGAGCTCGGCGAGGAGGAGCTGGTCCACCGCTCAGGCCTCGTCCGGCGCGTCTTCCGGCGTGGGGACCGGGTGGTCGCCGGGGTGGCGGCGGAGGTCGAGCGACCAGGGGGTCTGGCCGTGGGTCGGCACGCGGACGGGCTCGAGCGGCCACGGGGTGGCCCCGTCGACGGTGAAGCGCTGCGCCCGCCGCGCCGAGGCCTCGAAGCGGGTGAGCGGCTGGGCGCCGTAGGAGCGCCCCTCGGGGTGCCAGACGTGGTAGCGGCAAGCGCCCAGCGAGCGGCGGCCCCAGCTGTCGCAGAGCTCGATGGTGAGCGGGTGGTGGACGCCCAGGTGCGGGTGGAGCGCGTGCGGCGGGGCCCAGGCGCGGAAGCGGACGCCCCCCACCACCTCGCCGGCGGTGCCGGTGGGGCGGACCGGCAGCTCGATGCCGTTGACCACCACCTGGTGGCGCTCCGGGGTGATCCCGGCGGCGCGGATCTCGATGCGCTCCACCGAGGAGTCGACGTAGCGAGAGGTGCCGCCGCCCGAGGGCTCCTCGCCGAGCACGTTCCAGGGCTCGAGCGCGTTGCGGACCTCCAGCAGGCAGTCGCCCATCTCGAGCCGCCCCACCACCGGGCAGCGCAGCTCGAGGAAGGCCCGGTAGGGCTCGGCCGGCAACCCCAGGCCACGCTCGTCGAGGAAGGCCAGGACCTCCTCGAAGTCGCGCCAGAGGTGGTGGGGCAGGAGGAAGCGGTCGTGCAGCGCCTCGCCCCAGCGGATCAGCGGCTTGCGGTAGGGACCCTTGCTGAAGGCGGCCAGCAGCGAGCGGGCCAGCAGGACCTGGGCCACGGCCAGCCGCGGGTGGGGCGGCATCTCGAAGGCGCGGAGCTCGACCACGCCCTGGCGGCCGTGCGGGGTGCGCCAGTCGTAGAGCTTGTCGATCGAGATCTCGGCCCGATGGGTGTTTCCGGTCAGGTCGGTGAGCAGGTTGCGCAGCAGCGAGTCGCCGAGCCAGGGGGCCGGATCCCTGGCGCGGAAGGCCTCGGCCAGCGCGATCTCCAGCTCCGAGAGGGTGTCGAGGCGGGCCTCGTCGACGCGCGGGGCCTGCGAGGTCGGGCCGACGAAGAGCCCCGTGAAGAGGAAGGAGAGCGAGGGGTGGTGCTGGGTGAACGTGACCAGGCTGGCGAGCAGGTCCGGCCGGAGCACCAGCGGGCTCTCCAGCGGGGTGGGGCCGCCCAGGGTGACGTGGTGCCCACCGCCCGAGCCGGCCAGCCGGCCGTCCAGCAGCCACTTCTCCGAGTGGAGCCCGGCGTGGAGCGCCGCCTCGAAGACCGTGCCCAGCAGCCTGGCGTGCTCGACGCCGCGGGCCTGCGGCGGCAGGTTGACCTCGAGCACGCCCGGGTCGGGCGTCACGGCCATCTGGAACAGCAGCGGCGAGGAGGGGGGCGGGTAGCCCTCCAGCTGGACGTCGATCCCGGTGGCGGCGCGGGTGGCGTCGACCGCGGCCACCAGCGCCAGGAAGTCCCCGGCCTTGGCGACCGGCGGCAGGAAGACGAAGAGCGTCCCCTCGCGCAGCTCGACGCCGAGCGCGGTCCGGACCGGATCGGGCAGGGCCGGTCCCTTCCTCTTCTCGGCGAGGAGCTTGGCCTGCGCCTTCTCGATCTCTGCGAGGCGCGGGTCGGGCACCGGCAGCGGCGCCTCCTCCGGCTCGATCTCGGGCGGGCCGCCGATGGCGGCGAGGGGGAGCCGCAACCCCAGCGGGCTGTCGCCCGGCAGGAGGAAGAGGTGCTCGCGCCGGAAGCGCCAGCGCTCGGTCCGCCAGCCCTCCGCGGTGCGGGCCAGCGGGAGCACGTAGCCGACGGGCGCGGCCGGGGCCCCGCCGAGGATGCGCGCCAGGCGGTGCCGCTCGGCCGGATCGTCGAGCCTGGCCAGCAGCGGGTCGACGCCCACCGGCAGGTTGGCCTCGTCCATGATGAAGCGCCAGGGATCCTCGTAGGCGGCGCGACTCGAGCCGGCCGGCAGGCCGAGCCGGGCGGCCAGGGCCTCGGCGAAGTGGCGGGCGCCGTCAGGGCCCGGGGGCGCGGACGGCATGATGCGGTCGGGCCAGATCGGCGTGCCGTCGGCGAGCCCGATCAGCTCGAGCGCCCAGCGCGGCAGCGGCTCGCCGGGGTACCACTTGCCCTGGCGGCGCAGCGTCGCGGCGCCGGGCGCGAGCCGGCGGCGCAGCTCGCGCGCCAGCGCCAGGCCGGCCGTCCACTTGGTCGGCCCGAGGGCGTCGCCGTTCCACTCCGGCGCCTCGACGTGGTCGCGGGCGTTGAAGGTCGGCTCGCCGCCGCTGGTGAGGGTGAGCCCCGCCACGGCGAGCGCCGCGTCAGCCCGGTCGGCGCCGCGCAACAGCGCCTCCCAGGCCTGGTC
This sequence comes from uncultured delta proteobacterium, assembly GCA_963786945.1. Lineage (GTDB taxonomy): Bacteria > Myxococcota > Myxococcia > Myxococcales > Anaeromyxobacteraceae > JADKCZ01. The sequence goes on along the minus strand of CAWBAO010000003.1, from coordinate 390,502 downwards.
CGGGAAAGGCGCGGTGGGCCGGACCTCGTGCCCGAGCCGGGTCACGGTCAGCGAGAAGGTGATGTCGGTGGCGGGCTGATCGCTCGTCCCCTCCAGCGGCGCCCCCAGCGCGGGACGAGCCACCGAGGCCAGCGGGATGTGCCCCTCGCCGCAGAGCAGGCCGCTGGTCGGGTCGAGCCCGATCCAGCCACCGCCGGGCAGGAAGACCTCGGTCCAGGCGTGGAGGTCGGCGACGTCCCGCCCCACCCCCTTGGGCTCGTCGGGGAGCATCCCCTCGTCGGCGAGCTGGACCAGGTAGCCCGAGGCGAAGCGTGCCGCCAGCCCACGGGCCCTGAGCAGCGACACCAGGAGCAGGGCCTGGTCGCGGCAGCTGCCCCGGCCCTGCGTGAGGGTCTCCTCCGGCGTCCAGATGCCCGGCTCCTCGCGGATGACGTAGCGGAGGGCCTGGTTGACTCGCCGGTTCACCTCCACCGCGAACTCCACGGTGGGACCGCCCTTCGGCAAGGAGGCGAGGAGCGCCTGGAAGCGACGTCCCGTGGCCAGCTCCGGATCGGTCCGATCGAGGAAGGGGACGAGATCGCGGGCCAGCTCGGGCGGATAGGTGAACGGGACGGTCTCGCACCGCTCGTCGATGAAGAAGTCGAACGGGTTGACCGGCCGGACGTCGAGCGCCAGCTCGACCAGGACCTCCAGCGCCGGGAGCCGGACCCCCTTGCCGAACGAGACATGTGCGACGTGGTTGCCGAAGGGATCCTGCTGCCAGCGGACCGCCGCCCCGCCCGGGAGCTTGAGCGCATAGTGCTCGATGACGGCGCGTGCGTGGGCCGCCGGCCGCAGCCGGATGGTATGGGGGCCGAGCGCCGCCGGCGCCGGGTAGCGGTAGGTGCTCCGGTGCTGGAGGAGGATGCGCAAGACGTGGTCCTTTGACGGGAGTGGGTCATGGGTGCAAGGAGTCCGCCAGCGCAGGCGCGAGCGAGGACGCGACGCGAGCCCGCACGGGGGCACGAAGGCGCGTCGCTCGCCCGGAGGAGGGCGCCAGGCCGCTCGCCTTTCGTGCAGCGGCTGCCGGGAGATCGGGCACTTGCGTCGGCGGGCCTGCGCACCGCCGACGACGAGCCCGGGGGTGGTCCCGGCGCCGCAGGCAGCCGCCCGGCCCGGCGGTGTGGAAGCCGAGCGCCACGGCCACCCCCGTGAGCCGCCACCGGACGACCCGAGACGTGGTGGCCTGCGCGCCGAGCGAGGCACCAGGGCCGCCCGGCCGGGTGGCCCGGGCGTTCCGCGCCGGTGTCGATCGCCGTCTCGCTGGCCGGAGTGGCGGCGTGCCTCCCGGGCCCGATCCGGTGGGCGGACCCGGGAGGCGCCCGTCCGACTAGATGAGCCCGTGGGCCACCATGGCCTTGGCCACCTTGATGAAGCCGGCCACGTTGGCCCCCACCACGTAGTTGCCCTTGGCGCCGAACTCCTCGGCGGTCTCCCAGCAGTTCTGGTGGATGTTCCGCATGATGGCCGCCAGCTTCTCCTCGGTGTACTCGAAGGTCCAGGAGTCGCGGGTCGCGTTCTGCTGCATCTCCAGGGCGCTGGTGGCCACGCCGCCGGCGTTGGCCGCCTTGCCGGGGCCGTACGAGATCCTGGCGTCGAGGAAGACCTTGATGCCCTCCGGCGTGGTGGGCATGTTGGCCCCCTCGCCGACCGCGATGCAGCCGTTCTTCACCAGGGTGGCGGCGTCCTTGCCGTTCAGCTCGTTCTGCGTGGCGGAGGGCATGGCCACCTGGCAGGGGATCTCCCAGATGTTGCCGCCGGCCACGTAGGAGGCGTGCTTGCGGTACTGGACGTAGTCCTTGATGCGGCGCCGCTCGCGCTCCTTGAGCTGCTTCACCAGCTCGACGTCGATGCCCTTGTCGTCGTGGACGACGCCGTCCGAGTCCGAGCAGGCCACCACCTTGCCGCCGAGCTGGTGGATCTTCTCGATGGTGTAGATGGCCACGTTGCCCGAGCCGGAGACGGTGCAGGTCTTGCCGCCGAAGGAGTCGCCGCGGGCCTTGAGCATCTCGGCGACGAAGAAGGTGGCGCCGTAGCCGGTGGCCTCGGTGCGCACCAGCGAGCCGCCGTAGTCGAGCCCCTTGCCGGTGAGGACGCCCGCCTCGTACTTCGAGGTGAGCCGCTTGAACTGGCCGAACATGTAGCCGATCTCCCGCCCGCCCACGCCGATGTCGCCGGCCGGGACGTCGGTGTACTCGCCGATGTAGCGCCACAGCTCGGTCATGAAGCTCTGGCAGAAGCGCATGACCTCGTTGTCCGACTTGCCCTTGGGGTCGAAGTCGGAGCCGCCCTTGCCGCCGCCGATGGGCAGGCCGGTCAGGGCGTTCTTGAAAATCTGCTCGAAGCCGAGGAACTTGATGATGCCGAGGTAGACCGAGGGGTGGAACCGCAGCCCGCCCTTGTAGGGCCCGAGCGCCGAGTTGTACTGGACGCGGAAGCCCCGGTTGATCTGGACCTCGCCGCGGTCGTCGAGCCAGGGGACCCGGAAGATGATCTGGCGCTCCGGCTCGCAGATGCGCTGGATGATCTTCCGCTCGCGGAACTCGGGGTACTTGGAGAGCACGGGGCCGATCGACTCGAGCACCTCCCGCACCGCCTGGTGGAACTCCACCTCGCCTGGGTTGCGCTTCAGGACCTCCTGGTACACGACCTCCAGCCGCTCATCCATCTTCGTCGACATGTGGGTGCCTCAGTTCAGGGTGGGGGAGGATCGCTCGAAAAGGAGTCACCTTGACCGCTTCCAAGGCAATGTGTCATCGGACGGATCGTCGCACCCCTCAGGGTCAATACCTGCCCCGCACGGGTAGTTCGACACTCGGACGACCGGCCGAAGCACGGACCGCCAGGATCAGCCGCACCGAGTGAAGTTCCTGATTTCCTTGGATTGCACTACTCTGGGACGGGAACAACGGTGACCGCTCTTCCGCTCCTCCTCCTCGCGCTGGCGGCTCCCGGGTCGGCCACCATCGATGTGGCCGGCGTGCCGGTGGCGCTGGCGCTGGAGGTGAGGGCGGGCGGCAAGGCCCTGTCCCTTCCGCTCGCCTGGCGCAGCGAGGGCGGCGGGCTCGTCGCCACCGCCTCGGCCCCCGACCTCGACGCCGAGGTGCGCCTGGCTCCCGACCAGGCCGGACGCCGCCTCCTCGTCCGGCTGCGCTGGCGCCGCGCCCTGGGCCTGGAGCGCGCCGCGGTCACGCTCAGCTGGGCGGGCGACCAGCCCTGGGCGGTCGGGCGCGATCTCGCCCCGGTCCCGCTCACCGCCGCCGTGCGGACCGGGCGCGGCACGCCGCTCCTGGCCCGCGCCGGCCGGCTCCTGCTCGTGGGCGGCCCCGGGCTGGTGGCGGCGCTGCTGGTCCCCGCTCCCGCGGGCCTGGCGGCCACCCTCTTCCTCGACGACGCGGCCGAGCGCCCCTTCGCCACCTACCTCGCCTGCCTGGAGAAGCTGCCGCGCCTCGAGCAGGGCGGCCCGGCCAGCTACGGCATCCTGGAGCGGAAGCGCGCCTGGACCGAGGCGCCGCGCCGCCCCGGCGACGAGGACCGGCTCGAGGCCACCCTCTACCCCCTCGGGCCCGGCGTCCCGGTGCCGCTGCGGGTGGAGCGCTGGCCGCGCGGCGCCCGCGCCGCCGTGGTCTTCACCGACCACGCCGACCGGACCGAGCCGGCCGCGCTGCGCGCCGTCCTCTTCGGCCACTCCGACCCGCGCGCCGAGGGGAGCCGGGGCGCCGGCCTGCTGGGGCGAGGCCTGGCCATCACCCGCAGCTTCTTCGTCTGGCCCGGCCCCGGCACGCTGGCCGACCCCGAGACCTGGCGGCTGGCGAGCCGGCTCATCGGGGCCGGCTCCGAGGTGGCGCTCCACTCCATCTCCGACGCCCGCGACGACCGCGAGGCCATCCGGGCCGGCCTCGAGGCGGCCGCCCCGCTCCGCCCCGAGACCTGGATCGACCACCAGCCCTACGTGAACTGCGAGGCCCTCTCGGCGCAGGGGGCCGAGGAGCGATCGCCGTGGGAGGACCGCGGGCTGCTGGCCGAGGGGGGCATCCGCTGGGCCTGGGCCGCCGGCGACGTGGCCGGCTTCCGGTCCGTCGAGGTGCGCGACCTCTTCGGCGCGGCGCCGCCGGGCGCGCCCAGCCCCGCCATCTACCCGCTCCCGGGCGAGCCCCGGCTCTGGGTCTTCCAGTCGAGCTTCTTCCACGCGCCCCCGGCCGAGCTGGCCCGGGCCCTCTCCGACGAGCCGCTCGACCGGCTGGAGCGCGGCGACGGCCTCTTCGTGGCCCACACCTACCTGGGCGCCGGGCCGGCCACCACCGGGCGGGGCCCGGCGGCGGCGCGGCTCCCGGTCCGGCCGGCGGCCGGGGGCGGGCTGGTGATCGATCCCGCGCTCGACGAGGCGCTGGCCCGGCTGGCCTCGCGGGTGGCCGCCGGCAGGCTGGTCTCGCTGCCGTGGACCGAGGCGGGCGACCGCCTGCGGGCGCTCGGCGACGTCGAGGTGCGCTACCTCGACGACGGCGGCGCCGCGGTGGTCAACCACGGCGACGTCGCCCTCGGCGGCCTCACCGTCTCGCTCCCGGCGGAGGGGCTGGAGCTCTGGGTGGACGGCGCGCCGGCCTCGCCGCGCCAGGACCTCGCCGGCACCAGCCGGATCTGGTTCGATCTCCCGGCCCGGGGGCGGCGGGTGATCCGGGCCACGCGCCGGCTGGCCCCGGTGCCGCTCCTGCCCCCCGTCCCGCCCTCGTCACGCTGAGTGGAGGTCGAGCCCATGGAGATCCGCCCCGCCGTCGCCGCCGACCTCGCCCCGCTGGCCGCCGGGCTGGCCCGCCTCGACCTGATGCGTCGCTACGGCCGGGACGAGCCGAGGCTGGCCGCCGACCTGGCGCGGGCCCACGCCCGCGGCGACGGGCTGCTGCTGGCGGTGGAGGAGGGCGGCCCGGCCGGCCTGGCCTGGTTCCTTCGGCAGGGGACGCTGGGGCTGGGGGGCTACCTCAAGCTGCTGGCGGTGCTGCCGGGGGCCCGGTCCCGCGGCGTGGGGAGCGCGCTGCTGGGCGCCTTCGAGGCGGCCCTGGCCGAGACCGCCGGCCACGGCTTCCTGCTCTGCTCCGACTTCAACGCCGCGGCGCAGGCCTTCTACGAGCGCCACGGCTGGGCCCGCGTGGGCGCCCTGCCGGGGCTGGTGCTGCCCGGCGTGGCCGAGCTGATCTACTGGAAGCGGCTGGGCCCGCGCTGACGGCCGGGCCGGCGCGGGTGTTGGCGAGCCAGGTCCGGATCGAGGGCCGCGCCCAGATCCGCCGCGCCCAGGCCACCAGGTGCGGCGGCACCGGGTCGCCGGCGTTCACCAGCCGCATCAGCATCAGCGAGAGGTCGGCGTCGGCCAGGGTGAACTGGCCCGCCACGTGGGACCTGGCGTCGGGGATCAGCGCCGCCGCGATGCGGCAGAGCCGCTCGGCCGAGGCCCGGGCCTCGCGCGACAGCGGGCGTGGCTTCTCGCCGAGGAAGAGCTGGGAGGTGGATCGCTCGGCGCGGACCGGCAGGAAGTCGGAGCGGACCAGCGCCTGCACCATGCGGACGCGAGCCCGGGCCCTGGCGTCGGCCGGGTAGAGGCGGGGGTGGCGGGGCGGCGGGAAGGCGTCCTCGAGGTACTCGTCGATGGCCGAGGACTCGGCCAGCCAGAAGTCGCCGTGGCAGAGCGCCGGCACGCGCCCGGTGATCGACGGATCGCGATAGGCGGGGCGCTGGTGCTCCTGCCGCTCCAGCGACACCAGCTTCATGGTGAAGGGGAGCCCCTTCTCGTGAAGGGCCACGAAGGCGGAGAAGACGTAGGGGCTGGTCCAGCCCTGGTTGCCGTAGAGGACGAGCTCGTCGGCCATGACCAGCCCCTCTCCGCTACTTGAGGATCTCGAGCAGCTCGACCTCGAAGTCGAGGGTGGCGCCCGGCGGGATCTCGCCGCCCGCGCCGCGATCGCCGTAGGCCAGCGCCGCCGGGCAGATCAGCCGCGCCTTGCCGCCGACCTTGAGCTTCTGCAGCCCCTCGGTCCAGCAGGGGATGACGCCGCCCAGCGGGAAGGTGGCCGGGCCGCCGTGCTTGGCGGAGGCGTCGAAGACCTTGCCGTCGACCAGCTTGCCCTCGTAGTTGACCTTCACCTTCGAGGCGGCCGTCGGCGAGGCGCCGGTCCCCTCCTTGATGGGGACGTAGACCATGCCGGAGGCGGTCTTGACCGCGCCCGGCTCCTTGGAGGCCTTCTCCAGGTAGCCCTCGCCCTGCTTGGCCAGGGCGGCACCCTGCGCGGCCCGGCGCGAGGTCACCAGCTGCTGGATGGCGGCCTGCTTGTCCTCCAGCTTGACCTCGGGCTTGCCGGCGGCGGCGTCGCGGACGCCGGCCAGCACCATCTCGACCTCGGCGGGCGTCAGGCTGAACGCCTCCAGGCTCTTCTGGATGGCGACGCCGATGGCGTAGACGGTCTTGTCGTCTTCGGTCTTCGGGGTCACCTTGGCCGGAGCAGGAGCCTGTGCGGAGCAGGCGGTGGCGAGGGCGACGGCGAAGACGGCAGCGGTGAGTCTCATGTGGACGGCATCCTTTCCGGGCCCGGGGAGCGGGCGTAGGGGAACGGCCGGCGTCTTACCACTATTCCTCGAGGGTGGAGACGTCTCCCTCCGGCAGCCCCTGGGCCCGGGCCTTGAGCACCCGGCGCATGATCTTGCCGGAGCGGGTCTTGGGCAGGCTGTCCACGAAGGTCACCTTCTCCGGCTTGACGATGGGGCCGAGGTGGGTGGCGACGTGGTTCCGGACCTGCTCGGCGAGATCCTCGCTCGGCACGTAGCCCTGGCGCAGCATGCAGTAGCAGTGGATGGCCTGCCCCTTCACCTCGTGGGGCAGCCCGATCACCGCCGCCTCGGCCACGGCCGGATGGCTCACCAGCGCGCTCTCCACCTCGGCGGTGCCGAGGCGGTAGCCCGAGACCTTGATGACGTCATCGGTCCGGCCGATGACCCAGAAGTATCCGTCCTGGTCCCGCTTGGCGGCGTCGCCGGCGCAGTAGATCCCCGGGTAGGTGGACCAGTACTGGTCCTTGTAGCGCTGGTCCTCCCGGAAGATGGTCATGGCCATGGCCGGCCAGGGGTTCTTCAGGGCCAGGAACCCCTCCTTGCCGGCGGGGACCTCGTTCCCCTTCTCGTCGAGGATCACCGCGTCCTGCCCGAAGAACGGCTTGCCGGCCGAGCCGGGCTTGAGGGGCATGGTGGGGACCGGCGTGAGCTGGAACATGCCGGTCTCGGTCTGCCACCAGGTGTCCATGATGGGGCAGCGCCCCTTGCCAATCTCGCGGTGGTACCACTTCCACGCCTCGGGGTTGATGGGCTCGCCGACCGAGCCGAGGATGCGGAGCGAGGAGAGGTCGTGGCGAGCCGGCCAGGAGGCGCCGAAGCGCATCAGCCCGCGGATGGCGGTCGGGGCGGTGTAGAGGATGGTGATGCCGTACTTCTCGATCAGCGACCACCACTTGTTCGGGTACGGGTAGGTGGGGGCCCCCTCGTACATGAAGGTGGTGGCGCCCATCAGCAGGGGCCCGTAGACGATGTAGCTGTGGCCGGTGACCCACCCCGGATCGGCGGCGCACCAGTAGCGGTCCTCGTCCTTCATGTCGAAGACGTACTTGAGCGTCGAGTAGATGCCGGTCATGTAGCCGGCGTGGCCGTGGATCAGCCCCTTGGGCTTCCCGGTGGTGCCGGAGGTGTAGAGGATGTAGAGCGGGTCGTGGGCGTCCATCACCTCGGTCGGGCAGGAGCCGGTGGCCAGCGGCAGCTTCATCAGCTCGTGGTACCAGTAGTCTCGGCCCGCCTCCATGCGGATCTCGTGGCTGGTGCGCTGCACCACGATGACGGTCTCGACGGTGGGGCAGCGGCGGACGGCGTCGTCGACCGTCTTCTTCAGCTCCACCACCTTGCCGTTCATGAAGCCGCCGTCGGCGGTGATCACCACCTTCGACTCGGAGTCCTCGACGCGCCCCTGCAGGGCGTCGACCGAGAAGCCGCCGTAGACCACCGAGTGGACCGCGCCGATCTTGGCGCAGGCCAGCATGGCGATGACGATCTCGGGGATGCGCGGCATGTAGATGGTGACCCGGTCGCCCTTCTTCACGCCCATGGCCTTCAGGACGTTGGCGAACTTGGAGACGTCCCGGTTGAGCGCGAAGTAGGAGTAGGTGCGGACCTCGCCGCGCTCGCCGACCCAGATCAGCGAGAGCTTGTTCTTGCGCCACGAGCGCTGGTGCCGGTCGAGCGCGTTGTGGATGATGTTGCACTGGGAGCCCTTGAACCACCGGAAGAAGGGGGCGTTGGAGCGATCCAGCACCGTGTCCCACTTGCGGTACCACTCCAGCTCCTCGGCCTCCCTGGCCCAGAAGCCCTCGAGGTCGTCGCCGGCGCGGGCGGCGACCTCGCTCCAGTCCTTGACGCGGGCCTGGGCGCTGACCTCGGCGCTCGGGAAGAAGACCTCGCCTTCCAGCTGCGGCTTGACGCTCATCGGGGACTCCTGTCGCTCTGTGAGACTCGAGACGGTGGTCGCGCCGGGGTGTGCACGCCTGTGGAGACGTCGAGTGGACCGGCGAGGGTAACAAATGGCCGTTCATCGACCAAGCGGCACCGGTCAACGCGCTGCGCCATCGCGGACCGTGAAATCGACCCGGGCCGGGGCGGCGGCTATCCTCCCGCCATGCGCCGACCTCCCCCGCTCCGAGCCGGCGACGTGGTCCGCGTCATCGCCCCGGGCAGCGGCTTCGAGCCGGCCCACTTCGAGGCCGGCCTGAGGGTGCTGCGGGACCGGCTGGCCCTGCGGCCCCGCTTCCGGGACGACATCACGGCGCGCCAGGGCTACCTGGCCGGGGACGACCGGCGGCGGCTGGCCGAGTGGAACGAGGCGGTGGCCGACCCCGAGGCCCGCGCCATCTTCTGCGCCCGCGGGGGCTACGGGGCCATGCGCCTGCTCCCCGACCTGGACCCGGCGCCGCTGCTGTCGGCGCCCAAGCTGCTGGTGGGCTTCTCCGACGTCACCGCCCTCCACGTCCGGCTCAACGCCGCCGGCCTGGTGACGCTGCACGGGCCGGTGGTGACGCAGCTGGGCCGCGCCCCGGCCGAGGCGGTGGAGCACCTGGCGGCGCTGCTCTTCGGGGCGGTGGACGGGGACGGGGCCGGGAGCGGGCTGGCCGGGACGGCCACCATCGGGGCCGGCCAGGTGAGCGGGCCGCTGCTGGGCGGCTCGCTGACGCTGCTGGCCCACCTCTGCGGCACCCCGTGGCAGCCGTCGCTGCGCGGCGCCATCCTCTTCTTCGAGGACGTGGGCGAGCGCCCCTACCGCCTCGATCGCTACCTCACGCAGCTCCGCTGGAGCGGCGCCCTGGACGGCGTCGCCGGCGTGGCGGTGGGGCAGCTCTCCGGCTGCGACGGCGGCGACGGGGAGGCCGCGGCCACGGTCCGCCGGCTGGTGGAGGAGCTGGGGGTGCCGGCCATCGAGGGGCTGGCGGCCGGCCACGAGGACCTGAACCTGGCGCTGCCGCTCGGGGCCCGCGCCACGCTCGAGGCGCCGGCACCGGGCCAGCCCGGTCCGCCCCGCCTCCGCTTCGACGAGGGGGCCACGGCGTGATCGCCGGCCCCATCCTCCCGGGCGTGGCCGAGGTGCTGGAGGCCGGGCGGCGCGAGGGCGTGGCCCCGGCCCTGAGCGCGGCGGTGCGCTGCGGCGGCGAGCTGGTCCACCGCGCCTGCCACGGCGAGCTGCCGGCGCCGCAGCCGCGGGAGCTGCGCCCCGGCGACCTCTTCGACGTGGCCTCCCTCACCAAGGTGCTCGCCACCGCCACGCTGGCGGCGCAGGCGGTGCACGAGGGGACGCTGCGCCTCGACGAGCCGCTGTGCCGATGGCTCCCCGGCTTCGCCGCGGCCGGGAAGGGCGGGGTCACGCCACGCCACCTGCTGGCCCACTCGAGCGGCCTGCCCTGGTGGCGCCCCTACCACGAGGGGCTCTCGGCCGAGCCCGACCCGGCCCGCCGTCGCGCCGCGGTGGTGGAGGCGCTCTTCGCCGAGCCGCTCGAGGCGCCCCCCGCCACCCGGACCGCCTACTCCGACCCCGGCTTCATGGCGCTCGGGCTGGGGCTGGAGGCGGCGCTGGGGGCACGGCTGCCGGCGCTCTTCGAGGCGCGGGTGGCGGCCCCGCTCGGCCTGCGCGACACCTTCTTCGTGGACGCCCTCGACCCGGTGGCCTCGGCGGCGCGCTCGTCGGGCCGGGCCTTCGCCCCGACCCGGCGCGAGGGGGTGCGCGGGCTCCGGCAGGGCACCGTGGACGACGACAACGCCTGGGCCCTGGGCGGCGCCGCCGGCCACGCCGGCCTCTTCTCCACCGCGCTCGACGTGGCGGCCATCGGGCAGGCCTGGCTCGACGCCCTCGACGGCCGCCCCTCCCCGGTCCCGGCCGAGGCGGCGCGCCGCTTCGCCACCCGGGACGCGGCGCCGCCGTCCAGCCGGGCCCTCGGGTGGGACACCAGGAGCCCGGAGGGCTCCACCCTGGGGTCGTGGCTGGGGCGGGGGCCGCGCGGCGCGCTCGGCCACCTCGCCTTCACCGGCTGCTCGCTCTGGCTGGATCTCGACGCCCGGCTGGTGGCCGTGCTCCTCACCAACCACGTCCACCCGGCCGGCAGCGACCGGGCCCGCATCCACGGGCTGCGCCAGCGCTTCCACGACGCCGTGGCGGAGGGGCTGGGGCTGGCCGGCCCGCGCCGCGCCGGCCCGGCCGAGGAGGTGGCGTGATCGACTGGTCCAGGGTGAGGCGGGTCCACCTCATCGGCGTGTGCGGCACCGGCATGGGCATCCTTCGCCGGCATGCTCAAGGCCGCCGGCCACGAGGTGACCGGCTCGGACGAGAACGTCTACCCGCCCATGTCGACCCAGCTCGAGCGCTGGGGCATCGAGGCGCATGACGCGGCTACCGGCCGGAGAACCTCGACCGGGCCCGCCCCGACCTGGTCATCGTGGGCAACGTCATCCGCGAGGCCAACCCCGAGGCCGCCGCCATGCGCGCGCGCGGCCTGCCCCACCTCTCCTTCCCGGCGGCGCTGGGCGAGCGCTTCATCGCGCCGCGCCACGGCGTGGTGGTGGTGGGCACGCACGGCAAGACCACCACCAGCGCCATGATGGGCCGCCTGCTCCACCACGCCGGCCGCGACCCGTCCTTCCTGGTGGGCGGCGTCACCCGGGACTTCGAGTCCAACTACCGGCTCGGCGGCGGCCCGCACTTCGTGGTCGAGGGGGACGAGTACGACACCGCCTACTTCGACAAGGGCCCCAAGTTCCTCCACTACCAGCCGCGCACCGCCATCCTCACCAGCTGCGAGCTCGACCACGCCGACATCTACCGGGACGAGGCGCACTACCAGGCCGCCTTCGAGAGGTTCGTGGCGCTCCTCCCCGGCGACGGCTTCCTCGCCGCCTGCGCCAGCTACCCGAGCGTGCTGCGCCTGGCGGCGCGGGCCGCGCTGCCGCGTCGAGACCTACGCGGTGGACGCGCCGGGCGGCCGACTGGGAGGCGGGCGGCCTCGCCCTGGCCGCCGACGGCGCCCGCTTCACGCTGCGGCGTCGAGGCGCAGCCGCTGGCCGAGGTCCACCTGCCGGTGGGCGGCGCCCACAACGTCGAGAACGCGCTGGGCGTGGCCGCCGCGGCCACGCGCGCTCGGGCTCTCGCCGGCCGAGATCGCCGCCGGCCTGGCGCGCCTTCCGCGGGGTCAAGCGCCGCCAGGAGGTGCGCGGCGAGGCCGGCGGCGTCACCGTCATCGACGACTTCGCGCACCACCCGCGCGGCGGTGAGGAAGACGCTGGCCGCGGTGGCCGGGCCGCTTCCCGGGCGCGCGGCTGCTGGCCTGCTTCGAGCCGCGCTCCAACACCAGCCGGCGCAACCTGCACCAGCGCGACTACGCCGACCCGGCCTGCTGGAGCGGCGCGGCCGGCGTCTTCCTGCTGCGCCCGGCCCCCACCGACCGGGTCCCGGAGGCGGAGCGGCTCGACGTCGACGCCGTCTGCGCCTCGCTGGCCGCGGGGGGCACCCCGGCGGCGGCGTTCGCCACCGTGGAGGAGCTGGTGGCCGCGGTGGCCGCGGGCGCCCGCCCGGGTGACGTGGTGGTGGCCATGTCGAACGGGGCCTTCGGGGGGATCTGGGAGCTGCTGCTGGCGAGGCTCGGGGGCGGCGGTTAGATCGGCCGCATGGCCTCCGACCAGCCCAGCGACGCCGACCTGCGGGCCCGGCTCACGCCCGAGCAGTACCGGGTCACCCAGCAGTGCGGCACCGAGCCGCCCTTCCGGAACGCCTACTGGGATCACCACGAGCCCGGGCTCTACGTCGACGTGGTCTCGGGCGAGCCGCTCTTCGCCTCCACCGACAAGTTCGACTCGGGCACCGGCTGGCCCAGCTTCACCAGGCCGGTGGCCGGACGGCGTCGAGGCGGTGCCCGACGCCTCGCACGGGATGGTCCGCACCGAGGTCCGCTCGCGGGCCGGCCGCTCCCACCTCGGCCACCTCTTCGACGACGGCCCGCCCGACCGCGGCGGCCAGCGCTACTGCATCAACTCGGCGGCGCTCCGCTTCGTCCCGGCGGCGCGGCTCGAGGCCGAGGGCTATGGCCGGTTCGCCGCGCTCTTCGCGCGCGGCGCCGGCCGCCGGCCGGGAGGTGGCGGTGCTGGCGGGCGGCTGCTTCTGGGGGATGCAGGACCTGCTCCGCAAGATCCCCGGCGTGCTCGAGACCGAGGTGGGCTACACCGGCGGCTGGCTCGAGAACCCGCGCTACCACGACACCCACGACAGCGCCTCGGGCCACGCCGAGGCGGTCCGCGTGGTCTTCGACCCCGCCCGGCTCTCCTACGAGGAGCTGCTGGAGCGCTGGTTCTTCCGCATGCACGACCCCACCACGCCGGACCGGCAGGGGAACGATCGGGGCACGCAGTACCGGAGCGCCATCTTCTACGCCGACGAGCGCCAGCGGGCCGCCGCCGAGGCGGTCAAGGCGAGGGTGCAGGCCTCGGGGAGGTGGAAGGGGACCATCGTCACCACGCTCGAGCCGGCCGCGGCCTGGTACCGCGCCGAGCCGGAGCACCAGGACTACCTGGAGCGCAACCCGGGCGGCTACACCTGCCACTACCTCAGGGAGTAGCGTCGCGTCCCGGGCGAGGCGCCTGGGGCGCAGCGCCGGTGAGCCGGAAGCGCCGCCGCACCGGCGCCTCCGAGAGCAGCCCGGGCGGGAAGCCGGGACCGGGCTGGGCCCGGACCCGCTCCGGCGACAGGGCGAGGCCGCTGGCCTCGTCCACCAGCACGGGGCGAACCGGCTGGCCGGTCCGGCGATCGACCATGGCGATGGGCGGCCCCTCGGGGCCGGTCGCCCAGTCCTCGCCCCACCGGAAGAGCGCCATCAGGACCGGGAAGAACGCGCGCCCGGCCGGCCGCAGGCGGTACTCGTGGCGCAGCGGTCGACGCTGGTAGGGGACGCGCTCCAGCAGGCCGGCCTCGACCATCCGGTCGAGCCGGCGAGCCAGGATGTTCCGGCCGATCCCGAGCGCCTCCTCGAACTCGTCGAAGCGGCACAGGCCGTAGAAGGCCTCGCGCAGGATGAGCAGCGTCCAGGCGTCGCCGACCTGGTCGACGGCCCGGGCGACGGGGCATGGCCAGCGGTCGAAGCGGGTCTTCTTCACGCGGCCATCCTATTCAGTTGCATGATGGAATTCAATCCGCTACTGACGATTCCATGTTGAAACTGATACCGGGGCCGCTCGCCATGGTCCGGGCCCGCAACCGGCTCCTCGGCCGGCTGGCGCCGGGAGCGGCGGTTCGCGCCGCCGCCGACGACTTCCTTCGCCCGCGCCGCCTCCCGGTGCCGGAGCGAGAGCGGCTGGGTCCCCCCGGGGAACGCTTCGGGCTCGGTGGCCTCTCGGCCGTGCGCTTCGGCCGCGGCCGGCCCGTCCTCGCCATCCACGGCTGGGAGGGGCGGGCCACCCAGTTCGCCGCCTGGGCCGAGCCGCTCGGCGCGGCTGGCCTCTCGCTGATCGGCCTCGACGGCCCGGCCCACGGCGAATCGGAGGGGGACGAGGCCAACCCGCTCGCCTTCGCCGAGGCCATGCTCCGGGCCGACGCCGCCCACGGGCCCTTCGCCGGCGTCGTCGGGCACTCCATGGGCGGCTCGGCGGTGGTCATCGCCATGGCGCGGGGACTCCGGGCGGAGCGGTGCGTGCTGGTGGCCGCGCCGGCCTCGCTGGAGGGGGTCTTCCAGCGCTACCTGGCCGCGGTCGGGGTGCCGCTCTCGCTGGCTCCGCGCTTCGCGGCCGAGGTCGGTCGTCGTGCCGGGGCGCCGGCCGACCAGGTCCGCATCGAGCGCCTCGCCGCCACCCTCCGCGCCCCCGCGCTGGTGGTCCACTGCCGCGATGACCGGGAGGTGCCCTTCGCCGAAGGCGAGTCGATGGCGGCCTGCTGGCCGGGGGCGACGCTGCTGGCGCGGCGCGGGGTCGGCCACCGGCGCATCCTGCGCGACGCCCGGACCATCGCCGCCGTGGTCCGGTTCCTGGCCCCGTCGGCCTGAGCCCGGCGCAGGGGCCCGCCGCCAGGAGAGAAGAGGCCCGGCCACCGTGAGGTGGCCGGGCCCCCGTGGGCTCCGAGGAGGGAGCTCCGCGCTACATCAGTGGTGGCACGCCGCGCACATCGAGTTCTTGGAGATGTCGGCGTCCGTCTTCTTCCAGCTCTTCGGGTGCGGGCTCACGCCGGCGAAGCCGCCGACCTGGTGGCACTGCACGCAGATGGAGGCCGCCCCCTGGTCGTGGCAGCCGGCGCAGCTGACGATGTTCTTGCGGGCGGCGTCGCCGTGGAAGTTGCCGCTGGACTTGTCGGTGCCCCAGCCGGGCGGGTGCAGGTTGCGGGGCGCCACCGACGAGGTCGGCGGCTGCACCAGGTTCTGCTGCTCGTGGCAGGTGACGCAGAAGCTGCTGCCATGGCACCGGCGGCAGGAGGCCGGGTTGGCCTGGACGTCCAGCATGTGGCGCGACACGTAGTCGCCGCGGTGGATGAAGTCGCGCTGCACCTCCTCGGGGTAGACGAAGGAGGGCTTGCCCGGCACCGTGGTCGGGCTGTGGCAGTCGGCGCAGAAGGTCTGCTCGTGGCAGGCGGCGCAGCTCTCGGCGCCGCCGCGGGCCAGGGCCCCGTGCAGCTTGAGGAACTCGCCCTGGTGCTTGAAGGACTGGACCGGCTTCTCGTAGCGCTTCAGGTCGTCGTGGCAGAGCATGCACCGGGCCGCCGCGAAGTCCTTGGCGTGGTTGTGGCAGCTGGTGCAGGCGTCCATGGTGGGCGCGGGGTAGCTGGTGTCCTTGGGCTCCGGCAGCGCGACGTGGCAGCGGACGCAGGCGTTCTTCTCGCCCTTGAGCCGGGCCAGATGGGCGGCGTGGTCGAAGCGGAGGCCGAGGTCCCGGGTGCGGGCCGGGATCTTCAGCTTCGGGATGGTGTCGTGGCAGCCGGAGCAGGTCTCGCTCTTGGTGGGCAGCTGCACGTGGCGGACGCGGCTCTCCAGCGACCTGGCCTTGGCGATGGGGGCGTGGCACTCCAGGCAGTCGACCTCGGCCTCGACGTGCGGGCCGTGGGTCATGACGAAGGGCGGGTCGGTCCGCACCTCCGGCTTGGTCTCCTTGGCGGAGCAGGCGGACAGCAGCGCCGCCGCGACCACCAGCCCCAGGTGGCGGTTCATCACTTCACCTCCCGCACGCGGTAGACGGAGTTGTAGACCAGCTTGACCATGGCATCGGCCTGCTGCTCGAAGAACGGGGTGACGCCGGCGCGGCCGGCCAGCACCACGCTCCAGGCCTTGGCGAGCTGGTAGCCGGCCGAGAGGGAGCCGGTCAGCGAGTTCTTCTCGCCGTTGACCTCCTGCTTGAACATGTAGTCCGCCAGGTCCGCGGCCACGAAGAACCTGCCGAACGCCTTGCGGCCATAGCCGCGCAGGCCGGTGTAGCCGCCCTCGCCGGACTTCAGGTAGGAGACCTCGCCGCCGGCCAGGGCGCCGTGGCCCTCCCACTCCAGCCGCCCCGCGGCCTCGGCGCCCAGCTCGGTCTTGTCCACCTCGGCGGGCTCGATGAGCGCGTGGTAGTCGACGCCGGCGCTCAGCGACCGGGTGAACTGGTAGCGCACGCCGCCGCCCACGTCGGTCCGGGTGGTGTCGGTGAAGACCGAGAGGATGGAGTTGCGGGCCAGGAAGAGGTCGGGCGAGGTGTGGCGGACGTCGAGGTTGATGGTCAGGGCCCGGGTGGCGTTGATGAGCGCGGTGACGTTGACCTCGGCGAGCCGCTCGGCGTAGAGGCTCCAGGTGCCGTTGCCGACCAGGGTGAGGATGGCGACGGGCTGGAGGCGGAAGTCGAGGCCCAGGTCCTGGCGGACCGGGTCGGAGTGGTCGGTGACCGTCACCAGCGAGACGCCCACGTCGAGGCCGCGGCCCGCCACGCCGGCCGGGGCCAGCGTCCAGGCCACCCGGCCGCCCCAGGCCAGGTCGCCGCCGGCCGGGTTCCAGCTGCTCGCCCCGCTCCGGGAGGAGAACCGCTGCGCGACCGGCACCCCGCCGAAGGCCGAGATGGAGAAGCCGGCCGGCAGGCGGAGCAGCACGTCGCCGCCGTCGAGCTGGAGCATGCGGCCGGCGCCGGCGGCCACGAACTCGCGACCGGCGCGCAGCTGCACCGCGCCGCGCGCCAGCGCGCCGCGGACGGAGAGGGTGGTGATGTCGCCGGTCATCTTCTCGGTGGTGCCCGCGTCCCAGCGGACCTCGGCGAGATCGGCCGAGCCCCAGCCCGAGAACTCGATCTCGAGGTCCTGGAAGAGCGGGTTGCGCACCTGGCGCGCCGAGACCCGGATGATCTCGAAGAGCGGCGCCACGTCGACCAGCTCCGGCTGCTGGCCGGCGGGCGCCCCGCGCAGCTGCTGGCCGGCGGCCAGCAGGGTGGTGGAGGAGGCCTCGATCACGTCCGCCCGGGCGACCCCGGAGGAGGCCAGGAGGAGGACGGAGGCAGCAAGGAGTGCAGGCGTGCGCATCGGGACCTCGACGACTCGTTGGTGCGACCGGTGCCCGTCTCGCCGGGGGTTCCGGCAGGGCGACCGCGAGAACATGGCACAACCGGCGAGGCTGCGGGCTTGATCCGAATCAGCTCATCGACAAAAGGACCATTTAGGCCATGATGTTGGCGATGCAGCCACCCCCTGGCGCGCTCCCCGTGGCGCTCCTCCTCCTGGTCGGTGCCGGGTGCGCCGCCGCAGGGCGGCAAGCCGTCGATTCTCCAGCCCTTGGGCGGCTGGTCGACGTGAGCGCCCCGGACCTGGGCGGGCAGGAGGTCCGGGTGGCCGATCGGCGGGGCGACGTCCGGATCGTCGACTTCTGGGCCACCTGGTGCGAGCCGTGCCGGGAGCAGTTCCCGGTCCTCGAGCGGCTGGCCCGGGCTCACCGGGAGGAGGGTCTCAGCGTCTTCGCGGTGGCGCTCGACGAGGACCGCGCCCGGGTGGCGGAC
The DNA here is from genome assembly GCA_963786945.1 of uncultured delta proteobacterium. GTDB lineage: Bacteria > Myxococcota > Myxococcia > Myxococcales > Anaeromyxobacteraceae > JADKCZ01. The sequence goes on along the minus strand of CAWBAO010000003.1, from coordinate 372,925 downwards.
TTCCTGGAGACCACCCCGCTCCCCTTCACCGTGCTCTGGGACCAGGGCGGGGGGCGCCACGCCGGGCGGCTCGGCCTCGGGCGGCTCCCCACCACGCTGGTGGTGGACCGGGCCGGGCGGGTCCGCTTCGTCCACCAGGGCCACCAGGACGGGGACGCCGAGCGGCTCGACCGCGAGGTCCGGCAGCTGCTCACCGAACCACGGTGAAGTGGGTGTGCGCCTTGGCGCGCTCCACCTCGCTGGGATCGGACGGCGCCTCGCGCAGCCAGTAGACCATCTCGTCGGCCTCCCATTCGTACGGCGCGCTGCCGAGGTGCACCTTGCCGTCGACCACCAGCCGGGTGGCCTCCGCCAGCGGGAGCTCGGCCAGGTCGCGCACCAGGGCCTCGAAGCGCCCCTGCCGCTCCGGGTCGACGAAGGCGAAGCCGCGCCGCGCCGCGTAGGCGACGTGGTAGTTCGACGGGCGGAAGACCACGCCGCCCAGCCCGAGCCGGATGGCCATCCTGGCCAGCATGTTGCCGGCCTCCTGGGCGAGCCCCAGCCCCGGGACGTCCTGCCCGGGGAGCTGCGGCCGCCGCGCGCTGAAGTGGGCGCGCGGGTGGCGCAGCGAGAACCAGTGGACGTAGAGGACCGGCACGCCGAGGCAGCGCCGCTTCTCGACGATCAGCTCCATGAGCAGCTGCTCGCCGGGCAGGTCGTCGGCCGTGCCGTGGAGCCGCACCCGATCACCGGCCCCCTCGCGATCGAAGCTCAGGCGGAAGTTGCGGTAGCCGAGCCGCGCCAGCTGCCGGAAGATCCCGTAGTGGTGCAGCGCCAGCTCCATCCCCTGCGCCGTGTAGAAGCCGAGCAGCAGGCGCTGCCGGGTGGGTCGCAGGCCCAGCGACTCCTCCACGTCGGCCATCGAGAGGTCGCCCGCGTCGCCGAGCTCGGCCTGGCTCAGGTCCTTGGAGAGCCCGCTGAAGCGGGCCGCCAGCGGTGAGTAGTCGTCGGGGATGGGCTTGAGCGATCGGGTGGCCACCGCCATCCCGGTGCCGGCCAGCACCCGCCACGAGCGGCTGGAGTAGCCGCCGCCGGGGAGCCAGACCTGCGGGACGCCGTCGAGCCAGTCGGCCACGGCCAGGTCGCGCCGGCGCGCGCCGTCGAGCGTCAGCCCGAGCCGCCCCAGCTTGTCCCCGGCCAGCACGTCGCCGCCGGCGATGACGAAGGCCAGGTCGGGCCGTGGGGCGCGCCGGAGGAGCCGCCGCAGCGCCTCGAGGTAGGGCGCGTCCCCGGTCCCCTCGGGGAGCAGGGTCTCGTCCACGCCCGGGAGCGGCCCCCAGTCCGAGCCGGAGAGCGAGCCGATGAAGACGCGCGGGTCCTGGTGCAGGCAGGCGGCCAGGCCGTCGGGGGGATGGGCGTCGAGGTCGAGGATCACCACCCGCCCGGTGAAGCCGCGGTCGCGGATGGCGGCGATGGCCACGGCCACGTCGTTGACCGGGCAGAAGCCGCCCGCCACGCTGGGGGTGGCGTGGTGGAAGCCGCCCAGCAGGTTGAGGGCCGGGGCGCCGGTCCGCAGCGTCTCCCGCGTGGCCCCCAGCGTGCCGCCGGCGGCCAGGCGGATGGTGTCCATCAGCTCGTCGACGCGCAGGTCGCCCGGGTCGGCCCCGAACACGTTGGCCAGCCCTTCCGGCCGGCTCAGCGACTCCAGCAGCTCGGGGGTGTGGACTCGCGAGAGCCGGTGCACGGCGATGCGGGCCGGGGCACGAAGCCCCTTGGGCGAGATCGCCCCGGAGCCGGTGAGCCACCAGGCGGCGAAGTCGGCCCGGCGCGGCTCGAGGCCGACGCTGGCCTCCAGCCCGCCGAGCGGCAGCCGGTAACGCGGATCGTGCCAGAGCGTGGCCGGCCGCCGCCGCAGCAGGCCGCCCAGTCTCCGCCCGAGCCCGGAGAGGCTCATGGGGCCGGCTGGGGACCCGACGCCGGCTGGGCGGGCCGGCGGCGGGCCCGGGCGTCGAGCGCGACGCGGGCCCAGGCCAGCACCACCTCGAGGGCGACCCAGCCGATGGCCAGCCAGGCGGCGGTGAAGACGCGCTCGAGGACCGGGATCGTCACGGTGGTGCCCTGGCGGGTGGTGGCGCCGCTCCAGAGCAGCGCCAGCGGCGACACCGCCAGCGTGTAGCCGATGAGGAAGGCGAGGTAGGCGCTCCGCAGCAGGGCCATGATCAGGTTCATGACCGGGAGTCTAGCTGAAGCGGGACGGGAGGGAGGTCACCGGCGGGGTGGGTGGCGGCCGGTCGGCCCCTGGCCCCGGGTCGCGGGCCGGGCCGCGCTGCCGCCGCGGGCCCTCACCGCGCCGCCTGCTCGTCCACCGCCACCACGGTGAAGCCCTTGGCGCCGCCGGGACGCTCCACCTCGATCCGCTCGCCGGCGCGCCGGCCGAGGAGCGCCCTGGCCACCGGCGCGCTCACGCTGATCAGCCCCCGGCGGGCGTCGGCCTCGTCGGGACCGACCAGGCGCCAGGTGGTGCGGACGCCGGCGTCGTCCTCCACGGTCACCCAGCGGCCGAAGGCGGCCTCGCCCGGAGGGGCGGCGTCGGCGCCGAGGACGGTGAGCGTGGCCAGCGTCGCCTCGAGCAGGGCGGCGCGGGCCGGCGCGTCCGGCCCGGGGTCGGCGCGGGCCGCTTCCAGGGCGGCACGGAGCGCGGCCTGCCCCTCCGGCGTCACGTAGCGCACCTCGCCGGGCGCGAGGCGCGGCGGCGCCCGCCGCAGCGGCGCGAGGTCGGGGGTCTCCTCGCTGGTGAAGGCCTTGGACACCTCCCCACCATAGCGCCTGGGGAGCGGCGTGGCGTCGCCCGGGGCCCCGGGCGACGCCGCCCGGCCCGCCGCGGCGGCCGGGCGCTCGCCGGCGACGTCAATCGGCGGTAGGACTGGCCCGGCCGGAACGGGAGCCCGCCATGACCACCCTCGACGACCTGACCACCGCCTGCGCCGACGCCGCCCGCCGAGGCGGCGCGGTGCTGCGGGAGCGGTGGGGCCAGGTCCGGACCGTCGACAAGAAGGGGACCATCGATCTCGTCACCGACGCCGACCGGGCCAGCGAGGCGGCGGTGCTCGGGCTGCTCGCGGAGCGCCACCCCGGCGTGGCGGTGCTGGCGGAGGAGTCGGGGACCTCGGGCGGCGGGGCGCTCCGCTTCATCGTCGACCCCCTCGACGGCACCACCAACTACGCCCACGGCGTGCCCCACTTCGCGGTGACGGTGGCGGCCGAGGACCAGCGCGGGCTGGCGGCCGGAGCCACCTACGACCCGATGCGCGACGAGCTCTTCCTCGCCACCCGGGGCGGCGGGGCCACCCTCGACGGGGCCCCCGTCCACCACGCCGGCTGCCAGGCCCTCGTCGACGCCCTGCTGGTGACCGGCTTCCCGTACGACATCCACCTCGACCACCGGCGCGCCCTCGATCTCTTCGAGGCCTTCGTCACCCGGGCCCGCGGCGTGCGCCGCTTCGGCTCGGCGGCCCTCGATCTGGCCTGGGTGGCCTGTGGCCGCTTCGACGGCTTCTGGGAGTCGAAGCTGAAGCCATGGGACCTGGCGGCCGGCGTCCTGCTGGTCCGCGAGGCCGGGGCGGTGGCCAGCGACCTCGAGGGCGGCGAGCGGATCCTCGAGACCGGCGGGGTCATCGCGGCGGCGCCGCGGCTCCAGGCCCTGATGGCGGCCGTGGTGCGTGGGGCGACGGCAGGGCGCTGAGATCGCCGGCGGCGAGGTCCAGCCGGGTGGCCGAGCGCGGATCGACCCAGAGCCCGTCCACCTTGACGCCCCAGTGGAGGTGGGGGCCGGTGGAGCGGCCGGTGGAGCCGACCCGCCCGATCCGCTGGCCCCGCCCGACCCGGTCGCCGGCCTTCACCTCCATGCGCGAGAGGTGGAAGTAGGCGGTGAAGACGCCGGCACCGTGCCAGAGGATCACGGTGTTCCCCGACATGTAGCAGTCGCGGGCCAGCACCACCTCGCCAGCGCCCGCGGCGCCGACCGGCTCGCCCGTGGCGCCGGGCAGGTCCAGCCCGTAGTGCACGCCCTCGGTCTTGCCGTTGTAGACCCGCTGGTCGCCGTAGCGGCTGGAGGGCTCGACGTCGAGCGGCACCGTGAGCGGCCCGGACAGCCGGGGCGGGCCGAAGGGCTGGTCCCAGGCCTTCTTGAGCGCTTCCTGGTCGAGCGCCATGCGGCGCCTGGCGGACGGCGGCGGCTCGAGGAACCTGGGCGGGACCGACAGCGTGGTGGTGGCGAAGCCGGGAGGCGAGAGCTCGAGGGGCGGGGCCAGCGGGAGCCCGTCGGCGCTCACCTCCACCGCCGCCGGGCCGGGCACCGCCTCGATGGGGAGCGGCGCCACCGCCAGCCAGCGCCGCTCGCCGGCCGGCCAGAAGCGGAGCGGGCGCCCCGCCAGCGAGCCGGAGGGCAGGGCGTCGGCGTCCTCCACGGCGACGAGCACGGCGTCGCCGGGGCGGGCCACGTCCGGCGCCACCAGCGCCGAGGGGACCGCCAGGACGAGGGCCAGCAGCAGCGGGCCGATCATCGCCGCCCCGTGGGCAGGCCCAGCACGCCGCGCAGCTTGTCCATGATGCGGAAGTACTCGCTGCGGGTGTACGGGCGGTTGAGGATGTGGAAGTCCTTCCGGGCCAGCCCGACGCAGCCGAAGCAGTAGGTGCAGTCGGAGCAGTCACGGCAGAGCACCAGGTAGGAGGCGCCGGCGCAGTTCTCCGAGCGCTCGCAGTAGGCGCTGTCGTGGCAGCCGGCGCAGTCGTGGCAGTGGGTGAGGTGCGAGGAGGCGCGGCAGCCGGTGCAGTGGGTGCAGCGGTGGCAGGCCTCGCAGTCGCTGCAGAACATGCAGGCGACGCAGGCGCGGCACCGCTCGCAGCGGACCGAGCCCGGGTTCTCGGCGCTCCCGGCGTGGGCGTCGAGCAGCGCCTGGAGGGCGGCGTCGAAGCCGCGGCGGTCGAGCTGGTCGGGCGATGGGGGCGGGGCGGGTGGGGTCGGCGCTCGGGGGGCGGCCATCGCGCGATCCTGCCCCGGTTCGGGCGGGAAGTGAAACTGCTGGCGCCGTCAGGCGCCGCCGGGGCGCCGCAGCGGGCAGCCCTGGCACAGCGGGTGGTCCTGGCGGCCGGTGGCGAGGCGGGCCAGGGCCGGGCCTCCCCAGATGTCGAGGAGCGGCCGGGCCCCCACGCCGCCGAAGTCGCCCAGCTCGCCGCGCCACGCCGCCGGGTGGGGGCAGGGCGCGAACCTCCCGTCGGCCAGCACCCACGCCTCCCGCCCCAGGAACGGGCAGGGGCGGGGCGGCGCCGGCGCGGCGCCCGGCGGCGGGAAGGGGGTCACGTTCTCCAGCTCGATGGGCCGGCCCGCGGCGGCCGCCTCGGCCGCGCTGCGCCGCATGGCCTCGACCGCCCGGCCCCAGCTGGCCCGGCCGGCCTCGCTCGCCGGGAGGGCGCGGGCCTCGAGGGCGGGGACGCGCGGCTGGAGCTGGTTCACCTTGACGCGGTCGACCGAGAGCGAGGCCGCCAGCGCCACCAGCGCCCCCAGCTCGTCGACGTTGCCGGCCTGCGCCGTCACCTGGAAGGAGAGGCGGCAGCGGTGCCCGGTCCGCCGCGCCACCTCGTCGCGCGCCGAGGCGAAGCCCCGCACCCCCTCGACGGCGGCCGCGAAGTCGAGCCCGGCCATGATCGCCTGGGCGGTGGCGGCGGTGGCCCCGTTCCAGGAGATCTTGACGTCGCTGGCCACCGGCGCCAGCCGCTCCCCCCAGCGGCGGCTCCCGCGCCCCGGCCAGGTGCCGTTGGTGGTGACGTTGAGCCGGACGCGGTGGGCGGCGCAGGCGTCGACGAGGGCCTCCAGCCCGGCCCAGAGGAGCGGCTCGCCCAGGGTGGAGGGGATCACCTCCCGCAGGGTCCCGGCCCCGAGCTCGGCCAGCAGGTCGGTCGCCAGCCGCGGGTCCATCCGGCGCGGCGTCCGTCCAGGTCCGGGCTGGCGCAGCGCCCGGCCGCACTCGCACATGTCACAGGCGAGGTTGCAGTCGTCCGGATCGGTGACCAGGGTCAGCCGCCAGGGTCCACCGGGGAGGGGGAGACGCGTTGACAACCCGTCTGTTGTAACGGAAAAGTCCCGGACCATGAAGAGCACGCGCGACGGCGGCACGAGGAAGGGGCGTGGCCGGGCCGCCCCGGAGCCGGAGTCGGTGGCCCCGGAGCACCGCGACACCCCCGGCAGCGCCACCGACCTGACGCCCGTGGTCGGCGCCAACCTGCGGCGGCTGCGGGGCCAGCGCGGGCTCTCGCTGGAGAAGCTCTCCAAGCTCTCGGGGGTCTCGCGCGCCATGCTCGGCCAGATCGAGCTGGGGCAGAGCGCGCCGACCATCAACGTGCTCTGGAAGATCGCCTCGGCGCTGGGCGTCCCCTTCTCCGGCCTCATCAGCGCGCGCAGCGAGGGCGGGCTCCACGTGCTGCGGGCCTCGCAGGCCAAGCTGCTCACCAGCCACGACGGCACCTTCAGCTCGCGGGCCCTCTTCCCCTTCGACTCCCCGAGGCGGGTGGAGTTCTACCAGCTGACGGTGCGGCCGGGCGGGGTGGAGAAGGCCGAGGCCCACAACCCGGGCACCACCGAGAACCTGGTGGTGGCGCAGGGGCAGGTGGAGATCGAGGTCTCGGGCCGGCGCGAGCCGCTCGACGCCGGCGACGCCATCGTCTTCGAGGCCGACGTGCCCCATGTCTACCGCAACCGGGGCGACCGGGACGCGGTGATGTTCCTGGTGATGACCTACGCGGACACCGTCGGGTAGGGGCCATGGCCGTCCCCATCGGCACGATCCTGGTTCAGCGCGGGGCCACCACCCAGGCGATGGTGGACCGCGCCTGGGGCGAGGCCAAGGCGGCCGGCGAGCGGCTCTGCTCGCGGCTGCTCAAGCTGGGCGTCGACGAGGCCCTCCTGGTCGAGGGCCTGGCCGAGCAGCAGGGCGGCCCGGGCGTGGACCTCTCCCGCTCCATCCTCGACCTGTCGCTGCTCGCGCTGGTGCCGCGGGCGGTGGCCGAGAACGACCTGATCCTCCCGGTCTCCGACGAGGGCGGGCGGCTCCACCTGGCCATGGTCTCGCCCAACGACCAGCGGCTCCTCTCCGAGGTCCGCTTCGTCTCCGGGCGCGAGGTCTCCGCCTACGTGGCCGTCGACTTCGCGCTCCACCAGGCCATCGGCGAGGCCTACGACGCGCGCGAGCGGGGGGAGGAGGTCTGGCGCGGCCACGCCGCCGGGCCCGGGCTGCCGCCGCTGCTGGCGGCGGTGGTGCCGAGCGCCGAGGTGGAGGTCGAGATCTCCGAGGACATCATCCTCGAGGTGGAGGCCACGCCGCTGGGCGAGGAGGAGATCCTCACCCCGCTCGAGGACGTGGCGCCGGAGGCCGCACCGCCGGCGCCCCTGGAGGCGCCCAGCGTGGCGCCCGCCGAGGTGCTCGCCGAGGTGCCCGCCGAGGTGCCCATCGAGGTGCGGCCGGCCGGCCGGCGCACCGTGCTGGTGGTCGACGACGAGCCGGAGATCCGGCTGCTGCTGCAGCGCTCGCTGGAGAAGCACGGCTACGCCGTGGAGACCGCCGCCGACGGGGCCGAGGCCGTGGCCAAGGCCGAGGCGCTGGTCCCGGACCTGGTCCTGCTCGACGCCATGCTCCCCAAGGTGCACGGCTTCGAGGCCTGCCAGCAGATCAAGGCGTCGCCGCGCTCCCGGTACGTGCCGGTCATCATGATGACGGCCATCTACCGGGGCTGGCGCTTCGCCCAGGACGCCCGCGACACCTACGGCGCCGAGGACTACATCGAGAAGCCGTTCCGCTTCGACGACGTGCTGAGACGGATCGACGCCGTGCTGGAGGCCACCGCCAGCCGTCCCCGCGGCGACGGCGCGGCCGCGACGGCCGAGGTGGAGCGCGGCAAGGAGCTGCTGCTGGCCAGCCGGCTCCCCGAGGCGCGGGCGGCCTTCGAGGCGGCCATCGCCGCCGATCCCTACTCGGCGGAGGCCCACGCCCTGCTGGCCCGGACGCTGCGCTCGGCGGGCGAGGCCTTCAGCGCCATGACGGCCTTCGAGAAGTCGGCCGAGCTCCGGCCCGGCCACCTGCCGTCGCTGCGGGCCCTGGCGGCGCTGTACGAGGAGAAGGGCTTCCGCCGCAAGGCGGCCGAGACGCTGGAGCGCGCGCTGGGCGCCGCTCCGGACGAGGCCACCCGCGCCACCATCAAGCAGGACCTGCTGGCCCTGCTGGGCTAGCGCCGCCCCGCCCCGCCCCGCCGCCCCCTGCCCGTGAACCGGGCACGCGGTTGCCCGCGCGCCGGCCAGATCGGCCGATGCGAGCGCCAAAGCACGCCCGGAGGGCGCTTCCGGCTTCGGCACGCCCGCTGCAACCAGTCCCTCCCGAACGACTCGCGCGCGGCCCGGCCCCGCTCGACGCCACCGACAACGACGTCACCCCAGGAGGAGATGAGAGATGGCAGATCCCACGATCACCGAAGTCGCGAAGAGCGTCGCGGACACGCAGGTCGGCCTCAACATGGTCTGGACGATCCTGGCCGGCGCCCTGGTCATGTTCATGCAGGCCGGCTTCGCGCTGGTCGAGACCGGCCTGACGCGGGCCAAGAACATGGCCCACACCATGGGCATGAACTTCTTCGTCTACGCCATCGGCATCCTCGGCTTCTACTTCGTCGGCTTCGGCCTGCAGATGGGCGGCATGGGCCCGATGGCGACCTTCGGCGGCGAGGAGATGCTCAAGGCCAGCGCCGAGTTCACCGTCAACCTCTTCGGCAAGGACTTCGGCCTCTTCGGCACCAGCGGCTTCATGCTCCCGCCGTCGATGTTCACGCCGGCCGTGGCCACCATGTTCTTCTTCCAGATGGTGTTCATGGACACCACCTGCACCATCCCGACCGGCGCGCTGGCCGAGCGCTGGAAGATCACGCACTTCGTGCTCTTCTCCTTCGTCATCGCCACCATCATCTACCCGGTCTACGGCAACTGGGTCTGGGGCGGCGGCTGGCTCTCCACCCTGGGTGCCAACTTCGGCCTCGGCCACGGGCACGTCGACTTCGCCGGCAGCTCGGTGGTGCACATGACCGGCGGGGTGATCGCCATCGTCACCTCCAGGATCCTCGGGCCCCGCATCGGCAAGTACACCTCGGACGGCCGCATCAACCCCATCCCGCCGCACAACGTCGCCTACGTCATGACCGGCACCTTCATCCTGGCCTTCGGCTGGTTCGGCTTCAACGCCGGCTCGACGCTGGCCGGCACCGACGGGCAGCTGGCCATCGTGGCCGTCAACACCATGCTGGCCTCCGCCTCCGGCGCCTTCGCGGCCTACCTCTTCACCACCTGGAAGTTCGGCAAGCCGGATCCGTCCTGGCTCGCCAACGGCATGCTGGCCGGCCTGGTGGCCATCACCGCCCCCTGCGCCTTCGTCGACAGCTGGGCGGCGCTCCTCATCGGCGCCATCGCCGGCGTCCTGGTGGTGGTGGCGGCGGTCTTCATCGACAGCAAGCTCAAGATCGACGACCCGGTGGGCGCCATCGCGGTCCACGGCGTCAACGGCGCCTTCGGCGTGCTCTCGGTCGGCCTCTTCGCCAACGGCAAGTACGGCGACGGGCTCAACGGGGTGAAGGGGACGGTGGCCGGCCTCTTCTACGGCAACGCCGGCCAGCTCTACGCCCAGGTCATCGGGGTGCTCGCCAACATCGTCTACGTCGGCGCCCTGGCCGGGATCTCGTTCTGGCTGCTCGGCAAGGTCGTCAAGATGCGCCCCTCGGCCGAGGAGGAGGTCGCCGGCCTGGACGTCCCCGAGATGGGCGTCTACGGCTACAACACCGAGAGCGGCACGCAGGCGTTGAAGTAGCCCACCCCGGCCCGGGCCGGACCACGCGGCGAGGCGCACCCGGGAGCCCGTCCCGGGTCGCCTCGCCGCACCCCGTTCGGCCCACGCCGTCCCGAGGACCCCGCGCATGATCTCCTCCCTCCTCGTCGCGCTCGTCGCCCTCCTGGTGGCCGCCAAGCTGGGCGGCGCCCTGGCCGAGCGCCTCGGCCAGCCCGCGGTCCTGGGGGAGCTGCTGGCGGGGGTGGCCATCGGCGCGCTGCCGCTGCTCGGCGTCGGCGGGCTGGCCTACGTGGCCACCGACACCACGGTGGAGGCCCTGGCCGGGCTGGGCGTCATCCTGCTGCTCTTCGAGGTCGGGCTGGCCACCCGGCTGGCCGACCTCATGAAGGTGGGGCTCTCGGCGCTGCTGGTGGCCACCATCGGCGTGGTGGTGCCGATGGCCCTGGGCTTCCTGGTCGGGCGGTGGCTGCTCCCCGACCACCACTGGTTCTCGGCGCTCTTCCTCGGCGCCACGCTCTGCGCCACCTCGGTCGGCATCACCGCCCGCGTGCTCACCGATCTCGGCCGGGTGGCGACGCCGGAGGGGCAGATCATCCTCGGCGCCGCCGTCATCGACGACGTCATGGGGCTGATCGTGCTGGCGGTGATGGCGGGGCTGGCCGGTGGCGGCGCCGCCGCCTCCAGTGGCGGGGCCTGGGCCAGCGCCGGGCTGGTCACCGCCAAGGCGGTGCTCTTCATCGTCGGCGCGCTGGTGACGGGGCGGGCCCTGGCGCCGCGCCTCTTCCGGCTGGCCTCCCGCCTCCACGGCAAGGGGGTGATCTTCACCTCGGCGCTGGTGACCTGCTTCGCGCTGGCCTGGGCGGCCGAGGTGGTGGGGCTGGCCCCCATCGTGGGGGCCTTCGCGGCCGGCCTGGTGCTGGAGGGCGTCCCCTTCGGCGAGCTGCTGCCCGAGGGGGACCGGCTCGAGGACCTGCTCATGCCGCTCTCCTCGGTGCTGGTGCCCCTCTTCTTCGTCCACATGGGCGCCCAGGTGAAGCTCCAGGAGCTGGCCGGCGGCTCCGTGCTGCTGGCGCTGGCGCTCACCGCCGCGGCCATCGTCGGCAAGCAGGCCTGCGGGCTGGCGGTGGTGACCCGCGGCGCCGACCGGCTCGCGGTCGGGCTGGGGATGATCCCGCGCGGCGAGGTGGGGCTGATCTTCGCCGGCATGGGGTTGACGCTGAAGCTCGACGGCCAGCCGCTGCTCTCGGCGGGGGAGTTCGCCGCGGTGGTGGCCATGGTGCTGCTGACCACGGTCCTGACGCCGCCGCTGCTGCGGTGGCGGCTCGGCGGCACGGCCGGGGTCCGCGCCCCCACCTGAACGGGGCGGGGTGGTTCGAGGCAGGAGGGCCCCGGGGGCGGTGCGCCGCCGCCCGGGGCCTGGCGTGCGGCTCGGCTAGAGCGCCTCCTCGCCGCGCTCGCCGGTCCGGACCCGGACCACCTCGTCGAGGTCGAGGACGAAGATCTTCCCGTCCCCGATCTTGCCGGTCCTGGCCGAGCGGGCGATGGCGTCGACCACCTTGGCCGCCAGCCCGTCGGCCACGGCCACCTCGATCTTCACCTTGGGCAGGAAGTCGACCACGTACTCGGCCCCCCGGTACATCTCGGAGTGGCCCTTCTGGCGCCCGAACCCCTTCACCTCGGTGGCGGTCAGGCCGGCGACCCCGAGCTCCGTGAGCGCCTTCTTCACCTCGTCCAGCTTGAACGGCTTGATGACGGCTTCGACCTTCTTCACGGTTCACCTCGTTCGATGGTTGCCGGCCGGCCGGGCCGCCCGGTTGAACCCCTGGCGAATGCAACGGCCGCGCCGCCGGCGCGACCCGCCGGTCCCGGCGCCTGGCGGGCCGGGCGCGGCGGGGACCGCCCGCCGGGGAGGCTGGCCCTGCCTTCCGGACGAGCAGCCGGTCGCCGCCGCGGCCGGCGCTCGGCTCGTCCGGGCGGCACGAGGGGCCGGGCGGCGATAGAGAAGGGCCATGAGCCGTGACATCGAGATCCTCGAGGCCAACCAGGCGTTCTACCGGGCGTTCGCGGCGCGGGATCTCCCGGCCATGGCGGCCCTCTGGGCGGTGCGGGTGCCGGTGGCCTGCGTCCACCCGGGGTGGGATTCGCTCGACGGCCGCGAGGAGGTGCTGGCGAGCTTCCGCGCCATCCTCGAGTCGGCCGCTGCGCCCGCCGTCACCTGCACGCTGGCCCAGGCCCATGCCGTCGGCGAGACCGGGACCGCCTTCGTGACCTGCCACGAGCTGGTTCCCGGCGCGCGCCTGGTGGCCACCAACCACTTCGTCCGCGAGGACGGTGCCTGGCGGCTGTTCCTCCACCAGGCCACGCCGCTGGCCCCGGGGCAGGCACGGGCCCGGCCGGCCGAGCCCGAGCTGCGCAGCTGAGGCCTGGCGGGCGGAGGCTCCCGCCGACGCCGCGCTTCCCGGCGCCACCGGTGCTAGCATCGAGCCCTTCAGAGGGGGGCGCGGCATGACCTGGTGGGCCTGGGTGCTGTTGGGTGTGGCGCTGCTGGCGGTCGAGATGGCGACGCCGGGAGGGCTCTTCGCCCTGTTCTTCGGCGTCGGGGCCATCGTGGTGGCGCCGCTGGCGGCGCTGGGCCTGCCCGAGGCGGGGCAGTGGGTGGCCTTCAGCGTCCTGTCGGTGGCGTCGCTGCTGGGGCTGCGCCGCCGGCTGACCCTGGCCCTGTCGAGGGGCCCGCCGGCCGCGGCCGAGCTGGTCGGCGAGCAAGCGGTGGTGGTGGCCCAGGTGCCCGTGCACGGGGAGGGGCGGGTCGAGCTGCGCGGCGTGCCCTGGTCGGCGCGGAGCGCCGGCGGGGTGCCGCTGGTGGTGGGCCAGCGCTGCCGGGTGGAGCGGGTCGAGGGGCTGACGCTGTGGATTCGCGCCGAGTGACGGCGCGCACCTGAACCAGGGAGAAGACCGATGCCTGCGTTTTACGTCGCGATCGCCATTGCCATCCTCGCCGTCATCGTGGTCGTCAAGACCGCGGTGGTGGTCCCCCAGCAGAACGCCTACGTGGTGGAGCGGCTGGGGAAGTTCCAGGCCGTCCTCGAGCCCGGCTTCCACATCCTGCTGCCCTTCATCGACGCCATCCGCTACCGCCACACCTTGAAGGAGCAGGCGCTCGACATCCCGGAGCAGATCTGCATCACCAACGACAACGTCCAGGTGGCGGTCGACGGCCTGCTCTACCTGAAGGTGCTCGACCCGCAGCGGGCCAGCTACGGCATCTCCGACTACTACTACGCCATCACCCAGCTGGCCCAGACGCTGCTGCGGAGCGAGATCGGCAAGATCACGCTGGACCGGACCTTCGAGGAGCGCGGCTACATCAACTCCCAGCTGGTCCAGGAGCTCGACAAGGCCTCCGCCCCGTGGGGCGTGAAGGTGCTGCGCTACGAGATCAAGAACATCACGCCGCCGCAGGACGTGCTGGCCGCCATGGAGAAGCAGATGCGCGCCGAGCGGGAGAAGCGCGCCGTGATCCTCAACTCCGAGGGCGTCCGCGACGCCGCCATCAACAACGCCGAGGGGCAGAAGCAGCAGGTGATCAAGGCCTCGGAGGCCGTCCGGCAGAAGCAGATCAACGAGGCCGAGGGCCAGGCGGCGGCCATCCAGGCCATCGCCGCCGCCACCGCCGAGGGGCTGCGGAAGGTGGCCGAGGCCATCAAGGCCGAGGGCGGCGTGGAGGCGGTGCAGCTCCGGGTGGCCGAGAAGTACATCGAGCAGTTCGGCCACCTCGCCAAGGCCGGCAACACCCTGGTCCTGCCGGCCACCCTCTCCGACGTCGGGTCGATGATCGCGCTGGCCACCAACGTGCTGAAGGGATCGGCGCCGGGGGAGGCCCCGCGGGCCACCACGCCGGCGCCGCGGCCGCCGGCGGTGACCCCGGCCTGATCCTCAGGCCGAGGCGCGCCGCGCCGACCGCCGCGTCAGGGCCTTCTCCGCCAGCATGGCGGGGAAGATGACCGAGGCCACCAGCGCCGCCACGCCCACGTCGGCGGCATCGAGCGCGGCGGTGCCGAAGACCCGCTGCAGCGGCGGCCACCAGATGAAGGCCGCCTGCAGCGCCAGGACCGTGGCGATGCCGGGCACCAGGGCCGGGTTGCTGCGCCAGCTCGAGCGGACCACCCACTCGGTCAGCGAGCGGCTCTCCAGCAGGTAGAAGACCTGGAAGAAGATCACCGCCGTGACCGCCATGGTCTGGGCCTCGGCCAGCGCCAGCGCCGGCGGGTCACCGAGCGCCAGGCCCTGCCGCCACTCGAAGACGAAGAGCCCCACCGCGCCCGCGGTCATGAGCAGCGCCGCCATGGCGGTGCGGCGCAGCACCAGCCTGGAGAGCAGGGGCGCCCCCGGGTCGCGCGGCGGCCGGCGCATCACCTGCCGCTCCATGGCCTCGAACGCCAGCGGCAGCGCCAGCGTCACCGCCGCCACCAGGTTGATCCAGAGGAGCTGGGTCGGCCGCACCGGGAGCAGCAGGGACCGCGTGGCGGCGTCGAAGGGGAAGGCGAAGACGGCGCAGACGAAGATCAGCGCCAGCCCCAGGTTGGTGGGCAGCACGAAGGCGAGCGACTTGACCAGGTTGTCGTAGACCCGCCGCCCCTCCTCCACGGCCGCCACGATGGTGGCGAAGTCGTCGTCGGTCAGCACCATGTCGGCCGCCTCGCGCGACACCGAGGTCCCGGTGATCCCCATGGCCACGCCGATGTCGGCCTGCTTGAGCGCCGGCGCGTCGTTGACCCCGTCGCCGGTCATGGCCACCACCAGGCCGTCCTGCTGCAGGGCGCGGACCAGCCGGAGCTTCTGCTCCGGCGAGACGCGCGCGAAGACGCTGGTGGCCCTGGCCACGGGCCGGAGCGCGGCGTCGTCCAGCGAGGCGAGCTCGGCGCCGGAGATGGCGGCGCCCCCGAGCCCCAGCTCGCGGCCGATGGCGCGCGCCGTGCCGAGATGGTCGCCGGTGATCATCTTCACGTCGATCCCGGCGTCGTGGCAGGCGGCCACCGCGGCGACGGCCTCGGGGCGGGGTGGGTCGATCATGCCGACCAGGCCGAGCAGCTCGAAGCCGGCGGCGACCCTGTCGGGCTCGAGCGCCTCCCCGGCCGCACGGCCAGGAGCGCTCGGCCACCGCCAGCACCCGCATGCCGAACGCCGTGAGCGCCTCCAGCTGCACCAGCGCCGGCCCCCGCGCGGAGGCCTCGCAGCGGGCCAGCACCGCCTCGGGCGCCCCCTTCATCAGGACCCGCGGCGCCTGCCCCGGCCGTGGGTGGAGCGTGGCCATGTACTGGAGCTCCGACTCGAAGGGGATGGCGTCGAGCCGCGGCTGCCGGGCGCGGAGCGCCGTCACCTCCAGCCCCGCCTTGCGCGCCGCCACCACCAGCGCCGCCTCGGTGGGGTCGCCGGTCACCGCCCACCCGTCGCCCGCCGCCTCGACCGTGGCGTCGCTGCAGAGCGCGGCCGCCTCGAGCAGCCGGAGCGCCGCGGCCGACGGCGGGGTGGGCACGCCGCCGCGCCGGAAGCCGCCCCGGCCACCCCAGCCGATCCCCTCCACCTCCAGCAGCTCGCCGGCCGCCCAGACGGCCTGCACCGTCATCTCGTTGCGGGTGAGCGTGCCGGTCTTGTCGGAGCAGATGACCGAGGTGGAGCCCAGCGTCTCCACGGCGGGCAGCTTGCGGATGATGGCCCGCCGCCGCGCCATGCGCTGCACGCCCACCGCCAGGGCGATGGTGACGATGGCCGGCAGCCCCTCGGGGATGGCCCCCACCGCCAGCGAGATGGCGAAGATCAGCATCTGGCGCAGGGCGTCCAGCAGCGGCACCCCCTGGCCCACCGAGCGCCAGGTCCCGACGGCGATCATGATCGCCGTGACGGCGAGGATGCCCGTGGTGAGGGCCTTGGCCACCTGGCCGAGCGACCGCGTCAGCGGGGTCTCCAGCGAGCCGGCCTGCTGCAGCAGCCCGGAGATGCGCCCCAGCTCGGTGGCGCCGGCGGTGGCGACCACCAGGCCGGTGGCGGTGCCCGAGGCCACCAGGGTGCCGGCGAAGGCCAGGCCGGCGCGATCGCCCAGCGGCGCGGCCGGGTCCACCGCGGCCACGCCCTTCTCGGCCGCCACCGACTCGCCGGTGAGCGCGGCCTCCTCGATCCGCAGGCCCTTCACCGACAGCAGGCGCAGGTCGGCGGGCACCTTGTCGCCCGAGGCCAGCACCACCAGGTCGCCGCGCACCAGCTCGGCCACCGGCACCACCCGCCGCGCCCCGCCGCGGAGCACCGTGGCGTTCTCCGGCACCAGGCTGGAGAGGGACTCGATGGCCTGGTTGGCGCGGTACTCCTGGAAGAAGCCGATGATGGTGTTGATGACCACGACGGCGCCGACCACGGCGGCGTCGGTCCGCTCGCCGAGCAGCGCCGCCACCACGGCCGAGCCGATCAGCACCAGGATGAGCGGGCCGTCGACCTGGCGCAGGAGGATGCGCCACGGGCCGTCGCCGCGGGCGCGGGGCAGCCGGTTGGGGCCGTCCTCGGCGAGGCGCCGGGCCGCCTCCTCGCCGTCGAGCCCGTCACGGCCGCTCCCGGCGCGCGCCAGCGCCTCCTCGCCGGAGAGGGCGTGCCAGGCGGGGGTTCCCGGGCCGGGGGGGGTGGGCGACGGGGGGATCATGGCCTCGGGGCTACGGCTCGCCACGGTCGACGAGCCCCCTCACCATCGCGGCGCCCTCCAGGGCGGCGCAGGCGGCGTCGACGTCGGCCTCGCGCACCCAGACCCCGGCGCCCCGGCGCGGCCGCCCGAAGCCGAACATGGTGGGTCCACCCACCTCCTCCACCTCCACCGAGAAGGTCAGGCCGGCCTGGTCGAGGATGGCCTCGGCGCGCTGCGCCTCGTCGAGGCCGAGCGCGAAGTAGACCCTGACCACCGCGCTCCCTTCCCCGAACTGCTCCATCGGCTGCCGTGGCATGGATCCCTCCCCGGGGGCAGCGTACTCCAGCATGGCGCGGCGGGCGCGCCCGGGCCCGGGATTTCCTCCGGCGGCCAGGGACCCCACCCTCCACCACCCGCTGCTCGCCATCGCGCCACCCTGCCCGGGAAAGGGAGAAGGCCCGGTCGCACGGGGCGTCCGGGCCTCCTCGAGGTGGTGGAGCTGATCGGGATCGAACCGACGACCTCTAGAGTGCGATTCTAGCGCTCTCCCAGCTGAGCTACAGCCCCACGAAAGAACCCCCCGAGGTCACGAGGGGATGCGTGACTTAGCGGGTCGGCCCCGACGGTGTCAAGGGTCGATTGACTCGAGCCCGACCCCAAGCTAATCCTCGGTCGCCCCATGCCCGGCCCCAAGAGACAGCTCACGGCCGCGGAGCTCGCCAGCCTCGAGCACGCCTTCGCCGCCGATCCCGCCTCCGACGCCTACCGCGCCCTCTCCGAGGCCTACCTGGCCGCCGGCCGCTTCATGGAAGCGATGGTGGTCTGCAAGAAGGGCGTGAAGACCCACCCCGACGATCCGGCCCCCAAGGTGCTGCTGGCGCGCGTCTACGCCGACCAGGGCAAGGACAAGAAGGCGCTGGAGGAGCTGGCGCTGGTCCTCGCCACCTACCCCGGCTACGCCGCGGGCAACCTGCTGGCCGCCACCCTCCACTTCCGCGGCGGCGCGCGCGCCGAGGGCGAGGCGGCGCTGCGGCGGGCCGCCGAGGCTGCGCCGTCCGACCCCGACGTGCTGGCCTCCCTGGAGAAGCACGGGATGGCGCTGGCCCCCCCACCGCCACCACCGCCGCCCCGGCCCCCGCCCCCCAGCCCCGGTCCGCCCGTGCTCGCCCGGCCGGGATCGCCGGGCCCGGCCCGGCCCCGGCCGCCTCCAGCCCGGCGCCGCAGGCGCCCCGGGCGGCCCGGCCGGAGCAGCCCATCCCCACGCCGCCGCCCGTGCCGCGGGCCGGCGACGCCTACGCCCGGCAGCTGGCGGAGAAGTACGGCACGCAGTCCTGGGGGCTCAACAGCCCCGGCCCGGCCAGGCCGCGCCAGGGGGCGAGCCGGACCACGGTGCTGGCCACCGCCGGGCTGGCGGTGGTGCTGGTGGTCTCCCTGGTGGCCTGGCAGCTCTTCGCCCGCGCCCACAAGCAGCAGGTCGAGGCCATCGCCGCGCTGCTCAAGGAGACCCAGGAGCTGGTGGGGCGCGACTCCTTCGGCGCCTACCGGGCCGCCGCGGAGAAGGCCCACGCCATCCTCAAGGAGGATCCGGGCTCGCTGGCCGGCCACGCCTTCCTCTCCTACGTCGACGCGCTGCGCTTCATGGAGCACGCCGAGGGCGACGCGGTGAAGGACGAGGCCATCCTCAACCTGGAGGCGGGCCGCAAGCTCGGCAACCACTCCCACCTGATCGCCGCCGAGGCCTACCTGAAGGCGGCCACCGGCGATCTCCCCGGCGGGCTGGCCGGGCTGAAGGCCGAGCTGGAGGACCCGGCGCGCCAGACCGCGCTGCTCTCCGGCACCATGGGCACCCTGCTGATGGCCTCGGGCGACCTCGACGGGGCGCGCGAGTGGCTGGCCCGGGCCCAGAAGCTCAACCCCAACGACGTGCGCATCGCGCAGCAGCTGGCCGAGCAGTACCGGCGCCGCGGCGAGGGCTACGAGGCGCAGGCGGAGAACGCCTACCAGCTGGCGCTGCGGCTCCAGAAGGATCACGTCCCGTCGCTGCTGGGGCGGGCCATGCTGCTGCTGGACCGCGGCCTCTTCGAGCAGGCGGCCCAGCAGGTCCAGGCGGTCCTGGGCGGCGGTGACGCCAGCCCGCGCCAGCAGGCCCTGGCCTACGCGGTGCGCGGCTCGGTCCTCTACGCGCAGGGCAAGGCCACCGAGGGGAGCTCGGACGAGAAGAAGGCGCTCGAGCTCGACCCGCAGAGCCCCGACCTGCCATGGCTGATCGGGCGGCGACAGCTGCGCGATGGCGAGGCGGCCGCGGCGGTGGCCTCCATCCAGCGCGCCGTGAACGGCGATCCGAGGCGGGTCGCCTTCTACGTCGACCTCAACCGCGCCCTGCTGGCCACGCCCGACGGCGCCAGGAAGGCCATCGAGGTCCTCCAGAAGGCCACCGCGCGCGCCGGCGATCACCCCCGCCTGGCGCTGCTGCTGGGGGACGCCTACCGCGCGCAGGGCGACACCGACCGGGCCCGCGGCCAGTACGAGCGCGCCATCCAGCTCGGCAAGCCCTACCCGGACGCGCGGGTGGCGCTGGCCAGGCTCCACCGCCAGCTGAAGAACGTGCCCGCGGCGCTGGCCGAGCTCGACCTCGCCATCACCGAGTACGGGCTGGGCGGGTCCGGGAGCGCCGCCCAGGCCTACGTCGAGATGGCCGACATCGAGCGGTCCCGCGGGGCCCGGGAGGACCTGGTCTTCTCGCTGTACGTGAAGGCGCTCGACAAGGACCCGGCCTCCTGCGAGGCGCTCTGGAACGCCGGCAAGATGGGCTGGGAGGCCGCGCGGGGGCGCGACGACGAGTCCGTCAAGGCTCGCGAGGCCGCGCGGTTCCGGCTCGAGCGCCTGGTGCAGGTCTGCCCCCGCGACCCCAACGTGCCCACCGCCAGGGCCATCGTGGCCGCGGCGCGCCGCTAGGCGCCCGCCTCAGCGCGCCGGCGCGGCGGCACCACCAGGCGAGAGCGCGTCCACGTAGTGGACCAGCGCCCAGAGGTCGGCCTCGGGCAGCGCCCCCTTCCAGGTCGGCATGGCGGTGCCCCCCAGCCCGGCGGCGATCGCGCGGTAGAGGTCCTCGGCGCGGTGGCCGGGACGGACGGCGCGCAGGGGCCCCACCCGGAAGTCGGTGGCCTGCAGCGGGCGGCCGAAGTCGCTGCGGACCTCGACGGGCCGTCCCGGGTTCGATCGCGGCTCGGCCACCACCCCGGCCTCCCGGGCGAAGGCCTGGATCTCGGCGGGCGTGGCGTAGGCCGGGTGGCAGGCCTGGCAGCGGCCGAGGCCGTGGTAGACGACGCGGCCGCGCGCCGCGCCCTCGGCCTCCCGCCCCACCCAGGGATCGGGCGAGGTGGCCACGGGCTCGCCGGGCAGCTCGTCGCGGAAGCGGGGCGCGAGGGTCTTGATGAACTGGACGATGGCGGCGAGGTCGTCGTCGGGGATGTCCTTCCAGGCCCGCATGCCGGTCCCGGCCAGGCCGCCGCGGACGATGCGCACCACGTCCTCGTCCCGCCACAGGCTGCCGGCCGGGACCGAGGCGAAGGAGACGATGCCCAGCCGCAGGTCGCGCGGCGGCGGGGCCATGCCGACCGCCTGCGGCCCGGTGCCGTCCCCGAGCGCGCCGTGGCAGGGGCGGCAGGCGCGCATGAAGGCGGTGGCGCCGCGGTTCAGCGTGGCGGCCGGCACCGTGACCCCGCCGAGCACCTGGTCGGCCTGGAAGCGCGGGACCTCGTAGTAGTCGCAGCCGGCCAGGGCCAGGAGCAGGGCGCCGAGGCGCGCCGCGGCGGAGCGGCGGCGGGGGCTCACTTCTTCCCGGCCGCCCGGGACGCGGCGGCGGCCTCCCTGGCCTCGCGGGCCCGGACCTCGCGGTCGAGGTCCTCCATGAAGTCCCTGGTCACCGCCCTGGGCCGGGTGTCGACCCGCAGGTCCTTCACGGTCACCGGGAGCGTGACCTGCACCCCCTCGACCTCCACGGTGGCGATGGCCCGGCCCGGGCCGGTGGCCCAGAGCTGCCCGCGGGTGTCGCCGCGGCAGACCTCCTCGTCGTCGCAGCGGGTCAGCACCAGCCGGCCGGTCACCGGGGCGCCCTGGTCGTCGTAGGCCTGGAGCTTCACGGTGAGTGGACGGCGGTCGTCGGCCAGCTCGAGCGCGGCCGCCTCCTGGCCGAGCACCACCCGGGCCACCACCCGCACCGAGACCGGCGCCGAGGCCACCACCTCGCCGATGGTGCAGCGGATGGTGGCGGCCCCCGGTCCGACCGAGGCGACGCTGGCGTCGTTGCCGCGGGCGGAGACGGTGGCCACCGCGGCGTCGGAGCTGGTCCAGGTGCAGCGGGCGTCCGGGAGCGGCTTGCCCCCCTTGGCGCGTGGGGTGGCGTGGAGCGCCCCGGACTGGCCGCGACCGGAGAAGGCGAGCGAGGCGGGCTCGAGTTCGACGCGGACCGGGCCGCCGCAGGCGGCCAGCAGCAGGGCGGGGAGGACGAGGCGGAGGGCGCGCATGGAGCGGCATGGTAGCGCGAGGCGGGCCCGGCGTCGCCGGCCAGCCGGCCGGGGAGGGGCGGCGCGGCCCGGCCACCCTCGAGCCGATGTGGATTGATGTAAGCTGATGGGGTCACCGGGGCGGCAGGCCCGGTGATCGAGGTCCTGGAGGCTCCACCGTCCGAGGCGCGCCGTGACCGCCTTCATCTCGAATCACCGCAAGACCCTCCGCTTCCGGCTGCGCTGCTCGGCCCAGGTCGCGGCCGGCGGGATGCTGCTGGACGCCCACACCGAGGACATCGGCTCGCACGGGTGCCGGATGGTGATGGGACGGCGGCTCGAGCCGCGCACCCCGCTGCGCCTCTTCGTGGATGGACCGCGGCAGGCGCCACCGCTGTGGGTCGAGGCCCTGGTGGTCTGGGCCGGGAGCGAGCCGGCCTACCAGCACGGCATGGCCTTCGCCGTGGAGGATCGGCCGGCGGCGCAGCGCTGGTTCGACGGCCTGGCCGAGCAGAGCCCGGAGCTGCTCTTCCAGGACCGGGTCCCCGACCGCGTCGAGCTGCAGGCCCGCGTCTTCGTGGCGCCCGTCCCGCTGCAGCCGACGCCGCTCGGCGACGAGGAGGCGGCGGTGGTCCGCCTGGCCTGCTCGGGGGCCACCGTGGCCGACCTGCGCGAGCGGCTCGGCCCGGACTGGTCGCGCGCCCAGCGGGCGCTCTTCGCGCTCCTCTCCCGCGGCCTGCTCACGCTCGACGCCGCCGAGGCCGGCAACCCGGACGCCTGGCGGCCGCTCCTCGGCGGGGCGCAGCACCGCGGTCCGGCGCGCCGGAACTGAGCGGGTGGCGCGGCGGCGCCGCGGGAGCGAGCGGGGCGGGAGGGGAGGGACCTCGATGGCGGGCGACCATTCCATCCATCGCATGCTGCTGCGACGCGTGGCGGTCGCGACCCTGGCGGTCGCGACGGTCACCGCCGCCGTGGTCGGCGCCAGCGAGCGCGGGAGGTCGGCGCAGCTGGCGGCCGAGCGCGCCGCCCAGGCGGCCCTGACCCTGCAGCTCATCCTGGCCCGGCAGCTCGACGCCGGGCTGGCCGACCACGGCGCGGTCCAGCGGCTCCTCGACCCGCTCCAGGGTGACCCGGCCGTCGTGGCCAGCGGCCGCCTGGTCTCGGTGGCCGTCCTCGACGCCGCCGGGGCCGAGGTGGCGCGTGCCACCACGCCCGGCTCCGCCGCCCCCGGCACGGAGCGGCTCATCCCGGTCGAGGTGCCGCTGCACGACGCCGCGGGGCGGGTGGTGGGTCGGGTCGCGGCCTGGTACCAGATCTCCGAGCCGGCCCGGGCCGAGGCCTGGCGCCGGCTGGCCGGCTCCGTGGCGCTGGGGATCGGGATCGTGCTGGCCACCGCCGCCATCCTCTACCCGGTGGTGGCCCGCCTGGTGGACCGGCTGGAGGACCGCGAGCGCCTCCGCTAGATCCTCGGGGCCACCTGGTAGAGCAGCAGGTAGACCACCACCCCGGTCACCGACACGTAGAGCCAGACCGGGAAGGTGATGCGCGCGATGCGCCGGTGGGCCTCGAAGCGCCCGGAGAGCCCGAGGAAGAGCGAGCGCAGCGCCATGGGGGCCGCGGCCGCCGCCAGCAGCGTGTGGCTGGCCAGGATGGCGAGGTAGAGAGCGCGCAGCCAGCCCTCGCCCGGGAAGCGGTGCGTGCCGGTCAGGGCCACGCGGGTGAGGTAGCTCGCCAGGAAGACGGCCGACACCGAGACCGCCCCCACCATGAGGCGGCGGTGGCGCTCGCGATCGCCGCGGCGGATGGCGCGCCACCCCAGCACCAGCAGGGTGCCGGCCGCCGCGTTGAGCAGGGCGTTGAGCGGCGCCAGCGCCTCGCCCAGGCTCAACGACTGGCCCCGAAGGAGAGGGCCACCATCAGCACGGTGAGGTAGAGCAGCGTGGCCAGGAAGATGCGCCGCGCCCAGCGGTTCGACTCGCCGGTGAGCCGCAGCCCGGAGACGGCATAGCCGGTGAAGGCGAGCGAGGCCGCCAGGGCGATGGCGCCGTAGGCCCAGGTGGCCAGGCCGAGCGCCACGGGGAGGAGCGAGGCCGGCAGCAGCAGCAGGCTGGTGCCGGCGATCCAGGCGCGCGCCACCCGGTCGCCGTGGACCAGCGCGAAGACCTTCATGCCGCCGCGCGCGTAGTCCTCCTTCAGGTAGAGCGAGATGGCGATGAAGTGCGGCAGCTGCCACGCCGCCAGCAGCAGGAAGACCGCCACGCCGCCCAGGTCGGCGCGGCCGGTGACGGCGGTCCAGCCCATGAGCGGGGGGATGGCGCCCGGCACGGCGCCGACGAAGAGGGCCAGCGAGCTGCGCCGCTTCATCGGGGTGTAGATGGCGACGTAGGAGACCAGGGCGACCAGGGCCAGCGCCGCGGTGAGGGGGCCGGCCACCATCGCCAGCACCGGCAGCGCGAAGACCGGGACCGCCAGGCCGAAGGCGAGCGCCAGCATCGGGTCGAGCCGGCCGGACGGGAGCGGCCGGGCCCGGGTCCGGTGCATCAGCCCGTCGCTCTCCCGCTCGATGTAGCTGTTGAGCGCGTTGGCGGCCCCCACCACCGCCGCGGTGCAGAGCACGGTGAGCAGCGCCCGGGCCGGCTGGATGGTCCCCGGCGCCAGCCACATGCCACCGGCGGTGGTGAGCAGCACCAGCGACGCCAGGCGCGGCTTGGCCAGCAGGAAGAGCTCGCGCCCCAGCGCGAGGGGGGAGGTGGCGAGGCGGGCGGGCCCCGGCACGGCGGCCGGCGAGAGGGCGTTCATGGCGTGGCCTCCGAGGCCAGGGCGGTGGACGGCTGGACGGGGGCGCGCGCCAGGCTGGCGCCGCGCGGGCCGAGGAGGAGGAAGAGGGTGAGCTGGGCGGCCAGCAGCGCCGCGCCGACGGCGAGGTGGAGCGCCACGACGGGCAGCGAGACGTAGCTGGCCACCGTCAGCAGCCCCAGCGTCACCTGCGCGGCCACCAGCGCCGGGGCCAGCAGCGCCAGCCGGCGGCGCACCGGCTGGGCCGTCGGCGGCGAGGCGCCAGGTCCGCAGCGCCGAGGCCACCACCAGCCCCGCCACCACGTACCCGAGGAGCCGGTGCAGCATGTGGACCTGGGCCGGCCCCCAGGCCGGCCAGGCCGCCCCGTCGCAGAGGACGAGGTCGGTGCCGCAGGCCAGCGACGAGCCGGTGTGGCGCACCAGCGCCCCCAGCACGATCTGGAGGTAGATGGCGGCCGCGGCCAGCCCCGCCAGGCCGCGTCCGACGGGCGGCGCCCATGCCCCGTCGGGGCGCAGCCGGTGGGCCAGGTAGATGACCAGCGAGAAGAAGGCCATCGAGGTGGCGAGGTGGCTGGCCGAGACGACGAGCGGCAGCTTGTAGAGCACGGTGAGGGCGCCCAGCGAGGCCTGGACGCCCACCAGCGCCACGGCCAGCAGCGCCAGCCGGCGCAGGGCGCGCTCGCGCCGGGCGCGGAAGACGACGACCGCCAGCGCCACCGTGAGGACGGTCACCGCCAGCGCGGCGAGCCGGTGGCCGTGCTCGTAGAGGATCCCGCCGCGCATGGGCGGGAAGACCATGCCGTTGCAGAGCGGCCAGTCGGGGCAGGCCAGCGACGAGCCGGTGGGGTGGACCAGGCCCCCGATGACGAGGAGGAGGAAGGTGGCGAGGGCGGTGGCGACGGCAAAGCGGTACTCGCGCATGGTCGGCCGGGGATATAGGAAGGGACCGGCAGGGGGTCAACGAAGGTTACGGGCTCCGGACGGGTCCGTCCCGACCCGCAGCCCCCCCCGAGGAGGACCCATGACCGCCCGCGTCACCGCCATCGCCATCTGCCTGCTCCTCTTCGCGTCGCCGGCCCGGGCCGGCGACGTCCGCGGCCAGGTCCGCTGGACCGGGGCCCCGCCCCCGGCCGCGACGGTGGAGACCGACCGGGACCGGACGGTCTGCGGGCCGTCGGTGGCCGAGGAGTCGGTGCTGGTCGCCGACGGTGGCCTGGAGAACGTGGTGGTCCGGATCGAGGTCCCGGGGGTCCGGGCCGCGCCACGGACGCTGGTCCTCGACCAGCAGCGCTGCCGCTACCGGCCCCGCGTCCAGGCCGCGGCTCCGGGCTCGACCCTGGAGCTGCACAACGGCGACCCGGTGCTGCACAACGTCCACGGCTACGCCGGCGCCGCGACCGCCTTCAACGTGCCCATGCCCACGCCGGGCGGGACCGCGCCGCGCAAGCTGGCGCGCCCCGGGGTCATCCGGATCGCCTGCGACGTGCACGCCTGGATGAGCGCCTCGATCCTGGTGACCGAGACCCCCCATGTCGCGGTGACCGGGCGGGGCGGCCGCTTCGAGCTGAAGGACGTGCCGGCGGGCTCGTGGCAGGCGGTGGCCTGGCACGAGCGGTACGGCGAGCGGCGGGCGGTGATCGAGGTGCCGGCCGCGGGGGCCGCGGCGCTGACGTTCAGCTACCCCTGAGCGGTCTCGTCCTCGTCGTCCTCGTCCTCGTCCTCGTCCAGCTCCTCGTCGAGCTCCAGCTCCTCGACCTCGGGCGCGACCGGCTCGACCGGCTTGGCGGCGCGCGAGCGCTTCTCCGAGGGGGCCTTGAGCGCCGGGCTCTCGCGCTGGTCCGCCCCGCACTTGGGGCAGACCGGCACCGGCTTCTTGAGGTCGTAGAACTTGGTGCTGCACTTGAAGCAGCTGTGCTTGGAGCCGAGGTCCTTCGCAGGCATGATTCCCCTCGCGGTGTGCGGAGCATGGCGCCTTTAGCGTGGCGGTGTGGGGCGCGTCAAAGGAAAAGCGAGCGCCGAGACGGGGCGTCCGGACGGGAGCGGTCGATGGCGGACGTGGGACGGCTGGAGCGGAGGATCATCCGGGACACGGCGCGGGCCATCATCGACTTCTCGCTCATCGGCGAGGGGGACCGGATCCTGGTGGCCTGCTCGGGCGGCAAGGACAGCTACACGCTGCTGCACGTGCTGCTGCGGCTGCAGGAGCGGGCCCCCATCGACTTCTCGCTGGTGGCGGTCAACCTCGACCAGGGCCAGCCCGGCTACCCGGCCCAGCGCATCGAGGACCACTTCAAGGCGGTCGGGGTCCCCTACCGGATGGTGAAGCGCGACCTCTGGAGCGAGGTGCAGCGGCTGGTGCCGGAGGGCAAGACCGCCTGCTCGGTCTGCTCCCGGCTGCGCCGCGGGGTGCTCTACAACGTGGCCGCCGAGATGGGCTGCACCCGCATCGCGCTCGGCCACCACCGGGACGACTTCGTGGAGACGCTGCTGCTCAACGCCCTGTACGCCGGGTCGCTGAAGGCCATGCCGGCGCTGCTGCGCTCCGACGACGGCCGCAACACCGTGATCCGCCCGCTCTGCTACGCCGCCGAGGAGGAGATCGCGGCCTTCGCCGCGGCCATGGCCTTCCCCATCGTCCCCTGCGACGTGTGCGGCAGCCAGCCCCAGCTGCGCCGCGCCCGCGTCAAGGCCCTGCTGGCCGGGCTGTCGGCCGAGCATCCGTCGGTGAAGGCCAACCTGCTCCACGCCCTCGGCCACGTGGTCCCCACCCACCTGCTCGACCGCGGCCTGCTGGGGCGCCTGGACGCGGCCACCGGGCGCGATCCCTGGATCGACGGCGGGGAGGAGCCGCCTGCGACGCCGGCCCCGGCGCCCGACCCGCGGGCCGGCTGGACGGGGGCCACGTGACCCCCGCCGCCCGGGGGCCGCGCTCGCGGCGCGAGCTGGCCGCCTGCATCGACCACACCGTGCTGGCCGAGGCGGCCACCGCGGCGCAGGTGGCGCAGGCCTGCGACGAGGCGCGGGAGCACGGCTTCGCCGCGGTCTGCGTCCGCGGCGCCTTCGTCGCCGAGGTGCGGCGCCGGCTGGCCGGCTCGGCGGTGAAGGTGGCCGCGGTGGTGGACTTTCCGCTCGGCGAGGCCTCGACCGCGGCGCGGGCGGCCGAGGCGCGTGCCCTGGTGGCCGCCGGCGCCCAGGAGCTGGACCTGGTGGCTCCGCTGCCGGCGGTGCGGGCCGGGCGCTGGGAGGCGGTCTTCGCCGACCTGCGCGAGGTGGTGGCGGCGTCCGCCGCGCCGGTCAAGGTCATCCTCGAGACCGGCTCGCTCGGCCGCGACCAGGTCGTGGCCGGCGCCGCCGTGGCGCGGGCCGCGGGGGCCGCCTGGGTGAAGACCTCGACCGGCTTCGGCGGCGGGGGCGCCACGGTGGAGGCCGTGGCGCTGCTGCGCGCGGTGGTCGGCGAGGCGCTCGGGGTGAAGGCCTCCGGCGGGATCCGGAGCACCGGGCAGGCGCTCGCCATGATCGAGGCCGGGGCCAGCCGGATTCGGGGCCTCGGCCTCGCTGGCCATCCTGGCGGGCTGGGACGCCCGCTAGGGACAGGGGCCCATGCCCAGCAGCACCGGCCCCGCCGCCGGCAGGAGCACCTTGGTCTGCGGGGAGCAGAGCGTGCCCTTCCTGGCCGAGATCATGACCAGCCCGGCCGGGCCCTTGTCCAGGCCGGCCCGGTCGGGTGGTTGCCCGCCGATGTTCGAGACCTGCAGCCAGAAGCGCCCGGTGGCGTCGGTGCTCCGGCTGCCGGCCACGTCCCTGGCCCCCTCCACCGTGAGCGCGGCGCCGGCCACCACGGCGCTGGTGTCGGTCATCCGGGCCTCGCCGACGATCTCGTAGGCGTGGCGCGTGCGGTCCGGATCCTCCTGGGGAGGCAGCCGGAACGCGGAGCAGGCGGCGCTGCCGGCCAGCGCGGCGGGCAGCAGCACTCGGAGGAGGCGTGGCATGGAGAGGAGCCTGTCACGCCCGATCACCGGGCGCCACCGCCGCGTCACGGGCCGGGAGGCGGGCCCAGCTCGGCCGTCCAGCGGAGCAGCCCGCCGGCGAGGTGCCAGACCCGGGTGAAGCCCGCGGCCTGGAGGAGGCGCCCGGCCGTGGCGCTGCGCTGGCCCACCCGGCAGTAGAGCACCAGGTCCCGGTCGCGCGGCAGGGCGGCGAGGTGGGCCTCCAGCTCGGAGAGCGGCGCCAGCCGGGCGCCGGGAAGCCGGGTGACGGCCCACTCGTGGCGCTCCCGCACGTCCACCAGCTCGACCGGCGGGCCTGCCGACAGCCGCGCCGCCAGCTCGCGCGGCGTGAGCTCGGCCACGTCGCCCGGGGCGGGTGCGGCCGGGCCGGCGCAGGAGGCCTCGTGGTCGGGCAGCTCGCGCAGCGTCCGCGTCCCGCAGGCCGGGCAGGCGGGATCGCGCCTCAGCCGGAGCGCCTGGAAGCGCATGGTGAGGGCGTCGACCAGCAGCAGCCGGCCCACCAGCGGCTCGCCGATCCCGAGGATCAGCTTCACCGCCTCGGTGGCCTGGATGAGCCCGAGCAGGCCGGGCAGCACGCCGAGGACGCCCCCCTCGGCGCAGGACGGGACCAGCCCGGGCGGCGGCGGCTCGGGGTGGAGGCAGCGGTAGCAGGGGCCGTCGGCGGTGGCGAAGACCGAGGCCTGCCCCTCGAAGCGGAAGATCGAGGCGTAGACGTTGGGCCGGCCGGCCAGCACGCAGGCGTCGTTGACCAGGTAGCGGGTGGCGAAGTTGTCGGTGCCGTCGACCACCAGGTCGTGGGCGCGGACCAGCTCGAGGGCGTTGCCGCGATCGAGCCGGAGCGGGTGGAGCTCGACGTGGACGTTGGGGTTGAGGTCGGCGAGCCGGTCGCGCCCCGACTCGACCTTGGGCCGTCCCACGTCGCGGGTGCCGTGGAGCACCTGCCGCTGCAGGTTGCTGGCGTCCACGGCGTCGAAGTCGCAGAGGCCGAGGTGGCCGACGCCCGCGGCGGCCAGGTAGAGCGCGACCGGCGAGCCGAGGCCGCCGGCGCCCACCAGCAGGACGCGGGCCTGCTTGAGCCGCCGCTGCCCCTCGACGCCGACCTCGGGGAGGACGAGGTGGCGGCCGTAGCGGAGCAGCTCCTCGTCGGTCAGCGAGGGGAGGTCATCCGGGCCGGGCATGGCCGTAGTCTACCGGCCCGGCCGGGTCCGCGCTGCGCGCGGCGATGCCGCGCACCGGCAGCGCCTGGCAGTCGGCGCAGACGGAGGCGGCCAGCCGCTCCACCGCGCCGGTGAGCGGCCGGCCCCGCCACCGCGAGATCCCCCTGAACATCAGGCAGCCGACGCAGATCCCGGTGGTGGCGGCCAGCAGGGCCAGCGCCGAGACCGCCCCGCCCAGCGCCAGCGCCACGGCCTGCCAGCCGAGCAGGCCGGCCAGGGTGGCGGCGGAGAGGAAGGTGGCCCCCACCTGGTTGGCGAAGCGGACCGGCCGGCTGTCCTCGAGCGGCCCCTCGCCGAGGCGGGGCTGCACCACCGCGAAGTAGAAGGCGCAGGCCAGGCACCAGCGCCGCCCCAGCCGCAGGGTGAGCAGGAGCTGGAGCGCCACCAGCCCGAAGAGCGGCCACCAGCCGGTGAGGACGCCCGCCAGCGACACCAGGCCGACGGCGGCCTGGTTGAAGCGGGGGGCGCGGGAGTCGATGACCTGGAGGGCTCGGTCAGGATGCGCGATGGGCATGGCGTGGGCCGCGGCTAGGCGGTGATCCCCTCGAAGAGGATGCTGGAGAGGTAGCGCTCGCCGGCGTCGGGGAGGATGGTGACGATGAGCTTTCCCTTCGACTCGGGCTGGGCCGCCACCTTGAGCGCGGCGGCCACGGCGGCGCCGCAGGAGATGCCGCAGGTGATCCCCTCCTCCTTGTGGAGGCGCCTCGCCATCTCCACCGACTCGTCGTTGGAGACGGTGACCACCTCGTCCACCAGCGAGAGGTCGAGCACGTCGGGCTTGAAGCCGGCGCCGAGCCCCTGGATCTTGTGCGGCCCCGGCCTGGGCGGCTCGCCGGCGCGGATGGCGGTGAGGACCGGCGAGTGGATGGGCTCCACGGCCACCGAGCGGACGGCGCGCTTCCTCTCCTGCTTCAGGTAGCGCGAGACGCCGGTGATGGTCCCGCCGGTGCCGACGCCGGAGACGAGGATGTCGACCTTCCCGTCGGTGTCGTCCCAGATCTCCGGGCCGGTGGTGCGGAAGTGGATGTCGGGGTTGGCGGGGTTCTTGAACTGCTGGGGGAGGAACCAGCGCTTCGGATCGCTGGCCACGATCTCCTCGGCCTTGGCGATGGCGCCGTTCATGCCCTTGGCCCCCTCGGTGAGCACCAGCTCGGCGCCGTAGGCCTTGAGCATGCGCCGCCGCTCCAGCGACATGGTCTCCGGCATGGTCAGGGTGATGGGGTAGCCGCGCGCCGCGGCCACGAAGGCCAGGGCGATGCCGGTGTTGCCGCTGGTCGGCTCGACGATGGCGCGGTCGCGGGAGCCGGGGGTGAGCAGCCCGTCGCGCTCGGCGGCCCAGATCATGGCCGCGCCGATCCGGCACTTCACCGAGTAGGCCGGGTTGCGCCCCTCGATCTTGGCCACCACGGTGGCGTGGAGCCCCTGGGTGACCCGGTTGAGCCGGACCAGCGGGGTGCCGCCGATGCTGCGGCTGTTGTCCTCGAAGATGCGTGCCATGTGAGCCTCGTTCGCTCGGGTGGGTGGCGCGGCCGGCGCCGGCGGATGGCCTGGTGTGTCCGCTATAACGGACGACAGGGGAGCGCGCAAGCGGAAGGTGGCCATGCCGGGCGGTGGCTGCCACGATTTCAGCGTGAAAGTGCATGGTTGAGCCCTTGTCGGGGCCGGCGTTGCGCGGCGCCGAAGGCTCCGTTAAAGCGGAATATCCGCTGACGCCCTGCCGGGCCCGGCGGCGCCCCTCCCACGCCGAAGGCCCCCATGCCCGAAGAGACCCACCTCGACGCCAACGTCCCCGGCAACCCCGCCTACCACTTCACCATCCTGCCGGCCGGCTCGCCCAGCCGGGTCGGCTGGGCCAGGCGGGCCGCGCTGGTGCCCACGGCCGGGCTGGCCACCCGCTGCGTCCACGCCGGCGTGCAGCCGGACCCGGCCTACGGCGCGGTGATGCCGCCCGTCTACCTCTCCTCCACCTTCGCCTTCCGCGACGTCTGCACCAACGCCGGCTACGACTACACGAGGAGCGGCAACCCGACCCGCGCGGCGCTGGAGGAGGCCATCGCGCAGCTGGAGGGTGGGATCGGGGCCACCTGCACCACCACCGGCATGGCCGCGGTGACCATGGTCCTCAACCTGCTCCCGGCCGGGAGCCACGTCCTCTCCACCGTCGACTGCTACGGCGGCACCTTCCGCACGCTGGAGCACCTCAAGGTGGCGGCCGGCCTGAGGGTGACCTACCTCGATCTCGGCGACCTGGCGGCGGTGAGGAAGGCGCTGGAGCAGGAGACGGCGCTGGTCTGGATCGAGACCCCCTCCAACCCGCTGCTGCGGCTCACCGACATCGGGGCGGTGGCGGCGCTGGCCAGGGCCCGCGGGGCGCTCACCGTGGTCGACAACACCTTCCTCTCCCCGGTGCTGCAGCGCCCCTTCGAGCACGGCGCGGATCTCGTGGTCCACTCCACCACCAAGTACCTGAACGGCCACTCCGACGTGGTGGGGGGCGCGGTGGTGGCGGCGCCGGGCCGGACCGCGCTGCTGCAGCGGATCCAGTCGATGAACAACCTGCTGGGCACCTCGCAGAGCCCGCACGACTGCTTCCTGGTGCTGCGCGGCCTGAAGACGCTGCTGCTGCGCATGCGGGCCCACGAGGTGGGGGCGCAGAAGGTGGCCGAGTACCTGGTGGCCCACCCGGCCATCGCCAAGGTCTACTACCCCGGCCTGCCCAGCCATCCGCAGCACGACCTGGCGAGGCGGCAGCAGAGCGGCTTCGGCGGGATGCTCAGCTTCGAGCTGAGGAACGGGACGCCGGAGCGGGTCAACCACGTGCTGCGGACGCTGCGCTGGTTCACGCTGGCCGAGAGCCTGGGCGGCGTGGAGAGCCTGGTGGCCCACCCGGCCTCGATGACCCACGCCTCCATGACCCCCGCGGCGCGCGCCCGCGCCGGCATCACCGACAGCGTCATCCGGCTCTCCGTCGGCATCGAGGCGCCGGAGGACCTGATCGGCGACCTGGCGGCCACCCTGGCGTCGCTGCCGGGGTAGGGGAAGCGGGCGGCGAGAGGGAGCAGCACGGTGGAGCCGTGAAGCGCCGCCGGACACGTACCCGGCCTCGTTTCTGACGTCAGAAGTTGCGTTTGGGGGGACCACAGCCGGGGTGGGTCAAATCGAGTTCGTGCGCACGAACCTCGCTCTCGGATGGCGGCCACCAGGAGATCGTCTCTCTCCCCCCTCCCCGGTTCCACCTCGGATGTCCGGAGCGGCGTCAGGCGGACCACGACCGAGGCGGGCTGCAGCCACGCGGGCCCGCCGCACCTTCGGGGCCCCTGCCCCCACGCTTCTCCTCGCAGCGCCTTTCGCCCTCCGTCAGGCTCCGAGCGGCAGGTTGGTGCCGTGCGGAGAGGCCTGGCGGGCGAGGGCGAATCCGGTGTCCTCCCGTGCGGCGGGGCCATGGCGTTGCGGGGGTGAGCCCGGCGTGCTTCCATCGCCCCTCCTCCCGGAGGTGGCGCGTGGGCAAGGCGATCCAGGACAGCATCCCGCACAACCACTGCTGGGGCTGCGGCACCCTCAACCCCCGCGGCCTGCAGGTGAAGAGCTACGTCGAGGGGGAGGAGACCGTCTGCCGGTTCCAGCCCTGGCCGGAGCACATGGCCGGCCCGACCGACGTGGTGAACGGCGGCATCATCGCCGCCGTCATCGACTGCCACGCCGTCTGCACCGCCCTCGCCGACGCCTACCGCGCCGCCGGGGCCGAGCTGGGAAGCGAGCCGCTGCGCTGGGCGGTGACCGCCTCGCTCAGGATCGACTACCTCGCCCCCACCCCCATCGGCCAGCCCATGGAGCTGCGGGCCCGGGTGCGCGAGGTGAAGGGGCGCAAGCGGGTGGTGGACTGCACGCTCCGCTCCGGCGGGCGCGAGTGCGCGCGCGCCGAGGTGATCGCCGTGGAGGTCCCGGCGGGCTGGCGCGCCGGCGGCTGAGGCGGGCCCCTACTTCTTCACCGCCGCGAAGGCCTCCTCGAAGTCCTGCTTGATGTCCTCGATGTGCTCGATGCCGACCGCCACGCGGATGCCGTCCGGGGTGACGCCGGCGGTCTTCTGCTCGGCCTCGGAGAGCTGCGAGTGGGTGGTCGAGGCCGGGTGGATCACCAGCGTCTTGGCGTCGCCCACGTTGGCGAGGTGGCTGGCCAGCTTCACCGACTCGATGAAGGTGGTGCCGGCCCGGAGCCCGCCCTTGATGCCGAAGGAGAGGACGGCGCCGAAGCCGTTCCTGAGGATCTTCCTGGCCCGCTCGTGGTGCGGGTGGCTGGGCAGGCCGGGGTAGGAGACCCAGGAGACGGCCGGGTGCTTCTCCAGCCAGGTGGCCAGCGCCAGCGTGTTGTCGACGTGGCGCTGCACCCGCAGCGAGAGCGTCTCCAGCCCCTGCAGGAAGAGGAAGGAGTTGAACGGCGAGATGCACTGGCCCTGGTCGCGCAGCCCCTCGACCCGGGCGCGGATGATGAACTGGATGTTGCCGAACGGCCCCTTGGGCCCGAAGACGTCGTTGAAGACCAGGCCGTGGTAGCCGGGCGAGGGCTCGGTGAAGAAGGGGAACTTGCCCGAGGCGGCCCAGTCGAACCTGCCGGAGTCCACGATGACGCCGCCGATGGAGGTGCCGTGGCCGCCGATCCACTTGGTGGCCGACTCGAC
Source organism: uncultured delta proteobacterium (assembly GCA_963786945.1). Classification (GTDB taxonomy): domain Bacteria; phylum Myxococcota; class Myxococcia; order Myxococcales; family Anaeromyxobacteraceae; genus JADKCZ01. Next base: position 339,206 of record CAWBAO010000003.1, on the reverse strand, counting down.
CACCACGTCGGCGCCGTGCTCGATGGGGCGGCACAGGTAGCCGCCGGCGGCGAAGGTGTTGTCGACGATGAGCGGGATGCCGTTGGCGTGGGCCAGCGTCGCCAGCGCCGGCAGGTCGGGGATGTCGTAGCCCGGGTTGCCGATGGTCTCCACGTAGAGGGCCTTGGTCCTGGCGTCGATGGCCCGGGCCAGGTCCGCCGCCTCCACCGAGTCGACCAGCTTCACGCCGATGCCGAGCCGCGGCAGCGTCACCTTGAACTGGTTGAAGGTGCCGCCGTAGAGCCGGCTCGACGAGACGATGTTGTCGCCGGCCTGGGCGATGTTGGTGATGGCGAGGAACTGGGCCGCGTGGCCGGAGGCGGTGGCCAGCGCCGCCACGCCCCCCTCGAGCGCCGCCACCCGCTTCTCGAAGACGTCGGTGGTCGGGTTCATGAGGCGGGTGTAGATGTTCCCGAACGCCTTGAGGGCGAACAGGTTGGCCCCGTGCTCCGCCGAGTCGAACGTGTAGGAGGTGGTCTGGTGGATGGGCACCGCGCGCGAGTTGGTGCCGGGGGCGGGCTCCTGGCCGGCGTGCACCTGCAGGGTCTCGAAGCGGGGCTGGCGATGGGGGGGGAGGGCCACGGGTGGTCCTTTCTCGAAATCCGTTAAAGTGGACGTACATCCTATAGACCGGACGTTCCCACGTCAAGCTGGATGTGCATAACCGCGCACCTGGCGACCCGCACGGACAAGTGTCCGTGATCACGGACAACGAATGGGGCGTCGTCTTGCGGGGCTTCCGCTCCCCCGGGGTTCCGGTAGATTCGGCCTCCATGGCACCGTCCCAGCCTCGCTCCGTGGGGGAGCTGTTCCTCGACCGGGTCGGCCGCACCCCCGACGCCCTCGCCTTCACCTACCCCGAGGGCTCGGGCTGGCGGAAGCTCACCTGGGCGGACACCGAGGCGCGGGTGCGCGCCGTCGCCTGCGGCCTGCGCGCCATCGGCCTGGCCCACGAGGACGTGGCCGCCATCCTGGCCGGGACCCGGATCGAGTGGGTGCTGGCCGACTTCGGCGTCCTCTGCGCCGGCGGCGCCACCTCCACCATCTACCCGTCCTCCACCGCCGACGAGTGCGCCTACATCCTCGGCGACTCCTCCGCCGTGGTCTGCTTCGCCGAGAACGAGGAGCAGGCGGCCAAGCTGCTGGGCCGCCGGGAGCAGCTCCCCGCGCTCCGCCGGATTGTGGTCTTCGAGGGCGCCCCGTCGTCCGACGGCTTCGTCATCCCCTTCAGCGCGCTCGAGGACCTGGGCCGGGCCCGCGACCAGGCCCACCCCGGCGAGTTCGAGGAGACCTGCGCGGCGGTGGAGCGGGACTCGCTGGCCACGCTCATCTACACCTCGGGCACCACCGGCGCGCCCAAGGGCGTGGAGCTGACCCACGCCTGCTGGCTGGCGCAATCGGCCGCCGTCGAGGAGACGGGCATCCTCGATCACGAGCACGTCTCGCAGCTCTTCTGGCTCCCGCTGGCCCACAGCTTCGGCAAGATGATCGGCACGGCCCAGCTGCGCGTCGGCTTCCCCACCGTCGTGGACGGCCGGGTCGAGAAGCTGGTGGAGAACCTCGGCCGCTTCAAGCCCACCTTCGTCTGCGCCGTGCCGCGCATCTTCGAGAAGGTCCACGCCAGGGTGGTGCACGGGGCCACCCACCAGGGCGGGGTCCGGGCGGCGCTCTTCCGGTGGGCCATCGACGTCGGGCTGGCGGCCGCCCAGAAGCGGCGGGAGGGCGAGCCGCTCGGGCTGCTGCTGGAGGCGCGCCACCGGCTGGCCGACCGGCTGGTGTTCCGCAAGGTTCGCCAGCTCTTCGGCGGCCGGCTGCGCTTCTTCATCTCCGGCTCGGCGCCGCTCGCGCGCGAGGTGGCCCAGTTCTTCGACGCCATGGGGGTGGTCATCCTCGAGGGCTACGGCCTGACCGAGTCGTCGGCCGCCACCCACTGCAACCTGCCGTGGAACCGGAGGATCGGCACCGTGGGACCGGCCTTCCCGGGCATGGAGGTGAGGCTGGCGGAGGACGGCGAGGTCCTCATGCGCGGGCCGTGGATCATGCGGCGCTACCACGCCCGGCCGGAGGACACCGCCCAGGCCCTCGACCCCGAAGGGTGGCTCCACACCGGCGACGTGGGGGTGATCGACGAGCAGGGGCGGCTCTCCATCACCGACCGGAAGAAGGACCTCATCAAGACCTCGGGCGGCAAGTACATCGCCCCCACCGAGCTGGAGAACCAGCTCAAGGCGGCCACGCCGCTGCTCTCGCAGGTGCTGGTCCACGGCGAGCAGCGCCACTACGTCACGGCGCTGGTGACGCTCGACCCCGAGGCGCTGCAGCGCTTCGCGGCGCAGCGCGACCTCGGCGACCTCTCCGGCGAGCGGGCGGCCGCGCACCGTGACGTGCAGCAGCAGGTGCAGCGGGCGGTCGAGCAGGTGAACGCCGCGCTGCCGCGCTTCGCCACCATCAAGCGCTTCACCATCCTGCCGCGCGAGTTCAGCGAGGCCGAGGGCGAGGTGACGCCGTCGCAGAAGGTGAAGCGCCGCACCGTGGAGCAGCGCTACCGCGTCCAGCTCGACGCCATGTACCCGTGAGCCGTGTCTAGCGCTTCCCGGGCGCGGCCCCGGCCGGCCCCGGAGGCTCGCCGCCCGGCCCGTCCTCGGCCGGGATCTCGCGCAGGGCCAGCTTCATCCGGTCGAGCGCGGCCTGGGTCTCGGCCACGTAGGGGTTCTCCACCCCGGCCCGGCCCGCCACCGCCAGGGTCTGCTCGTAGGCGGTGATGGCCTTCACCACCAGCACGCGGATCGTGCGCCTCAGCTCGGCCCGGTAGGCCTCGGCCTGCGCGGCGTCGAGCCCGGGCGGCGCCGGCGCCTCCACCATGGCGGCATGCAGGGCATCGTAGAGCTCGCCGATCCGGTAGCCCGACGCCACCGCCCAGTCGGCGTTCCCGGTGCGGATGGCGCCCAGGTAGTGCTCCTGCGCCGAGAGCAGCAGCGAGGCCCTGGCCTCCAGGTCCCGGGCCAGCTTCTCCGGGGCGTCCACCGAGGGATCGAAGCTCACGGCGAGGAAGCGGGCCCGGTCCACCTCGCCCAGGTAGTAGTGCGCCTGCGCGGCGGAGGCGTCGTCGAGCCGCTCCTGCTGGCTGCCGGCCTGCCAGGCCGAGACCGCCTGCCGCAGGTGCGTGTCCGCCTCGTCGAGCCGGCCCTCCTCGAGCTCGACGATGCCCAGCTGGGTGAGGGCCCGGACCTGCGCGCCCGGCGGCAGGTCGGTGCGCGCGGCCAGCGCGGCCAGCACCTGGGCGGCCGCCGCCGGGTCGTCGAGGTGGTAGTGGCACTCGGCGATCCCGAAGGAGGCCTCCACCGCGTCGGGCCCGGGGTACTTCCGCTCCAGGGTCCGGAACCGCTCCAGCGCCAGCCGCCACTGCGCCAGCCGCTGGTGGGCCACGCCGGCGCCGCGCAGGGCCGCCGCCTCGCGCCGCGAGCCGGGGTGGAGGTCGACCAGCCGGTCGAAGGCCGCCGCGGCCCGCTCGAAGTCCCTGGCCGCCAGGGCGGCCTGGCCGATGGCGAAGAGCTCCTCGTCGTTCTTGCCGGCCAGCTCGAGGTCGACCGGGCCCACCTCGATCTGCTGCGGCTCGAAGGCGAGCTGGGTCGGGGTGGCCGGGGGGTGGCTCGCGGCGCAGGCGGCCAGCAGCAGCCAGGGCGGCAGGGCGAGGCGGAGCGAGGAGGGGAGGCGGGGCATGGCGGCTTCCTGTCTCATACCGCGCCCCGGCCCCCGGCGCGGAGGGGCTCCCCCTCAGCCGTGCAGCCGCTCGGCCAGGGCGGCCAGGCCGGTGAGGTCGTGGACGTCCTCGGGGAGGCGGGGCACCACCGCGTGGGGCCCGACCGCCAGCAGCGGGGCCGCGGCGGCGGCGTCGGAGGCCGCCATCCGCTCGTTCTCGTCGAGGGCCTGGGCCAGGGCGGGCGCCAGCTCGGCGTCGCCGGCGCCGAGCGCCGCCGAGAGCTCGGCCTCGTCCGGCCGCGGCCGCCCCGTCGGCCAGAGCGGCGCGGTCACCCGGTTGACGATCACCCCGGCCACCGGCATCCCCTCGGACACCAGCCGCTCGTGGAGCGAGCCGGCCTCGGCGACGGCGCGCCCGGTGGGGCTGGCCACCAGCACGAAGCCGGTCGAGGGCCGGGCCAGCAGCTCGTGGACGGCCGCGGCCCGCTCCTTGAAGCCCTCGTACATGCCCTGGAAGCTGGCCAGGAAGTCACCCAGGTCGCGGAGCATGTCGAGGCCGGTGAAGCGGGCCAGCGTCTTCACCAGCAGGCTGCCGCCGAGCTGGGCCAGCCGGAAGCCGATCCGGGCCCCGCGCGCGGGGGAGAGCAGCAGCGGGGCCTGGTCGTCGCCGAGGAAGTCGAGGAGCCGGTCGGGCGCGTCGAGGAAGTCGAGGGCGTGGGCGGTGGGCGGCGTGTCGAGGACGATGAGGTCGTAGTCGCGGGAGGTGGCCAGCTCGTAGAGCTTCTCGGTGGCCATGTACTCCTGCGACCCGGCCAGGGCCGCCGACATCTGCTGGTAGAGCCGGTTGCGCAGGATCCGGTCGCGCCGCTCCGCGGTGGGGGCGTGGCGCGTCACCAGGTCGTCCCAGGTCCGCTTCACGTCGAGCATCATGGCGAAGAGCTGCCCGCGCGGGCGCAGCCCGGCGGCCGCGAAGGCCTCGTCCGGCACCCGGGTCTCGGCGTTGCCGAGGGCCGCCAGGCCGAGCGCGTTGGCCAGGCGCCGGGCCGGATCGATGGTGCACACCAGCACCTTGCCACCCTCCATGGCGCGGGCCAGCCCCAGCGCCGCCGCCACCGAGGTCTTGCCGACGCCGCCGGCGCCGACGCAGACCAGCACCCGGCGGGAGGCGAGCGACTGGCTCAGGCCGGCTCCAGCCATGGCGACCTCCCCTCCCGTCCCGCCAGGGCCGCGGCGATCTGCTCCACCTCGTCCGGCCCCCACCCGACCGCGGCCACCAGCGGCAGCAGGGCCGTGGGGAGGGGCAGGGCGGCCCGCAGCCGCTGCAGCTCGCGCCGGGCCGCGGCGCTCCGCACCGCGTGGAGCTGGGCCGACCTGGCCGCCGGTCCCACCGGGGCCGGCGCCGAGGTGAGCGGGCCGAGCCGCGCCGCCTGCGCCTCGGTGAGCCGCTGCCCGGGCATGGCGTTCACCAGCACCGCCGCCGGGGCCAGCCCGACCTGCTGGCGCAGCTGCCCATCGAGCTCGATGGCCTCGGTGATCGGCATCTCCTCCGGCAGCGTCACCAGCACGGCCGTGGTGCGGGCCGGATCGACCAGCCAGGCCTGCATCCACTGGGCGTCGGAGCGGAGCGGCCCGGGCGGCACCATGCCGAGCATGGCGCCGGGCACGCGCAGCAGCTGCACGGCGTGGCCGGTGGCCGGGGCGTCGATGATCACCTGGTCCCAGCGGGGCCGGCCACCCACCTCGGCGCGCGCCTCGTGGAGGATCTTGCCCAGCATGACCAGCTCGCCGAGGCCCGGCACCACGCGCAGGAAGTGGCGCACCAGCCGGTTCTCGAAGACCGCGTCGTAGATGGCCTGGAACCGCACCACCTGCAGCCCGTACTCGCGCAGCGCGGCCGGGGGCGTGACGTTCACCGTGAAGATCCCGGGGAGCGCCTCGCGGACGTCGTGGCCGGCCGGCGGTGCGCCCAGCAGCTGGGCCACCCGCGCCTCGGCGTTCACCTCGGCCACCAGCACCCGGCGGCCCGCCCGTGCCGACAGCAGCGCCAGCGCGGCGGCGACCGTCGACTTGCCGGTTCCACCCTTGCCGGTGACGACCACCAGGCGGCGGTCGAGGTGAGCGACGGGCGCCACGCTTGACAAGCTAGAGGGGGGCGGAGGACAAGTCCACCATGCTCTTCGATGAGCTCCTGAAGCACCCGGTCGTGAAGCAGGTGATCGCCTCGGGCGAGCAGCGCGCCACCGAGGTGGTGGGGAAGGTGCTGACCGACGAGCGCGTCACCCGTGGCCTGCAGGAGCTGCTGGCCGCGGCCGCCGCCGCGCGCGCCACCGTCGAGTCGGGCCTCCAGGCGGCGCTCCACGCCGCCAACCTTCCCACCGCGGACGAGGTGCGCACCATGCGCCAGCGGATGAGCGAGCTGGAGGCGCAGGTCGAGGCGCTGCAGGCCCGGCTCGAGGAGTCCGACCCGGCCCCGGCGCCCGAGACCTCGGAGCCCTAGCTCGCCCCGGCCGCCAGCGGCGGCGCCGGGCCTACTTGCGGTCCTGCTCGTCCAGCTTCTTCTCCAGCGACTCGATCCGCCGGGCGATGTCGTCGAGCTGGCGCTTGACCTCGGGGAGGTTGTGGATCCCCTCGGCGGCCGAGCGGACCCGCTCGTCGATCCTCCGCTGCAGGCCCGCCAGCGCCTCTTGCGAGGCGCTCACCAGCTCGCGGGCCTTCTCGCCGGTCTGCTGGCCTCGCGCCAGCAGGCTCTGCACCCGGTGCTCGGCGGCCTGGCGCACGGCGTCGACGCGCTCGCGCAGGTCGCCCCCGGCCCCGCCCACCATCTGCTGGGCCACCTCGCTCCCCTGGCGGATGAGCCCGAGCAGCGTCCGCATGCTGGTGCGGGAGCTCTTCTTCTCCTCCTCGAAGATGATCTGGGCCAGCGTGACCGCGGTGAGGTCGTCCTTGGTCCGGTTGTCGATCACCTTCACCTCGCCGCCCGCCTTGATCATCTCGGCGATCTCGTCGAGGGTCACGTACCGGGATTCCACCGTGTCGTAGAGCTTCCGGTTGGTGTACCGCTTGATCACCTTCGGCTCGGTGCCGGAAGTCGCGGGTTCGGCGGTGGTCTCCTGCTCGTCGGTCATCGCTGCCCCCGAGGGAATCCAAGTGCCTGCAACGCAAGGGATTGTTCTGGCGATGGCGCTTGGTGTCAAGAGTTTCGGGGTGTAATCTTCGATGAACCAACGGTTCGGCAATGATCGTCGTCTGCACCTCCTGCTCCGCCAAGTTCCGCGTCGACGACGAGAAGGTCGGGCCTCGCGGCGCCAGGCTCCGCTGCTCGAAGTGCCGGACCGTCTTCTCGGTGCAGCGCCCCCTCGAGGTGCCGCCGCCGGAGCCGCCGGGCACCGCCAGCCAGGCCCTGCCGATGGAACCGGCCCCGCCGCGCCCCGCGCCGCCGCCACTCCCGCGCCGGCCCTCCACGCTCGATGCCCGCGCCGCCTTCGAGGTCGACCTGGAGCCGAACCTGGGTGCGGCGCCCGCCCCCGTCGACCCGTTCGCGCCGCGACCCCGGGAGGCGGCGGCCCCGGACCGCGCCGGCGTGGCGGCCGATCTCCTCGGGCCGGGGCCCGGCGCGGGGCCACCCGCCGTGGACCCGTTCGCGCCGCCCGCCACCCACCCGGCGGACCTCGACCCCTTCGCCCAGGCGCCCGCCGCCCCGGCGGACGCCTTCGAGCCGCACGCCCCGCCCGAGCTGGTGGCACCACCGGCGCCGATCCTCGGCGGGCTGGCCGGCGGGAGCGGCTCGCTCTCCCTCGAGGAGCTGACCACGCCGCCGGCGCGCCGGGTGCGCCACTCGATCGACCTGGCCCCCCTGCCCGTGACCGGGGCCTCCGAGGATCCCTTCGCCGGCACGGCGCCGCTCGACCCCGGCCTGTCGGAGCTGGGCGACGGCGTCCACCCCACGGCCGAGCCCGGAGCCGGGAGCGGCGCCTGGGGGACGGCCGCGCCGCCCCGACCCGCCGACGAGGGTGAGCCGCCGCTGCAGCTCGATCCGTTCACCGCCGCCGCGGTGGCCGCCGATCCCCTGGCGGTCGAGGAGCCGCGCCGCCGGGCCCCGCCGCTGCCGCCGGAGGAGCCGACCGCCGAGCAGCCCATCGCCCTGGCCGCCCTCGGGATCCGCGACGTGCTGGTCAGCGCCATGGCGCTGGCGGCGCTGCTCCTGCTGGCGCTGGCCATCCTGGTGGTCTGGCGCGGCGGCCTGGCCCCGTCGGACGCGCTCCGGCCGTCGGCCATCCTGGCGGTGCTGGCCCCCCGCCCGCCGGCGGGGGTGCTCACGGTCAGCGGCGTGACCAGCGGGCAGTACGAGCGGGCCCGCGGCCGGCCCCTGCTCTTCGTCCGCGGCACGGTGAGCTCCACGGCGGCCACGCCGCTCGAGGGCGTGCGGGTGGTGGTCGAGGTGGTGCGCGGCGGCGCCGTGGTGGCACGCGGCGAGGTGCCCGCCGGCGCCGTGCCCGGCCCCGAGGCGCTCTACGAGGCGGTCGACGGCCCCGCCCTGTCGAAGGCCCTCGCCGGGGCGGCCGACCCGGGCGGCGCGCGGCTGGCCCCGGGCGCCTCCGCCCCGTTCCTCATCGCCTTCGACGAGGACCCGGGCACGCTGGCCGGCGCCTCGCTGCGGGTCCAGCCGGTGGCGGGCGACGGCCGGTGAGCCCGCTGGAGGCGGGCCGGGGAGCGGGTCCGGCCCGGGCGCTGGCCCGGCAGCTCGCGGCGCTCGAGGAGGGCCCGGCGCGGGCGGGGGCCGCGGCGCGGGCGCTGGCCGCCATGCCCGCCGAGACCGCGGTGCGGGTGGTGGCGACGCTGGCGCGGAGCGCCGGGGCCGACGAGCGGGCCGCCATGGCCGCGGTGGGGCAGGCGCTGGTGGGACCCGACGCCGCCCTCCTCTACGACCACCTCGCCGAGGTCTACGCGGTGGCCGCCGAGCACGAGCTGCTGGAGGTCTCCAGCCTGCTGGTGTCGCCGCCGGCGAAGCGGGCCTGGGTGCCCCCACGCGACCATGGCGATGCCCGCCTCGCCACCTTGACGCTCGGTCACAAGAAGACCATGGCCCGCACCCACCGCGATCCGGACCTGCTGGCGCGGCTGGCGGCGGAGGGGGAGCCGTCGGTGGTGCGCGAGCTGCTGCGCAACCCGCTCCTCACCGAGCCCTTCGCCGTCCGCATCGCGGCGCGGCGCCCCATGCGCCCGGAGACGCTGCGGCTGCTGGCCGAGTCGCGCCGCTGGCGGACCAGGCCGGCGGTGATGCTGGCGCTGGTGCGGAACCCGTACGCCGAGCCGGCCCTGGCGCTCAAGCTGCTGGCGGTGCTCCCGGCCGCGGAGCTGGCCGAGCTGGGTCGCGACGCCACGGTCCACTCGCTGCTGCGCGCCACCGCGGCCCGCCTGGCCCGCGCCCGGGCCGGCGCGGCCGGCAGGTGACGGCGCCGGGGCGGGGGCCGGCGCCGGAGGCGCTACCTGGCGGGCGGCTCGCCCGGCGTGGTGGGCGGCGGGGGCTTCCTGGGCGTCACGTCGATGGCCGGGTCCTCGTTCACGCTCTTCTTGAAGTTGCGGATGGCCTTGCCGAGCCCGTCCCCCAGCGCCGGGATCTTGTTGGCCCCGAAGACGAGGACCACGACGATCAGGACGACGACCAGTTCACCCATGCCCATGGTTCACTCCCACCCATCGTGGCCACGCCGGTGGCACGCGGCGCGGTAGCATAGTCGTGCGACCGGGCGGGCGCCAGACGCCAGGTCCGCGCACCGACGCCATGTCCTTCCCCTTCGTCCCCCCGCCCCGCCGCACCGATCGGCCGCTGGTCCTCGGCCACCGGGGCGCCTCGGCCGACGCCCCGGAGAACACCCTGGCCGCCTTCACCCGGGCGCTGGCCGATGGGGCGGACGGCGTCGAGCTGGACGCCTGGCGGTGCGCCAGCGGCGAGGTGGTGGTGATCCACGACGAGGAGACCACGCGGACCTGCGGCCTGCGGCTGTCGGTGCCGGGGTCGGCGCTGCCGGCGCTGCGCCGTCTCGACGCCGGGGGCTGGAAGGGCGCGCGCTTCCGTGGCGAGCGCATCCCGCTGCTCCGCGAGGTGCTGGAGGCCCTGCCCGGTGCGGTGGTCAACGTCGAGCTGAAGGCCCGGACCGGCCGGCCGGATCCCGGCCTGGCCACCGCGGTGGCCCGGGTCGTCGCCGACGCCGGCGCCGCGGAGAGGGTCATCGTCTCCTCGTTCGACTTCACGCTGCTGAAGGCGTTCCGGGGCGCCGCGCCCCGGGTCGCCACCGGCCTGCTCTTCGAGCCGGCCTGGCACCGGCCGCTGCGCGTCCCGCTGGCGATGGCGTGGCTGCGCCCCTCGGCGCTGCACCCGGCCCTCGGGCTCTGCACGCCCCGGCGGCTGGCGGGCTGGGTGGCGGCGGGGCGGGCGGTCAACGTCTGGACCGTGGACGATCCCGGGCAGGTGGCGCGGCTGGCGCGCGCCGGCGTGGCCGGGCTGGTCTGCAACGCCCCCGGGGCGGCCCGGCGCGCCGTCGAGGCGGCGCTGGCGGGGCGGGGCTAGAACTCGAAGCCGAGCTTGAAGGCGGCGCCCAGCGAGGACTCCAGGCTGTACTCCGGGTAGCCGTCGCTGGCCTTGTAGTGGCCGCCGCCGAACCAGGTGCCCTCGGCCGCCATGGTGAAGGCGGAGGCGGTCATGCGCAGGCCGAGCGTGGTCCGGTAGAGGGACCGGGTGAGGGTGGGGAACTCGGCGGCCGCGGCCACGATGGTGGTGGGCGGGGACGGCGTGGGCTGGTCCGGCGCGTAGCCGATGGGATCGCTGCTGGCCCGGACCAGCAGGTAGCGGAGCCCCAGGTACGGGGTGAGGCTCATGACGGCGTTGACCCCGAAGCGCTTCGACACCAGCAGCTGGAGGTCGGTGCTGGCGAGGTTGAGGTCCTTCTGGCCGAGGAACATGGTGTGGGCGAAGAGCAGCGCCACGTCCGGGATCCTGGCGTAGCCCTCCTGGATGGCCCACTTCCCGTGCAGCTGCGCGGCGAAGTAGCTCGACTGGGAGAGGTAGAGGATGCGGCCGCCCAGCTCGAGGCTGAAGGGGAGCGACTTGCGGACGTGGAAGGACGGGACCAGCAGCTCGGAGGGGGTCTTGTTGTGGGTCGGCCAGTAGTTGCGCGGGAAGGCCGCGGCGGCCGGCGGGGCCGGGAAGACGCCGGTCCCCACCACCTCCTTGTGGACCTGGGTGTAGGCCACCTCCATGTCGAAGGCGAAGCCGGCGTGGCCGACGGTGGCGGCCGGCTGGAGCAGCGCCGAGGAGAGCGACAGGGCCAGCTCCGAGCTGAGCATGGCGAAGCGCATGCGGGCGTCGGAGGCCAGCGCGTCGTCCTCCGCGCTCTGCACGCAGGTGGGCGACGGGGCGCCGCAGCGGGCCAGCATCCAGACGTACCCGCTGGGCGGCCCGAGCCGGGTGATGTCGAGGTCGAGCGGTTCCGCGGCCCGGGCCGCGGACGCGGCGAGGGCGAGAACGGCGGCGAGGAGCGCCAGCGGGCGACGCATGCAACCTCCAGGGGGGAGACGGATCGAGGTTACAGCCCCGATTTCTCGGGTGTCAACGAAGTGCGCGGCGTTTGGCCGGCCCGCGGGTGCGACCGCCGGTGCGGTGGCGCGCTCAGCGTGCGGCGAGGACCTCGCGCAGGTCGGCGACGAAGGCCTCGAGGTCGGCGTCGGTGGTGTCCCACGCCGTCATGAGCCGGGATCCGGCGCCGGCGATGAAGTCGTAGAAGCGCCAGCCCCGGGCCCGGACCGCGTCGGCCACGCCCGGCGGCAGGTCGACGAAGACGCTGTTGGCCTGGGGTGGGCGCAGCGGCGCGGCGCCGGGGATGGCGGCCAGGAGCTGGTGGAGCCGCCGGGCCTGCGCGTTGGCGCGGGTGGCGTGGCGGAGCCAGGCGCCGTCGCGGAGCATCCCCACCCACGGGGCGGCCAGGAAGCGCATCTTGGAGGCCAGCTGGCCGGCCTGCTTGCAGCGGTAGGCGAACTCGGTGGACAGGGAGCGATCGAAGAAGACCACCGCCTCGCCCACCGCCATGCCGTTCTTGGTGCCGCCGAAGCAGAGCACGTCGACCCCGGCGCGCCAGGTGAGGTCGGCCGGGGCGTCGCCCAGCGCGGCCACGGCGTTGGCGAAGCGGGCCCCGTCCATGTGGAGCCTGAGCCCCAGCTCCCGGGCGGTGGCGCCGATGGCGCGCAGCTCGTCGGGCCGGTAGACGCTCCCCTGCTCGGTGGCCTGGGTGACGCTCACCACCCGGGGCTTCGGGTAGTGGATGTCCGAGCGCTTCTCGACCAGGTGGCGGATGCCGGCGGGCGTCACCTTGCCCTCGGGGCCGCCCATGGTGAGCACCTTGGTGCCGTTGGAGAAGAACTCGGGGGCGCCGCACTCGTCGGTCTCGACGTGGGCGGTCTCGTGGCAGAGCACCGAGTGGTAGCTGCGGGTCAGCGAGGCGAGCGCCAGCGAGTTGGCGGCGGTGCCGTTGAAGACGAAGTAGACGTCGCAGTCGGTCTCGAAGAGCTGGCGCAGCAGGTCGGCGGCCTCGGTGGTCCAGCGGTCGTCGCCGTAGCCCGGGGCGTGGCCGGTGTTGGCCTCCTGCATGGCGGCGAACGCCTCGGGGCAGATGCCGGCGTAGTTGTCGGAGGCGAGCTGGCGGGCGTTCGGGGAGACGGGGGGCATGGCAGGGCGGGGTAGCACGCGGACGGATGCCTGTCCACGATGACGGATGCAGGCCGTCCCCGGGCGCCGGGGTATGGTCGGCGCCACCATGCCGCCCCCGGCGACCGCCAGCGCACCGACCCGGCGCGAGACCTGGGCGCTCCAGGCCGGCACGGTGGTGGCCTACGCCGACATGTACGTCACGCAGCCGATCCTCCCGGTCCTGTCGCGCGAGTTCGGGGTCGGGCCGGCCCGGGCGGGGATGACGGTCAGCGCGGTGGTGCTGGCCATCGCCGGCTCCTCCGCCTTCTACGGCCCGCTCGCCGACGCGCTGGGCCGGCGCCGCGTCATCGCCGCCGCCCTCGGGCTGCTGGCCCTCGCCACCGCCGCCTGCGCCCTGGCGCCGTCGCTGCCGGCGCTGGTGGCGCTGCGCGCCCTGCAGGGGCTCTTCGTGCCGGGCATGACCGCGGTCTCGGTGGCCTACGCCGGCGATCGCTGGGGCGCGGTCGAGCTGGGCTCGGTGGTGGGCGGCCTGATCGGCGCCAGCGTGGTGGGCGGCCTGCTCGGCCGCGTCGGCGCCGGGGCCATCACCGCCCACGCCGGCTGGCGGACCGCCTTCGTGGTCTTCGCCGCGCTCACCGCGCTGGCGGCCGTCGGCGTGGGGCGCGAGCTCTCGGCGCACCGCGGCCCGGCGGTCGCCGGCCTGGGCGCGGCGTGGCGCGGGATGGCCGAGCACCTTCGCCAGCGGCGCCTCCTCGGCGCCTACCTGGTCGGCGCCACCATGTTCTTCGGCTGGATGGGGCTCTTCACCTACCTCCCCTACCTGCTCTCGGCACCGCCCTTCGGCCTCTCCACCGGGCTGGTGTCGAGCGTCTTCCTCGTCTACGCCGTCGGCGTGCTGGTCTCCCCCGTCGCCGGCCGGCTCTCCAGGCGGGTGGCGCCGACGAGGCTGGTGGCCATCGGGCTCACCGTCGAGGGGATCGGGCTCCTCGCCACGCTCCACGCCTCGCTGCCCACCATCGTCCTGGGGCTGCTGCTGGTGGTGGCCGGGACCTTCACGGCGCAGGCGGTGGTGCCCGCCTTCGTCAACCAGCAGGCCCGCCGCGCCAAGGGGGGCGCCAGCGCCCTCTACCTGACCTTCTATTACCTGGGCGGCACCCTCGGCTCGCTGCTGCCGGGGCTGGCCTGGGAGCGATGGGGCTGGCCGGGGGTGCTGGCGTCCTGCACCGGCGCCGTCGCGGTCGGGATCGCGGCCAACGCGCTGCTCTGCGCCGGCCCGGACTCCCGCCGCGTGACGGGCGCCGGGGACGGCTAGTCGTTGGCGACGATGCGGGCGGCCGGCACCTCGAGGGCGCGGGCGATGGCGACCACGGTGGTGTACGGGGGGTTGCGCCCACCGCGCTCGATGAGGCTCACGTAGGCGACCGAGAGATCGAGCTCCTCGGCCAGCGCGGCCTGGGTCACGCCCTGGCGGTGCCGCTCCTCGCGGATCCGCGCGCCGAGGTGGATCAGCTCGGCGGGGCGGGTGCTCTTGCTCTTCCTGGACTTTGCGCTCATGTCGGTTCCTTCCATGGGGATGACCGGCTCGCCGGACGCCGGCGCGTGCCCCGAGATGCCAGGGCATTCTACCCGCGGTCTGACCCCGGGGGGGCACGGAATTCCGCAATTCCATCGGCCCCATCGGGGTCGCCCGGTCCAGCCGAGGGTGCCAGCGATCGCTCCAGCGACGCGGCGTCGAAGAGCGGCAGGCGACAGGCCATCCGCTCGCAGACCCAGGCCGTGGCCCGGCCGTCGAGCGGCCCCCGCCCCGCGGCCAGCGGAGACGCCTGCGCGGCCCGGGCCACCGCCGAGGCCGGCCCGCAGACGATGGCGGCACCGGGCGCCATCCGGCGCAGCACGGCCAGCATGGCCTCGGGGCGATCCGCCTGGTCCGGCCAGGCCAGCACCACCTCGCGCGACGGCGCGTGCGCCAGCTCCAGCCCGAGCAGCAGCTCCGAGCGCGACGTCGGGGCCGCCTCCAGCGCCGGCCCGTCGTGCCGCAAGGCCCGCTCGGCGGCCTCACGCCAGCGCCCGTCGCCGGTGAAGGCGGCCAGCCGCAGCAGGGCCTGCACCGCCACCGAGCTGCCCGCCGGCTCGGCCCCGTCGTGGGCCGGCTTCTCGCGCACCAGCAGGCGCTCGTGGTCGTCGGCCGACTGGTACCAGCCGCCGCGCTCCGGGTCGCCGAAGTGGCGCTCGATGGCCTCGGCCAGCGTCACCGCCGAGGCCAGCCAGCGCGGCTCGGCCGTGGCGGCGAACAGCTCCAGCAGCCCGGCGGCGAGGAAGGCGTGGTCGTCGAGGAAGGCCAGCGTCGCCGACGGGCCGCCCAGCCAGCCGCGGCGCAGCCGCCCGTCGACCACCAGGTGGTCGAGCACGAAGCCGGCGGCCCGGGCGGCGGCCCCCACCCAGCGGGGCTCGTCGAGCACCCGGCCGGCGAAGGCCAGCCCCTCGATCATCAGGCCGTTCCAGCCGGCCAGCACCTTGTCGTCGCGCAGCGGCTGGACGCGCCGGCGCCGGGCCTCGAGCAGGGTGCGGCGCGCGCCGGCCAGCGCCGCCCACTCGGCCTCGTCCGGCCGCGGCACGTGGAGCACGTTGACGCCGTCCCAGTTGCCGCCCGCGGTCACGCCGTGGAAGCGGCAGAAGCGGGCCGCCTCCCCGCCCAGCAGCTGCCGGATCTCCTCCTCGGTCCAGGCGAAGCAGCGCCCCTCCTCGCCCTCCGAGTCGGCGTCCGAGGCGCTGGCGAAGCCGCCGTCCGGGGCCGAGAAGTCGCGCAGCACCATCTCCGCGGTGTCGCGCGCCACGCGGGCGAACCGCTCGCTCCCGGTCACCTGCCAGCCCTCGGCGTAGGCCAGCGTCAGCAGGGCGTTGTCGTAGAGCATCTTCTCGAAGTGCGGCACCAGCCACCGCTCGTCGGTCGAGTAGCGGTGGAAGCCGCCGCCGAGCTGGTCGTGGATGCCGCCGCCCGCCATCCCCTCGAGGGTGCGGACCGCGGCGTCGAGCGAGCGCGGGTCCCCGGTGCGCCGGTGGTGGCGCAGCAGCAGGCGGACCGGCATCGACGACGGGAACTTGGGGGCGCCCCGCACGCCTCCGTGGACCGGGTCGAGCTGGCGCAGCCAGCTCTGCACCGCCGCGTCGACCACCGCGAGGCCGGGGAGGGCCTGGCCGGGGACCCCGCGGGGCGCCAGGGCCGCCCGCACCGCGGCGGTGAGCGAGGCGGTGGCCTGCGCCACCCGCTCCGGCTCGCCGCCGTAGACCGCCGAGATCTCCTCGAGGATGGAGAGGAAGCCGCGCATCCCGCCGCGGGCGTGGTCGCGCGGCGGGAAGTAGGTGCCGCCGAAGAAGGGCTGGCCGTCGGGGGTGAGCCAGACGCTCATGGGCCAGCCGCCGTGACCGGTGAGGAGCTGCACCGCGGTCATGTAGAGCTGGTCGACGTCCGGCCGCTCCTCGCGGTCGACCTTGATCGGCACGTACCGGGCGTTGAGCAGCCCGGCGATGGCCTCGTCCTCGAACGACTCGCCCTCCATGACGTGGCACCAGTGGCAGGTGGAGTAGCCGACCGAGAGGAAGACCGGGACCCCCCGCGCCGCCGCCTCGGCGAAGGCCTCGGCGCCCCAGGGCCGCCAGTCGACCGGGTTGTGGGCGTGCTGCCGCAGGTAGGGGCTCCGCTCCAGCACCAGCCGGTTGGTGAAGCGGGGCTGGGCGCCGCGCAGGTGGTGGGTGCGGGGCGGGTCGCCGGGCCCGCGCCGGGCGGCGGCCTCGGCCAGCCGGCGGTCGAGGTCGGCGGGGCGGGGGGGCGCGCCGGGGAGCGGGTCGAGCATGCCCGGATCTAACCGCCGGCGCCGGCGTCCGCCGCCCGCTCAGCCGCCGCCCGGGGCCAGCGGGACGATCTCCCGGGAGGAGACCTGCAGGAAGCGCCACAGCAGCGCCGCCGCCACCGCCACCAGCCCGACCACGAAGCCCCACCAGATGCCGACCACCCCGAGCCCGAGGACCAGCGCGAAGAAGAGGAGCGCCGGCGCGCCCAGCAGCCAGTGGCCGACCAGGTTGGCGACGAAGGTGAAGCGGGTGACGCCGGCGCCGCGCAGGACGCCGGCGCCGGACGCCTGCAGCCCGTCGAAGACCTGGAAGACCGCGGCCACCCGCAGCAGCGGCACCGCCGCGGCGGCCACCGCCGGGTCGTCGGTCATGAGGCGCGCCAGCAGGTGGGGGACGGCCAGGAAGGCCAGGCCGGTGCAGGCCATGTAGCCGCCGGCGGCGGCGAAGGCGGTCAGGCCGGCGCGCCGCGCGCCCAGCCGGTCCCGCGCGCCCACGAAGGTGCCGACCCGGATCGAGCCGGCGTTGCCGATGCCCACGGCCACGGTGAAGGTGAGCGTGGCCAGCGAGAGGGCCAGCTGGTGGGCCGCCATCGGCTCGGCGCCGAGCCGGGCCGCGAGCAGGCCGGCCCCCGAGAAGAAGGCCACCTCCACCACCATGTGGAGGCCGGCCGGCAGCCCCACCTGGACGGCGCGCGCCAGCTCCACCCGGTCGGGCCGGCGCGCCGCGGGCGCGAGGGCCGGCGACGGGAGGGCGCGGATGGCGGCCAGGAGGATGGCGGACTGCAGCACCAGGCTCAGGCTGCTGCTGATGGCCGCGCCGGCGCCGCCCAGCGCCGGCACCAGCCGCAGGGGCCCGGTCCAGGCCGGCAGCGCCGCGCCACCGAAGACCAGCAGGGCGCTGAGCGGCAGGTTGAGCAGGTTGGCCACCACCGTGGCGATCAC
This sequence comes from uncultured delta proteobacterium, assembly GCA_963786945.1. GTDB lineage: Bacteria > Myxococcota > Myxococcia > Myxococcales > Anaeromyxobacteraceae > JADKCZ01. The sequence continues at coordinate 321,977 of CAWBAO010000003.1, read as the reverse complement.
CACCGGCCTGGTGTGGCCGGCCGACGAGAGGTAGGCCCGCCCTCCCACGTAGAGGAAGAGGAAGGGGAGGCCGGGCAGCCGCCAGAGCACGAAGGAGGTGGCGACCTGGGCCACCGCCGGCTCGACCCCCATGGGCTCGAAGGTGAGGGTGAGGAGGGCCAGCGGAAGCGCCAGCGCCACGGCCGTCATCACCGAGAGCGAACCACCCTGCCAGAGCAGCCTGCGGGCCCGGGCCGGGTCGCCGGCGCCGAAGGCCTGGGCGATGAGCGGGTCGAGCCCCATCATCAGGCCGATGCCGATCACGGCGACCGTGAAGAAGAGGCCGTTCCCCAGCCCGACCCCGGCCAGGGGCACCGCGCCGGCCCGTCCCACCACGGCGGTGTCGACCACGCCCATCAGCGCCTGGCCGGCCTGGGCCGCGGCCAGCGGGGCGGCCAGCCGCCCGAGGGCGCGCAGCTCGAGGCGGGCGGGGTGGTCGGTGCGGGCGGTCACGGGGGGCGGGAAGATAGCAGCGGTGCCGCCGCGGCGCTGCCGGGCCCGGCGGGAGGTACTGGATCTCCGTTCAGCGTCTGGTACCATGCCGCCGATGAGGGTCCTCGGCATCGATCCCGGCTCGCGCCGCTGCGGCTACGGCGTGGTGGCGCGAGACGGCGGCCGGCTCACGGTGGTCGAGTCCGGCGTGCTGGCGCCCGGGGCCCGGCCCATGGCCGAGCGGCTGGCGCTGCTGCTGGAGGGGCTCGGCGAGGTCATCGCCCGCACCCGGCCGGCCGAGGTCTCCATCGAGCAGATCTACGCCGGCATCTCGCCCCGCTCGGCGCTGGCGCTGGGCCAGGCGCGCGGGGTGGCCATGGCGGTGGCGGCGCGGGCCGGCCTGCCGGTCTTCGAGTACCAGCCCAGCGAGGTGAAGCTGGCCTTCACCGGCTCGGGGCGGGCCGGCAAGGAGCAGATGATGCGGACCGCCCGGGCCCTGCTGGGCGTCTCGGCCGAGCTGTCCGACGAGGCCGACGCCGTGGCGCTGGCCGTCTGCCACCTGGCGCGCCGGCCCTTCGTGCTGGCCACGGTGGCGCCGGGTCGCGCCTCGACGGCGGCCCGGGCGCGCGGCGCGCTGGCCCGGCTGCGCCCGGCCCGGCGCGAGCACCGGAGGCTCCCGTGATCGCGCGGCTCAGCGGCCTGCTCCTCGAGCGGGGCGAGGACTTCGCCGTGGTCGACGTGCATGGCGTCGGCTACCTGGTGCACCTCTCCGCCGCCTCGCTGCTGGCGCTGCCGGCTCGCGGCGAGGCGGTGGCGCTCCGGACCATCACCCACGTCCGCGAGGACGCGCTCGACCTCTTCGGCTTCGCCACCGAGGACGAGGAGGGCGTCTTCCGCGCCCTCGTCGAGGTGAAGGGGGTGGGGCCACGCGCCGCCCAGAAGATCCTCTCCGGCATCCCGGCCCGCGACCTGGCCCAGGCGGTGGCCCACGGCGACGTGGCGCGCCTCACCAAGGTGCCGGGGGTGGGCAAGAAGACCGCCGAGCGGCTGGTGGTGGAGCTGAAGGACAAGCTGCTGGCGCTGGCCCGGGCGGCCGGCCCGGCGCCGGTGCGCGCCGCCGGCGGCCTGCTCGACCAGCTGGCCGCGGCGCTGGTCAACCTCGGCTACAAGCCGGCCCAGGCCGAGCAGGTGGCGGAGCGGCTGCGCGGCCAGGCCGAGGGCAAGGCGCTCGAGGAGCTGCTGCGCGAGGCGCTCAAGGTCATCCGCGGGTAGGGCGGTGCCGGTGGGCGTCGGCGCGCCGTGGTAGCAAGGAGCTGCATGACCATCAAGGCCGTCCGCGACGTGGGCCCCGGGGCGCTGGAGGGGGAGGCGAGGCTGGAGCAGTCGCTCCGCCCCGCCTCCTTCGACGAGTACGTCGGGCAGGAGAAGATCGTCGACAACGTGAAGGTCTACGCCAGGGCGGCCCGGGCGCGCGGCGAGGCGCTCGACCACGTGCTCCTCTCCGGCCCGCCCGGCCTCGGCAAGACCTCGATGGCCCACATCCTGGCGCGCGAGCTCCAGGTCACGCTCCACGTGACCAGCGGCCCGGCGCTGGTGAAGAAGGGCGACCTGGCCGGCCTGCTCACCGCCCTGCAGCCGCGGGACATCCTCTTCATCGACGAGATCCACCGGCTCTCGCCCGCCGTCGAGGAGGCCCTCTACCCGGCCATGGAGGACTTCCGCCTCGACGTGGTGCTGGGGGCGGGCATCGGCGCGCAGACCATGGAGATGAAGCTGGAGCGGTTCACGCTCATCGGGGCCACCACCCGCACCGGCCTGCTGGCGGCGCCGCTGCGCGACCGCTTCCCCATCCAGGAGCGGCTCGACTACTACGGCACCTCCGAGCTGAAGGAGATCGCCACCCGCGCCGCCCGCAAGCTGGCGCTCCCCGTCGACCTGCCGGCGGTGGAGGAGCTGGCCGCCCGGGCCCGCGGGACGCCGCGCATCGCCATCCGGCTGCTGCAGCGGGCCCGCGACTTCGCCCAGGTGGAGGGGGAGGGCCGGCTCACCAGCCAGGTGGTCGACACCACGCTCCGCCGGCTCGACGTGGACGGGCGCGGGCTCGACGCCATGGACCGGCGCATCCTGGCCACGGTCATCGACACCTTCGGCGGGGGGCCGGTCGGCATCGACGCGGTGGCGGCCTCGGTGGGCGAGGAGTCCGGGACCATCGAGGACGTCTACGAGCCCTTCCTGGTCCGCGAGGGGTTCCTGGCGCGGACGCCGCGGGGCCGGATGGCGCTGGAGGCGGCCTACCGGCACCTCGGCCGGATGGCCGGGCGCGACCGCCCGGGTGGGGGCCAGGGCAACCTGCTCTAGCCCCGCCGGAGCCGGCCGAGGGTGCCCTCCGGGACGGCCGTTCATGACAGGGATGTCATGGCTGGTGGCTCGGGGTGTCAGGGATTCCGACGGGGGTGGAGTGACCACCTGCACCCGATCCGGTGCTCCGGGCCGAAAGGACTGCTGATTGGGTCCTGATTTCGGCCACTTGAGAAGAGGTCGCAACGCGACCCCTGGCACCCGCCGCAGCCGAGCGATGGCACGCGGGTTGCTAAGTACCGGAATCGCCAAGACGGCCGCCAACTTCGGCGTCTCTACCCGGTGGGAGAGGACTTCGGGCCGCGGCAGACCTTCGGAAGGTGTCGAACATGGCGTACTGGAACCAGCGGACGGTGGCGAAGCGGGTCTCGTGCACGGGCGTCGGCCTGCACTCGGGCGCGCCGGTCACGCTCACGCTCGCCCCGGCCCCGGTCGATGCCGGCGTGGCCTTCGTGCGCATGGACCTCGGCGTCGAGATCCCGGCCCGCCACGACCTGGTGGTCGACACCCGGCTCTCCACCTCCCTGGCGGTGGGCCAGGCCCGGGTCTCCACCGTCGAGCACGTCCTCTCCGCGCTGCACGGCATGGGGATCGACAACTGCCGCGTCGAGGTGGACGGCCCGGAGATCCCCATCCTCGACGGCTCGGCGGCGCCCTTCGTCGCCCTCGTCAACCAGGCCGGCGTGAAGGTGCAGAAGGCCGCCAAGCGCTACGTGGTCATCACCCAGCCGGTCGAGGTCCGCGACGGCGACAAGCTGGCCCGGCTCGAGCCGGCCGACGGCTTCTCGGTGAGCTTCACCGCCGACTTCGGCCACCCGCTCATCACCAACCAGGGCTTCGAGGTGACCATCTCCGACCGCTCCTTCGAGCGCGAGGTGGCGCGGGCCCGCACCTTCTGCTTCCGCAAGGACATCGAGCAGATGCAGGCGATGGGGCTGGCCAAGGGCGGCAGCCTGGAGAACGCCATCGTGGTCGACGAGTACTCGATCCTCAACCCCGAGGGGCTGCGCTGGCCCGACGAGTTCGCGCGCCACAAGGTGCTCGACGCCATCGGCGACCTCGCCCTGCTGGGCAAGCCGCTGCTGGGCGCCCTCACCGCCGTGAAGAGCGGCCACGCCCTCAACCAGGCGCTGGTGAAGCGCGTCCTCGCCGATCCGACCTGCCACCGCGTCGTCCAGGTGTCCGAGGCGAGCGAGGCGGCTCGCGCCCGCCTGGCGGTCCCGGTCGGCGTCGAGTCGCACCAGCCGGCCTAGGGGTCGGCCCCGACCCGCGGCGCCCGGGCACCTCCCTTCGGGATGCGCTCTTCCCCGGCCCGGCGGGGCCCGGCGGCCGTAGAGTGACCTTGTGGTCGTCATCCCTCTCCCTCTCCCGCTCCTCCGTGCCCCGGCCGACGCACTCGGCCCAACCGGCGAGCCGCGCCTGGGCCGCTTCACGGGCTCGCTCGGCCGCGTCGAGCTCTCCTCCCTGGCCCCCGAGGGGCTGCTGGCCTCCCTGCGCCACGCCGCCCGATCCAGGCGGTGGCAGCGCGTGCTGCTGGCGCTCCCCGGCCACCTGGTCTTCGTCGAGATCCTGGACGGCGGGACGCTGGCCGGCGGCTCGGCCTGGATCGCCGAGCGCTCCAGCGGCGAGGTGCTCTACGACCGCGGCGCGTCGGGCCTGGCCGGCCTCAACGCCCGGGTGGGCGAGCGGCCCGGCGCCGGTGCCCGCGCGGCCTTCACGGCGCCGGGCGTGGCGCTGGGGCTGGAGCGTCGGGCCGATCGCTTCCGGCTCACCGCCGACCTGGGCGGGGCGCTGCGCCTCGACGTCATGCTGGACACCAGCGGCGCCCCCGAGCCGTTCTCGCTGGTGGCCGGCCTCCCCGACGGCGGCCTGCGCGCGGCCCAGGTGACCGGGCCGCTCCCGGTCCAGGGGACGGTCGAGGTGCGCGGCCGCCCGGTGTCCCTCGACGGCGGCCTGGCGGTGCTGGAGTTCGGCGCCGGGCTCTTCCCGCACCTGGTGGCCTGGCGCAAGGTGACCGCGGCGGGGCGGCTGGCCGACGGCCGGCCGGTGGCGGTCCACCTCGTCGATGGGCTGCCGGGCGCCACCAACGAGGACGGCGCCGACGACGTGCTGCTGGTCGGGGCCGGGCCCGTGGCGCTGCCGCCGGTGGTGGTGGAGATCGATCCGGGCACCGCCACGGCGCCCTGCCGGGTCCTGTCGCCCGACGGCGCGGTGGATCTCACCTTCCACCCGGCGGCGGCGCACCGCGACGCGCGCAGCCTGCTGCTGGTCTCCCTGGAGACCACCCAGCTGTCCGGGGAGCTCTCCGGGACCCTGCCGGGCCCGGGCGGCGCGCCGCTCCGGCTGGACGGGCTTCCCTGCGTGCTCGAGGACCGCAAGGCAAGATGGTAGCCGGCGGGCGGGGGCTGCCCGTCCGTCGCCGCATCGAGAGGAGGCACCATGCACATGCTGGCTTCCGCCGTCGCCGCCCTCCTGGCCCTCGCCGGCCCGGGCGCCGGGCCGCTCCCGCCCCCAGGCCTCGTCGACGGGGCCACGGCCCAGCGGCTCCACGCCCGGGGCGTCACCGTCCTCGACGTCCGCACGCCGGCGGAGTTCGAGGAGGGCCACGTGCCGGGCGCCATCAACATCCCCCACGACCAGGTGGCGGCCCGCAGCGCCGAGCTGGGGGCCAGGGACAGGCCGGTCCTCCTCTACTGCCGGACCGGCCGTCGCAGCGGGATCGCCGCGGCCGAGCTGGTCAAGCAGGGCTTCACCGCCGTCTACGACTTCAAGACGATCTCCGACTGGCCGGGTCCGGTGGAGAAGGGACCGGCGAGGCCGAGGTAGGCGGGGCGGTGGGGCGCGCCGCGCGCGCCGCGGCCAGGGCGCGCCGCAGCGCCCGCCGGATGAGCAGCCCGGCGCCGACGGTGAGCACGGCCAGCCCCGCCAGCACGCCCCACGAGGCCGGGCCGATCCCCTGCACCGCCAGGCGCGGGTCCGGCAGCAGCGAGCCGATCCAGGCGTAGACGATGGTGCCGGGCAGCACGCCCACGAAGGTCCCGGCCGCGAAGTCGACCAGGCGCAGCGGCGTGGCCCCCACCACGTAGTTGAGCACCGGGAAGGGAACCACCGGGGTGGCGCGCAGCAGCGCCACCACCTGGAAGCCGCTGCGCCGGATGGCCTCGGCGATGATCGGCCACTCGCCCACCGCGGCCAGCCGGCGGGCCACCAGGCCCCGCAGCAGCGTCCGCCCCAGCAGGAAGGGGATGCAGGAGGCGACGCAGATGGCCGGGGCGGCCACCAGCACGCCCACCAGGGGTCCGAAGGCGTGGCCCGCGCCCACCGTGATGGGGCCGGCCGGGAGCATGAGCAGCCCGGCCACCACGTACACCAGCGCGAAGGCGATCCGGCCCGCCGGTCCCGCGTCGCGGGCGGCCAGCAGCGCATCGAGGATCCAGTCGGGGCGCCGGGCCACCGAGATGGCCAGCGCCAGGATGGCGGCGCCGGCCAGGAGCAGCCGGATCCGCCCCTCGCGGCCCACTACCAGGTCCCGAACCGTCGGCGCGCCTCGGCGGTGAGGGCGTCGCGGTGGGACGGGTGGGCGATGGCGATGAGCGCCGCGGCCCGCTGCCGGAGGTTCTTGCCCCACAGGTCGGCGATGCCGTGCTCGGTCACCACGTAGTGGACGTGGGCGCGGGTGGAGACCACGCCGGCGCCGGGCTGCAGGTAGGAGACGATCCGCGAGTCGCCCTTCGACGTGACCGAGGGCAAGGCGATGATGGGCTTGCCGCCCTCGGAGAGGGCCGCGCCGCGGATGAAGTCCATCTGGCCGCCGACCCCGGAGAAGAGCCGGTCGCCGATCGAGTCGGCGCAGACCTGGCCGGTCAGGTCGACCTCCAGGGCGCTGTTGATGGCGATGACCTTGGGGTTGCGGCGGATCACGGCGGTGTCGTTGATGTAGGCGATGTCGAGCATCGACACCTGCGGGTTGTCGTCGAGGAAGTCGTAGAGCTTGCGGCTGCCGAGCGCGAAGCCGGCCACCACCTTGCCGGGATGGACGCGCTTGGCCTCGCCGGTGATGACGCCGCGCTCGATGAGGTCGACGACGCCGGTGGTGAGCATCTCGGTGTGGATGCCGAGCCGCCGGTGATCGCGCAGGCCGACGAGCGTGGCGTCGGGGATGGCGCCGATGCCCAGCTGCAGGCAGGCGCCGTCCTCGACCAGCTCGGCGCAGTGCAGGCCGATGGCCTGCTCCGCCTCGGTGTGCGGGTGGGTGGCCGGCTCGGGGATGGGGTCGTCCACCGGGACCAGGAAGTCGATGTTGTCCACGTGGATGATGCCGTCGCCGTGGGTGCGCGGCATGTTGGGGTTGACCTGGGCGATGACGGTGCGGGCCACCTGCACCGCGGCGCGGGTCACGTCGACCGAGACGCCCAGCGAGCAGCAGCCGTGGCGGTCCGGCGGCGAGACCTGGATGAGGGCCACGTCGATGGGAAGCACGCCGGTGCGGAAGAGCTGGGGCACCTCGGAGAGGAAGACCGGGAGGTAGTCGGCGCGTCCCTCGTTGACCGCCTGGCGCACGTTGGCCCCGACGAACAGGGCGTTGACGCGGAAGCTCCTGGCCAGCTCCGGGGCGGCGTAGGGCGCCGGCCCCTCGGTGTGGAGGCTGACCACCTCGACCACCCGGAGCTCGTCGGCCCGCGCCGTCATGGCCGCGATGAGCTGCTGCGGCGCGGCGGCGACGCTGTGGATGAAGACGCGGTCCCCGGACCGGATGACGGCGACGGCTTCCTGCGCTGTGACGGTGCGAGACATGAGGCGTGGAGCTCCTGAGGCTGGTGGAGGGCGGCACGATACCAGCGCCGGCCGCCGGGTGGGAATCGATCCGGTGGGCCTCGAGGCGTCCCGGGCGACCGGCGGCGCCGTGGCCCCGCCGCCGCTAGCGGAGGTCGAGGGCCAGCTTGACGGCCAGCGCCAGCGCCGAGAGCACCGCCACCCGCCGGACCAGCGCGTCGCCGCGTCGCACCGCCAGGTGGGCGCCGAGCCAGGCGCCGCTCAGCTGGCCCACGGCCATGGGCAGGGCCACCGGCCAGACCACCGCGCCGCGCCAGGCGAAGAGCGCGAGGGCGGCCAGGTTGGAGGCGAAGTTGACCACCTTGGCGCCCGCCGAGGCGCGGGCCAGGCCGTCGCCGAGCAGGGCCACGAAGGCCACGATGAGGAAGGTGCCGGTGCCCGGGCCGAAGAAGCCGTCGTAGGCGCCGATGGCCAGGGCGATGAGCCCGGCGGTCACGGTGCCGCCCTTCCAGCGCGGCGGCTGGCCCGCCGCGGCGCGGGCCTCGGGCGTGCCGCGCCGCAGGCCGATGAAGAGGGCGGCGGCGGCCAGCAGGACCAGCACGATGGGCTTGAGCTCGTCGGCGGGGACGGCCAGCACCAGCGCGGCGCCCGCGGCCGAGCCGAGCAGGCCCAGCGGGAAGCCGACGCGGGCGCGCTCCGGGTCGATGAGCCCGCTGCGCCAGTACTTCACCATGGCGCTGCCCGAGCCGAAGACCGACTGGCCCTTGTTGGTGCCGAGCGCGAGGTGGGGGGGCAGCCCGGCGGCCAGCAGGGCCGGGACCGTCAGCAGCCCGCCGCCGCCGGCGATGGCGTCGATGAGGCCGGCGGCGAAGGCGACGCCGGTGAGCGCGGCGACGGCCAGGGGGGAGAGGGAAGGCATCGACGTGAGGCTTGTAGCACGCCCGGGGCGGCGGCCCGGGGTGCGGGGCGGGCTAGCGCCGCCGGGGCCCCACCAGCTCGAGCAGGTCGGAGAGCACCGCGTACGCGGTCTGGTCCACGCCGCCGGCGCCCTCCCAGAGCCCCACCTCCCCCATCAGGTCGGTGTCGAGCACCAGCACGCCATCGGCGCCGTTCGCGACCAGCAGGTCGCCGAGCGGCAGCTCCTCGGGGGCCACCCGGGCGGTGACGCGGCCCCCCTCGCGCCGGGCCCGGGCCACCAGCCGCCAGCGCTTCTCCTCCAGCGCCGCCCGGGCCACCGCCTGGGCGGTCACCTCGCGGACGCTCACCCGCTCCACGTCGGCGGGGCGCAGGCTGGCGCCCATGAGCGCGTTGGCCAGCGCGCAGGTCTTCACGGCGGCGTCCCAGCCGTCGAGGTCGAAGGTCGGGTCGGCCTCGGCGACGCCGGCCGCCTGCACCTCGGAGAGCGCCACGTCGAAGGGGACGCCCGCCTCCATGCGCGCGAGGATGCGCGTGGTGGTGGCGTTGAGGACGCCGCGGAGGGCGCGGACCTCGACGCCGCGCAGGCAGCGCTCGGCCAGGTTGAAGACCGGGAAGCCGTCCATGACCGCCCCCTCGTGGAGGAAGCGCGCGCCGTGGCGGCGGGCCAGCGCCCGCAGGCGGCGGGCGGCGTGGGCCACCGGACCCTTGTTGGCGGTGACCACGTGGAGGCCGCGGCGCAGCGCCGCCGCGGCGTGCGCGGTGGCCGGCTCGCCGGTGTGCGGCTCGAGCGGGCTGAGCTCGACGAGCACGTCGAAGGGCGCGGTCGCGATCACGGCGCGCGTCGAGGCCACCGGCCTGCCGCGGTGGAGCGGCTCGAGGGAGCGCCCGGCGCCGACCAGCCCGAGCGCGCGCCTCAGAGAGAGGCCGCGCGGGTCCACGGCCAGCCCGTGGTGGCCGGTGGCGATGGCGGTGACGCGCACCTCCACCCCGGCGCGGCGCAGGATGCGGCCATAGGGCCCGCCCAGCAGCTCGGCGAAGCGGCGTCCGACGTGGCCGAAACCGACCAGGGCGAGGCGGACGAGACGGTGAGCGCGGGCCGGCATGCGCCTTCAGCATACGCCGGCCTCGGGCAGGCCGGCTGCGACCCGGTGCCCCGGGGAGGGGCACTAGAGCAGCAGCCGCCTCACGTCCGCCAGGACCGCGGCCAGGAAGCTGGTGAAGCGGGCGCCGGCCGCCCCGTCGATGACCCGGTGGTCGTAGGAGAGCGACAGCGGCAGCATGAGCCTCGGCTGGAACCCGGCGCCGTCCCAGGTGGGCCGCATGGCGGCGCGGGAGACGCCGAGGATGGCCACCTCCGGCGCGTTGATGATGGGCGTGAAGGCCGTGCCGCCGATGCCGCCCAGGCTGGAGATGGTGAAGCTGCCGCCCTGCAGGTCGGTCGCCGCCAGCTTGCCGGCCCGGGCCCGGGCGGCCAGCTCGGCCACCTCGCGCGCCAGCTCGAGCACGCCCTTGCGCTCGACGTCGCGCACCACCGGGACCACCAGCCCGTTCGGCGTGTCGGCGGCGAAGCCGAGGTGGTAGTAGCGCTTCAGCACCAGGGCGTCGCCGTCCAGCGAGGCGTTGAAGTCGGGGTGCTGGCGCAGCGCCGCCACGCAGGCCTTCATGAGGAAGGCGAGCAGCGTCACCTTGGTGCCGCCCTGGCCCTGCTCCTGGTTGAGCCGGACGCGGAAGGCCTCGAGGTCGGTGATGTCGGCCTCGTCCACCTGGGTGACGTGCGGGATCATGGCCCAGTTCCGGGCCAGGTTGGCCCCGGCGATCTTGCGGATGCGCGAGAGCGGGCGCGGCTCGACGGGGCCGAACGCGGCGAAGTCGACCTTTGGCCAGGGGAGCAGGTCGAGGCCGCCACCGCGGGTCCCGCCACCGGCCAGCGTCGCCTTCACGTGCGCCTGGACGTCACCCTGGAGGATGCGGCCGTGCGGGCCGGTGCCGGCCACCGCGGCCAGGTCGACCCCCAGCTCCCGGGCGAAGCGGCGGACCGAGGGTGAGGCGTGGACCGGGGCGCCGGCTGGGGCGGCGCCGCCGGCCGGCCGCTTCGCGAGGGCGGCGGCGCGGCGGCCGGTTGCGCGGCGGCCGGCTGGACGGCGGCCGGTAGCGCGGCGGCCGGCTGGGGCGGCCGGCGCGACGGCCGGCTGGGCGACGGCTGGCCCCGGCGTGGTCGCCGACGCCTCCAGCAGGACGATGAGCGAGCCCTCCTTGACCCGGTCGCCCGCCTTCATGGCCACCTCGCGCACCGTGCCGGCGGCCGGGGAGGGGACGTCCATGGTCGCCTTGTCCGACTCCAGGGTGACCAGCGACTGATCGCGGACCACGGCGTCGCCCGGCTTCACCAGCACGTCCACCACGCCGACGTCCTTGACGTCGCCGATGGCCGGAACCCTGACCTCGATGGTGGGCATGGTCAGATGGTCCAGGGGTCGGGGGTGGAGGGGGCGATGCCGTACCTGGCGATGGCCTCGGCGACCCGGGCCACCGGGACGGTGCCGTCGCGGCCGAGGGCGGTGAGCGCCGCCACCACCACGTGGTGGCGGTCGACCTCGAAGAAGCGGCGCAGCTTCTCGCGCGTGTCGGAGCGGCCGAAGCCGTCGGTGCCGAGCACCAGGTAGCGGCGCGCCACCCAGGGGCGGATCTGCTCGGCGAAGGTGCGCACGTAGTCGGTGGCCGCCACCACCGGGCCGGTGGTCGGCCCGAGGCAGGTCTCCACCCAGCTGGGCCGGGCCGGCGCGCCGGGGTTGAGGCGGGCGGCCCGCTCGCAGCTCATGCCGTCGCGGGCCAGCTCGGTGAACGAGGTGGCGCTCCAGGCGTCGGCGGCCACGCCCCAGTCGGCCTCGAGCAGCTCCGCCGCCGCCAGCACCTCGCGCAGGATGGCGCCCGAGCCGAGCAGCTGCACCCGCGGCGCCTTCTTGCCACCCTGGCCGGTGCGGACGCGGTGCAGCCCCTTGAGGATCCCCTCGGCCGCACCCTCCGGCATGGCCGGCTGCGGGTAGTTCTCGTTGAGGAGCGTCAGGTAGTAGTAGGCGTCCTCCTGCTCGGCGTACATGCGGCGCAGGCCGTCCTGGATGATCACCGCCACCTCGTAGCCGTAGGCCGGGTCGAAGGAGCGGCAGTTGGGGATCACCGAGGAGAGGACGTGGCTGTGGCCGTCCTGGTGCTGCAGCCCCTCGCCGTTGAGGGTGGTCCGGCCCGCGGTGGCGCCGAGCAGGAAGCCGCGGGCCCGCATGTCCCCGGCCGCCCAGGCCAGGTCGCCGACCCGCTGGAAGCCGAACATCGAGTAGAAGATGTAGAAGGGGATGGTCGGGGTGGCGTGGATGGAGTAGGCGGTGGCGGCCGCGATCCAGTCGCACATGGCCCCGGCCTCGTTGATCCCCTCCTGCAGGATCTGCCCCTGCTTGTCCTCCCGGTAGAACATGAGCTGGTCGGCGTCCTGGGGCGTGTAGAGCTGGCCCACCTGGCTCCAGATGCCGAGCTGGCGGAACATGCCCTCCATCCCGAAGGTGCGCGACTCGTCGGGGACGATGGGCACCACGCGCCGGCCGATGGAGGGGTCCTTGACCAGCTGCTGCAGCAGCTGGACGAAGGCCATGGTGGTGGAGATGGCGCGCTCGCCGGTCCCCTCCAGGAGCTTCGCGAAGGCCGAGAGCGGAGGCACCTGCAGCGGCTCGCCCTGGCGGCGGCGCCTGGGGCGCTCGCCCCCCAGCGCGCTGCGCCTCGCCTTCAGGTACTCCAGCTCCTTGGAGCCTTCCTCGAAGCGGAGGAAGGGGAGCTGCTCCAGCTGGTCGTCCGGCACCGGCAGCTGGAAGCGGTCGCGGAAGCTGCGGATCGACTCGACCGAGAGCTTCTTCTGCTGGTGGGTGGTGTTCTGGGCCTCGCCCGACTCGCCCATGCCGTAGCCCTTGATGGTCTTGGCGAGGATGACGGTGGGCTGCCCCCGGTGCTGGCTGGCGGCCTGGTAGGCGGCGTAGACCTTGAAGGGGTCGTGGCCGCCGCGGTTCAGCTTCCAGATGTCGTCGTCCGACATGTCGGCGACCATGGCCTTCAGCTCGGGCGTGTTGAAGAAGTGCTCCCGGACGTAGGCGCCGTCGCGCGCCTTGTAGACCTGGTAGTCGCCGTCCACCGCCGACATCATGCGCCGCTGCAGGTGGCCCTCGGTGTCGCGGGCCAGCAGCGCATCCCAGTAGCGCCCCCACACCACCTTGATGACGTTCCAGCCGGCGCCGCGGAACTCGCTCTCCAGCTCCTGGATGATCTTGCCGTTGCCCCGCACCGGCCCGTCGAGGCGCTGCAGGTTGCAGTTGACCACGAAGATCAGGTTGTCGAGCCGCTCCCGCCCGGCCATGCCGATGGCGCCGCGCGACTCGGGCTCGTCCATCTCGCCGTCGCCGAGCAGCCCCCAGACCTTGCGGCCGTTGGTGTCGGCCAGGCCGCGGTCCTGCAGGTACTTCATGAAGCGGGCCTGGTAGATGGCCATGAGCGGGCCCAGCCCCATGGAGACGGTGGGGAACTGCCAGAAGCCCGGCATCAGCCACGGGTGCGGGTAGGAGGAGAGCCCCTCGCCCGCGACCTCCTGCCGGAAGTTGGCCAGCTGCTTCTCGGTGACGAGGCCGAGCAGGAAGGCGCGGGCGTAGATGCCGGGCGCGGAGTGGCCCTGGATGAAGACCAGGTCGCCGCCGCGCTCCTTGGTCCAGGAGCGCCAGAAGTGGTTGTAGCCGATGTCGTAGAGCATCGCCGCCGAGGAGAAGCTGGCGATGTGGCCGCCCACGTTGGTGTCGCGGTTGGCGCGCACCACCATGGCCATGGCGTTCCAGCGGATGTAGTGGCGGATGCGCTGCTCGAGCGCGAAGTCGCCGGGCAGCGGGGGCTGCCTCGCCACCGGGATGGTGTTCACGTACGGGGTGTTGGCCGAGAAGGGGAGGCCGGTGCCGTCGCGCCGGGCGCGCTCGATGAGCTGCTCGATGAGGAAGTGGGCCCGCTCCGGCCCCTCCCGCACCAGCACCCCGTCGAGGGCGTCGAGCCACTCCTGGGTCTCCTGGAGATCGGGGTCGGCCTTGCCTTCCATGGTGGAGTCCTCTCCAGCGCCGGGGTCGGTGGCGACCTCCCTTTTATCCGGGTGCGGGCGGAGTCGCACGGCTGCTTCGGGTCGACCCCTGTCCGGCCAAGGGGTTGCGCGCGCCGTCGTCACGCGCCAGGGCTAGTGCAAGCGTTCGTTTGCACGACGGAAATCCCATTGACCCAGGTCACTATGATATCCACGTCGCCGTCACCCGGAGTAGGGACTCGCGCCAGGGGGAATCAAGGATGGCAGAAGCGTTCGGCTTGGGACTCGACGTCGGCTCCACCAGCGTCAAGGCCTGCCTGATCAACGGCGGCACCGAGAGCTGGTCCGAGGTCAGGGCCCATGACGGGGACGTGGTGGGCACGGCGCGGTCGATCCTGGCCGGCCGGACCATCCCCGACGGCACCCCCACCCTGGTGACCGGCGGCGAGGGTCGCCGGCAGTTCCGGCTGGAGCGCGCCATCGCCCCCGAGGCGCTGGAGCGGGCCCTGGTCGCGCTCGGCCTCGACGCCACCGCCGTGGTCTCGGTGGGCGGCGAGGACCTGGTGGTCTACCGGCTCGACGGCGGCCGCATCGTCGGCACCTACGCCGGGAACAAGTGCGCCAGCGGCACCGGCGAGTTCTTCGCCCAGCAGCTGCGCCGCATGGACCTGCCGCTGGAGGTGGTCGACAGCCCCGAGATGGACCAGGCCTGCGTCCACCGCCTCTCCTCGCGCTGCTCGGTCTTCATGAAGAGCGACTGCACCCACAAGCTCAACAAGGGCGAGGCCGGCGCGCCACGACATCGTCCTGAGCCTCACGCACGTGATGGCCGGCAAGGTGCTGGAGTTCCTCGCCAAGGCCCGGGTCGAGACCGGCACGCGTGCTCATGGTGGGTGGCTCGTCCCGCAACCCCCACCTGGTCCAGGCGGTGCGCGAGGGGCTGCCGCGCGCCGAGCTGGTGGTGCCGGCCCAGGCCCCCTACCTCGAGGCCTTCGGCGCCGCGCTGCTGGCGCAGGAGCGTGGCACCCCGCTCCCGGCCGCCGAGGCGCTGGCCGGCGACGGCGACGTGGCCTACGCCCGCACCCGCCCGCTCAGCGAGGCGGCCGCCCTGGTCACCTTCCACCCGTCGCGCCGGGGCCGGGCGCGCGCCGGGGCCCGCTACGTGCTGGGCATCGACGGCGGCTCCACCACCACCAAGGTGGCGCTGGTCGACACCTCGACCCGCGAGATGGTGGCCAGCCACTACGGCCGCACCCTCGGCGACCCGGTGGCGGCGCTGCGGCTCTGCCTCGACGAGGTGATGGTCCAGCTCGGCGCGCAGGTGGGCGGCGAGGACGCCGTGGAGATCGTGCTGGCCGCCACCACCGGCTCGTCGCGCGAGCTGCTGGGCGTCTTCTGCAGACACCGGCGCCATCTACAACGAGATCATGGCCCACACCGCCGGCACCACGGCGCTCGACCCGGCCATCGACACCATCTTCGAGATCGGCGGGCAGGACGCCAAGTACGTCTCGCTGCGCAACCACGTCCCGGTCGACTACGCCATGAACGAGGCCTGCAGCGCCGGGACCGGGTCCTTCCTCGAGGAGTCGGCCGCCGGCGACCTCGACATCGCCCGCGCCGAGGAGATCGGCCCCATCGCCCTGCAGGCCACCGCGCCGCTCAAGTTCGGCGAGCACTGCTCGGCCTTCATCAACTCCGACATCCGCAAGGCCATCTCCGCAGGGGGCCAGCCGCGGCGACATCGTGGCCGGCCTGACCCTCTCCATCGTCTCCAACTACCTCAACCGCGTGGTCGGCAGCCGCACCATCGGCAACCGCATCGTGCTGCAGGGCGGGGTGGCCAAGAACCCGGCCATGCCCCTGGCCTTCGCGCAGCTGCTCGGCAAGCCGGTGGTGGTGCCGCCCGACCCCGAGCTGATGGGCGGCCTACGGGGTGGCGCTCATGGCGCTGGCCCGGCTCGAGGACGGCACCGTCAAGGCCACGCCGCTCAAGCTCCGCGAGCTCGCCACCCGCTCCATCAGCGCGGAGAAGGAGTACCGCTGCCGCGCCTGCGAGAACCTCTGCCCCATCCGCATCATGAAGGTGGGCGAGTCGCGCCACCACTTCGGCGGCCGCTGCAACAAGTACGCGAACCTGCGCCGCAAGGTGGAGCTGCCGGCCGGCGAGGTGAAGGACTGGGTCGAGGTGCGGCGCCAGCTCTACTTCGAGACCTACGCGGCGCAGGCCGACGTGCTGCCGCGCGGCGGGCCGGTGGTGGGCGTGCCCGAGGCCCTCTCCATCCACTCGCTCTGGCCGCTCTACTCCAACTTCTTCGCCGCCCTGGGCGTGCGCGTCCAGCTCACCCCCGAGGTGTCGCAGAAGGGGGTGGCCCGCTGCGAGTCGTCCTTCTGCTTCCCGGCCGAGCTGGCCCACGGGCAGCTGGGCACGCTGATGGAGCAGGCGGTCCAGCCCGACTTCGTCTTCCTGCCGCACCTCAAGACCATGCCGTCCTACCAGGAGGACGTGCACGCCTGCCTCTGCCCCATCATGCAGGGGCTGCCCTACACGCTGCGCACCGCCTTCTCGCTCGACGAGGCCCGGCTGCTGAGGCCGGTGCTCGACCTCGGCGCCGGCCTCGAGGCCGGCCTCGAGGCCATGCTGGAGGTGGCCGAGCGGCTGGGCCGGAGCCGCGACGAGGGGCGCAAGGCCTGGGCGCTGGCGGTGGAGCGCCAGACCGCCTGCTACCGCGAGGGGCGGCGGCTGGGCCGCCAGGCGCTGGCCGAGGCCGAGCGCGCCGGGCCGGCCGGCCATCGTCCTCTTCGGGCGCCCCTACAACGCCTTCGCGCCCACCGCCAACATGGGCATCCCGCGCAAGTTCGTCACCCGGGGCTGGAGCGTCATCCCCTTCGACTTCCTGCCGCTCTCCGACGAGGCCATCCCGCCCAACATGTACTGGTACTACGGGCAGCAGGACCTCAAGGGCGCGGTGCTGGTGAAGAAGCGGCCCAACCTCTTCGCCTGCTACGTCACCAACTTCTCCTGCGCCCCCGACTCCTTCATCCTCCACTACAACCGGTGGATCCACGACGCCAAGCCGTTCCTGACGCTGGAGCTGGACAGCCACACCGCCGACGCCGGCGTCGACACCCGCATCGAGGCCTTCCTCGACGTGGCCGAGGCCTGGCGCAAGGCGCCGCAGGGGCCGGCGGCGCCGCCGCCGGAGCGCGACTGGGACATCCGCCTGGAGAACCGCCAGGCGGTGGTGGTCAACCGCCGCACCGGCGAGCGCCGCGGCATGAAGGACAAGCGGGTCCGGCTGGTCTGGCCCTCGATGGGCCGCGTCACCACCGCGCTGGTGAGCCAGGTGGCCACCTCCAACGGCATCCAGTCGGTGCTGCTGCCGCCGGCCGACCAGGGGACCGCGCCCCGCGCCCGGGCGGTGGTCAGCGGCAAGGAGTGCATCCCGGCCCTGCTGGTGCTGGGGACCACGCTCGACTACCTGGCGAAGCAGCCCCGGGAGGACGACGTCGTCCACCTGGTGTTCATGCCCATCACCACCGGGCCCTGCCGCACCGGCCAGTACGCCATCTTCTACCAGGGGCTGGTGCAGGAGCTGGGCTTCCGCAACGTGGTGATGCTGTCGCTCAACTCGGACAACTCCTACGCGGAGCTGGGCCCCGACTTCAACCGCGAGCTCTGGCGGATGATCGCGGTGGGCGACTACCTGCGCGACGTCGAGGGGACGCTCTCGGCGCTGGCGGTCGACCGGGCCGCGGCCCTGGCCGAGCTGGAGGCGGTGATCCAGGAGGCGCTGGAGGCGGCCCGGCAGGGCGGGCCGGCGGTGCTGGCCCGGCTCGCCGGGTGGGGCGACCGGCTGGCCCGCATCCCCCTCAGGAAGCCGCTGGCCGAGGCCCGCAAGGCGCTGGTGGTGGGCGAGATCTTCGTCCGCCGCGACGAGTACTCGGTCGCGCCGCTGGTGGATCGGCTCGCCGACGCCGGCGTGGTGGCCAAGATCACCGGCCTCACCGAGTGGGTCCACTACCTCGACTGGGACCAGGTCCGCCGCCTGAGGAAGGCCCGGGCGGCCCTGCCGGCGTGGCGGCGCCCCTTCTCCCGGGAGGCGCGCGCCATCGGCGCGCTGCGCATCGAGATGCTCTGGAAGGCCTGGGTGGAGCGCAAGGTGAAGAAGGGCCTGGGCCGCAGCGGCCTGGTGCCGGAGGCGCCGCACGGCATGGACCGGATCATGTCCCGGGCCGACGAGTTCGCCTCCTGCGAGCTGGAGAGCGAGGCCACCCTCTCGCCCGCCTCGGCGGCGGTGGCGATGGACGAGGGCTACCACGGCGTGGCCATCATCGCGCCGTTCGCCTGCCTGCCGGGACGGCTCATCGAGGCCACCTACGGCCCGTGGGCCCGGGCCCGGGGGTTGCCGGTGGTCGCGGTGGAGAGCGACGGCAACGAGTACCCGCCCGGCGTGGTGAGCCGCATCGAGATCTTCGCCCACGACGTCAGCCGCGGCGAGCGCGCCCGGCCGCCGCGCCTGCCGGTGCTGGGGTGACGCTCAGTTGGCGGGGAGCCCGAGCCTCCGCTCCAGGGCGCCGAAGCGGGGATCGCGGCGGAGGCCGCGGAGGAGCGGCTCCATCCGCAGGTCGCTGAGCCCGCCGTCGCGCTGGGCCAGGGCGCGGTCGAGCCACGCGAAGGCCTGGTCGGCCTCGCCCCGCCACGCCAGCGCGCAGGCGATCTGGAAGGGCGCGTCGGCGGCGTGCCGGCCCATCATGGCGTCCAGGGCGGCCTGGGACTCGCGGGCCCTTCCCAGGTCGTGGTACCCGGCCGCCTCGAACTGGAGGTGGAAGACCGGCTCGACGCTGCGGCGGGCCGCGGCGATGGCCGCCTCCGGCCGATGCTCCAGCAGCTCGGCGGTGGCCAGGTAGATCGGCGCCGAGTCCTGCTCGGGCCACAGCTCCAGCGAGCGGAGCGCGGCGCTCCGCGCCAGCTCGATCCGCTCCAGCGCCAGGTAGAGCGCCGACAGCGTGGACCAGGGGGCCGGGGCCACGGGGTCGAGCTGGCTGGCCCGCCGCGCCAGCGCGATGGCCTCCTCGAAGCGGCCGACGGGCCCCAGCACGGTGCGGGCGAAGCGCCACATCACCTCGGGATCGCCCGGGCTGAGCGCCAGCGCCCGCTCCATGTCGGCGCGGCCGCCGGCCCAGTCCTGCCGGAGGTTGACGCGGAAGAAGGCCCGGGCCGTGTAGGCCTCGGCCAGCTCCGGCGCCAGGGCCACGGCCCGCTCGGCCGCCGCCTCGGCGCGCAGCTTGGAGGCCTCGAGGTCGACGCCGGCCTCGCCCACGTTGCCCCAGCCGTAGAAGACGGCCGAGGAGAGCCCGGCCCAGGCCGGCGCGTAGCCGGGATCGAGGTCGAGGGCGCGCTGGAAGGCGGCGGCGGCCAGGCGCGAGCCGGCCACCGTGTCGCGCCGCATGAAGCGCCGCCCCTGCAGGTACTGGCTGTAGGCCTCGGGCTCGGCGGTCCGGTACTCGCGGCTGGTGGGGTGGCGCCCGCGCAGCAGCTCGACCTCGAGGGCCGCCACCACCGCGCTGGCGATCTCGTCCTGCACGGAGAAGACCCCGGCCAGCTCCCGCTCGAAGGTCTGCGACCAGAGGTGGCGGCCGTCGGCGGTCCGGACCAGCTGCGCGGTGACCCGGACCCGGTGGGCGTCCTGGCGCACGCTCCCCACCAGCACGTGGGCGACGCCGAGCTGGCGTCCCAGCGAGCGCAGGTCGTCCATCCGATCCCGGAAGGCGAAGGCCGAGGTCCGCCCGGTCACCCGCAGCCCGTCCAGCTGGGCCAGGGCGTTGGTGATCTCCTCGGCCAGCCCGTCCGAGAAGTGCTCCTGGTCGTGCCGCTCGCTCAGGTCGGCGAAGGGGAGCACCGCCACCGACGGCGTGGCCTCGGCCGGCCCCGAGCAGCCGCGCAGCAGGAGGCCGCCGGAGGCGAGCGCGGCGATGGCCACCAGCCCGGCCAGCAGCGCGGCCGGGGTGCGCAGCCGCCCGGCCCGGCGGAGGATGCGGATGGAGGAGGTGGTCCCCGGGCGCGAGGCGCTGGCGTCCGGCCGCAGCCCCTCCAGCGCCGCCGCCACCGCCGCCCCGTCGCGGGGTCGGTCGACCGGGTCCTTGGCCAGCATCCGGCCCACCAGCCCGCCGAGCCCGGGCCACCCCGGGATCTCCAGGGCCGGCGCCGGGACCGGGCTGGTGGCCGACCGCCCCACGTCGTCGGGGAAGGGGAGCTGGCCGGTGAGCAGCCGGTAGAGCAGGACGCCGAGGGCGAAGACGTCGGTCCGCTCGTCCTCGGGCGCGCCGCGCCACTGCTCCGGGGCCACGTAGCCGGGGGCGCCCCCGTCGAGGCGGGGCCGGCCGAAGGTGTGGGCCACCCCGAGGTCGAGCACCTTGACCGCACCGTCGTCGGAGAGGAAGACGTGCTCGGGCTTCAGGTCGTGGTGGGCCACGCCGCGGGCGTGGGCCAGCGCCAGGGCGCGGGCCACCGCCAGGGCGATGCGGACCGCCTCCGCCGGCGCCAGCGGCTGGGCGCCGAGCCGGTCGGAGAGCCGGGCCCCCTCGAGCAGCTCGTACACCAGGTAGGGTCCCTGCTCGCAGCGGCCGGCGTCGAAGAGGGCGGCGAGGTTGGGGTGGGTGAGGTCGGCGATGGTCTCGGCCTCGTGGCGCACCCGCTTGGCCGAGCCCTTGACGGGCCCGGCGCGCAGCACCTTCAGGGCGACGCGCCGCTTCAGCAGGGCGTCCTGGGCCTCGAAGACGACGCAGAAGGGCTCCCGGGAGAGCTCCCGCACCAGCGTGAACCGGCCGATGGCCTCGCCCGGCTGCAGGGCGGCGGCCCAGGCCGAGCCGGCCTCGGCGGGGGGCGCCCGGTC
The DNA here is from genome assembly GCA_963786945.1 of uncultured delta proteobacterium. Classification (GTDB taxonomy): domain Bacteria; phylum Myxococcota; class Myxococcia; order Myxococcales; family Anaeromyxobacteraceae; genus JADKCZ01. The sequence continues at coordinate 301,469 of CAWBAO010000003.1, read as the reverse complement.
GAGGTCATCCAGCAGCGCGGAGAGGGCCCCCGGCCTGGGCGTGGCGTCGCGGCTCATGCCGGCCCCGGGCGGTGGCGGGGTGGGGCGTGGCGGGAGGCCTTCGCCTTGCCGGCCGGGACCGAGCGTGTCACCATCCCGTCGCGCGAGGTCTTCACCCCGGATCCCGAGGTCCTGACATGGCGGACGCGAAGCTGACGGTCGGTGGCTGGATGACGCCGAACCCCATCACCATCGAGGAGGACGCCTCGGTCATCGAGGCCATCCACCTGCTCAAGGAGCACGCCATCCGGCGGCTCCCGGTGATGAAGCGGGGGAAGCTGGCCGGCATCGTCACCGAGAAGATGCTGGCGGCCTACACGCCGGGCAAGGCCACCACCCTCGACCAGTGGGAGATGCACGGGCTGCTCGACAAGACCAAGGTGAAGGTGGCCATGAACGCCGACCCGTACAAGGTCCGCCCCGACACCCCGCTGGCCGAGGCCGCCCAGCTGGTCCACGACAAGAAGCTGAACGGGGTGCTGGTGGTGGACGAGCACGGGCAGCTGGCCGGCATCTTCACCACCACCAACGCCCTCGAGGCGCTCATCCACTTCGCCGGGGCGGCCGCCGCCAGCTGACACCGGGCTACTTCCAGACCCGGCGGTCGTCGATCTTCTTGCCCCCCTCGGGGAGCGCGCCGCGCGCCAGCAGCGTGACCTCGCCCCGCACCTTCAGCTCCTCGCGCAGCGCCTCGGCCAGCGCCCTGGCCAGGGCCGCGTCGCCGGGCCGATCCGACTCGACCTCGTAGACCAGCTGGTCGACGTGCTGGTCGCGGGTCACCACGGCGCGGAAGCGGCCGGTCTCGGGGAAGCGCTTCAGCACCGCCTCCATCTGGCCGCCGCGCACGAACATCCCCTTCACCTTGACGGCGTCGCCGACGCGGCCGACCAGGCCGGCCAGCCTGGGGGCCACCCGGCCGCAGGCGCAGGCCGTGGCGGGCGCCAGCGCCCCGATGTCGCCGGTGGCGAAGCGGAGCAGCGGGTAGGCCTCGTCGAAGAGGGTGGCCACGATCTCGCCGGGCTGCCCGGGCGCGGCGGGGCGGCCGCTCTCCAGGTCCAGCACCTCGATGACGGCGTCGGGGTGCAGGTGCCAGCCGCCCAGCTCGGCGCACTCGTAGGCGAGGCAGCCGAGATCGGCGGTGCCGTAGCCCTGCCGGCAGCGCACCCCGAAGGACTCGATGTCGGCGCGCAGCGACTCGGGGAGCATCTCGGCCACCACGAAGGCCACCTCGATGGAGAGGGGCGTGCCGATCTCGCGGGCCCGGGTGAGGAGCTGGAAGAGGAAGCTGGGGGTGCCGAGGTAGGCGGTGGCCTTGAGGTGCGAGGCGGCCTTGAGCTGCAGCTCGGTCTGGCCCACGCCGGCGGGGATGACGGCGCACCCCAGCGCCCGCGCCGCCCCGTCCAGCATGAAGCCGAGCGGGGTCAGGTGGTAGCTGGCGGAGTTGAGCACCACGTCGCCGCGCCGGAAGCCGGCGGCGGCCAGCCCGTGGCGGAAGCGCCAGAAGTCGCCGTCGTGCCCCTGGGGATCGTAGATGGGGCCGGGGGACATGTAGAGCCGGGCCAGGGCGCCGGGGTCGACCGCGGCCAGCCCGCCGAAGGGAGGCTCCTCGGCCTGCAGGGCCGGCAGGGCGTCCTTGCGGGTGATGGGGAGGCGGGCCAGGTCCTCGAGGCCGCGGACGTCGGCGGGGGAGAGGCCGGCCTGCTCCAGCGCCCGGCGGGCCCGGGGCGCGCCCTTCCAGGCGTGGGCCACGGTGGCGACCAGCCGCTCGGAGAGCCGGGTCCGCCAGGCCTCCGGGGAGAGGCACTCCAGGTCCGGATCGAGGATCGAGCCGGGACGCAGCGTCGCCATGGGGGGTCTCCTTCTCGGCCGGTCAGCTCAGCCAGCGCTTGCGGCGCTTGTAGAACTTCAGGTTCTTGTAGCTCTTGCCGGCCCCGCCGCCCATGTAGAACTCCTTGACGTCCTCGTTGGAGCGCAGCTTCTCGGCGTCGCCGTCGAGGACGATGCGGCCGTTCTCCATGACGTAGCCGTAGTGGGCGATGGAGAGGGCGAGGTTGGCGTTCTGCTCGACGAGGAGGAAGGTGGTCTTCTCCTCCTCGTTGATGCGCTTCACGATCCCGAAGATCTCCTTCACCAGCAGGGGCGCCAGGCCCAGGCTCGGCTCGTCGAGCAGGATCAGCCTGGGGCGCGCCATGAGCGCGCGGCTGATGGCCAGCATCTGCTGCTCGCCGCCGGACAGGTAGCCGGCCAGCCGCTTGCGGCGCTCGTGGAGGCGCGGGAAGTAGGCGTAGACCATCTCGGTGTCGCGCCGCAGGCCGGCCCGGTCGCTCCGGGTGTAGCCGCCCATGACGATGTTCTCCTCCACCGAGAGGTCCTCGAAGACGCGCCGGCCCTCCATCACCTGGAAGATGCCCCGGCGAACGATCTGCTCGGGGGCCACGCCGTCGATGCGCTGGCCGAGGAACTCGATGGTGCCGTCGGTGACCTCGCCCTCCTCGGTGTGGAGCAGCCCGGAGATGGCCTTGAGGGTGGTGCTCTTGCCGGCGCCGTTGGAGCCGAGCAGCGCCACGATCTTCCCCTCCGGGACGTGGAGGGAGAGCCCCTTCAGGACCAGGATGACGTCGTCGTAGATGACCTCGACGTTCTTCAGGTGGAGCATGCGGGCTCGCGGAGAGGAAGGGAGGGGCGAGCCGGGCGGCCCGCCCCCCGGGTTCACGGGACGGCTACAGCCCGAGCCACTCGGGCTTGCGGGGGAAGGTGTAGTCCTTCACCTTCTCCAGCTTGCCGCCCTTGATGATGAAGACGGCGGTGGTGGTGGAGGGGCGGTGGTCGGTGGCCGTCCAGGTGACCGGGCTGGTCAGGCCGCCCAGGTCGAAGTCCTTGAAGGTCTCCAGCGCGGCGCGGACGCCCTCGCCGGTGAGCTTGCCGGCCTTGTCGGCCCGCTTGAGCGCCTCGACCCAGACGGTGGCCGACGCCCAGCCGCGCACGTACATGGCGTCGTGCGTGTCGTTGGGGTGGTTGGCCTTGTGGAAGTCCTCCAGCGCCTTCATGCCCGGCACCGGGGTGCCGAACGGCACGTGCGGCATCACGCCGGTGACGCCCTCGGCGGCCTCCTTGGCCACCAGCGGGAGCTGCTCGGAGAAGCCGTACGGGTTGGAGCCGAACTTGGTGGTGAGCCCGAGCGCCTTGGCCCCCTTCAGCACCAGCGAGACGCCGGTGGTGGTGACGTTGATGTAGGCGTAGTCGGCCCCCTTCTGCTTCATGTTGAGGAGCTGGCTGGTGGCGTCCTGGAAGTTGCCGGGGAGGATCTCCTCGTCCACCACGTCGATGCCGTTCTCCTTGGCGAAGCGGCGGCCGGCCTCCATGGGCGCCTTGCCGTAGGCGTTGTCACCGTAGAAGAAGGCCACCTTGGGGTTGCGGGTCTTGTCCTTCCAGTCCTCCTTCACCCAGCTGAGCCAGGCGCGCATCTGGTCGGAGTAGCTGGGGGCCACGAAGAAGTTGTAGGGGGTCTTGGCCGGGTCGGTCAGGTCGCCGGCGAAGGAGCCCGAGAAGTACGGGACCTTGTCCTCGTTGATGAAGTTCTTGAGGGCCAGCGTGTCGCCGGTGCCCCAGCCGTTGATGAGGACGACCTGCTCCTCCTTCATCCGCTTGTAGGCGGAGACGGCCTCGGGGATCTTGTACCCGTAGTCGACGTCGATGAGCTTGATCTTCTTGCCGTTGACGCCGCCCTTGGAGTTGGTGAGCGCCACGTAGTCACGGACGCCCTGGGCGTAGGGCTTGCCCACGTCCGAGGTGATGCCGGTCAGGTCGAAGATGCCGCCGACCTTGATCTCCTGGGCCACCGCCTGCCCGGTGGCCAGGACCGCCACCGCCATCGCCAATCGCATCGCGCTTCGCATGAGGTGCATCGGGATACCTCCGGTTCGTCGTGGGGGGGCGCTGCCGCTGCGTGCTGCTGCTTCAGTACGAGAAGGGGTAGAGCTTCCAGTAGTTCTTGATGTGGTGCCAGCGGGCCGCCATGCCGTCCGGCTCGAAGATCAGGAAGAGGACGATGGCCAGGCCGAAGACCCCCATCTTCACCGAGGCGAAGAGGGTGGTGAGCTCGGGGAAGCTGGTGGCCAGGGCGCCGGTCACCAGCCGCAGCAGCTCGGGCAGCAGGGTGATGAAGACGGCGCCGAACACCGAGCCGAGCAGGCTGCCCAGGCCGCCGATGATGATCATGCCGAGCTGGTCGATGGCCACGCTGATGGGGAAGTTCTCCGGGCTGATGATGCGGGCCTGGTAGGCCAGCAGCGAGCCGGCCACGCCCACGTAGAAGCTGGAGACGGCGAAGGAGAGCAGCTTGTAGCGGAAGACGTTGACCCCCATGACCTCGGAGGAGATGTCCTGGTCGCGGATGGCCACGAAGGCCTTGCCCACCTTGGTGCGGAAGAGGTTGCGGGCGAAGAGCAGCAGCCCGGCCGCCACCGGCAGCGCCAGGAGGTAGAGCTGCCGGTCGTTGGCCAGCACCAGCGGGCCGGCCCTGGGCGAGGGGATGCTGATGCCGTTGACCCCGCCGGTGACCGACTCCCAGTGCGAGGCGACGAACTCGATGACGAAGTGGGCGGCCAGGGTGGCCACCGCCAGGTAGAGCCCCTTGAGGCGCAGCGAGGGGACGCCGAAGACCATCCCCACCAGCGCGGTGATCAGGCCGGCGGCCGGGATCACCAGCGGGAAGGGGAGGTTCCAGTGGCCGGCCAGGTAGGCGGTGGAGTAGGCGCCCACCGCCAGGAAGGCGGCGTTGCCCAGCGAGATCTGGCCGGTGAAGCCGGTGAGGATGTTGAGGCCGGTGGCGGCGATGACGGCGATGAGGACGCGCAGGCCGACGTCGAGCCAGAAGGCGCTGGCGATCCAGGGCACCGCCACCATGGCGGCGAGGAAGGCGAGCATGGCCCGCCGGGCGAAGGCGGTCTCGAAGAGGGCCATGTCCTCGGCGTACGTCTCCCTGAAGTCTCCGCAGCGCATGTGGCTCCCCTAGACCCGCTCGATCTTCACCTTGCCGAACAACCCGTAGGGCTTGACCGCGAGGATGGCCACCAGCGCGATGAAGGGGGCCACCTCCTTGACGCCGCCGCCCACCAGCGGGTCGAGGTAGCCGCCGGAGAGGTTCTCCAGCACGCCCATCACCAGGCCGCCGACGATGGCGCCCAGCACGCTGTCGAGGCCGCCCAGGATCACCACCGGGATCACCTTGAGGCCGAAGAGCGCGAAGGCCCCGTCGACGCCGCCGCGGATGCCGCCCAGCAGCACCCCGCCCACCGCCGACACCACCGCGGCGATCGACCAGGCCAGCGCGAAGATGCGCTTCACCGAGATGCCCATCGAGAGCGCCACCTGCTGCGAGAAGGCGGTGGCCCGCATGGCGATGCCGGCGCGCGAGTACTTGAAGAAGATGGAGAACAGGGTGAGCAGCACCACCACGCTGGCCACGCTGTAGAGGTAGCCCTGCGACACCGGCAGCGGGCCCACCATCACCGGGGTGGTCGGGAAGATCTCCGGGTAGGGCTGGGTGTCGGTGCCCCAGATCCCCTGCACCACGGCCTTGAGGACCGAGGAGAGCCCCAGCGTCAGCATGATCACCGAGATGACCGGCTCGCCGATCATGGGGCGCAGCAGCAGCCGCTCCATGAGCACGCCCAGCAGCGCCGAGAACCCCAGCGTGATCAGGAAGGCGGCCAGGAAGGGGACCTTGTGCCTCCCCACGATGGCCACGCAGACGTAGGCGCCCAGCATGAGGAACTCGCCCTGGGCGAAGTTCAGGATCGAGGAGGACTTGTAGATGATGACGAACCCGAGCCCGACCAGCGCGTAGATCGAGCCGATGACCAGGCCGCTCACCAGCAGCTGGAGGAAGAACTCCACTAGGCCGCCCTCCCCATGGTGAGCTTGCGCACCAGCAGCGTGGTGCGGATGCGGGTGGTCTTGCCGTCCTGGAACTTGATGGTGGTGTCGATGGCCACCTCGGGGGCGTCGCCGTAGAGGGCGGCGATGACCTCGCGGTAGCGCTCCTCGACGAAGCCGCGCCGCACCTTGCGGGTGCGGGTCAGCTCCTCGTCGTCGGCGTCCAGCTCCTTGTAGAGGAGGACGAACTTGGCGATGCGGGCGGCGTCGGGCAGCTTCTCGTTCACCAGGTCGACCTCGCGCTGCAGCAGGTCGTAGACCTGCGGCTTGGCGGAGAGGTCGGTGTAGGTGGTGTAGGAGATGCGGTTCTTCTCGGCCCACTTGCCCACCACGCCCATGTCGATGCAGAGCATGGCGGTGAGGAAGGGCCGGTCGTGGCCGACCACCACCGCCTCCTTCACGTAGGGGGAGAACTTGAGCCGGTTCTCGATGAACTGCGGCGAGAACTGGGTGCCGTCGGCCAGCTTCATCACGTCCTTGAGCCGGTCGATGACCACCAGCTGGCCGTCGGGGGCCAGGTAGCCGGCGTCGCCGGAGTGGAGCCAGCCGTCCACCACGGTCTTGGCGGTGGCCTCGTCGTTCTTGTAGTAGCCGAGGAAGACCGACGGGCTGCGCGAGAGGATCTCGCCCTGCTCGGAGATGCGGACCTCGGTCTCCGGGATGGGCACGCCCACGGTGTGCGACTGGATGTCGTCGTCGCGGTGGATGCAGGAGATGCCGGAGATCTCGGTCTGGCCGTAGATCTGCTTGAGCCGGACGCCCATGGCGTGGAAGAAGCCGAAGACGTCGGGGCCGAGCGCGGCGCCGCCGGTGGAGGCGCTGCGGATGTAGGTGAAGCCGAGCCGGTCGCGCAGGGCGCGGAAGAGCCCCCAGTAGGCCAGCCGGTAGAGCACCCTCCAGTGGAAGGGGACCGGCTTCTTCTCGAAGCGCAGGTCCGCCACCTTGCGGCCGATGGGCATGCAGAGGTTGAACATGAACCGCTTGAAGGGCGTGGTGTCCATGATCTTCACCTGCACGGTGGAGGTCATCGACTCCCAGAAGCGGGGCGGCGCGAACATGACGTGCGGGCCGATCTCGCGGATGTTCTCGGCGGTGGTCTCGGTCTCCTCGGGGAAGTTGACGGTGAAGCCGATGGCCAGCGCGGTGGAGAGCGACATCATCTGCTCGCCGATCCAGGCCAGCGGCAGGAAGCTGACGAACTCGTCGGTGGGACGCTTCTCGTCCACCGCGTGGAGGTTCATGGCCATGCCCAGCAGGTTGCGGAAGGAGAGCATGGCCCCCTTGGGGAAGCCGGTGGTCCCCGAGGTGTAGGAGATGATGGCCAGGTCGGTCACCTTGCCGCGGGCCACGTTGGCCTCCCAGAGCCCGGGCCGCTCGGCGGCCAGGGCCCGGCCGCGGGCCTCCACGTCGGTGAAGGCGATGAGCTTCTCGTGCTGGTACTTGCGCAGGCCGCGCGGGTCGGTGAAGACCACCCAGCGCACCTTGGGCAGCTTGTCCAGCAGGTCGAGGATCTTGTCGACCTGCTCCTGGTCCTCGGCCACCACCACCGAGGCGTCGCAGTGGTCGATGACGAAGGCCACGTCGGCCAGGTTGGAGTCCTGGTAGAGCCCCACCGAGGCGGCGCCGCAGGCCTGCGCGGCGATCTCGCTCCAGACCCACTCCGGCCGGTTCTCCCCGATGATGGCGACGTTCTCGCCGGGCTGGAGCCCGAGCGCCACCAGCCCCAGCGAGAAGTCGCGCACGTGGTCGTGGTAGTCGCGCCAGGTGAAGGACTGCCAGATGCCGAACTCCTTCTCGCGCAGGGCCACCTTGTCCGGCATGGTCCGGGCGTTGCGGACCAGCAGCTTCGGGAAGGTGTCGTCCTGGCCGAGGCGGTCGAGCGAGCTCACGGTGGTCCCGTCGGTGGTCACGCGAAGAGCTCGGGGGCTTCGCCGAGGTAGGCGTCCTGCACCAGCTTGCTGCGCTGGACCTCCTCGGGCGGGCCGTCGGCGATCTTCTCGCCGAAGTTGAGGACGGTGACGCGGTTGGAGAGGTCCATCACCACCCCCATGTCGTGCTCGATCATGACGATGGTGGTGCCGCGCTCCTCGGCGGTCTCGACCACGAACCGGGCCATGTCCTCCTTCTCCTCGGCGTTCATGCCGGCCATGGGCTCGTCGAGGAGGAGCAGGCGCGGCGCCAGCGCCAGGGCGCGGGCCAGCTCCACCCGCTTCTGCAGGCCGTAGGCGAGCGTGCCCACCACCTTCTTGCGGATGTGCTGGATCTCGAGGAAGTCGATGATGTCCTCGACCAGGGCCCGGTGCTCGATCTCCTCGCGCTGCCCGAAGCCCCAGTAGAGCCCGCCGCCCAGCACCCCGGTCCGCTGGTGGACGTGGCGGCCGATGAGCAGGTTGTCGAGCACCGTCATGCCGCGGAAGAGCGCGATGTTCTGGAAGGTGCGGGCGATGCCGAGCTTGGTCCGGGCCGAGGGGGTGAGGCGGGAGATGTCCCTGCCGTCGAAGGTGATGGTCCCGTGCTGCGGCCTGTAGACGCCGGAGATGCAGTTGAGGAGGCTGGTCTTGCCTGCCCCGTTCGGGCCGATGATGGCGTGGATGGTCTTCGGCTCGACCCGGAAGCTCACGTCCGAGAGCGCAGCCACGCCTCGGAAGTGGAGGATGATGCCGCGGACATCGAGCATGGACATCGAGAGCGGTTCCCAGGGGGGCGGTGGGAGCGAAACGGAAGCTTCACGATGGCAGAGCGCCGCACCTACACGCAAGCGTTACGCGTAAAAACTGCATGACGCGAAGCGCCGACGCAGCGCGTCGTGCAATTCACCCTCGGTCATCGCGAGCAGGGGCGCTGCGGGGGCCGTCAGCCTGGCGGGGAGGCCGGGACACCCCGGCCCCTCCGCCGCGGCCTCACTGGAGCCCCGGGCAGGAGCCCGCGCAGACGTCCTTGACCAGCACGGTCCCCAGGTCCGTCCCGTCGCTCTTCCACAGCTCGACGCCGTGGACACCGTCGTCGGCGGCGAAGAGGAGCGAGGCGCCCCCGGTGGCCCCGACACCGGCGAAGTGCGGGTTGCTGTAGTCCGTCCCCGGGTTGATGTCCTTGACGAGGACGGTGCCCACCTCGGTCCCGTCGCTCTTCCAGAGCTCGACGCCGTGCACGCCGTCGTTGGCGGCGAAGAAGAGGGTGTTCCCCACCACGGCCAGCTGGGCCGGCACGGCGTGGCCCGACGGGTTGATGTCCTTGACGAGGACGGTCCCGGCGGCGGTCCCGTCGCTCTTCCAGAGCTCGAAGCCGTGGACCCCGTCGTCGGCGGCGAAGTAGAGCACGCCGCCCATGGCGGCCATCAGGCTCCCGGTCCCCGGATAGCTGGAGCCCGTTCCCGGGTTGATGTCCTTGACGAGGATGGTGCCCGCCTCGGTCCCGTCGCTCCGCCACAGCTCCATGCCGTGCGTGCCATCCTCGGCGCCGAAGAGGAGCGTGCCGCCGAGCGCCGCGAAGGGCCACGGAGAGCTGGCCCCGACCTGGCGGATGTCCTTGACGAGGACGGTCCCGGCCGCGGTCCCGTCGCTCTTCCAGAGCTCGCGGCCGTGGACGCCGTCCTCGGCCGAGAGGAAGAGGGTGCTCCCGACCACGGTGAGGCTCGAGGGGACGCTGGAGCCCGCGGGGTTGATGTCCTTGACGAGGACGGTGCCGGCCGCCGACCCGTCGCTCCGCCACAGCTCGACGCCGTCCATCCCGCTCTGGGCACCGAGGAAGAGCGTGGTCCCCAGCGGGGTGAGCTCGCGGAGCTCCGCGGAGTCGCTGAACTGCATCACCAGCACGGTCCCCGGCTCCGTCCCGTCGCTCTTCCAGAGGGCCTTGGAGAAGGTGGACAGGTAGAGCGTGTCGCCGACCATGGCGAGGCTGCGGGGCGGGTAGTTCCCCCCCATCAGCTTCACGAGCACCGTCCCCGCCTCGGTCCCGTCGCTCTTCCAGAGGGCGTCCGACAGCGGGCCGGCGCCCGGCGTGAAGTAGAGGAGGTCGCCGTACGGCGTGAGGTTGCTGGGATAATAGACGTCCTTGACGAACAGCGTCCCCGCCCCGGTGCCGTCGCTCTCCCAGAGGCCCCAGGCAAGGCCGGAGTCGTCGAACCCCGCGAAGTAGAAGGGCGAGGGCCGGGCGGCGGGCAGCACGGTGATGGTGGCGGTGTCGCTGAGGATGCCGGCGGTGGCGGTCACGGTCACGGTGGTGGTGGACGCGACGGACGCGGGCGGGGTGTAGGTGGTGGTGGCGTCGGTGGTGGGGGAGAGCGTGCCGGGCTCGCCGGCGCCGAGGCTCCAGGTGATGGTGCCGCTGCCGCCGCCGGAGAGCGTGGCGGTGAGGAGGACCCCGCTGCCGCCAGCGCTCACGGTGGCCAGCTTCGGGGTCACCGCGATCGCCGGCGCGGGCGCGGGGGCGACGGTGATGGTGGCGGTGTCGCTGAGGGCGCCGGCGGTGGCGGTCACGGTCACGGTGGTGGTGGACGCAACGGACGCCGGGGGAGTGTAGGTGGTGGTGGCGCCGGTGGTGGGGGAGAGCGTGCCGGGCTCGCCGGCGCCGAGGCTCCAGGTGATGGTGCCGCGAGGCGCCGCCGGAGAGCGTGGCGGTGAGGGCCACGCCCGCGCCGCCCGCCGTCGCGTCGGCGACCTTCGGCGAGACGGCGATCGCCGGCGCGGGCGCGGGGGCGACGGTGATGGTGGCGGTGTCGCTGAGGGCGCCGGCGGTGGCGGTCACGGTCACGGTGGTGGTGGACGCGACGGACGCCGGGGGCGTGTAGGTGGTGGTGGCGCCGGTGGTGGGGGAGAGCGTGCCGGGCTCGCCGGCGCCGAGGCTCCAGGTGATGGTGCCCGAGGCGCCGCCGGAGAGCGTGGCGGTGAGGGCGACGCCGGCGCCGCCCGCCGTCGCGTCGGCGACCTTCGGCGAGACGGCGATCGCCGGCGCGGGCGCGGGGGCGACGGTGATGGTGGCGGTGTCGCTGAGGGCGCCGGCGGTGGCGGTCACGGTCACGGTGGTGGTGGACGCGACGGACGCCGGGGGGGTGTAGGTGGTGGTGGCGCCGGTGGTGGGGGAGAGCGTGCCGGGCTCGCCGGCGCCGAGGCTCCAGGTGATGGTGCCGCGAGGCGCCGCCGGAGAGGGTGGCGGTGAGGGCCACGCCCGCGCCGCCCGCCGTGGTGCTGGCGGTCGCGGGGGTCACGGAGAGGGTGGGGGTGCTCGGAGTCTCGGTGCTGCCTCCACCGCAGTGGGTGAGCGTCATGGCCATCAGCGACAGCAGCAGGGCACGTTTCATGGTCCCCTCCTCCACGTCATGGCAGCGTCCGCCTCCGATCCGATCCTCTCAAGTGTCCCGTTGTCTCAGCCCGCCGGGGGCGCTACCGCCTCCCCGCTCGCCGCCCTGGTTGCCGCCCCCACCCCCAGGGACTCACTCCGACGCGATGCGCCGAGGAGCGCGAGGCGGCCCTGGAGCGCCGCCCCGACCAGCCGCAGCTCGACGCGCCGTGCCGCGCTGCGAGGACGGCCCCCGATGGTGTTCCGGGAGCGTCGCCGGCCACGTCCTCGCCGCCGCCCGCCCGGGCGAGCCTGGCCGACTTCACTCGGGGTGCGGTGCGGCACCTTGGTCGGTCCCAAGGCCACGGGACGCCCAGGCGGTGGATGTGGCAAGACGCTCCGTTGAATTCGGCAACGCGGCACGTCGACACGGCCCCGTTTGTGCCCCTGATATTTCGCATCGATATGGCCCAATGCCGAGCCGGTGCTGCACTTCTCCACGGGGGGACCACACATGAAGCGGATCATCTCGAAGGCGTTCTTCGTCGCCGCACTTTTCACCGTCGGTATCATGCCGGCGGCCGCACAGGACCACGGCTCCGAGTCGGGCTGCGGTGACCTGTTCGGGGATCTCATCCACATCAGGAGGGACCCGGGGACGGGCGTTCCCATCCTCCAGAAGCGCGCCGTCGCCGTGAAGGACGCATTCGAGTTCGCCTACTGCCCGGTCGCCCTCGACGCGGCCGGCAACGAGCTCGGCTTCCTCCCCGACAGCTGCGACGTGGATCCCGCCACCGGCACGGTCGTCGCGGTCGACTACTTCGGCCGCCTCAGCTCCGGCCGGACCAAGCAGCGCAACATCCGCATGCACTTCGACGAGGTGATCGACAAGATCAAGACGTCGGAGGCGGTCTGGCGCGACGCCACCGGCCGCCTGGCGCTCGGGATCAACTGCGTGCCCCCCATCGGCCCGGACACGGCCGACTGCGACTGGACGCTGGTCGACTCGCCCTTGGAGAACCTGGCGCTCTACCACCACCTCATGAAGTACGGCCACCTCCAGACCGACCCTGGCGAGGTGGACACCTGGTCCAAGGGGGATCCGAAGCTCCCGGAGACGTACCACCCCGCGCTGGCGGCAGCCGACTACGCCAAGTTCGTCGGCGTGATGAAGGCGCTCCTCCCGACGACGGTCGATAACTTCGCCCCCCAGGATCTCACGGCCGACGCCTTCATGCTGGCCTCGGTCTTCATCGGCACCGCGAGCGACAAGACCGGCAGGGCCACCGTCGACCTGGTCCAGTACATGAACCGGATCCTCAAGGTGACCGTGCCCACCCCGGACTTCGCTCCGGTGCCAACGAAGCTGCTCTACTCGAAGTATGTGGACTGCTACCTGAACGCAGACGGAAGCCAGATCCAGACTCCCGTTGTGAACGCGGACGGCACCGTGGCGCCGCCCGGCACCACCTGCGGCGTCTTCACGGCTACTGCCGCTTCCCCGGCCCCCGCCAACGAGCCGTTCGTCGACTTCACGAACGTCGCCTACGACCGCGCCGCCTTCTTCAACACCGAGGTCATCGCCCTGCGGCCGGCCGCCACGCTCGAGCTCGCCAACCTCAGGCTCAAGCTCCTCGCCGTGGCCGCCCTCCTCAAGGAGCCGGCCGCCGACCTCTGGGTGGTGGACGATGCGGTCCCGATGCTCGATTGGCTCGCCAACCGGAATCCCGGCTACACGAGCGGCTCCAACATCGACGGCTACGTGAAGGCGACAAACGACGCCATCCGCTCCGTCGAGTTCGTGCACAACTACGCCGTCCCGGAGAACCTGGGCTGGAACTTCCGGTAATCCGAAGCGAGCTCGCCTGATCGGGCCGGGACGCCTCGAGGGCCACCTCGGGGGTCCCGGCCCTTCAACGTGGCACGCCTCGGCGGCGCACCGGCAGGCCTGCCTCAGGGCCCTGATCCGCTTGCTGCATGGCCGGGCACGCCCCGTCCGGGCTCTCGCGCCGACGTTGGTCCGGCGGAAAGCAGGATGGCACCATGCCCAGCGTCCGCCACCCCGTCCTCGTCCTGGCCGTCGCCGCGTCCCTGGCCGCAGCGCTGCCCGCGCGCGCCACCACCACGCTCTTCCTGAACCGGAACGGCGGCACCTACACGCCCGGCCCGGACGACGCCCGCATCAACACCTCCAGCGTCGTCTCCTCGACGACCACGATCCCGGCCTTCGACTGCGGCACGCCGGCGTGGAGCGAGGTGGTCGCCTGCGTCACGGGGCTCTTCTCGCCCTTCGACGTGCAGGTGATCGACGCCGATCCGCTCGCGGCCCCCCACGTCGAGCTGGTGGTGGGCGGGCTCCCGGCGGCCGTGGGACTCCCCGGCGGCGTGGCGGGTGTCGCGCCCTTCAGCTGCGCCGTGATCCCCAACGCGGTCGGGTTCGTCTTCTCGGCGGAGCTCGGCTGCGCCTCGCCGAAGGCCATCTGCTGGGAGGTGGCGCAGCAGGCCGGCGCCACCTTCGGCCTCGACCACGCCTACCTCTGCCCGGATCCGATGTCCTACCTCTCCGGCTGCGGCGACAAGTCCTTCCAGGATGTGGCCGCGCCCTGCGGCGAGTTCTCCGCCCGCGCCTGCACCTGCGGGGGGACCACGCAGAACTCCTACCGGACGCTGCTCACCGTGCTCGGGCCCAGGCCGCTGCCGGCGGGCGGGGGCGGCGGCTGCGGGACCGCACCGGGCGCGCCGGGTGGCGGGAGCGTGGTGGTCGTGCTGCTGGCCCTGCTGTTCGCGCGCACGCGGCGCGTCTCCAGCGCCCCGGCCTCCGCTCGCGCGCCGGCTCGCCGCCGGAACGCGCGGTGACCGCCGGCACCCGGCGGCCAATCGCGGCCCGACCTGGCCCCCACCATCAGCCCTCGTCTTGATCGAGCGGACCGGAGCGTGAGCCGTGGGGGCCGGCCCGCCCCCGGGCCAGTGCCAGTCGCCCGGTCCTCCGTCGCGGGGGCGCCCGGCTGCCACACCCATCAGGGTGGTTGGGCTTTCCTCGCGGGAGCGCAACGCTGGGATGCGCAGCGTGACGCCGCCAGCGCAGGGCGTCGAGGGAGCCCACATGGCACGCCTGGCCGTCCGGGGGTCGCGGTTCGCGGTCGCCCTGGTGCTGTTCACGCTCAGTCACGCCGCCGCGGCGGAGGGGGCGGCCGAGGCGCCGGCCACGGCGGTTGCTCCGGCGGCGACGGCCGAGGCGCCACCGCCAGCCCAGGCCGTCGCTCCGCCGGCCACCCAGGCCGCGGCTTCCCCCGCCGCGCCGCCGGTCCGCCCGTTCCAGCTCGTCGCCTGGACCGGGCTCGACTTCGGGTTCACGACGCTCGTCGAGGTCACGTACGACGACGGGAGCCACCAGAAGCTCACCGCCAACGAGGGCTTCATGCTGGCGGCGGGCGCGAGCTTCCTGCGCTTCCTCGAGGGTCGCCTCGAGACGCAGGCCACCATCGGCTACAAGCGGGCCTCCCTCTCGGCCACCAACGGCAGCATCACCTTCAGCGCCTGGCCCGTGGAGGTGCTGGAGGCCTACCAGGCCGGTCCGGTGCGGCTCGCCGCCGGGCTCTCGCTCCAGCTGTCCCCGCGCGTGGACGGCTCGGGCGTGGCCAGCATCCTGGACGTCGGCTTCGACCCCTCGCTCGGCGTGGTGCTGCAGGCCGCGTGGACGTGGCGGCCGGGCGCCGAGCAGCGCTGGCGGCTCGAGCTGGGCGGCCGGTTCACCTGGCAGACGCTGAGGGTCTCGAGCGGCCAGCAGGTCACCACCGACGCCAACGCGGTCGGGATCGTGTTCGGTGCCGCCTACTGAGGCGGAGAAGGGCTCGCCATGGCACCCATCCGCCCACTCCAGGTCGCGCACCTCGCCACGGCCGCGTGGCTCCTCGCGGGCTGCGGCGTCACGCTGCCCTGGGACTCCACGTCCCCCGTCGAGGCCAGGGCGGAGTTCGCGCCCGCCTCGCTCACCTTCCAGGGCTGGATTGGCGGCAGCGCCCCGGCGCCGCAGACCATCGACGTGCGCGTCACGCCGAGCTGGCTGAGCTGGGGCGTCGGCGTGGCGACGGGTGGCGAGTTCCTGACCATCACCAACGTGACCGAGCTGTCCGACGGCTGGCGCCGCTGCGAGGTGACGGTGGAAGAGCCCGACTGGGCCGGCGAGGGGAGCCACGCCGCGGAGCTCATGGTCGACGCCTGCGTGCCGCCCAACTGTGATCGGGCCCCAGGCGCACCGTGGACCATCCCGGTGACCTACATCGTCGGCCCACGCCCCATCCTGGCGGCGCCGACGGCGGTCGCCTTCGAGCAGGTGCTGGGCGGGACGGTGGCCGCGCCCCAGGTCATCTCGCTCACCGGCCCGACCGACGGCGGTGCCTGGACGTCGGAGGTCGACTTCCTGGGCGCCTCGCCCTGGCTCACCGTGATCCCCTCCAGTGGCACCAGCCTCCCGGCCGACGTCCAGCTCCAGGTCACCTCGCCCGCCGCCACCCCCGAGCGGCACGTCGCGGCCACGCTCCGCTTCACGCGCGCCGGCGTCACGGCCGAGGTGTCCGTGAGGATGGACGAGCACCCGCCGGCCATCACCACCAGCACGCCCGAGCTCCTCTTCACTGCCGTCGATGGCCAGGTGACGCCGCCACCGCCGCAGGACGTCGTCCTCGGGACCGCGACGGGCGCGGTCTCAGGCTTCACGCTGGCGTCGACCTCGGCCTGGTGGCTCTCCTACCCCGCGAGCGGCACCGCACCCACCACCGTCCCCGTGTCGGTGGCGACGGGCTGGTTCGCGCCGGGCCGGTACGACGGCGAGCTGATCGTCCACCCGGACTGGGCCACGGATGCGGCCGACGACATCGCCATCGCGGTCCACTACGACGTCCTCCCCGCGGCGCTCGCCCTGTCGACGAACATCGTCAACGTGAGCGTGACCGGCGACACCACCGAGGCCCAGCTGGCCACCCCGGTCGCGATCACGGCGGCACGGCCCTCGCTCGCCTGGACCGCCCGGTCGTCCGACCCGTGGATCGTCGCCGACCCGCCGGCGGGGACCGGCTCGGGGACGCTCACGATCTCGGTGCCGAAGGCCGCCATCCCCTCGCTGGGCCAGGGCGGGTTCATGGGCGTGGTCACGGTCGGCTACGTCGAGCCCGGGTACGGCGCCGTGACCAGGGAGATCGCCGTCTACCTCGGCATCGACCTGCCGTGGATCGCGTCCCTGCAACCGCGCATCGGTCCTGCTGAAGCCGGCGAGCCGGTCTCGATCTGGCTGGCCGGGACGGCGAGCAGTCCCGTGATCCTGTTCGGCGGGACGCCGGCGCTGGCGGTGGGCCCGCATCCGGACTCGGGCCTGCTGGTCACGCCTCCGCCGCTTCCGGCCGGGCGCTGGCCGGTCACGGTCCAGAACGGCCTCGGGCTCGACTGGAGGCCTGCGGCGATCGACCTCGTGGCTCCGACGACCAGGGTGAGGGCGGCGGTGGCCTCGGCCGGGCGCAAGACCGGGATGGCCTTCGACGACGCCACCGGGATGCTCTGGGTGGCCAACGCCGGGGTCGGCCGCGTGGAGCGGTACGCGGAGGCCTCTGGCTGGACCCGCGTCGAGCGTGCCTTCGCCGGGCTGAAGGACGCCACCCTCTCGCCCGACGGGCTGAAGGTGGTGGCCGTGACCGAGCGGGGCCTGGAGCTGGTCGATGCCGGCGTGCTCGATGGTCCTGCCACGGTGCTGCCGGGCTTCAGCCCGCAGGAGGCCGCGCTCGCCTGGCGGCTCCGCATCTCCTCGGACGGCTCCGGGCTCGTGGTCCCGGTCGACCCGGGGGCCTGCCAGGCGTTCCAGCCCTGCGGGATCTACTTCCTGCGGCTGCCGGACGGCCAGTTCGTTCGACACCCCTTCGAGGACTCGTCGGACGGCTGGTCCCCGGCGGTGCCCGACAATCTCTCACGCGTCTGGATCCTGAAGCACGGCGCTGCCACCCCGGCGCCAGCCAGGTACATGCTTCCCTGGGCCGGCACCATCAGCCTCATGGACTCGCCCATGATCTTCGACGGCACCGCCCTCGACCTCGACCGCCTCGGCGAGCGCGCCCTCCTGCTGGACGTCGATCCCGCGTTCGCCGCCACCGTGGGGCGGCTCGCCGACACCGCCACCGGGCTCCTCCCCGGGACGCTGCCACCCACCATCGCGGCCGCGCTCCTCTCGCGGGATGGGACCAGGGCCATCGCCTTCGACGGCCTCTCGCGGACGATCCGGGTCTTCGACCTGGCCGCGCCGCTCGAGCCGGGCACGGGGCGCTTCGCCGAGGCGGGGACCCGGGCGGCTTCGCGCCCCGGCCGACCCGGGGGCCGCGCCGGTGCTGGCCCTCTCGGTGGACGAGCGAACGCTCTTCCTCGCCGGGGATGGCGCGGTCGTGGTCTGTCCGCTGCGGTGACCGGCTGCCGCGCACCGGTGCGCCGTGCCGGGTTGCCGGGTGCCCCGCGGAGCCGGGCTCGCATCGGCGGCGTCCGGTGACGGGCGGTGAGGTCCTCGAGGCGAGTCCTCCCGCACCTGCAGGGCGCGATGCGACGGCACGGTTGAACTTTCCGTGCCAGGCTGCTCTCCTTGACGCTCGACGGCTTCATCCCGGGAGGGGGGCTCCATGGTGAGAGTGGCTGGCCGACGCGGTGTGAAGGGGAGGTCGGGGGAACGGGCGGGTGGACCGGCGCTGCTCGCGCTGGCGCTGGTCGCGGCCTGCGGTGGCGGCGGCTCCACCCCGCCGCCCCCCGCGACCAACCATGCCCCGGCAGCGACCGCGGCCAGCGTGTCGGTCGACGAGGACGGGGCGCTCCCCATCGTCCTGTCCGGCACCGACGCCGACGGCGATCCGCTCACCTTCCAGGTCACGCCACCTTCCCACGGCACCCTGGAGGGCACGCCGCCGTCGCTCACCTACCGGCCCACCCCCCTCTTCCATGGGACCGACGCCTTCACCTTCACGGTGAGCGACGGGCGCCTCACCTCCGCGCTCGCGACCGTCCAGATCGAGGTGACCCACGTCAACCACCCGCCCACCGCGCTGGCCGGGCAGGCCCAGGCCCAGGAGGATGGCTCGGTCACCTTCGATCTCGCCGGCTCCGATCCGGATGGCGATCCCCTCGGCTTCGCGGTGGCCTCCCCCCCGTCCCACGGCACGCTGGTGCTGGCCGGCGCCAGCGCCACCTACACCCCCACCCCGCTCTGGTCCGGCAGCGACACCTTCACGTTCACCGTGAGCGACGGCCAGGCCACCTCGGCGCCGGCCACGGTGGCGCTGGCGGTGACCCACGTGAACCACCCACCGGTGGCCGTGGCCGACGCGGCGCTCACGCCCCGGGACAGGCCGGTGACCATCGACGTGCTGGCCAACGACCACGACCCCGACGGCGATCCGCTCACGCCGTCGCTGGCCACGCCGCCCACCCACGGCTCCGCCGCGGTGGCCGGCACCCGCATCGTCTACACGCCGGAGGCGGGCTGGGTGGGCGACGACGCCTTCACCTACCAGGTGGGCGACGGCGCCGGCGGCACCGCCACCGGCCAGGTCACCGTCCAGGTCCTGGCGCCCGGCGCGCTGGCAGGCACCACCGCCTTCGGGAGCAAGGGCGGCAGCCTCGGGCTCACCGGGCTCGCGCCGCTCGCCGACGGCTCCTTCGTCGTCGCTGGCGTCTTCGACGGCACGCTGGTCCTTGGGGCGGTGCCGTCCTACCGGACCTTCAACGCCGGCACGGATCTTCTCCACCGGCACCGACGTCTTCGTGGCCCGTGTCCGGGCCGACGGCCAGCTCGTCTGGTCGAGCTGGATCAGCAGCGCGGGCTACTGCCAGGCCTGGGCCTTCGCGGCGCTGCCGGACGGCGGGGTGGCGATCGGTGGCCGGTTCCAGGGGCCGCTCACCTTCGACGTGGGCGCGGCCAGCCAGGAGACCATCCCCTCGCTCTCGGGTGACCTCTCCGAGACCGACGCCTTCCTGGTGGTCTATGGCCCGGACGGCGTGCGCCGCTGGCAGAAGGTGCTGGGGAGCCCCATCCCGGTGGGCGGCTACCAGGACGAGGTGATGGCGCTGGCCGCCGCCCCCGACGGCTCCGGGCTGGTGGCGGCGGTCCTGCTGGCCGACGGCGGCACGTTCGGGCGGGGGGAGCCGGGCGAGGTCACCTTCACCGGGCGCCAGGACGTGCTCGCCCGCTTCGGGGCCGACGGAACGCTGGCCTGGGCCGCCGGGCGAGCCGCGCAGGCCTACGACGGGCTCCGCGGCGTGGCGCTGGCGAGCACGGGCGCCGTCTACGCGACCGGCTGGTTCGGCGCCACCGCCGTCTTCGGCGCGGGCCAGCCCACCGAGACCACCCTGGTGGCCGGCGGGGACGCCGACGTCTTCCTGGCGCGGTACGAGGCGAGCGGCGCCTTCGGCTGGGTCCGCCAGCCGCAGGGAGCGGACCGGGACGAGGGGGCCGCCGTGGCCCTCACGCCGGACGGGACCGGCGTGGTGCTGACCGGCCGGTACGCCTGGCCGGCGAGCGGGAGCGGCAGCGGCACCATCACCTTCGGCGCGGGGATGCCCGGCGCCGTGACGCTCACCAGCGTTGACCGCGGCGCCGCCTTCGTGGCTGGCTACGCCACCGACGGCGCCTTCGACGGCTGGGCCCGCTCCGCGGGCGGATCGGGCGGGGGGTTCAGCGTCGGGGTGACCGTCCTGCCCGATGGCTCGCTGGTCGCCCTCGACAATTTCCAGGGGAGCCCCGCGGTGCTCGGCCCCGGCGAGCCGGGCCAGGTCTCCTTCTCCGTGGCGAACTACGTGGTGGCCCGGATGGACGGGATGGGCCTGCTCCGGTGGGCCACCGACACCGGCACCGGCACGGGCGCGGTGGCCTGCCTGGTGACGCCGGTGCGCTCCGCCGACGGGGCGCTCCTCCAGTGCCCGGGCACCATGGGGTCGCAGCTCGTGGTGGCCTCCTTCGTCCCGTAGCGGGCGGGAAGGCCGCGGCACGGATTGCGCCCGAATCTCCTCGAGGGGGTCACATGCGACTCAGCCACCGCCGTCTCGTCGGGCTCGCCATCGGGGGCCTCGCGCTCGTCACCATCGGTTGCGGCGGCTCGTCGCCGGCCGCGGAGCGCCTCCCCGAGTTCACCCCCACCGGCAGCCTCGGCCTGGCGCGCGCCGACTTCACGGCGACGCGGCTCGCCGACGGCCGCGTGCTCCTCGTCGGGGGAACCGGCGACGGGTCCGTCGGCACGACCGCGGAGGTCTATGACCCCGCCACCAGGGCCTGCACGGCCACGGGCGAGATGTCCTCGTCCCGCGCCTACCACGTGGCGGCGCTGCTCCCGAACGGCCGGGTGCTCGTCGCCGGCGGCGCGAACGCGCCGGCGGCGGCCGAGGAATACGACCCGGCCTCACGGACCTTCGCCGTCTCCGGGGAGACGGGCATTGGCCACCTGAATGCCACGGCGACCGGGCTCACCGACGGCACGGTCCTCGTCGCCGCCGGGTACGCAGGCCCTGCCACCACCACCGCCGTCGAGCGGTACGATCCGGCGTCGAGATCCTTCGCCGCCGCAGGCAACCTCCTCGACGCCCGGGCCAGCCACACGGCGACCCTGCTCCCAGGCGGGAAGGTGCTCGTGGCGGGCGGGGAGCGGAACGGTTTCACGACGCTCGCGACCGCCGAGCTCTTCGAATCCGGCGGCGCCGTCCTCGGCCGGGACCGGGTCCATGCTGCAGGCCCGGGAGGGCCACACGGCGACGCTGCTGCCGAACGGGAAGGTGCTCGTGGCCGGAGGCGCCTTCTACCTGGGCAACGCCGTCGCCCTCGCCGCGGCGGAGCTCTACGACCCGGCGACGGGGTCCTTCGTCGCCACCGGCAGCCTGCGGGAGGCCCGCTACGCCCACACCGCGACGCTGCTGCCAGGCGGGAAGGTGCTCATCGCCGGCGGGTACGACCCCGGGCGCATCGCCGCCAACGGGGGCATCCTCGCCAGTGCCGAGATCTACGATCCCGCCCTGGGGACGTTCGCGCCGACGGCGACCATGGGCACGCCACGGGCGTTCCACGCCGCGGCGCTGCTCCCCGACGGTGGCGTCCTGGTCACCGGCGGGCTCAAGGACTGGTCTGGTGGAGCCGGGTACCTCGCCTCCTCCGAGATCTACCGCTGAACGCTGCGCACCGCGGACCGTTGCCGGCGCTGCCTCCCTCGCCCCGCGAAGGCCTCCTCGCTCCGGTTGTCGGGCGACCTGCCGGCAATCTCGCCGAGGCACGGCCGCCCACCCTCGGCGTGCCAACCCTCCTGGGGCTACGGCTTGATGAAGGTCCCGGTCTGGAGCTCGTGGATGGCCTGGGCGATCTCCTCCCTGGTGTTCATGACGAAGGGGCCGTAGCGGACCGCGGGCTCGTGGAGCGGCTGGGCCGAGAGCAGCAGGAACCGCGCCGGCGTGGAGGCGGCGCGGACCCGGACCACGTCACCGTCGCTGAGGATGGCGAGGCGCGGGGAGGGGACGACCTGGGCGCGGCTGGCGCTGCCGCCGCCCACGGTCACCTCGCCGCGGAAGACGTAGAGGAGGCCGGTGTGCCCCTTGGGCATGGGTTGCTCGAAGGCCTGCCCGGCCGCCAGGGTCACGTCGAGGTAGGTCGGGTCGGCGTAGATCTCCCGGACGGCGCCGGGCACGCCGTTCACCGTGCCGGCGATGACGCGCGCGCTGCCGCCGCCGGCCAGGGCGACCTCCGGGATCTTCGCCCGAGGGCACGTCCTGGTAGCGCGGGGCGGTCATCTTGAGCTTCCTGGGCAGGTTCACCCAGACCTGGAAGCCGTCGAGGCGCTTCGGCCCGACGTGGGGCATCTCCTCGTGCATGATGCCGCGCCCCGCGGTCATCCACTGCACGTCACCTGGACCGATGGTCCCGGAGTTCCCGAGGGTGTCCCGGTGGGTGACGTCGCCGTCCAGCATGTAGGTGATGGTCTCGATGCCCCGGTGCGGGTGCATGGGGAACCCGGCGACGTAGTCATCGGGGTTCTCCGATCCGAAGTGGTCGAAGAGGAAGAACGGGTCGAGGTGGTCCAGCGTCGGCGTGGCGATGCTGCGCTTCAGCTGGACCCCGGCACCGTCGCTGGTGGGCATGGGGACCACGATCTCGGTCGCGCTTCGTTCCGTCATGACCTTCTCCTAATGGCGGCCCGCGGCCGCCGCCGCGCTTCGCCGTGGACCTTCGCTGGCCGTCGTCCCGCCTCCGCGAGCTCGCCCTGGAGCTCGGCGAGGCGATCGCACCCCAGCGCCTCCTGGAGGGCGGGGAGGAGCGTCCGCTCCTCGAAGTGGAGGTGCTCCGCGAGCCGCCCCGCCAGGGCGGCGGCCGCCGCGACGGCGGCCGGACCCGCGGCGTTCCTGAGGTCGCGGACGAGGCGCCGCAGGACCAGGTGATCGCCCGAGGTGAAGACGATCACCGCGTCGGCCTCGGAGAGCCGCCGGGCCAGCTCGGGGAGGAGCACCTCCTCCTCGGCGCGGCAGTGCGGCTGGATCTCCGCGTCCCAGAGCGCGAGGAGGCGCGCGCCGTCCCCGTCCGCGCTCGTCGGCCGGGCCAGCTCGGCGAGCCAGCGGGCGTGATCGGCCGAGAGGCGGCGCAGCTGGGGGCAGAGGCTCACCGGCGCTCCCGCCTAGGCGCTCTTCGCAGCGGCCTGCTTGATGGCCTGCAGCTCGATCTCGATGTCGACGCGGTCGGCCACCAGGACGCCGCCGGTCTCGAGCGCCTGGTTCCAGGTGAGGCCGAAGTCCTTGCGGTTGAGCGAGGCGGTGGCGGTGAAGCCGACGCGGGTGTTGCCCCAGGGATCCTTGCCCTGGCCGCCGTACTCGACGTCGAGGACGACCTCGCGCGTCACGTCGCGGATGGTGAGGTCACCGGTCACCCGCAGCCGGTCCTTGGAGACGGCCTCGACGCGGCGGCTGCGGTAGCGCAGGGTCGGGTACTTCGCAGCGTCGAGGAAGTCGGGCGAGCGCAGGTGGGTGTCGCGGTCGGCCACGCCGGTGTCGATGCTGGCCGCCTCGATGTCGGCCTCGACGGTCGAGCGGGTCAGCTCGGCGGTGTCGAGCTGGAGCTTCGCGCTCCACGTGCTGAAGTGGCCGCGAACCTTCGAGATCACCATGTGGCGGACCGCGAGGTTCACCGCCGAGTGCGCACCGTCGACCTGCCAGGTTTCCTGAGCCATCTGGACTGCTCCTTGTCGGTGGCCCGAAGGCCGTGTGCTGGACGGTATTGCACCCGGCGGGCCGAGGCGGGCAGCGCCGCAACCGGCCGTGATCACGGGAGGCCCGGTTGCAGCGCCCGCCCGAAGCGGCTCATGATGAGCCTCCTCGGCTCATTTCGATCAGGAGCGACCCATGCGTGCCAAGGACCTCGACCTGCGGGAGCTGCTCAGCTTCGAGCCCGGCGGTGGCGTCATCCGCTTCGGCGGCGAGCGGGTGATCCTCCTCGATGCGGTGGCGCTCGGCCTCCTCCGCAAGGAGCTCATCGGCAGCCTGGGGCTCACGGCGGCGCGCGGAATCCTGACCCGCCTCGGCTACGCGCACGGCCACCGGGTGGCAGAGACCCTTCGGACCGGGCTGCCCTGGGAGAGCGAGGAGGAGTGGCGCCTGGCGGGGGCCCGGATCCACATGCTGCAGGGCCAGGTCGTGGTCGAGCATGTCGGGCCCCGCCCGGGTGGGGCCTCGCAGCCCTTCGTCGAGTCGATCTGGCACGAGTCCTACGAGGCCGAGCAGCACCTGCTCCACATGGGCCAGGCCGAGGAGCCGATCTGCTGGACGCTGACCGGCTTCGCCAGCGGCTACCTCAGCGCGGCCAACGGGCGGGAGATCTACTGCATCGAGGACCGCTGCCGCGGCCGGGGGGACGCGACCTGCCACGTCATCGGGCGGTCCCGCGACGAGTGGGGGCCGGAGATCGAGCCCCACCTCACCTACTACGACATGGCCTGCATCGACTCGGCGCTGGCGAGCGTCTCCGAGGTCCTGCGCGCCACCGAGCGGCGCCTCCGGGCCCGGCGGCAGGAGCTGACCCGGCTGGCTCCCGAAGCCGACGGGCGCTCGGGCCTGGTGGTCCGGAGCGAGGCGATGGCGCGCGTCCTCGACCTGGCCAGGCGGGTGGCCAGGGTCGAGTCGACCACGCTGGTCACGGGGGAGAGCGGGGCGGGCAAGGAGCGCCTGGCCCGGCTCATCCACGACGAGTCGTCGCGCAGCAGCGGTCCCTTCGTGGCGGTGAACTGCGGCGCCGTGACCGAGACCCTGCTGGAGAGCGAGCTGTTCGGCCACGCCCGCGGCGCCTTCACCGGCGCCGAGCGGGACCGCGCCGGCCTCTTCGAGGCGGCCACCGGCGGCACGCTCTTCCTCGACGAGATCGGGGAGATCTCCGCCGGCATGCAGGTGAAGCTGCTGCGGGTCCTCCAGGAGCGGGAGGTCCGCCGGGTCGGCGAGAACCGGGCACGGCCGGTCGACGTCCGGGTGGTGGCGGCGACCAACCGGAACCTCGCCGAGGAGGTCGCGGCCGGCCGGTTCCGCCAGGATCTCTACTACCGGCTCAGGGTCATCGAGCTGCGCGTCCCGCCGCTCCGGGAGCGCCCCGAGGACGTCCTGCCCCTGGCGCGCCTGTTCCTGGCCGAGACGGCGCGGCGCATGGGGCGCAAGGTCACCGGGTTCACGCCGCGGGCCGCCGACCAGCTGCTCCGCCACGCCTGGCCGGGCAACGTGCGCGAGGTCCAGAATTCCATCGAGCACGCCGTGGCCCTCAGCACCGGGAGCCGCATCGAGGTCGAGGACCTGCCGGAGGAGCTGCGCGCCGCCTTGCCGAGGCCGCGCCCGACCGGCGCGGCGCGCCCGCTGGCGGACGTCGAGAAGGAGTACATCCTGGCGGCCGTGGAGGCGGCCGGCGGGAACCGGACCAGGGCCGCCGCCGATCTCCGGATCGGGCTCGCGACCCTGAAGCGCAAGCTCAAGGCGTACGGCGCGGCGCGCGCGGCCGAGGCGCGCCGGCCGGCGCCGTGAGCCGGCGGGTGCACTCCCTCCCTGCAGTCCAGCGACTCAACCCTGGCGGTGCTCACGATGAGATGACTCGAGTCGCTTCGATCCTGGGCGGGAGGGCCGGAGCGCGGCCCGCACCGCATCCCGTTTGGGGCTGGGACCCAGGAAGGGGAGCCGGGCCGCAGCACCGGCGATGCCGATCGCATTAGGAGAGCCCGAGGTGCTTCTCCGGTGGCAGCGGCACGGCCCGAAGGCACGGACGATGGCGGACGGCATCACCACATCGGAGCGCGTCCCCACCTACTGCGCGCTGTGCGTCTCGCGCTGTGGCGCGATCGCCACCGTCGAGGAGGGGCGCTTCGTCCGTCTCGACCCCGACCCGTCGCACCCCACGGGCCAGGGGCTCTGCGCCAAGGGTCGCGCCGGGCCGGAGCTCGTCTATCACCGCGACCGCCTGAAGTTCCCGCTGAAGCGGACGCGTCCGAAGGGCGATGCCGACCCGGGCTGGCAGCGGATCGGCTGGGACGAGGCGCTGGAGCTGGTCGCGTCACGGCTCCGCGCGCTGGCCGCGGAGTCCGGGCCCGAGAGCGTCGCCTTCAGCCTGGTCTCGCCCTCGACCTCGGCGTCGGACGACTCGACGGCCTGGGTGGAACGGCTGATGCACGCCTTCGGCAGCCCGAACCTCGTCAACGCGATGGAGCTGTGCGGCTGGGGCCGGCACTTCGCGACGGGCTTCACGTTCGGCGCGCCGGTGCCTGGACGGTACCTGCCCGACCTCGAGAACGCCGGCTGCATCCTCCTCTGGGGCTACAACCCCAACCACGCGCGGCTCAGCCACGCGACCGCGACCATCGCGGCGCAGAAGCGCGGGGCACGCCTCATCGTGGTCGATCCCCGGCGCACCGAGCCGGCCCGGCGGGCCGACGCGTGGTTGCAGGTGCGCCCGGGCACCGACGCCGCGCTCGCCCTGGGGATCGCCGGCATGATGATCGAGCGGGGCTGGTTCGACGAGCCGTTCGTGCGTGAGTGGACCAACGGCCCGCTGCTCGTCCGCTCGGACACGGGCCGCCTCCTCACCGAGGCCGACCTGTCGGAGGGCGGGGACCCGGGACGCTACGTGGCCTGGGACCGGGCGGCCGGCCGCCCCGCCGTCTACGATACCGCCCGTGGGCGGTACCAGGTCGACCCCGCGGACCTCGACCTCTGGGGCGAGCACGCGCTGGAGACGCCGGGGGGCGGCGTGCGCTGCCGGACCGCCTTCGAGCTCGCGGCCGCCAACTGCCGCGCCCACACGCCCGAGCGAGTGGAGTCGATCACCGGCGTCGACCGCGGCGAGCTCGAGCGCGCCGCACGGCTCCTGTGGGAGGCGAGGCCTCTCGCCTACTACGCGTGGAGCGGCGTCGAGATGCAGACGAACGCGACGCAGATCGCACGCGCCATCGCGCAGCTCTCCGTGCTGACGGGCAGCTTCGATGCGCGGGGCGGCAACGTGCTCTTCTCCGCGGTCCCCACCCCCGCGGTCGGGACCGAGGGGCTCCCACGACCGGCGCGCGCCGCCGTGGGGCTCGGCGTCGCGGACCGCCCGCTCGGCCCGGCGCGGTGGGGGTTCGCCACGACCGACGAGCTGTACCGCGGCATCCTCGACCGCACCCCCTATGCCGTGCGAGGCCTGGTCGGGTTCGGCACCAACCTCCTGCTGTCGCACGGCGACGTCCTGCGCGGGCGCGAGGCGCTGGCCGCGCTCGACTTCTACGTCCACGCCGACCTGTTCATGAACCCCACGGCGGAGCTCGCCGACGTCGTCCTGCCGGTGGCGAGCGGATTCGAGCGCGAGGCGCTCAAGTTCGGCTTCGAGGTGAGCCAGGAAGCGCAGTCACTGGTCCAGCTGCGCCGGCCCGTCGCCGCGCCGCCCGGCGAGGCCCGCTCCGACACCGAGATCGTCTTCGAGCTCGCCGTCCGTCTCGGTCTCGGCGGCCACTTCTGGGAGGGGAACCTCGACGCGGCCTACCGCCACCAGCTGGCCCCCTCGGGCCTCTCGCTCGACTGGCTGCGCGACCACCCCGAGGGTGCGCGCGTCGCGCTCGAGACGCGCTACCGCAAGTTCGCCGACGAGGTCGACGGCGTCCCGCGGGGCTTCGACACGCCCACCCGCAAGATCGAGCTGTACTCGGAGACCCTGCTGGCACACGGCCATCCGCCGCTGCCCGAGTACCAGGAGCCGCTGGTCGGTCCGGTGTCCCGTCCGGATCTCGTGGAGCGCTTCCCGCTCATCCTCACGTGCACCAAGCACACCCTGTTCTGCGAGAGCCAGCACCGTGCGCTCCCCAGCCTGCGGCGCAAGGCGATGGACCCCGAGGTCGAGCTGCATCCCGGGGCCGCGGCGAAGCGGGGGATCGCGGCTGGCGACTGGGTCAGCATCGAGACGCCCGACGGGAGCGTGCGTGCGCGGGCGCGGCTGAACGACAGCCTGCAGCCGGACGTGGTCTGCGGGCAGCACGGCTGGTGGCAGCCGTGCCCGGAGGTGGGAGCGCCCGGCCATGATCCCTTCAGTCCCGAGGGCGCGAACTACAACCTCCTGATCGGGAACGGGGCGATCGACCCGATCAGCGGGTCGGTGCCTCACCGGGCGTACCTCTGCGAGATCCGGCCGGCGGAGCAGCCCAGGGACCGCTGACCGCGCGCCGGCGCCGGCGAGCTGCGAGGCCAGGGCGGCTGCTCCAGGCCGAAAGTGAAGGCCCCGAGGCGCCCGCTTTCGCGAGGAACCTCGGGGCCTTCGAACTGTCGGGGCGACTGGATTTGAACCAGCGACCACTTGCACCCCAATTCCCCCTCGCAAGTGCGCTACCAGGCTGCGCTACGCCCCGGGTGCTGCAGGGACGGCGTACGTAGCACCGCGGAATCCCACGGTCAACCCGGAACGCGGACTTCCCCCGGCCATCGACTCGGCTGGACGTCGCCCCGACGAGGGTTCCCCGCGCCCTGGGTCGGCGTGGGCGGAACGGCTCACCCGGCCAGGGCCGCCTCGATCCGCGCCAGCGTCTCCGGCGCGAGCTTCACGCCGGAGGCCGCCGCGTTCTCCATGACCTGGGCCGGGCGGGTGGCGCCGATGATGGCCGAGGTCACCTCGGGCCGGCGCAGCACCCAGGCCAGCGCCAGCTGCGCCACCGTCAGCCCGAGCTCCGCGGCGATGGGGACGAGCCGCTGCACCCGCCCGAGCACCGCCGGCTCGAGCTGACCGCCGAGGAAGGCGTTCATCTCCGGGCTGGTGGCCCGCGAGCCGGCCGGCGGCGCCGCGCCGGGCCGGTACTTCCCGGTCAGGATCCCCTGGCGGAGCGGCGACCAGACGATCTGGCCGATCCCCTCCCGGGCGCAGAGCGGGAAGACCTCGGCCTCCGGCTGGCGCCAGAGGAGCGAGTACTGCGGCTGGGACGAGACGAAGCGGGCGCCCGGCAGGGCCAGCGAGGCCCGGATCTGGGCCGGGCTCCACTCCGAGAAGCCGAGCCAGCGCGTCTTCCCCTGCCGCACCGCCCGGTCGAGCGCCGCCATGGTCTCCTCGAGCGGCGTGGCCGGGTCGTAGCGGTGGCACTGGTAGAGGTCGACGTGGTCCACGCGCAGCCGCTTCAGCGAGGCGTCGAGCTGCTTCTCGATCTGCGCCGCCGAGAGCCCCCGGTCGTTCTCCGACATCGGGAAGAAGACCTTGGTGGCGAGCACGTAGCGGTCGCGCGGGACCCGGGCCAGCGCCTCGCCGAGGAACGCCTCGGCGGCGCCGCGGGCGTAGACGTTGGCGGTGTCGATGAAGTTGATCCCGGCGGCGAAGGCCGCCTCCAGGCAGGCCTCCGCCTCGGCGCGCCCGACGCCGCCGCCGTAGGTGAGCCAGGAGCCGAGGGCGATCTCGGAGACCACGAGGTCGCTGCGGCCGAGCTTCCGGTAGTTCATGGCCGGGATCAGCTTCGAGGAGTCGGGCGGCCGCCTACTTCTTGGGGACCTCCACCGTGGGCGGGATGTAGTCCGCCGAGGTGAGGCCGATCTCGATGCGCCGGTTGAGGCTCCGGTTGGCCGGCGTGTTGTTGGGGACGACCGGCCGGTACTGCGAGAAGCCGAGCGCGCCCAGCATGGCCGGATCGACCCCCTTCGCCGCCAGGTAGCGGACCACGGCGACGGCCCGGGCGGTGGAGAGATCCCAGTTGTCCTTGAACGGGCCGGCCTTCCCCACCGGCATGTTGTCGGTGAAGCCGGCCACCACCACGTTCCGGTCGTGCAGGTCCTTGAAGGCGTCGGCCACGGCGTCGAGCGCCTTCTTGCCCTCCTTGCCGAGGGCCGCCGAGCCGGAGGCGAAGAGCACCTTGTCCTTCAGCTTCACGGTCATCTTGCCGCGCAGCTCGGAGATCTCCACCTGGCCTTCCTTGATCTGCCGCTCCAGCGACTGGGCCAGCTTCTCCTTCTGGGCGTTGCTGATCGCCAGCGACGACTCGGCCCGCGCCTTCTCGTCCTCCACCGCCTTGAGCCTGGCCTGGGTGGCGGCCACCTGCGTGTCGAGCTCGGACACCTTGGCCTCCAGCGCCTTGGTCTTGCCGGTCTCGTCGCCGTACATCTTCTGGTACTTGAGCAGCTCGGCGTCCTTGGCCGCGTACTGCTCGCGGCTGATCCCGCAGGCCGCCAGCGACAGCGCCAGCACGGCCATCATGGTCCTTCGCATCGGGGCTCCTCCCGGCCCGCGCACGGGCCCGCATGTGCCCGGCCGGTCGCCGGGCCAGCGGATGCTCCCACCAACGCCCACGGACCGTAAGGCCCGGGACGGGGCGTCACACCGCGTAGCCGGCCGCGCCGCTGGCCGCCGCCGCCTCGGGATCGATGGCCACGTCGACGCAGTAGACCTTCCCGCTGGCGAAGGCCCGGGTGAGCGCGGGGACCAGCTGCGCCGGGTCGTCGACGTGCTCGCCGTCGCCGCCCAGCGCCTTGACCACCTGGTCGTACCGGGTGGGCGCCAGGGTGGTGGCCGGCGACCGGTCCTCGCCGTACATGGCCCGCTGCGGCACCAGGATCTGCCCCCAGGCGGCGTCGTTCCCGACCACCACCACCATGGGCAGCTTGAAGCGGATGGCGGTCTCGAAGTCCATGCCGTTCAGGCCGAAGGCCCCGTCCCCCTGCACCACGCAGACGTGGCGCTCGGGGTGGAGGAGCTTGGCGGCGATGGCGAAGGGGGCGCCCACCCCGAGGCAGCCGAGCGGGCCGGGGTCGAGCCAGCGCCCCGGGCCGCCCACCCGCAGCACCTTGGCGGCCACCGCCACCACGTTGCCGCCGTCGCCCACGAAGGTGACGTCGCCGACCCGGCTGGCCACCTCGTCGAGCGCGCGGGCCAGCCGGAAGTGGTGGATGGGGCGCTGGTCGCTGGCCTCGAAGACCGCCTGCTGCTCGCGCCGCCCGGTCTCCGCCGCCCGCAGCTCGCCGAGCCAGCCCGCCGCGCCCCAGCGGGTCGCGCCGGCCCGCAGCTGCTCGAGCACCGAGCGCGAGTCGCCGATGATGCCGACCTCCACCGGCCGGTTCCGGCCGATGTCCGAGCCGTCGATGTCCACCTGGATGACGCGGGCGTCCCCGGCGAAGGTGGGCGGGCTCCCGTAGCCGACGCGGAAGTCGAGCGGCGTCCCCACCACCAGCACCACGTCGGCGCGTCCCAGCGCCTCCTTGCGCGAGAGCTGGAGGAAGGAGGGGTGGTCGCTGGGCAGGCAGCCGCGCCCCATGCCGTTCAGGTAGACGGGCACGCCGGTCGATTCGGCCAGGGCCCGCAGCGCCTCCCACGCCCCGTCCCACCAGATCGACGAGCCGGCCAGCAGCACCGGCCGCTCGGCGCGCGCCAGCAGCGCCTGCGCCGCCGCCACCATGGCCGGGTCGCCGGGGCTGCGGGCCTCGGTCCGGTAGCGGGTCTGCGCGTCGGCCAGCGACTCCTCGGCGCCGTTGGAGAGGATGTCCCAGGGCAGCTCGAGGAAGACCGGGCCGGGCCGGCCGGCGCGCGCCACCCGGAAGGCCTTGGCGAGGTAGGTGGGGATGAGCTCGGGCGAGGGCACCCGGTCCGACCACTTGGTGATGCCGGCGAAGAGCTGGACCTGCGGCATCTCCTGCAGCGCGCCGCGCCCCTGGTTGAAGGTGGGGGCGGCGCCGCCCAGCAGCAGCAGCGGGACCGCGGCGCTGAAGGCGTTGGCCACGCCGGTCACCGCGTCGGTGACCCCCGGCCCTGCGGTGACGATGGCCACGCCCACGCCGCGGGTGAGCCGGGCCCAGGCGTCGGCGGCGTGCGCCGCGGCCTGCTCGTGGCGGGTGTCGACGAGCCGGATCCCCTCCTCGACGCAGCCGGCGTAGATGGGGGCGATGTGCAGGCCGGAGAGGGTGAAGGCGGTGGTGACCCCCTCCTGCTTCAGCATGCGGGCGACCAGGCGGCCGCCGCTCAGGTTGTCGGACACGGGTGTCCCTCCAGCCCGGGAGCTTAAGACGCGAACGCCCCGCGCGCCGCATGGCACGCGAGGCGTCGACGCCCGGCGGGCTCGAGGAGCCTAGGCCTTGCGGAACCGGGAGAGGTTGGCGGGCAGCGAGGCCAGCGGCGGGAACTCCTTGCCGGCGTGCACGGTGGCGAGGCGGGCGTAGAGGACCTCCTCGGTCTCGATGTTGTTCGGGTCCTGCACGCAGCAGTCGACCGGGCAGACCGCCGCGCAGGCCTCCTCGTCATGGAAGCCGACGCACTCGGTGCAGAGCTTCGGGTCGATGATGTAGATGTCGTCGCCCTGGGTGATGGCGCCGTTGGGACACTCCGGCTCGCAAGCTCCGCAGTTGATGCACTCCTCGGTGATCGTGGTGGCCATGGCGATGTCCCTTTCTGCCGCCCCGCGGGCGTTCTTCGAGTGAGAAGGTCGAGCGGTTTATCCGATGGGGGCTCGGCTTGAGTCAAGGCGAGAACCGTGCGATTGCACTGCGGCGGACGGGACCCCATGTCGAAGCCCTACGATCCAAAGGATTTCTACTTCCGGCAGGCCAAGAAGGCCGGCTACCGGGCCCGCTCGGCCTTCAAGATCGACGAGATCCTCAAGCGCCACCCCATCCTCAGGAAGGGGCAGGCCGTGCTCGACCTCGGCGCCGCCCCGGGCGGCTTCCTGCAGGTCCTCGCCGAGGTGGTGGGGGAGAAGGGGATCGCGGTGGGCGTCGATCTCGAGGAGATCCGGCGCATCGGGAAGCCCTGGGTCAGGACGGCGGTGGTCGACCTGCTCCAGCCGGACGCGCTCGACCGGATCCGGCAGCTCCACCCCGGCCCCTACGACCTGGTCACCAGCGACATGGCCCCCAAGACCATCGGCATCAAGGTGACCGACGAGGCCCGCTCGCTGGAGCTGTGCCGCATGGCGCTGGGCGTGGCCGAGCAGACCCTGAGGCACGGCGGCGCCTTCGTCACCAAGGTCTTCGTGGGCGGCGACTTCCCCGCCTTCCGCAAGGAGCTGCAGGAGCGCTTCGAGAAGGTCCACATCGTGCGGCCCGAGGCCACCCGCGAGCACAGCTACGAGTGCTTCCTGGTCGGGCTCGGGTACCGGCAGGGCCCCGTGGTGCCGGCCGCCGGGCGCGAGGGACCCACCGGGACGAAGCGCTAGTCGCCGTCGGCGGCCGCGCCGCCGCTCCTGGCCACGTCCTCGCTCTTCACCTTCGACGGGTCCATGCCGGCCGCCCGCCGGGTCATGGTGGCGAAGAGCTCGTCGAAGGGTGGCGCCGCCCCCTTCATGAAGCGGAGCGGGTTGACCCGCGCCACCACGAAGGCCTTGAGGTAGGGCGAGTCGAAGCCCTTCTCCTTGAGCCGCGCCACGGCGCCGGCCACCGCCTCGTCGAAGGCCAGCACCACCGCGGCGCGCCGCCGCCGCTCCTCGATGGCCCTGGAGAGCGGCTGGGCCAGGAAGCCGTCCACCTTGCGCAGGATGGGGGCGTAGACCGAGCCGGAGAGCCGCCCGCGCTCCTGGTAGCCGAAGCCCAGCGTCACCAGCGCCGCCTCCTCGAACTGGAGCTCCATCTCGGTCTCCTTCGGGTCGAGCGAGCCGGCCAGGTCCTGGTACATGCGCGCCACCTCCAGCGCCTTCTCGCGCAGGTTGTGGGCCTTCTCGATGTTGAGGGCGAGGATCTGGTAGGCCACCTCGCGCTCCGGCACCAGCAGCGCCAGCACCGCCCGGGCCCCCAGCTCCTTGAGCGCGGTGAGCCGGTGGCCGCCGTTGGGCGTGAGGTACCGGCCGTCCGGCTCGCGGGTGGCGATGATGGGGTCGAGGTAGCGGCGGGTCTTGTCCATGGCCACGGTGAGGCGGCGGACGTGGCCGTCCGAGACGTCGCGCTGGAACGGCGTCCGCTCCACCTTCTCCACCGGCAGCGCGGTGAGCAGCAGCAGGTGGCCCCCGAGCGGCTCGCGATAGGTGGCCAGCACCGCGCCGCCGTCGGCCTCCACCGCGGCGACGAGCGCCGCCACCTCGGGCGGCGGGGTCTCGACCTTGAGGTCGGTGGCGCCGAGGTCGGTGGGCCTCAGCTTGACGCCCTTGCGGGCCCGCGGCTTGCCGGTCTTGGTGACGGGGCGCTTCCTGGTGGCCATGCGGGCAGTGTAACGCCGCGGCCGGCCCGTCGCCGGTTCCCCCCGGGGGGGACGTTCGATTACGATGCCGCCCGCCATGCCCACGCTGATCGAAGAGCTGACCCCCCGCGGCCTCGTCGCCGAGCTCACCCCCGGCCTCGCCGAGCGCCTGGCGCAGGGGCCCATCACCGGCTACGTCGGCTTCGACCCGACCGCCGACTCGCTCCACGTCGGCCACCTGCTGCCGGTCATGGCGCTCTCCTGGCTGCAGCGGACCGGCGGCACGCCCATCATGGTGGTGGGCGGCGGCACCGGCATGGTGGGCGACCCCTCCGGCAAGCGGACCGAGCGGCCGGTGCTCACCGTCGAGGAGATCGACCGGAACGTGGCGGCGGTCCGCGCCCAGCTCGAGCGGTTCCTCCGCTTCGACGGCCCCAACGCCGCGCTGGTGCGCAACAACGCCGACTGGCTGCGGCCGCTCGGGCTGATGGAGTTCCTCCGCGACGTCGGCAAGCACTTCACCGTCAACTACATGCTGGGCAAGGACTCGGTGAAGAACCGCATGGAGGCGGGCATCTCCTTCACCGAGTTCAGCTACATGCTGGTCCAGTCCTACGACTTCTGGCACCTCTGGAAGTCCGACCGCTGCGAGCTGCAGATGGGCGGCAGCGACCAGTGGGGCAACATCACCGCCGGCGCCGAGCTCATCTCCCGCAAGGAGGGGAAGGGGGCCCACGGCCTGGTGGTGCCGCTGCTCACCACCGCCTCGGGGGCCAAGTTCGGCAAGACCGAGGAGGGGGCGGTCTGGCTCGACCCGCACAAGACCACCCCCTACAAGTTCTTCCAGTTCTGGCTCAACACCGACGACCGCGACGTGGAGCGGGTGCTCAAGTTCTTCAGCTTCCAGCCGGTGGCGGCCCTCGACGCGCTGCTCCAGCGCCACGCCGCCGACCCCGGCCAGCGGGCGGCGCAGCGCGCGCTGGCCGAGGAGATGACGGCCCGGGTCCACGGCGAGGCCACCATGCAGGGCGTGGTGGCGGCCAGCCGCCTGCTCTTCGGCGGCACCGATCTCAGGACGGCCGGCGCCGAGGTCTTCGAGGTGCTGCGGCGCGAGATCCCGGCGGCCGAGCTGCCGCGCGCCGAGCTCTCCGCGCTCTCCGTCACCGACGCCCTGGTGAGGGTGGGGCTGGCGACGTCGCGCGGCGACGCCAGGCGGGGCATCCAGGGCAAGGGCTTCTCGCTCAACGGCGCGCCCATCGCCGACGCCGAGCGGAAGCTGGCCGACGCCGACCTGCTGGCCGGCCGCTACCTGCTGCTGCAGAAGGGGAAGCGGAACTACGCGCTGCTGGTGGCCGGGTAGGGCGCGGCCGGCGCCGGCGTCACCCGGACCAGGCCGACGGCCCGGCCGCTGGCCTCGACGACCTCCAGGACCCGGTCCCCGCTCCGCAGGCGGGTCCCCGGCTGCGGGATGCCGCCGGACAGCTCGATGCACAGCCCGGCGATGGTGGTCCACCCGTCCCCCTCGGGCAGGTCGAGGCCCAGCTCCCGGTTGAGGTCGCGGATGGCGGTGGAGCCCTTGACGAGGGCGCTGCCGTCGGGCTCGAGGCGCAGCGGGCGCTCCCCGTGCTCGTCCTCGCTGGCCAGGTCCCCCACCAGCTCCTCGACCAGGTCCTCGAGCGTGATCAGCCCCGCCATCCCGCCGTGCTCGTCGACCACGATGGCCATGGGCACGCGCCGCCGCTGCATCTCCTGGAGCACGCGCCCGGCCCGGGTGGTCTCGGGGACGAAGAAGGCCGGCCGGAGGATGTCCGCCAGCGCCAGCGCCTCGCGGTCCCAGGCCAGGGCCAGCACGTCGCGCATGGTGATGTAGCCGACCACGTTGTCGAGCGTCTTCTCGTAGACCGGCATCCGGGAGAAGCGCGCCCCGGCGACGATGCGCCGCAGCCCGGCCAGGTCGGCCTCCCGGGGCACCGCCACCACGTGGTTGCGGGGCACCATCACCGCCGCGGCGGTGAGCTCGCCGAAGTCGAGGGCCCGTGACGCGATCTCGCTGCTCCGCTCGTCGAGCGACCCGGACTGGGCCGCCTCCTCGACGAGGTGCTGGAGCTCCTCGGTGGAGAGGCGCGTCTCGGTGAAGGAGGTGACGTCCCCGAAGGGCCGCAGGACCAGGTTGGAGCTGGCCGTCAGGAACCAGACCAGGGGCCGGCCCAGCCAGGCCAGGGCCTGGAGCGGCCGCGCCACCAGCAGCGCGTAGCGCTCCCCGGAGCGGAGCGCCAGGGACTTGGGCACCAGCTCGCCGAAGATCAGCGAGAGGTAGGAGATCACCGCGATCACCAGCCCCAGGGCGACGTCGGTGGCCGTGGTGGCGCTCCAGCCCAGCCCCTGGAGGGCCAGGGCCAGCCGGTTGGAGATCGAGGCCCCGCTGAAGGCGGCCGCCGTCGCCCCCACCACGGTGATGCCCACCTGGACCGTGGCCAGGAAGCGCTCCGGGACCTTTCGCAGGGCGTCCACCGCCAGGGCCCCCGAGCGCCGCTCCTCGACCAGCTGCAGGAGGCGGCTGCGCCGCACCGAGATGATCGAGATCTCGGCGCCGGCGAAGATCCCGTTCACGGCGATGAGCAGCAGGATGATCGAGATCTCGAGCAGCATGGCGTCGGTCCGGGCCGGCTAGCCCTCCTCCAGCCTCTCCTGCACCCGGACGATCGACCTGGCCTTGCCGCTGGCGTCGTCGATCTCGACGATGGCCCCTTGCAGGTGGACCTCCCGCCGGGCCGGCTCGAAGGCCATGGGGCGCTGGGTGGTGAACCGCTCCAGCACCAGCTCCTTGCGGACCCCGATGATCGAGTCCCACGGCCCGCACATGCCGACGTCGGTGATGAAGGCGGTGCCGCCCGGGAGCACCCGCTCGTCGGCGGTCTGGACGTGGGTGTGGGTGCCCAGCACCGCCGAGACCTTGCCGTCGAGGAACCAGCCCATGGCGTTCTTCTCGCTGGTGGCCTCGCAGTGCATGTCGACGAGGACGGCCGTGCAGCCCTCCTTCCGCAGCGCCGCCAGCTCCTCGAGCACCACCCGGAAGGGATCGTCGAGCGTCTTCATGAAGACGCGCCCCTCCAGGTTGATGACGCCGAGCCTGCGGCCGTCGGGCGTGACGGCCACGCCGCGGCCGCGTCCCGGGGCGCCGGGCGGGTAGTTGGCCGGGCGGAGCAGGCGGCTGCCGGGCTTGTCGAGGTAGGGGACGATCTCGCGCTTCGACCAGATGTGGTTGCCGCTGGTGAGCAGGTCCACCTCGGCGGCCAGCAGCTCGTCGGCCAGCTCCGGCGTGACCCCGACCCCGGAGGCCGCGTTCTCGGCGTTGGCCACCACCAGGTCGAGGCCGTGGCGGGAGATGAGGCGCGGCACCAGCCGCTGCACGGCCTGGCGGCCGGGCTTCCCGAAGACGTCGCCGAGGAAGAGGAGCTTCACCTAGGCCTCCGGCCGGGGGAAGAGGAGCGTCTCCCGCTCGGTGACGATGGCGTCGAGCGGCACGTCGTGCGGCTCGCGCGGGAGCTGGGGCCGGAGCTGGAGGTCGAAGGCCACGCCGACGCGGAAGGCGCCCGGGGCCTGCTTCAAGGTCACGTCGTAGTGGCCGCCGCCCCGCCCCAGCCGCAGGCCGTCGCGCGGAGAAGCCGATGCCGGGGATGACGAAGCAGCCGATCTCCGGGAGCGGCACCTCCCGGGCGCCGGGCGGGGGCTCGCCGGCGCCGAAGGGGCCCCGCACCAGCTCCTCGGGTGCGCAGGCGCAGAAGGCCATGCGCCGCTGGCCGGGCACGCTGCGCGGGAAGACCACGCGATCGCCGCGGGCCAGCACGGCGCGGGCCGCGGGGGCGGCGTCGACCTCGGTGCCGAGCGGCGCGTAGAGGGCCACCGTCTCCGCGGCCCGGAACGGCTCGAGCGCGGCCAGGCGGCCGGCGATGGCCTGGGAGGCGGCCTGGCGCTCCGCGGCGCCGAGGCGGGCGCGGGCGGCGATCAGCTCGGACGCGGAGTTCCCGCTTGAGGGCCTTGAGGTCGGGGGTCATGGGGGGGCGCATCCTACGGCAGACGGGCAAGAAAAAGCCCCCCGCGTGGGCCGTGTGCTTCGGTTGCTTGGACCTATGTCTCCATAGGTGGGGCGCCCGTGAACTGGACCGACGCCGTAGGCTTCTCCCTCTACCGAGGTGGGAGCTTGCACATGGAGCCGGCCGGGAGCCACTCTTCATTACAAGTCGGCCCAAACGACACGAGGCCAATCACGAACCCGGCAGGGGGCAGAGCGATGCGTGCTGAAAAAGAGCGTAAACCCGCGTTTTCACGCGCGTTTTTCTGTATGATTCATACTAGGACGGCGCTCCTGGCCTGTCAAGCAGGCCGGCGCCGCACGAGGGTAGGATGGCGGAATGAGGAGCCTTCTTGGCCTGGTGCTGTTCCCGCTGCTGCTGCCCTCGGCGGCCGCGCCGGCCCCGCCCATCAACGGTGAGTACGATTCTCCCCTCGGGCGGGTGCGCGTCGAGGGGGACGGCACCAGCTTCCGGGGAACGCTGGTGGCGCCAGCCGGCCCCTGCTCCTTCACCAAGGGTGAGCAGGTGCTGCGGGCCACGCTGCTCGACGACTCGCTGGCGGGGGAGGTGCGGGTCTGCCAGCAGGGCTGCGGCACGCCGGTGGCGTGGGCCGGGGGCGTGTTGCTGGTGGGGCCCACCGGGCTCACCGGCGCGGTCCACGTGGCGTCCGGCTGCCGTGCCCCGGTCGGCCCCCGGGGCGGGATCAGCTTCTCCCGCGCGCCGGCCCGGGCCGAGCCGGCACCGGCCAGGACCGCCACCGAGCGCGCCCGCGCCGCGCTGCGCGACGGGGCGACCTGGCTCTCGGAGGGGAACTTCGAGAAGGCCCGGAGCCGGTTCGAGGAGGCGGTGGCCCTCGACCCGCGGCTCCCCGAGGCCTACAACGGCGTGGGGGTGACCTGGCGGATGCGCGACGACTTCAAGGCCGCGCTGCAGTGGTACAAGAAGGCGCTGCGCGTCGACCCCGACTTCGGCGACGCCTACTACAACATGGCCTGCGTCTACGCCCTCACCGGCCAGCCCGAGCTGGCGCTCCGCTACCTGCAGATCGCGGCGGTCAACGGCTACGCCACCGCCGAGGGGATCGGCGAGGATCCCGACCTGGCCAGCCTTCGTGACCTGCCCGCCTACCGGGCCCTGGTCCGCGCCCGGATGTGAAGGCATGGGGCGGCTCTTCGCCGGCTACGAGCTGACCGCACTCATCGGCAAGGGGGGCATGGCCGACGTCTACCGCGCCACGGCGCGGATCGGCCCGCGCGCCGGCCAGCAGGTGGCGGTCAAGCAGCTCAAGCCGGAGCTGGCCCGGGATCCCGAGTACGTCGAGCTCTTCCGGCAGGAGGCGCTCGTCACCCGGCGCCTCCACCACCCGGCGGTCATCGAGGTCCTCGACGCTGGCGTCGAGGAGGGGCGGCCCTACCTGGTGATGGACCTGGTCGACGGCCAGAACCTGCGCCAGATCCTCTCCCAGTGCGCGAAGCGCGGCATCCTCCTCCCCCTCGACTTCGGCGCCTACCTGGGGCACCAGCTGGCCCTGGCGCTCGACCACGCCCACGCCGGCCTCGATCGCGAGGGGCGGCCGCTGGGCATCGTCCACTGCGACGTCTCGCCGTCCAACGTCTTCATCTCGCGGCTCGGCGAGGTGAAGCTGGGCGACTTCGGCGTGGCGCTCACCCCGGGCGCCTCGCGGGGGGCGCGGCAGGGCGCCTTCGGCAAGATCCACTACCTGGCCCCGGAGCAGCTGCGCGGCGCGCCGCTCACGCCGCGCACCGACCTCTTCGCCCTGGGGGCCGTGCTCTTCGAGCTGCTCACCAACGAGCGGGCCTTCCCGGGCCACTCGGTGGAGGAGGTGGGGGAGCGCATCCTGGCGGGCCGGCTGCGGGCCCCCTCGGAGGTGCGCGCGGAGGTGCCGTTCGAGCTCGACGCCCTGACGCTCCGCTGCCTGGTGGCGGCGCCCGAGGACCGCTGGGAGAGCGCCGCCGCCTTCGCGGCCGCCATCGCGGCCCGCTACGACCCCGCCATCGGGACGCCGCTGGCCATCGCGGCCGTGGTGCGGGGCCTCTTCGGCGCGACCCGACCCTAGCCGGCCCGCCGGGCGCGGCGGGCCTACCCGGCCGGCTTGTGCCTGGCGTGCCTCGGCCTGGGCGCGGCGATGCGCGTCGCGCCGCGGCCGCTCTCGCCGAAGGCGGCGAGGAAGTCGCGGACCACCTCGGCGGCCAGCCGCTTCCGCGCCGCCGCCTTGAGGTGGCGTGCCGGGAGCCGGGCGCCGGCCATGCTGCCGTGGCCGCCCGCCGAGCCGCCGCGCGGCTCGATGACCTCGCGGATCAGCTTGCCGGCGTTGGTGCGCCGGTCGGTGGTGCGGACCGAGTAGTAGAGGTCGCCCTCGAAGGTGCCGAAGGCCAGCGACCAGCGCATCCCCTCCAGGTAGAGGAACCGCTCCGCCACCTCGGCCACCATGTCCGGCGCGTAGAGCTCGCCGAGCGGCAGCACCACGGCGTGGCCGTGGACCTCGGCCTGGTCGATGGCGGTGCGCGAGAGGGCGAAGTACTCGCGCGAGAGGGGCGGGTGCTCGATTTGCCCCATGGCGTCCTTGTCGGTGCGCGGGAAGAGCCAGAGGTAGGCCTCCACGTCCTGCGGCGTGGTCTGGCGCCCCAGGTCGCGGGTGTCGGCCTTGATCCCGTAGAAGAGCGCGGTGGCGATGGCCGGCGGGACCTCGAGCTTGCTGGCGCGCAGGTACTCCACCACCACCGTGGAGGTGGCGCCGATGGG
Organism: uncultured delta proteobacterium; assembly: GCA_963786945.1. Classification (GTDB taxonomy): domain Bacteria; phylum Myxococcota; class Myxococcia; order Myxococcales; family Anaeromyxobacteraceae; genus JADKCZ01. The sequence goes on along the minus strand of CAWBAO010000003.1, from coordinate 260,783 downwards.
GCCGCCGACGTCGGCGATGGGCGCCAGCCGGGTGTCGGGGCGCACCGGGTGGTGGTCGATGATCACGTCCGGGAAGTGGCGCGGCGGGAGCGAGTGGTTCCCCTGCTCCGGCTGGGTGTCGACCAGGCAGATCATGTCGTAGTCGTCGAAGACCACGCGCGACACCGGCACCACCGGCAGCTTCAGCTGGCGGATGAGGGCCCGGTTCTCGGCGCGCCCCACGATGCCGCCGTAGGCCACCTGGGCCTCGACGCCGGCCAGCTCGCCGAGCAGCCACCCCAGGGCCACGCCGGAGGCCAGCGAGTCCGGGTCCGGGTTGTCGTGGGTGAGCACCAGCGCCCGCCGGTGGCCCCGGGCGAAGGAGATGAGCCTGTCGAGCTTCTCGGCCGGCGACCCGCCGGAGCGCGGGTGGAGCGACATCCGGTGGGCGCGGACGGCCACGCCGGGCGGCGGGGGGAGCGCCTCGAGGCGCGAGGGCCTGCCGGTCGGGGACTTCATGCGATGAGCGAGCGCAGCACCGCGAGGTTCTCGCGGTAGCGCAGGTCGGTCTCGAGGAACCCGGGGATGCGGGCGAAGCGCCGGTCGTTCACCAGCCGGCGGAAGGGCGCGAGCCCGAGGGTGCCCTCACCGATGTGCTCGTGACGGTCGACCCGGCGAGCCGAGCGGCTTCTTGGAGTCGTTGAGGTGGAAGGCGTGGACCAGGCCGAGCCCGAGGGTCCGGTCGAGGCTGGCGAAGGTGGCCTGGTAGCCCTCCTCGCTGGCCAGGTCGTAGCCGGCGGAGAAGAGGTGGCAGGTGTCGACGCAGATCCCGGTGCGGCGGCGCAGCGGCGCCGGGATGGCGTCCCGGATGGCGGCCAGCTGCTCGAAGGTGTGGCCCAGGCTGGCGCCCTGGCCGGCGGTGGTCTCGGTGAGGAGCTTCACCTTGCCCGGCGCCGCCTCGAGCGCCAGCGCCATCCCCTCGGCGACGAGGCGGAGCCCCTCGGCCTCGTCCGGGTTGGAGCCGGGGTGGAAGATCAGGGCGAAGAGGCCGAGCTGCTCGCAGCGCCGCAGCTCGTCGGCCAGCCCGGCCCAGCTCTTCCTGCGGATCTCCGGGTCGGCGGCGCCGGCGTTGATGAGGTAGCTGGAGTGGGCCGCGGCCGGCAGGCCGGTCCGCCGGGACTCGGCGCGGAAGCGGGCCACCTCGTCCGCCTCGAGCGGCTTGGCCGCCCAGCCCCTGGCGTTGCGGGTGAAGATCTGCAGGCACTCGGCGCCGTCCTCCTCGGCGCGGGCGAACGCCGTGGAGACCCCACCTGCAATCCCTTCATGTGCGCCGAGGAGCATCGGGGGCGGACCTATACATCAAGCCGGGTTGTCGCCGCCATGACTGCAGGTCCCCGCCCGGCTCCCCGACCGAGAGTAGTTGGTTTGATCAGCAAGATCAGTCAGATGCAAAAAGTTGAACCCCGGAGGGGACCCCCGAAGGAAGTCCCAACCGGGGCTGGACGGGGGCGGAAGCCCCTGCTACCGGACCTGGGTGCGCCCGGCGGACGACGCCGCCTCGAAGAACTTCTCGGCGTGCTCGAGGCCGTTGGCGATGGCGTCCATGGTCAGCTCGCGCAGCGCCGCCTCGGGCTGGCGGAGCGATTCGTAGTACCGCTGCCGGTCGGTGGCGTGGATGATGACCGGCAGGTATCCGGCCTGGAAGAGGATCATGTTGGCGAAGAGCCGCCCGATCCGCCCCGAGTTGTCGGTGTAGGGGAAGACCTGCATCAGGCCGTGGTGGAGCCGCGCCGCGCGCTGGATGGCGTGGGCGTTGCGGAACTCGGCCGTCTCGGTGGCCTCGAACACCCGCTGCAGGCCGGGCAGGATGCGGGCCGGCTGCGCGATCTCGTGGAAGTAGCTCCGGTGGAGCGGCATGTCCTTGCGCCACTCCGCGGCGTTGCGCCCCTCCATCCCCGCGGTGAGCAGCTCGTAGAGCTTCTTCAGCGTGGTCAGGCTGAGCTTGAGCTTCTTGTTCCGGGCCTCGGCGCGGCAGAACTCGAGCGCGGCCCGGTGGTTGCGGATGTCGCGCAGCGCCCCCACGAAGGAGGCGTCGGCGACCGGCTGGTTCTCGAGCCCGAGCTCGAGCTCCTGGCTGGTGTAGACGACCCCCTCCAGCGCGTTCTCGTGGAAGAGCCACGAGACCTCCCACTTTCGCAGGAAGTCCTCGGCGATCCGCGGCGCAGCGCGCATCCGCTCGGCCAGGTCTTCATGTCGATCGTCGAAGTCGACGTAGCGAGTCCGCATTCTGTCCACACCTCAGGCCGCGGCCGGATCCAGGAGACGATGCCATCCCGGCATGCGGCGCAAGCTATCGAAATATTTGCGGTTTTACTGATCTTGCCGCAAGGGGTCGGGAATCTATCCGAAACGGCCATGACAGGTCAATCGGTTTGACTCTCGGTGGCCCTATGGGATGGAGAACCTTCGTCCGGAAGGCTCTAATCCTGCGTGGCTTGAAGTTCCGACACACCCGTTTGGGGCTGACGGATGGGGCCGGGCCGCGGGCGCGTCACGTTCCATGCCACGCGGGTGCCGGAAACGGCCGGCAGAGCCGGGCCACCAGCGCCATGTCGGGCAGCAGCTCGGTGCGCCCCGACTGCACCGCCCTCCTGAGCGCCGCCGGGCCCGGCACCACGTCGAGCGGCGAGAGCACGCGCTGGTAGCTCCGCAGCACGTTGACGAAGGGCTTGCTCCTCGCCACGTTCTGCGCCGCGATCTGCTCCAGCCCGTACCAGAGCGGCTGGGAGAGCTTGGGACCGAACCCCTCCAGCCCGAGGACGAAGGTGTTTCGCGTGCCGATGGCGCCGGCCTGCGCCAGCCCCCAGATCGGCCGGGCCGGCAGGTTGTCGACCAGCCCGCCGTCGACGAGCCGGAAGAGGTCGCGGCGCTGGAAGAGCTCGTCGAGCAGCGCGTGCATGCGCGGATCCTCGCGCAGCACGTCGTAGTGGATGACCCCGGGGAGGGCGGAGGAGAAGCCGACCGCGTCGATGGCGTCGAAGTCCGCCGTCCCGTCGTCGGCCCCCAGGTAGAGCCGCGCGAACCGGTCGCGCTGCGCCATCAGCTCCCCCACCACCTTGAGCAGGTCGGCGGGCAGCCGCTTGGAGAGCGGCTCGAGCAGCTCCCCGTCGCGCGGGTCGAGCAGGTGCTCGTAGTACTCGGGCTCCCGCGGCAGCGCGCCGGTGCGCAGGCCGGCGCAGGCCACCACCATGGGGATGGGCAGCTCGGAGAGCGTCGGTGGCAGGCCGCCCGGCCCTTGCAGGTGCTGGACGATGGCCGAGCGCAGGTAGAGCCGCATGGCGGCCGGGAGGCCGTAGCGCGACTCGGCCCGCAGGAAGCGGAAGAGGGTCCGGAAGGAGAGCCCCCTCACCACCGTGGTCACCTGCTCGGCGTTCCAGCGGAGCGCGTGGGCCCGGAAGAGGCCCAGCGCCGCGCCCATGCTGGTGCCGGCGATGAGCCGCGGCGTCAGGCCGAACTGCTCCAGCAGGTCGAAGGCCCCCAGGTAGGACCAGGCCACGCCGCCGCCCCCGCCGCAGACCAGCAGCAGGGCCTTCTCGCAGCACTCCCGGTCCAGCGTCTCGGCGGGGAGCCGGCCCTGGAACGCCACCAGCAGCCTGCGGCGCCAGGCCCGGGCGCGCGGCTCGAGCATCGGCACCAGCCCGGCCACCGCCGCGTGATCGATCACCTCCGGCTCGGCGAGGAGCGAGGTCGCCAGCGGCTGCACCTCGTCGCGGAACGGGGCCAGGAAGCCCGACACGTCGAGGTCGGTGCCGTCCGGCAGGCGGATGAGGGTGAGGCGCGCCAGGTTGAAGGCGTAGCGGAGCGCGTGCTCGGCCGGCTCCGCGAGCCACGGCGAGCGGCTGACCACCGCCCGGACCAGCGCCTGCTCCGCCTCCTCCAGCGGGCGGGAGCGGGCCTTCCAGCCGTCCACCACGTCGTCGGGGGGCAGGGAGATCACGCGGCGGCCGGCGGCGGCTGGGGTCCTGGACGCACGGCGTCATTCTAGACCGGACCGCGTCCCGGGGGTGAGGACCATGCCCCGGGCGGCCCGCCGGGGCCGGGCGGCGCTACTGGACCACCCGGTCGAAGGCCTCGCGGACCGCGCGGGTCATCCGCGTGTACTCGGCGATGAACCGGTCGCCGGGCGCCTCGCCGAAGTAGCCGAGCCGGCGCGCCAGCTGGTGGAGCGCCGGGCCGCTCTCGGGCAGGTGGTCGACGCCGTAGTCGTGGACGATCCGCAGCCGCAGCTCCACCCGCCGCAGGAAGGCGTAGCCGGCGGCCAGCGGCTCGTAGTCGGCCTGGCGGAGCAGGCCGGCCTGGCGCAGCCGGTCCAGCGCCACCGGCGTGGTGCTGGTGCGGATCGAGGGATGGTCGTGGCCGTGCGCCAGCTGGAGGAACTGGGCGGCGAACTCCACGTCGACCAGGCCGCCGAGGCCGGTCTTGGGGTTGCGGCCGCGCGTCGCCTCGCGTCCCAGCTCGCTCTCCATCCGCTCCCGCATGCGGCGGATGTCGGCGGCCAGCGCGGCCCGGTCGGTCCGGACCCCGTAGGCCACCGGGATGATCACCTCGGCCTCGACCCGCCGCCACAGCGCCTCGTCTCCGCCCACGAAGCGGGCACGCAGGAGGGCCTGGCGTTCCCAGAGCTGCGAGCGGACGTGGCCGGGCGCCTCGCCCGCGCCGCCGAGCGGCACCGCCTCCCCGACGTGGTAGCGGGCGAAGGCGTCGGCGCCGATCACCAGCGCCCCCTGGTTGCCGCTGGGGCGCAGGCGCGTGTCGATCTGGTAGAGCCGGCCCTCCCGCAGGGGCATCTGCAGGAAGGCCATGAAGCGCTGCGCCAGCCGCGGGTAGCGCTCGAAGCCGGGCTCGACGCCGCCAGGGTAGAGGAAGATGAGGTCGAGATCCGAGTGGTAGCCGAGCTCGCGCCCCCCCAGCTTTCCCATGCCGATGACGCAGAGCCGCCCGGGCGGCTGGTGGCCCTTGGCCTCGGCCTCCTCCTCGGCCAGGGCCAGGCACCGCACCAGCAGGGCCTCGGCGAGGTTGGTGAGCTGGCGGGCCACGCTGGGGAGGTCGACCGAGCCGGCGATGTCGTGGAGCGCGATGCGGAGGATCTCCTCGTCCTTGTAGCGGCGCAGCTCGCCCAGGCGCCGCTCCAGCCGGTCGTCGAGCCCCTCGCCCCCGGCGAGGCGGAGCCGCTCGTCCAGCTCCCGCGCGAAGGCCTCGGCCGGCTTCTCCAGCTCCACCTCGTCGGCGTGCAGCAGGGCGTCGATCAGCTCGGGGTGGCGCAGGAAGCGCTTGGAGAGGAAGTCCGAGGTGCCGAAGAGCGAGAGCAGGAGGCGGGTGGCGCGGCGCCGCTCGCCCAGCAGCTTGAAGTAGCGGGCCGGATCGCGGAGCGCCAGGGCGAAGTCGGAGAGGTGGCTGAGCGCCTGGTCGGGATCCGGGGTCTCCAGCGCGTCGGAGAGCAGCCCCACCGCCACCGCCGGGTCGCCCATGCGCGAGAAGGGGGTGGCCCTCCGGGCCATGGCGTCGATGGAGGCGATGGCGCGGTCGGGATCCTGCAGGCCGCGCCGGGTGGCCAGCTCGCGCCGGCGCTCCGGCTCCACCTCCTGGTCGGCCAGCAGCGCCAGCTCGGGGTCGAGCGGGGCGGCCCGCTCGCCCGCCGTGCCCAGCAGCCCGGCGAAGAGCGCCGCCACCTTCTCGCGGTGGGACGAGAGCGTGGCCTCGAACTCCTCGACGGTGGCGTGGCCCATGGCGCGGGCCAGCGGGAGCCGCTCTCCGGGGGGCGGGAGCCGCTGGGTCTGGGCCCCCTCCACCATCTGGACGCGGTGCTCGCAGCGGCGCAGGTAGAGGTAGGCGTCGGAGAGGGCGTCGCGGTCGCGCGATGGGACCACCCCGGCGAAGAGCAGCCGGTCCAGCGCCGCCAGCACGCTCCGCTCCCGCAGCGCCTTGGCGCCCGGCTTGCCGCCGTGGAGCAGCTGCAGCGCCGAGACGAAGAACTCGCCCTCGCGGATGCCGCCCTTGCCGAGCTTGAGGTCGGCCGCGCCCTCGGCGCCGGCGCGGGCGTCGATGCGCGCCTTCATGGCCTGGATCTCTCCCACCACCTCGAGGTCGAGGCTGGCCCGCCAGATGAAGGGCTCGAGCGCCCGGAGCAGCTCCTCGCCCACCGCCTCGTCGCCCGCGCCGGCGCGGGCCTTGAGCATGGCGTTGCGCTCCCAGCTGCGGCCGAAGGACTGGTAGTAGAGCTCGGCGGCGCGGAGGCTGTTGACGATGGGGCCGGAGCGCCCCTCCGGCCGCAGGTCGAGGTCGACGCGGAAGACGAAGCCGTCCTCGGTGGAGCGGGAGATGGCCTCGGTCACCAGCTCCGCCAGCCGTGCGTAGTAGGCGAAGTGGGTGGTCGGCTTCTCGCCGGTGGTCTGGCCGTCGACCCCGTAGACGAAGATCAGGTCGATGTCCGAGCTGAAGTTGAGCTCCCGCGCGCCCAGCTTCCCCATGGCCAGGGCGCAGAAGCCGGCCCCCGGCGCGCTCCCCTCCAGCCCGGCGGGCGGGCCGTGCCGGAGCCGCAGGCGGGCGTCGTGGAAGCGGATGGCGGCGTCCACGCAGGCCATGGCCAGCGCCGAGAGCTCGCCCGCCACCTCCATCATCCGGGCCCGGCGCAGGTCGCGCAGGGTGATGCGCAGCACCTCGCGGGCCCGCAGCCGGCGCAGCAGGGCGTAGAAGGCGTCGACGTCGCCGGGAGGGAGCCGCCGGGCGGCGCGGGCCAGCAGCCGGCGCAGGGAGGCCTCGGAGCGCGGCCGCAGCAGCCAGGGCGAGCGGGCGGTGCGCCGCAGCAGGTGGGGCCAGCGGGCCAGCAGGCCGGCGCCGAGCGAGGAGGCGCCGCAGAGGAGCGAGAGGGCCTCGAGCAGGTCGCGCTCGGCCGGGAGCGCCCCGGCGCCGTCGAGGTAGCGCTCCAGGCCGGCCAGCGCCAGGTCGGGGTCGGGGGCGAGCCGGCAGCAGGCCAGCGCCTCCTCGGCCAGCGGGCCGCAGCGCTTGCGGAGCCGGTCCACCCGCTCGGCGCTCTCGGGCGCGACCGGGTCGGCGGGCGGCAGGCCGGGGATGGCGTGGGAGGGGAACACCGGGGGTCATGCTACCCCGGGGGCCGCCGCGAGGCCCGCAACCGGCGGCCGGCGCCGGGGCCGCTCGCCAGGCCGCCGGGGACCCGCGTCTCAGCCGTCGGCGTCCCGGCCCTCGTCCTCGACGCCGCCCCGCCGCCCCCGCGCCAGCCCGTGCTGCTTGATCTTCTTGTGCAGGTTGGTCCGCTCGATGCCGAGCGCCTGGGCGGCCTGGGTCACGTTCCAGTCGTGCTCCTCCAGCTTCTTGAGGATGTAGTCGCGCTCCACCAGGTCGCGCAGGTCCTTCAAGGCCACCTCGCCGTGGGCCGCCGCGCCGCCGGCCACGCCCGCCGCCGCGGCGCCGCCGGGGCGCGGGCCGAGGTCGGCGGGGACGTCGGCCACCCGGATCCGGTCCCCGCTCATGATCAGCAGCCGCTCGCAGACGTTGCGCAGCTCGCGCACGTTGCCGGGCCAGTGGTAGGCGGCCAGCCGCTCCAGCACCGCCGGCTCGACCACCTTGGAGCGCATGTCGTTGCGCCGCGCCGCCAGGGTGACGAAGCGGTCGACCAGCGCCGGCAGGTCGGAGAGCCGGTCGCGCAGCGGCGGGGCGTGGAGCGGCACCACCTTGAGCCGGTGGAGCAGGTCCTCGCGGAAGGCGCCGGCGCGGACCATGGCGTCGAGGTCCTGGTTGGTGGCGGCGATGATGCGGACGTCCACCGTGAAGGCCTTCTCGCCGCCGACGCGGGTGATCTCGGCGTTCTCCAGGGCGCGCAGGACCTTGGCCTGGGCGGCCGGGCTCATGTCGCCGATCTCGTCGAGGAAGAGGGTGCCGCCGTCGGCCAGCTCGAAGCGGCCGACCCGCCGCGCGCCGGCGCCGGAGAAGCTCCCCTTCTCGTGGCCGAAGAGCTCGGACTCGATGAGCTCGCCGGGGATGGCGGCGCAGTTGACCTTCTCGAAGCGGGCCGCGGCGCGCCTCGAGCGCCGGTGCAGCTCCTCGGCGATCAGCTCCTTGCCGGTGCCCGACTCGCCGAGGATGAGCACCGGGGCCCGGGTCGGCGCCACCTTGGCGATCTCCTCGCGCAGGCGGAGCATGGCCGGGCTCTCGCCCACCATGTCGTCGAAGCGCGGCTCGCGCGCCGCCTGGGCCCGCTCGCCCTCCTTGAGGTGGCGCCACTCCAGCGCCGACCGCACCGTGACGATGACCCGCTCGCGCTCCAGCGGCTTCTGCAGGAAGCCGTAGGCGCCACGCTTCATGGCGTCGCCGATCTCGGGGGCGTCGGCGTGGCCGGAGATGACGATCACCGGGAGATCGCGCCAGAGCTGGCGGGCCCGCGAGAGCAGGGCGAGGCCGTCGGTGCCGGGGAGCTTGATGTCGAAGATCGCGACGCCGACCGGCTCGGCCCTCAGCAGCGCCTCGGCCTCCTCGGCGGTGCCCGCGTCGAGCACCCCCCAGCCCTCGGACTCGAGGACCATCCGCAGGGTCTTGCGGATGTTGGGCTCGTCGTCGACGACGAGCACGGTGGCGCCGGTGGACATGGCGGCGATGATACACCGCGCGTCGCGCGGCCCCTCCCGCCGCTAGAAGGCGGTGGCCTGGCCCGGCTCCAGCACCCGCATCTTGATCCCGGCCGGCAAGGCGGCCTTCAGCTCCTCCGGCGAGCCGGGGATGACCGGGAAGGTCTGGAAGTGCATGGGCACCACCACCTTGGCCTTGACGTAGCGGGCCGCCAGCGCGGCGCCCTTCGGGTCCATGGTGAAGTGGCCGCCGATGCAGGCCAGCATCACGTCCACGGCGCCGTAACGCTCGGGGATGAGCTTCATGTCCATGGTCACGTCGGTGTCGCCGGTGTGGTAGATGGTCGGCCCGCCCTTCACCTTGATGACGAACCCCACGGGGTTGCCGCCGTTCTTCTCGACGTCGATGCCCGAGGAGTGGATGGCCGGGACCATGATGACGGTGGCGTCGCCGGCCTGGATGGCGCCGCCGACGTTCCCGCAGGAGTCCATGCCGGCCTGCGCCTCGGGGTACCCGCCCGCCACCAGCGCCCGGCACAGGTCGAAGTTGGCGATGAGCTTGGCGCCGGTCCGCTTCCCGATGGCCACGGCGTCGCCGACGTGGTCGCCGTGGCCGTGGGTGACGAGGACGTAGTCGACCTTCGGCAGCGTCGCGCCGGCCTGCTTGTCGGGCGACTTCGGGTTGGCGAAGAAGGGGTCGATGGCGAGGACGGTGCCGCCCGGCGTCTTGACGGTGAAGGCGGCGTGGCCGTACCAGGTGATCTCGGTCTTGGGCCCGGCGTCCGCGGCGCGGACGGCGAGGGGGGAGAGGGACAGCGCGGCGACGGCGGCGAGGGTGAGTGGGCGCATGGGCAAGGCCTCCGCTCACCGGGTAACGTCGAAGCGGTCGAGGCGCAAGGTGAAGAGGGCCCGACCCTGGGTGAGGGAGCGGAGCTCGGTGGCGAAGCCGAAGAGCCCCCGCATGGGCGCCTCGCCGGTGATCACCTTGACCCCGTCCCGGTCGGTCACCTCGAGGATGGTGCCGCGCCGGCGATCGACGGCGCCGAGCGCCTCCCCCAGCTGGGTGTCCGGGACCACCACCTCCAGCCGGGCCACCGGCTCGAGCAGGACCGGCTGGCCACGCCCCGCCGCCTCGCGCACCGCGCTGGCCGCCGCCACCTTGAAGGCGAAGGGCTTCGAGGCCCCCTCGCGCCAGGTGGCCTCGGTGAGCGTGACCTCGACGTCCTGCAGCGGGTGGCCCTCCAGGGCCCCGGCCTCGGCCGCCTCGCGCGATCCCTGCTCGGCGAAGTCGAGCGCCTCGCCGTGCGGCGCCAGGACGGCCGCGGCGGCGGGGGCCACCGCGAAGCGGAGCCCCTCGCCCCGGGCCAGCGGCCGGAGCCGGACCGCCACCGCGGCGAAGACCGGCGCCCCGTCGAGCGTCCGCTCGAACCGCCCCGCCCCGCTGGCCTCCACGGTCAGCGTCTCGCGGAGCAGCACCTGGGGGCGGCCGGTCCGGACCGTGAGCCCGAACTCCCGCCGGAGCCGCTCCACCACGATCTCGAGGTGCAGCTCCCCCATGCCGGAGATGACCAGCTGCCCGGTGCCGGGATCCTCGCCGGCCCGGAAGGTCGGGTCCTCGTCGGCGATCCGGGCCAGCGCCTCCAGCAGCGGCTCGCGCTGGCGCTGCTCGGCGGGCTCGATGGCCTGGGTGATCACCGCGGGCTGGCCGCCGATCCGCTCCAGCAGCACCGGGTGGGCGCGATCCGAGAAGGTGTCGCCGGTCCGCGCCTCCTTCAGTCCCAGCACCGCCACGATCTGCCCGGCGGACGCCGAGGCCAGGCGGGTCTTGTGGGCGGCGTGGAGCTGGAGCACGCGCGCCACCCGCTCGGCCTTGCCGAGGCTGGCGTTCCAGACCTCGCCACCCTCCTCGAGCCGGCCCGAGTAGATGCGGAGGAAGACGTGGCGGCGCCGCTCGTCGAGCAGGGAGACCTTGAAGGCCAGCGCCAGCAGCGGGCCGCTCTCGTCGGGCGGCCCGAGCGCCACCGGCGCGCCACCCGGGGTGGTGGCCGGGGGCGGGGCCACGTCGAGCGGCGAGGGGAGCCAGTCGCAGCAGGCGTCGAGCAGCTGCGGGATCCCCTGGTTGTGGAGGGCCGAGCCGCAGAGGAGCGGGACGAAGCGCGCGGTGAGGGTGGCGCGCCGCAGGGCGGCCGAGAGCTCGGCGGGGGGGAGCTCGCGGTCGGCCAGCAGCGCGTCGGCGGCCGCCTCGTCGTGGTCGGCCAGCAGCGCCAGCAGCGCCCGCCGCGCCGCCGCCCCCTCCGGCGAGAGCCCCTGCTCCACCGTGAAGGCCCGCGGGTCGTCACGATCCGTGAAGGTGACGCGGCGGCCCGCCACCAGGTCCTCGAGGCCCACGAAGGAGTCGGCGGCCCCCACGGGTCGCTGGACCGGGGCGATGGCGTGGCCGGGGAAGCGGGTCCGCAGCGAGCGGAGGGTGGCCTCGAAGTCGGCGCCCACCCGGTCCATCTTGTTGGCGAAGGCCAGCCGCGGCACCCGCCAGCGGTCGGCCTGCCGCCAGACCGTCTCGCTCTGCGGCTCCACCCCGTGCGCGGCGTCGAAGATGGCCACCGCGCCGTCGAGGACGCGCAGGCACCGCTCCACCTCGATGGTGAAGTCGACGTGGCCCGGCGTGTCGACCAGGTGCAGGTCGTGGCCGCGCCAGGCCAGGCTGGTGACGGCGGCGGTGATGGTGATGCCCCGCTCCCGCTCCAGCTCCATCCAGTCGAGCTCGGTGTCGCCCTGGTGGACCTCGCCGAGGTGGTGGGTGCGCCCGGCCACGAACAGCAGCCGCTCGCCGACCGTGGTCTTGCCGGCGTCGATGTGGGCCATGAGCCCGAGGTTGCGGATGGCCCGCAGCCTGCGCACCGCCGCCCGCTCCGTCCCTCCCGGCTGCCCCTCCATGGCGCCTCCCCCGGCGATGATACGCCCGGGCGACGGTCAGGCCGTGGTGCGGTGCACCGCGAAGGGGCCGAAGGCCTGCTGCACCGGCATCACCTCGACGGTGTTGACGTTGACGTGGGCCGGCCGGCTCACGCACCAGGCCACCACGTCGGCGACGTCGGCGGCGCTGAGCGGGGTCATCCCGGCGTAGACCTGGTCGGCCTTGCCCTTGTCGCCGGCGAAGCGGACCGTGGAGAACTCGGTGTCGCACATGCCCGGCTCGACGTTGGTGACCCGCACCCGGGTGCCCAGCAGGTCGGAGCGGATGGCCAGGGAGAACTGCCGGACGAAGGCCTTGGTGGCGCCGTAGACGTTGCCGCCGGGGTAGGGGTAGCTGCCGGCCACCGAGCCGATGTTGACGATGTGGCCGCGGCCGCGCGCCACCATGCCGGGCAGGGCCAGCCGGGTGGCGAAGACCAGCGCCCGGCAGTTGGTCTCGATCATGCGGTCCCAGTCCTCGATGGAGGTCCGGTGGGCCGGCTCCAGGCCGAGGGCCATGCCGGCCGCGTTGACGAGGATGTCGAGCGGCGGCAGCGGCTCGGGCGGCTCGGAGAAGGCGCGGGTCACCGCGGCGCGGTCGGTGATGTCGAGCGGGACGGCCAGGAGCCGCGGGCCGAGCCTCCGGGCCAGGTCGGCGAGCCGGTCGGCGCGGCGGGCCACCGCCACCACGGTGGCGCCGTCCTGGACGAGGCGCTCGGCGCAGGCCAGGCCGATGCCGGACGAGGCGCCGGTGACCAGCGCGGTGAAGCCTTCGAGGGGAGCGGTCATGGCGGCGATGCTACCCCCGGCGCGGGCCGGCGTCAGCCGGTGGGTGCCAGCGGCAGCGAGATGGTGAAGCAGGCGCCGCCCCCCGGCCGCTCCCCCAGCTCCACCTCGCCGCCGTGCTGGAGCACGATCTTCTTCACGATGGCCAGGCCGAGGCCGGTCCCCTCGCCCTTGGTGGTGAAGTAGGGATCGAAGACCCGCGGACGGAGCGCCGGCTCCACGCCGGGGCCGTCGTCGGCCACGGTGAGGACGGCCCGGGTGCGGGTCCGCGCCACGCCCAGGTGGAGGCGCGCCCGGGCCGGGCCGGCCGCCTGGATGGCGTTGTCCGCCAGGTTGACCAGCACCCGCCGCATCAGCGCCGCGTCGAGCGCCACCGGGGTCCGATCGGCCGCCAGCGTGACCGTGACCTCGGCCCGCTCGCCGAGCTGCGGGCTGGTGCGCACGAACTCGGTGACGAACTCGCCCAGGTCGGCGGGGGTGGGCGCCACGTCGGGGAGCCGCGCGAAGGCGGAGAACTCCTCGACCAGCCGCTGCAGCGTCGCCACCTCCTGGCGCACGATCTCCCCCGCCTCGCCGAGCAGCCGGCCGAAGCGGGCGTCGCCGCCGGGCGTGGCCCGCCAGCCCGCCTCCAGCTGCTGGAAGGCCAGCTGGATGGGGGTGAGCGGGTTCTTGATCTCGTGGGCCAGCCGGCGGGCCACCTCCTGCCAGCCCGAGATCTTCTCCAGGTAGACGATCCGGTCCCGGGCGTGGCGCACCTCCGCCACCATGACGTTGAAGCCGTCGGCGAGCGCCGCCACCTCGTCGCCGCCCCCGCCGGGCTCCACCCGCGCCGAGAGGTCGCCCGCGGCCACGCGCCGGTGGGCCTCGGCCAGCCGGGCCAGCCGGGCCACGGTGCGCCGGGCCATGAGGTGGCCGATGAGGACCGCCAGCAGCGCGGCCAGCCCCACCATGGCGGCGAAGACCAGCAGGATGCTGCGGCGCACCTCGCCGCGGGCCCGGTCCATGTCCCGCGCCGTCTCGGCCAGCTCGCGGGTCTCGTCCAGCTCGGCGAAGAAGGCGGCCTCGATGGCGAAGGTGGCGCGGAGCCGGCCGCCGTCCGGCAGCGAGACCTCGGCCGGCACCGGCCTCCAGCCCCCCTCCTCGTCGCGCGAGCGGGGCCGCTCGGCCTCGGCGAGGAGGCGGCCGTCGGCGGCCAGCAGCTCGGCGTGCTGGAGCCGCGGGACCGTGGCCACCGCCTCCTCGAGGTAGGCGGCCCGGGCCGCGGGCTGGCGCGGCAGGCCGCGGGCCAGGCTCCGGGCCTGCTCGGCGTAGAGCGCCCGCCGGGCCCGGAAGAGCTCCTGGTAGGTGCCGGGCACCTCGGAGAGCCGCTCCGCCACCCGCGGCGCCAGCCAGACGCCGGCGTTGGAGTCGGCCAGCCAGTTGGCCAGCAGCAGCGCCGGGACCAGCGGGAGGGTGGCCGCCAGCAGCAGCGCGCCGACCAGCTTCATGGAGAAGCGGGAGCGCCAGGGCGGTGGCGCCGGCCGGGCCGGCGGCGCGGGCGGGGGGCGGGGAGGCGGCGCCGCGGCGGGGGTGGCCGGCGGGGTGATCACGGGGCGGCCAGCTCGGAGCGGGAGAGGTCCGCCGAGCGGTAGCGCTCGACGATGGGCGGTGGGGCCCGGAGCAGGACCGCGGCCAGGCGGCCGAGCAGCGAGGAGGCGCCGGCCGGCCGGGCCAGCTGCTGGCGGATCTTCTCCAGCTGGCGGCCGGTCACCGGGTCGAGCTCGAGCCGGGCCTCGATGGTGAACCGCTCCGGGAGGCCGGCCAGCGGCCCGAGGTCGAAGGGGGCGGGCCGGGCCAGCAGGTCGCGCGCCGCCAGCCAGCCCGGGGCCAGCCGGGACGAGGCGGCGCCGTCGGGTTCACGAATGGTCAAGGTGAAGACCTCGGTCCAGACGTCGAGGCGGACGTCGACGTCGCGCTGCGCGGCGGCGGCGGCCCGGCCGGTGGCGTCGAGCGCGGTGACGGTCAGCCGGAGGGTGTGGGCGAGGCCGCTGCCCAGCGCCCGGGCCAGCTCGGCGTCGAGGGCCGGCGAGAGATCGACGGCGGCGCGGAGCCGCCCCGCCTCGACCCGGCAGTCGACCTGCAGCGGCGCGGCGTCGAGCGGCCGGGGTGACGGGGCCGGCCACGCCGCGGCGAGCAGGGCCGCGGCGGCGAGCAGGCCCACCCTCCCGGTGCGGCCGGCCTCGGCTCCGGCCTGGGTGGCGACGTCGGCGTGCATGGCCCGGGCTCCTCCAGGCTCAGCCGGCCTCGCGGCGGTAGGCCACGTAGGCCTCCAGCGTCGCCAGGTCGAGCGGGTCGGCGGTCAGCGCCGCCTCGTAGGCGGCGATGGCGGCGGCCCGGTTCTTCATCTTGCGCGCCACCTGCGAGCGCGCCAGGTGGCCCTGCGCCGCCCGCTCCCGGTCGGCGTGGCGGGCCAGGTACTCGCGCCGGCGCCCCACGATGACGGCCTGGGGCACGCCCGCGGCGACGCAGCGGGCCACGCCGAGGTAGTTGCCGCGCCCCGAGTCGTACACCAGCCGCTCGGCCGGCACCGAGAGCGCGTGCTGGGCCACGTCGAGCCTGGCCAGCAGGGCGGTGGCGCGGGCGTGGTGGTCGGGGGCCTCGGGGCGCGAGCGGATGCCCTCGAGCAGGGTGCGCAGCTCGCGGGCCGCCCTGCGGATCTCGGCGAACTCGGCGTCGGGCGGCAGCCCGAGGAAGGCGTAGTGGGTGGAGGCGGGACGCTCCTCCAGCTCCTTCAGCTGCTCGGCCCAGGTCGAGGCCGCGGGGGCCTGGGTGGCCGGGGCGCCGCGGGTGGCCTCGACCAGGTCGGTGAGGGCCGCGCGCCGCTCCGGCGTCAGCTCCACGAGCTGCACGGCGAAGCCGGGCGCCATGTGCCAGCGGGCCGCCTCGGCGGCGGAGACGTGGCGCACCACCTCCCCGCTCAGCTCCAGCCTGGTCCGGAGCGCCGGGTGGGAGACGGTGAGGGCCACCCGGGAGAAGAGCGGAGGGAGGTCGGTCTCGGCGCCGAGGAAGAGGCCGCCGCGGGTCACCTCGACCGCCACCAGCTGGCGGGCGGCGTCCCCGGCCCGCAGCTCCACGCGGACCGGGCTGGGCGGCGGGGCGGCCGGCGCGATCACCGCGGCCGGGGCCGGCGCCGCGCTGGGGGCGGGCCGGGGAGGCGACGGGGCCGCGGCGGCCTCGGCGGGCTGCTCGAGCCGCGCCAGGACCGGCCGGAGCGCCTCGGCGAACCGGGCCATGTCGCCGTGGCGGTCGGCGGGCGCCTTGGCCAGGGCCTTCATGATGGCCCGCTCCAGCTCGGGGTCGATGCCCTTGGCGAAGCGCGAGAGCGGCGGCGGCGCCTGCTGCAGGTGGGCCAGCAGCAGCTGGGTCACCGTCTTGCCCTGGAAGGGGAGGCGGCCGGCGAGCAGCTCGTAGGCCATGACCCCGAGCGCGTAGACGTCGGTGCGGGCGTCGATGGCCCCGTCGTCGCACTGCTCGGGGGCCATGTACTCCGGCGTCCCGACGATGAGCCCGGCCGAGGTCCGGTCGCCCCCGGCGCCGCCCCGCAGCTTGGCGATGCCGAAGTCCACCAGCTTGACGAAGTGCTGCCGGCCGCCCCGGGTCACCAGGAAGACGTTGTCCGGCTTCAGGTCGCGGTGGACCACGCCGCGCTCGTGGGCGCACTGGAGCGCGTCGCAGAGCTGCAGCAGCACGTCGATGGCCGCGGGGAGCTCGAGGCGCTGGCCCCGGACGGCGGCATGGAGGGTCTCGCCGTCCAGGTACTCCATCACGAAGTAGTACCGGTTGGGCGGGAGCAGGT
The DNA here is from genome assembly GCA_963786945.1 of uncultured delta proteobacterium. Lineage (GTDB taxonomy): Bacteria > Myxococcota > Myxococcia > Myxococcales > Anaeromyxobacteraceae > JADKCZ01. The sequence continues at coordinate 244,592 of CAWBAO010000003.1, read as the reverse complement.
TGAGATCGTAGATGGCGACGATGTTCTCGTGGCCGATCAGGTTGACGGCGCGGGCCTCGTCGTAGAAGCGCGCCACCACCGACGGGTTCTCGGCCAGCGACTCGTGGAGGAACTTGACCGCCACCTTGCTGCCGATGGCCGGGTGCTCGGCGAGGTAGACGGTGCCCATGCCGCCGCGGCCGAGGAGTCGCACCACCCGGAAGGAGCCGACCTGGGTTCCGACCAACGGGTCGACGGTGGGCCCGGAGGCCGGGGGGGACGGTGGCGCCAGCAGGTTGTCGCCGCCGAAGAGCAGGGTCTTGCTGGGGGGCTCGGTGCCGACCGGGATGGTGTCCGGCCCGCAGCGCTCCCCCGGAGGGTGGGCGCGCCCGCAGTCCGGGCAGGGTGGGGTGGCTTCGCCAGCGCGGTCCAAGTGGGCTCCCTGTGCCGAAGCCAGGAGCCTAGCAGAGAAGCGCCCCGCGGCCGATCGGGTGGAGGACGCTCAGGAAGTTCTTGGTGTAGTCTCCGCCCACCATGCCTGCGCCAGATCCGAAGAAGGCCGCCAAGGGGACCAGCACGAAGGCCGCCAAGGCGGCATCGAAGCCAGAGGCGACCGCGAGGAAGGCGGGGGTGAAGAAGCCGGCAGCCAGGAAGCCGGCCGCGAAGCCGGCCGGAACGCCAGCGCCGGCCGCGAAGCCGGCCGGACGACGCCGAAGCGCCGGCCGCGAAGAAGCCGTCGGCCAGGACGGCACCCGCCGTGAAGAAGGCCACCGCCCCCAGGAAGGCGGCGGCCAGGCCGGCGGCGAAGGCCGCGGCCAGGCCCGCCTCGGCCCGGCGGCCGAAGGCCACGACGGCCCTCCGGGGCGGCGGGCGCCTCGACGGCCCGGATCCGGAGGGGTTCTTCGTGGCCCGGGTTCGGGGTGAGGACGCGGTCCGCGAGGCGCCTCACCAGATGCTCGAGCCGGGGGGCTGGGAGGAGGAGCCGCCGGCCCCGCCCCTCCACGACGAGGGGCTCGGCGAGCTGCCCTGGACCTATGGCGACGACCTGCTGGTGGCCCTGCCGCGCGACCCGCGCACGCTCTTCGTCTACTGGGACCAGGCCCGCTCGACCCTCGAGGCCGCCTTCGGCGGCCTCCCCGGCGCCAAGGTGCAGCTCTGGGTCTTCGCCGGCGCCGGCGGGGGGGAGCGCGTCCGCGTGGTCGAGGTCGCCCTCGAGGCCCGGGGCTGGTACATCCACGACCTCGAGCCCGGCCGCGCCTACCGCGCCGAGCTGCACGTGATCGGTGCCGATGGCCAGGACCGGCTCCTGCCCGGTCCGTCGTTCGCGACGGCGCTGCCCCCGCAGGGGCCGTCGGACGTCGTCGACGATCGCTTCGCGTCGCTGCCGTGGGACGTGCCGCTGCCGAAGCTGATGGGCCCGGGCGTGCCCGGCGGCCCCTTCAGCGAGGAGGCCCGGAGCCTGCTGGCGCGCCTCTCCGGGTGGGATCGCTTCGGGCACAGCCACGCCGGCGCCGGCCCGACCTCGCCGCCCGGCGGCCCGTCCTCGCCGGCGGGCCCGTTCGGCGGAAGGGGCCGCTAGATGGCCACCCCCCGGGGCGACGTCGCCCTCCACCTCCACGCCCACCTGCCGTTCGTCCGCCACCCGGAGTACGAGGACTTCCTCGAGGAGGACTGGCTCTACGAGGCCATCACCGAGACCTACCTCCCGCTGCTGCGCGTCTTCGACCGCGCCACGGACGAGGGCATCCCCTTCCGCATCTCGCTCACCATGTCGCCCCCGCTGGTCTCCATGCTGCGCGACGACCTGCTGATGGGGCGCTACGCCCGGCGGCTCGACCAGCTCTGCGAGCTGGCGGAGAAGGAGATCCACCGCACCCGCCACGACCCGGCCTTCAGCGGGCTGGCCCACCACTACCGGGACGAGTTCTTCGACCTGCGCCGGCTCTTCCACGATCGGTACCATCGCGACCTGGTGGGCGCCTTCCGCCGGCTCGAGGAGGCGGGGCGGCTCGAGCTGCTCACCTGCGGCGCCACCCACGGCTTCCTGCCGCTGATGCAGCAGTACCCCGAGGCGGTCCGGGCCCAGGTGGCGGTGGCCGCGGCCAGCCACCGGCGCCACTTCGGCAAGGACCCGGCCGGCATCTGGCTTCCGGAGTGCGGCTACTACCCCGGCGTGGAGAAGGTGCTGGCGGAGGAGAACATCCGCTACTTCTTCGTCGACACCCACGGCGTCACCGACGCCACGCCGCGGCCGCGCCACGGCGTCTACGCGCCGCTCTACACGCCCAGCGGGCCGGCCGCCTTCGCCCGCGACGTCGAGTCGTCGATGCAGGTCTGGAGCGCCGAGTCCGGCTACCCGGGCGACCCCGAGTACCGGGAGTTCTACCGGGACATCGGCTGGGACCTCGACTTCGACTACGTGAAGCCCTACGTGCAGCCCACCGGGGCGCGCAAGAACGTGGGCATCAAGTACTTCAGGATCACCGGCAAGACGCCGCACAAGGAGCCCTACTCACCGCAGCGGGCCGCCGAGCGGGCCGCCTCCCACGCCGGCAACTTCATGTACAACCGGGAGCGCCAGATCGAGCACCTGGCCGGGCGCATGGGAGGCACCCGGCCCATCGTGGTCTCGCCCTACGACGCCGAGCTCTACGGCCACTGGTGGTACGAGGGGCCGCAGTTCATCGACTACCTGATCCGGAAGGTGGCCTTCGACCAGCAGGTCTTCAAGCTGGCCACGCCCGGGGACTACCTGCGCGAGAACCCGGTGCAGCAGCTGGCCACGCCGCCGCTCTGCTCCTGGGGCGCCGGCGGGTACGCCGCCGTCTGGCTGGACGGGACCAACGACTGGATCTACCGCCACCTGCACAAGGCGGCGGAGCGGATGATCGCGCTGGCCAACGACATCCGGCTGCCCACGCCGCTGGAGCGGCGCGCCCTCGACCAGGCCGCCCGCGAGCTGCTGCTGGCGCAGTCCTCCGACTGGGCCTTCATCATGAAGACCGGCACCATGGTCGAGTACGCCATCCGGCGCACCAAGGAGCACGTGCTCCGCTTCACCCGGCTCCACGACCAGCTGCGGGCGCATCGGATCGACGAGGGCTGGCTGCAGTGGGTGGAGTCGAAGGACAACATCTTCCCGGAGATCGACCACGCCGTCTACCGGTCGCGGTGACGACGGGCCGCCATGTCCGCGGATCGGCTCGCCGCCCACGCGCTCGACCTCTTCGCCCTGCTCGGGCCCGGGGTCACGGCGCGCCGGATGTTCGGCGGCCTGGGGTTCTGGGCGGGGGGCCGCTTCTTCGCCATCGGTGACCCCGAGGACGGGGCGCTCTACCTCAAGGTGGACGACCAGACGCGGGGGCGCTTCGAGGACGCCGGGGGGCGGCCCTTCACCTACGCGGCGCGCGGCGGCGAGCGGATGGTGATGTCCTACTTCACGCCGCCGGAGGCGGCGCTCGAGGACCCGGAGGCCATGCTGCCCTGGGCGCGCCTCGGGGTGGAGGCGGCGGCGCGAGCGGCGGCTGCCAGGGCCAGGCCGCCCAGGAAGCCGAGGGCGGGCGGGAAGCCGAAGCCCCGCCGGTCGGCGACGCGCCGCGCCACCAGGCGCCGCTGAAGCATCGAATTTGCCCCGGGGAACAACCGTCCCTCCTGGGTGTTGCCTCCGTTGACGCAGGGCGCCTTGCCCGAATAGCCTGCGCCAACCCGTTTCCCCCGTCGAAACCGAGAGATGGACGACAAGACACCTGCCCACGACGACCTCGGCGCGACCGAGCGCGAGATCATCACCACCCGGCTCGGGAAGGCCGAGGCGCTCCGCGCCCTCGGCGTCGACCCCTTCGGGAACGGCACGGCGCCGAGCCACCTGGCCGCCGATCTCCACGCCCGCTACGGCGCCGCGCCGGCCGAGGAGATCGCCCGGGCGCCGGGCCCCTGGTCGGTGGCCGGCCGCGTGATCGCGCTGCGCAGCTTCGGCAAGGCCGCCTTCCTCAAGGTGCGGGACCGCAGCGGCGAGCTGCAGGTCTGGGTCAAGAAGGACAAGGTCGGCGAGCGGGGCTTCGAGATCTTCAAGCTGCTGGACGTCGGCGACGTGGTGGCCGCCGAGGGGCCGGCCACCCGGACCAAGACCGGCGAGCTGACGCTGGAGGCGGCCACCTTCACCATCCTCACCAAGTCCATCCGCCCGCTCCCGGAGAAGTGGCACGGCCTCACCGACGTGGAGCAGCGCTACCGGCAGCGGTACGTCGACCTGGTGGTCACGCCCGGCGTGCGCGAGATCTTCGTGAAGCGCGCCCGGATCGTGTCCGGCATCCGCCGCTTCCTCGACGAGCGCGGCTACCTCGAGGTGGAGACGCCGACGCTCCACAAGGCCGAGGAGGCGGGCGGCGCCGCCGCCAAGCCGTTCGAGACCCATCACAACGCGCTCGACCTCGAGCTCAAGCTCCGCATCGCCACCGAGCTCCACCTGAAGCGGCTCGTCGTCGGCGGCCTCGACCGCGTGTACGAGATCGGCCGCATCTGGCGCAACGAGGGGATCGACCGGCGCCACAACCCGGAGTTCACCTCGATCGAGTTCTACCAGGCGTACGCCACGCACGACGACCTGATGAAGCTCACCGAGGCGCTCTTCCACGCCCTGGCGCTGGAGGTGGCCGGGGGCCCGGTGGTCACCTTCCAGGGGCAGGCCATCGACCTGACGCCGCCCTACCCACGCGTCTCGCTGGTGGGCGAGGCGGCCCGGGCGCTGGGCCTGTCGGCCGAGGAGGCGCTGTCCGGGCGCGGCCTCGCCGAGGCGCTGGCCCGCGCCGCCGGCGGCCTGGCCGACAAGGAGGACGCCTGGAAGCTCGAGCGGGCGGCCCGCAAGAGCCCCGGCGAGGCCATCGCCGTCGCCTTCGAGGTGCTCTGCGAGGCCCGGCTCCCCGCCGACCGGCCGGCCTTCGTGGTCGACTTCCCGCTCGAGACCTCGCCGCTCTCGCGCCGCCGCGACGCCGACCCGCGCCTCGTCGACCGCTTCGAGCTGTTCGCCGCGGGCATGGAGCTGGCCAACGCCTTCAGCGAGCTCAACGACCCGGCCGACCAGCGCGCCCGCTTCGAGGCGCAGCTGCAGGCCAAGGTGGCGGGGGACGAGGAGGCCATGCCCTTCGACGAGGACTTCGTCCGCGCCCTCGAGCACGGCATGCCACCCACCGCCGGGGAGGGGATCGGCATCGATCGCCTGGTCATGCTGCTCACCGACTCGCCGTCGATCCGCGACGTCATCCTCTTCCCGCTGCTCAAGCCGCGGGAGTGAGCGGCCCCGCCCCGGCCCCCGTGACCGAGCCCACCCCATCGCTGGCGCCGACCGCCCCGGCCGACCCGCCCGCCGCGCCGGCCCCGTCCGCCGCCGGCGCCGCCCACCCGGTGGCCCCGGTCTTCTCCACCACCGCCTTCCTGCTGGCGCTGGTGGGGCTGGTGGCGGCCGCGACCGGCGCCCCCCTGCTGCAGGCGCTGCTGGTCGGGCGCGGCGGGCTCCCGCCCTCGCTGGCCACCGCGGGGGCGGTGGCGGTGGCCTTCCTGGTGGCGGCCTCCTGCGGCGCGGTGGCCGCCCTCTGGACCCGCCGCATCGGCTTCTACGAGGTGACCGCGGCCATGCTGCTCTGGGCCGGCAGCGTCGGGCTCCGGGTGGCGGCGCTCGGCGCGGGGCGCGGGACCGGGGCCGGCCTGGAGGGGATGGAGCAGCAGGGGCTGCTGGTGGTGGTGCTCGGCCTGCTCGGCGCCGGCGCGCTGGCGGCCACCGCCGTCTTCGTGGGCGCCACCCTGGCCTACCTGCTCGGCGGCACCGGGCGGCTCGACCTCTCGGCGTCGTTCGAGTTCTACGTGGCGCGGAGCCACCTCAAGCTGACGAGGAGGACCCTGCTGGCGCTCTTCGCGCTGGTGGTGACCGGGGTCCTGCCCGGCCTGCTCTTCCTCCTGGTCCGCTCGCTGGTGGCCGACGCCCGCGAGCGCCGGGCCGAGCGGCGCGGCCTGCTGCTGGGGCCGCGGCGCATGGCCGAGACGCTGCTGATGACGCTCATCTCCATCGGCGGCGTCGCCATCGGGGTCTGGGCGCTCACCGTGGTGCTCTCGGTGATGAACGGCTTCGAGGGCGACCTGAAGGCGCGCATCCTCGGCCAGAACGCCCACGGCATCCTCATGAAGGCCGGGCAGAACGAGTTCACCGGGTGGCGCCAGGTCCGCGACCAGGTGCTCTCGGTCCCCGGCGTGGTGGGGGCCACCCCCTTCCTCTACAACGAGGTCATGATCTCCTCGGGGCAGCGGCTCACCGGCGCGCTCCTCAAGGGGATCGATCCGGCCACCATCGGCACGGTCACCGACCTGCCGGGCTCGGTGGAGCGCGGGGGGAGGCTGGAGTGGCTCTCCACCCCGGAGCTGATCCCCGCCAGCCCGCTGACCGACCTCGACGAGCCGCCCGCGGGCCGGCGGCTGGCCGGCATCGTGGTGGGGCGGGAGATGGCCCGCTCGCTCCGCGTCGACGTCGGCGACCAGGTGAACGTCATCTCCCCGTTCGGCGATCTCGGGCCGGGCGGGCCGCAGCCCAAGAGCCGCCCCTTCCGCGTGGCCGCGGTCTTCTACAGCGGCATGTACGAGTACGACGCCAAGTTCGCCTACCTCGACCTCGACGAGGCGCGCCGCTTCTTCGGCACCGGCGACGGGATCACCGGGCTGGAGCTCAAGGTGTCCGACGTCGACCGGGCCCGGCCCATCCTCTCCCGCGTCACCGCCGCGCTGGGCGGCTGGCCCTACCGGACCAAGGACTGGGGCGAGCTCAACCGCAACCTCTTCTCGGCGCTGCAGATGGAGAAGCTGGTGATGGCGGTGATCCTCGGCTTCATCGTGCTGGTGGCCTCCTTCATCATCGTGGCCACGCTGATCATGCTGGTGCTGGAGAAGACCCGCGAGATCGCGGTCCTCAAGTCGATGGGGGCGGGGATCCCATCGGTCATGAAGATCTTCGTCATCGAGGGGATGATCATCGGCGCGGTGGGCACCTTCTTCGGGCTGGTGCTGGGCTGGGGCACCTGCCTGCTGATCGGCGACGTCGGCATCCCGCTCGACCCCGAGGTCTACTACATCGACAACCTCCCGGTCCGGATCGACCCGTCGCAGTGGGTGATGGTGGCGCTGATGTCCCTGGCGCTGGCGTTCCTGGCCACCATCTACCCGGCCACCAAGGCCGCCCGGCTGCGCCCGGTCGACGGCCTGAGGAGCGAGTGATGGGGGCGCCCTTCATCCGGGTCGAGGGGCTGGGCAAGACCTACGTCATGGGCCAGAAGCGGCTCGAGGTGCTGCGCGACGTCTCGCTGGAGATCGCGGCCGGGGAGCTGGTGGCGCTGACCGGCCCCTCGGGCTCGGGCAAGAGCACCTTCCTCAACGTGCTCGGCACGCTCGACTCGCCCAGCGCCGGCCGGGTCTTCTACGACGGCGCCGACGCCTTCGCCTCCGGCGAGGAGGCGCTGGCCACCTTCCGGAACCGGAACATCGGCTTCGTCTTCCAGAGCCACCACCTGCTCCCCGAGTTCACCGCCCTCGACAACGCCGCCATGCCCGGGCTGATCCGGCGCCTGCCGCGCGCCGAGGCCTACGCCCACGCCGAGGAGATGCTGGCGCAGGTGGGCCTGGGCGACCGGCTCCAGCACCGGCCCGGGGAGCTCTCCGGCGGCGAGCAGCAGCGGGTGGCGCTGGCCCGGGCGCTCTGCCTGAGGCCCCGGCTGCTGCTGGCCGACGAGCCGACCGGCAACCTCGACCCCGGGACCGCCGAGGGGATCCACGCGCTCATCGCCGACCTCAACGCCCGCCTCGGCATCACCGCGGTGGTGGTCACCCACAACCTGCAGCTGGCGCGCACCCTGCCGCGCCGCCTCCACCTTTCGGGCGGGCGGCTGGAGACAGAAAGCCTTTGAGCCGCGCCCGCCCTTGCACTAGATTCCGCGGCTCCGTGAAGCGCCGCCCCCGTACCGGCTGGTTGCTGGCCGCCGCGTTCGCGCTGGCGTGGCTGGCGGCGCCCGCCCTGGCGGCCGATCCGGTGGTGGTGGCCGACGTCAAGGTGGAGGGGAACCGGCGCGTCGAGGTGGACACCATCAAGGCCACCGTGACCAAGAAGGGGGCCATCTACGATCCCCGGCGCGTCGAGGCCGACGTCCGGGCCCTCATGAAGCTCGGCTTCTTCTCCGACGTGGTGGTCGAGCTCGAGGGCGACGCGGAGCACCCGGTGCTGGTCTACCGGGTCACCGAGCGCCCCACCGTGCGCGAGGCCACCATCGTCGGCAACGAGGAGCTGTCCAAGGAGGACCTCAAGGACACCGTCGAGGTCAAGCCCTTCACCATCCTCGACCTGGTGGCGGTGAAGAAGGACGTCAAGAAGATCCAGGAGAAGTACGTCGAGAAGGGCTTCTACCTGGCCGAGGTCAACTACCAGCTCGAGCCGCTGGGCGACAACCAGGTCGCGGTCCGCTACGTGGTGGACGAGAAGGCCAAGGTGCTGGTGAAGGAGATCCGGTTCCACGGCAACAGGCAGATCTCCAGCCAGGAGCTGCGCGGCGTCATGTTGACCCAGGAGGGCGGGCTGCTCTCCATCCTCGGCTCGACCGGCACCTTCCGCGAGGACATGTTCCAGCGCGACCTGGCCGCCATCGGCATGGCCTACATGGACAAGGGCTTCGTCAACGCCAAGGTGGGCCGCCCCTCCATCGGCCTCTCGGCCGACCGCCGCTACCTCTTCATCTCCATCCCCATCGAGGAGGGGGAGCAGTACTCGATCGGCAAGATCAGCTTCACCGGCGAGCTGCTGGGCGAGGAGCCGCTGCTGCGGCGCATCCTCCAGACCCGGCCCTCCTTCCTGTTCTCCCGCTCCAAGGTGGGCCAGGACCTCTTCGCCATCGGCGACATCTACAAGGACCGGGGCTTCGCCTACGCCAACGTCACGCCCCAGACCTCGGTCGACGACGCCCGGCGCCTCATCGACCTCACCTTCGACGTCCAGCCCGGCATCAAGTGCCGCTGGGAGAAGATCGAGGTGGTCGGCAACGAGAAGACCCGCGACAAGGTGGTGCGGCGCGAGCTGCGCATCTACGAGGGCGAGACCTACAGCGGCGTGGCCATGCGCACCTCCAAGGGGCGGGTCATGGCGCTCGGCTTCTTCGAGACCGTCGAGATCACCACGCGCAAGGGGAGCGCGGACGACCTGGTGGTCGCCACCGTCGAGGTCAAGGAGAAGGCCACCGGCTCCTTCCAGCTCGGCGCCGGCTTCTCCAGCTACGAGAACTTCATCCTCACCGGCCAGATCTCCCAGCAGAACTTCTTCGGCTGGGGCCAGACCCTGAGCCTGCAGATCCAGTGGTCGTCGATCCGCCAGCTCGGCCAGATCCAGTTCGTGGAGCCGTACTTCCTCGACACCCGCTTCACCTTCGCCTTCGACCTCTACGCCACCGAGAGCTACTACACCAGCTTCAACCGCCGGGCGGTGGGCGGCAACATGACCTGGGGCTACGAGCTCTCCGGCCTGGCCCCCATCTGGTCCTTCGCGCGCCACCTCGAGGACATGCGCATCTTCGGGACCTACACCAACGAGTACATCTCGGTGACCGGCGACGCCCAGTACGTGCTGTACAACCAGTACCGGTCGGGGACCACCAGCTCCATCCGCCTCTCCTGGCAGTGGGACAAGCGCGACAACCGCCTCTTCCCGACCTCGGGCTTCTTCCTCACCGCCTCCGCCGAGTACGCGCCCCCGTTCCTGGCGCCCAGCTCCCTCTTCGGGCAGAAGGTCAACCTCTTCTCGCGCTACGCGGTGGACGGCCGCATCTACCGGCCGCTGTTCTTCGGCGTGGTGGCCCGAGCCAAGCTCACCCTCGGGGTGCTGCGCAACTGGGACTCCGACCACGTGGTGCCCATCTCGGAGAACTACTACGCCGGCGGCATCAACTCGGTGCGCGGCTACCGGATGCTCTCCATCTCGCCGGTGGAGCGGGTGCCCCTCAATCCCAACGACCCGCTCTCGCCGCTCACCCCCATCGCCACGGGCGGGAACAAGCAGCTCATCCTCAACATGGAGCTGGAGTTCCCGCTGATCCCGGCCGCCAGCATCAAGGGCGTGGTCTTCGCCGACGCCGGCAACGTCTTCGCCGCCGGCTCCTGGAAGGACCCCAGCGTGCCCTACTCGCTCTACAAGTCCTGGGGCTTCGGCTTCCGCTGGTTCAGCCCCATGGGGCCGCTGCGCTTCGAATGGGGCATCCCCCTCAATCGCCGCAGGGACGCCAGCTCCGGCATCTACCTCGATCAACCCGTTGACTTCCAATTCACCATCGGCAACTTCTTCTAGCCCAGGTTCAGGAGGAACCCATGTCCGTGACCGTTCGCACCGCCGCCCTCGCCGCCGTGGCGCTGGCCCTCGCCCCGCTGGCGGCCCGCGCCGCCGACATCAAGCTCGGCTACGTCGACCTGCAGCGAGCCCTCGAGGAGATCGACGAGGGCAAGGCCGCCAAGGCCCAGCTCAAGAAGGACTTCGACGAGAAGCAGAAGCAGCTCGACCAGCGCACCGACGAGGTGAAGAAGCTGGACGCCGACTTCCAGAAGCAGTCCCTGGTCATGGCGCCCGACGCCAAGGCCGCCAAGGCGGCCGAGATCGAGCGCAAGAAGGTCGAGGTCCAGCAGTTCTTCGTCGGGCTGCAGCAGGAGCTGGCCGGCCGGGAGCGCGAGGTCACCCGCGGCATCTTCGACAAGATGGTGGGGATGGTCCGCGAGCTGGCCGAGGCCGAGGGCTTCACCATGGTGCTCGACCGCAACACCGTGCTCTACGCCCCGGCCTCGCTCGACGTCACCAACGAGCTGGTCCGCAAGTACAACGCCCGCTTCGGCGCCGGGAAGAAGGACGCGGCGCCCGCCAAGAAGGCGGACGCGCCGGCGCCGACCAAGAAGGACGCCGCCCCGGCCCCGGCCCCGGCCAAGAAGTAGGTCGACGTGGCCGCCCGCACGCTGGCCGAGCTCGCCGCGCTGGTCGGCGGCGAGGTGTCCGGGGACGGGTCGCTCCAGGTCACCGGGGTGGCCCCGCTGGAGGAGGCTGGCCCTGGCCAGCTCTCCTTCTTCGCCAACAAGAAGTACCGCGCCGCGTTCGAGGCCTCCCGGGCCGGCGCGGTGGTGGTGGGCCCCGACGTGGCGGTGGCGGGCGGGCGCACCGTGCTGCGCTCCGAGAACGCCTACCTGGCCTTCGCCAGGATCTCCACGCTCTTCAACCCGCCGCCGGTCGCGGTGCCGGGGATCTCGCCCCAGGCCGCCATCGATCCGACGGCGCGGGTCGAGGCCACGGCCCAGGTCGGGCCGTTCGTCTCCATCGGGCCCGGGGCCGAGGTCGGGGCGCGCACCATCCTCTCCCCGGGCGTGCAGCTCGGTGCCGGCGTGAAGGTCGGCGCCGACTGCCTGCTCCACGCCAACGTGGTGGTGCGCGAGCGGTGCCTGATCGGGGACCGGGTCATCCTCCAGCCTGGCTGCGTCATCGGCGCCGACGGCTTCGGCTTCGCCACCGACCTGGTGGGGGTGGGGCAGGGGCCGCGCCACTTCAAGGTGCCGCAGGCCGGGATCGTGGCCATCGAGGACGACGTGGAGATCGGCGCCAACGCCTGCGTCGACCGCGCCGCGCTCGGGGTCACCCGCATCGGCCGGGGCACCAAGATCGACAACCTGGTCCAGATCGCCCACAACGTGGTGGTGGGGCCGCTCAGCATCCTGGCCTCCCAGGTGGGCATCTCCGGGTCGACCCGGATCGGCATGGGCGTGGCCATCTGGGGGCAGGCCGGCCTGGTCGGCCACATCGAGGTCGGCGACCGGGCCAACATCGCCGCCCAGTCGGGGGTGTCGCGCGACATCGCGGCGGGGGAGCGGGTGGCCGGCACCCCGGCCACCGCCGACGTGCGCTGGGCCCGCAACATGGCTGCGGTCGAGCGGCTCAGCGACCTGCGCCACGAGCTGCGCGAGCTGAAGGACAAGGTGGCCCGGCTGGAGAAGGAGGAGAAGCCATGAGCGGCGAGGTGGTGGTTCCAGGGCAGGTGATCCAGGCGGAGGAGATCCAGCGGCTGCTGCCGCACCGGCCGCCCTTCCTGCTGGTGGACCGGGTCACCTCCTGGGTCCCGGGCGAGCGGCTCACCGCGCTCAAGTCGGTGACCATGAACGAGCCGTTCTTCACCGGCCACTTCCCCGGCCACCCGGTCATGCCCGGCGTGCTCATCCTCGAGGCGCTGGCCCAGGCCGCGGCGCTGCTGGCCATCCTGTCGCTGTCGCCCGAGGAGGTGCGGCGCAAGGTGACCTACCTGATGGGGATCGACGGGGCCCGCTTCCGCCGCCCGGTGGTCCCCGGCGACCGGCTCGAGCTGGTGGTCGAGGTCACCCGGCGCAAGGACCCGGTCTGGAAGCAGTCCGCCAAGGCGCTGGTGGACGGGCAGATGGCGGCCGAGGCCGACTTCATGGCCATGCTCGCAGACCGGGAGTCGGCAGGGTAGGCTGCCTCCACCATGGCCATCCACCCCACCGCGATCGTCGAGGCGGGCGCCCGGCTCGACCCGAGCTGCGAGGTCGGGCCGTTCGCCTGGATCGGGCCGCACGTCCGCATGGGCCCGGGCTGCAGCGTGGCCCCGCACGGCATCGTCACCGGCCGCACCACCCTGGGCGCACGCAACCGGATCTTCTCCAACGCCGTGGTCGGCGGCATCCCCCAGGATCTCAAGTACCGGGGAGAGCCGACCGAGACCGTCATCGGCGACGACAACACCTTCCGCGAGTTCGTCACCATCAACGCCGGGACGGTGCAGGACAAGGGCGTCACCCGCATCGGCAACGGCTGCCTCTTCATGGCCAACAGCCACGTCGGCCACGACTGCGTGATCGGCGACGGCGCCATCATCGCCAACTCGGTGGCCCTGGCCGGCCACGTGGTCCTCGAGGACCACGTCCACTTCGGGGGGCTCTCGGCGGCCCACCAGTTCTCCCGGGTCGGCCGGCTCGCCTTCATCGGCGGCATGACCGGGGTGGCCATGGACGTGGCCCCCTACTGCATGGTCAACGGCGCGCGCGGGGAGCTCTCCGGGCTGAACATCATCGGCCTGCAGCGCTCGGGGATGTCCGAGGAGCAGGTGGCCCGCGTCAAGCAGGCCTTCAAGATCTACTTCCGCTCCTCGCTGCAGGCGGCCGAGGCGCTGGCGCAGCTCAAGGCGGAGCTGGGCCAGCACCCCGAGGTGGCCCACCTCGTCACCTTCATCGAGGGGTCGAAGCGCGGCATCACCCGCTGACCCGGCCTCCGTGGGCACCATCGGCCTCATCGCCGGCAGCGGCGGCTTCCCGGTCCTCTTCGCGGAGGCGGCCCGGCGCGCCGGGCACCGCGTGGTGGCGGCCGCCCATGTCAACCAGACCGACCGGTCGCTGGAGGGGCACGTCGACGCCATCACCTGGGTGAAGCTGGGCCAGGTCGGCGCCATCCTCGAGGCCCTGCGGTCCGGCGGGGCCACCCAGACGGTGCTGCTGGGCGCCATCACCAAGAAGCGCTTCTTCGTCGACGCCCTCCCCGACGCCGTCGGCCTGGAGCTGATCGCCCGGGCGGCCATCCGTTCCGACGACAACATGCTGCGGCTGGTGGCGGCCCTGCTGGAGGAGCACGGCATGCCGGTCATCGACCCCACGCCCTTCCTCGGCGAGGCGCTGGCGCGGGAGGGGGTGCTGGGGCGTCACCAGCCCACCGAGGACGAGTGGGCCGACGCCCGCTACGGGCTCGAGCTGGCGCGCGCCATCGGCCAGCTCGACCTCGGCCAGACGGTGGTGGTGAAGGAGCGGGTGGGCGTGGCGGTGGAGGCCCTGGAGGGGACCGACGCCTGCATCCAGCGCGGTGGGGAGCTGGCTCGGGGTGGGGCCGTGGTGGTCAAGGCGGTGAAGCCGCAGCAGGACCGGCGCTTCGACCTGCCGGCGGTCGGGCCGTCCACCATCGAGTCGATGAGGAAGGCCGGCTGCCGGGTGCTGGCCATCGAGGCCGGGGCCACCCTGGTGATGGATCCAGGGGAGCTGGTCCGGCGGGCCGACCAGGCCGGCATCGCCGTGGTCGGGCTGCGCTAGGGGGGCGGAGGGGCCATGCCGGCCTGGCTGCGCGACGAGGGCGGGGCGCTGACGCTGGAGCTGCTCATCCAGCCGCGCGCCTCCCGGACCCGGGTCATCGGTGAGCACGACGGGCGGCTCAAGGTGCAGCTGGCCGCGCCGCCGGTGGACGGGGAGGCCAACGCCGCGCTGGTCGAGTTCCTGGCCGGCGCGCTGGGGGTCCGGAAGGCCGACGTGACGCTGCGGCGTGGGGAGGCCGGGCGGCGGAAGACGGTGCGGATCGCCGGGGTGACGGCGGGGGCGGTGGTGGCGGCGCTCCAGCCCGGGCGGTGAGCGCCGGCCCGGCGAGACCGGCTTCCGCGGCCTGCATGGCGTGTCCGGCTGCTCCTCCGGTCGCGCCTGTCCCGCTCCATTCCGGGTCAGGCCGTGCTCGCGCCGGCGTACCGCTCCACCCACCGGATCCCGAAGGCCTGCCGGGCGGCCAGCCGGTTGTGTGCGGCGCAGACGACGCGAAGGTTGGCGGCCGCGCCGTCGCCGCCGAGCGCCCACGGCTCGATGTGGTCGAGCTCCAGCCGGTGCGTCGAGCCGCAGCAGCCGCCTGAATCCAGGGGCCAGGAGCAGCGGCCACCGTCGCGTTGCCAGACGGCGCGGCGCACCGCGGCGGGGATGGTCTCGCGGGGGCCGGCTCGCCGGTGGACTGGCTCGGCGCGATAGTGCGGGCTGCCGTCGAGGTCTGCGACCGGCTCGGGTCAGGCCTGGGGTCGGAGTTGGCAGGTCTCGGCAGCGGGTCGCGGGTCGGGGTCGGGGCGACGCGCTCGCGGCCCGCGGCCGCTTCACCTGCCCCCGCGCGCCTGGCCTGCTTCTCCAGCAGGAGCCGGAGCGCCAGCCTGGAGCACCTGTTCGGTGGTGGCGCCGGGGATGGCGTGCGAGAGGCCACCCCTGGCCTGTTCCAGGTCCCGCAGGAACTCCCGGCTGACCGTGATGTGGAGCCGGCGCAAGTCGGCGGTGAGCGGCTCGACGTCATCCCGGGTGGCGAGGAGCCGACGTGCCGAGGTGGCTTGAGCTGGCCGCAGTCCAGACGTCTGGACTGACTCCCCAGTCGGGGTAGCCGCGTGCAGCCTGGGTCGCCGTCGTCGCCGGGGTTGCCATCGGCGAGCCCTCGGGCGCCGGTCCGGTCGGCTCCACCAGCCGAAGCCGGCCGTCCCTCTCCACCCTGGTCACGAGGTCCCGGACCGGCAGCTCCTGCCCTGGGCTGCCAGCTCGGCGATGACCTCCTGGGCCTCCCGGGCCGAGAGGCCGAAGTACCTGGGCAGCACCGTCGTCCCGGTTCTCCTCCGTCAGCACCTTGGCCAGCTCGGCGGTGGTCGACATGCAGAGTCGACCGTCGCCGCAGCGGCTCGATCGACCTGGGGAAATCGCTGGACCAGCCGCGCCGCGCTGAGCCGCCAGAAGGCCCCGCTCCGGGAGAGGCCGAGCTCGGCTCGCACGAAGGCGAACAGGCTGGCATGCCCGAGCGGCTCCCAGCCACGGCGCCGGTCGAAGTCGGCCAGGGCGATGAGGAAGTCGGCCATGGCGGCCTGCTCCTTCGGAGGAGCAGCTTGAGCGCGTCGCGGAGCTGCCGGGCTTCCAGGAGTTCGAGGGAGGGGGTGGCCGCACCGTGAGTCGAGGCCGCGGCCGAGAGAAGCGTCGGATGGGCGGTGGCGATCATTCACGTACAGTCTCACGAGGGTCTGACATTCGCGGACGTCCCCGACGTGCAGGGAAACCCAAGAGGGACAAGCCTTTCACGAGACCCTCTCCAGTGGTGGGGGGCAAGGACCGCCCAGACCGCCGCCGCCGCCGCTCCGCCGCCGCCCCGCCCCCGCCCCCGCCTGGAGCTGGTCGCTGCTCTCGAGGCCGGCCGCCTCCCGGTGCCGGTCGTTCCGGCAGCGCAGGCGCTGCGCCTTCCGTCCACCTGACGGAGGCGCTCGGCCTCCGCACGCGTCGCGGCCGTCGTTCGCCGCCACCGCCAATCGCTGCCGTCCGTCCAGATCGCAGCACAGTCCGTCCGTCGACCGGAGCCACCGCCCCACCGCAGCCCCGCTCCCTGGGGAGGCCCCTGCAAGCGGTCTCTTGCCTCGGGAAGGAGCCAACCCCCGCGCCTCGCTTCCATGCCACCGGCGGCCTGCCCCCGACGCTGGTTTTCCGCCCCTCTTCGACTAAGATGCGCCCCCTCTATGCCCGCCACCCACCGCTTCCTCGAGGCCTGCCACCGCCGCCCCGTCGACCGCCTGCCCGTCTGGATGATGCGCCAGGCCGGCCGCTACCAGCCGAGCTACCGCGCCGTGCGCCAGCAGGTCGGCTTCCTCGAGCTCTGCCGGTCGCCCGAGCTCATCGCCAGGGTCACCTGCGCCCCCATCGACGAGTTCGGGTTCGACGCCGCCATCCTCTTCTCCGACATCCTGGTGCACCTGCCGGCCATGGGGCTCGACCTCACCTTCGAGAAGGGCGAGAAGGGGAAGGGCGACGGCGGGCCGAGGATCGCCAACCCGGTGCGCACCCGCGCCGACGTCGAGGCGCTGAAGGTGCCGGTCCCCACCCGGGACCTGAAGTACGTCCTGGACGGGATCCGGGCCATCAACGCCGGGCTGGCCGGCCGGGTGCCGCTGATCGGGTTCGTGGGCGGCCCATTCACCGTGGCCAGCTACGTGGTCGAGGGCGGCAGCCAGGGGTTCACCCGGCTCAAGACCATGCTCTACGCCGACCCGGCCGCGGCCCACGCCCTCTTCGAGAAGCTCACCCAGGCCGCCATCGTCCAGATCGAGGAGCAGATCGCCGCCGGGGCCCACGCCGCCCAGATCTTCGAGAGCTGGCTGGGCGAGCTGGATCGCGAGGACCTCGAGGCGTTCTCCTTCCCCTACCTGGTGCGCATCGCCGAGGCGGTGAAGAAGGCCGGGGTGCCCTCCATCTTCTTCGGCACCGGCCTGTCCGGACACCTCGAGCGGCTGGGCCAGCTCGGCTTCGACGTCATCTCGGTCGACTGGCGCATCCCCATCGACGAGGCCCGCCGGCGCCTCCCCGGCGTGGCGATCCAGGGGAACCTCGACTCCACCGTGATGCTGGGCCCCACCCAGGCCGGGGTCCGCAAGGCGCTCGCCATCTGCAAGGCGGCCGGGCCCGCCCCCGGTTACATCTTCAACCTGGGCCACGGCATCCAGGTGGGGACGCCGCCCGAGAACGTCAAGGCCGTGGTCGACGCCGTCCACGCCTTCAGCTGGAAGTAGAGGTCGCCATGCTGCAGATTCCCTCCTGGGACCTGATCAAGAAGTACGACCGGCCGGGGCCGCGCTACACCAGCTACCCGACGGCGCCCGAGTGGAAGGACGACTTCAGGGCGCCGCAGTACGTCCGGCACCTGGCGCGCGCCGAGGCCGCCGGCGGCCCGCTCTCCATCTACGTGCACCTGCCGTTCTGCCGCGAGATGTGCCGCTTCTGCGGCTGCAACGTCATCGCCACGCACGACCGCAGCCGCGCCGACGCCTACCTCGACGTGCTGGAGAAGGAGGTGGCGCTGGTGGCCGCCCACCTGCCGACGCGCCGGACCGTCTCCCAGCTCCACTGGGGCGGCGGCACGCCCACCTTCCTCGACGAGAAGCAGCTGGCCCGCTGCCACGCCATCCTGGCCCGCCACTTCCAGTTCCTGCCCGACGCCGAGCAGGCCATCGAGATCGATCCGGCCATCACCACCAAGTCGCAGGTCGACCTGCTGGCGGAGCTCGGCTTCAACCGCATCTCCATGGGCGTGCAGGACTTCAACCACAAGGTGCAGGAGACGGTGGGGCGGATCCAGGGCGAGCGGGAGACCGCCGACCTGGTGGCGGCGGCCCGCGCCGCAGGCTTCCGGGGCGTCAACCTCGACCTCATCTACGGCCTCCCCTACCAGACCGGGGCGACCTGGCAGGACACGCTGGAGCGGATCCTCCGCATCCACCCCGACCGCATGGCGGTCTTCGGCTTCGCCTACGTCCCCTGGTCCAAGCCGCACCAGAAGCTGCTGCCGCAGGAGGCGCTCCCCAAGACCGAGCAGCGGGTGGAGCTCTTCCTGCAGACCGTGGAGGCCTTCACCAAGGGAGGGTACCGGCTCATCGGGCTCGACCACTTCGCGCTGGAGAGCGACGAGCTGGCGCGGGCCCAGTCGGCCGGCACCATGTTCCGCAACTTCCAGGGGTACACCGTGCGCCCGGCCGCCGACACGGTGGCCTTCGGCATGAGCTCGATCTCGGACATCGGCGGCGCCTACGCCCAGAACGCCCACAAGCTGAAGGACTGGGCCGACCAGGTCGAGGCCGGGAACATCCCCGTCGACCGCGGCGCCGCCATGAGCGACGACGACGTGCTGCGCCGCTTCGTCATCAACCGGGTGATGTGCCTCCTCAGGCTCGACCTGGAGGAGGTCAAGGCCGAGTTCGGCGAGCCGGCGCGCGCCGCCATCGAGGCCTCGCTCCGCTCCGGCCTCGACGAGCTGGTCGCGGACGGGCTGGTGACCTTCGACGGCCGGGTGCTGCGGGTGACGCCGCTCGGCCAGCTGCTGGTCCGCAACGTGGCCATGCTGTTCGACGCCTACCTGCAGAAGCCCGACGGCGCCAGGAAGTTCTCCCGCACCGTCTAGCGCCGGTCCACCGCCGCGGTGGCCCACGCCGCGGTCGTCCGGATGGACCTGGGCGGACCCGGGTCAGGGCCGGGCGCCGGCGGGGAGCCGGCTCACCCTGGCCAGCACCTGGCGGGCCAGCTCGCTGCCGGGGTGGGCCTTGAGGGCCCGCAGCGCCGCCTCGCGGGCCGCCTCGCGCCGACCCGCCGCCGCCTCCGCCAGCGCCTGCACCACCAGCGCCCGCGGGTGGCCCGGGTCGAGCGCCAGCGCCCGCCCGGCCGTCCCGAGGGCGGCACCGGCCCGCGCCGCCACCGGCTGCCCGGTCGCGTGCAGCTCGGCGAAGGCCAGCATGGCCAGGTACTCGGGCTCGCGCGGGTTGAGCTCGGCGGCCTGCCGCAGGGCGGCCACCGCCTCCTCGTGGCGCCGCGCCCGCAGCGCCCGCTCGCCGCGCTTCAGGGCCAGCTCGGCGTCGAGCACGATCCCCGGGCTGCGCACGCCGGCCAGCTCGAACTTGAGCAGCAGGAAGGAGAGGTACTGGCGGCGCTTCTCCTCGGTGGAGAGGACCCGGTGGGCCGCCGAGACCTTCTCCTGGACCGAGAGCAGGAGGTCGTTGAGATCGCCCACCTCCCAGTCGGCGAAGGCGTCGGGGTGGAAGCGCTCCGACACCTCGCGGTAGGCACGCTCGACCTCCTCCGAGTCGGCGGCGATGTCGACGCCGAGCGCGTGGAAGTAGGTGCCCGGCAGGATGCGCAGGGCCGCCTGGCGGACCGCCTCGGCGCGGTCCGGCGGCAGCGGCGGGCGGGCGCGGGTGGCGCCGGTGGCGGCGAGCCCCTCCTCGGCGGCCGGGGCGGTCTCGTGGAAGACCAGCGCGCCGATGAGCGAGAGGAACCAGAGGAGCGAGAAGGCCTCCTTCAGGTCCGCCTTGCGGGCCTCCAGGAAGGCCCGGGTGGTGGTGGGGTGGGCGTCGAGCGCCTGCAGCAGCCGCTGGTCGTTGGAGCCCAGCCCCACCAGCGTGACCAGCCTCTGGCACTCGACGGTGCGGGTGGGGACGGCGTGGAGCACCGCCTTGAGGGCGTCGGCGAAGTGCTTCACCGTCAGGTGGGCGCGGGCCCCCTCCAGCAGGGGCGCCAGCGGGAGCACCTCCACGGGCTGGAGCTGGGCGGTGAACTCGTCGCCGAGGTGGAAGCGCCAGCGGCCACCCCGGGCGCCCACGCTGGCGACCAGCAGGGACCGGAGATGGGCGCGCAGCGCCGCCAGCAGCCCCTCGCCCGGCTCGACCACGCCGGCGGCGATGAGGGCGGCGCCGGCCGAGAGCCCGCCCGCCATGGCGTCCTGCACGGCCTCGCGGGCGGCCTCGTCGAGGCGGCCGGTGGCGTTGAACCAGCCGGCCAGCCCCTCGTCGGGCTCGGAGGACTCCACCGCCACCGGCGACCCGCGCTGGAAGAAGAGGCGCCGCACCGGCCCGTCCCCCTCCAGCACCAGCACGCCGTCGCTGGTGGAGCGCCAGATCTGGTGGACGAGCCGCGCCACCACGCCGGGCCGGACCTCGCCGGCCGCGGCCGGGGCCCGGGACAGGAGCAGGGCCACCCCCGAGAGCCGCGCGCGGGAGGCGGCGGCCTGCCCGATGAGCAGCGAGAGGCGGTCGGCCAGCTCCCGGCCGAGCGGGGACTCGACGTACGCGCTGGCCTGGAGCGAGGCCACGGCGCCGGCACCCACGGGCTCCTGGAGGTGGCCGTGATCGAGGGCCACCAGCACCAGGCGCCGATCGACCTCGCGCAGGCGGCGGGCCGCCTCGGCCGCGCCCGCGGAGGTCACCGCCAGCACCACCGCGTCCGGACGCTGGGCGGCGAAGATCGCCGGCGCGGCGTCACAGGTCTCGGCGACCTGCACGTCGAACCCGGAGTCCACCAGCCTCTTCTGGACGGCCTCGCGAGTCGCGGCGTGCGACTCGGCGAGCAGGATGCGCGGCACGCCGCCATTCTACGCATGCGCCGCGGGAACACACGTTCCCTGCCTGGCCGGGTGTATCATCGCCGGCCGGCTCACCATGCGGGACATCCTCCACCCCTCCCATCGCGGCGTCCTCGAGCGATTCGTCGGCACCGAGGTCCCCAACCCGGTCCTGCTGGCCTTCGACTACGACGGCGTGCTGGCTCCCCTGGTGCGGGATCCCGAGGGCACCCTGATGCGCCGCACCACCCGCGACCTGCTGGCCCGGCTGGCGCGCCGCTACCCGGTGGCCGCGGTGTCGGGCCGGAGCTGGGCCCACACCCGCCGCCTGACCGAGGGGGTGGCGCCCTACCTGGTGGGGAACCACGGCTTCGAGCTGCTGCACGCCCGGCCGGTCCCGGCGGCGGTCCTGCGCCAGGTGCGCGGCTGGCGGCGGCAGCTGGAGGCGGACCTGGCCGGGGTGCCGGGGATCCACTTCGAGGACAAGCGGTCGACGCTGGCGGTCCACTACGGGCTGGCCCGGGCATGGCGGCGCTCCGAGCAGGCCGCCTACGCGGCCGCCAACCGGCTCAGCGGGACGCGGCTGGTGGCCGGCAAGAGGGTGCTCAACGTCCTGCCGCGCCAGTTTCCCAACAAGGGGGACGCCCTCCGCGCCCTGCTGGCCAGGCTCAAGCTCGGCGCCGCGCTCTACGTCGGCGACGACGTGACCGACGAGGACGCCTTCGCGGTGGGTGCGCCGCTGGTGCTGGGCGTGCACGTCGGGCCGGGGCGCTCGCTGGCCCCGTGGCGGATCGAGTCGCAGGGGCGGATCGACGAGCTGCTGGCGCGGCTCCTGGCGCTGCGCCAGGCGGGGCGGGGGCCGGGCCGGTGAGCCGCCCGCCGAGGCGTCCGCCGGCCCCCCCGACCGGCGACCTGTTCGCGCCGCGGGCGGTCCCCGGGCCGGCCGCGCCGCTCACCGTGCTGCAGCTGACCCAGGCCCTCAAGGCCGCCGTCGAGCCCCGCTTCGGCGACGTCCACGTCCGCGGCGAGGTCGCCAACCTGCGGGTCCAGTCGAGCGGCCACGTCTACTTCACGCTCAAGGACGAGGGGGCCACGCTCCCCTGCGTGCTCTGGGCCACCCAGGCCCGGCGCCTCCGCTTCGAGCTGGAGGAGGGGCTGGAGCTGGTGGCGCACGGCCGCGTCGAGATCTACCCGCCCCACGGCAAGTACCAGCTGGTGGCCACCGAGGTGGAGCCGCACGGCGCCGGGGCGCTGGCGCTGCAGCTGGAGCAGCTCAAGGCACGGCTGGCCGCCGAGGGGCTGCTCGCCGAGGCGCGCAAGCGGCCGCTGCCCTTCCTGCCGCGCCGCATCGGGGTGGCCACCAGCACCACCACCGCCGCCCTGCGCGACTTCCTGCGGGTGCTCCACGGCCGCTTCCCGGGGCTGCCGGTGCTGGTGGCGCCCTGCCGCGTGCAGGGCGAGGGGGCGGCGGCCACGGTGGCGGCCGCGGTGAAGGCGCTGGCGCGGCACGGCGTCGAGGTGATCGTGGTGACGCGGGGCGGCGGCTCCCGCGAGGACCTCTGGGCCTTCAACGACGAGCTGCTGGCGCGGACCATCGCCGCCTCGCCGGTGCCGGTGGTCTCGGCCGTCGGGCACGAGACCGACGTCACCCTGGCGGACCTGGTGGCCGATGCCCGCGCCGCCACGCCCACCCACGCCGCCCAGCTGGTGGCGCCGGTCCGCGACGACCTGCTGGCCGGGCTGGCGGGGCTGCGCGGGCGGCTCCACCGCGCCGTCCTGGCGGCCGTCGACGGGCGGCGGCGGGACCTGCGGGCGCTGCAGGCGGAGCTGGGTGATCCGACCCACCTGCTCTCGACGCAGCGCCACCGGCTCGAGGACCTGGTGCGGCGGGCCGAGGCCGGCGCGCTGCGCCCCGCCCAGTCCGGGCGGGCGCGGCTGGAGCCGCTGCGGGCGCGGCTGGCCCGCACCGAGCCCCGGGCCAGGCTCAAGGCGCTGCGGGCGCGGGTCGAGGCGGCGCGCCGCCGGCTGGAGGGGTGGCAGGCGGCCACCTTCCGCCGCGAGGCGCTGCGGCTGGCCGGCCTCGGGGCCCGGCTGGAGCCGGCCAACGTGGCCCGGCTGCTGAAGCGCGGCTTCGCGCTGGCGCTCCACGACGGCACGCTGGTGACGCGGAGCGCGGCGCTGGCGCCGGGCCAGGCGCTGCGGGTGGCGCTGGGGGAGGGCTGGCTCGACGCCGAGGTGACGGCGCGCGACGCCGGCGAGGACCCGGTGCCGGGGCGGGGCCGCGGCGGGGTCGGTTGACCCGTGCGGACGGCGGGGCTAAGGGAAGGTGAGCGGAGGCGCGGTGGCCAGGAGCAGCGACAAGCCAGGAGAGGCGGCCGAGGCGTCGTATGACGCCCTGGTGGAGCGCCTCGAGAAGGTGGTCGAGGCCCTGGAGGCCGGGGACCTCTCGCTGGAGCAGTCGGTGGAGCGGTTCGCCGAGGGCGTCAAGCTGGCCCGGGACGCCGGGCGCAGGCTCGACGAGGCCGAGCGCCGGGTGGAGCAGCTGGTGAAGGACGCGGCCGGCGTGGAGTCGGTGGCGCCGCTGGAGGGGGACGAGCCGTGACCGCCGCCCTCAGCCCCGCCGTGGCCCGCCCTCGCGTCATCATCGTCGACGACGACCGGGACACCCGCGAGATGCTGACGCTGGCCCTGGAGCTGGAGGGATTCGACGTCGGGCAGGCCGCCAATGGCCTGCGGCTCATCTCCGCCATGCACGTGGATCGCCCCGACGTCATCCTGCTGGACGTGATGATGAGCTGGATCGACGGCTTCGAGCTCTGCCGGGCCATCAAGCGCAACCCCACCTTCGCCGACATCCCGGTCATCTTCATCTCGGCGCGCAAGAGCCCGGAGGACGAGCGGACCGGGCTGGAGGCGGGGGCGGTGGCCTACTTCTCCAAGCCCATCGACATGCGCGGGCTGACCGGCCGGATCCGCGAGATCCTGGCCGGGCGCAGATCCTAGCTAGCCGGCGGCCCCGCCCTCGAAGAGCGGCGCGTCCGCCAGCGCCAGGCCCCGGGCGTCCTTGGCCGAGACCTGGGGGGGCGCCCCGGCCGACGGCCAGGCGATGGCGAGCGCGGGATCGTCCCAGCGGATGCAGCGCTCGTGCTCGGGCGCGTAGTAGTCGGTGGTCTTGTAGAGGAACTCGGCCACGTCGGAGAGGACCAGGAAGCCGTGGGCGAAGCCCTCGGGGATCCAGAGCTGCCGCTTGTTCTCGGCGGAGAGCCGCTCCCCCAGCCAGCGGCCCAGGGTGGGCGAGCCGCGCCGCAGGTCGACGGCCACGTCGAAGACCTCGCCCTGGACCACCCGCACCAGCTTCCCCTGCGGCCGGGGCAGCTGGTAGTGGAGGCCTCGCAGCACCCCGCGCGCCGATCGGCTGTGGTTGTCCTGGACGAAGCGGAGCTCCCGGCCCAGGGCGGCCTCCAGGACCCGCTGGTTGAAGCTCTCGAAGAAGAACCCGCGGGCGTCGCCGAAGACGACCGGCTCCAGCAGGAACACGCCGGGCAGGCTGGTGGGGCTCGCCTTCATCAGAACACCGTGGCGCCGAGCAGGCCACGGACGTACTGGCCGTAGGTCGACTTGCCCAGCGCCGTGGCGCAGCGCTCCAGCGCGGCGTCGTCGATCCACCCCTGCCGCCAGGCCACCTCCTCGGGGCAGGCGATCTTGAGCCCCTGCCGCTTCTCGATGGTGGCCACGAACTGCCCGGCCTCGAGCAGGGACTCGTGGGTGCCGGTGTCGAGCCAGGCATACCCTCGCCCCATGATCTCGACGGTGAGCTTCTTCCGCTCCAGGTAGAGGCGGTTGAGGTCGGTGATCTCCAGCTCGCCGCGGGCCGAGGGTCGCACCTGCCGCGCCAGCTCCACCACCGCCTCGTCGTAGAAGTAGAGGCCGGTCACCGCGTAGCGCGACCTGGGCCGGGCCGGCTTCTCCTCGATGGAGAGCACCTGGCGCTTCGCGTCGAACTCCACCACGCCGTAGCGCTCCGGGTCGTGCACCGGGTAGGCGAACACGGTGGCACCGTCGCGGCGGGCGTCGGCGGCCGCCAGGATCTGCTTGAGCTCGTGGCCGTAGAAGATGTTGTCGCCCAGCACCAGCGCCGAGGGGCCGCCCTTCACGAAGTCGGCGCCGAGCAGGAAGGCCTGGGCCAGCCCGTCCGGGCTGGGCTGCACGGTGTAGTCGAGCCGCATCCCCCAGGCCGCGCCATCGCCCAGCAGCGCCTGGAAGCGCGGCGTGTCCTGCGGCGTGGAGATGATCAGCACCTCGCGGATCCCGGCCAGCATCAGCGCCGTGAGCGGGTAGTAGATCATGGGCTTGTCGAAGACCGGCAGCAGCTGCTTGGAGACGGCGAGGGTCGCCGGGTAGAGCCGGGTGCCGGCCCCGCCGGCCAGGATCAGGCCCCTTCGGGAGGTGGTCATGGCCACCTCTTGTAGCAGAACCCCAGGCGCCACGTTGGCGCGTCCTCCCGACATTCGGTAGGTTGCTCGTCGACATGACCGGGCTCCCCGCCAGTCAACTCTCCGTCGTGGTGCCCGTGTACCGGCCCATCCTCGACCCCAACGAGGCCATCTCGCTGGAGAGCGCGTTCCGGGTCCTGGGCGCGCACCACCTGGTGATGGTGAAGCCGGCCGGGCTCGACACCAGCCAGCTCCAGTCCCGCTTCCCCTTCAAGGCCGTGGAGACCTTCGACCCCGGGTACTTCGGGTCGATCCAGGGCTACAACCGGCTCCTCCTCTCCTCCGGGTTCTACGAGCGGTTCCTCGGCAGCGCCTACCTGCTCATCTGCCAGCTCGACGTCTTCGTCTTCCGCGACGACCTGGCCAGCTGGATCGCCAGGGGCTACGACTACGTCGGCGCGCCGTGGGTCTCCAAGACCGAGGTGAGCGTCCGCATCCACCAGGCCAAGATGGCGCTGAGCAAGCTCTTCCTCGGCGTGCAGGACAAGGTCTACCGGTACGAGACGCGGAACCGGGTCGGCAATGGCGGCTTCTCGCTCCGCAAGGTCGAGACCCACCACCGGCTCAGCCTGGTGATGAAGGACGCCATCGATCACTACCTGCGCAACCAGGGGACGCACCACTTCCACGAGGACATCTTCTGGAGCGTCGAGCCCTCCAAGAAGGGCCACCCGCACCGGACGCCGGGCGTGGCCGAGGCCCTGGCCTTCTCCTGGGACATCAACCCGGCCCGGCTCTTCGCGATGTCCGGGGGCCGCCTGCCCATGGCGGCGCACGGCTGGTACAAGGGGCGGCACCTCGACTTCTGGGCGCCGCACGTGGCGGCGGCCCTCGCGGCGCCGGCTAGGACCGGCGCGCCCTGAACCGGCGCCAGGCGGCGCGGAGCCGGTATCGCGCCAGCCGGAGGTCGTACCCGGGGCGGGCGTGGACCCGGTAGCCGGCCCAGGCCTGCTCGAGCCGCTCGGGGCTGACCCCCGCCATCCCGAGCATGCCGCGCAGCGAGCGGTAGGCGCTGTAGGCCTCGCACCGCTCCACCTCCCCTGGCGCCAGCGGCACGCACGAGACGGGCAGCCGGGTGTCCCACTTGCGGTGGAAGGCCTCGGTGGCCTCGAGCCACGCCTCGCTGAAGGAGCCGAGGGAGAAGTGCTCGGCCAGCACCGCGTGGCACACGAAGTTGGATCGCTCCAGCGCCACCCGGAGGCTGAAGTCGAGGTCGTAGAGGTGGAAGCCCGGGAAGGTCACCTCGTCGAAGCGGTGGGTCTCCCAGGTCGGCCTGGCCACGAACAGGCAGAGCCCATCGAGCACGGTGACCCGGGAGTACGCCTCGCCCCCGGGGTTGGCCCGGATGATCCGCACGCCGCCCGAGCGCCGGTGCTGCACCAGGTTCTGCCGGGAGTAGGCCGGCAGGGTGGCCCAGCCCGACGCCGCCCGGGTCTTCACCATCGAGCCGGCGAAGCCGACCACGCCGGCCTCCGGATGCGCGGAGTAGAAGCCCAGGAGCTCCCGACCCCAGGCGGGCGGCGAGCGGAAGCGGACGTCCTCGTGGACGAAGCAGAGGAGCGGGTGTCGAGCCTGCTCGGCGAGACGGTTGTAGACGCGCGCCAGGCCCCAGCCGGTCTCCCGATTGTCGTGGACCAGCAGCTCGTGCTCGACGCCCACGGTCGCCGCCAGGTTCTCCCGCAGGCCGGCCAGCAGGTCGTCCCGGATGGAGCACACCAGGATGGAGATCATGGAGGTCTCGTCCCGGCCGGCGTGCCCCCGGCACGGCCCGGGCCCGGGGGCGGCCTCGTGGCCTGGCCCGAGGACGCGCCGCCGGCCTGGGCCAGGCGCACCGCCGCGGCCCACCGCTCGTCCCGGGTGTGCTCGGCGCCGGCGCGGTGGCGCTCCAGGAGCTCGAGGTGCTCGTCGATCCAGCGCTGCGCCTCGCGGCGGGCCTCGACCTGCGGGTTGGCCGGCAGGAGCGGGCCGAGGCGGACCCGCAACCGGTCGATGAGGTCCTGGTCCCGCCGTCGCCGCAGCAGCGCCCGGAGCCCCTCGGGGCCCAGGTTCCGGTAGGCGAAGAGCGCCCTGTTGCGATGGACGTGGAACAGGTCACGGCGCTGCCGGCCCGGATCCGGGTCGGCGTCGCGATGCCAGGCCGCGGGCGTGCCGGTGTAGTAGAGGCGCCAGCCGCGGACCAGCAGGCGGGCGAAGAGGTCGGTCTCCTGGTAGCAGGTGGTGAACTCGGGCTCGAGGAAGACCGGGCCGACCTCGTCGATGGCCCGGCGGCGGAGCATGATGGCGCAGGCGGAGAGGGTCGCGACCTCGCGGACCTCGTCGGGGGTGTCGTGCCAGGTCCTGGCGAAGCAGGTGGCCGGGTCGATGGTGGCGTAGGAGGAGTACGGGTTGCGGCCATCCCCGACCGGGTGCTGGTCGCTCCACCGGTGGGCCTTCCCTCCGGCCGCGGCCGCGTCGGGGTGGATCTCGAGGAACCGGACCAGCTCCCGGACCCAGTCCGGCGCCACCACCGTGTCCTGGGCCACCAGGGCGACGTACTCGCCGGTGGCATGGGCCAGCCCCAGGTTGGTGCCGCCGGCGACGTCGAGGCTGGCTGGCGACCGGACCCGCATCACCGAAGCGAAGGAGGCCGCCATCCCGGCGGCGTCGTCGTCGGAGCCGTCGTCGACGACGATCAGCTCCAGGGCGGGGTAGCCGGTGTCGAGCAGCGCCTGCAGGCAGCGCCGCAGCTCCCCCGCCTGGCCGGAGCGGACCACGATCACGGAGACCACGGGGTCGCGCTCGGCGGTCATGGCCAAGGTCTACCTCGTCCCGGTGCCGGGCATCCACCGCGTCGGCCTCGTCCCACCCCCTGCCGGGGTGAACCCGGGCGCGGGGCGTGCTAGAAGGCCCCCACCGTGAGCGAGTCGTTCGCCATCGAGCCCTACCTGCGGTCGGTCTCCGGGCGGGTGGAAGCCGGCCTGACCCGGCTGGTGGAGTCCCGGCGCGGGGTGGCCCCGGCCCGCCTGGTGGACGCCATGAAGTACGCGCTGCTGGGCGGCGGCAAGCGGCTCCGGCCCGCGCTGGTCCTGGCCGCCTGCGAGGCCCACGGCGGCGAGACCTCGGACGGCTCGCTGGCGCTCCGCTACGCGCTGGCCATGGAGTGCCTCCACACCTACTCGCTGGTCCACGACGACCTGCCGGCCATGGACGACGACGACCTGCGGCGCGGGCGTCCCACCGTCCACGTCGCCTTCGACGAGGCCACCGCCGTGCTGGTGGGGGACGGGCTCCAGTCGCTGGCCTTCGCCCACCTGCTGGCCACCTCCGAGCCGGCCGCCGGGGCGCTGGCGCGGCTGCTGGCCGACAACGCGCTGCTCATGGTGGAAGGCCAGCAGCGGGACATCGAGGCCGAGCACCGGCCGCTCGACGAGGCCGGGGTGCTGGAGCTGATGCGCACCAAGACCGGGGCCCTGCTGGCCGCCTCGGTCGCGGGGGGGGCGCTCTGCGCCGGCGTCGGGGTGGCCGCCGTCTACCCCGTGGGGCTCAAGCTCGGCCTCGCCTTCCAGGTCGCCGACGACCTGCTGGACCTCACCGCCGACACCGCCACGCTGGGGAAGCGGGCCGGCAAGGACGCCGCCGCCGGCAAGGCCACGCTCCCCGCCCTGGTCGGCCCGGCCGTGGCCCGGGCCCGCGCCGAGGCGCTGCTGGCCGAGGCCCTCGACGCCCTCACCCCCCTCGGCCCGCGCGCCGCGGCGCTGCGCGCGCTGGCCGGTTACGTCATCGACCGCAAGAAGTGAAGGAGGAGACGATCATGGGCCGCCTGCTCGACGCGATCGACTCGCCCGCAGACCTGAAGAAGCTCCCCGTCGGCGACCTGCCCAGGCTCTGCGCCGAGATCCGCGAGGAGATCATCGAGACCTGCGCCGCCAACGGCGGCCACCTCGGCTCCTCCCTGGGGGCGGTGGAGCTCAACGTCGCGCTCCACTACGTCTTCTCGTCGCCCACCGACAAGCTGGTCTGGGACGTCGGCCACCAGGCCTACGCCCACAAGCTGCTGACCGGCCGGCGCGACCGGTTCCGCACCATCCGCACCGAGGGGGGGCTGGCCGGCTTCCCCGAGCGGCACGAGTCGGAGCACGACGCCTTCGGCGTGGGCCACGCCTCCACCGCCGTCTCGGCGGCGCTCGGCATGATCGAGGCCAAGCACCTGCGCGGCGAGACGGGCAAGGTGGTGGCCGTGCTCGGCGACGGCGCCATGACCGGCGGCGAGGCCTTCGAGGGGCTCAACCAGGCCGGCTACCTGAAGCGCGACCTGATCGTGGTGCTCAACGACAACGAGATGTCGATCTCGCCCAACGTCGGCGCCATGGGCGAGTGGCTCTCCAAGAAGTTCACGTCGCGCACCTACAACCGCTGGCGCAAGGGCGTGAAGGAGTTCCTCGAGAAGCTGCCCAAGGGGCACGAGGCCATCGACGCCATCCGCCACGGCATCGTCGCCGCCAAGGCGCTGGTGACGCCTGGGGTGATGTTCGAGGGGCTGGGCTTCCACTACGTCGGCCCGGCCGACGGCCACGACGTGGCGGCGCTGGTGGAGACCTTCCAGAAGCTGGCCGGGTTCGGCGATCCGGTCCTCTTCCACGTCATCACCCAGAAGGGCAAGGGCTACCACCCGGCCGAGTCGGACCCGGCCACGCGCGGCCACGGCCTCTCCTTCTTCGACGTGGCCACCGGCAAGTCGGTGAAGAAGCCGGCCCCCAAGACCTACACCGACCTCTTCGCCGAGGCGCTCGTCGAGGAGATGAAGGCCGACGACAAGGTGGTGGCCATCACCGCCGCCATGCTGGAGGGGACCGGCCTGATCAAGTGCAAGGCGGCCTTCCCGGACCGGACCTACGACGTCGGCATCGCCGAGCAGCACGCCGTGACCTTCGCGGCCGGCCTGGCCTGCGAGGGGATGCGGCCGGTGGTGGCCATCTACTCGACCTTCCTGCAGCGGGCCTACGACCAGATCATCCACGACGTGGCGCTGCAGCAGCTGCCGGTCACCTTCGCGCTCGACCGCGGCGGGCTGGTGGGCGCCGACGGCAAGACGCACCAGGGCGCGTTCGACCTCTCCTACCTGCGCTGCATCCCCAACCTGGTGGTGATGGCCCCCTCCGACGAGGCCGAGCTGCGGGACATGCTCCACACCTCGCTGCGCCACCCCGGCCCCTGCGCCTTCCGCTTCCCGCGCGGCGCCGGCACCGGCGTGGCCCGCGAGCGGCCCGCCGACGCTGCTCCCCATCGGCGTGGGCCGGGTGGTGCGCGCCGGCGGGGCCAAGCCCGAGGTGCTGGTGGTGGCGGCCGGGGCCACCCTGGCCCCGGCGCTGGCCGCGGCCGAGGAGCTGGCGCGCGGGGGCCTCGAGGCCCGGGTCATCGATCCGCGCTTCGTCAAGCCGCTCGACGAGGCGCTCATCTGCGGCGAGGCGGCGTCCATCGGGCGCGTCGTCACCGTGGAGGAGAACGCCCTGGCCGGTGGCTTCGGCGCGGCCTGCCTGGAGGCCTTCGAGGCCCGCGGCCTCCTCGCCGGCGGCGTCCGGGTGAGGCGGCTCGGCATCCCCGATCGCTTCATCACCCACGCCGAGCAGCCGCGGCAGCGGGCCGACGCCGGCATCGACGCGCCGGCCATCGTGGCCGCCTGCCGGGCGCTCTGCGACCTCGGCACGGCCCGCGCCGCGTCCTGAGGGGGCCGGTGGCCCGGCGCCGGCATCGACCTGCTCCTCGTGGAGCGCGGCCTGGCCGGGTCCCGCGCCAAGGCGCAGGCCCTGGTGATGGCCGGCGCGGTGGTGGCCGGCGAGGCGCGCGTCGACAAGCCCGGGCAGCTGGTGGACGAGGCGCTGCCGCTCCGGCTCAAGGACGGCGCGGCGCCGCAGCGCTACGTCTCGCGCGGCGCGCTCAAGCTGGAGAAGGCGCTGGAGGTCTTCCCGGTGGACCCGGCCGGCCTCACCTGCGCCGACCTGGGGGCCTCGACCGGCGGGTTCACCGACCTGCTGCTCCAGCGCGGCGCGGCGCGGGTCTACGCCGTCGACGTCGGCTACGGCCAGCTCCACGACAAGGTGCGGGGCGACCCCCGCGTGGTGGTGCGCGAGCGCGAGAACGCCCGGGCGCTGACCGCCGAGGCGCTGGGCGAGCGGGTCGACCTGGTGGTGGGCGACCTCTCCTTCATCTCGCTCCGGCTGGTCCTCCCGGCGGTGAAGGCCATCCTGAGGCCGGGCGGCTGGGCGCTGCTGCTGGTCAAGCCGCAGTTCGAGGTGGGGAAGGGCGAGGTCGGCAAGGGGGGCGTGGTGCGCGAGGACTCGAAGCGGCTGGCCGCGCTCGAGGCGGTGGCCGAGGCGGCGCGGGCCCTGGGGTTCGAGGTCATGGGCCACGCCGAGAGCCCGATCCAGGGGCCGGCCGGGAACCGCGAGTGGCTGCTGGGGCTGAGATGCTGACCGGGGCACCCCTCGGGCGGCCCGCGGCCCAGGCTTCCGGGCCGAGGGTCTCGATCGTCATCCCCACGTTCAACCGCGTGGCGATGCTCCGGGAGGCGGTGGAGAGCGCCCTGGCCCAGCGCTTCGACGACCTGGAGGTCCTGGTCTCCGACAACGCCTCGGAGGACGGGACCCGGGAGGCCATGGCCGCCTACCGGTCCGACCCGCGCTTCCGCTACCTGAGGAACGAGACCAACCTGGGCATGGTCGGGAACTGGAGGAAGGCGGTCTTCGAGGCCGCGCGCGGAGAGTTCTTCCTCATCCTCTCCGACGACGACACCCTGCTCGATCCCGGCTACGTCGCCAAGGCCATGGCCCTGGTCGATCGCCACCCGGACGTCGTGATCGTCTACGCGAACGGCTACATCCTGGACGAGGGCAGCGGCGTGCGGCGGGAGCTCCGGCTCCCCTTCGGGACCCTGGAGAAGGGGACCACGGTCTTCGCCTCCCGGGACCGGGTCCGTCCCCAGGACTTCACGCTCTGCAACGTCCTCTTCCGGCGCCGCCTGGCCCTGGAGCTGGACGCCTTCGGCGATCCCTTCAACCTCTCGTGCGACTCGGAGCTCTTCCTCAAGGCGTGCCTCTTCGGGAACGTCGGGGTGATCCACGACTTCGTCAGCCAGTACCGGATCCACGGGACCAACCTGATCTTCCGGCACCATGAGGACCCGAGGTACTACGCCGCCAACCTGGACTACTTCCTCGAGCCGCGCCGGCTGGCCATCGCCCGGGGGGCGCTGACGCCGAGGCAGCTCCGGGCCTTCGATCGGATGGCCCGGAGGAGCATGCGTCGGACCCTCGAGGCCGTGGGAGAGCACCACCCGGCGCACCTCCGCGGGCTCGTCCGGCACCTCTGGAGCGCCGAGCCCGGCCTGACGCTCCGCGTGCTGGTCCAGCCCCGGCTCCATGCCCGGCTGGCCTGGCAGGCCCTCCGGCGCCGGCTCGGCGGCCGGTCCCGATGAGTCGACCTGGCCCGGGCCATCACCTACAATCCGCCACCATGAAGGCGATCATCCTCTGCGGTGGCCAGGGCACGCGGATCCGCGACGCCAACGAGTCCCTGCCCAAGCCCATGCTGCCCATCGGGGGAAGCCGATCGTCTGGCACATCATGAAGATGTACGCGCGCCACGGGGTTCGCGAGTTCGTGCTCTGCCTCGGCTACAAGGGCTGGGCCATCAAGGAGTTCTTCCTCAACTACAAGGCGATGACGTCCGACCTCACCGTCACCCTGGGCGAGCACGGCGCCGTCGAGGTGCTGGGCCGCCACGACGAGGAGGACTGGAAGGTCACGCTGGCCGAGACCGGCGAGGAGACCATGACCGGCGGCCGGGTGGCGGCGGTGCGCCGCTACGTCGAGGGCGACGGGCCGTTCCTGCTCACCTACGGCGACGGGGTCTCCGACGTGGACGTCGGCGCCACCATCGCCTTCCACCGGCAGCACGGCAAGGTGGCCACGGTGACCGCGGTCCGCCCGCCGGGACGCTTCGGCGAGATGGTGATCGAGGCCGGGCAGGTGCGCGAGTTCAACGAGAAGCCACAGGCCACCGAGGGGTTCATCAACGGCGGCTTCTTCGTGCTCGACGGGCGCCGCACCTGGGACTACCTCGGCCAGGATCCCGGGACCATCCTGGAGCGCGAGCCGCTGCGAGGGCTGGCCCGCGCCGGCCAGCTGGTGGCCTTCCCGCACACCGGCTTCTGGCAGCCCATGGACACGCTCCGCGAGTACCAGCTGCTCAACGAGCTGTGGGCCAGGGGCCAGGCCCCGTGGAAGACCTGGTGAGCCGGCACCCCGCCGCCGCCGCGCTGGGGGCCGCCTACGCCGGTCGCCGGGTCCTCGTCACCGGCCACACCGGCTTCAAGGGCTCCTGGCTCACCACCTGGCTGGCCGACCTGGGGGCCGAGGTGACCGGCTACGCGCTGGCCCCCGACACCACGCCGGCGCTCTTCGAGCGGGCCGGGGTGGCGAGGCGCTGCCGCAGCATCATCGCCGACGTCCGTGACCTGCCCCGGCTCACCGCGGTGGTGCGAGAGGCCAGGCCGGAGGTCATCCTGCACCTGGCGGCGCAGCCGCTGGTGCGGCTCTCCTACCAGCAGCCGCTGGAGACGCTGCAGGTCAACGTGCTCGGCACCGCCCACCTGCTCGAGGCGGTGCGCGCCGCCGGCCACCCCTGCGCCGTGGTCGTGGTCACCAGCGACAAGTGCTACGAGAACCACGAGCGCGCCGATGGCTACCGCGAGGACGAGCCCATGGGTGGCCATGACGTCTACTCGATGTCGAAGGGGGCGGCCGAGCTGGTGACCGCCTCCTGGCGCCGCTCCTTCTTCCACCCGCAGCAGCTGGGGCAGCACGGCGTGGCGGTGGCCACGGCGCGGGCCGGCAACGTGGTGGGTGGCGGCGACTGGGCCAGGGACCGGATCGTCCCCGACGCCATCGCGGCGCTCACGGCGGGGCGGGCCATCCCGGTGCGCAACCCGGGCGCCGTCCGCCCCTGGCAGCACGTGCTGGAGCCGCTGGGCGGCTACCTGCTCCTCGGCGCACGGCTGCTCGGCCCCGACGCGGCGGCCTTCGCCGAGCCCTGGAACTTCGGGCCGCGCCCGGAAGACGCCCGGCCGGTGCGCGAGGTGGTCGAGGCCATCATCGCCGCCTGGGGCTCGGGGGCCTGGGAGGACCAGCACGTGCCCGGCGCGCCCCACGAGGCGGGGCTGCTGCGGCTCTCCGTCGACAAGGCCGCGGCCCGCCTCGGCTGGACGCCGCGGTGGCACTTCGACGAGACCTTCCGCCGGACCGTCGAGTGGTACCGGGCCTTCCACGATGGGGCGTCCGACGAGGCGCTGGCCGGGCTGTGCCGAACGCAGATCCACGAGTACCTGGAGTCCTGACCCACATGGACCACAAGGCCGAGGAGCGGCGCCTCACCGCCGAGATCGTCGAGCGGGCCCGCCAGATCGCGCGGCTCCGCCTGCAGGCGGAGGCGGCCGCCGAGTTCGTCCCGGGGCGGACGCCGGTCCGCTACGCCGGCCGGGTCTACGGCGAGGAGGAGCTGGCCAACCTCGCCGAGAGCGCCGTCGAGTTCTGGCTCACCGGCGGGCGCTGGCACACCCGCCTGGAAGGGAGCCTGGCCGGGTGGTACGGCGTCTCGCACGCCCGGCTCGTCAACTCGGGCTCCTCGGCCAACCTGCTGGCGGTGGCCACCCTCACCTCGCACCTGCTGGGCGACCGGCGGCTGCAGCCCGGCGACGAGGTGATCACCGTGGCGGCCGGCTTTCCCACCACGGTCGCGCCCGTGGTCCAGCTCGGGATGGTGCCGGTCTTCGTCGACGTGACGCTGCCCGGCTACAACCTCGACGTCTCCCGGCTGGAGGCGGCGCGCTCGCCGCGCACCCGGGCGGTGATGGTGGCCCACACGCTCGGCAACCCCTTCGACCTGGCCGCGGTGAGTGCCTTCTGCAAGCGGCACGGGCTCTGGCTGGTGGAGGACAACTGCGACGCGGCCGGGTCGCTCTACCAGGGGCGCAAGACCGGGACCTTCGGCGACCTGGCCACGCTCAGCTTCTACCCGCCGCACCACATGACCATGGGCGAGGGGGGCGCGGTGCTCACCAGCGACGACGTGCTGGAGAAGGCCATGACCTCGCTGCGCGACTGGGGGCGCGACTGCTGGTGCCCTTCGGGCGTGGACAACACCTGCAAGCGGCGCTTCGAGTGGCAGCTCGGCGACCTGCCCAGGGGGTACGACCACAAGTACGTCTACCGCCACCTCGGCTACAACCTGAAGGTGACCGACCTGCAGGCGGCGGTGGGGGTGGCCCAGCTCGACCGGCTCGACGGCTTCGTGGCGGCCCGCCGCCGCAACTGGGCCTTCTACCGGGAGGCGCTGGACGGCCTCGGCGACGTGCTGGTCCTGCCCGAGCCGACGCCGGGCGCGGAGCCCTCCTGGTTCGGCTTCATGGTGACGGTGCGCGAGGGGGCGCCCTTCACGCGCGACGACCTGGTGCGCGCGCTCGAGGCCCAGCGGATCCAGACCCGCATGCTCTTCGCCGGCAACCTGGTCCGCCAACCCGCCATGACGGAGCTCGTCGAGGCGGCCCGGGCGGCGGGGCGGCCGGCGCCGTTCCGCGTGGCCGGCGACCTCGCCACCACCGATGCCATCATGAACCGGACGCTCTGGGTCGGCGTCTATCCAGGCCTGACCGAGCCCATGCGCCTGCACGTGGCGCAGACCTTCCAGAGGAGCTGCCGGCCATGATCGACGGTGTCCAGGTGAGGCCGCTCCGGCAAATCGGGGACGAGCGCGGCAAGGTGATGCACATGCTCCGCGCCGACGACCCGCAGTTCGAGCGCTTCGGCGAGATCTACTTCTCGGTGGTCTACCCCGGCGCCATCAAGGCCTGGCACCTGCACCAGGAGATGGCGCTCAACTACGCGGTGCCGGTCGGGAACATCAAGATGGTGCTCTTCGACGATCGCGAGGGGTCCAGCACCCGCGGCCAGCTCATGGAGCTCTTCACCGGCCCCGACGACTACAAGCTGATCCACGTGCCGCCCCGGGTCTGGAACGGCTTCAAGGGGATCGGCACCGTGCCGGCCCTGGTGGCCAACTGCGCCACGGTGGGCCACTCCCGTGACGAGATCGTGCGGCTCGACCCGTTCTCCGACCGCATCCCCTACGACTGGGCCCTGAAGCACGGGTGACGCATGGGCGCCGGGACTGCGCTGGTGGTGGGTGCGTCCGGGCAGGTGGGGCGACACGTGTCGGCGGCGCTGGCCGCCAGGGGCTGGCGCGTCACCGGCACCGGGAACACCCGGGCCGGCGCCGGGCTCCTGCCACTGGATCTCCGGGACGAGGCCGCCATCCGGCAGGTGATCGGACGGCTGAAGCCGGATCTCTGCGTCCTGGCCGCCGCCCTCACCAACGTCGAGCGCTGCGAGGTGGAGCCGGAGCTCGCCGAGCAGCTCAACGCCCGGGCCCCCGCCGTCGTGGCCGCCGCCTGCCGTGCCGTGGGAGGCCGCACCATCGGCCTGTCCACCGAGTACGTCTTCGACGGCGCCGCCGGGCCCTACGCCGAGGACGACCCGGTCTGCCCGGTCTCGGTCTACGGCCGGAGCAAGCTGGGGGGGGAACGGGCCGTGCTGGCGGCCGATCCGGCCGCCCTGGTGGTGCGCACCACGGTGGTCTTCAGCTACTGCCCCGGGGACAAGAACTTCATCATGCAGCTCATCGACCGGCTGGGCGCCGGCCAGGCGATGCGGGTGCCGTCCGACCAGTCCTCCAGCCCGACCCCCGCCCCGTTCCTGGGCGACGTTCTCGCCGGGCTGGCCACCACCGCCACCGGCCTCCTCCACGTCGCCGGGGACGAGGTGATGGATCGGGCCGCCTTCGCGGCGAGGGCCGCCAGGGCCCTCGGCCTCGACCCGGGGCTCGTCGTCCCGGTCCAGACCAGGGAGCTCGGCCAGCGCGCCCGCCGGCCGCTGCGGGCAGGGCTCCGGGTCGAGCGGCTCCGGTCCCTGGGGATCCGTCCGCCCTCGCTGGACGCGGCGCTGGCCGAGGTCGCGGCGCAATGGAGCCGGGACCGGCGTGGGCGCAGCTGACCGTCCCGGGCGCAGCCGGGATGCCGACCACCCGGCCGCCTGCGCCGGCTGCGCGGCGGTCAACCCGATCGGGTCGGAGTCACGGCCGCGGGCGTCGACGGCGTAGCATGTCGGCATGGAAGCCGTGCCCGCGACCAGGCGTCAGTGGCGCACCTTCTTCCTCAACCTGTCCCTGGTGGTCCTCCTCTCCGTGTCCGGGCTCTACACCGGGCTGGCGCTGAGCAGCGGGCGGACCATCGAGGCCGAGATCACCACCCGGGCCCGGACCATCCTCGGCGGGGTCCTGCTGGCCCGGCGCTGGAACGCCCTCCACGGCGGCGTCTGGGTGGAGAAGCGGCCGGGGGTGGTCTCCAGCCCCTTCCTCGACCACCCGGACAGGTCGGGGGCCGACGGCACCGTCTACACCATGCGCACCCCGGAGATGATGACGCAGGAGATGTCGCAGCTCAGCGAGGTGGACGGCTCCTTCCGCTTCCACCTGACCAGCCTGAAGCCGCTCAACCCCGCCAACGCCCCGGATGCCTTCGAGGCCGGGGCGCTGGCCCGCCTCGAGCGCGGCGAGGCCGAGGCCTGGACCCACGAACGGCGAGGGGACGCCGTCCTGTTCCGCTACCTCGGGCCGCTCCGCGCCGAGCAGGACTGCCTGGCCTGCCACGCCGCCCAGGGCTACCGGGTCGGCCAGCTCCTCGGCGGCATCAGCGTGACCTTCGACGTCACCGAGGCGGAGCGGGGGGTGGCCCGATCCCGCTCCATCGCCGTCGGGCTCTTCGCCCTCACCACGGTGGCCTTGCTGGTGGGGCTGGGCCGGCTGGTCGCCAGCCTGCACCGACGGCTGGACACGGCCGAGGCCCGCATCCTGGAGCTGGCCATCACCGACGAGCTGACTGGCCTCCACAACCGGCGCTCCATCGAGCAGCGGCTGCGGGAGGAGCTGGTCCGGTCACAGCGCCACGGCCACCGGTGCGCCTGCATCCTCGTCGACGTCGACCTCTTCAAGCAGACCAACGACACCTTCGGGCACGCCGGCGGCGACGCCGTGCTGCGCGGGCTGGCCGGTGCGGCGCGCGCCGCGCTGCGGGCCTCGGACCTGCTGGGGCGCTGGGGCGGCGAGGAGTTCCTGGCCGTGCTCCCGGAGACCGACCTGGCCGGGGCCCGGAGCATGGCCGAGCGGCTGCGCCAGGCGGTCGAGGCGATGCGCGTCGAGTTCGAGGGGTGGCAGCTGGCCGCCACCGTGAGCCTGGGCGTGGCCGACGCGCTCCCGGCGGAGCACCCGGACGCGCTCAACGCCGATCGGCTGGTGGCGCGGGCCGACGAGGCGCTCTACCGGGCCAAGGCCGCGGGGCGGAACCGGGTGGAGGCGGCGTGAGCCGGGGCCTCACGGCGCCACGCGCCGCTCCAGCTGCCGGTCCTGCCAGCGCCCCAGCGTGACCTGCGCCAGCAGGGCGCCGCACAGCGCCAGGAACATGTCCCACTGCGTGTCCCACGGGTCGCCCTGGGTGCCGAGGAAGGCGTCGGCCCCCTGGCCCAGCAGCAGCGCCGCCCACCACTCGATGAACTCGTAGCAGGCCGAGACGCCCAGCACCGACAGGGTCACCAGCGCCACCAGCCACCGGCCGGGCCGGAGCGGCGAGGTCCGCAGCAGCAGCTCCCGGGTCACCAGCGCGGGGACGAAGCCCTGGGCGAGGTGGCCGAGCCGGTCGAAGTGGTTGCGCGAGAGGCCGAAGGCGTCGCGGGCCCAGAAGCCGATCGGCACCTCGGCGTAGGTCCAGTGGGCGCCGGTGGCGAGGATGACGGCGTGGATGGCCAGGGCCACGTAGACCAGCGAGGTGAAGCGGAAGCGGCGGAAGGTGGCCACCAGGATGGGCACCGCCAGCAGGGTGGGGGCCACCTCCATGAGCCAGGTGGACGGGTCGCGGGCCCCGACGCGGGAGAGGGCGGTGGCGACGGCGGCCACCGCGAGGCAGGCGAGGGGGAGGCGGAGGTCGGGGCGCATGGGGGACTCCGTGGCGGACGGGTGGGGAGCGGAGCGCCGCTCCGGTCCTCTCCTACAGCAGCTTCAGCTGCCCCTCCGGCCCGAGTGGCTCGAGACAGGCCGGGTCGTCATGGGCGATCGAGTTGGCGCGCGGCGAGAGGGGCCGCGCCGACAGCTGGCCGGGCACCGGCGCCGGGATGGGCGGCGGTGGGCCGGCGGCCAGCCACGGGCCCACCAGCCCGGGCGGGAGCACCACCGGCATCCGGTCGTGGAGCCGCACCACCGGCTCGACCGCGTCGGTGGTGAGGATGGAGAAGCCGAGGCGCCCGTCCGGGGCCGTGGCCGCCACCGCCGCCAGCAGCAGCGGACCGCCGTCGGCCCGGTGGAACCAGCTGGGCCGGCGCGCCGAGGGCGGCCCCTCCCACTCGTAGAACCCGTCGACGGGGACGGCGCAGCGGGCCTCGCGCAGGGGGCGGGCGAAGGTGCGGCGGGAAGCGGCCGTCTCGGAGCGGGCGTTGGGCAGCAGCGTGCCGCGCGGGCCGGAGAGACCGAAGGTGGCCGGGTCGAGGCGTCGCCGACCCGCCACCTCGCGCAGCAGCGGGTGGACCTGGCCGGGCGCGACGTTGAAGCGCGGCCGCCACTGCGCCGCCAGCAGGGCGTCGAGATCGGCGGCCCACGCCCGGGCGAGCGAGGCGAGGTCGGCGACGGTGAGCGAGAAGCGGCCGCACATCACGGGCAGCATACCGCGGCCGGCCGCCGCGCCCACCCCACGGCCGTAGCTAGGGGGAACGCCAGCCGCAGCCCGACCATCGAGGTCGGGTCGAGGTAGCCGACCTCCAGCCCCACGGTGAAGCCGCGCATGACCAGGCCGAAGCCGACCGCGCCGTGGAAGCGGACCGTGTCGGAGTCGTCGAAGACCAGCCACGGTCCCACCAGCCCCTCGACGTACATGCGCCCGAAGTGGCCGCGCAGCCGGACGTCGATGGGGACCCCGAGCCGGGTGGGGTCGGTGAGGACCAGCACCCCAATCCGGCCACCCCAGGAGAGGCTGGCGTTGATGCGCTTGTCGCCGCCCAGCGTCAGCTGGAAGGCGCCGTCCTGGGGCGACACCAGCCAGTCGGCGCCCAGGCCGAGCTCGACGTCCGGATTGGCCGCGGTGGCCGGCACTGCCCAGAGCAGCGCGCCGGCCGCGGCGGCCACGAGGGCCAGGCTACGAGGGGAGCGCATGGCGTCAGGAGAGCACGAAACCGCGCCGCCGTCAGCGGCGGCGAGCCCGGGTCACCCTGGTCAGGGCATGACCGCCATCAGGGCCAGCGCCGCCTGCGGCAGGACCGGGTCGTCGACACGGCCGGCCACGCCGAAGAGCTCGATGCCGACCCGGGTGATCTCCATCCCGCAGGCGACGTCACCCGCGAAGACGGTGGGCGAGACCCGCTTGAACTCGAAGGAGCACTTCCCGCCGTGGGTCTTCCCCTGCAGCTTCTGGGGGGAGACCCGCACGAAGTACCGATCACCGAAGAAGAGGCCGCCGATCTCGACCACGCCGTCGGCCGCCCTCTGGACCGAGAGGTTGAGGTTGGGGCCGTCCAGGTCGCCCGGCTTCGCCTCGAGGTGGAAGGGCGACATGGCCGGGCCGGCCGTGCCGTCCCAGGTGCCGTCGGGGTTCCTGGCCAGGTT
Source organism: uncultured delta proteobacterium (assembly GCA_963786945.1). Lineage (GTDB taxonomy): Bacteria > Myxococcota > Myxococcia > Myxococcales > Anaeromyxobacteraceae > JADKCZ01. Next base: position 203,708 of record CAWBAO010000003.1, on the reverse strand, counting down.
GATCCGGGGCCCCACCACGCGCCACTCGTCGAAGGCGGCGCTCTTGCCGATGGTGGAGCGGAACTCCCCGGTGGCCCGGAACCCGTCCGGCTTGGGCGCCACCGGCGTGGACATGGGAAGGGGCACTCCCTGGGTGGTGGCGCAGGCGGCGAGGAGCAGCGGCGCGGCGAGGACGGCGAGGCGGGAGGCGCGAGACATGGGGGTCTCTCCGGGGTGGAGCGGGGAGGGCCGGGGCAGGCGGGGAGCCGCTACCGGGGCGGGGGGTAGGCGTCGATCAGCTTGGTGACGGCGTCCTTGATGACGTCGCGGCCGGTGCCGGGGATGAAGGTGTCGCTGGCGGTGCCGCGCCAGAACATCTCCCGGGTGGTGGCGTCGATGAAGTCGATGACGATGGTCCCCTCCTTGTACTGGCGCACCTCCACGGCCGGGCCGCCCATGGTCGGGTACATGCCGTAGCCGCTGTAGCCGTAGACGTAGCCGTACTGCTTCACGTCGATCTTGTCGCGCGACCAGCCGTGGACCGCGATGTAGAAGTCGGGCACGGCGCCGGCGGCGGCCATGACGAACTTGCGGCCGGTGAGCTCCCGCTCGATGGTGGAGAGCACGAAGGCGCGCACCGCCGGATCGCGGGCCTCGCTGGCCTGCTCCGGTCCGGGCTGGACGGGGTTCCAGGCGAAGGTCCGGTACTTCTTGTAGTCGACGTTCGGCTTGTACTGCGTGTCGATCTGGACCGTCGAGCACCCGGCCAGCGCGAAGGCCAGGGCGAGTGCGAGCGAGGGACGGGGCATGTGGATCTCCCGCTCCCGGGTGGCGCCGGAGGTCGGCGCTGGAGGGAACGGCCCGGTCTGGGCGCGGGAAGTCTACACGAAGGCCGGGACCGGTGGACGCCGGCCTCGATCCGATATAGTGCCGCCCACACGACCGTCCTCGGCGGGCCCGGCCGCCGGGGCGCGCCGCTCGCCCCGCCCCCCCACGCCGAGCGGTCCGCCTGGCGGACCCGCGCAGGAGACCACATGACCCGCACCGCCCTCGCCGCCGCGCTGTCACTCACCCTGGCCGGTTGCGCCACCCTCAAGATCGACACCGAGTACGTCGAGGGGGCCGACTTCAAGAAGTACCGGAGCTTCACGTTCCTCACCATGCAGCCGGGGCCCGAGGAGGCGCCGGTCATCCGCGACCCGCAGGTCCGCGAGCGGATCCGCTACTTCGTGCAGCGCGAGCTCCTCAAGCGCGGCTTCGTCCAGGCCCCCGAGGGCGTCCTCCCCGACTTCTTCATCGCCATGCACGGCTGGTCCGGGGACCAGATCGCCATCGACCAGTACGGCTACGGCTACGGTGCCGGCTTCGGCTACCCGGCGGGTGGCGCGGTCATGGTCTCGACCGCGCCGGCCGTCCAGGTGCGGGCCTACCGCTCGGGGACGCTGATCCTCGACTTCGTCGACGGCACCAGCCGGGAGATGTTCTGGCGCGGCACCGGCAGCGACACGGTCTCGCCCGACCAGGGGCCGGCGGCGCTGGAGGAGGCCATCGTGAAGATCATCGACGCCTACCCGCCGGGGCGGCGCTAGTCCCGTCCCGACCCCCTCGACGGAGGATCCCGCCATGCCCATCGAGCCCGCCCGCGAAGTCGCGCCCGGCATCTTCCTCATCGACACCGGCTACCTGCGCCCCGGCCTGGCCGCCTGCTACCTGATCCGCGGCCGCGACTCGGCTGCCTTCGTCGAGACCGGCCACGTCCACGCCGTGCCGCGCCAGCTGGCGGCGCTGCAGCAGCTCGGCATCGCCCCCGAGGCGGTGAGCCACGTCATCGTCACCCACGTCCACCTCGACCATGCCGGCGGGGCCGGCGCGCTCATGAGGGCGCTGCCCCGGGCCACGCTGGTGGCCCACCCGCGCGGCGCCCGCCACCTCATCGACCCGACCAAGCTCTGGGCCGGCACCGTCCTCGTCTACGGCGAGGCGGCCACCCGGGCCCTCTACGGCGAGCCCATCCCGGTCCCGGCCGAGCGGGTGGTGGAGGCGCCGGACGGCTTCTCGCTCGATCTCGGCGCGCGCCCCCTGCGCTTCCTGGACGCCCCTGGCCATGCCAGGCACCACTTCGTGGTCCTCGACGAGGCCACCCGCGGCTTCTTCACCGGAGACTCCTTCGGGCTCAGCTACCGGGAGACCGATGGTGGCCCGAACGGCCCCTTCTTCTTCATCTCCACCACGCCGGTGCAGTTCGACCCCGCCGCGCTCCACGCCACGCTGGATCGGATCCTGGCCGAGCGGCCCGAACGGGTCTACCTGGTGCACTTCGGCCTGGTGGAGGGGAACCTCGCCGCCCACGCCGCGGCGCTGCACCGGGGCATCGACGACCACGTCCGGGCGGCGCGCGCCGCCCCCTCCGGACCCGGCCGCCACGAGGCCATCAAGGCCGGCCTGAAGGCCGGGCTGCTGGCCGGGCTGGCCGAGCACGGGGTGCCGCTCCCGGCGGCCCGGGCGCTGGAGGTCTTCGAGAACGATCTCGAGCTCAACGCCCAGGGGCTCGGGGTCTGGCTGGACGCGGCGGGGCGCTAGCCGTCCGGCGCCCCGGCGGCGGAGCCGGGAGGGGGCTCGCACAGGCCCCCAGCAGGGGGCTGCCACGCCCGGGTCGCCTTGACCGGCGCCGCCCGTTCTGTTACCTAACCCCCCACATTTTCGAGGATCCCGGGCGACCGGGCACGAAAGTGGGCCGCAGCAACGCCCACTTTTTTCTTTTCTGGAATCGAGCACATGAGCGGCATCGCACAAGAACCCATCGCGGAGCAGGCACGGCGGCTGCTCGAGCCGGTGCTCCTGCGCGACGGCTACGAGCTCGTCGAGGTGGAGTGGGTCCGCGCCGGCGGGCGCTGGACGCTCCGGCTCTTCGTGGACAAGGCCGGCGGCTTCGGCATCGACGACTGCCAGGCGGTGAGCCGGACCGTCGAGCCCATCCTCGACGTCGAGGACTTCATCGAGCCGGCCTACGACCTCGAGGTCTCGTCCCCCGGCCTGGAGCGCCCGCTGCGCAAGCCCTCGGATTTCGACCGCTTCGCCGGGCAGCGCGCCCGCATCAAGTCGTACGGGCCGGTGGCCGGGACGGCCCCCGCCTCGCCCGGCCGCAAGCACTGGACCGGCACTCTCAAGGGATTCAGGGACGGCGCCGTCGAGATCGACGTCGACGGCGTGCTGCACCGCGTCCCCCACGACCAGATCGCCAAGGCCAACCTCGAGTACGACTTCGAGGCCGAGCTCCGCAGGAAGGACTGAGCCATGCAGCAGAGCGTGAACCTGAACCTGATCCTCGACCAGGTCGCCAAGGACAAGGGCATCGACCGCCCCAAGCTGATCGAGATCCTCGAGGAGGCCATCCAGAGCGCCGCCAAGCGGCACTTCGGGCTGGAGCGCAACCTCAAGGCCAAGTACGACGAGGATCGCGGCCAGATCGACCTCTTCCAGGTCCTCACCATCGTGGAGGACCCGACCGAGGAGGCGCCGCTGCCGGATCCGGCCAACATGATCCCGGTCTCCTTCGCGCACGAGAAGGGGATCGAGGCCGAGGTCGGCGACGAGCTCGACTTCCCCATCTTCTACCGGCCCGAGGACGAGACCGAGGCCCGCGCCCAGGACGAGCAGTGGGGCGACCTCCTCAAGCTCAAGACCTTCCGGCGCGGCTTCGGCCGCATCGCCGCCCAGACCGCCAAGCAGGTGATCATCCAGGGCACCCGCAACGCCGAGCGCGAGAACGTCTTCAACGAGTACAAGGACCGCAAGGGCGAGGTCATCACCGGCATCGTCCGCCGCTTCGAGCGCGGCAACGTCATCGTCGACCTGGGCCGGGCCGAGGCGGTGCTGCCGGTCCGCGAGCAGGTGCCGCGCGAGAGCTACCGCGCCGGCGACCGGATCCAGGCCTTCGTCATCGACGTGCTCCGCGAGTCGAAGGGCCCGCAGATCATCCTCTCCCGCGCCACCGTCGAGCTGCTCCGCAAGCTCTTCGAGATGGAGGTCCCGGAGATCGCCGAGGGCGTGGTGGTCATCGAGGCCGCCGCCCGCGAGCCGGGCGGCCGCGCCAAGATCGCCGTCTCCTCGCGCGACTCCGACGTCGACCCGGTCGGCGCCTGCGTCGGCATGAAGGGCAGCCGCGTGCAGGCGGTGGTCCAGGAGCTGCGCGGCGAGAAGATCGACATCGTGCCCTGGCACGAGGACCCGGCCCGCTTCGTCTGCAACGCGCTGGCCCCCGCCGAGGTCAGCCGGGTGCTCCTCGACGACCAGAACAACGCCATGGAGATCATCGTCCCCGACGACCAGCTCTCGCTGGCCATCGGGCGGCGCGGCCAGAACGTGCGCCTCGCCTCCCAGCTCACCGGCTGGAAGCTCGACATCAACAGCGAGACCCGCGTCCGGGAGATGCACGAGTTCGCCAAGGAGAGCTTCGAGGCCATCGACATCCCCGAGGCCACCCAGGAGATGCTCTACGCCCACGGCTTCCGCAAGGCGCAGGACATCGCCAACGCCGCGGTGGAGATGCTCACCCAGTTCCCCGGCTTCACCATCGACATGATCCCGGACCTGCAGAAGCGGGCCCGCGAGCAGTCCTTCCTCGACGCCGAGAAGGAGATGCAGCTGGAGGCCGAGCGCGAGGCGGCTCGCATCGCCGAGGCCCGGCGCCACCCCGACTCGCTGACCCAGGAGGAGCGGCTGGCGCGCGTCCGGGGCGTCGGCGAGAAGACCATCGAGGCCCTCAAGGCCGCCGGCTACCCGACCGTCGAGGCCATCCACGCCGAGACCGACGTCAACCGGCTGGGCGAGGGGTCGGGGCTGGGCGTGAAGAAGGCGCGGCAGGTCAAGCACGCCGCCGGGGTCTACCTCGAGGAGGAGGCCCGGCTGCGCGCCGAGCTGGACGCCGAGAAGGCCCGCCACGAGGTCCTGGGATGACGGCGCCGGTTCGCACCTGCGTGGGCTGCGGCCAGGCCGCGGCGCAAGCGACGCTGGCCCGGCTCCGGGTCGGGGCGGACGCCCGCGTGGTGCTGGACGCGACGCGCAGCGGCGGACGGGGTGCCTGGCTGCACCGCGAGGAAGCGTGCCTGGGGAAGGCCGTCAAGCGGCGCTCCTTCGCCCGGGCCTTCCGGCGCGGGGACTTGACGTGGGACGCCGACGCGCTCCGCGGTGGATTGACGGCCGTCGTTGGCAGGGATTAGGAGTCGACACACATGTCCAAGAAGCGGGTTCACGAGCTGGCGAAGCAGCTCAAGGAGCAGGGGATCGAGCTCTCCAACCAGGAGCTCGTCGACAGGCTCCATCAGCTCGGCTTCGAGGTGAAGAGCCACTCCTCGTCGCTCGACGACGACCAGGCCCAGGCCGCCTTCGAGAAGATCGTCGGCGAGAAGAAGCCCAAGGCGGCGGCCCCCCGGCCGGCCGGCCCCGGCTTCGTGGTCCGCAAGAAGTCGACCATCCCGGTGCCGGTGGCCCCCCCGCCGCCCCCCGTGGTGGTGCACCCCGAGCCGGTCGCGCCCGAGCCCGTCGAGGAGGAGGGGTCGCCGGGTGAGCCGGCCCTCGAGCCGATCGGCGAGCCCGAGGCCCCCGCGCCGGTGGCCGCCGCGGCGGCCACCGTCACGGCCGCCGAGCCGGCCACGGCCCAGGCCGAGCCGCCCGCGCCGGCCGCCAGCCCGGGCCCGGGCGCCGCCGCGCCGCCCGCCGCCGCGACCGCGCCGGCCGCCCCGGCTGCCCCGGCCGTCCCGGCCAAGCCCACCATCGATCCGCGCACGCAGCGCCCCACCTCCACGCAGGCGGTGCTGATCTCGCGGCCGCTCATCCCGGTCCGCCGCGTCACGCCCCCGACCGGCTCCGGCAGCCGCTTCCCGGCCGCGCCCGGGCCGCGCGCCCTCGGCGAGGTCCGCGAGCTCAAGGTGGTGCCGGGCTCGCTGGGTCGTGAGCGCGAGTTCATCGACGTCAGCCGTGACAAGAACAAGGGCAAGCGCGGCTCCGGTCGTCCCTCCGAGGAGGCCGCCAAGACGCTCAACCCCAAGGAGCTGCTGACCGCCGCCATGCAGGACCGCACCTACGTGCCGGTCCGCGGCAAGAAGAAGAAGCCGACCAAGAAGGGGGCGAAGACGCAGGTGACCGAGCGCGCCGAGCACAAGAAGGTCATCCGCATGGAGGAGTCCATCTCGGTCTCCAACCTCTCCCAGGCCATGGGCGTCAAGGCGTCCGACCTGATCCGGAAGCTGATGCAGGGTGGCACCATGGCCACCATCAACCAGCTCATCGACGCCGACACCGCGGCCCTGCTGGCCACCGACTTCGGCTACACCGTGGAGAAGCAGGGCTTCGAGGTCGAGGAGTACATCCCGGAGATCGCCGTCGACGAGTCCAAGCTGGTCAACCGCCCGCCGGTGGTCACGGTCATGGGCCACGTCGACCACGGCAAGACCTCGCTGCTGGACGCCATCCGCAAGGCCGACGTGGCGGCCGGCGAGGCCGGCGGCATCACCCAGCACATCGGCGCCTACTCGGTGCAGACGGCGCACGGGCCCATCACCTTCCTCGACACGCCGGGCCACGAGGCCTTCACGGCGATGCGCGAGCGCGGCGCCAAGGTCACCGACCTGGTGGTGCTGGTGGTGGCCGCCGACGACGGCGTGATGCCGCAGACCATCGAGGCCATCAAGCACGCCAAGGCCGCCGGGGTGACCATCCTCGTCGCCATCAACAAGATCGACAAGCCGGGCGCCCAGCCCGAGCGCGTCATGCAGCAGCTCACCGAGTACGAGCTGGTGGGCGAGCAGTGGGGCGGCACCACCATCATGATGCCGGTGTCGGCGCGCACCAAGCAGGGGCTCCCCGAGCTGCTCGAGTACATCGCGCTGCAGGCCGAGGTGCTCGACCTCAAGTCCAACCCCGAGATGCTCGCCACCGGCGTGGTCATCGAGGCCAAGCTGGAGAAGGGGCGCGGCCCGGTGGCCACCGTGCTGGTGCAGGAGGGCACGCTCCGCATCGGCGACGCGCTGGTGACCGGCTCGGAGTACGGCAAGGTCCGCGCCATGATGAACGAGCGCGGCGAGCTGGTGAAGGAGGTCGGCCCGGGCTTCCCGGTCGAGGTGCTGGGCCTCTCCGGCGTCCCCACCGCCGGCGACGAGTTCGACGTGGTGGAGGACGAGAAGGCCGCCAAGGAGGTGGCCACCCACCGCGCCGAGAAGTCCCGCCAGAAGGCCATGGCCTCGGTCAAGCGCGCCACGCTGGAGGACCTCTTCTCCAAGGGGAAGACCACCGCCCAGAAGGCCCTCAACGTGGTGGTCAAGGCCGACGTGCAGGGCTCCTCCGAGGCGGTCCGCCAGGCGCTGGAGAAGTGCGCCACCAAGAAGGTCGGCGTCAAGGTGCTCGACTCCGGGGTGGGCAACATCACCGAGTCGGACGTGCTCACCGCGGCGGCCGGCAAGGCCATCATCGTCGGCTTCCACACCAAGCCCGAGACCAAGGTCGAGCAGATCGCCAGCCAGCAGGGGATCCGCATCCTGCTCTTCGACATCATCTACGAGGCGGTCGACAAGATCCGCGAGGAGATGGCGACGCTGCTGCCGCCCATCATCAAGGAGAAGCCGCTGGGCAAGGCCGAGGTCCGCCAGGTCTTCAACATCACCCGGGTCGGCACCATCGCCGGGTCGGCCATCACCGAGGGCGTCATCCGCCGCAACACCCACGGCCGCGTCATGCGGGACCGCAAGCCGGTCCACACCGGCAAGATCGTGTCGCTGAAGCGGCTCAAGGACGACGTCCGCGAGGTGGCCGCTCCGCTGGAGTGCGGCATCGGCCTGGAGAGCTTCTCCGACTTCAAGGCCGGGGACGTCCTCGAGTGCTTCGAGCTGGAGGAGATCCGCCAGTCGATCGACTAGCGTCTGGACGCGGAGGGGCGGATGTTCGTGGGAGTGCTGAGACTGGCCCTGCACCTCCCGTCGCCCGGGTCGCTCAAGTCGAAGCGGCACCTGGTCCGCTCGGCCATCGACCGGGTGCGGGCCCGCTTCAACGTCTCCATCGCCGAGGTGGCGGACAACGATCTCTGGCAGCGGAGCGTGATCGGGGTCACGGCCGTCGGCAACGACCACGCCTTCGTCAACGAGACCCTGGACAAGGTGGCCGGGATGGTGGCCTCCATGCACGGCGGGCAGATCCTGGTGACCGGGCGGGACCTGGTCATCGAGCCGTGGGACGACGGGCCGGGCGAGGGGACGCGGACGCTGGCGGAGGCCGAGGGAGCCGGCCCCTGGGCGCCGCCGGGCGAGGAGGAGGAGGAGCGATGAGCAGCGGACACGACAGGCCGGCGCGGGTGGCGAGCGAGTTCGCGCACGAGCTCGGGCTGGTGCTGGCGCGCGGCGGCCTCAAGGACCCGCGCGTCACCGGCCTGGTCACGGTGACCGGGGCCAAGATGGCGCCGGACCTGAAGGACATCACCGTCTACCTCTCCATCCTCGGCGACGAGGCGGTGAAGAAGTCGACGCTGGAGGGGCTGCGCGCCGCCGCCACCTGGCTGCAGCGCGAGGTGGCGAGCAACCTCAAGCTGCGCCACACCCCCCACCTGCGAATCGTCTTCGACGAGTCGGTGGAGCGCGGCGACCGGATCGACCGGCTGCTGCGCGAGGCCCGGGCTCGCGGCGCCTCGCCGGGCGGCGAGGGCGAGACGTAGGGCCTGGTCCGGCCGGCCGGCCGGGACGGCAGCCCTCGGGCCTCGACATGAACGGCGTCCTCCTCGTCGACAAGCCCGCCGGGCCGACCTCGCACGACGTGGTCTCGCGGATCCGCCGCGCCCTCGGGACCCGCGACGCCGGCCACACCGGCACGCTCGATCCGGCCGCCACCGGCCTGCTGGCGGTCTGCCTCGGCGATGCCCTCAAGCTGCAGCGCTGGCTGGCCGAGGGGGACAAGGCCTACCTCGCCACCGTGGCCTTCGGCGCCGCCACCACCACCGAGGACGCCGAGGGCGCCGTGGTGGAGCGGGGCGATCCCTCGCAGCTCACGGAGGCGTCGGTGCGGGCCGCGCTGGCGCCCCTCACCGGCGAGATCGACCAGGTGCCGCCCATGTTCTCCGCGGTGCGGGTGGACGGGCGGCGGCTCCACGAGGCGGCCCGGGCCGGCGAGACGGTGGAGCGGGCGCCCCGCCGGGTGACGGTCCACTCGCTGGAGCTCACCGGCCTGGCCGCGACCGGCGGCGACGGGCTGCGCCTGGGCCAGCTGGTGGTCCGCTGCGGAAAGGGGACCTTCGTCCGGACGCTGGCCGCCGACCTGGGGCGGAGCCTGGGGGTGCCGGCCCACCTGGCCGCGCTGCGCCGCACCGCGGCCGGGCCCTTCACGCTGGAGGGGGCGCTCCCGCTCGAGGCGCTGGAGCAGCTGGCGGCGAGCGATCGGGCGGCCCTGCTCCTCCGCATCATCTCGCCCGCCGACGCGGTCGCCTTCTTCCCGCTGCTGGCGGTCGACGCCAACGGGGCCATCGCCCTGTCGCGGGGGCGCCAGCTCACCCGCCCCGGGGAGCCCGACGGCCTGCGCCGCGTGGTCGGCCCGGACGGTGCCCTGGTGGCGATTGGCGAGGTCCAGGCGGAGCGGCTCCGTCCGGTCCGGGTCATCACCGCGCCGGTGCTGCCCGCCCCCGTCGCCCCGCGTCGCGGCTGACGGAGGCCGCGCCCATCAGCCTGCGGGACGGCCGTTGACGCCCCCCCAGGACCGAGCCACGCCGACCTGGCCTGGGTGTTGTCCACCTGGAGGGGGACGAGGAGGTCGTATGCGCACAGGACGAGTCGTGGTGACCATGGCTGCGGTGCTTGTCGCCGCCCTGGCCAGGGCAGAGCCACCGGACACATCGAGACGGGAGGTCCTCTCCGCCGGGGTTGGCTCGGGGGCCGGGGTGGCGCTGCCGGCACGGACGATGCTGGCAGGTCGGCTGGTGTCGGTGGACGCGAGGAACGGCCTCATCACCATCTACCGCGACCACCAGGTGCTGGAGGTGGGCCTGGCTCGTGCCGCGCTGGTGACCCTGGGCGGAAGGGACGTGGCGCTGACCGACCTGCAGCCTGGCCAGTCGGTGGTGGTGCAGTTGACCGGGGTCGGTCGGACCGCCAAGGCCAACTGGGTGGTGGCCAGGCCCGGGCCCACGCCGCAGGAGCCGGCGCTGGCCACGTCGCCGGCGGCCCCGGGGGCCTCTCCCGCGCGGCCCACCACGCTCGCCCAGGCCAGCGGCGCGCGGTGAGCGCCGAGCAGGCAGGGGCCGGACTCCGCGGGGGCCCTGGACCCAGGGCCCCCGCGCCGCACCCCCGCGGGGTCCGGACGTTGACACCCCCATCCGGTTGACGTAAACACCCGCCTTCACGGCCGTTCACGGCCGCCCGCGGCGCTCGCCTTCGCCCCCGCGGCGGTGACCGGTCCACCCGAAAGGAAACACCTATGGCGATGGTGCAGGAGAAGAAGACCGAGCTCGTGCAGAAGTACCGGCAGCACGACAAGGACACCGGGTCCCCGGAGGTGCAGGTGGCGCTCCTGAGCGAGCGGATCAACTACCTCACCGAGCACTTCAAGACCCACAAGAAGGACCACCACAGCCGGCGCGGGCTCCTCAAGCTCGTCGGCCAGCGGCGCCGCCTCCTCGATTACCTGCGGAGGGTCGACCAGGCCCGCTACAAGTCGCTCATCGAAGGGCTGGGCATCCGCAAGTGAAGTAGCTTCGAAGCGCCCCGGGCCCGGCTGGACGGGGCGCTCGCGCAGGCCGGCCACGTGGTCCGGCCACGCAAACCGACAGCCCGCACCCACGGGCCTCGGGGACCTGCAGGAGCCTCCGTTTCCGACTGGGCCGCCTCTCCCCTCCCGAGAGGCGGCGAAGTGAGGAACAGAGGCACCTCTTCAAAGGCCCCCCCGGGCGCCGGGTGGCGCGGGCCCCACCGGACCAGCCGGGCGCGCGGTGCGCGCCCGCCACGGTCCAACGAAGGAAAGGTGCACATGACTCCGTTCCAGGTCACCGCCCGCGTGGGCGACAAGGACATCACCCTCGAGACCGGCAAGGTCGCGAAGCAGGCGCACGGCTCGATCTGGGCTCGCATGGGCGAGTCGATCGTGCTGATCACGGTGGTCTCGGCGGCCGAGAAGAAGGAGGGGATCGACTTCTTCCCCCTCACCGTCGACTACCAGGAGAAGCTCTACGCCGCCGGCCGCATCCCCGGCAGCTACTTCAAGCGCGAGGGGCGCCTCACCGAGCGCGAGACCCTCACCTCCCGCATCATCGACCGCTCCTGCCGGCCGCTCTTCCCCGACGGCTACGCCAACGAGACCCAGATCATCGCCACGGTGGTCTCCTTCGACCAGGAGAACGACCCCGACGTGCTGGCGCTCACCGGGGCCTCGGCGGCCCTGCAGTGCTCCGACGTGCCCTTCGCCGGCCCCTTCGCCGGCGTCCGCGTCGGCCGGGTGAACGGGCAGTTCGTCGCCAACCCCACCCTGGCCCAGCGGGCCGAGGCCGACCTCGACGTCATCATGGCCGCCTCGCGCGACGCCATCACCATGGTCGAGGGCGGCGCCAGGGAGGTCAGCGAGTCGGTCATGATCGACGCGCTCCTCTTCGGCCACGCCGCCATCCAGCCGCTGCTCGACGCCCAGCTCCAGCTCCACAAGGCCTCGGGCAGCAAGGCGAAGAAGGCCTTCGACGCCCCCAAGGCGGACGAGGCGCTCAAGGGCAAGGTCAAGGCGCTCACCTGGGACAAGGTGAAGGAGGCCTACGGCCGCCACGAGAAGCACGACCGCTACGGCCGGCTCTCCGAGATCAAGAAGGAGCTGCTCGCGGCCCTGAAGGAGGAGGCCGCCGGCGACGCCGCCAAGCTGGCCTCGATCGCCCTCCGCGAGAAGGAGATCAAGGGCTACTACGAGGACGTGAAGTACGAGTACATGCGCAAGATGATCACCGACGAGGGCAAGCGCATCGGCGGCCGCGGCATGGCCGACATCCGCCAGATCTGGTGCGAGGTGGGGCTGCTGCCCCGCGTCCACGGCTCGGCCCTCTTCACCCGCGGCGAGACCCAGGCCCTGGTGGGCGCCACCCTCGGCACCGCCACCGACGACCAGCGCATCGAGGGGCTGACCGGCATGACCTACAAGCGGTTCATGCTCCACTACAACTTCCCGCCCTTCTCGGTGGGCGAGGCCAAGTTCCTGCGCGGCCCGGGCCGGCGCGAGATCGGCCACGGCGTGCTGGCCGAGCGGGCCCTCAAGGCGGTGCTCCCCGACGACGCCAACTGGCCCTACGTGATCCGGCTGGTCTCCGACATCATGGAGTCCAACGGCTCCTCCTCGATGGCCTCGGTCTGCGGCGGCTGCCTGGCGCTGATGGACGCCGGCGTGCCCATCAAGGCCCCGGTGGCCGGCATCGCCATGGGGCTGATCAAGGAGGGCGAGAAGATCGCCATCCTCTCCGACATCCTCGGCGACGAGGACCACCTCGGCGACATGGACTTCAAGGTCTGCGGCACCGACACCGGCATCACCTCGATCCAGATGGACATCAAGATCGGCGGCGTCACCCGCGAGATCATGGAGAAGGCGCTCAACCAGGCCGCGGCGGGGCGCAAGCACATCCTCGCCGAGATGAAGAAGTCCATCGCGGCGCCGCGCGACGACGTCAGCAAGTACGCGCCGCGCATCACCACCATCAAGATCCGCCCGGAGTTCATCAAGAACGTCATCGGCCCCGGCGGCAAGGTGATCAAGGACATCACCGCCCGCACCGGCTGCTCGATCAACATCGAGGACGACGGCAGCATCGCCATCGCCGCCTCCGACCCGCTCAAGGTCGAGGCCGCCATCAAGATGATCAAGAACCTCACCGCCGAGGCCGAGGTCGGCAAGATCTACACCGGCACGGTCCGGAAGATCGTCGAGTTCGGCGCCTTCGTGGAGATCTTCCCGGGCACCGACGGCCTGGTGCACATCTCCGAGCTCTCCGACAAGCGCGTCAAGGCGGTCTCCGACGTGCTGGCCGAGGGCGACGAGGTCATGGTCAAGGTGATCTCGGTGGACCGCGCCGGCAAGATCCGGCTCTCCCGCAAGGAGGCGCTGGCCGAGATGACCGGCAAGGCCCCGGCCCCCGCCGGCGAGGCGCCCAAGGCGTAGCCGCCGCGACCGCGGCCCGCGCGCCCCGTTCCGGGGCGTCGCGACGCCGGGATGACCCACGGGGCGGCCGCCGAGCCAGGCGCGCCGCCCCGCTTCGTCTCGACCACCGGAGGACGCCATGGCGGGAACGCTGGAGCTGAAGGTGACCAGGGTCGGGGACCGCGGCCCGGCGCTGCTGCTGCCGCGCTACGAGTCGGCCGGGGCGGCCGGCCTGGACCTCCGTGCCGACGAGGCGGTGGCGCTGGACCCCGGGCAGCGGGCCCTGGTCCCCACCGGGCTGGCGCTGGAGATCCCGGCAGGCCACGAGGGGCAGGTCCGCCCGCGCTCCGGGCTGGCGGCGCGCCACGGCGTGACGCTCCTCAACACCCCGGGGACCATCGACTCGGACTATCGTGGCGAGGTGAAGGTGATCCTGGTGAACCTGGGGCAGGAGCCGGTCCGGTTCGAGCGGGGCGAGCGGATTGCCCAGCTCGTCATCGCGCCGGTGGCCCGGGTCACCGTGCAGGTGGCGGAGGCGCTCGGCGAGACCGGGCGGGGCCCCGGCGGCTTCGGCTCGACCGGGCGCTGAACGAGGGAGGGCAGGCACATGATCCCGCGCTACACCCGCGCCGAGATGGGGCGCATCTGGACCAGCGAGCGCCGCTACCGGATCTGGCTCGACGTGGAGCTGCTGGCCTGCGAGGCCATGGTGACGCTCGGCGAGGTGCCGGCCGCGGACCACGCCGCGCTGCGCCGGGTCTTCGACGGGTACCAGCTGACGGCCACCGACGTGGCCCGCATCGAGGAGATTGAGAAGACCGTCAAGCACGACGTCATCGCCTTCCTCACCTGGGCCGAGGAGAAGGGCGGGCCGCAGGCGCGCCACCTCCACAAGGGCATGACCTCCTCGGACGTGCTCGACACCACGCTGGCGGTGCAGCTCAAGGAGGCCACCGCCCTGCTCCTGGCCGACGTCGACCGGGTCATGGCGGCGGTGAAGCGGCGGGCGCTGGAGCACCGGCGCACCCCCATGATGGGGCGCAGCCACGGCATCCACGCCGAGCCCACCACCTTCGGGCTCAAGCTGGCCGGCTGGCACGACGCCTGGGCGCGGCGCCGCGCCGCGCTGGCGGCGGCCGGGAAGACCGTGGCGGTCGGCAAGATCTCCGGCGCGGTGGGGACCTTCGCCAACGTCGACCCGCGCGTCGAGGCCTTCGTCATGGAGCGGCTCGGCCTGGCCGGCGAGGCCGCGGCCACCCAGGTGGTCAACCGCGACCGGCACGCCGAGTACTTCACGGCGCTGGCCCTCTGCGGCGCCACCCTGGAGCAGCACGCCACCGAGGTGCGCCACCTGCAGCGGACCGAGGTGCGCGAGGCGGAGGAGCCGTTCACGGCCGGCCAGAAGGGCTCCTCGGCGATGCCGCACAAGCGCAACCCCATCCTCTCGGAGAACCTGACCGGGATGGCGCGGCTGCTCCGCGGCTGGGCGGTGGCGGCGCTGGAGGACGTGGCGCTCTGGCACGAGCGCGACATCAGCCACTCCTCGGTGGAGCGGGTCATCGCGCCGGACGCCACCATCGCGCTCGACTTCTCGCTCCACCGCTTCGCCGGGATGATCGAGAACCTGCGCGTCTACCCGGCGCGCATGCAGGAGAACCTCGACCAGACCGGCGGCCTCTACGAGGCCCAGCGGGTGCTGCTGGCGCTGGTGGAGAAGGGGGTGGCGCGGCAGGAGGGGTACGTCCTCGTGCAGCGCAACGCCATGAAGGTCTGGGAGGAGCGGGTCGACTTCCGGACCGCCCTCAAGGCCGACCCGGAGGTCTCCCGGCTCCTCACCGCGGCCGAGATCGACGCCTGCTTCGCGCTCGACCACCACCTGAAGCACGTCGACACCATCTTCGCGCGGGTGTTCGGCGGGTAGCGCCGGTCGCGGTCGGCGCGGACTCGGTCGTTGGCAGGCTCCGGGGCGCCATCCCGCGGGCTCGGAGCGCCTTCGGCGCGCCATCTCGCCAGCGGCGATTCCGCCTCGGCGACCGCTCCTGGGGCTGCGAGCCTCGCCCGCCGGTGAGCATGCGCCCTGGCGCGCCAGGGCGGGCGCTGGCCGAGGTGCTGCGAATGCGTCCGGAGCGCTGCCGCGGGAATGCGCCGGCCACGCGCGCTGGATGAGCGCCGCTGGCGCTGGTGGCCGGCCTCGGTCAGCTCAGCCAGCCGCGGCGGCGGAAGAACAGGTACATCGCCGCCGGGACCGCCACCATGCAGGCCATCACCAGCGGCACCGCCACCGCCGCCGGCAGGATCTCCAGGTTCATCCCGAAGAACCCGGCCACGAAGTTGAGCGGCAGGAAGATGGTGGCGATGAGCGTGAGCCGCGTGGTCACCAGGGTGAGCCGGTTGTTGGCCTGCGAGAGGAGGGTCTCCATGGTGGAGGCCAGCAGCTCGCGCCCGGTGTCGATCTCCTCGGAGAGGCGCACCAGGTGGTCCACCACGTCGCGGAAGTAGATGGCGGTCTGGTCGCGCACCAGCCCCTGGCCGGGGCGGGACAGGGCCGCGAAGAGCTCCCGCTGCGGCCCCACCCGCCGGCGCATGAGGCTGTGCTGGCGCCGGCACTGCATGATCCGCTCGGCCACGCCAGGCCCGGCCTGGCCCGAGGTCACCTCCTCGGCCAGCGCCTCGGCGTCGTCGCTGAGGTGGTCCACCAGCGCGAAGTGCAGGTCGGCGATGGCGTCGTGGAGCAGGTAGAGGACGAAGTCCGGGCCGCGCGCCAGCAGCCCGGGCTCGAGGCGGCAGCGATCGAAGACCAGGTCCACCTCCTGGATGGGCGCCAGGTGGACGGTGACCAGCGCCTCGGCGGTGAGGAAGGCGTCCAGCTCGGTGGCGTCCAGGTCCGAGTCGTCGGGCGTGGGCGAGAGCCGGTGGACCACGCTGAAGAGGACGTCGGGGTAGAGCTCCAGCTTGGCCCGCTGGTCCTCGTGGAGGCAGTCCTCCAGCGCCAGGGGGTGGAAGTGGAACCGCTCGGCCAGCCAGGCCAGCCCGTCGGGAGTGGGGGCGAGATCGATCCAGATGGGCGCGCCCGGCCCGGCCAGCTCCTGCCCGCCGACCCGGACCTCGCTCCCTTCCAGCCGCAGCACGCGCACGCTCGACCCCCTCGACGCGGGACGCCCCGCGCCGCGTAGAGCCTACCCCGGACCGGGAGGGCCGGGCGCGCTCACCAGCCGGCGCGCAGCCCGAGCACCAGCACCAGCAGGGTGGCGGTGCTGGAGCCCACCAGGCCCCAGCCCAGGGTCCGGAGCTGGCGCGCGCCGAAGGGGACGAGGCAGACCAGCAGCGACAGCGCGGCGGTGGGCGCCACCGCGGCGCCGACGATCCAGCCGAGCCCGCCCAGCGCCGCGGCGGCCGAGCCTCCGGCGCCCACCAGGACCACGGCCAGGGCGTGGCGCCCGCCCAGCTCCGTCTCCCCCTTGGAGAGGGCCCGCGCCAGCACCACCTGCACGGCGAAGACCGAGGTCGCGAAGGCGAGCACCCAGGTGGCCGTGGCCGCGCCCGCGGCGCGCGGCGGCGCCCCGGCCGCCAGCGCCACCGCCAGCCCCGAGGAGGCCAGGGCCGCCACCACCGTCAGCTCGCCGGCCAGGGTCCGCTCCCGTCCCGCCACCACCAGGGCCACCACGGCGGCCGCCAGGGCCGCCGGAAGGAGCAGCGCCCAGCGGGCCACCGGGGGCGAGAGCCAGAGGCCGGCGCCGCCGGCCACGGCCGCCGCCAGGAGCAGGCGCCGCAGCACCCGCCGGGCCCGGGGCCCGTCCTCGCGCCCGGCCCGGACGCCGCGGTGGCCGAGCACCACCAGCCACGGCTCGTGGGCCAGGAAGCCGAGCACCGTCGCCGCGACCAGCAGGAGCGCGGCCGGCGAGGGGCCGGCGACCAGCAGCGCCGAGAGCAGCGGCATGGCCAGCTGGCCCCAGGCCCCGTGCTCCTGCGGGAGCAGCGAGCGGGGGCGGGGAGGCTCCTCGGCGGGCGTCATGGGCGCATCAGATACCAGAACTCCGGCGCGAGCGCCGTGGGCCGGGGTCACGCCGCGCCGGCCCCGCCCCGGCGCGCCACCAGCTCGGCGCCGAGCGCCTCCAGCCGCGGCAGCGCCCCCGACGCGGCCTGCCGGGCGTCGTGGGCGGCGGCGCCCTCGTCGACCCGGGCCCGGAGCGGGGCGGGGAGGCGGGCCTCGGCCATGGGGTAGAGGATGACGTCCTCCTTGTGGATGTGCGACCGAAGCAGGTCGGCGTAGCCGAGCGCCGCGGCGTGGAGCCGCTCGCGGTCGGCGGCGGACCAGGGGGCGGTGGCCTGGGCCAGCGCCGCCAGGATGGCGATCTGCCCCCGGCCCAGGTCGTGCTCGTGGAGCATGACGCCGATGGGGCCGGCGTCGCGGGGGAAGCCGGCCTCCACCATGGCGGCGAAGAGCAGGTCCTCCTCCTTGGCGTGGTGGTGGGCGTCGGCGAACTCGCGGACGAAGGTGACGAAGCGGGCCAGCTCGGCGGCATCCCCGCCGCCGCGCCGGACCTCGCCCGCGAAGGCCTCCAGGGCGCCGATGGCGCCGAGGATCTGCTGGTGCTCGGCCATGAGGGTCTCGATCGCGTCCATGTCGTCAGGCTCCTTCCGGCGCCATGCCGGTCGAGGCCGGAGAAAGCACGGGGTGGGCCAACATCCAAGAGCACGGAAATACGCGGCTATTCCGAACCCGGAGCAGTCCATCGCACCGCGGGATGGTTGCCCGTGCACCCAAGGGTCGGTGCCGCTATGGTCTCCGGCATGGCCCTCCACGTCGTGAACGCCGACCCCCACGACCGGATCGTGGAGGAGGCGACCCAGGCGGTCCTCTCGACGGTCGACCTGGCGGTCGTCCTCGAGCGCACCGGCGCGCTGCTCAACCGCCACTTCGGCGCCACCCGCGTCGTCATCCACCGGCTCGACGGCCAGCCGCCCGGCCAGGCCCTGGTGGCGCTGGTCTCGGACCCTCGCCAGGCCGGCACCGAGGCCGGCCGCACCTACCCGCTGGCCGGCACCGCCGCCGGCCGGGCGGTGGAGCGGCGGGCGCCGGTGGTGGTCGATCCCATCGATCCGGCGCGCCCCCGCTTCGCCGACGAGCCGCGGCTCGCCGCGCTCGGCTACGGCTCGCTGGTGGCCTTCCCGCTGGTCTTCGAGGATCAGGTGCTCGGGATCCTGGAGATCGCCCACCCGCCCAGCGAGGGGCTGCTCGACTGCTGCTTCCAGGTGGCGCGGCGGGTCGCCTCGCTGGTGGCCATCGCCCTCCACAACAGCCTGCTGGTCGAGGAGGTGAGGCGGCTCAACGGCCTGCTCGGCAAGGAGAACGCGCTGCTCCGCGAGGAGCTGCGCCAGATCCGCAAGGACAACCGCTACATCGCCGAGAGCGGCGCCATGAAGGCGGTGGTGGCGCAGGTGCAGAAGGTGGCCGCCTCGGACACCACCGTGCTGATCCGCGGCGAGACCGGCACCGGGAAGGAGGGGCTGGCGCGGATGGTCCACGACCTGTCGCCGCGCTTCGACGCCCCCTTCGTGGCCGTCAACCTCGCCGCCATCCCCGAGGGGCTGATCGAGTCCGAGCTCTTCGGCCACGAGAAGGGGGCCTTCACCGGGGCCCTGCGCCGCCGCGCCGGCCGCTTCGAGGAGGCCGAGGGCGGGACCATCTTCCTCGACGAGGTGGGCGACGCCCCGGCCTCGGTGCAGGTCCGGCTGCTGCGGGTCCTGCAGGAGCGGGAGCTGACCCGCGTCGGCGGCACCGGCACCGTCAAGGTGGACGTGCGCGTGGTGGCGGCCACCAACCAGGAGCTGGAGCGCCTGGTCGGCACCGGCCGGTTCCGCGAGGACCTCTACTACCGGCTGGCGGTCTTCCCGGTGCGCCTGCCACCGCTGCGGGAGCGGCGCGGCGACCTGAGGCCGCTGGCCGAGCACTTCCTGGCCCGCCACGCGGCGCAGATGCACCGCCGGCCGCCCCAGGTGCCGGACCACGCCTGGCGGGCCATCGAGGCGCACCCCTGGCCCGGCAACGTCCGCGAGCTGGAGAACTACCTGCAGCGGGCCCTCATCCTCTCCCCCGGCCCGGTGCTGGAGCTGCCGGGCCCGCCCGGCGGCGGCGGCCTGTCCGCCCCGCGCGACCCGCCGGCGGTCACCCGCTCCTTCGACGAGGAGGTGCGGGCGCTCATCGAGCGGGTGCTCCACGCCACCGGCGGGAAGGTCTACGGCCCCGACGGCGCCGCGGCGCGGCTCGGCCTCAGGCCCACCACGCTGCAGGGGAAGATGAAGCGCTACGGCGTCGAGCCGGCGCGGTGAGGCGCCCTACGCCAGCAGGCCGGCCTTCCGCAGGTTCTGCTCGATGCGGGCCGCCACGTCACCGCCCGCGGACTGGAAGGTCTCCCCGGTGAGCAGCTCGAAGACCTCGATGTACTTGCGCGCCAGCATGACCCGCACGTCGTCGGTCAGCGCGGGCGGCTTGCCGTGGCCGGAGAAGCCGTGCTCCTTGATGAGCCACTGGCGGATGTTCTCCTTGTCGAGCATCTGCTGCTCCTGGCCGGCCGCGTACCGCTGCGCGTACTCCCTGGCCATCCAGTAGCGCGAGCTGTCCGGGGTGTGGATCTCGTCGATCACCACCAGCTTGCCGTCGGCGATCCCCATCTCGTACTTGGTGTCGACGAGGATGAGCCCGCGCGAGGCGGCCCACTCCTGCCCGCGGGCGAAGAGCCGCTGGGCGACGGCGCAGGCCTCCTTCCAGAGCGCCGGCGAGACCAGCCCCTGGCGCAGGATCTCGGCCTCGCTGATGGGCTCGTCGTGCTTGCCGTACTCGGCCTTGGTCGACGGCGTGATGATGGGTCGGTCGAACTTCTGGTCCTTCCTGAGGCCCACCGGCCAGTCGATGCCGTAGGCCCCGGCCTTGCCGGCCAGGTAGTCGCGCCATAGCGAGCCGGTGATGTAGCCGCGGATGACGATCTCCACCGGCATGGCGGCGGCCCGCTTCACCACCATGACGCTGGGGTCGGGCACCGAGATGATGTGGGTCGGCGCGATGTCCTTCACCTTGTCGAACCAGAAGGTGGTGAGCCGCGACAGCACCTCGCCCTTGAAGGGGATGGTGCCGAGCACGTGGTCGAAGGCGCTGATCCGGTCGCTGGTGATCATGATGATCTGATCGCCGCGGGAGTAGTTGTCGCGCACCTTGCCGCGGTACAGGCTGCCGAGGGCCGGCAGGTCGAGCTGGCGGAGGGTGTGCGGGAGCTGGGCGCGGAGCTGGGCGTCGGAGAGCATGGCGGGATGTTATACGTCGCGACGGCCATGTCCCTCGGAAAAGTGCGCGTCGTCCTCCACCGCCCCTCCAGCGCCGACAACCTCGGCGCCGCCGCCCGCGCCATGAAGAACTTCGGCCTCACCCGGCTGGTGGTGGTGGCGCCCCCCGCTTGGGCAGGGTCTCCCCGGGGCGGGGGCGGTGGGACGGCGCAGGCCGACGTCCTGGCCCGGGCGGCCCGGCTGGCCCGCCACGCCACCGACCTGCTCGACCGGGCCGAGATCCACGCCGACCTGCGCGGGGCCCTGGGCCAGGCCACCTGGGTGTGCGGCACCACCTCGCGGGCCGTGGCCGGGCGACCCCGGCTCACGCCGCGCCAGCTGGGGGCGGAGGCGGCCCGGCGGGCCGCCTCCGGGGAGGTGGCCCTGGTCTTCGGGGAGGAGCGGCGCGGCCTCTCCGACGCCGAGCTCGAGCTCTGCCAGGCGGTCTGCACCATCCCGACCTCGCCGGACTACGACTCGATGAACCTGGCGCAGGCGGTGGCCGTGCTCTGCTACGAGCTGGCCAGCGGGGCCGGGGCCGGGTCGGTCGTCCCCCGCCGGCGCCAGCGCCGTGGAGGCCGAGCCGGCCCGCCGCGCCACCGTGGAGGCCCTCTGGGAGCGGCTCGCCGCCCTGCTGGCGGCCGCCGGCTACCTCAACCCGCAGAACCCGGAGCACATCCTCGCCGACTGGCGCCGCCTGCTCTCGCGCGCCGAGCCGACGCAGCGCGAGGTGGAGCTGCTGCTCGCGGCCGTCCGCGCGCTGGAGCGGCAGGTGGCGGCGGGGCGCTGAGAACGCGAGGCGCCCGCCGCGGGGGACCGGGGCGGGCGCGGGTGCGGCCTCGCGGGGGGCGGTCCTAGGCGGACGCCGGGGCGGCCTCGGCCTTGCCCTGGTTCTTCTTCCGGCTCTTGGTCCAGGCGTCGAAGTGCTCCTGGCAGAGGCCGTGGCCGGCCACCTTCTTCTTGCAGTCGGGCTTGGCGCAGGTCTTGTAGCGGGCCGGCTTCGACTCCATCTCGCCGTCGCGCCACTTCTTGTAGTGGAAGAAGCACAGCCCCTTGGCGCGGTAGCCGCGCTTGCAGCCCGCCACGCTGCAGGTCTTCTTGCCGTTGCTCTTGGCCTTCGGCGCCTTCCCGGCGCCCTTCTTCTCGGTCTCGGACATGGCGGTGTCAATACCGCGAGCCCGGCTCCGATGGCAACCCTGCCCGGCGCCGGGCGCCCCCGGGTTCAGCGCCCGGGCTGGTCGGCGAGGTGCTGGTCGAGCAGCTTGTCGAGCGCCTGCCGATCGGCGTCGGTGGTCGACTCCACCGGGTGGTCGGGGGCTGGCCGCGGCTCGCCGGCCGCCAGGGGCCGACCGGGCCTGGCCTTCCTGGGCGTGGCCGGGGTGGCGGGCCGGGCGGGCTGCTCGACGCCGCGCATCTCGGCCCAGGTGCGCGAGGCGAAGGCCCGGACGCTGCCGGCAGCCCGCCAGCGGTCGAAGAGGGTCCGGCCGCCGAACGGCAGCACGAAGAGGAAGGTGGCCACCAGCCCGAGCAGCACCGCCAGCTTGAGCAGCTTCAGCATGGGCGAAAGGTATTTCGCCCCCGCCGGTCGGGCCAGTTTCCGTCCGGCCCCCCCGCGGCGCCTCACGCCAGCCATGGCGCCAGCCCCGCCACCGTGTCGACCACGGTGACCGCCCCCGCGGCCCGGAGCTCCGCCTCGGACCGGAAGCCCCAGGCGACCCCGATCATCCGGACCCCGGCGGCCCGGGCCGTCCGCACGTCGGTCGGGCTGTCGCCGATGAAGACGGTGTCGGCTGGCCTGGCGCCCAGCCGCCGCATGATCTCGAGCGTTCCGGCCGGGTCGGGCTTGCGGGGGGCCTCGTCGCCGCCGCTGACGATCGCGAAGCGGTCCAGCAGGCCGGTGCCGGCGAGGGTCTGGCGCGCCAGCGATCCGGGCTTGTTGGTGTGGACCGCCAGCCGGCGCCCGGCGCGGGTCAGGAGGGCGGGGATGCCGGGGTAGGGGCGGGTGTGGACGAGGCAGTGGGCCCGGTAGTGGATCCACCACGCCGCCAGGGCCGGCTCCAGCAGGTCGTGGCGAGGCGCCACGGCGCGGTCCAGCAGGAGGCGGGTTCCCTCCCCGACGAACCGTGCGATCTCGGCCCGCTGGCGCGGCGGCAGCCCGACCGCGCCCAGCGCGGCGTTGACCGAGTCGGCCAGGTCGTCGAGCGTGTCGAGCAGCGTCCCGTCGAGGTCGAGGATGGCCAGCCGGGTCACGCCCGGGCCACCGGGTTCTGCCCCTGCCGCATCAGCACGCGGAGGATGGCGTCGTGGACCTTCGGGTCGAGCTGGGCGCCGCGGGCCTCGGCCATGATGGGCACCACCTCGGAGGGCGTGCGGGCCGGGTGGTAGGGGCGCTCCGAGATGCAGGCATCCCAGGTGTCGGCGGCGTTGAGGATGCGGGCGATGAGCGGGATGGACTCGCCGGCGAGCCCGTCGGGGTAGCCCGTGCCGTCCCACCGCTCGTGGTGGTGGCGGATGGCCGGCTCGGCGCCCTTGAGGAACTCCACGCCCCGGACGATCTCGGCGCCGATCACCGAGTGGGCCTTGACCACCGCGAACTCCTCGGCCGTGAGGCGGGATGGCTTGAGCAGCACCTGCTCGGGGATCCCGATCTTGCCGACGTCGTGCAGGATGCCGCTGAACTCCAGGGTGCGAAGCTCGGCCTCGTCGAGCCCCAGCTCGCGCCCGATCTCCACCGCCAGCTGTGCCACCCGGTCGGAGTGGCCGCGCGTGTAGGGGTCCTTGGCGTCGATGGCCGAGGCCAGCGCCCGGATGGTCTCGAGGTAGGCGCGCTCCAGCGCCGCGTAGAGCCGGACGTTGTCCTTGTCGTACTGCTCCAGCTGCCGGGACATGAAGTTGAAGGTGTAGGCGAGGTCGCTGAGCTCGGTCGCGGCCGGTGTGGGTCACCTGCCGGCCGAAGCGGCCGCGGGCGATGTCGAGGGCGCCCCGCACCAGCTCGTCCAGCGGCGTGGTCACCCGCCGGGCCATCACCAGGGAGATGACCAGCGCCAGCAGCACGGCCGAGAGGCCGGCCGTCAGCACCGGCCAGGCCAGGTCGACGCCACGGGCGCGCAGCACCGCCGCCAGCAGCGCCAGGGGCGCGACCGCAGCCAGGAGGACGAGGAGGAAGAGGACCCGGAAGAGCTTCATCGAGCGCCGACGGCCCGGGCGATGGCCGCCTCCACGCTCTTGCGGGAGAAGGGCTTCTCCAGCAGCCCCTGCACCTGGTCGACCCCGTCCACCCCGCGCAGGCTGCCCTGGTTGATGGCGGTGAGGAGGAGCGCCGGGACCCCGTGGCGCCTGCGGATGTCGCACAGGGCGTCGAGCCCGGAGAGGCGCGGCATGAGGAAGTCGAGGATGAGCAGGTCGGGCGACTCGCGGTCGCAGAACCTCACCGCCTCGGCACCGTCCTGGGCCGCCACCACGGAGTGGCCCAGCTCCACCAGCAGGTCGCCCAGCATGGTCCGGACCAGCCGATCGTCGTCGGCGATGAGCACCTTCACCGGATGCACCCCCTCAACGTGGGACGAGGATACCGCGGGCAGCCGGCGGCCGCGAATTCGGCCCGCTAGGGCCCCATCCCGACCCACGTCGCCCCGTCGTCGAAGACCTCGCGCTTCCAGATCGGCACCTCTCGCTTCAGCCGCTCCAGCGCCTCCTCGCAGGCGCGGAAGGCCGGTGCCCGGTGCGGGGCCGCGCTGGCGATCACCACCGCCACCTCGCCCGGGGTGAGCACCCCGATCCGATGGACGATCGAGACCCGGGCGTTGTGACATCGCCCCACCTCGTCGGCGATGCCGGACAGGGCGCGCTCCGCCATGCCCAGGTACGCCTCGTACTCGAGGCGGACCACCCGGCGGCCGTGGGAGGCGTCGCGGACCACGCCGGTGAAGGTGACCAGGCCGCCGAGCCCCGGGGAGGAGACCGCCTCGACCACCTCGTCGAGCCGGAGGGGCCGCTCCACCACCGCGCAGGCCGGGGACCCGCCCGCCACCGGGGGGATGATGGCCACCTCGGCCCCGTCGCGCAGCGGGGCCTGGTCGTCGGCGAACTGGCCGTCCACGGCGATGCGGCTCCTCGCCAGCACCGGCCCCAGCGCGGGGCGCAGCGACAGGAGCCGGTGGCGCAGCTCGGCCACGGTGGTCGGGGCGGGGTCGAGCGGCTCGCGGGCGGCACCCGCGGCGTCGCGGGCGGCGGCGAAGTAGAGGACGGTCACCGGCATGCGGAGATAGTACCGAGGGCCGCCGCCCGAGCCCAGCGCCCGGGGCCCTAGAACCCGAGCATCTTGGCGAAGTCCCCGAAGGTGACCAGGAGCAGCATGAGGAGGAGCGCCGCGAAGCCGATCCCGTGGACGATCCCCTCGATCCGCTCGTTGACCCGCCGGCGGGTCACCACCTCGATGGCGATGAACACCAGCCGGCCCCCGTCCAGCGCCGGCAGCGGCAGCAGGTTGAGCAGGGCCAGCGCGATCGAGACGTTCCAGACGATGGTGAGGAACAGGTCCGGCCCGAGGCGGGCGCCGCGGACCAGCTCCTGGACGATGCCGACCGGCCCGGCCAGCTCGGCCTTCTGCTCACGCTTCAGCAGCTGGCCCAGCCCGACCAGGTTGTCCCAGGCGCGGGCGTTGGTGACCGAGAACCCCTCCACCATCGCGTCGACGGGGCCCAGCTGGCGCCGCACCGTGAAGGGCCGGAAGCCGACCCGCCCGATGCCGCCGTCGTTCCGGGGCGTGAGCCGGACGGGCCGCGCCTGGGCCGGCTCGCCGCGCTCCACCACCAGCTCGACCTCCTGCCCGGGGTGGCGCTGCAGCTCGGCCACCAGCCCGTGCCAGTCGCCCACCGCCCGGCCGTCCACCGAGACGATGCGGTCCCCGACCTGCAGCCCGGCCAGCGCGCCGGGCATGCCCGGCGTCAGCTCGCCGACGCGCGACGACCCGTCGGGCGCCGGCAGCCCCACGGTGGCCAGCAGCCCCACCGCCAGCAGCACGGCGACGACGTAGTTGGCCCCCGGCCCGGCGGCCAGCACCAGCACGCGGCGCCAGGCCGGCTTGTTGCAGTAGGCGGTCGGGTCGTCGGGCGAGATCTCGTCGGTGGCGGCCATCCCGGCGATCTTCACGTAGCCGCCCAGCGGCAACGCCGAGACGGCGTACTCGGTCCCGCCCCGGACGGTCGACCAGAGGACCGGCCCGAAGCCGACGCTGAAGCGCTCGACCCTCATGCCGAGCCGGCGGGCGGCCACCATGTGGCCGGCCTCGTGCAGCACGATGAGGCCGGAGACCGCGAGGATCGCGGCGATGACGGACAGTGCGGTGATCACTCGCCGAACTCCTCGACCTCGAAGACCTCGACCCGGGCGTCGGGCTCGAGGTGCGCGCGGGCCGGCAGGCCGGCCGCGAGGCACGCGTGCTTGAGGAACAGCTCCCCGCTCCAGTCCTTCCCGGCGGCCGCGGACGGGAGCAGCAGGCCGCGGTGCCAGCCCAGGGTCACGGCCGCGCCGTCGAGGCCGGGCCGCGGTGCGCCGGCCGAGAGGGGGCGGAGCGGGCCGAGCACGGCCACGCGGACGGAGAGCCCGGGCAGGTCGGTCGCCGTGAGGGGCGGCTGGCGCGGGTCGTCGACCGCGGCCCGGGCGGCCAGCCCGGCCACGGCGGCGGCCAGGGGCGCCCCGGGCGAGAGCGTCCCGAGCGCGGCGCGGACCTCGCCGCCCACCGCGAGGGTCACGAAGGCGGCGCGCGGCGCGGCCAGCGGGCCGTCGGCCGGGAGGGCCGGGGCGGGGCCGGCGCCGAGCCGGTGGGCCACGCCGGCCCGGGCGATGGCGACGAGCGCGGCGCGCTCCCCGGCGCTGAGCGACCCGGTCATGGGCGGCGCCGCGTCCCGGTGAGCAGCAGGCGGCGGGCGTCGCCGAGGATCTCGGCGTGGTCGAAGCAGAGGCGGTCCGGCAGCTCGCGCCAGGCGAAGCCCCGGGCCTCGGCGGCGTCGTCGCCGCCGCGTGGCTCGCCATCGGCCCGCCCGAGGAAGACGGTGCTCATGGTGTGCCGGCGCCGGTCGCGGCGCGGATCCGAGTAGACCCAGAGCAGGTCGGTGAGCGTCACCGTGAGCCCGGTCTCCTCGCGGGCCTCGCGCACCGCGGCCGCCTCCACCGTCTCGCCCTCGTCGACGAAGCCACCGGGCAGCGCCCAGCCGAGCGGCTCGAAGCGGCGGGCCACCAGCACCACCCGGTCGCCGGGGAGCGAGATGACCACGTCCACGGTGGGCGCGGGGGGGCGGGGTTCGGCCATGCGGGGCGACTCGTAGCGCTCCGGGGGCGCGGCGTCAAACCGGCCCGGCGTCGACCCGGAACGCCTTCTCCAGAAGGCGCGCGGCGAAGGGGACCTGGCGGGGCGGGGCGCCGGCGAGCAGGGCCCGCGCCGCCGCGGCGGCCCGGGCCGAGGGGGCCTCCTGCCCGGTGCGCGCGAACCAGGCCGCCACCTCGAGCAGGCGGCCGGCGAGCCGGGCCCGCCGCTCCGGCGTGTAGTAGCGGTCCACCGCCTCCTGCACCACCGACCGCAGCCGCTCCGCCTTCTGGCCGGCGTCGAGCGCCAGCGGGGACTTCTCCACCTCGTCCAGCGCCGCGGCCACCTCGCGCAGGAACGGCTCCTCGCCCAGCCAGCCTCGCAGCAGCGGGTGCTCGTGGAGCGCGGCGGAGGCCTCCAGCGCCACCCGCTCCGCCTCGGCGTCGAGCGGCGGCAGCGCCGCGGCCGGGTCGGCGAGCGGCGGGGGCGCGCCCAGCTGGCCGAGCCACTGGTCGGCGCCGTCCGGGACCCGCTGCCCGGACCGCTCGTTGAGGGCGCGGGCCGCCGCGATCCGGGCGTGGGCCTCGCCCCAGTCCAGCTCGGCCACGCCCATGGCGGCGCCCCGATCCAGCAGCCCCTTCACGAAGGTGCGCCACTCCTTCCGGCCCACCAGGCCGAGGTGCAGCTCGACGAGGCCGCGCTGGTCGGAGCAGACCGCCTGCGCCACCTCCACGCCGCGTCCCGGCAGGTGGCGCGGGAGCCAGACGGCCCGCTCGCCGTGGCCGTCGAAGGTGGAGCCGTAGGCGGCGGGCGGCGGCTCGGGCGGCGGCGCGAGCGCCGGCGTGGGCGGCGGCGCCTCGGGGATGGCCACGCCGCGAAGCCTGAGGCGGTGGAGCTGGCGCTTGGCCTCCTTGGCCAGGTCCCGCTCCTCCCGGGCCGCCAGCGCGGCCACCAGGTCGACGCGGCCGGCCTGCGCCGCGGCGTGGAGCACGGCGGCGGCGAGCGGCGGGGGGAGGGTGGCGACCTCCTCGGCCCGGGCGCGCGCCAGGGTCATGAGCAGCCGGGCGGCGCGTCCGGCCTCCTCGCGCGGGACGCCGGTCGCCTCGGCGATCTGGGCGCTCTCCACGTCGGGATCGCGCAGCATGGCCAGCAGCCTGGCCGGATCGAGGGGGCTCATCGGCCGCGCACTCTAGCCGCTGGGTCCCCGGGCACCAAGGGGCTCCCGCCCCTCCACGCCCGCCGATCCGGTCCGGGCGGGCCGGCGCCGCGTTGACAGCCGCCGACCGGGGCGCGTAACCTCCCCCCTTTCGAGCGCACCCCAAGGCCGCAGCGCACGGCCGCATCCACGGAGAGAGCCCATGATGAAGTACCTGCTCGGCGCCGCCGCCGCCCTGACCCTCTTCGCCGCCCCCGCCTCGGCGTGCGACGACTGCAAGAACTGCCCGCACGCCAAGGCCACCACCGCCCAGGCCGACAAGAAGGACGACAAGGGCTGCCAGTGCAACAAGGCCACCGACGGCAAGTGCAAGTGCGGCGACAAGTGCACCTGCGATCACTGCAAGCCGAAGAAGGAAGAGACCAAGAAGACCTAGCGTCCTCCGGGTCCTGATGCTGGTGACGGGCGGCGCTCCCCGAGCGGGAGGCCGCCCGTGCTCCATCCAGGCTCGACGCCCCGCCCTCGACTGGCACGGTGCCCACCATGCGATGGCCTGCCGCCGCCCTCCTCGCCGGGCTGCTGTCCCTCCCCGCAGCCGCCCGGGCCGACGACTCCTGGGGGCTCGGCCTCCAGCTGCTCTGGGGCGTCTCCCGGTACGACGTGGGCGGGCTCCAGGCCGGCCTCGCCAGCCAGGGGGCGGAGATGCTGACGGACAGCGCCTCGATGGTGGGCGGACTGGCCCTGCTGCGGCTCGGCGCGCTCGATCTCGGCGTCCTCTACGAGACCGGGAAGATCTCCGGCGCGGCCGACTCCGCGGTGCTGACCCCGGAGATCGGCCTCGCGCTGCCGCTGGGCGAGGCGCTCCGCATCGACCTGCTCGGGGAGCTGGGGGGCCACCGAATCTCCAACGTCAGCACCAGCGACGGCGGCGTCGACTACACCCAGGCCACCGCGGTGTGGCTCCCCTACCTCGGGGTGCGGCCCATGCTGACGCTCCGGCTGCCGTTCGCGGGGCTCAAGGTGGTCGGCTCGATCGCGGCCTTTGCCCGCTGGGACCTGGTGAAGAAGGACGTGGCCCTGGCCCCGGCGTCCGGGACCTCGAGCGCCCTGCCGTACCAGCTGGGGGGCACCACCTTCGGCCTCTCGGCCGGGGCCGGCCTCGAGTTCTAGCGGGGACCGGAACGCCCATGGCCGACACGGAGCGCGGGCTGGCCAGTCGCCGGGCGTTGGCGCCGGTCGGCGCGCCCCGCGCCGATCCGGTCGCCGAGGAGCAGGCCCGCGTCGCCGAGCTGCTGGCCCGGGTCGGGGCCCTCGACGCCGAGGTGGAGGGGCTCTCGGCCGGGCTGGCGCGCTTCGCGGCGGAGGTGGAGCGGCGGCTGGGTCCGGCCGACGCCGCCCTGGTGGGCGGCGCGAGGCTGGTGCGACGCCTGCGAACCCTCGCCGAGGGGCTGGAGCGGGAGCGCGCGCGGGTGGCGGCCCGCGACGGCTCGGCCCGGCCGCGGGCCGGGCGGCGCGCAGGCCGCGGGACCGGCGCCGGGTCGAGGTCGGCCGCGAGCTGGGACCGGCGGGACACGGAGGAGGAGGCCGGAGGCCCCGAGGCGGCCCCGCCCCCCGGGTCGACCGGCGCGGGCGGCGAGGACCGGCCCGTGGAGGTGCCGACCGCCGAGAAGCTGGCGGCCGAGCTGAAGCGGCTCTACCGGCGCCTGGCCCGGCTGCTCCACCCCGACCTGGCACGCAGCGACGAGGAGCGGCACCGGCTCGGCGACCTGATGGCGCGCGTCAACGCCGCCTGGGTCGCC
This sequence comes from uncultured delta proteobacterium, assembly GCA_963786945.1. Taxonomy (GTDB): domain Bacteria; phylum Myxococcota; class Myxococcia; order Myxococcales; family Anaeromyxobacteraceae; genus JADKCZ01. Next base: position 174,019 of record CAWBAO010000003.1, on the reverse strand, counting down.
CAGGACCAGGCCGCGCTGGAGCTGATCGCCGAGAAGGTGGGCGCCGGCGAGCCGCCGGGCGAGCTCTCGGTCGAGGAGCGGCGGGCCCACCTGGCGCGTCGCATCGAGCAGCTGGAGCGGGTGGCCGCCTCGCTCACCCGGGAGCGCGACCGGCTGGAGCGGACCGGGACGGCGCGGCTGTGGCGGGAGGCGGCGGCGCGTCGGGCGGCGGGGCGCGACTTCCTCGAGGAGGAGGCGGCGGCCCTCGTCGCCGAGGCGGCGGCGGCAGGCGCCGACGCGCTGGCCCGGCTCGACGCCGTGGCCCGGGCGGCACGGGCGCTGGGAAAGGAGCGGCGAGACGCGATGAGCGAGATGACCCGGAAGCCTGGGGGCGCGGTGACGCGGCGGCCCTTCGACCCGCTGGCGGAGAGCACGCTGGTCCGGCGCAGCGCGGCGCGGCTCGAGCTGGCGCGGGCCGGGGCACCGGCGCGGGCCCTGGCCCGCTGGCTGGAGGAGGCCGCCACCGGCTCGCCGTGGGAGGCGGGGCTGACGGTGCTGGCCTTCCTCCTGGAGGTCTCCGGCGATCGCCCACCCCCGTCGGTGGCCGAGGCCGCGGGGCTGGCGGCGCGCTGGGAGGTGATGCGCGCGGCCTGGCCGGAGGCGCCGGGGCTCGCCGAGGCCCTGGCGCGCGCGCCGCGCCACGTGGTGGTGGGTGCGCGGCTCGGGCCGGAGGAGGTGGTGGCCGGGCCGCAGCTGGCCGGGGCCGAGCTGGCCGCCGGCGTCCGGCTGGCGCTGGAGCACGGCGCCGTGGCCGGGGTGGCGCGCCGGGTCCTCGGGGCGCTCGGGCCGGAGGCGAGGTGCCGGCGGTGCCGCAGGCCGGTGCTGGGGCTCCACCTCCTCCGGACCCGCGGTCTCGACGAGCGCCACGGCGTGGTCTGCCCGCGCTGCGGCGGCCTGCTGCGGAGCTACTGGCGCTACGGCGAGGCCGAGGGGCTGGAGGCGCTGGCGCCCATCTCGCTGGCGCTGGGCCTGGTGGCCGAGCAGCCGGTGACCCTGGGCGGGGCGACGCTCGGCTTCCAGCTCCTGCCGCCGGAGCGGGAGTCGTTGACGGCGCGGGACCTGCTGGCGCGCTTCGCCGAGCTCTACCTCGAGCCCTACGAGGCGCCGGTGCCGCGGCGGGCCCTGCGGCTCGCGCCGGGGGGCCGCTCCAGGCCCCTGGCCCCCGGGGCCGCCGTGGCGGGGCTGCGCGGGCTCTCCATCCGGCTCGCCCCGGAGGCGGGGCTGGCCGAGGAGGGGCTGCTGGAGCTGCTGCGGACGCGGATCGAGCGGCGGTTCAGGCCCGGCGGCTGAGGGTGCGGCGAGAAGCCGCGGCGACGCGATGGTAGAGTCGCCGCGTGGGGGACGCCGGGACGATTCTCGTCATCGAGGACGACGCGGGGATCCGTGAGGCGCTGTCGGACTTCCTCCGATCCGAGGGATTCTGCGTGGACGTGGCGGGGGACGGCGCCGAGGGGCTGGCGCGGCTGGCGGTGCGCCGCCCCGACGTGGTCCTCGTCGACCTGTACATGCCGGGGATGAACGGCGGCCAGTTCCTGGACCGGCTGCGCACCGACGAGGCCACCCGGGCCCTCCCGGTGGTGCTCATGTCCGGCACCCGGCCCAGCGGCGGCGCGGTCGCGGCGGCCGACGCGGTGCTGCAGAAGCCCTTCGAGCTGGACGAGCTGCTGGCGCTGGTGCAGCGCTTCCGTTCACGAGGCCAGGCGTAGGAGACTGCGCACCATGAACGTCCTCGTCACCGGCGCCACCGGGCTCGTCGGCAGCGCCGTGGTGGCCGAGCTGCTCGGCCGCGGCCACGCCGTCCGGGCCCTGGTCCGTCCCACCTCGGATCTCTCCAACCTCGACACCGCCCGGGTGGAGCTGGTGCGTGGCGACGTGCTGGATCGGCCCAGCGTGGAGGAGGCGCTGCGCGGCCGCGACGCGGTGGTCCACGCCGCGGGCCTGGCCGACGTCCGCGGCGACCGGAAGCAGCTGCTGGCGGTCAACGCCGGCGGCGTGGAGGTGGTGCTGGGGGCGGCGCTGGCGGCCGGTGTCGCCCGGGCGGTGCTCACCTCGTCGACCTCCGTGCTGGGCGGCGGCCGGGTGCCGCGGGTCATGGACGAGGAGACCACCTCGAGCGCCGAGACCCTCGGGCTCGCCTACTTCATCTCCAAGAAGCGCGGGGAGGAGACGGCCTTCGACCTGGCCGCCCGCGGGCTGCCGCTGGTGGTGGTGCGCCCCTCCGTGGTGCTGGGCCCGGGCGACATCTACCGCTCCTCGGCGTCGATCGTGGCGGCGCTGGTCCGCAGGAGGCTCCCCATCTACGTGCAGGGCGGCGCCAGCTACTGCGACGTGCGCGACGTGGCGCGCGGCCACGTGCAGGCGCTGGAGCGGGGGCGGGTGGGCGAGGCCTACATCCTGGGCGGCCACAACCTGACCATGGACGAGATGGTGGGGCGGGTCTGCCGCATGGCGGGCGTGCCGGCCCCGCAGCGCGTCCCCTATGCCCTGGCGTCGGTGGCCCTGCGCGCCCTGGGGGTGCTGGGCGCCATCGGCGTGCCCGCGCCGGCCATCCACCCCGACCTGCTGCGGGCCAGCGCGCTCTACACCTTCGTCACCAGCGCCAAGGCGCAGCGCGAGCTCGGCTACACCATCCGGCCGTTCGACGAGACGGTCCGCGACACGCTCCGCTGGTACGTCCAGACCCGGAAGCTGCGGCCGACCACGCCGGAGCTGAAGGCGCTCGAGGCCGGGTAGGGACATGTCCGCTCCACCCTCGTCCGGGGCCTTCATCGACCCGCCCCTGCGCCCGCCGCTCCTCCTCCGGCTCGCCACCCGCCTGGCAGAGCGGATCACCGGGAAGCGGCTGCTGCCGGCCCGCCTCCTGGCCTGGTACCCGCGCGCCGCCCTCGGAGCCGGCGTCCTCGAGGCGACGGTGGCCCACCAGGACGGGCGGATCGACCGGCGGATGCTGAAGCTGGTCAGGCTGGCCGCCTCCTTCGCCACCGCCTGCCCGTTCTGCGCCGACATGAACGCCCACCAGCACCTGGAGGCGGGCGTGACCGACCAGGAGCTGGAGGCGCTGCGGACACAGGCCGGGACCGACGCCATCCAGAGCCTGTCCGCGCTGGAGCGCCTGGCGGTCCGGTACGCGCGGCTGGCGTCGCAGACGCCGCTGCGCTTCCCCCCCGACCTCGTCGCCGAGCTGCAGCGCACCTTCACCGAGCGCGAGCTGGTGGTGCTGGCGACCACCGCGGCGCAGGTGAACTACTGGGCGCGGCTGGTCCAGTCGCTGGGGATCCCGCCGGCCGGGTTCTCGGCGCCGTGAACCAGCCCGGGGGCGGGCCGGCGCGCCGGCCCCGCGCCTACCTCGGCCAGAGCCAGCCGAAGGTGCCGCCCATGACCAGCCCGTAGAGCAGGGCGTCCACCGCGGTATAGGCCAGGGATCGCACCGGCTTCCAGAACCAGATGGCCTCGTAGATGGGACCGACGGCGTAGGCCAGGAAGCCGATGGCGCCGACGATCCGGAAGACGGCCCGGTAGTGCGGCGCCACGCCCAGGGCGTGGGCGGCGATGTAGGCGGCCATCATCGAGACGAACAGGTTCATCAGCAGCGAGAGGGCGAGGTTGCGGCCCATGTTGATGGGCCCCGGGTGGACCAGCGCCAGCCAGCCCGAGGGCCCCTCGGCCCAGCGCTGCAGCGCCGACGGCTTGCCGCGCTGCCCCGGGTCGGCCGGCATGGGGAAGCCGTAGAGCCCCGGCTTGGCGCCGCGCAGCGCCTCCTGCAGCGCGCCCTCCCTGGCGAGGTGGCCCCACTCGGTCTGGCGGGCCGGGATCAGCATGTGGGTGATGGCCGCGACCACGAAGACCAGCACGGCCGAGACGACGATCGGCATCCAGAGCTGCGCGAGGAACGCCATGGTGACCTCCAGGTGCGGTGCAGCCCGTTGGTATGCGCGACCATCACGCGGCCGGCAACGCGAAAAGGGGGTTCACCCCGGGGTGGCCACCAGGCGACGCAGCGCCGTCACCTCCCGGGAGCGGGCCTGATGGAGCGGGTCGCCGGGATCGCGGCTGCGCGGGTGGCGGGGAGTCGCCTCGATCCCGCCGGCCACCTCGAGCCCCGCCGCCGCCAGCTGCCGCTCCAGCTCGCCTTCGGCGCGCAGCCCGAGCCGCTCCGCCAGGTCGGAGAGGATGAGCCACCCCTCGCCGCCGGGGGCCAGGTGTGCCGCCAGCCCTTCGAGGAGCCGGGCCAGGAACCGGCCTCCCGGGTCGTAGACCGCCCGGTCGAGCGGGGTCACCGCCTCGTGCGGCAGCCAGGGCGGGTTGCAGACCACGACGTCGAAGCGCCCGGCGGGGAAGAGGTCGGCCTCGACCACCTCGATGCGCTCGGCCAGCCCGAGCCGGGCGGCGTTCTCCCGCGCGCAGGCGACCGCCGCCGGGGCCAGGTCGGTGGCGGTGACCCGGGCGCCGGCCCGGGCCAGCAGCAGCGCCAGCACGCCGGTCCCGGTGCCGACGTCGAGGGCCCGCTTCCCCGCCACCGGCCAGCGCCTGACCGCCTCGGCGGTGAGCTCGACGTGCTCGCCCCGCACCGGCGCGAAGACCCCCCAGCGCGTCCGCAGGTGGGCGCCCAGCGACGGCACCTCGACCCCCTTGCGGCGCCACTCCTGGGCCCCGATCATCCCCAGCAGGTCCCGCAAGGGGAGGGCGCCGGGCAGGGGGATGGCCGCCCCCAGCGCCTCGGTGAGGGCCTCGGCCACCTCGGGGGCGTTCCGGAGGGCCACCCGCGGCCCGGCCTGGCCCGCCTCGATGGGGACCGCCAGCCGGGACAGCGTCTCGTGCTCCAGCCGCTGCCGGCGCCGCTCCTCCAGGAACAGGTCGCGCAGGCTGCGCGGACCGCCCGGCCGGGCCGACCGCCCGCCCAGCCGGCGCCCCATGGCCGCCAGCAATTGTCGGGCGTTCCGGTAGTCGCCGCGGTAGATCAGCGTCGCGCCGCCGCGGACCCTGGCCAGGGCCTCGGCCGCGGTGGTCCGGTCGTCGATATCGACGTACCGGGCCGGGGCCCGCGCTCCGGGTGAGAGCCAAGCCGGCCGACTGCCGCTATCGTCCACGCCAGATGTCACCGCTGCCCCCGCCCCCCGAGCCCCTCGGCCCCGCCAACCTCGCCTACGTCGAGGAGCTTTACTACGGGTGGCTCGCGGATCCCAACGCCACCCCCGAGCCGTGGCGAGGCTGGTTCGCCGCGCTCCCCGCCGCGCCCGGGTCGGCCCCCGGCCCTGGCCCGTTCCCGCCGCGGCGCGAGGGGGCGGCCGCCGCGCCCGATCAGGCCGCCTTCCAGCTCCGCGTCGAGGCCCTGACCCGCCACTACCGCGAGCAGGGCCACCTGCGGGCCCGCCTCGATCCGCTCGAGCTCCTGAAGCCGGGCGAGCCCATCGCCCTCGACCGGTTCGGCCTGGGCCCCGCCGACCTCGACCGCCCGGTCCGGGGGGCCGACGGCGCCGACCGCCCCCTGCGCGACCACGTGGCCCGGCTCGAGGAGACCTACTGCCGCTCCCTGGGCGTCGAGCTGCTCCACCTGCAGGAGCCGGAGCTGCGCCGCTGGCTCGAGGAGAAGATGGAGCGGACCGCCAACCGGCTGACCCTGGCGCCGGAGGTGAAGCGGCGGCTGCTGCACGAGGTGGTGCGGGCCGAGGCGCTGGAGCAGTTCCTCGGCGCCCGCTTCCTCGGGGCCAAGCGGTTCTCGCTGGAGGGGGCCGAGGGGCTGCTGCCGCTGCTGGAGCTGCTGGTGGACCGGGCCATCGGCCACGGCGTGCGCAACCTGCTCTTCGGCATGGCCCACCGCGGCCGGCTCAACGTGCTGGCCAACGTGATCGGCAAGCCGGTGGCCGAGATCTTCGCCGAGTTCCGCGACACCGCCATCGTCAACGCCTCGGGCGGCGACGTGAAGTACCACCTCGGCCACTCCACCGACCGCGAGACCCCCGACGGCGTGCTGGTCCACCTCTCGCTGTCCTTCAACCCCAGCCACCTCGAGTGGATCAACACCGTGGTGCAGGGGCGGGTCCGCGCCAAGCAGGATCGGTTCCGCGACGGCGAGCGCGGCCGCACCGTGCCGGTGCTGATCCACGGCGACGCCGCCTTCGCCGGTCAGGGGATCGTGGCCGAGGCGCTCCAGATGTCGGAGCTGGAGGCCTACCACGTCGGCGGCACCATCCACGTCATCGTCAACAACCAGGTCGGCTTCACCACCGCCCCCCGCGACGCCCGCTCCAGCACCTACGCCACCGGCGTGGCCCGCATGCTCCAGGTCCCCATCCTCCACGTCAACGGCGAGGACCTGGAGGCGGTGGCGCAGGCGGTGCTGCTGGCCGTCGACTTCCGCCAGCGCTTCCACAAGGACGTGGTCATCGACCTCTGGGCCTACCGGCGCCACGGGCACAACGAGGGCGACGAGCCGGCCTTCACGCAGCCGGTGATGTACCGGGCCATCGCCCGGCGCCCCACCCTGCGGGCCCTGCTGGCCGAGCGGCTGGTGGCCGAGGGGGTCATCGCCCACGGGCAGGTGGAGGCCATGGCGCGCGGGTACCGGGCCACGCTGGACGAGGCCTACCAGGACTCGGCCCGGCTGGCGGTGCGCGTCGGGGCCCAGCCCACCAGCGGCTTCTGGAAGGGGTTCCAGGGCGGGCCCATCCCGGCCGAGCAGCCGGTCACGGCGGTGGCCGCAGAGCGGCTGGAGCGGGTGGGCGCGGCGCTCGCCGAGGTGCCGCCCGGGTTCGCCATCCATCCCAAGGCCCGGAAGCTGCTGGATCAGCGGGCCGAGATGGCCCGCGGCGCCCGGCCGCTCGACTGGGGCATGGCCGAGGCGCTGGCCTTCGGGACGCTCTGCTGGGAGGGGCGGCGCGTCCGGCTGGCCGGCCAGGACGTCCGGCGCGGCACCTTCAGCCACCGCCACGCGGTGCTGGCCGACCGGGAGACCGGCGCCTCCTACTCGCCGCTCCAGCACCTGCGCGAGGGGCAGGGGGTCTTCGAGGTGCGCGACAGCCTGCTCTCCGAGGCGGCCGCGCTGGGCTTCGAGTACGGCTACAGCCTGGAGATGCCCGACGCGCTGTGCATCTGGGAGGCCCAGTTCGGCGACTTCGTGAACTGCGCCCAGGTGATCCTCGACCAGTTCCTGGCCCCCGGCGAGGAGAAGTGGAACCGGCTCTCCGGGCTGGTGCTGCTGCTCCCGCACGGCATGGAGGGGCAGGGGCCGGAGCACTCCTCGGCGAGGCTGGAGCGCTTCCTGGAGCTCTCGGTCAACGACAACTGGCGCGTGGTCAACCTGACCACCCCGGCCCAGGTCTTCCACGCCCTGCGGCGGCAGCTGGCCTCGACGGTCCGCAAGCCGCTGGTGGTGATGTCGCCGAAGAGCCTGCTGCGCCACCCGGCGGCGGTGTCGCCCATCGGCGAGCTGAGCGGGGGGCGGTTCGAGCCGCTGCTGGCCGATCCGGCGGCGCCGGATCCGGCCCACGTCGAGCGCCTGGTCTTCTGCACCGGCAAGCTCTACTACGACCTGGCCGCGGCCCGTGACGCGGGCGCGCTGGCCCACGTGGCGCTGGTCCGGATCGAGGAGCTCTACCCGCTGCCGGCGGCGCTCATCGAGGCCGAGCTGGCCCGCTACCCGGGCGCCGCCGAGGTGGTCTGGGCCCAGGAGGAGCCGGTCAACATGGGAGCGGCGGCCTACCTCGAGCGCCGGCTCGTGCCCCTGCTGCCCCGCGGCCGCACCCTCTCGGTGGTGGCGCGGCCGGCCTCGGCCAGCCCGGCGGTCGGATCGCACACCCGCCACGACCTCGAGCAGGACCAGCTCGTCCGCGAGGCGCTGGACGGGCCCACCGGGACCGCCGCCCACGCACGCCCATCGGGAGAGAAGCCATGACCATCCAGCTCAAGGTGCCGTCGCTCGGCGAGTCGGTCACGCAGGCCACCATCGGGCCGTGGCTCAGGGGCGAGGGCGAGGCGGTGGCCGCCGACGAGCCGCTCGTCGAGGTGGAGAGCGAGAAGGCGACGCTGGCGGTGCCGGCGCCGGCCGCTGGCGTGCTCCGCAGGATCCTGCGCCGGACCGGCGAGACCGTGGCCGTGGGCGAGGTGATTGGGGAGGTCGAGGAGGGGGCGGCGGCCTCGGCGCCGGCTCCGGTCCCGCCCGCCCGGGCGGCTCCGCCCCCGGCCCGGTCCGCGCCCCCCGCGCCGGCCGCGGCTCCCGCGTCCGCACCGGCACCGGCTACCGGCGGCGGCGCCCGCGCCTGCACCGGCCGCCCCCGGCCCGGTCCGTGCCCCACCCTCGGTCCGCCGCCTCATGGCCGAGCACGGCCTCGACGCCGGCGCCCTGGCCGCCGGCCCCACCGTCCGGCGCGAGGACGTGGCGCGGGCGCTGGCCGCCCCGGCCGCCGCGCCGCCTGCGCCGGCGGGCGAGCGGGAGCGGCTGGTCCCCATGTCGCCCCTGCGCCGCACCGTGGCGCGACGGCTGCTCGAGGCGCAGAACAGCGCCGCCATCCTCACCACCTTCAACGAGCTCGACCTCACGCGGGTGCTGGCCCTGCGCGAGCGGCTCGGCCCGGCCTTCCTGGAGAAGCACGGCGTGAAGCTCGGCTTCATGTCCTTCTTCGTGAAGGCCGCCATCGACGGGCTGCGCGCCTTCCCGGCGGTCAACGCCGAGGTGCGCGGCGACGCCATCCTCTACAAGGACCACTACGACATCGGCGTGGCGGTGGGGGGCGGCAAGGGGCTGGTGGTGCCGGTGGTGCGGGACGCCGACCGGCTCACCTTCGCCGAGGTGGAGGCCACCATCGCCGAGCTGGCCAGGAAGGCCCGCGACAACCGCATCACCATGGACGACCTGGCCGGGGGCACCTTCACCATCTCCAACGGCGGCGTCTACGGCTCGCTCCTCTCCACGCCCATCCTCAACGCCCCGCAGTCCGGCGTGCTCGGCCTCCACAAGATCCAGAAGCGCCCGGTCGCCACCGAGGACGGCCAGGTGGTGGTGCGGCCCATGATGTACACGGCGCTCTCCTACGACCACCGGCTCATCGACGGCCGGGAGGCGGTCGGGTTCCTGGTGCGCGTGAAGGAGTGCCTCGAGGATCCCGAGCGGCTGCTGCTCGAGGTGTAGCGGCGGCGCCGGGGCGGCCCGTCACGCCAGCAGGTCGCGGACGCTGATGATCACCAGCCAGGCGGTCAGCACCACCATCACCCCGGTGAGGGTCCAGGCCACGCCGTTGAACCAGCGGCCGTTCCGCCACGCCCCCATCAGCTTCTCCTTGTTGATGAGGATGAGCATGAAGACCAGGATGAAGGGCAGGAGCATGCCGTTGAGGACCTGGGACACCAGCATGATGGGCACCAGCGGCAGCTTCGGCCAGAGCACCACCGCCGCGCCGATCACCAGGATCGAGGTGTAGAGCCAGTAGAACTGCCGGGCCTCGCCGTACTTCCGGTCCACGCCCGACTCCCAGCCGAAGGCCTCGCAGACGTAGTAGGCGGTGGAGAGCGGCAGGATGGCGGCCGCGAAGAAGCTGGCGTTGAAGAGGCCGAAGGCGAAGAGCCAGGAGGCGTACCGGCCGGCCAGCGGCTCCAGCGCCATGGCGGCCTGCCCGGCCGACTCCACCTGGACCCCGGCGGCGTGGAGGGTGGCGGCGCAGGCCACCACGATGGCGAAGGCCACCACGTCGGTGACCACGCAGCCGGCGATCACGTCGAGCCGCGACAGTCCGTACTGCTCCGGCTTGATGCCCTTCTCCACCACCGCCGCCTGCAGGTAGAACTGCATCCAGGGGGCGATGGTGGTGCCCACCATGCCGATGAGCATGGCGATGTACACGCCGTCGGTGTGGAGGCGCGGCACCACCAGCGCGGTGCCGATGGTCCCCCAGTCCGGCTTGGCGAAGAACAGGGTGATGGGGTAGGCGACGTAGAAGATCGACGCCACCAGGAAGAACTTCTCCACCGAGCGGTAGGTCCCCTTCAGCACCAGCAGCCAGACCGCCAGCGCCGAGGCCGGGACCGAGAGCCAGATGGGCACGCCGAAGATCTGCAGGCTGGCGGCCACCCCGGCGAACTCGGCGATGACGTTGCCGAGGTTGGCGACGATCAGGGCGATCGACATCCAGAAGGTGATCCGGACGCCGAAGTTCTCGCGGATCAGGTCGGAGAGCCCCTTGCCGGTGACCACGCCCATGCGGGCGCTCATCTCCTGCACCACGATCAGGGCGATGGTGATGGGGATGAGGGTCCAGAGCAGGTCGTAGCCCCAGCTGGCGCCGGCGACCGAGTAGGTGGTGATGCCGCCGGCGTCGTTGTCCACGCTGGCGGTGATCAGGCCGGGCCCCAGCACGGCCAGGAAGAGCATCACCCGCCGGCCGAACGGCAGGCGGCGCTGCTCGGCGGCGCCCTCAGCGGCCATCGACCACCTCGCCGAGGATGTCGTCGACGGTCACCATGCCCTGCAGCACGCCGGACTCGTCCACCACCGCCACCGAGACCAGGTTGTACTTGGCGGCGGCCCCGGCCACCTCGCGCAGCCGGTCGTGGACGCCCAGCGTGGCCGGCGCGTCGCGCATGATGGCGCCGAGCCGGGTGGACGGCTCCCTGAGCACCAGGTCACGCAGCGTGCAGATCCCCAGCAGCCGGCCCTCGGCGTCGGCGACGAAGATCTCGTAGACCAGCGGCAGCTCCTCGTCGCGCCGTCGCAGCTCGGCGATGGCGTCGGCGACCGTCCGCTCCGGCGACAGCTGGATCCGGTCCGGCGTCATCAGGCCGCCGGCCGTGTCCCCGGGGTAGGCGAGCAGGGCCTCGACCTCGCGCGCCTCGGGCCGCTCCATGGCGGCCAGCACCTCGTCGCGGGTCTCGCCCGGCAGGTCGGAGAGGACGTCGGCCGCCTCGTCGGGCGCCATCTCCTCGAGGATGTCGGCCGCCTGCTCCGGCGGGACCTCCTCCAGCAGCTGGGCCGCCAGCTCGGGGCTGGCCTCCTCCAGGGCGTCGGCCGCGGTCTCGACGTCGAGCCGCTGCAGCAGCACGGTGCGCTGGTCGCGCCCCAGGTCCTCCATGATCTCGGCGAGGTCGGCCGGGTGGAGCGTCGCCAGCAGCCGCTGCGCCACCTCCAGGCGGACCTTGCCGGCCGACTGGTCGAGCGGCTGGACCAGCTTCCAGGAGACCAGCTGGTCCGCCTTGAGGTAGGGGGCGCCCGGGCGGACCGCCCGCAGCACCCGGTCGACCGCCGGCTCCCAGCCCATGCGGCGGATCAGGCCCCTCAGGCCGACGTCGACGTGGGCGACCCGCAGCTGCCCCTTCAGCTCCAGGAAGTGGAGGTCGTTGACCCGGACCAGCTTGGCGTCGTGGACGTCGACGATCTGCTTGTCGAGGATCTCCTCGACCAGCGGGATGCGGTCGGAGAGGGGCTGCGCGGGCGGCGCGGAGGCCACCGCACCGGCCTTGAGCGTGAGGCCCCGGTCGTCGAGCCGCTCCACCGCGCTCCACGGGTACTGCCGCCGGCCGGCCTTGCCCTTGAGGACCAGGCTCTCGACCGGCGGGTACGGCTCGCCGGTGGCCACCACCAGGTCGGCCAGGGTGCCGAGCCGCGCGCCGTCCGGGCCGCGCACCGGGCGGCCGATGATCGAGGAGAGGAAGCGGAAGCGGGGGTCGGCGGCGGACTCTCCCTGGGGTGCCGTCTCGGCCATGCCGGACCTCCGTCGGTGGCCGCCGCTCGGCGCGCCGCGCTCGTGTCGGACGAGCCTCGGCCTGTGTACGCGCCGGTCGGAACGGAGTCAACGAAGCGGACCGGGAAAATGCGCGTCCCGCGCCCGCGGGGCAGGGACGGGTCCGGGCGAGGGGCGCCGTCCGCGCCGTCAGCGCCGCTGGCGCGGCGGCAGCGGCGGGGGCGGCGGGGCCGTGCGCGGGTCCTCGGGCCACGAGTGGCGGGGGTAGCGGCGCGACAGCTCGCGCCGCAGGGCCGGGTAGTGGCGTTCCCAGAAGCCGGAGAGGTCGCTGGTCACCTGCACGGCGCGCTGGTTGGGGGCGAGCAGGTGGAGGGTGAGCGGGACGGCGCCGTTGGCCACCGCCGGCCCCGTGGCCATGGAGAAGAAGTCCTGCAGCCGGCTCTCGATCCAGGGCGGCTGGCCCGCCTCGTAGTGGACGCGGACGGCGCGGCCGCCCGGCAGGGTCACCTTCTCCGGAGCCAGCCTGGCCAGCGCCGCCCGGACCGGACCGGGCTGGAGGTCGAGCAGGGCGCCGGGCAGGTCGGCCTCCCGCAGCTCCGCGAAGCTGCGCCGCCCCTGGCAGCTGGCCACCAGGGCCTGGCGCAGCGCCGCCTCGTCCGGGGGCGTGGCGCCCAGGGCGGGGGCGAAGCGCGCCACCAGCGCGAGCCGGGCCATGAGCTGGTCGAGGGCCCCCTCGGGGGCGAAGGCGCGGGCGCCGCGCGCCAGCGCCTCCTCGGACAGCCGGGTCGCCACCTGGTCGGGGTCGGGCTGCGTGGCGCGGGACTCCTCCAGGACCAGGTCCTCGTAGCGGAGCCGCTCGGTCGCCTCGACCCGCTCCGCCGCGCCGTTCCAGCCGACGGTGGTGTCGTAGCGGAGGGCGCCGGGGAAGAGATCGAGCAGCATCTCCTGGGTCACGGCCGAGGCGAGGCGGACCCGGGCCTCGGCGCGCGACAGGCCCGGCCGGGGCCGGTCGCCGCGCCGCTCCTCGGCGTCGATGGCCACCAGCAGCTCGGCCTCGCGGACCACCGACACCGGCTCGAGCCGGGCGCTGCCGCCGCCGGTGAGGACCACCTCGTCGGAACCGGGGGCGCGCCGCCGCGCCACGCGGTCGGGGTAGGCGGCCAGCGTGGCCATCAGCAGGGGCTGCTCGGCGGCCTGGCCGGCCACGGGACGGACGCCCACCGGGACCTGGATGGCCCCCCGCAGCTGCCGCCGCCCGCGCTCCACCGCCTGGGCCGCGCCGGCGTTCACGCCCAGCCGGCGGCAGCGGTCGGGGTCGAAGCGGGCGCGGGCCGCCTCCTCGAAGACGCCGGCCAGCTCGAGCAGGTCGGAGGGCCCGGTGGGCGGCAGCGCCGCGCCGTCGAGGCCGCGTCGATCGCGCAGGTCGCGCTCCGAGAGCAGCGCCGCCAGCAGCGCGCCGCCGTCGGCCGCGCCGCGGTCGGCCGCCTCGACCGCCAGGCGGGCCAGCCGCGGGTGGGCGGGCAGGGCCAGCAACCGGCGGCCGAGCGGCGTGATGGTGCCGGGCGCCGCGATGGCCCCCAGCCGCTGCAGCAGGACGCGGGCCGCCTCGGCGGCCGGGGCCGGTGGTGGCTCGAACCACTCGAAGCCGCCCGGGTCGGCCAGCACCCCGAGGCCGGCCAGGGCCAGGAACGGCTCGGAGAGGTCCTCGCGCTCCACCTCGGGCGTCTCGTAGGCGGGCCGGGCGTCGTGGTCGTGGCGGGTGTAGAGCCGGACCGCCCGGCCGGCGCGGGTGCGCCCGGCCCGGCCGGCCCGCTGCGCCGCCGAGGCGCGCGAGACCTTGCGGACCTCCAGCGTCGGCAGCCCCGACCAGGGCGAGTGGGAGGCGATGCGGGCCAGGCCGGAGTCGACCACCGCCACCACGCCGTCGATGGTGACCGAGGTCTCGGCCACGTTGGTGGAGAGGATCACCTTGCGACGGGAGGAGGGGCGCACCGCCCGATCCTGCTCCTCCGGCTTGAGGTCGCCGTGGAGCGGCAGCACGTCGACGCCGGCGTCGGCGAGGCCGGCCAGGCGCTGGGCGCACCAGCGGATCTCGGCGCCGCCCGGCAGGAAGACCAGCAGGTGGCCATCCGGCTCCTCGCGCAGCAGGCGCCGGACCGCCCGGGAGACGCGGTCCTCGAGCCGGTCGCCGGTGCGGGCGGCCTCCTCGGGCGTCAGGTACTCGACGGCCACCTCGAAGCGGCGCCCCTCGGAGCGCAGGGTGGGGGCGCCGAGGAAGGCGGCCACCGGCGCGGCGTCGAGCGTGGCCGACATGGCCACCAGCCTCAGCTCGGGGCGGCGGGTCCGCTGCAGCCGGCGCAGCAGGGCCAGCGCCAGGTCGCCGTGCAGGTGGCGCTCGTGGAACTCGTCGAGCAGCACGGCGCCGACGCCGGGGAGGGTGGGCTCGGAGAGGAGGCGGCGCAGCAGCAGCCCCTCGGTGACGAAGCGGATGCGGGTGCGCGGCGAGGAGACGTCCTCGAAGCGGACCTGGTAGCCCACCGTCTCGCCGGCCCGCTCGCCCAGCTCCTCGGCCACCCGGCGCGCCGCCAGCCGGGCGGCCAGCCGCCGCGGCTCCAGCACCACCACCTCGCCCTTCACCAGGCCGGCGGCGTGGATCGCCGCCGGGACCCGCGTGGTCTTGCCGGCGCCGGGGGGCGCCTCGATGACCAGCGCCCCGCCGGCGCGGAGCGCGGCCACGATCTCGGGCAGGAGCGGGTCGATGGGGAGCGGCTGCACGGGCGAGGTTGTAGCCGATGGGGAGGGGGAGGGCGAGGTCGCTCCGGAAGCCCTGCCGTGGCCACCCTCATCGGCGGCACTCCCGCCCGGAGGGCTCCCCGGATCAGGCTTGCGAGCGGCCATCGGCGCATGCCACGGTCCTGCTTCGAGCTCGGGATCCGGAGGCCCACGTGGCGGAGGATGCGCCGATTGGCGACGTGCCGGAGCCTCCCCGGGGGCCGGGGAACGGTGCCCTCACCCGCCTGCTCGAGGCCATCGCCCATGCTCCGAGCGGGGGCCTGCCCTCCAGCGACGCGCCCGGCCTCAACCCCGGGACGCGGGTGGGGCGCTTCGAGGTGGTTCGCGAGATCGGGCGCGGCGGGTTCGGCGCGGTCTACGAGGCCGTCGATGGCGAGCTGGGCCGGCACGTCGCCTTGAAGCTCATCCGCCCCGGCCTCGATCGCGGCGCCCAGCTCGACGAGGACCTTCGGCAGGAGGCCGAGAACACGGCGCGCCTCGAGCATCCGCACATCGTCACGCTCTTCGATGCGGGCCGGAGCGAGCACGGCCCGTTCCTGGTGATGGAGCTGCTGCACGGAGAGACCCTGGCCCGCCGGCTCGCCCGGGGACCCGTCCCGGTGGCCGAGGGCATCCGCATCGGGATCGCGCTCGCGGAGGCGCTCGCCCACGCCCACGCCCGGGGCGTGCTGCACCGCGACCTCAAGCCGGGGAACGTCTTCATCACCGAGGACGGGCGCGTCAAGGTCCTCGACTTCGGACTCGCCCATCTCCTCGGACGGGAGGCGGGCCGACCCAGCGGAACCCCGGGCTACGCGCCTCCCGAGCAGTGGGCCGGCCAGCCGCTGGACGGGTCGGCCGACGTCTTCGCCTCCGGGGCGGTCCTCTACGAGCTGGCCACGTGCCACCGGCCACCGGAGGTGGCGGCCACGGCCGGCGACGGCGAGGGGCCGCCCCCCCTGGTGTTCCCGCTCGGCTGGCCTCGCCGCTTCACGGCCCTGGTGACCCGCTGCCTGGCGGCAGCCCCGGCCCAGCGTCCTCCGGACGGTCAGGCGCTGCTCGACGACTTGCGCGTCATCGAGAGGCGGCACGCCCGCCGGCGCACGCTGCGGCGGGCCGGCGCGCTGGCCACCCTCGCGGTGCTCCTCGGGGCGCTCCTGGCGGTCGGGCTCACCCGGGGCCACCCCGGCGCACCCGCCCGGCACCTGGCGGCCGTGGCGGAGGCGGTCGACGAGGGCGGGGCCCCGGAGGCGCTCGGGATCACCGGCCTCGTGACGTCGGCCCTGGAGTCGTCGCCGCGCCTGCGCCTCCTGCCGCGGGTCCGGCTGCGGGAGCTCCTTCGCGCCGCGGGGCTGCCGGCGGACGTGGGGGCCGAGACGGCGCCCGCGCGCCTCGCGCTCGCTGCGGCCGGGGTCCGGACGCTCTTCGTCCCGCTGGTGGGCGGCGAGGGGGCCAACTTCACGGTGGGACTCCAGGTGCTGGACCTGGAGCGGGACGAGGAGTCCTTCCTGGCCCGGGAGCCCATGCCCCACCGCGAGGGTGTCCCGGCCGCCGTCGACCGGCTGGCTCGGCGGGCACGAGCCGCGCTCGGCGAGGATGAGGCCTCCCTGCGCGGGGAGGCCGGCGTGGCGGCCGCGATGGCGGCGCGCCTCGACGCCTGGGCGCTCTATGACCGGGGACGTCGGCTCGCCGCGTCCTTTCAGCAGGCCGAGGCCATCCAGTTCTACCTGCGTGCCGTCGAGCTCGACCCGGCCATGGCCCCGGCGCAGTTCCAGCTGGCCTACCAGGGCTACCAGTGGGCCCTGATGGACTTCGACCGGATCAAGATCGCGGCCCGGCACCTCGACCGCGCGGCGCCCCGCGAGCGGGACCTCATCCGCGCCTTCGCCGCCCTCCATGACGGCCGGGTCGACGAGGCCTGGTCGCTCGCCCAGCCGGTCGCCGCGCGCTTCCCCGACGACCCCGAGGTGGCCTTCTTCGCGGGGGTGCTGGCGGGACACGCCGGGGACGAGGAGGCCGCCGCGGCGCAGTTCGGCCGGGCCGTCGAGCTCCAGCCCGGGTCGGCCTGGATGCGTGCCAGCCTGGCAGAGACGCTGGTGGGGCTCCGGCGAGGCCCCGAGGCCCGGGCGGCCGTGAAGGGCGCCGGGATCACCGCCGCGGAAGCCGACGCCGGGCTGGCGGCGGTCCAGTTCCAGCTCGGCCAGCGCGAGGACGGCGTCGCGGCGGCGCGCCGGGCGCTCGCGGCGGAGCCGGACGACCTTCGCACCAGGCTCCTGCTCAGCACCGCGCTGGCGGTCCAGGGCGAGGTCGAGGCACACCGTCGGGAGGTCACCTCCGCCAGGATGTCCACCCTGCCGGGCATTCGCGCGCTCGCCCCCTCGATGGAGGCGCTCGGGCTCACCGCCATGGGGCGCTTCCGTGCCGGGCTGAAGGCCTTCGACGAGGGGTGGCGGGCGCCCTGGATCCACCCCGAGCGACGCGCCGCCTTCCGCACGGCGCTGCTGGCCGCCGCCGGCGAGGACGCCCTGGCGCGAGAGGAGGCAGGCCGTGTCCGGCTCTGGAGCCCGGCCGAGGCGGTGGCCCTCTTCCGCATCGGCGCGGCGGACGGGCTCAGGAGCCTGGCGAGCCACATGGTCCCGGGAAGCGCCGGAGCCGCGCTCACCGGCGCGCTGCTGGCCTGGCACGAGGGTGACTCCCTCTCGGCGCTCCGCATCCTCCGCGCCGCCGATCGTCGAGGGCGCGGCTGGGTGTCCCTGGTCCACGGCGAGCTCGCCGCGGAGCTGGGCTACGACGAGGAGGCGCTCGAGGCCTTCGCCGAGATCGAGGGCGTGGTGCTGTTCGGGAGGGAGGAGGCCGGCTGGCTGGCCGAGTCGGCCCGCGCCGAGCTGCTCGCCGGCCGTTGCCGGGAAAGGCTGGGCCGCCGCGCGGAGGCGCGCGCCGGCCTGGAGGCGCTGCTCCACCGGTGGCACGACGCGGACGAAGAGCACGTGCTGGTCCGCGAGGCCCGGGCGCTCTGCCAAAGGCTCGGTTGCCGCGCGCCTTGAGCCACCCTGGCTTCACGCCAGGCCCGGAGGGTCGGCCGCCGCGGCGGATCGGGATCGTCTCGCCTGCAGCCGGGAGCCTCGCCTGCCGCTCGCCATCCGCCCGCACCTCGGCGCCCCGGGCGCGGCGGAGGGCTGGTCCGGGTTGACGGCGGCGGCGTGGGCTGCGAGAAGGTGGGTGACCGCCGCGCCGCGGTGCGCGGCCCGACCCCGGAGACCCGACGATGACCAGGAACACCACGCTGGCGCTGACCCTCGCCCCCATCCTGCTGCTCGCCGCCTGCACCGACGCCGCCAAGGCGCCTGCCGAGGCGGCCCTGAAGGCCGGGGAGGCCGCCGTCGCCACCATCACCGAGGAGGTGTCGAAGCTGGCGCCGGCCCAGGTGCAGGCGGCCAAGGACGCCCTCTCGAGCGCCAAGTCGCTGGCCGCCAAGCAGGACTACAAGGCGGCGCTGGCCGCGGCCGGCGAGATCCCGGCCAAGGTGAAGGAGGCGGTGGCCTTTGCCCAGGCCAAGAAGGAGGAGGCGGCCCAGGCCCTGGCCGCGGCGCAGAAGGCCTTCGCCGACGCCACGGCCGCGCTGCCCGGCCAGCTCACCGCCATCAAGGCGCGCCTGGCCTCGCTGGCCAAGGCCAAGAAGCTCCCCAAGGGGATCACCAAGACCACCCTCGGCCACGCCAAGACCAGCCTCGCCGCGCTGGAGGATGGCTGGGCGAAGCTGAAGGCGCGTGCCGAGACGGACCTGGCCGGCGCGACGGCCGACGCCGGGCCGCTGGCCAAGAAGGCCGCCGAGCTCGCCAAGCAGCTCCAGATGAAGTGAGCGGCCCGCTCATCTCCGCCGAGGCGCTGGCCGCCGACGCCGGCGGCATCCGCCTGCTCGACGCCCGTCCCGGGGCCGAGGCCTACGCCGCCGGGCACCTGGTGGGCGCCCTCCACGCCGACCCCGAGCGGCACCTCAGCACCGCCTCCGAGCCGGGCTTCGACCCGGCCCACGGCGGCCGCCACCCGCTGCCGGCGGTGGCGACCTGGGCCCGTCAGCTGGGCGCGTGGGGCATCGGCCCCGACACCAGGGTGGTGGCCTACGACGCCGCCTTCGGCGGGCACGCCGCCTGCCGCCTCTGGTGGATGCTCCGGGCGGTGGGCCACGAGCGCGTCGCCGTGCTGGACGGCGGGCTGCAGGCGGCCCAGGCCGCCGGCCTGGCGCTGACCGGCGAGGCGCCGCCCGCGCCCGCACCGCGGCCGCCCTACCCCTGTGACGAGTGGCGCCGACCCGTCGTCGACCTGGCCGCCGTGGAGCGGCTGCTCCCGGATCCGGGATGGAAGGTGCTCGACGTCCGGAGCCGGGATTGCTGGCGCGGCGAGGTGGAGCCGTTCGATCCGGTGGCCGGCCGGATCCCGGGCACCGTGAACCTGCCGTACTCGGAGAACCTGGACGCCGCCGGCCGCTTCAAGCCTCCGGCCGAGCTGCGGCGGCTCTACCTCGACCTGCTCGGCGGCACGCCGGTGGAGCGGCTCGCCGTCCACTGCGGCTCCGGCGTCTCGGCGTGCCACACGCTGCTGGCGCTGGAGCTGGCGGGGCTCCCCGGGGCGTCCCTGTACGTCGGCTCGTTCAGCGAGTGGTGCCGGAGCGGGAAGCCGCTGGGGAAGGGGTAGGGACGCGGCGTCGGCGCCGGAACGCCAGGCGTCTCGCCGCCGGGGCCTCCCATCGCGGACCGGCGTAGAGTGCGCCGGTGCGCTGGCCCGGACCACTCCGCTCGCTCGAGAACCCGTCGCTCCGGCTCTTCTTCGCCGGCCAGACCATCTCGCTGGCCGGCACCTGGATGCAGTCGGTCGCCCAGGGCTGGCTCATCTGGCGCCTGACCCACTCGTCGCAGCTGCTCGGGCTGGTCGGCTTCCTGGGCCAGCTGCCGGTCTCGCTGCTCGGGATCTGGGCCGGCTCGCTGGCCGACCGCTACCCGCGCCGGCGGCTGGTGCTCGCCACCCAGGCCAACGCCATCGTCCAGGCCACGCTGCTGGCCGTGGTGACGCTCCTCGGCGCGGTGCAGCCGTGGCACGTGGTGGTGCTGGCCACCATGCTGGGGCTCACCTACGCCTTCGAGATCCCGGCGCGCCAGGCGCTCCTCGCCGACGTGGCCGGCGAGCACATGCCCAACGCCATCGCCCTCAACTCGTCGATCGTCAACGCCGGCCGGGCCGTCGGCCCGGCGCTGGCGGGCTGGGCGGTGGCCACGGTGGGGGAGGGCTGGTGCTTCGCGCTCAATGCGCTCTCCTTCCTCGGCACCTTCTACGCGCTCCTCGTCATGAAGGTGCCCCCGCAGGCGGCCACCCCGCCCGGCGGGCACCGCGCCCACCTGCGCGAGGGGCTCCGCTACGCCTGGGCGACGCCCCACGTCCGGGCGCTCCTCCTCCTGCTCGCCTGCTCCAGCCTCCTCGCCATGCCCTACGTCACGCTCCTGCCGGTGGTGGCGAGCGAGGTGCTTCATGGCGGCGCCACGCTCTTCGGGTGGCTCCAGGCGCTGGCGGGCGTGGGGGCCTTCGCCGGCGCCACCGTGCTGCTGCTGCGGCGCGGCGGGCTCGGCGGGCTGGCTCGCCGCATCGGCGTCGGCGCCACGCTCCTCGCCGTGGGCGTGGTCGTGCTCGGCCTGTCCCGCTCCACGCCGCTCTCGCTGGCCGCGCTCCTCGTCACCGGGCTCGGCTTCGTGACGCAGATGGCCGGCACCATGACCCTGCTGCAGGGGCTGGCGCCACGGGAGCTCCGCGGCCGGGTGATGGGGCTGTTCTCGACGCTCTTCGTGGGCGTGGCCCCCTTCGGCGCGCTCCTGGCCGGCCTCCTCGCCCACCGGATCGGCGTGGCCGCCACCCTCTCGGGCATGGCGAGCGTGGTGCTGCTCGCCAGCCTCGCCTACCACTGGCGCCTCCCCGCCCTGCGGCGCGCCATCGCCGCCGCCGGGCCGGACCTGCTCGGCGACGACCTGCCGTAGCCCTCGCCGCCGGCCCACGCCCCACCCGGGACATGGCCTCCGGCGCGCCCCGGCGCCAAGGTGCCGCGATGGCCACCCACTGGGACGTCATCGTCGTCGGGGCCGGCCACAACGGCCTGGTCACCGCCGCCTACCTGGCCCGGGCCGGCCAGAAGGTGCTGGTCCTCGAGGCGCTCGACCGGGTGGGCGGGGCCTGCACCACCGAGACCACCTGGCCGGGCTACCGGGTCTCCACCGCCGCCTACGTGGTGAGCCTGTTCCGCCCCGAGATCGTCCGCGACCTCGAGCTGGCGCGCCACGGCTACCAGGTGCTGCCGCGGGATCCCTCCTCCTTCACCCCCTTCCCCGACGGCCGCTCGCTGCTCATGGGCCCGGATCCGGCCCTCAACCGGCGCGAGGTGGCGAGCTTCTCGGCGCGCGACGCCGAGCGGCTCCCCGCCTACGAGGCCATGCTGCTCCGCATCGCCGGCGCCATCGAGCCGACGCTGCTGGAGACGCCGCCGGACCCGTTCTCCCGCCGCCTCGGCGACCTGGTGCGGCTGGGCCGGACCGCGCTCCGCTTCCGCCGGCTGGGCGCCGACGGCCCGCGCGCCGTGGAGATCCTCACCGCACCGGCGCGGACCATCCTGGATCGCTGGTTCGAGTCGGACCAGCTCAAGGCCACGCTGGCCACCGACGCCATCATCGGCGCCTTCGCCTCGCCCTCGACCCCCGGCACCGCCTACGTCCTCTTCCACCACGTCATGGGCGAGTGCAACGGGGCCCGCGGCGTCTGGGGCTACGTGAAGGGTGGCATGGGCTCGCTCCCCGAGGCGCTGGCGTCGGCGGCCCGCGCCCACGGCGCCGAGGTCCGGACCGGGGCCCGGGTGGCCCGCATCGAGGTGCGCGACGGCCGCGCCTGCGGCGTGGTGCTGGCCGACGGCACCGAGCTGGCGGCGCGCCGGGTGGCCTCGTGCGCCGACGCCACCGTCACCCTGCTCGGCCTGGTGGGGGCGCGCCAGCTGCCGGACGAGGTGGTCGAGGCGGTCCGTGCCATCGACTACTCGAGCGCCTCGCTGAAGATCAACCTGGCCCTCTCGCGGCTCCCCGACTTCACCGCCCGTCCCGGCGCCGCCGGCCCGCAGCACCGCGGCACCATCCACGTCTGCCCGTCGCTCGAGTACATGGAGCGGGCCTTCGACGACGCCCGGGCCGGCCGGCCCTCGCGCGAACCCATCCTCGAGGCCACCATCCCCTCGGTGGTCGATCCCACGGTGGCCCCGCCCGGGCGGCACCTCATGTCGATCTTCGTCCAGTACGCCCCCTACCACCTCGCCGAGGGGCACTGGGACGACGTGAAGGAGCCCTTCGCCGACCGCTGCCTCGAGCTGCTGGAGCGCCACGCCCCCGGCTTCCGCGCCTCGGTGCTCCACCGCGAGGTGCTCTCGCCGCTGGACCTGGAGCGCCGCTTCGGGCTCACCGGCGGCAACATCTTCCAGGGGGCCATGGGCCTGTCGCAGCTCTTCTCGATGCGCCCATTCCCCGGCGCCGCCGACTACCGGACGCCGGTGCCGGGGCTCTACCTGTGCGGCGCCGCCACCCACCCGGGCGGCGGCGTCATGGGGGCCTGCGGCTACAACGCGGCGCGCGAGATCCTGCGCGACACGCGCCGGGGCCGGGACCGCTGGCTACCGCGGTAGCGGCACGAAGGGGTGGCGCCTCGGCGACCTCAGGTACTCGGCGACGCGCGGGCGCCCTGCGACGCGCTCGGCATGGGCGACCAGCGCCGGGTAGGCGGCCACCGCGGCGCCGAACCCGTTGTCCTGGCACGACTCGACGAGATACCAGAGCGCCAGGTCGGCCACGGTGAACGAGTCGCCCACCACCCAGCCGGCGCCGCCGCGGTTGGCCCGGAGCAGCCGGTCGAAGTACCCGAACCAGCGCGGCAGGAACTCCTTCTCCAGCTGCGCGCGCTGCGCGGCCCGCCCCTCGGGCGCGACGGTGGCGACCTTGCGCAGCTCGGCGCGCACGTCGTCGTAGGCGCCGATCATCTGCTCGCACTGCGCCGCCTCGCGCGGCGTCGTCCCCAGCAGCTGGTGGGTGCGCGCCAGGTGGCTGGCGATGGCGGCGCTCTGGGCCAGCAGGAAGCCGTCCGGCTCCTCCCAGATCGGCACGGCCCCGAAGGGGAGCCAGGGCGTGGCCTTGAGCGCCTGGAAGTCGGTGGGGCGCCCGTTGAGCGGTGGCGTCCCGTGGCCGACGGGATGCTCCTGGTAGTCGACGCCGGCCTCGGCGAGGACCAGGCGGATGAGCTCGGCGCGGCCGCGGGCGGCGAAGTAGGCGAGGGTGGGCTTGGACATCTGGGCAGCCTACCAGCGCCGGTGGCCGGCGGAGAGGGCCCTGGCCGGGGGCCTTCCTCCCGACGCCTTGCGCGACGCTGACCGACAGGCTAATCGACGATCCGGGCCCCGACGGCGCCACCGGCGAGTGGACGGCGAGCGGCCCAGGCAGGGGAGGCGGCCATGGATGCGTCGCACGGGCGCGGATGGTCACGTGGTCTCGTCGCGGTGGGGGTGACCTCGCTGGCCCTGATGGCCTGCGCCGGGGCCCGATCGGTGCCCGACCTGGGGGCGGCCACCTCCGGCCTCGGCCCCTACCGGGCGGAGCGGCGCCTCGCGGTGTACGGGGCGGTCGACGACGCGGTGAAGGGCCTCTATGGCTCGCTCGGTGGGGCGCGGCGAGAGGTCGTGAAGGCCGTGGACCTGCCGGACGGCGCGGGGCGCCTCGAGCTGGCCCGATTCCGCAGCGAGGGCCCGCCCGTGCAGTTCGCCTTCGGCAAGGACACGCAGGACTTCGGCTTCCTGCTCGACCTCGACGGCGACGGGAAGGTGGACTACCTCGTCTTCAATGGCGGCCCGCTCTTCGACAAGGCCTTCACGAAGATGCACTGGATGAACTACCACTGGATCGACACCGACCGCGATGGGCGCGTCGACGTCTTCGTCTTCAACGCCGTCGACCTCGACGGCGACCACTTCTACGACGAGGGCGTCACGGCCTGGCTGTACGACCGGAACCAGGACGGCCTCGTCGACGACGCCGAGTACCTCGGCCCGTTCGGCAGCCGGCCCGTGGAGCGCCAGGGCGACGACTTCGTGCTTCGCCTGGCCCTGGGTGAGAAGCGGGTCCCGGTGAAGGACGCGGACGTGCTGGGCGGGCCGACCCGGGTCCTCCAGCGGGTCCAGGCGGCGATGCCCTGACCCTGGAGAGGCCGCGCCCCGGCTCGGGCAGGAGCAGGCCCGGGCCGGACGGGCACCGGCAGCGCACCCGCGAGTGGCTGCCCATCCGGGAGGGTCCGGTCGCCTTGCACCGCCTCGAAGAGGGGCGCAGGTTTGGAGTGCGGGGAAGGCGACCCGCTGCAGGAGGACAAGATGGCGACCAAGGCGGAGCGGTTCCGCTACGAGCTGGAGCGGTCAGGGCCCAAGAAGGCCAAGAAGACGGAACGGATCACCCGCGCCGAGCGCTCGGCGGCGCACAACGAGTCGGAGCACGCCGGCAAGCACGCGGCCTACGTCCTGGAGGACGCGCCCGGGGCGCGCCCCTCCCGCCTCTCGACGCGCAAGTCGTCCAACCGGACCAAGACCGACGCCCAGTTCAGGAACAAGCGCCGGACGCAGGAGTCCCGGCCGGCCGAGAGGCCCCGCGTCGGCCCGTACTGAGCACGGGACGGGGCCGTGGCGCAGCTCGACGAGGGGCTCGGCAGGCTGGCGGCGGCCCTGGTGCCGGGTGGCCGGCTCGAGAAGGTGGAGCCGCTCTCGCCCGACGCGGCCGCCGCGTCCGCGGGGGCCACCGGCAAGGCCGAGGGGTATGGCGCGCCGCTCCGGCTCACGGTCGTCGATCCGGGCGGCCGCCGCCGCGCCCTGGTGTTCCGCACCATGGCCCCCAACCCCTTCGGCCATGACCGGCGCGCCGACCGCTTCGACGGGCTGGTGCTGGCGTACGACGGCTTCGGCCGGATCCCCGGCCACGTGGCCGCCCTCGACGTCGGCGCCATCGGCCCGGACGGCGCCCCGATCTCGCTGCGCGGGTCTGGCGAGCCCTACCTGGTCACCGAGTTCGCCGAGGGCCGCCCCTACGCCGACGACCTGCGCGAGGTGGCAGGGCGCGGCGCCGCCGACCTCGACCTGGCCCGCTGCGACGCGCTGGTCGACTGGCTGGCCCGGCTCCACGCCGCCCCGGTCGATGCCCCGGTGGCCTGGCGGCGCGCGGTGCGCGACCTGGTGGGGCATGGCGAGGGGATCTTCGGCATCGTCGACGGCTACGGCGACGACGTGCCGGCGGCCTCCCCGGCGCGGCTCGAGGCGCTGGAGTCCCGGGCCCTGGCGTGGCGCTGGCGGCTGCGCCCGCGCGCCTCGCGGCTGAGGCGGACCCACGGCGACTTCCACCCCTTCAACGTCATCTTCGGCCCCGGGACCGGCTTCACGCTGCTCGACTCGAGCCGCGGCGGGCTCGGCGATCCCGCCGACGACCTGGTGGCGCTCACCATCAACTACCCGTTCTTCGCGCTGGACCGGCCAGGAGCCTGGCGCGGGCTCGGCCCGCTGTGGCGCCGGGCCTGGTCGCGCTACCTCGCGGCCAGCGGTGACGTCGGGCTGCTCGAGGTGGCGGCGCCGTTCCTGGCGTGGCGGGCGCTGGTGCTGGCCTGCCCGCGCTTCTACCCCGGCCTCTCGGCCGGCGGCCGCGACGCGCTGCTCGGCCTGGCCGAGCGGGCCCTCGACGCGCCCGCCTTCGACCCGGCCTGGGCCGAGGAGCTCTTCGCGTGAGCGGCGTGGTCGCCTGGTTCACCGGGCTGCCCTCCTCGGGCAAGTCGACCCTGGCCGGGCGGGCCCTGGCCCGGCTGCGGGCGTCCGGCGTCCCGGCGGTGCTGCTGGACGGCGACGAGGTCCGGCGGGCCCTGGTCCCCGAGCCGGGCTACGCGCCCGCCGAGCGCGATGCCTTCTACGAGACCCTGGCCCGCCTGGCCGCGCTGCTGGCCTCGCAGGGGCTGGTGGTGCTGGTGGCCGCCACCGCCCACCGGCGCGCCCACCGCCAGCGCGCCCGCGCCCTGGCGCCGCGCTTCGTCGAGGTCCACGTGGCGACGCCGCCCGCCGAGTGCGAGGGGCGCGACGCCAAGGGGCTGTGGGCGGCGGCCCGGGCCGGGGCGGCGCCGCTCCTGCCCGGGGTGGGCCTCGACTACGAGCCGCCCGGCTCGCCGGAGGTGGTGGCGCGGGGCGGGCTCGACGAGGCCGCGCTCGAGGCGGTGCTGGAGGCCGTGGCCCCGGCCACGTGAGCGGCCGGGGCCTGGCGCCTCAGGGCGCGCCCGCCAGGTCCAGGGCGTAGTCGTGGGCCTCGAGCGCCGCCCGGTCCATGGTCCCGGCCTGGACGCGGCGGACGACCTCCTCCCGGGACAGGTCGAAGATGGCCTCCAGGATCTGCCCGTGGAGGGCGGGCCGGGCCTGCCCGATGATGAAGAGCACCCGGGCGCTGTGCTGGACGTAGCGCGGCGAGAGCAGCTGCCGCTTGAGCAGCGCCATGATCACCGGCGCCTTGGCGCGGTCGAAGCGGCCCGGCGCGCCGCCCCGGTCCTGCTCGGCGAAGAAGGCCGCCGTCCACTCGTCGTGGTAGGCGAAGACCTTCTCGAAGAGGGCGCGGTCGAAGCGGGCCCCGGCCTTGACCGGCTCGGCCTTCTTCCCCAGCACCACGCCGTCCTCGGTGAGCTCCTGCCGGAGCAGGTGGCCGTCCCGGGTGATGGGGGCCTGGTGGTGGGCCAGCGACCAGAGCCACGACACGTAGATGCGGTAGGTGGCGAGGTCGTTCATGAAGCGCAGCTTCAGCTCGTAGTCGTCGATGGCGGCGGCGAAGTTGCCGTTGAGGATCTGGAAGCCGTAGTTGGCCGCCATGTAGAACGAGTGCTGGACGTGCTCGATGGTGACCTCGCCGGTGGGCGGCCGGTAGATGGCCTCCCACAGCTCCGCGGAGAGCAGCTTCTCGGGCGCGTCGAGTGACTCCCGCGTGACCAGGCTCGGGGTGATGCGCCCCGCGGCGTCGAGGACGCCGCGCGACTGCAGCAGCTCGCGCTCGGCCGGCGAGAGCCCGCTGCCGATGGTCGGCACCGCCTTGCCGTTGGCGTCCACCGTCTCCAGCGGCCGGTCGATGAGGGCCTGCAGGTCGGCCAGCCTGGCCTGCAGCGGGCCGTTGCCGGCCGCCACGTACTCGACCTCGGGGCTGGCCACCCAGCTCTGGCGGTAGCAGTCGTAGAGCCTGCCCCTGGCGCGGCCGGCCAGGATGTCGTCGAGCGTCGGCCTCGCCGCCGCCGCGACCTCCGGGACGAACACCAGCCCGAGGAGCCGCTCCCGGAGCTTGTCCACCACCATGGCGCGCAGCGCCAGCGGGTTGTAGCGGGAGCGGCCGTAGGGATCGCCCTTCTGGTAGATCATCACCGCCGCCATGCCGCCGATGGGCGAGGCGTTGGTGAGCTCGCCGCCCTTCAGGCCGCCCATGAGCATGAGCAGCGCGTTGTAGCGCTGGTAGGCGATCATGTTCGGCGTGGCCATCCCGACCGACTGGGGATCGGGGAAGACGCCCCTGGGGTCGTCCTTCCACATCTCGATGAGGCTGCCCAGGTAGTCCCAGCGGCCGACGTTGGTGCCCAGCAGGCGGCGCCGGAAGGTCCAGGCGATGGCGGTGAGGTAGCGGCCGGCCATGCCCTCCTCGTAGAGCATCTTCACCTTGATGGTGCCCGCCGGGACGCCGATGAGCTCCTCGATCCGGGAGAGCAGCCGCTCGACGATGAGCGCCTCGCGGGGGGTCTGCATCTTGGGGATGTAGAAGTAGACGCCGCTGCCGGCGGCCCGCAGCGCGTCGAAGTTGTTGAGCGTCCAGAGCACGGTGATGACCACCAGCCCGGGGGCGGGCCGGCCGTCGACCGTGACGTGGTCGTAGCGGAGGTGGATGCTGGGCGGACGGGCCAGGCGGGTGGGCCACTGCGCCGGCGGCCTGTCGATCTGGTAGCTGCGGGTCTTGCCCTTCTTGACCACCTGGTAGGGCCGGCCGGTCCACTTCCCGGCGAAGATGTCCTTGGCGTTCTGCATGGCCGCGAAGACCCCCACCGGCTCGCTGGCCGGCGCGCCCTCGGGGTGGAAGTGGGGCGGCGAGGCGTCCTCGAAGTCCGGCATGTTCATGGGCGCCGGGCTGTTGAGCGCGTTGAAGGCCATGTCGAGCGGCGCCCACGGCCCGGTCAGCTCCAGCCCCGGGTTCCGCGACGGGTGGACGTGCTCGGGGATGGCCACCTCGTCGTTGAGCCGCCAGCGCCAGGGGCTCTCGCGCCCCTGGAAGTTGTCGACCAGCCCCTGCACCACCTGGCGGAAGGTCCAGGTCCTCCCGGAGATCGGATCCTCGAACGACTCGTCCCACCTCGGCCAGGCGTACTTCTCGGCCACCGGGGCCGGCGACTGGAGGATGGCGCGCCGGGCCGCCAGCGCCGCGGCGATGGCCGGGTCGATCTCCCGGGAGAGCCGGGTGATGGTCTCGTCCACGTCGAGCTCGCGCCCGTTGACGCGCTGCTTGCCGAAGAGGCCGGGGAACGCCTGGAGGATGTCTTGACGGATCATGGTGATGGTTCCTTCCCGGGCGTCAGGCCGGGGACGTGGTGCAGGGCCCCCGCGCCCGCGCCGACAGGAGGCGGCGGCGGGAGGGCGGGTGGGCGGCCGGAGGGCCCGGCCGCAGGCCGTGGATGTCAGCGCCTCACTTTCCGATGGGCAGGGTCGGGATCATGCCGGGGAAGACGTAGGCCTGGAGCATGGCGATGATGCCGATCACCGCGGCGCCGGCGATGGAGTGCCACCAGACGGTGCGGAAGATGGGCCCCAGCGAGTGGGCCCGCTCCTTGGGATCGTCGTAGCAGGCGGCGCCGGCCACCATGATCGACTGGGCGTCGATCATCTTGCCCATCACGCCGCCGGTGGAGTTGGTGGCCACGATCAGCACCTCGTTCAGGTGGAGCTGCTGCGCGGTGATGCGCTGCAGGCTGCCGAAGAGGGCGTTGGAGGCGGTGTCCGAGCCGGTCAGGAAGACGCCCAGCCAGCCCAGGTAGGCGGCGAAGAACGGGTACAGCCAGCCGGCGCTGGTGAAGGCCAGGCCGAGGACGGCGTCGGTGCCGGAGTAGCGGGTCAGGAAGCCGAGCCCGAGCACCTGGCCGATCACCAGCACCGGGATCTTCATGCGGTGCATGGTGCGCCCGAAGGCGTCCTTCCACTGGGCCCAGGACAGGCGCAGCACCAGCCCGGAGACGAGCGAGGCCACGAAGACGCCGGTGCCGGCCGCCGACAGCCAGTTGATGGTGAAGCGGGCTCCCTCGGGCTTGGCGCCGGCCGCCACCACCGGCGGCATGCGCTGCACCAGGTTGTGGAGGGCCGGCATGTCCCAGAACGGCAGCGAGAGGGTCCCGCCGAACTTGGAGCCGAGCAGCGTGGAGTCGAAGGTGACGCTGGCGAAGAGCCCGTTGAGCAGCTTCTTGAACTCCGGCATGCCCCAGACGGCGCAGGAGGCGATGAGGATGGCCCAGGGGAGCCAGGCGTAGACGGTCTGGCCGACGCTGTACCCGTACTTCCAGGTCGACTTGTCCACGGTCTGTGCCGTCTGGCCGGCCTCGCGCTCCGCCTTGAGCAGGAAGCGGGTCTTGGGGTGCCAGACGAAGCGCAGGAAGGCGGCGGTGCAGACCACCGAGAAGACGCCCGAGACCACGTCGGTCATGAGGTGGGTGGGCGGGAAGCCGGAGGAGAACCACTGCATCACGGCGAAGGAGACGCCGGAGACCAGGGCGGCCGGCCAGACCTCGAAGGCCTCCTTCCAGGTGCCGCCCTCCATCTTCACGAAGGTGGCCACCAGCCAGAAGGGGACCAGCACCGAGACGAAGGGGAGCTGCCGCCCGGCCATGGCGGAGATGGTGACCTGGTCGAGGCCGGAGACCGCGGCCAGGGTGACGATGGGGGTGCCGATGGCGCCCCAGGCCACCGGGGCGGTGTTGGCGAGCAGGTTGAGGACGGCCGACTGGAAGGGCTTGAAGCCGAGCCCCACCATCACCGCGCCGGCGATGGCCACCGGCGTGCCGAAGCCCGAGGTGCCCTCGATGATGGCGCCGAAGGAGAAGGCGATGAGCAGCACCTGCAGGCGCCGGTCGAACGAGATGTGGATGATCGACTCCTTCACGATCTCGAACTGACCGGTGATGACGGTCATGGTGTAGAGGAACATGGCCGCCAGCACGATCCAGATGATGCCGAGGAAGCCGGAGAGCGTTCCCAGGCCGAAGGCCGAGACCGCCGAGGCGACCGGCATGCCGAAGACCAGGCAGGAGATGAGGAAGGCGGCGATGACGCCGTAGAAGGCGGCGTAGGGGGCCGAGATGCCCAGGTGCTTCGCCCCGTCCTTGTCCCGGTGCGGGTGCAGGGCGATGAAGTAGAGCAGCACGGCGATGGGGACCGCGGCCAGCACCGTCGAGAGGAAGACGCTTCCGGTCGGGTTGTAGTTCTGTTGGTACATGCTCACCTCGGCGCTGCGGGGTGGTGCGGCTGGGGGAGTCCTCGCCTCGAGGAGCACGGGCGGTCGATGGGGCCGCGGGTGCCGGAGTGCCGGATCGTGAGACGGCACGCTAGCGCAATCCGGGCGGTCTGGATCGGCCCGCCCCGGACGTGACGCGCCGTGGCTCGGTAGCCGCCGGGGCAGGAGACTGGCAGACTGTGCCGATGCACAGCGTCAGGATGATCCCGTGACCGCGCCCCCGACGGGGAGCCGCATCAAGGGGCACATCCTCCTCTCCCGGCTCCAGTACGTCCGCGACGCCGCCGGCGAGGCGAGGCTCCAGGAGGTGCTGGCCCGCCTGCCGGCCGAGGACCGCGCCACCCTCTCGGGCATGCTGCTGCCGGTGGCCTGGTACCCGCTCGACCTCAACCTGCGGCTCGACGGGGCCATCGCCGCGGTCCTCTCTCCCGACGACAAGGCCCGGGTCTTCCTCGAGATGGGGCGCGCCTCGGCGGAGCGGAACCTCAACGGCGTCCACCGCCCCTACGTGCGCGAGGGGGACCCCCACTTCCTGCTCTCGGCCGCGCCCCGCATCTACGCCGCCTACTACGCGGTGGGGAGCCGCACCTACGAGAAGCTGGGCGAGAAGGCGGCGGTGCTGCGCACCTTCGGCGCCGAGACGGTCTCGGCCACCGACTGCCTCACGGTGGTCGGCTGGCACCGGCGCGCCATCGAGCTGTGCGGCGGGCAGGCGGTCAAGGTCGAGGAGACCCAGTGCCGGGCCCGTGGCGCGCCGCACTGCGAGTACCGCTGCGAGTGGAGCTGACGGGGCGGGTCCCGGTTCGGGCCAGCCGGGGTCGTCCAGCCACGTCGCCCAGGCGTGGCCTCAGCTCGCCGGGGGCGCCTCGACCGGCGGCGCGGCCGGGGCCGCGGCGCGCTTGGGGACCAGCCGGATCTTCAGCTCGCGCGCCCCCACGTCCACCGTGATCGCCACGTAGCTCAGGAGGGCGAGGAAGGTGGCCCCCACCAGCAGCCAGGCCGCCACGTTGTAGGCGGGCGCGTAGGAGCCCCGGGTGTCGGCGATCCAGCCGGCCAGCAGCGGGCCGAAGACACCGCCCACGCCCCAGGCGGTGAAGAGGATGCCGTAGTTGAGCCCGAGGTTCTTCGTGCCCCACAGGTCGGCGGTCGAGGAGGGGAAGAGCGACAGGCAGGCGCCGTAGTTGAACCCCACCAGCGCCGCGCCGATCATGAAGCCGGCCTCGGTCGAGTAGGCCTGGAAGAAGACCATGTTGAAGGCCTGCAGGATGAAGACGAAGGCCGCGGTGATGACCCGGCCGATGGCGTCCGAGACCACCCCGGCCGCCACCCGGCCGGCGGCGTTGAAGATCGCCAGCAGCTGCAGGAAGATCACCGCCTTCACGGTGTTGTTGGACTGCACCGCGATGATCTTGGCCAGGTGGCCGATGATCATCAGGCCGGCGGTGGCGGCGAAGGCGTACTGCAGGTAGAGCGACCAGAAGGTCGGCGCGCGGATCATGTGGCGCCAGTCGGCGTCCGCGGCGCTGCCGGCGGCGCTCTTGCGCGGCGCCGCCCGGGGTGGATCCCGGATGAGCTGGGCCATGGCCAGCATCGCCACCGAGAAGGCGACGGCCAGGGTGCGGAACGCCGAGGAGATCCCCTGGCTGGCCAGCAGCCACTTGGCGAGCGGCGAGATGTAGACCGGGGCGATGCCGAAGCCGGCCACCACCAGGCCGGTGATCAGCCCCTTCTTCTCCGGCGGGAACCACTTCACCGCGGCCGGCGTGGCGGCGGCGTAGCCGAGCCCGAAGCCGGTCCCGGACAGCGCGCCGAAGCCGATCATGGCAGGCCAGGCCGAGGCGGGGCTGGCCAGGCTGGCCACGAAGAGGCCGGCGCCGGTGAGGGCCGCGCCGGCGGTGGCGACCAGCCGGGGGCCGAGCCGGTCCTGCAGCCGGCCGGCGGGGATCATCATGACCGCGAAGCAGGCGATGGCGATGGTGTAGGGGAGCGTGGCCTGCAGCCGCGTCCAGCCGAAGCCGCCGCTCTCGAGCGGCTCGGTGAGCTGCTTCGAGAAGATGGACCAGGCGTAGAGGATGCCGAGCGCGAGGTTGAGGCCGACGCCGGCCAGCGTGACGATCCAGCCCTTCCTGCTCGAGCGCTCCACCCATCACCTCCCGGTCATGAGCCGGGCAAGGTAGCGCAACCGCCGCGGATTGCACGCTCGAAGTTCCGGAGCGCCCGCTGCGCAATCTGCGCCAAACGTCAGGATTGCGCGGCAACCTTGCGTCCCGGAAAACGCAGTGAAACCATTCACTTCTGACGCGCTCGGTCGCGGACACATCGGGTCGATGGATGCGCGCACCGGTGGTCGTGGCGGGCAATCCAGGCTGCCGCGGCAATATGCCTCGGGGCCGCCCTTGACCGGGAGTACGGCCCGAGGCGCCGGGGTATGCTCCCGCCGGTGACCACCTCGCCAGCGGCCCGCTGGAGCGCGGGACCCATCGTCTTCCTGCTGCTGCTCCTCCTCTCGGCGACCCGGTGGGCCGGACCGGCCACGGCGCTCGCGGCCGGCATCCTCTTCAGCCTGGCGGCGGGCGGCTCGCCCTGGCCGAGGCGGACCGCGGTGGCGAGCAGGTGGCTGCTGCAGCTCTCGGTGGTGGGGCTCGGGTTCGGCGTCGGGCTCGCCGAGGTCTGGCAGGCGGGGCGGGAGGCGGTGATCTACACGCCGGTGGGCATCCTGCTGACGCTGGCGCTCGGCACCGCCCTGGGGCGCCTGCTCCGGGCACCGCCCACCACCTCGCTCCTCGTCTCCTTCGGCACCGCCATCTGCGGGGGGAGCGCCATCGCCGCCATGGCCCCGGTGCTGAAGGCGGAGGACGAGGAGACGGCGGTCTCCCTGGCCACCGTCTTCTCGCTCAACGCCGCCGCGCTGCTGCTCTTCCCGCCGCTCGGCCACCTCCTCGGCCTCTCCCAGCGCCAGTTCGGCCTGTGGGCCGCGCTGGCGATCCACGACACCAGCAGCGTGGTGGGGGCCTCGGCCGCCTTCGGGACCGCGGCCCTGGCCGTCGGCACCACCGTCAAGCTGGCCCGGGCCGTCTGGATCTCGCCGGCGGTGCTGCTGGCGGCCTGGCTGAAGAAGAGCGAGGGGCGGGCGCCGTTCCCCTACTTCATCGCCGGCTTCATCGCCGCGGCCGTCCTGCGCTGGCGCCTGCCCGCCGCCGAGCCGCTCTGGAGCGGCATCGCCCAGGTGGCGCGCCAGGGGCTGGTGGTCACCCTCTTCCTGGTGGGGACCGGCCTGACCCGCGCGGTGCTGCGGCGGGTCGGCCTCCGGCCGCTGGCGCTGGGCGTGCTGCTCTGGGTGGTGGTGAGCGTGGCCACCGCGGTGGCCATCCTCACCGGCCTCATCGGCTAGCCGCGACCAGGGCCACCGCCCGGGACGCCGCCGAGCCGCGCCTGCCGGCGCCGGCGCCCGATCAGGCCGGCACCGGCGTGACGGCCGGCAGCACCACCAGCCGGGGCCGGTCCAGCTCCAGGTCCAGGTCGACCCGGACCGTGCCGCCCGCCTGGAGGTCGCCGAAGAGGATCTTCTCGGCCAGCGGCTTCTTGATCTCGTTCTGGATGAGCCGCGCCATGGGGCGGGCCCCCATCTTCGGGTCGAAGCCGTGCTCGGCGAACCAGGCCCGGGCGGCCGGCGCCAGCTCCAGCTTCACCTTCTTCTCGAGCAGCTGCTCCGCCAGCCCGGCCACGAACTTGTCGACGATGCGGACCACCACGTCGGCCGGCAGCGACTCGAAGGAGACCCAGGCGTCGAGCCGGTTGCGGAACTCGGGGCTGAAGGCCCGCTCGATGGCGTTCCGGGCGTTGCCGGGCGCCTGCGCCTCCCCGCCGAAGCCGACGCGCCGGGCCGACATCTCGTGGGCCCCGGCGTTGGTGGTCATCACCAGCACCACGTTGCGGAAGTCGGCCTTGCGCCCGTTGTTGTCGGTGAGGGTGGCGTGGTCCATCACCTGGAGCAGCAGGTTGTAGACGTCCGGGTGGGCCTTCTCGATCTCGTCGAGCAGCAGCACCGCGTAGGGGGTCTTGCGGACCGCGTCGGTGAGCAGGCCGCCCTGGTCGAAGCCGACGTAGCCCGGGGGGGCGCCGATGAGCCGGCTGACGGTGTGCTTCTCCTGGTACTCGGTCATGTCGAAGCGCAGGAACTCGACGCCGAGGATGCGGGCCAGCTGCTTGGCCAGCTCGGTCTTGCCCACGCCGGTGGGGCCGGAGAAGAGGAAGCAGCCGGTGGGCTTCTCCGGGCTGCCCAGCCCGCTGCGCCCCAGCTTGATGGCCGAGGCGATGGCGTCGATGGCGGCGTCCTGGCCGTAGATGACCTTCTTCAGCTCGGGCTCCAGGTTCTGCAGCGCGGCCCGGTCGTCGGAGGAGACGGTCCGCTCCGGGATCTTGGCGATCCGGGCCACCACCCGCTCCACGTCGCGGGCGGTGATGCGGTGGTGCCGCTTCTCCTCGGAGCGCATCCGGTCGCGGGCCCCGGCCTCGTCGAGCACGTCGATGGCCTTGTCCGGCAGCTTGCGGTCGTTGATGTGCTTGGCGGAGAGCTCGGCGGCCGCCCGCAGCGCCCGCGGCGAGTACTCCACGCCGTGGTGGTCCTCGTAGACCTTCTTCAGGCCCCGCAGGATCTTGACGGTGTCCTCCACCGTCGGCTCGCCCACCTCGATCTTCTGGAAGCGGCGCGCCAGCGCGTGGTCGCGCTCGAAGGTGGCCTTGTAGTCGGAGTAGGTGGTGGAGCCGATGCAGCGCAGCTCGCCCGAGGCCAGGGCCGGCTTGAGCAGGTTGGAGGCGTCCATGGACGAGCCGCTGGTGGCGCCGGCCCCGACGATGGTGTGGATCTCGTCGATGAAGAGGATGGCGCCGGGCACCTTCTTGACGCCGGCGATGACCCCCTTGAGCCGCTGCTCGAACTCGCCGCGGAACTTGGTGCCGGCCAGCAGCGAGCCCATGTCGAGCGAGTAGATGGCGCAGCCGGCGAGGATCTGCGGGACCTTCTTCTCGTGGATGCGGAGCGCCAGCCCCTCCACGATGGCGGTCTTGCCCACGCCCGGATCGCCGACGAAGACCGGGTTGTTCTTGCGGCGGCGGCACAGCACCTGGATGGTCCGCTCGATCTCGGAGTCGCGCCCGACCAGCGGGTCGATCTGCCCCTTGGCGGCGCGCTCCACCAGGTTGACCGTGAAGGCGCGGAAGGGGTCCTTGACGGTCTGCGGTGGTCCCTCCTCCTCGTCGCCCGGCTCGCCGCCCTCGTTCGGGCCGCCGCCGGCGCCGGGCAGGGCCCGGCCCTCGCCGTCCTTGCCGACGCCGTGGGAGAGGTACTGGAGGATGTCGATGCGCCGGACGCCCTGCTTCTCCAGCAGGTAGACGGCGTGGGAGCCGCGCTCGCGGGTGAGGGCCACCAGCACGTCGCCGCCGTTCAGCTCGCTGCGACCCGCCCCCTGCACGTGCCAGGCGGCCCGCTGCAGCACCCGCTGGAAGGCCGCCGTCTGCTCCGGGTCCTGCTCCTCGGGGAGGGCCTCGAGCGTGCGCGTCAGGTAGTCGTCCAGCTCCCGCGTCAGCGCCGGCAGGTCGGCGCTGCAGGCCACCAGCACCTCGCTGGCCACCTTGTCGGCGGCCAGGGCGTGGAGCAGGTGCTCCAGCGTCACGTACTCGTGGCGGCGCTTGCGGGCGTCGCCCACCGCCGTCTGGAGGGTCTGCTGCAGTTCCTTCGACACGGTCACCATCGTCACTCCGGCTCGATCGTGCAGAGGAGGGGGAACTCCGCCTCCCGGGCCAGGGCCATCACCTTCTGCGCCCTGTGCTCGGCGATCTCTCTTGGATAGATACCCGCGACCCCGACGCCGTGCATGTGAACGTTCAACATGATGCGGTGGGCGGTCTCGGCGTCGTGGCGGAACACGGTCACCAGCACCCAGTCCACGAACTCCTGGGTGGTGAAATCATCGTTGTGCAACAGCACCTTGTAGAGGGGCGGGCGGGCGATCTTCTTGCTGGCGCGCGTCCGGGGGACCGCGACGTCGGTTCCCTCCCTGGGGCGATTGCGCTCGGCCATGCCGGGCTATTGTAGTCCCTGCGCCGGACGCGCGCCTCGGCTAGGCTCCCGGAGGGGCCTTCGGGCGGAGGGTGGATGGCAGGCCAGCTTCGCGGCAAGACGGTGGTGGTGACCGGGGCGACCAGCGGGATCGGCCGCGAGACGGCCCTCGGGCTGGCCCGGCGGGGGGCCGACGTGGTGCTGGTGGCGCGGGACGAGGCCCGGGGCGAGGCCGCCAAGCGGGAGGTGGAGGCGGCCGGGGCGGGGCGGGCCTGGCTCTTCCTCGCCGACCTGGCCTCGCTGGCGCAGGTGCGCCGGCTGGCCGCCGACATCCTCACCCGGCTCGATCGCATCGACGTGCTGATCAACAACGCCGGCGCCCTCCACGCCACCCGCAAGCTCACCGTCGACGGCCTGGAGATGAACTTCGCCGTCAACCACCTCGCCCCCTTCCTGCTCACCAACCTGCTGCTGCCCAGGCTGCTGGCCAGCGCCCCGGCGCGCGTGGTGACGGTGGCCTCCGAGGCCCACCGGACCGGGCGGCTCGACTTCGGCGACCTGCAGGCGGAGCGGCACTTCTCCGTGGTCAACGTCTACAGCCGCTCCAAGCTCTGCAACGTGCTCTTCGCCGCCGAGCTGGCGCGGCGGCTGGCCGGGACCGGCGTCACCTCCAACAGCCTCCACCCCGGCCTGGTGGCCACCGGCTTCGGCCGGAACGAGAGGGGCTGGCTGTCCGCCGGCATGAAGCTGCTGGCCCCGCTCTTCATCTCGGCGCGCAAGGGGGCGCGGAACTCGCTCTACCTGGCCATCTCCCCCGACGTGGAGGGGGTGACCGGCCGCTACTTCAGCGACTTCGTCGCGGTGCGGCCGTCGAGGGCGGCGCGCGACGAGGTGGCGGCGAGGCGGCTCTGGGAGGTCTCGGCCCGGCTGGCCGGGCTGGAAGGGGTCGCCAGCCCGTTGGCGCGCGGGGCCAGAACCGCCATACTCGCAGAATGACCGCCCTCCTCGTCGCCCTCCTGATGGCCGCGCCGCCGGCGCCCTTCCCGGCGCCGCGCCTCGCCCAGGTCACCGACCGGACCAAGTTCGACCCCGGCACCGTGCTCGGCTACGACGCCGCCAAGGCCGAGCTGCGCGTCCAGTGCGCCGCCGGCGTGGTGACCTTCAAGGCCGGCCCCGACGTGCAGGTCTTCGACGCCGCCGGCGGGCCGCTCGGCTCGCCGGCCAGGCTCGTGGCCGGCCGGCGGGTGCGGGTCTGGTACGTGGTCGACGGCGGCGCCCGGGCGCAGGAGATCTCCGTCGAGTAGCCACCCCTGGTCGCCGTCCGCGGCGACGCGTGAGGCTGACCCATGGTGCACAGGCGGAAGCAGGCCAGGGCGCGGACCCGCGTCGAGCGGGACACCATGGGCGAGCTGCGCGTGCCGGCCGCGGCGCTGTGGGGCGCGCAGACGGCGCGCGCCGTGGAGAACTTCCCCATCTCCGGGCTCACCGCCCACCCGGCCTTCGTCGACGCCACGGTCCGCATCAAGATCGCCGCCGCCCGCGCCAACGCCCGGCTCGGGCTGCTGCCGCGCCCCACCGCCCGGGCCATCGAGGCCGCGGCCCGCGAGGTGCTGGCGGGGCGCTGGCGGGAGCAGTTCGTGGTCGACGCCTACCAGGCCGGCGCCGGCACCTCGCACCACATGAACGTCAACGAGGTGCTGGCCAGCCGCGCCGCCGAGCTGCTGGGCGGCCGCCGCGGCGACCGGGCCCTGGTCGACCCGAACGACCACGTCAACATGGCGCAGTCGACCAACGACGTGGTCCCCACCGCCATCCGCCTGGCGGCCCTGGAGCTGGCGCCGGCGGTGATCGAGGCCCTGGCCGGGCTGGCCGCCACCTTCGAGCGGAAGGCGCGCGCCTGGGACGGCATCGTCAAGTCGGGTCGGACCCACCTGATGGACGCCACGCCCATCCGGCTCGGGCAGGAGGTGGCGGGCTGGGCGGCCGCCCTGCGCGCCGCCGGCGGGCGGGTGCGCGACACCCTGCCGGAGCTGTCGCTCCTCGGCATCGGCGGCACCGCGGTGGGCACCGGCGTCAACGCCCACCCCCGCTACCGGAAGCTGGTGATCGGCGAGCTGGCGCGGCTGACCGGCGTGCCGCTCTCGCCGGCCCCCAGCCTCACCGGCGCCATGCAGTCGCTCGGCCCCATGGTGGCGCTCTCCGGCGCGCTGCGTGGCGCGGCGGTCGAGCTGCTGCGGATCGGCGGTGACGTGCGGCTGCTCGGCAGCGGCCCGGCCACCGGCCTCGGCGAGCTGCGGCTGCCGCCGGTCCAGCCCGGCTCGTCGATCATGCCGGGCAAGGTCAACCCGTCGATGGCCGAGATGCTGGCCATGGTCTGCTACCAGGTGATCGGCCTCGACGCCGCCATCGCCGCCGCCGCCGCCGCCGGGCAGCTGGAGCTGAACGTGATGATGCCGCTGGTGGCCTTCGACCTGTGCCACCAGCTGCAGATCCTGGCCGCCGCGGTGGCCGCCTTCGACCGCCGCTGCGCCCGCGGCCTGTCCGCCGACGCGGCCCGGGCCCGCTTCTACGCCGAGCGGACCGTGAGCCTGGCCACCGCGCTGGCGCCCCGGCTCGGCTACGCCGGGGCCGCCGAGATCGTCAAGGCCTCGCTGGCGACCGGCCGGCCGGTCGGGGCGCTGGCCGTGGAGCGCGGCCTGCTGACGGAGCGCGAGGCGCGGCGGCTGCTCGACCCCGAGCGGCAGACGCGTCCGGGGAGGGGGTAGCCCGGTGACGCGGCGCCTCGGCGAGCTGCTGGTGGAGAAGGGCGAGTGTCCCCGGGCCGCCGTCGAGGAGGCGCTGCGGGCGCAGGCGGTCTTCGGCGGGCGGCTCGGCACCAACCTGCTGGAGATCGGGGCCATCACCGAGGAGCGGCTGGCGCGCGCGCTGGGCGAGCAGCACCACCTCCCGGCGCTCCACGGCGACCTGCTGCCCGAGCCCGAGGCGCTCGACCTGATCACCTCCGACGACGCCGATCGCTGGGAGGTGGTGCCGCTGCGCGCCCCGGGCCGCAGGCTGGAGCTGCTGACCCTGGACCCCCGCAACCTGACCGCCCTCGACGAGGTGTCCTTCGCCACCGGCCGGAGCGTCCACCCCTTCGTGGTGCCCGAGGCCCGGCTGTGGCGGCTGCTGGCGCGGTCCTACGGCCTGTTCCGCGAGGAGCGCGGCATCGACCAGCACCCGCACGCGGCCGGGGCCCGGGCGCTTCCCGCCGGGGCCGGGCAGGACCTGATCGACGAGGCCGAGTTCGACGCCCTCTACGGCCGCGTCGGCCTGACCACCCCGCCGCCGATCCCCGCAGCCCAGCCCCGGCCGCAGGCGCCGGCCGCTCCGGGCCTGGTGCCACCGCCCGCGCCGCGACCGGTCTCGGCCCCCGCGCCTCGCGCGGTGGTGGCGCCCGAGCCGGTCCGGCTCGACGAGCCCGAGCCCTCGCCGCTCTCCTTCGGGGAGGCGGTCCGCTTCCTGGAAGGGGTCGAGGAGCGTGGCGCCATCGCCCGCACCGTGCTGCGCTATGCCCGGTCGCGCTTCAGGCGGGCCGTGCTGCTGACGGTCCGCCGCGGCCAGGCCCACGGCTGGGTGGGGCTCGGCGAGGGCGTGAAGGTCGAGGCGGTGCGACGGCTGCGGCTGCCGCTCGCCTCCGAGGGCGTGGTGGCCACCGTGGTGTCGACCCGGAGCCACTTCCTCGGGCCGCTGGCCAGGACCGAGGCCAACGTGCGGCTCCTCAAGGAGCTGGGGGGCGGGGTGCCGAGGAGCGCCTTCGTGATCCCGCTCCTGGCCCTGGGGCGGGTGGTCAACGTGCTCTACGCCGACAACGGGCGCGGCGAGCTGGTCGACCCGACCGACCTCGGCGAGCTGCTCATCCTCGCCACCCGCATCGCCCAGGGGTACGAGGCGCTGGCCCGGCGGGCGGTGTAGAGTCCCCGGTCCCATGGCCTCCAAGCTCGACTTCTTCATGGTGCCCGAGGACGAGAAGGCGTTCTTCCGCCTGCTGGCCCGGCACCAGGTCACGGTCTACCCCGACCTGATCCCGCCGGGCTGGAAGCCCCTGGTGGTCGACCCCGACGCGGCCGTGGTGGCCGCCCTCGACCAGGGCAGCTACTACCTGGCCTTCGAGCGGTTGGCGCCGGTGGTGGTCCACCCCATCAAGCGCGGCCCGGACCGCGGCATGCTCAAGATCGAGGAGATCCCGTCCCCGGTCTTCCACTACGAGCGGTCGCAGCTCAACGAGGCCGGCGAGCTGGAGGGCGGGCGGATCTGGGCCGAGCTGATCCAGACCGGGGCCACCCAGGATCTCAAGGGCAAGCCGCGGGCCCTCAACGCCGTCTTCGAGGAGGTCCACCAGCTCTTCCGCAAGAGCTGGCGTCGCAGCGACCCCAAGGGCTACTGGATCGGGCCGAAGTGCGGGGACGCCGTGAAGCGGAGCGGCCTGAAGCTGAGGGAACCGGGCCACAAGGGGCGGCTCTACGAGGTCTGGCGGTAGGGTATACCGGTACTTGACCATGACCGGCGCCCCCCGATATAAGGCCGCTCTCGCCGCGCTCCTCGTGGCGTTTCCGGGCGTCTCCCTGGCCGAGAAGGTGGCCGGGCTGACCCTCCCGGACGACGCGAGGCGCATCGGGATGAACCGGTACCAGGTTGACCGGAAGTACGAGGACCTGCTCAGGTACTTCCGGACCGCCCTGCCGCCGGCCAGGCATCCCCGGCGGCCCATCGCCGATCAGCCCGGCGTGAAGGCCGTCCACATCGAGAACCCGGGGGCGAAGCCGGGGAGCTGGGAAGGGCTGAACGTGTACGAGTTGAAGGGCGAGACCCGCCTCTTCATCCTGGTGAAAGCGAAGTCATGACCTCTTCTTGGGGGATCGTCTAACGGCAGGACGCCAGTCTCTGGATCTGGCTATCAAGGTTCGAATCCTTGTCCCCCAGCTTCACGCTGGAACCACCCCCGAGCGTTGACTGCCGCAACGCGAGAGGGTACAGAAGGCCCGGTTCGTGGCCCCTTAGTCTAGCGGTTAGGACGTCGGCCTCTCACGCCGAAAACATGGGTTCAATTCCCGTAGGGGTCACCATCTTGCCCCGCCAGATCTCGTCCATCTGGCGGGGTTTTTCTTGCCCTACGTTCCCCGTGAGTGAAACCGGGGCGCCCGTCTCCACCACGTCTCCATGCTCCAGCAGCCGGCTGGCCTCCACCTTGTGCTCGGGTGTGAGGTGCAGATACCGCATGGTGGTGGTCAGGTCGGCGTGACCCATCAGCTCCTGGATGGCCTTGGCGGTCGCGTTCCTCATGGCGAGTAGTGACCCGAAGGTGTGACGCAGCTTGTGGAGCTTGCCATCGGCCTCCATTCCGGCCCGACGCTGGGCGGTCTTCATCTTCTCCCTGGCCCAGTCCCAGTCGATCCTGGAACCGTCGTCCTTGGTAAGCACCCGGGTCCGAGGTTCCTCTGGGCCTCCAGGGTGGCCACCAGGCGGGTGGTCAGGGGGACGGTCCTGGACTGTCCGCCCTTTGGGGCCGAAACCGCCCCCTGCCACTCGGAGCGCGCCACCGTCATCAGCCGGCGCTTGAAGTCGATGTCGGTCCACTCCAGGGCGATGGCCTCCCCGATACGGAGTCCGGCGTCGCCGCCCAGCAGGGTGAGTAAGTACGTGCGGGGGTCGGCCTTGCTGGCGCCTTCGAGGAGCCGCTCGTGGTCGGCCGGTTCGTAGAACTCCACCTCCCTCCGGGCCTGCTCCACCTCTCTGGACGGCTTCGGGGCCGGCCGCGGCCAGCTCTTCGAAGACCCGCTGCGCGTCGGCGGCACGCGGCTGCTCGATGGGGCGTCGGGCCAGAGGTTGTTCCAGGAGCTTCCCGGAGGAAGGCGGCGGGAGCACTGGCGTCGCGACGACTTCTCCGCACGAGGCGTCGAGAAGGCCGGCCCGTGGATCACCTGACTCAGCCTGCCGGGGCCGATCCGGGGACCGTGGCCCGATGGCAGCTGGTAAGGGGTGGTGGGTCCCCAGCACGTGCCGAGGCCAGTGGCGGAATCTCAAGCCGGGCCTTCCCGGGTTGGCAGGGGGTGGGCAGCCTTGTGCCCCGGCGAGGAGAGCCGTGGTCGTCACCCGGTCGATCGCCCATACTCCCCGGCGAGGGGCGGCCCCGATGGCCTGACTCCAACGGCGCGAGTCGACCCGTCCCGAGAGCGCGATGGGCGGCTCGCCCGGCCTCTCGCAAGCCCGTCACCGTCGGCCGTCACCATCGCCGAGCCGACCCGCGCCCTGCAGAATTGCCTCGGCCAGCTCACCGCCCGGTCGGCCGGGGATGCCCTCCGTCAGGACGCCGAACCGATGGTGCTCCTCGACTGGACGCGAAGGTGGCCGTGGCGGCGCGTCGGCCAGCAGGGGCGCGAGACGCGGACTCGGGTCGGCGAGGGCGCTCGCTCCAGATCGAGGCCCTCCTAGGAACGGGGCCATCAGGTCCGCTTGGGTAGAGGCAAGGTGCGCGTTGCAAACGTCCTCTGAGGGAGCCACCGTCCGTCGCCGGGGGGAGTGGGATGACACGTGGCCCCGCGTCAGCCGTGGCCCTGAGCGCCGGTGCAGCCGGCTCGGCTCCCCCTGGAGGCGCGTGCAACGAGACGCGTGGCGAGCAGGGCTCGCGGGGACGACGTCCACACTCGGCATCGGAGGAGCAACAGGGATTGCAGCTCGCTGGGGAAGGTCCGGCGGGGCCTCCGCCGGACGTCCGTTCATCGAACAGCCGTGGCTCGGCCACGGCTCGCATCGGGGGGGTATCCAACATGAGTGCCACGTCATGGAAGTGCAGCGTCATCGCGATGATGGCGGCCGCCTGGGCATCGAACGCCGGCGCCGCGACCGAGGAAGAGAAGCTGGCCGCCATCCGGTCCGGCCTGGACTACCTGACCACCACCCAGCTGGCCGATGGTCCTGGGCCCACCTGGGCTACAACCAGGCGGCCACCGGTGCGGGGGTCTTCGCGTTCCTGAGCCAGAAGGACAAGTGGGACCCGGCCGACGCCGCCCAGTACCAGCAGGTCGTCGACAGGGGCATGGCCTACCTCCTCGCCACCGCAACCAAGATCACCGTGGATGTCCGCAGCGACGGCTTGAACCCTTGCAGCCCTGACACGACCTGCCCGGGCGTGTACTGGCAGGGAGTCAACGAACCGACCTACACCACCGGCCTGGTCGCTCCGGCCATCGCGCTGTACGGCGCCGCCGACCCTACCGCCGTGGCCACCACCACCGGTCCGCTCGCGAACATGACCTGGCGGCAGATCGCGCAGGGCATCACCAACCTGTTCGCGCACGGGCAGACCACGCGATCCGCCAGCTACCTGCGCGGAGGCTGGCGTTACTACCCCAACCAGAACGATTCGGACATGTCCACGACCCAGTGGGCGGTCATCGCGTTGATATATGACCAGACCCTCGGCGCCACGACGCCGCAGTTCGTGAAGGACGAGCTGAGGTACTGGCTCACCGTAGTCCAGTACCCCATCTCTCCCCCGAGCTACTGGAGCGGAGCGGGGTGTTACCAGCCCTACACGATGTGCAGCCACTCCGACACCGGGGCACTGCTCGTGTCGCTCGGGTTCGTTGGTGACACCATGGCCACCCCTGCGGTGCAGGGCGCGGTGCAGTGGCTGGCCAGTCACTGGACCCAGACGGCGAATTCCGTCTGGAACGGCAACTTCGGCCATCCCTATGCCATGTGGTCGGTCTACAAGGGGCTCGAGACCCTGATCGGCCTGGACGACACCACCCACATCCCGACGCTCTACACCACCTGTGGAGCGCCCGACCGCCTCCCCGGCAACCCGGCCGGCAGCACCCCCTGCAACTGGTGGGAGGACTACAGCGAGTGGCTGGTGAGCGCCCAGCTCGCCAATGGCAGCTGGATTGGCTACGAATACTGGTTCGGGCCGCTGAGCGCCGCCTGGAACATCAACATGCTGGGCGCCACCCTGATCCCCTCCGGCCACACCCTCGCGGTGGCCACCGCCGGGTCCGGGACCGGGACCATCAGCGGCGGCGGGATCAGCTGCACCACCGGCTCCACCGACGGCTGCCAGGCGAACGAGGCCGTGGGGGCCGAGGTCACCCTCACCGCCCAGGCTGCAGAGGACTCGGCCTTCGACGGCTGGGGAGGGGCCTGCACTGGCACCGAGCCCACCTGCGTGGTGACGATGGACCAGGATCAGAGCGTCACCGCCAGCTTCAGGTTGCTGGTCCGCATCGAGGGGCCGTACACCATCCCCGAGGGCGGCTGGGTGAACGCGAAGGCGACCGCCACGCTGCCCGGGATGCTCACGTTCAAGTGGGACCTCGACGACGACGGCCTGTTCGACGACTACACCGGCCTGGCGGCGCCGTTCTACGCGAAGAGCATCGACGGTCCTGCCACGGCGAAGATCGCCGTTCGGGTGGTCAGCGACAAGGGTGTCAGCGCCATCGCCCGGTCGACGGTCGAGGTGACCAACGTCGCGCCCAAGGCTGACCTCGCCGTGAGCCGCACCACCATGGACGAGGGGATGTCCTTCACCATCAGCCTGCAGAACGCGACCGACGAGGCCCCGGCCGACCGGCCGACCCTCCAGTTCGCCTTCGACTGCGGCGATGGCGGCGGCTTCGGCCCCTTCGGCGCCGCGAAGATCGTGACCTGCGCCGCCCGGGACAACGGAGGCCGGACGGTCGGCGCGATGGTGCTGGA
Source organism: uncultured delta proteobacterium (assembly GCA_963786945.1). Taxonomy (GTDB): domain Bacteria; phylum Myxococcota; class Myxococcia; order Myxococcales; family Anaeromyxobacteraceae; genus JADKCZ01. Next base: position 129,152 of record CAWBAO010000003.1, on the reverse strand, counting down.
CGACGACGGCGGCATGAGCGCCTACGGCAAGTCGGTGCTGGTCTACAACGTCCCGCCGGTGACGAGGATTGCCGCGCCCGCGAACAACGCGGTGTTCGCCGCCGGAGCCACGGCGAATCTCACCGCGACCTTCACGGACAAGGGCGTCCTCGACACGCACGTGTGCACGATTGACTGGGGCGACGGCACGAGCTCCCAGGGGACGATCACCGAGGCCAACGGGGCCGGGAGCTGCACCGCCAGCCACGCCTACGCTCAGGCCAAGTGGTACTCGGTGAAGGTCAAGGTGACCGACAAGGACGGTGGATCCGCCTCCGCGGCCATCGGCCTCGTCGTGAAGTGACGGGTTCATGAGGGGAGGGGCGCCCCCCTTCCCCAGCGTCACGGGCCGCCTGGTGCCGCTCGGCGCCAGGCGGCCCTCTCACGTTCCATAGGAGGCTGGCACTCGCATCCGTCCAGCTTCCGGGGGGCAGGCGACCGGCACGAACATCACGCAGCCGGTTGCCCGACCGGCGCGAGTCGGGGATGCGCGACGGCACCCGCCCTTCCTTCTGGCGCGTCGGCCGGGAGGTTGCCCGTGATCCCCTCGAGCCCGTAGAAGCCGTTCATGGCCGCCGACAGGAGGAGCCCGCCGCGGCCGAGAGTTCGTGCTCCCCGCCACAGCCGGTGCGCGGTCAGCGACGGGCTGAAGGCCCGCTGCCACAGCCCCCGATGCGCCAGCCGCAGCTCCTCGGGTGACATGAGCTCCGCCCGGAAGGCCGCGTCGAGGACGTCCCCTCCGCCGACGAGGTGGGGGGGATTGTGAAACTGGGCGGACGAACGCCAGCTCAAGCTCAGTTCGCAGGTCCCTCCACCCACGAGGTGGAGGGCGGGTTGAAACTCCGCGGACCTCCGGCTGGCCTTCACGATGGACGAACTTCCCCTCGGCCGTTCAGGGGTGGGTTGAAACAACCTGACGCCGGACGCCCCGCACGGCTGGGTCACGGCCTCCTGCGATCAAGGCAGGAGCGGATTGAAACCACTTCATCCCGTTCTCAAGCACTCTCACGCCGAAGCCTCCCACTAGTCGACTACCACTCACATCAGATCCGGCGGATCCGGCCTCTCATGGTTTCCTCATAGTCCTGGAACAGCTCTTCCAGCGTCATTGGGTAGAAGCCAGGCTTCACCTCGGTCCTCGTGCCCTCCGGTGTGGGACGCATCCAGTGAGTCACTACCCGGGCTGCCATGGCGAGATAGCGCCAGGCGTCCGCACCGTGGCCGAAGGGTCCATGCCCGGGCCGGTCGCTGAACGTGCGTCTATCCTCGTCGAAGGCGTAGGAGTAACCCCGGAGGGCCTCCAGCCCCTGCGCGCAGTTCAACTCGTGGATCTCCACGTCTTGCTGCAGCAATCACCGCGCCGCCTCGATGCCCTGGGCGACAGGCATGATAGGCAATGCCGTCACTCTCCCCAGGCGCTCCCGTGCAAGCTCGATAGCCGTCACGCCGGTCTGGTAGGACCGCGCCCTCGCGTCGTGCGGCAGACAGTGCGGCTGGTAGGTGAAGCCCTTCCTCTAACCGTCTCCAAGAAATGCCACAACGGCTTCCCGCTCGACTGGTAGTAATCGAGCACCTCGATCCCGTCGCCGTTCACTCGCCACCACCAGATGGCCGTCGCGTCAGCCATGCCGAGATCCCAGGAGGTGAAGACGTCCTTCGCCCCAGCCACCTCAAACCCAACGATCCCTCCACGCTGCGCGAGCTGCTCAACCAGGTCCCCGTGCACACTCCCGATTTGCGCCGCGTCGAAGCTGCACAGGTACTCGGAGTCGATGAGCGCCTCGGGCATCCCGTTGCGACGCTCCTCCTCAAGTACGGACGAGGGCAGGGCGCCGGTGTCGTGGATGGTGAGCAGGTCGAAGGCCCACGAGGGATCATTCTTCGCCACCTCGTACAGCCGCCACAGGCTGCCCCGGCCACGGGGCGTGCTGAGGAAGATCGCGAATCCCCGGTTCTCGACCAGGATCGGGCGCAGGTAGTGCCAGCCTTTCTCGCGGGCCAGAGCGTAATCAGAGAAGACCATCCCCACCGGCGAGGTCCCCACCAAACGATCCACGTTGTCGGAACCGACGAACCAAATCACCGGGCCGTTCTTCAGCTGGATGCGCATCTCGGTTTCGTTCCTGGAATCGACGGCCGCAGGCGGAACCACCGTATCGAGGAGACGCTGGCCGTTGAACCGAGCGTGCCGAACCACCTTCTTGGCCTGCGCGATGGTCGGCAGCATGCAAGAGTAGACGCCGACTCGCTGCACCGCAGCTTGGTGAACCGACACCAAGGCCGAGAGGTCCTTCCCGGCACGTCGGTGCCACACCTCGACCGCACGAAGCCCACCAGCATCCAGGTAGTCGCGAAGCCGTTGCTGGTATGGACGAAGGGCGATCATCTCCCGCCATGCCTCACGACACGTTCCTCAACGAGAGGCGCATCCAGGAAGGACCGAGGTCGCACGCGGAGCGGGGGCGGGACTCCATGAGACTCGGCAGCGTCCCGGGATCACGCCCGGGGGAGGGGTCCAGGCACGGCAGCCAGTCATGGCGCATGACCCCAGGTTGAGGTGGTCTCGGATTCGGGCCGAAGATCGGCAAGTTCGGCGGCGCACGGCCAGTAGTCGAGGAACTTCCTCGGGAGATGCCAGTCAGGCATGAGGTCAGAGTGGCGGTCGAAGTCGAAGTCGAGGCACTCGAAGTAGGTGCTCGGGAAGCGCTCCTGGACGGCCTTGATATCGGCCTCCGATGCCTCGAGGATGCGCAGCCGGCGCTCCAGGATGTCCGCAACCGCCTTGCCCTGGTTGACCGTCAGGCGGCCGGCGTCGATGGCCGCAGCCAAGCGGCCAAAGGCTTCGCCCAAGTACCCTCGGCCAGCCTCAACGCCAGGTCATCCGGTGGTGGGGACTCGACGGTCTCCGAGGCGGAGGACCGTCCAGAGGAGGCCGCGCTAGAGGAGAGAGATCGAGAGTGACGCATGGAGGTAGTGTCGCCGCACGCGGCCCAAAGATCATCGGGGGCAAGACCGGCAATGACGCACCGAACGTGGAAGTGACACCTCCACTCGCCCCATGACACCAAGGTCCCCCACGTGTCACCGCCTGGAGTCCGTCGGGCGTTGGTAGAACGACGCTTGTGACACCCGTGACACCCGCTTCTCCTCTTCAACTTGAAGAAGAAGACGAGAGAAGGATCGACTGACAGTGAGAAAATCGTCTCCACCACGTCTCCACGACGCGCGGCAATCCGTGAGGACTCGCGGCAACTGGCAACGACTGGCCTGGAGGGAATGGAAAGAGGGCGCGGGCGCTTAGGGGAAAAGCGCCAATGCCCTCAATGGGTACGGGTCGCTTGGGACCGGGTTCGATTCCCGTAGGGGTCACCATCTTACCCCGCCAGCGCTCGTCCCGTTGGCGGGGTTTTTCTCTTGGAGTCACGCGGCCGCGCTCGGCTTCCGAGCCGCCTCAGGACGGTCGCCGACAGGCGACCCGCTGCGGCGAGCAGGCCGACGTCCAGCTCCGCCACGTCTCGATGAAGGTCCGCGCCGAGGGGCTCAGCACCCGGCGCCTCGGCCAGACCACGCCGAAGTTGGTCTGAGCCACGGCTCGACGCGGTCGACCAGCGAGAGGTGCCCGTCCCCGACCTCCCGGAGCACCGAGGTGAGCGTGAAGAGCCCCACCGCGTCGGAGGTGGCCACGGTGGTCTTGAGCACCTCGAGGGATGAGCACTCGACGCGGGGAAACGGCCTGGAGCCGAACTCCTCCCTGATCACCAGCGGCAAGGCCGCGACCAGGGGCTTCATGAGCCGGGGCGGAAGCCGACCGGTCGCCGCGACGGGGTAGGCCAGGATCTCCTGCAGCTCCGGCCGGGCGATCGACAGCAACGGATGGCCGGTGCGGACCACGAAGTAGCCCTGGTGCCGGCAGAGGTCGCGGGTCTCCACCTCCTCGTCGAGCGGCTGGGCCACCCGCTCGGCGACCACCAGGTCGCACTCCCGGCGCCGGAGCGCCTGCGCCAGCGCCGGGTACTGGTCCACCAGGACCCGTATCCTCAGCCCCTCATGGGCGCGCATGGTCCGGGCGGTCGCTTCACCCACGAACATGCCGGCGGGGTACGGGCCGCTGCCGATGACCAGCGCCCCCACGTCGAGCCCGCGGAGCAGCGTCATCTGGCGCCCCAGGTCGTCGGCACGAGCCATCACCTCGGCCGCGGCCTCGAGGAAGAGGTTGCCGGCGTCGGTCGGCTCCACCCCACGCCGGTCGCGGACGAAGAGGCGGGTGCCCGCCCGCCGCTCCAGCTCCTGGATGCTCCGGGACAGCGCGGGCTGGGTGAGTCCCACCGCGCGCGCCGCGCGGGCGAAGCTGCGCTCGCTGCCAGGGCCCGGGCGTGGCGCAGCAGCCGCAATCCACATCCATGAGCCATCGTATCATGGCGCTACGCCAGATGCATTGGAGGCATCGCACACCGGGGCCATAGAATGCCGGCACGACCTGCGGGCCGCCGTCGCGGCCCGATGAATGGGGAGAACGATGCCGACACCTCTTCGAGGTTGCTGGCGGCGGCGCTCGCCGTCGCGGCCAGCCTCGTCACGCCGGCCCTGGCCCGGGCGCAGCAGAAGAAGCCCAACATCCTCGTCATCTTCGGCGACGACGTCGGCCGTGGAACGTGGGCGCGTACACCCACGGCATGATGGGCCGGACGCCCAACATCGACCGCCTGCCAGGAACGGCGTGCTCTTCACCGACCACTACGCCCAGCCGAGCTGCACGGCGGGTCGCGCGGCCTTCATCACCGGCCAGATGCCCATCCGCACCGGCATGACCACCATCGGCATCCCCGGCTCGACCCGCGGCATCCAGAAGGCGGACCCGACCCTCGCCGAGGTGCTCAAGTCGGTGGGCTACGCCACCGCCCAGTTCGGCAAGAACCACCTCGGCGACCGGAACGAGTTCCTGCCGACGGTGCACGGCTTCGACGAGTGGTTCGGCAACCTCTACCACCTGAACGCCGAGGAGGAGCCGGAGGAGCTAGACTACCCGGGCCAGAAGAACCCCGCTACAAGGAGAAGTACGGCCCCCGCGGCGTCCTCACTCGCTGGGCCACGACGTGGACGATCCGACGGTCGACCAAGTTCGGGCGCGTCGGCAGGCAGAAGATCGAGAACACCGGCCCGCTGACCCGCAAGCGCATGGAGACCTTCGACGGGGAGGTCCTCGACCAGACGCTCAAGTACCTCGACCGGAAGGGCAGGAGCGGCAAGCCCTTCTTCGTCTGGTTCAACACCACGGCCATCCACATCTGGTCCCACTCCCCGGACAAGTCCATCCGACGGCGGTCGACGAGGGCCGGGCCGAGCCGACGTCGTCCGGGCCAAGATGCTGGAGCACGACGAGCAGGTGGGTGCGCTGCTCAAGAAGCTGAAGGACCTCGGGGTGGCCGCCAACACCATCGTGATCTACTCGACCGACAACGGCAACGAGCTGATGATGTGGCCGGACGGCGGATACGCCCCGTTCCGCGGCGAGAAGGGCACCACCTGGGAGGGCGGCTTCCGGGTCCCGCTGCTGATCCAGTGGCCCGGCCACATCCCCGCGGGCAGCGAGGCCAACGGCATCCAGTCCCACGAGGACCTGTACGTGACGCTGGCGGCGGCCGCCGGGCTCCCGGAGCTGAAGGCGAAGCTGCTGACCGGCTGGAAGATGGACGGCGTGACCTACAAGGCCCACCTCGACGGCTACGACATCCTCGACTACTGGACCGGCGCAAGGGAGAAGTCGGCCCGCCGCGAGTTCTTCTACTACGACGAGACCGACCTGATGGCCATCCGCGTGGACGCCTGGAAGATGCACATCGGCGTGAAGCGGGAGGGCAGCTGGTTCGACGCGAAGTACTACCCGAGCGTCCCCTACGTCTTCAACCTGCTGATGGACCCGATGGAGAAGATGGATCCGCAGTCGCACGAGTGGGGCTACATCGGGCGCAGGTTCTTCGCCGAGAAGATGTGGGCTCCCACGGCCGCCGGGGTGTTCCTGCAGGCCCACCTGAAGAGCATGCAGGACTACCCGCCGCGCCAGGCCGCGGACACCCTCAGCATGAAGAAGGCCATCGAGGAGACCATGAGGAAGATGGAGAGCCCGCACGGCAGCAGCAACTGACGATGCCAGCCAGGGCGCGCCGGGCCAGGATGGCGGGTCGCACCCAGGCCGAGGGGTGCGGCCCATGGACCACCTGCGCAGGTGGCCGGTGACGGGTCAGTGGAGGCCGGTCTGCCGTCCGCGTCGGGCCGCCAGCCGCGCCAGGATGCGCCTCGTACCTGCCTGGGACGACGCCTCCGGACGCGCCTTCGTTCCACTTCGGGGATCACCATCGTGCCCCGCCAGCGCCTGTGGCGTTGGCGGGGGTCCTCCTCGGGCGCGAGCTCCTCGCAGGGGCGCCGGCCAGGCGCTGGCCGAGGGCCCCTGTCGGTGATCGTCGCCACGACGGCGGTGCCGTGGGATTGCCACCCACAGTGACTCAGTGCCTGGGACGCGGGGATGTGCTTTCTTGGTTATCTGTCCGTTGATCTGCTAGCGTTCAACGGTCAGTCCATCCAGGGAGATCGCCTTGCGCCTACGCCTTTCCGTGTCGCTCTTCGCCGTCGTGCTGGTTGCTGCCGGCTGCTCCGAGACCAAGCCCGACTGCCTGGGCGATGCGGTCGCTTGCGGTGGGACCTGCGTCGAGTTGAGGTCGGACAACCTGAACTGCGGTGCCTGTGGCCACGCTTGCGCGGACGGCCAGGTCTGCTCGGCCGGAGCCTGCTCGCTGGTGTGCGCCGGCGGTGCGACCAAGTGCGGGTCGTCGTGCGTGGACACGCACAGGGACTCCTCCAACTGCGGGGCTTGCGGGAATGCCTGCGGAGCGGGCCTGGTTTGCTCGGACTCGGCCTGCGTCTCCACGTGCCCCGGGGGCGAGTACGCTTGCGGCGGCGCCTGCATCGACCCCCAGACCGATCCCGACTACTGCGGAGCGGCCTCGGACTGCACCGGCGGAACCGCCTGCGGGCCGAGCGCCTCCTGCTACCAGGGCCGGTGCGAGCCGCTCTGCCCGACCGGCCAGGTCATGTGCGGCGGCACCTGCATCGACCCGCTGACGAGCACCACCTTCTGCGGGGCCAGCGGCTACTGCACGGGAGCCAGCGCCGGCGCCACCTGCTCGTCAGAACAGACCTGCGTCGCTGGGGCCTGCACGCCGCCGCCCTGCTCGTGGACGGTCGCGGAAGACTACTCGCTGACCAGCCTGCCTCCTGGATCGGAGATTCGGCGAGGAGGGATTCCCGACGCAGGCATTGCCACCGCCTACGGGAGGACCGCGTTCGTGGTCACGTCTGACTGGGGGCTCCTCCGGATTCCGACGAGTCTGAGTGGAGAGGCTGCGTTCGCGACCGAGGTGGACGTGTTCATTCCGGCCAGCGCGTCTGTGGTCCGGATTGCCGGAACCACGACGTTCAGCGACTGGGCATCCAATCCGTCCCAGCGGGCTCACGGCTCGATCCACTACCTGCGTTCGAACCCGCCATCCGAGACCCTCTACCAGCGCGCGATCTACTCGGCTGGCTCCAACTGCGATGGATGGATGGGCACTTCACCGTCCTGCACGGGTCTGCCGTTCAGCATGGCGGTGCCGCCCTATGAGGAGTCGTGGCACACGCTGCGGGTGGAGGGAGTTCGGGCGTCGTGCCTCCTGAAGACCTACCTGGACGGAGTCGTCATCGACACCTATTCGGGCGCTTGCGACCTGACAGGCGCCAATTTCATCCTTGAGGGCCACAGCGGCGTGGCGTTCTCCAACTACAAGGTCTACCAGGGGAACCTGCCGACGTGCGTCAGGTAGACGAGGCTTCCGCCAGTGCTCCCGAGCCAGGAAGCTCACGGTTCCTCCTGGTTCACCAGGCTCTCGCGGCCGGCGGTCGGGCCCGTGAGGGTGGCCTCCAGGAAGCGGCCCGACTGGCGGGTTGGATCTGATTCTCGGTGACCATCGCCTGACCCGCGTCGGCTCGCCCAGTTGGCGGGTTCTCCTGCTCCTCGTCGGCGCCGCCGTGACGGCCTGCGCTTCCTCGTCGCCCCCACCGCGCGAGTCGGTGCCCGCGTACGACGGCACCACGCCCCCGGCCACCTGCACGCCGCCGGTCGCGCTCGCCGACGTGTCGAGCCCCACCACCGTGGTCGGCGACGGCACGCCGGCCAGCTGCACCGCCGCCGCGCTGCAGGCGGCGGCCACGGTCGGCGGCACCATCGTCTTCGCCTGCGGCCCCTCGCCGGTCACCATCCCGGTCACCTCGACCATCGTCTTCAGGAAGGAGTCGGTGCTCGACGGCGGCGGCCGGGTCACCCTCTCCGGCGAGGGGGCGGCGCGCATCCTGCTGCTCGACTCGGGCTACGATCAGGCCACGCCCCGTCTCGCCGTGCAGCGGCTCACCTTCCAGGACGGCCACAGCGCCCGTATCGCCAGCGACGACACCGCCTCGGGCGGCGCCGCCATCTACCGCGACGGCGGCAGCCTGACGGTCATCGACTGCGTCTTCCTGGGCAACCACGCCCCCTCCCCCGGCCAGGACCTGGCCGGGGGCGCCATCTACGCCTTCGGCGGCGGCGAGACCGTCATCGTCGGATCGACCTTCATCGGCAACTCGGCGTCCAACGGCGGCGCGGTGGGAAGCCTCAACGGGGACCTCACCATCGTCAACTCCACCTTCACCGGCAACCAGGCCCGCGGCAGCGGCGGCAACCCGGGGCAGGGCGGCTGCGGCGGCACCATCTACCAGGACGGCGACGCCGAGCGCACCAGGCTCTGCGGCGTCACCATCCGCGGGAGCAGCGCGGGCGCCATCGGTGGCGGGGTCTTCCGCGTCTCCAACTTCGCCCATGGCACCTTCGAAATGGACCGCAGCACGGTCGACGGGAGCGTGGTCACGCCGGCCGGCGCGGGCAACGCCGGCGGCCTCTACCTCGAGGACCTCCAGCTCACCATCACCGCCAGCACCATCTCGCGCAACCGGGCCTTCTACAATGGCGGCCTCTGGATCAACGGCGGCCACGCCGAGCTCACCAACGTCACGGTGGCCGGGAACGTGGCCACCGGCAGCAACGGCGGCGGGCTCTGGCTCGGCAACGGCCCGACCGGCTCCCTGCTCAACGTCACCATCGCCGACAACCACGCCATCGGAAAGGACCAGGTGGCCGGTGCCATCTTCGGCTCCGGGCTGGCGCTGCAGAACACGCTCATCTCCGGCAACACTGCCATGTGGAGCCCGGTCTGCGACGTGGTCCACGCCGACGCCGGCGGCAACCTCCAGTGGCCGGACCAGGCCCGCTGCACCTCCTCGCCCACCATCGCCGATCCGGGGCTCGGCCCCCTCGGCGACGGCGGCGGGCCCACCGAGACCATTGCCCCAACCGCGGGTAGCCCGGCGCGCCGGCTCGGGACGGGCTGCCCGGCCACCGATCAGCGCGGTCAGCCGCGCGCCAGCCCGTGCACGGCGGGCGCGGTCGAGGTGGAATAGCCCGGCCGGCGGCGCTGGCTAGTCGCCGCCCCCGCTCCCCGGGCCCTCGCCGTGGCAGCGGTTGCAGCTGGCGTCGGCCGCGTTCACGGCGTCGGGCATGGCCACGCCGTCGACGCTGACCCGCAGCGGGAAGGTGACCGGCTCGGAGGTCCAGAAGTTCCCCACCTGGTTGGTGTGCCGGCTGAAGGACTTGCCGGCCGCGTCCACGATGGAGACCTGCCGGCCCTGCCCGCTCCAGGTGCCGGCCACGGTCCAGCGCCGGGCGTCCTCCTCCCCGCCGCCGTGGCACTCCAGGCAGTCCGACCCGGGCTTCATCAAGGGGCCCTCCTCCGGGACGCAGGCGGTGGACGCCAGAAGCAGGATCACCAGACCGGTGGCGCGTGTCATCCGGACCTCCCCAGCTTGAGGTCGAAGGCGATGGTGCACCCGTCGTCCAGCTTCACCAGCAGCAGGGAAGGGCGCTCGACCGGTGGGCCTCGAGGCTCACGGTGAGCTTGCCCTGCACCCGGGCCGAGCCGTCGGCGCCGAACTGGACGGAGACGGGCACCTCGACGGCGCGCTTCACGCCGTGGAAGTCGAGCTCCCCGCGCAGGGTCACCGCCACCGGGGCGCCGGGCGCGGTGGAGGGCACGGCGCCCACCCCCTTGAACACCACGTATGGATGCTGCCCGGCCTGCAGGGTCTCCAGCATGTGGGAGTCGCGGTTGGCGTCGCCCGAGTCGAAGCTCTGCACCGGGATGCGCACCATGGTGCGGACCGTGCCGTCCGGCTCGAGGATGGCCTTGCCCTCGGCCATCCTCGAGACCCCATCCACCTCGTGGAGCTTGTGGCTGACGTGGAAGCGGACCGTGCTGGCGGCCGGATCGAGGGTCAGGGCCCGCGGCGCGGCCCCGGTGGCGGCCAGCAGCACGAGCGCGGCGAGGGTGGCGTTCACGGGCGCTCCTTCAGAAGACCAGCGCGCCGATGGCGACGGCCATGGTGGCCAGGGTGGCGTAGCCGATGACGAGGTGGGTCTTGGCGATCTGCGCCTGGTCGATGCGCCCCTCCTGCTGGTCCGCGTACACGCCCACCACCCCCTGCGCGATCATGCCGGCCGTGGCCAGGGCCATCCCGACCTTGTGCAGCGTGACCCGGTCGAACTTCTCCTTCTTCACCGGGTTCCCCGGTGCCAGGAGGGCGATGGTGCCGTCCACCGCGAACACCCCCAGGGTGGTGAAGGCCAGCACGGTGTGGGTGGCCTCGTAGCGGCCGGTCACCGGCGCGTTGGACCCGTACTTGTCGCTGTAGTTGAGCTGTCCCACCACGGTGGTGGCCAGCGTCAGCGCCGCCAGGCCGAGGCCGAGCTTCTGGTGCACGCCGAGCATGGAGGCCCGGCGCTTCATGGCCTCGTCGTCGATCTTCACCTGGGGCGGGGGCGGCTTCCCCAGCAGGTCGAAGTCGAGCGACAGGTCGGGGGGCGGGGGCTTGGCCGGCGGCCCGCCGAGCTGCAGCGCCAGCACCTCGTCGAGCAGCGGGCTGGCCGCGGCGCCGCCCGGGAGCGCGGCGGCCAGGGACACGGCCAGCAGCGGGAGGGCGGCTCCCAGCGCCCGGCATGATCTTCGACTCATGGTGTCCCCTCACGGCGAAAGAGCGCCGGCATCCTACCAGAGCCGGGGCCGCCAGCGGCGCCACGCCTCGAGGGCCAGCAGCGCCGCCGCGCCGAGCCAGGCCGCGCCGAGGAGCCAGGGCCAGCCGGCGAAGGCGAAGGAGGCCGCGCTGCCCGGCGAGAGGAGGATCGGCAGCTCGCCGCGGTGCTCGAGCGCCAGCACGTCCATGAGGACCCCCACCGTGGCGTGGACCAGGAAGCCGGCCCAGATGCTGCGGGTCCGGGCCGCGAGCGAGCCGAGCACCACGCCGGCCACGATGGCGCCCGAGACCTCCAGCCAGGGCTTGCCGAAGTGGATCATGGTGTAGGGGACCACCATGCCGAGGATCGAGGCGGCCCCCAGGCTGCGCGTGGCGTGGAGCCACCAGCCGCGGAAGAAGGCCTCCAGCGCGAGGAACTGCGCCACGTAGACGGCCTCCCAGAGGAGGAAGTCCGCCCAGGAGCGGCCGGCGCCCCGGTAGAAGGGGTAGTAGGCGCCGAAGTCGGGCTGGCGCCGGACCAGGAGGAGGAGCGGCACCATGACCGCCAGCGCCAGCGCGTAGATCCAGAGGTGGCGTCCCAGCCCGGCGAGGCGCAGCCCGCAGTCGCGCCGCCGCTCGCCCCTGAAGAGGAAGGGCCAGATGGCGATGGGCAGCAGGTAGCCGCCCACCCGCGTCACCCCCCACCAGAGCTGGCCGTAGAGCGCGCCCCAGGTGCCGAGGTCCACCGGGCCGCCGGGGTGGGCCTGCTCGAAGGCGGCCAGGGCCGGGCGCACCGCAGCCTGGAAGAAGCCCGACTTGCCGAAGTACTCCTGCAGCGCCAGCACGAAGACGCCGAGCACCGGCGCCACCAGGGGGCGGAGGTCGGTCCTCCCGGCCGCCGCCTGCGCCGCCCGCTCGCCGGCCGCGGCCCGGTCGAGCTCGAGCCAGTCGGCGCGGAAGACGCGCCAGAGGAGCGGCGCCAGCGCCAGGAGCAGCGGCACCGGCACGAGCCAGGCGACGGAGGGGTGCCGCAGCCAGTCCATGCGTGACCGGCAATATAGGCGAGGACCGGTCGGACGTGGGCCGGCGCGACCCGCCGCCGCGGCGCTCCGGATGGCGGGATCGGCCCCGTTCGATTAGAAGGACGCCGTCGATCGACACCGCGCCCGGGCAGGTCCAGGGCCGAGGAGACCCACGCCATGTCGCTGTACCAGCTGTTCAAGGGGAAGGGCCCGAGCGGCTTCGGCTACGGGTCCACCGCCGAGGAGGTGACCGAGGGGCTGTCGCTGGAGGGGAGGACCATCCTCGTCACCGGCTGCAACTCGGGGCTCGGGCTGGAGGCCATGCGCGTGCTGGCCCTGCGCGGCGCCAGGGTGCTGGGCACGGCGCGCACGCTGGAGAAGGCCCAGGCCGCCTGCGCCGCGGTGGGGAGGCTGGCGGTGCCGTACGCCTGCGAGCTCTCCGATCCGTCGAGCGTGCGCGCCTGCGTCGAGGCGGTGAGGCGCGGCGGCGAGCGGCTCGACGCCATCATCTGCAACGCCGGGATCATGGCCCTGCCGAAGCTCGAGCAGGTCCACGGCATCGAGCTGCAGTTCTTCACCAACCACATCGGCCACTTCATGCTGGTCACCGGCCTGCTCGACCGGCTCGCCGACGACGGCCGGGTGGTGATGCTCAGCAGCGGCGCCCACACCATGGCGCCCAGGGAGGGCATCCGCTTCGACGACCTGGCCGGCGCCCGCGGGTACACGCCGTGGGGGCACTACGGCCAGTCGAAGCTGGCCAACCTGCTCTTCGCCAAGGAGCTGGCGCGCCGCCTGGCCGGGACCAGGCGGACCGCCAACGCGGTCCACCCCGGGGTGATCCGGACCAACCTCGGCCGCCACATGCCCGGCTTCGCCGACACGCTCTTCGGCCTGGCCGGTCCGCTGTTCCTCAAGTCGGTGTCCCAGGGGGCGGCCACCGAGGTCTACGTGGCGGCGCACCCGGCCGTGGCGGGGACCTCGGGGGCCTACTTCGCCGACTGCAACGTCGCCAAGGCCCGCGCCGACGCCGACGATCCGGCGCTGGCGAGGCGGCTCTGGGAGGTCTCCGAGGCGATCGTGGCCGGGCTGCCGGGGCGCTGAGCGGCCCGATCAGCCGGCTCGCTCGAGCCCGGCCGGCCGGAGGTAGCCCAGGCCGACGGCGATGCCGGCGTGGCGCCGGACCGCCTCGTGCAGCGCGTGCGGCCCGATGGGCTTGAGGAGGACGCCGCTCGCCCCCGACTCCCGGCAGCGGCGCTGCGACTCCTTGTCCTGGCTGCTGGTGAGGAGGATGACCGGGGTGGACCGGAGCACCGGGTCGGCCCGCAGCTCCCGGCACAGCCCGTGGCCATCGAGGCGGGGGAGCTGCAGGTCGCAGAGCACCAGGTCGGGCCGCTCCAGCCTGGCGGTGGCCAGCGCCTCGATCCCGTCCCGGGCGTCGAGCACCCGCACGTCCTTGGCGACGAGGTAGACCTTGATGAGCTCGAGCGCCACCCGGCTCTCGCTCACCAGCAGGATGGTCTTCACCGCGCTCTGCATGACAGCCTCGGCCCGCCCCCGGTAGGTCATGCCACCCCGGTGTGGGATACGCCGGGCGGGCACGACGACGCCCACCCCTCACGGGGCACCGCGTCAATGAGGCTGACGATTGGGGTCGCCGGATGTGACCGGGGCGATCTCAGGCCAGGGCGGCCACCGCCACGAACAGGTCGACGGCATCCGGCCGCTCCAGCGGCAGGGCCACGCGGCGATCTGGCCCCAGGACCGCCAGGGGTCGGTTCCCGGCCAGCCAGTAGGCCCGCTGCGGGCCGCTCAGCTCGTCCCGGTCGTGGACCCGGACCACCCGGACCGACTCGAAGCCGGGGTCGAGGGCCAGCCCCCGGCAGCGCTGCTCGGCCTGGTCGGACTCCGGCCCCGCGCCGATCACCAGGACGATGACCGTGTCGCGCTCCTCCAGGGCCGCGGCCAGCCCGGGGGGAGGGGGCGGGGGCGGGGCCGGTCCAGCCGGCCGCCATGCCGTTGCGTTGATCATGCGTGCCTCCGTGCCCCGGCCACCACCCGACAGGCGGGCCGCCGGGTGGGCTTGTCGCTGCCCGCCTCGATCGCCGTCTCGACCAGCGCCTCGGCGACCGCCTGGGTGATGGGCTGGCCGGTCCGGTCCTCGAGGAAGAGCCACTGGCCGGCCGGGTTGGCCTCCAGGAAGAAGTGCTGCCCGTCGTCGGTGCGGCGGAAGTCGAGGGCGGCATAGCGCAGGCCGAGCGCCTCGAGCAGGGCCCGGACCCCCGCCGCCACGTCGGCGGGCAGCTCGCAGGGCGACACCCGGGCCTGGGCATAGGCGGGGCGGAAGTCGTGCGGCGAGCCGGTGTCGCTGGCGTCGATGGCGGTGGCGAAGAGCCGGCCGCCGGCCGCGGTGACCCGGATGTCGGTGCCCGGCACGTAGGCCTGGAGGATGGCCGGGGCCAGCCGCAGGTCGTCGAGCCGGCGCCGGTCGGCGTCGGTCACCAGGCGGGTGGGCCGCCAGCTGGTCTCGGTGGGGCGGAGCGGCTTCTGGATGACCGGGCGGTTCCCCAGCTCCTGGAGGAAGATGCGCGCGTCGGCCGGCACGCAGCTGATGAGCGTGGGCGGCACCAGGAGCCCGACCGCCTCGGCCGCCGCCAGCTGGGTCGGCTTGTGGCTGGCCCGCTCGTCGCGCCAGGGGTCGTTCATCCAGCCGGCCTGCAGCGAGCCCCAGGCGCCGGAGAGCGCGGCGTGGACCTGGGCGGTGGCGTAGGAGGCGGGCCCCGGGGCCAGCGCCTCGTCGAGGACGTAGGGGCGCGGGCGCCGCCACCAGACGGCGGCGATCTCGGCGGCCTCGAGGCGGGCGCCGCCCACGCCGGTGAAGCTGGCGCCGTTCGCCGCCCGGCCGGCGGAGAAGCTGAGCTGCACCCGGCGCGGCACGGCCGCGAGGTCGAGCAGGGCACAGCGCCACCCCAGGCGCGCCACCGCCTCCATGACCGGGGCGGCGTGCGCATCCTCCGGGTGGCTGACGGCGAGGATCATGGACGAGTCCCTCCGGGCCCGGAGGGCGGTCCGGCGAGTCCGATGTGTGGCGCCCACCGACACGTGGGGACCGCCCTCCCTACACCTGGTCCTGGCGCCCCGGCTCGGCCTGGTCGAAGCCCCAGGGGAGCGGCCCGCCCAGGTTCTCGAGCGAGGAGGAGCCGGGCTCGGTCTCGGGGAGCTCGAAGGTCACGGGGTAGATGCTGGCCGGGGCGGTGAGGGAGCAGCCGGGGAAGAGGTCGCCGAGGCGGATGGTGTCGCGGGCTGACATGGTGATCGTCCTTTGGGGTGAGATCGGGGGGCTACGCTGTCCGGAGATTCCATACCTCTCCCAGCAGCGTGGTGGACGAAGGGCCGGTCACGATGTGACCGAACGCACACAGTCGCGCAGGAAAGGCGCTGATCAGGGAGAGGGCGGCTTCGGCGAGGCGACGGCCGCGCCCTTCCCGCCGCGACCGTCCAGCCGGTCGCGCAGGGCGCGCGCCTCGGCCAGCAGCCGCAGGTCCGGGTCGGCGCGCCGCAGCACGCCGAGCAGCCGCTCAACGCTGGCGCGCGCCTCCTCGGCCTGGCCGAGCCGCTCCTGCGCCCGCGCCGCCAGCAGCAGCGAGCGCGACCAGGCCCAGCCGCGCCAGAGCCCGTTCGGCCACATCCGGTGGAACCGCTCCACCGCCGCCACCACTTCGGAGGGCTCGCCCCCGTCGGCGGTCATCTCGGCGAGGAGATAGGCCGGCGCGATGGCGTCGTCCGGCCAGGGGTCGCGCTGCTCCAGCAGGACCAGCGAGGCGGCCGCGCCGGCACGGTCGCCCCGGCGCCAGGCCTCGATGGCCGCCACCTCCTGGGCCGCCGTCGATGCCTGGTCGAGCGAGGCGGCCAGGCTTCGCGCCAGGCCGGCGTCGCCAACCAGCGCCAGCAGAACGAGCGCGGCGCCGGACGACTCGGGCTGGAGCTTGGCGGCACGCGGTGGCCGCATCCTGGAGCAGCGCCACGTCGACCGATCCCGGCGGCCAGCAGGCTGCGGACGATAGGCCAGGTCACCCGGGAGCAGGCCATCGACGGCCTGCGGCAGGCTCCGCAGCAGCCGCCAGGCCTCGGCGAAGCGCCCCTGGGCCCCCAGGATTGAGAGGAGGCGCAGCTGGTTGGCCGGGTCGCGCGGGCTGGCGGCGATGAGCTGCCGGATGAGCCGCTCGGCCTCGTCGAACTCGCCGGCGGCGGCGAGCGCCGCGACCAGGTCGAGCCGGGCACCGGGCGTCCCCTCGGCGGCGAGGACCTGGCGCGCCAGGGCGACGGCGGCGGACGGATCGCCGAGCCAGACCAGCGCCCGGATGGCGAGCCGCCGGCCCGCCGGCGTGGCCGACGGGGCGGTGAGCCGCGCCGCCAGCTCGCGCAGCTCGCGGGTGCGGCCGGTGATGGCCAGGCACTGGGCCAGGTGGTGGAGCGGCCACTCGGCGTCCGGCTCGAGCCCCAGCACCGCCTGGAAGTAGGGGGCGGCGCCGGCCCAGTCGCCCCGGTGATAGAGCAGGTCGCCGGCCAGGTAGAGGACGTGCCGGTCGTCGGGGTGCTCGGCCAGGACCTGGACGTAGGTGGCCAGCGCCTCGTCGTCGCGGCCGTCGAGGTGGGCCTTCCAGGCCAGCACCAGCGCGGCGTCGCGGCGGGAGAGCTGCTTCAGCGAGCGCAGCGCCCCGTCCATGTGGGCGCGCACCTCGGGCTGCGTCGAGCCGCCCGAGGAGTAGAGGTAGGCCAGCTGGTAGTGGGCCAGCGCGAAGGACGGGTCGTGGCCCAGGGCCCGCTGGAAGAAGGGGCCGCAGCGCTCCTGGCCGGTGTGGCCCGCCGCCTCGGAGGGACGGTTCATGCAGTCGACCCCCTCCACGTACTCGCGGAAGGCGGGCAGGCTGGAGGTGGTCATGGCGGCCAGCCGCGCCGGCGACCGCTTCAGGTCGTCGGTCCGCTCGCGGAGCTCCCGGCGCGCCGTGGCCACCAGCGCGTCGAGCGCGGCCGGGACGGCCTCCTTCCCGGCCGCCCGGGCGTCGGCGGTGAAGAGGGCGGCCCCGCCGTCGGGCGGCTCGCCCTTGAGCTGCAGCGCATAGCCCTGGCCGTCGCGTCGCGCCGACGGGATGAGCAGCACGTGCGCCCCGGCCAGCTCGGCCAGGAGCCGGCCGGTGCGGCCGTCGATGCGGGCGACGGTTCCCGCGGTGGTCCCGCGCCCGGCGGCCAGCAGCCGCTCCCGCGACAGCACCTGGACGCGGCGCGACTCGCCCAGGGCGACGGCCACCAGGTCGGCCAGGCGATCGAGGTCGGGGTCGCCGGTGGTGTTCTCGGCGTCGGCCATGGCCGCGGTGATCCGCTCACCGGCCGGCGGCTCGCGCTGCAGCCCCGCCAGCAGGCCCACGGCGCCCACCGCCACCACGGCGGCGGCCAGCGCCACCAGCCGCCAGGGGCGCCGGCGCTCCTTCTGCGCCGCCGCGATGGCCTCCAGCTCCTGCAGCACCAGGTGCGCGGAGGACGGTCGGGCGTCCGGATCACGCTGCGTCAGCGCCTCGATGAGCCGGCGCAGCCTCGGCGACGCCCGATCGCGGGGCACGGGCGCGGCCAGCGCCGGGCTGGCCTTGCCGGCGCCGCGCTTGCCGAAGGGGAGGGTGCCGGTGAGCATCTCGTGGAGCAGCACGCCGAGGGCGAACAGGTCGGTGCGCGGGTCGCCGGTCTCCTCCCGCCACTGCTCCGGCGCCATGTAGGCGGGCGTGCCGCCCGTCGACGGCTCGTCCTTCTCGAAGAGGTGGGCGATGCCGAAGTCGAGCACCTTCACCGTGCCGTCGGCGCAGAGGAAGATGTTGCCGGGCTTGAGATCCCGGTGGAGGACGTTGGCCTGGTGGGCGTGGGCCAGGGCCCGGGCCACCGAGAGCCCCACGTGGAGCAGCTCCTCGAGGGGGAGGGGCCCCCGCGCCAGCCGGCCGGCCAGCGTCTCGCCCCGCAGCAGCTCGAAGACCAGGTAGGCCCCGCCCGGCGCCCGGCCGAAGTCGTGGAGGGTGACGATGTTGGCGTGCGCCAGCCGCGCCACCGCCTCGGCCTCGCGCCGCAGCCACTCGCCGCCCTTGCGGGCCGGGCCGCTCCCCGGCTTGAGGAGCTTGAGCGCCACGGTGCGCCCCAGCTCCGGGTCGAGCGCCGCGTAGACCACGCCGAAGCCGCCCCGGCCGATCTCGCGCTCGATGATGAAGCGGCCCACCCTGGTGCCCGGCCGCAGCCCGGCGGCGTAGGCGGGGGGAGGTCGGGCCGGGGGACCTCGGCCAGCTCCTCGAGCAGCCGGGAGAGATCGCCCGGCTCCCTGGAGTCGTTGGTGTTCACCCGATCAGCCCCTGGCTCCGGGCCAGCTCGCCCAGCTTGGCCTTGAGCCGCTCGAAGCGCTTGCGCATGGTGGCGGCGTCGACCGGCTCGCCGTCGGACGACATGATCTGGGCGATCTCGTCCCAGGCCAGCCGCTCGTCGAGGCGCAGGGTGAGGAGCGTCTGCTCGTCCAGGTCGAGGGCGTCGCGCAGCGCCATCAGCGCGTTCGACTGGCGCTCCAGGCGGACCGCCGACCTGGTCCTGACCTCCTCGGCCAGCCGCTCGGCG
Organism: uncultured delta proteobacterium; assembly: GCA_963786945.1. GTDB lineage: Bacteria > Myxococcota > Myxococcia > Myxococcales > Anaeromyxobacteraceae > JADKCZ01. Next base: position 110,319 of record CAWBAO010000003.1, on the reverse strand, counting down.
TCCTCGGTCTCCAGGTGGCGCCCCAGCCGCCGCCACCCCTCCCGCGTCACCGAGACGGCGGCGTTGCGCGCCACGCAGTAGACCCAGGTGCGGATCGAGGCCTCGCCGCGGAAGCCGTCGATGTGGCGCCACAGGTTCTCGGCGAAGAGCGAGAACGCCTCCTCGGCGGCGTCCGGGTTGCGGCGGAAGATGGTCAGGAGCAGGCCGCGGATGCCGGGCCCGTACTCCCGCATGACCGCCTCCGCCGCGCTCCGGAAGTCGCGCTCGGCAAGCAGGGTGGCGACGAGGGCGTCGACCGACATGCCCACATGGTACCCGAAAGGTACTTCTGGAGGAGGGACCCCCAGTTCGTCCCCGGGGTTGCGGCCCGCCTACTCCAGCTTGAAGTCCTTGAGCTGCTCGCGCAGCGCCGTCTTCAGGAACTTGCCGGTGGCGGTGCGCGGGATGGCGGCCATGAAGACGAAGGCGTCGGGCATCCAGTACCTGGCGATCATCGGCTCGAGGAACTCGCGCAGCTCGGACGGCGTGGCGGTCCCGCCCTCGCGCAGCACCACGCAGGCCACCGGCCGCTCCGACCACTTCGGGTGGGGCAGCCCGATGACCGCCGCCTCCTTGACCGCGGGGTGGCCCATGAGCGCGTTCTCCAGCTCCACCGAGCTGATCCACTCGCCGCCCGACTTGATGACGTCCTTGGAGCGGTCGGTGATGCGCATGTAGCCCTCGGCGTCGAAGGTGACGATGTCGCCGGTGCGGAACCAGCCGTCCATGGTGAACTTGTCGGCCTCGATGGGGTTCTGGAAGTAGCTCCGCGACACCCATGGGCCGCGCACGTGCAGCTCGCCCATCGACTTGCCGTCCCAGGGCACCGGCGCGCCGCTCTCACCGATCGCGCGGACGTCCACGAACGGCACCGCCAGCCCCTGCGTGGCGCGGGTCTTGAACCGCTCGGCGTCGCTCCGCTGCTCGAGGTGCGGCTTGAGGCGGGAGACCGTGCCCAGCGGCGTGGTCTCGGTCATGCCCCAGGCGTGGAGCACCTGCAGCTTGTGGCGCTTCTCGAAGGCCTCGATCATGGCCTGCGGCGCGGCGGCGCCGCCCACCACCATGGCCTTGAGCGAGGAGGTGTCGAAGGCGCCGGGGTTCTTGTCCAGGGCCTCGAGGATGCCCAGCCAGATGGTCGGCACGCCGGCCGTGAAGGTGACCTTCTCCGCGGCCACCAGGCCGAGCAGCGAGGCCGGGTCGAGGTGCGGGCCGGGGAAGACCTGCTTGGTGCCGGTCATCACCGCGGTGTAGGGGAGCCCCCAGGCGTTGACGTGGAACATGGGGACCACCGGCATCATCACGTCCGACTGGCTCAGGCCCAGCGAGTCGGGCATGGCCGAGACCATGGAGTGGAGCACCACGGCGCGGTGCGAGTAGACCACGCCCTTGGGCTTGCCGGTGGTGCCCGAGGTGTAGCAGATGCCGAGGGCCTGGTTCTCGTCGATGCGCGGGATGGCGAAGCTGGGGAGCTCCGGCTCGATGAGCTGCTCGTAGTCGATGGTGTTGGCCGGCGCCGGCCCGCCGTGGCCCCAGACGATGACGTGCCTCGGCTTCACCTCGTGGGCGAACCGCTCGAAGACCGGGTAGAGGACGTCGTCGACCAGCAGCACCTGGTCCTCGGCGTGGTTCATGATGTAGGCGAGGTCGGTCGCCGAGAGGCGCGGGTTGAGGGTGTGGAGCACGGCCCCGGCGAGCGGCACCGCGAAGTAGGCCTCGAGGTGGCGGGCGGTGTTCCAGCCCAGCGTGGCCACCCGGTCGCCCGGCTTCACGCCGAGCCGCTGCAGGGCGTTGGCGAACTTCTGGGTGCGGGCGTAGAAGTCGCCGTAGCTGGTCCGGTGGATCGACTTGTCGGGGCGCCGGGTGACGAGCTCGGTCCTGGGGAAGAAGCGTCCCACGCGCTCGAAGAGGTGCGCGAGGGTGAGCGGGAAGTCCATCATCAGGCCGTCCATGGGGAGCTCCGTTCGCGAGGGGGGACGCACGGCGACTCGGGACGATAGCCCGTTGCCATCCCCCTTGCCACGCCGCCGCCGCCGTCCCAGACTCCCGCGGCATGCCGGACGCCGCCGCCACCTTCCCCTCCCGCCTGCCCCATGTGGGCACCACCATCTTCACGGTGATGTCGCGGCTGGCCGCCGAGTGCGGCGCCATCAACCTCTCGCAGGGCTTCCCCGACTTCTCGCCCGACCCGGCGCTGCTGGGGCTGGTCGAGAAGCACCTGCGCGCCGGCGCCAACCAGTACGCGCCCATGGCCGGCGTGGCCCCGCTGCGCGAGGCCATCGTCGAGAAGGCGGCGGCGCTGTACGGCACCCGCTACGACCCGGAGCACGAGGTCACCGTCACCGCCGGCGGGACGCAGGCCATCTTCACCTCGATCGCCTGCGCGGTGCGGCCCGGGGACGAGGTGCTGATCTTCGAGCCGGCCTACGACTGCTACGCGCCGGCCGTCGAGCTGGCGGGCGGGACGGTGGTGCGGGCCCAGCTCCGCCACCCGGCCTACCGGCCCGACTGGGCCGAGGTGGGCCGGCTGCTCTCGCCGCGGACGCGGCTGGTGGTGATCAACTCGCCCCACAACCCCACCGGCGCGGTCTGGCCGGCCGAGGACCTCGACCAGCTGGCGGGGCTGCTGCGCGGCACCGGCACGCTGGTGGTCTCCGACGAGGTCTACGAGCACATCGTCTTCGACGGCCGGCGCCACCAGAGCTGCTCCGGCCACGCCGAGCTGGCGGCGCGGAGCTTCGTGGTGGGCTCCTTCGGCAAGACCTTCCACGCCACCGGCTGGAAGATCGGCCACGTGCTGGCGCCCCGCCAGCTGACCGCCGAGTTCCGCAAGGTCCACCAGTTCGTGGTCTTCGCCGTCAACACCCCCATCCAGCTGGCCCTGGCCGAGTTCCTGCGCGAGCCGGCCCACTACCTGGGGCTGGCCGACTTCTACCAGCGGCGGCGGGACCGCTTCCGCGCCGGGCTGGCGGCGACCCGCCTCGAGCCGCTCCCCTGCGCCGGCACCTACTTCCAGCTGGCCTCCTACGCGGCCGTGAGCGACGAGCCCGACGTGGCGCTGGCCGAGCGGCTCACCCGGGAGCTGGGCGTGGCCAGCATCCCCATCTCGCCCTTCCACGCGGCGCCGCGGCAGGACCGGGTGCTCCGCTTCTGCTTCGCCAAGGAGGAGGCGACGCTGGACCGGGCCTGCGAGCGGCTGGCCAGGCTCTGACCCCCCGCGGACGGCCGTCAGCGGGCCCGCGGGGCCGAGGCCACCAGCTGCCGGACCAGCGGGTCGAGCTGCTTCGGCGACAGGCCGGCGTCGCGCAGCACCCCGCCCCAGGTGGCGCGCCCGGCGTGGACCTGCGCCACCAGCGGCGCCGTCGGCGCCTCGAGCCGGGCCGCGAGGACGGTGGCCAGGATCAGCTCGGGGGTGGAGGAGCCGGCCTGCCGCAGGGCGGCCAGCGACGCCGGGGTGGCGCCCAGCGACCGCGCCAGGACGTCGGCGACCGCCAGCGCGGCCAGCGACGAGGTGGCCGCTCCCGACTGCAGGGCCGACCGGAACTCGGGGGTGAGCCCGGTCGCCGCGCCGAGGGCCTCCTTCCAGCTGCCGCGAGCCTCCCGGCTGGCGAGGAGCGTCGCGGCCGGCGTGCCGAGGCGCGCGCCGGCCCACTCGGCCACCCAGAGGTCGTCGGGGTCGGCGCCGGTCATCACCGCGGTCACCAGCGAGCGCTTCTCGACGCCGAAGACGGCGGAGAGGAGCGAGCTGCGGGTGGTGGCGAGGATGTAGGGATCGGCGGCGGCGGGGCGGTCGGGATCGAAGGCGCGGTCCTGGTAGCAGTGACAGGTGGCCGTGGGCTCGGCCCCGGCGGCCCCGGCGGCCAGCAGGAGCGGGACGGCGAGGAGGAGCCGGTTCAGGGTGGGCATGGCCGGGGAGACTGCACGGGCTCGGCCAGGGCGGGGGCCTTGCCGTTGCTGGGGATTCTGGCGCGAAGGGCCGGGCACACCGTCAGGTCGGTGGCGCCGGCAACGGGTGAGCGGTGGAGCCTCGCTCGCTTACTCTGCTCGCTCCTTACTCTGGGACAGGTCGGTGCAGAGCCTCGCTCGACGACCCTGGGGTGCGGGATTTTCCATTTGCCCAGTGGATCCGCAGTCCTTGCGCGCTGCGGCACGAAAAATCTGCGCCATGCCTGATTTCCCTCTAGATTTTCGGGTCAACAAAGGTGTACCCACGCTGGACCAAGACAGAAGCGCGCAGGCTCCTTGCCTGCAGCGGAAGCAGTCGGCTCACGGATTCAGGGCGGCCGGAGGTTCACATGCGTGTCGGGCTGGTTGGTGCTTGCGTGGTTGGCTTGCTGGCGGTCGGGTGCAACGAGAGCAGGGATGCGACCCCGTCACTGACGCTTTCACCGGGCGGCACGGTCACCGTGATGGGACCGACCACGTTCGAGGCCACGGCCGTCAATACCGACGCCGGCATCACCTGGACCCTCACCGGCGCGGGCTCGCTCTCGGCCTCCACGGGCCAGTGGGTCGTCTACCGGCCGCCCGCCACGCCCGCGGTCGGGGCCACGGCCACGCTCACCGCCACCTCCGGCGCCTACACCGCCAGCGCCCAGCTCCAGCTCTCGCCGCCGGCGCTGGCCGGCGTGAAGATCCCCGGCCTCACCGCAGCGGTCGAGGTCCGGTACGACGCCTGGCAGGTCCCGCACATCAGGTGCGCGCAGAAGAACGACTGCTTCGCCGTGCAAGGCTACCTGCACGCCCAGGACCGGCTCTTCCAGATGGACTTCTACCGTCGCGTCGCCACCGGCACGCTGGCCACCCTGCTCGGCCCCCCCGGCCTGTCGCAGGACGTCCAGCTCCGCACCTTCTTCACGACCCGGAGTGGGAAGCGGCTCGGCGATGAGCTGGCTCGCAACATGTCGGCGAACGATCCGGCCACCACGGCGACCGTCAGCGCCTACATCAAGGGCGTCAACGCCCGTCTGGCCGAGCTGCGCGCCGCCGGCAGCGCGCCACTCGGCGACGAGTACGCCCAGCTGTTGTTCCCCATCACCGCCAACGACATCCCCGACTGGACGCTGGCCGACGTCCTCTCCTTCATGCGCCTGCAGCAGTTCCAGCTCTCGGAGTCGCTGGGGGAGGAGCTCGATTTCGGCCGCTTCGCCTCGGTCTACGGCGCCGACCCGAAGCTGGGCGTCTACCCGCGGACGGCGCAGCCATCCTCCGAGCAGACCTTCACGCTCCAGCCCACCAAGTCCCCGACGCCGCTGCCGCTGATGGCGGCCGTGACCCCCAGCAGCTTGACGCCGCGGGTGCTGTCCGGCTGGAAGGGAACGCTGGACGCCAGCGCGACCTCGCTGGCCGGCGTCCGCCAGCTGCTCAGGCCCCTCGACGGCTCGACCGGCTCCAACAACTGGGTGGTCGACGGAGCCCACTCGGCGACCGGCTTCGCCATGGTCGCCAACGACCCGCACCTCTCGCTGCCGTACCCGCCCAACTTCCACCTCTCGACGCTCACCTCGACCAACGAGACCGACAACCTCGACGTCACCGGCGGCGCCTTCCCGGGCACGCCGGGCGCGCAGGTCGGCCGCGGCAAGCACGTCGGCTGGGGCGTGACGGTGGTCGGCTACGACGTCACCGACGTCTACCTGGAGCAGGCCGTGCCCGCTGCCTCGTGCCCTGGCACGGCACCCGCCAACACCGCCTTCTGCGTGGCGTACAAGGGCGCCACGGCCGCCGTGCTGGCCTATCCGGTCACCTTCCAGGTCCGCGTGGGCCCCGGCCCGACCGGGCTCATCGACGCCCAGTCATTGCCGGCCGCCCAGCGGCCGCCGACCGCGGTGGTGGTCGTGCCCCACCACGGCCCCGTCATCCAGGCGCCCGACGCCGCGGGGAGGGCGATTCTCGTTCCGGTGGACCGGCCACGAGGACAACACCAACGACCTGAAGGCCTTCCTCGGCCTCAACACCGCGGCCAACGTCGCCGAAGCCATGGCGGCGGTGAGCAACTGGTCCACCGGCGCACAGAACTTCGTCCTGGCCGACGACGCCGGCGCCATCGGCTACAACCCGCACGCGCTGGTCCCGGTGCGGCCGTGGGCCACCGGCGCGGCCATGGTGACCGGCACCCCGACGCCACAAGCGCCCTGGTTCCCGCTCCCGGGCGACGGCTCGGCCGAGTGGGGACCGACCGGCAACACCGACTGTGCGGCGTCCGGGACCGCCACCATCAACACCACCTGCTGGATCCCCGACGCCCAGCTCCCGCAGGCCACCAGCGCCACCCCCGGCTACGCCGGCTTCTACGCCACCTCCAACGCCGACCCGGTGGGCACCTCGGCCAGCCCGTACCCCATCCGCCATCGACGCCAACGGCAACTACCTGAGCTTCTCCTGGTCGGACTCCTCCGCCTTCCGCCACGCCCGGGTCACCGAGCGGCTCCAGGCGCTGACGGCGGCCAACGGCAAGGTCTCGCAGGCCGACATGGAGTCGATCCAGACCGACCACGTCTCCCGCTTCGGCGCCGCCTTCCAGCGCCAGATCGCCCTGCTCACCCCGGCCGCCGGGACGGACCTCGCCGCGGCGCAGGCCCTGCTCGCCGCCTGGAAAGCGGGTGGCTACGACTGCCCTTCCGGCCTGAAGCCAGGCCAGATCGACCCGGTGCTGGGTGAGGCCGATCCCGATCCGACCGTCAGCACCAACTCGGCCGCCTGCTACCTCTTCCACCAGTTCGCGCGGACGCTGCTCCCGGCCGTCTTCTCGGACGAGCTGGCGCGCACCGGTGCCGGGATGGACACGGTCATGGCGCTCAAGGGGATGCTCCACATGCTGGAGAACCCGACCACCGCCGACCAGAGCTTCTGCAACGACGTCGATTCGAGCGGCGCCGTGGTCTCGGCCCACACCTGCATCGAGCAGCTGTCGTCGGCGCTCACCGGTGCCTTCGCGTCGCTGGCCGGCCGCCTCGGCGATCCGGCCGGTGGGGAGTGGGTCTGGGGACGTGTCCACACCTTCCACCCGGAGAGCGACGCCGCTCCGCTGGTGTCGCTCGGCTTCCAGGCCGGCCCCTTCGCCCGGCCCGGCGGCGCCTTCACCGTCGACGTGGCCAACCCCTCGCTCACCGCCACCGGGACCAGCTTCGACTTCGGCTCCAGCGGCAACGTCCGCCACGTCTCGGTCATGGACCCCGATGCCGCCAAGGCCATCGTCCGCATGCAGCTCCCTGGCCCCGAGAAGTCAGGCCCCTACGACGTCGTGGTCAGCCCCGACCTGCTCGTCGAATGGGCCAACAACAGGTACTTCGACTACGCGCACGGCGACCAGATCCTGGGCGCCACCGTCGCCACCCAGTCCTTCACCACGCCATGAGGACGAGCCACATGATCATCCGCCGCGTCGCTTCCCTGAGCGCGCTGCTCCTCGCGGTCGCGAGCTGCACGCCCACCGTCGAGCAGTCCCCCCCGCCGGCCTCGGTGGTCACGGCCATCTTCGACCCGGCCACCGGGGACATCCCGCTCCCCAGCGACCTGGTGCTCCTCGACCCGGCCTCGCTGGAGCTGCCGGCCGCGCAGAAGGAGCTGCTCACGGTCTTCAAGACCCAGGGCGGCTTCCCCAACGACCAGGAGGTGGCGGTCACCATCTCCTTCGCGCGCGATCTCATCAACGCCGACGGCTCGACCACCCGCGTGGCCCCGACCATCGACCCGGCCAGCTTCACGCCCAACAGCTTCTTCGTCTTCGGCGTGACCTCGGGCGGGGCGGTGATGGGCGAGATCGAGGTCGACCCCATCCAGGCCGGCGACCTGGCCAGCGGCCCCTCGGCCGACGGCCACGGGACGGTCACCACGCTCACGCTGCACCACAAGGGGCGAGCCCCGTGGGCGCCGGGCCAGTACGCCGTGCTGGTCCGCGGCGGGACCTCCGGCGTGAAGACCGTGGAGGGCGACCCGGTCTGGGCGTCCCAGGTCTTCTTCCTGGTGGCGCAGGGCCAGGACATGACCAAGCCGGAGAACCTGATGCTGCTGGAGGCCCAGACCGGCTCCCACGACATGGCGCTGGCCCTGGCCACGCAGCTCAACATGATCATCGCGGCCTACCAGCCCGCCTACGCCGCCTGTGACACGCGCTTCCCGCACCAGGAGCTGGCCGCGCTGGCCGGCTTCACCGTGGCGCCGGCGCAGACCCAGGTGGATCTCGACCCGGGGCGCGGGCTGGTGCCGCTCCCCATCGACCTGCTGCGCGATCCGCGCCCGGCCTCGTCCAGCTGCGCCGAGTGCGGCAAGCTCACGCCGCTGGCCGCCTGCACGCTGGCCCAGGGGACGCTCGACGCCAACGGGCAGTGCTCCAGCGCCGCCGCCGCCGGCTTCGCCGCGCTGGACGGCTTCTCCACCACCGCGCCGGTGCTCGCCCCCACCAACGACCTGGTGCAGGCTGCCACGGTCACCGCCACCACCTACAAGCTCTACGACCTGACCGACCCGGCCGCCCCGGTGCTGGTCGACCCGGCCACCTACCTGATCGAGCCGAGCGAGTTCACCTCGTCGGGGCTGTCTCCGGTGGTGGCCTCGCAGCCGGTGGGCGCCACGGCGGCCGACGCCACCTCGCCCTTCCGCACCAGGCCGCTCAAGGACGACACCAGCTATGCGGTGGTGATCACCACGGGGGTGAAGGGCAAGACCGGCGCCGCCCTCAAGCGCGGCACGGTGGCCAACGTCCTGCTCTTCGACAACTCGCTGGTGGACGGCTCCGGCCACTCGCAGCTGCTCGGCATCGACGACGCCACCGCCTACGCGCTGGAGGTGATGCGCCAGCAGCTCCTGCCGGTGCGCGCCGCGCTGGCGGCGGCCTCGCCGGCGGTGCCGAAGGCCGACATCGCCATGGCCTACACCTTCAAGACCCAGTCGATCCTCGGCGTGGCCACGCAGCTGGCGGCGCTGCCGTACCAGATGGCGGCCACGCCGGCCACGGCCAACATGGCGCTCCCCGGGCCCATCTCGGTCTCCACGCCGGCGGCCGCCTTCAACGCCTACGGCGTCGCACCGGTCGTCCCGTCGGCCAACATCGACGAGGTGATCGAGACCGACATCGTCACCTACAACCTGCTCGATCCGCTCACCGGCGCCTTCAACCCGGCCCAGGTCGCCTTCGAGCCCATCCACGTCATGATCACCACCCCGAGGGCCGCCGCGGCCCCGCTCTGCGCCGGCGCCATGGCCCCGTTCGGCGCGCAGGGGGTGAGGTGCGCGCCGCTCATGGTCTTCCGCCACGGGCTCGGTGGTGGTCGCGCCCAGATGCTGCTGGCGGCCGACACCTTCGCCGCCAGGGGGATGGTGACGGTCGCCATCGACGCCGCCAAGCACGGCGACCGCGCCTACTGCACGACGGGGAGCACCAACCAGTGCCTCCCCGGCAGCACGTGCCAGGCGGTGCCCGGATTCGGCACCCAGGGTGACAGCACCATCCCGGGCCGCTGCACCGCGGGCGCCACCAACGGCGACGGGTTCCCGGCACGGAGCCCGGTGGCCGGCGGGACCTGCCCGCTGGGCCCGTACACCTGCGGCATCCCGGTGTTCTCCAGCAACTACGTGATCAGCGCCAACTTCTTCCGGACCCGCGACACCTTCCGCCAGGACATCATCGACCAGTCGCAGCTCATCCTGGCGCTGGCCTTCGCGCCAGCTGGCCTGCCGCCGACCGGGCACTCGGTCTTCGACCACATGATCGGGAGGGGCGTGGTCATCGACCCGCAGAAGGTCTACTACTCCGGCCAGTCGATGGGGGCCATCCAGGGGGCCATGGACGTCGCCGCCAACCCGCGCATCAGCAAGGCGGTCCTCAACGTCGGCGGTGGCACGCTGGTGGACATCTTCACCACCTCGCCCGCCTTCTCCTCCGGCGTCAACGCGCTGCTGGCGGGGATGGGCATCAGCCCCGGCACCTCGCAGTACCTGCAGTTCCTGGCGGTGGCCAAGCTCATCCTCGACCCGGCCGACCCCGTCAACTTCGCCGGCCACCTCACGGCCGACACGCTGCCCAACCTGCTCCCGCCGCTGGGCGGCAACACCGATGGCTCGGTGCCCCAGGCGGCCAAGCAGGTCCTGACGCAGGCCGCGCTCTGCGACCAGACCGTCCCCAACACCTGGAGCTACGTGCTGGATGGCAACGCCGGCACCGGGCCGCTGCCGGTGGAACCGACCTTCGGCGCGCCGGGCACGTTCCAGCTGTTCGCCAAGGCGGGGACCGGGTTGCCGTCGGTCCAGGCGGCCATCCAGGCCTGCGGCGATCCCACCGGCTACGTCGCCGCCAACGCCGTGAGCCACGGGTTCTTCCTGGACTGGTCGTGGGACCCGGACTTCACGCTCCAGGCCCAGTCCGACGCCGCGGCCTTCGTCGTCTCCGACACCCTGCCCTCGTCGCTCGTCGTGCTCCCGTGAGGCCCGCCACCATGCGCACGCTCATCGCCGTCACGCTGCTCTGGCCGGCCCTCGCCCTCGCCGGTGGCTGGTCCACGCCCAACCCGGACGCCCGCTCCATGGGCCTGGCGCAGGCCGGGGTGGCCAACCAGACCGGGCCCGAGGCCATGTCGATGAACCTGGCCGGCCTGGCCGGCCCGCAGGGGTTCGCCGCCACCGGCTCCCTGCAGGTGATCGACAACCAGACCACCTGGTCGGACCCGGCCATGGGGTCGGCCACCACCGTCAGCCACCCGGCCTACCCGCCGCTCATCGCCTTGAGCTACGGCGGCATGATCTCGAACGGCATGGCCTGGGGCGCTGGCGTCAGCTTCAACGCCCTGGGCGGCGGCTCGCTCTACTGGCCCGAGGGCTGGCCGGGCCAGTTCCACATCGAGACGGTGAACCAGCAGGTGGTGATGTTCCGGGCCGGCGGAGCCATCCAGCCGCTCACGTGGCTCAAGCTGGGCGCGGCCTTCTCCTACTACCGGGCCACCGAGGAGCTGACCCAGGCCATGAGCTTCGCCGGCCAGGTCGCCCAGGCCCAGGTCGGCGTGGCTGGCGGCGCCCCGAGCTACGCCCTCTCGCTCGAGGTGGCGGTGCCCGGCGTCCCGCTCAAGTTCGGCGCCGACTACCGCGGGCAGGGTGACCTGACGCTGAAGGGGGACGCCCACTTCTCCAACGTGCCGCCGCCGTTCCAGACCGCCCTGCAGGACCAGGGGGCGTCCACCAAGATGATCGTCCCGCCCGAGCTCAACCTCGGCCTCTCCTGGCAGGCCACCAAGCACCTCGAGGTGCTGGTGGGCTTCACCCTGGAAGGCTGGCACGTCTACAAGGAGGACGCCTTCATCGGCGACAAGGGCTTCTCCGTCACCGTGCCGCGCAACTACAACGACGCCTACGACTACCGGCTCGGCGTCGAGTACGCCGGCGACCCGGCGCTCAAGGGCTTCACGCTGCGGGCCGGGCTGTTCCGCTCCGTCTCCGAGCAGCCCACCGACACCATCTCGCCGTCGCTCTCCGACGCCAGCAGCTGGAACGGCTGCCTGGGCGCCGGCTACAACGTGACCAAGGGGCTGCGCATCGACGCCAGCTACCAGTACGCCAAGTTCGACGAGGTCACCGCCACCGGGACCGAGGCGCTGCCCGGGACGTACAAGACCTCGGCCAACCTGTTCAGCGTCGGCCTCAACTGGAGGATGTAGGGAGGCGCGAGCCCGGATCCGGCACGCCCTGCCCCGCCGCGGGGGAGGGCGGCCGCCCCCGGGCCTCCGCGGGGCTCAGCCGGCGCGCGGGGCGCGCCGCGGCCTCACCGAGAAGTTCCGCTCCATGTGGAGCCGGAGCATGTCCTCGAACTCCGCGTCGGGGTTGCCCCGGTAGACCATCGACGAGCCGATCTCGGCGGCGAGGATGGCGGAGCGGTACTTGGGCAGGAGCCGGTCCACCCGCCGGCGGAAGCGCGGCACCTCGCGGAAGATGGCGGGGAGGTGGGAGAGGATGGCGGCGCGGAAGAGCGGCTCGCCGGCCAGCCCGGGCCGGGCCTGGAAGAACCTGAAGAGCCGGGCGTAGTGGCCGTTGATCTCGCCGCTGATGCGGTCGGAGATCTCGGTGCCCAGCAGCCCCTGCTCCCGCCGGCGCGCCATGATCAGGTGGGCCTCGTCGGAGGCGCGGCGCACCAGGATGTCGAGGACGTCCTTCACGTACCGCTTCTTGTTGGCGAGGAACTCCTCCTCGCTGAGCAGCAGGTTGGCGATGATCTCGTACGACGAGGAGATCACGCCGCACTTGTTGGCCGAGGCGTCCCGCAGCAGCAGCACGCCCTTCTTCTGCAGCTGCACCCGGGCCTCCGGCGTGATGAAGGAGTTGGCCCCCTCCACGATGGCACGCGAGGACGGGCGCCCGTCGGGGAGCAGGTACTGCTCCCAGTTCCGGCCGTCGATGGTCTCGGGGCGGCCGCCGCCGGGGATGAACAGGTCGGCCTCCACCGTGAAGGGGAGGGAGCCGAAGGCCCGGGAGAAGTCGTCGATGGAGATCCACTCCTCCTGCACGCCGCGGGCGGTGCGGGTGACCTTGCGGTGGAGCTGGCGGAGCCCGTCCTTCCTGGTCCCGGTGCGGAAGAGCATGGAGCCGCCGACGTGGAGCGCCCGGGGATTGAAGGCGTCCAGGTCCTGCTTGAGCAGGATGCGCGCCAGCTCGGCGCGGTCGGCCCCGGCCGGATCCACCAGCGCGGCCGTCCCGTCGAGGATGAGCCGGAGCTCCGCCTTGGGCCAGCGCCTGAGGATGATGGCCATGGCGTTGCCGGCCACGTCGCCGTTGGGCCCACCCGTGACCTTCACGCTCACCGGCCTGCGGCGCACGTCGATCCCCAGCTCCTTCATGGCGATCTCGGCGAAGGTGACCACGCCGGTGGAGGTGACCGCATACTCCTTGTGGTTGATGCCCACCTCCTTCGAGGACATCACGCCGATGCCCAGCAGGTAGCCGCGCCTCCGGGAGAGGCTGGCGATCTCCTCGATCATCCCGTCGTGCATGTTCTCGTCGGGGCCGAGCTCGATGGGCTCGTCCTCGCGGTAGTAGTCGACGACGGCCGGATCCCGGGCCACGCCCTGGTCGGTGACGAAGATGTCCAGGAAGGCGTTGGCGACGCCGCGCTGCAGCTTGTGGAGCAGGATGGTCTCCTGGTCGCGCTCCGCGTCCTCCAGCGCCGAGGCGTCCAGCAGCATCACCAGCTTGGAGCCGCCCTCGTAGATGTCCTTGTTCTTGAAGTGCTGGGTGTGGGCCAGCACGAAGTTCTCGCGGAACAGGGTGGAGGCGTTGGTGAGGAAGTCGTCGTCGGTGCGGCAGATGACGGTGCGCCAGCCCCCGCGGGCGATGTCGGAGAAGCCGATGTGGTAGCCGAAGCCGTAGCGGGTGAAGAAGAAGGTGACCCGGAACGGGGTGGCGGTCGGCAGGTCGGAGGTGAAGGCCGGCCCCAGCTCGGCCAGGTAGGCCGGGTCGAGCCGGAAGGAGAAGGCCTGCTTCTGCAGCACGAAGAAGTTGGTCTTGAGGGTGTGCTTGATGAAGGCCACGCAGCAGCGGAAGATGTCGCGCCGCATGTCGTCGAGGTGGCGGTGGCCGGTGTTGTGCTCGCGCACCGCCTTCTCGGCGGCGGCCAGCTGGGCCGGCCAGCTCTTCTCCCGTCCCTGGACGGACGGGTCGAAGCGGGCCCGGAAGAGCCGGACCAGCAGCTGCGCCATGCGCGGGTTGGCGTGGAAGGCGTTGCGCACCTCCTCCCAGTCGAACCGGTCGGGCTGGGCGTGGGCCAGGTTGGTGTGGCAGAAGGCCACGAAGGCCCGCACCAGCGCCGCGTCCTCGCCGCTCATCACCCCGGCGGTGACCAGCTCCCGGTACTCGGGGGAGCTGGTGGGCAGCAGCTGGGTGTTGAAGAACTCCCCCTCCAGCTGCCGGTGGAGCGGCGAGCCGACCTGCAGCCGGCCGCCCTTGCGCGGGTAGACGTAGAAGGTGCAGAGCGCATATGGGCGCTGGCCGTTTGAGATGTCGAGGACGTAGGCCCGGGCCACGCCGAGGTCGAGCCGGTTGAGCACCTCGAGGAGCTGGGCGAGGAAGCCGCGGTGGGGCGGGCTGGCCACCGCGAAGGAGACCCGGGTGAGGCCCGAGTCGTCGCGGGTGGCCTCGACGTCCAGGTAGAGGCCGCCGGCCCGCTCGCAGAGCTGCAGCAGCCGCAGGGTCTGGGCCACGCGGCGGGGCGGCGCCACCCGGGTGTAGGACGGGTTGCAGAGCCAGAACAGCCCGAGCAGCCGGTCCAGCTCCTTCATGTCGAAGTCGTGGTACTCGGCGTGCATGGCCATGTAGACCGAGTCGCGGATGGCTTGCGGTGCCTCCACGCCGGCGGCCAGCCGCTCCTTCACCCAGGCGTCGGTCTTGCAGTCGAACTCGAAGCGCTGGATCTCCAGCGAGGCGCCCGTCCCCGGCATGTGCCGGTCGGAGTGGCTGAACATCGCGTAGGAGATGGCCCGGTGCGAGGCCTGGCCCTGGGTGATGGTCCGGTAGAGCGAGCCCGGCGTGTTGGGCGCGGCCAGGATGAGCGCGTTGGGGCGGTCCGCCAGGATCAGGTGCTGGTTGGTCTTGAGCGTGCCGAGGCTTCGCTCCAGGATGGCGATGGCCTCGGGCTCGTCCTGCATGGCGGCGAAGAAGTACGGGGCCATCGCCTCGCGCAGCCAGCGGCCGTTGGCCTGGACGACCTGGTCGAGGTGCTCGGTGGCGGTCGACGTCATGTGCAGGGCTCCTTCCGCGTGGCTGGCCCGGGTGGAGGGGGGCGGCGCGGTCTCATGGTGGCGCGGAGCAAACCGCCACGCCGGGTGGAAGTCCAGTTTCGAATGGCGATCCCGTGGCGCACCGGCGGGAGGCGCGGCGAGACGCCACGGACGCATTGACCTCGGCCTGGGGGTCCGGTATCAACGCCGCCCCCTCACGGAGCGCCGTGATGAGCCTCGAGACCATCGGCAGCAGCTTCCTGCTCGTCGCCGCCAGCGAGATGGGCGACAAGACGCAGCTGCTGGCCTTCTCGCTGGCGGCCCGCTACCGGCGCCCGTGGACCGTGCTGGCCGGGATCCTGGTCGCCACCGTCCTCAACCACGCGCTGGCGGCTGCCGCTGGCGGCTGGATCGCCGCCCAGGTCCCGCCGCGCCTCATGGCCGGCCTGCTGGCGGCCACCTTCATCGCCTTCGGCCTCTGGACGCTCAAGCCCGACACCCTGGACGAGGTGCGCGCCCCCGGCCGCCTCGGCCCCTTCCTCACCACCGCCGTGCTCTTCTTCCTCGCCGAGATGGGGGACAAGACGCAGCTGGCCACGGTGGCGCTGGCCGCCCGGTTCGGCTCGGTGGTGCAGGTGACCGTCGGCACCACCGCCGGGATGCTGGCCGCCGACGGGCTGGCGGTCCTGCTGGGCGAGCGGCTGGCCGTCGGCGTGCAGATGAGGTGGGTCCGCGTCGTGGCCGCGGCGCTCTTCTTCGCCTTCGGCGCGGTGGCGCTGGCCGCGGCGTATCAGGGCTGACCCTCGCCGGCGCGGTCGATGGCCAGCTTGAAGAGGATGGGCCCCGCCACCTCGTTCATGGCCACCACCGTCACCGCCAGCGCGGCGAAGCCGGCGCCGAAGGCGGGGAACTGGCCGGAGACCCGGGTGGCGATCCCGAGGGCCAGCCCGGCCTGGGCGATCAGGCCGGCGAAGCCCCAGCGGCGCAGGGCGGGCGGGTCGCCGGCCAGCCGGGACGAGAGGTTGCCGGCCCCCCAGGTGACCAGGCCCCGGGTCCCGGCCAGGAGCAGGGCCACCGGCCAGAGCTGGGCCAGCAGCGGCAGGTCGAGGTGGGCGCCGGTGATGGCGAAGAAGACGACGTAGATGACCTCGCCGGCCGCGTCGATGGCGTGGAGGAAGGCGTCGCCGTGGCTGGAGAGGTTGCGCACCACGAAGCCGGCGGTGATGAAGATGAGCAGCCAGTCGAGCCGGAGGTAGTCGATCACCTGCGTCAGCACCAGCCCGATGGCCACCAGCACCAGGAGGAGCTGCTTCCCGGCGAAGCGCAGGTAGGCGATGAGCAGCAGCCCCAGCGTCACGCCCACCGAGACGCTCCCCAGCAGCTCGTGCCCCAGCTCGCCGAAGGCGGACAGCGAGATGGCGGTGCCGGGGCTCAGCAGCGGCCGGGTCACGGTGAGGGCGAGGGCCAGCACCACCACCACCACCACGTCGGAGCTCATCACGAAGTTGACGGTGGCGGTGGTGAGCCGGCCGCTGGCGCGGGTCTGGGTGATGATGGCGAGGGTGGCGGCCGGGCTGCGGGTGATGGCGACCACGCCCCAGAGCAGCGCGACGGCCAGCAGCGCGCCGCCGGGCAGCTCCCGGGCGAAGGGGATGAGGGGCCGCGCCAGGTAGAAGGCGCCGCCGCTCACCAGCAGGACCGGCAGGTTGTGGAGGAGGGTCGACCACCCCAGGCTGCGCAGCCCCTGCCTGAGGCCGTCCAGCCTCAGCTCGGCGCCGCCGGCCAGGGCGATGAGCGAGAGGGCCAGCGCGTTGACGGGCTCGAGGTCGGCCACCGCCTGCCGGTCGACGAGGCCGAGCAGGTGCGGCCCGGCCAGCGCGCCGGCCAGCAGGTAGCCGGTCAGGTGGGGCAGGCCGATCCGCTCCAGCAGGCTGGCGGTGAGCGAGCCGGCCAGCAGCAGGAAGCCCACGCTCATGATGGTCCCGGCGCCGGGCAGCGAGGGGACGCCACCCCAGCGGACCACCAGCGCCACCAGCCCGCCCAGCGCGGCCAGCACCAGCAGCTGGATCCCGCGCCCCGGCCCGGCCCCACCACCAGGGCCGCTCACGGGGGCCCCCCGGCGCCCGCCGGCTCGCCGTCCCCCGGCTCCAGCTCGCCGGCCCGCCGCAGGGCCAGCCGCAGGGCCGGGGTGGAGGTGAGCTCGCCCACCACGGCCGCCGCCACCGCGGCGGCCAGCACCGTGTCGCCGACCTCGCCGCGGAAGGAGAGCGCGAAGGCGAGGCCGATCACGACCCCGAGCGGCCCGGCCGCGGTCATGGTCGCGGCCACCCCGCCGCGGCGCGCCACCGGCCAGGCCCAGGTGACCACCGTCCCCTGTGCCAGCTTCACGAGGAGGCGCACGGCCAGGGCGGCGCCCACCACCGGGGCCAGCCGCGGGTGGCCGAGCGGATCGATCAGGCCGCCGGCCAGCAGCAGCGCGGGCAGGAGCACGGGGCGCTCGACCCGCAGCGCCAGCTCCCGCAGCTCCGCGGCGTGGCGGGAGGCGAGCGTGAGCGTCACCCCGAGCGCGAAGCCGGTGCCCACCAGCGACAGCCCGAGCCAGGCGGCCAGCCCGAGCCCGGTGAGCGAGGTCCCGAAGAGCACGCCGAGGACGGTGTTGTGCCGGAAGTCGCGGCCGAAGAGGAGCGCCGCCATCAGGCCCAGCGCCGCGCCCAGCGCCGGCTCGGCCAGCAGCCGCAGGGCACCCGGGAGCGAGGCCGCCTCGCCCCCCGGGGCCAGCGCGAAGGCCGCGGCCGCCAGCAGCACCGGCGCCAGGTCGTCGGCGTCGCCCAGCTCCGCCAGCAGGTCGGCCAGCGGCCCGCGCGCCCCCACCGCCGCCAGCCCCCACCGGAAGGCGTCGCGCGCCGTGTCGGCCAGCGCGGCGCCGACGCCGAGGGCCAGCACCCGGTCCCAGGGTCGGGCCAGGAAGCCGGCCCCGGGCTCCAGCCGCCAGAGCACGAGGCCCACCGCTGCAGCCACGGCGCCGCCGCAGGCCAGCCCGGCCAGGTTGCCGAGGAGCAACGCCCCGCGGCGCACCCGCCGGTTCCCGATGAAGCCGAACTCCAGCCCCACGGCCAGCGCCACCCAGCCGATGGCGACCGCGGCGAGGGTGAGGAAGGCCTGGAGCATCACGCCGTCGATGAGCCCCAGCCCGCGCGGGCCGCAGGCCATCCCCACCAGCAAGGCGCCGGTGCCGGAGGCCAGCGTCCGGCCCTTGCCCGCCGAGACCAGCAGGCTGGCCAGGTAGGACGCGGCCAGCAGCACCGCCAGCAGCGCCAGGGCGTTCACGGCGCGGGGGCCTCGTCGTCGGGCGACGGCGGCAGGATCCGGACCGGGTGGAAGAGGGTGAGCAGCCACGGCACCGCCACGCGGCCGCCGCCGGCCTCCTCCAGCTCCAGGGCGAGGGCGCCGAACGCGGTGACGCGGCCCGACCGCCCGGCCACCTCCACCCGGTCCCCCAGCCTGGCCACCCGGCCGAGCAGCCAGGGGAGGCCCGCCAGCGCCGCGGCCGCCAGCGGCACCAGCGCCAGCCCCAGGGTGAGCAGGGCGCCCTCGCCGAGCCGGCCGAGGGCGTTGCCGTCGCCGCCGGCCACCAGCGGCGCGGCGAGGAGGAGGGCCACCACCACCACCCCGGCCCGGGTGAGCCGGCCCAGCGCGACGGCGCGGTCCGGCGCCACCAGGGGCAGCGACCCCTCGCCGCGCGCCACCCCGTCGAAGACCAGGCGCAGGGTCCGCATCGCGGCCGAGGCCAGCAGCCCGATGACCCCGACGGCGATCAGCGCGGGGACGGCACGCCCGAGGCGGGCCGCCAGGTCGGCCACCGGCCCGAGGACCGCCCGCAGCAGCCACTCGGCCCAGGGTCGGCTGGCCGGGAAGACCGAGAGGGCGAAGAGCATCCAGATCCAGATCACCAGCCCCTGGGCGATGAGCCGCGCCACCCAGAGGACCGCGGTGCGCGTGGCGGGCGTGGCCGCGGCGCGGGCCACGTCCACGCCGGCCACCTGCAGGGGCCGGGCCCCCGCCGCCGGGCCCAGCCACCGCCCCAGCTGCAGCTCCAGGGAGGAGAGGCGCCGGATCAGCAGCCAGGCCAGCAGGCCGGCGAAGACCAGCAACGAGATCGAGAAGACCAGCGAGGCCGCCCCGGCGCGCCGTCGCTCGATCCGCAGCGCGGCCTCGAGCCGCGCGGCCACGCCCGCGGCGAAGGCCTCCAGCGACGCGGCCCCGGCGGCCCGGGCGTCGTCGGCGTCCAGGGTGAGGACGGGGACCGGGCCGAGGTGGATCACCACCGCCTCGCCGTCGTTGACGGCTCGCACCCCCGCCGCCTCGCCTCCCAGCGCCTCTCCCAGCAGCCGGTTGGCCTCCTCGGCCCGTTGCGCGGCGGTGAGGCCGCCGCGGGGCGCCTCCAGCCGGACGATCCTCTCGTCGCGCAGGTGCACCCACTCCGGCTCGAGCGCCCCCGGGCCTCCGGCGGCCACCGCCGGCCCGGCCCCGAGCACCAGCGCGGCGAGGAGCAGCCGGGCCACCATCGGGCCTCCCGCCCCCGTCCCATCTCGCGGTCGACGTCCCATGCCGGCGCCTCCCCGAACGCTCGCTAGAACCTGAAGCCGACGCTCAGCTCCGGCCACCAGGCGTCGCAGCCGGACGTGCAGTCGAGGGCCCGCTCCCAGACCAGGCCGGCGCCGAACGCGGCGTGCGGACCCGAGGCGATGGTCAGGCCGGCCCGTCCGCCGACGGCGTCCTGGTCGGGCTGGTCACCGCCGACGAACCAGCGGGCGTAGTAGGCGCCGAGGTAGGGGCGAAAGGGGAGGGGGGCGTACCAGTTGACCCCCGGGGCGACCCGGCCGAGGCTGGGCTGGGCGCCCCCCCAGTACTGCCCGTCGAGGTAGAGCTCGAAGCCGGCCCCCACCTCGTAGCCCAGCAGGCCGCCCAGCATCACGTAGGAGTGGCCGTAGGAGGTGCCGGACCCGAGCGTGACGGCCGCCCGCCAGCGGGGCGGCTCCGCCGGGACCGGCGGGGAGGCGCCCGGCGAGGCGGGCGTGGCCGGCTCGCGGGACGGCGGCGGGGCCGTGCCGACCTCGCCGGCCGTGGGGCCGGGCGGATCCTCGGCCCGGCCGGGCTCCGCGCTCCGCGTCGCCGTCGGGAGGGCGATCAGCAGCACCGCGAGCCAGGGGGCGATTCGGGGGAGGCGCGTCATCGGCCAGCAGCCTATCAACTCCCGGCCCCGGGCACCCGGACGATCAGTGGTTCTGCCGCCTCAGCCGATCAGCTTGAGCGCGGCGTCGAGCCGCGCCAGGGCCTCGGTCTTGCCGAGGATCTGCACCACGTCGTGGATGCCCGGCGACGCCGTCCCGCCGGTGAGGGCCACGCGGGTGGGCTGGGCCACCTTGCCGAGCCCGAGCCCGGCCGCGGCGGCGACCCCGGCGAAGAGCTTCTCCAGCGCGGGCAGCTCCATGGACTCCAGGCCGGCCAGCCCGTCCCGGACCGCCTGGAGGAGCGGCCGGGCCTCGGGGGTGAGGTGCTTGGCCCTGGCCTTCTCGTCGAGCTGGACGGGGGCGTAGAAGGCCCTCGCCTGCTGGACGATCTCCACGAAGCTCTTGGCGCGCTCGCGCAGCTGGCGGACCACCAGCCGGAGCTTCTGGTCGTCGGCGGCCGGGAGCCCGGCGGCCGCGAAGTAGGGGAGCGAGCGCCGGGCCAGCTCGTCGTCGGAGAGGGCGCGCAGCCACTGGTGGTTCACCCAGAGCAGCTTGTCGGGATTGAAGACGCCGGCCGTGGCCCCCACCTGCTTCCAGTCGAAGACCGCGATCAGCTCCTGCAGGGTGAAGATCTCCTGGTCGCCGTGCGACCAGCCGAGCCGGACCAGGTAGTTGACCAGCGCCTCGGGCATGAAGCCCATGTCCTTGTAGGACATCAGGTTGGTGGCGCCGTGGCGCTTGGAGAGCCTGGTCTTGTCGGCGCCCAGGATCATGGGGAGGTGCGCGAAGGCCGGCACCGGGTAGCCGAGCGCCTGGTAGATGAGGATCTGGCGGGCGGTGTTGTTGACGTGGTCGTCGCCGCGGGCCACCAGGTTGATCTCCATGGTGACGTCGTCGACCACCGCGCCGAAGTTGTAGAGCGGCATGCCGTCGCCGCGGAGGATCACCTCGTCCTGCAGCGTGTCGTGGGGCGTGCTGATGGTCCCCTTGACCAGGTCGTCCCAGCTGGTGGCGCCGGCCTGCGGGACGATCAGCCGGACGACGTGGCGGCGCGAGGGGTCGTAGGGCTTGCCGCGGCAGGTGCCGGGGTAGCGGAACTGGCGCTTCTCGGCCTCGGCCTGCTTGCGCAGGACGTCCAGCTCCTCCCTGGTGCAGTAGCAGGCGTAGGCCTTGCCCTCCCGGACCAGCCGGTCGGCGTGGGCCCGGTAGACGTCGAGCCGCTCGGTCTGGAAGTAGGGGCCGTGCGGGCCGCCCACGCCGGGCCCCTCGTCCCAGTCGAGGCCGAGCCAGCGCATCCCCTCGAGGATGGCCTCCACCGCCGCCGTG
The DNA here is from genome assembly GCA_963786945.1 of uncultured delta proteobacterium. Taxonomy (GTDB): domain Bacteria; phylum Myxococcota; class Myxococcia; order Myxococcales; family Anaeromyxobacteraceae; genus JADKCZ01. The sequence continues at coordinate 89,033 of CAWBAO010000003.1, read as the reverse complement.
GTGGAGCGCTCGCGGTCGGTGTCCTCGATGCGGAGCACGAAGGTGCCGCCGTGGCGCCGGGCGTACAGCCAGTTGAAGAGGGCGGTGCGGGCGCCGCCGATGTGCAGGTAGCCGGTGGGGGACGGGGCGAAGCGGACGCGCGGAGCGGTCATGGCGCGCGTGATCTACCACGGGGCGCGGGGTATAACGAAGCCGCATGCCGACCCGAAAGACGCTCCTCGTCGCCGACGACTCCCGCGCCGTGGTCGACGCCCTGGCCACGGCCTTCGAGGCCCAGGGCTGGGACGTCATCACCGCGGCCGACGGCGAGGAGGTCTTCCGGCGGCTGGCCGAGGCCCGCCCCGACGCCCTGCTGGTGGACGTCTACATGCCGCGGCTCAACGGCGCCGACGTGTGCCGGGTGGTGAAGGGCCACCCGCAGTGGAAGAAGGCCTACCTGGTGCTGATGAGCTCGCGCATCTCCGACGGCGAGCTGGAGATGTACCGGCGCATCGGCGCCGACCACCTGCTCAAGAAGCCGTTCGAGCCGGCGGTGGCGCTGGCGCTGATCGAGGCCGCCGTCAAGGCGTGACGGTGAAGGCGTTGAGCAGGACGTTGGAGAACTGGGGCGACGGCGAGCCGCCCGGGTTCTGGATCCAGAACCCGTAGGTCAGCGGGAGGGCCGAGGTGGTGTCGAGCTGGACGTCGATCCGCGTCGACGAGGTGACCGTCACCTGGCTGTAGGGCGGACCGAGGACCTGGCTGGTGAGGTTGTTGAGGCACGGGGTGGTGCCGGTGCAGGTGCACCCGGTCACCTGGCCCGAACCGTTCACCACCGGCGTGCAGTTGGCGAAGAAGTGGATGGCCGAGCCGTTGTTGCCGGCCACGTCCGGCTTGGCGAAGTTGGTGCCCGTGATGGTGACGGGGACCAGGGCCACCTGCTGCGCCGCGGTGGACGGGGTCACGCTGGCCAGGGTGGGGCGGCCCGGGGTCACGGTGAAGTTGGACGGGTTGGAGAGCGCCGCACCATTGGGGTTCTTCACCTGCAGCGTGTAGACCCCGGTGTCCAGGCCGCGCAGGTCGATCTGGGCCGTGAAGGGGCTGCTGGTCCCCGAGGTGGCGATGAGGACGTTGGGCTGCGCCGAGAAGACCACCTTCACGCCGTCGTAGGGCGGGCGCACGTTGGCCACGCTGAAGGTCACGGTCGCCGGGTTCAGCCCCTGCGCGCCGCTGCCGGGCTGGATCGACTGGAGGATGGCGGCGTTGGAGATGACGCTGAAGGGGAGCGAGGCGGAGAAGGCGCCGGAGGGGAGCTTGAGCCGCACCTGGTAGGTCCCGGCCGGCCGCGAGCCGGGTGGCGAGCCGACCAGGTCCAGGGTGCCCGGGATGGAGGTGGACGTGGGGGGTCGGGCTGGGCGGCGTCGCCGCGTCGATGAAGGCGCCGCCGGGGGGCTGGTACTGCACGGTGGCGCCGTCCAGGTTGGTCCCGGTCACCGTCACCACCGGGGTGTCACCCTGGTAGGCCGAGGCCGGCGAGAGCGAGTCGGCCTGGGGCGGGTTGGCGTCGATGGTGTAGGTGAGCGGCAGCGACGAGCCGGTGGCGTTCCGCACCCGGATGGCGTAGCTGGCGCCGGAGGCGGTGGCCGGGCAGACGACCTGCCCCGGGCAGCGGGTCAGGTCGAGCGAGGCCACGTACAGCTCCCCGGCGCTGCGGAAGGAGGTGGCCTGCTCCAGCTCGACGGGGCCGTTCGGAGGGAGGGTGGCCACGAAGACCACCCGGCTGGTGACGTCGAAGCCCGAGCCGAAGGCGGTCACCGCGGTGATGGTGTTGTACTTGCCGGCGGTCGGCGCCAGGGAGTCGAGCACCGGGGCGGCGTTGCTGGTGGCGGTGAAGGCGACCTTGTTGGAGAGGAGCGGGCTGCCGCTGCCGATCGGGTTGGCCACCCAGAGCTGGTAGGCGCCCGGCGGAACCGTCGTGAGGTCCACCTCGCAGTCGAGCCCGGTGGAGGTCAGGGTGGCCGGCAGCGCCTGGTCGCCCAGCGTCGAGCCGCCGATGAGGCAGAGGCTGTCGACCATGAAGCCGGTGCCGTTCACGTGGACCAGGGTGACGGTCCCGACCTCGGCGGAGCTGGGCGCCAGCCCGCTGATGGCCGGGGACGGGGACCACCACCGGCACGGCCTTCGAGTTGGAGATGACCCGGTCCGGGTTGACCACCCGGATCTGCCAGGTGTCCGGCGGCGCGTCCCTCAGGTCGATGAGGGTGGAGAGGTGCCCGGCGTCGAGGACGTTGGCGGCGTAGGTGGTGGTGCCGCCGAGGTGCGTGGCCCGGACGGTGGCGCCGGCGGCGAAGCGCTGGCCGGAGAGGTCGAGCTTGACCGGGGTGATGCCGCCCCGGGGCATGGTCACCGGCGAGACCCCGGTGACCAGGGGGGCCACGCTGGTGGACGGCCCGCAGACCTGGTCGACGCAGGTCTCGCCGGCCTGGCAGGAGCGATCGCAGCTGCCGCAGTGGGACGGGTCGAGGACCAGGTCGACGCAGCGGTCCTCCCCCTCGCAGGCCGTGAGGCCGACGCCGGGCGCGGTGCAGGTGGCCGGGTCGAAGGGGGCCGTCTTCTTGCAGCCGGAGGTCGCCACGGCAGCAGCAGCAGCAGGCCGAGCAGCGCCGCGCCCGCGGGAGGCGGGCCGGCGCCGGCGGCGGGCCAGCGGGGCCAGCGCCAGCAGGGCCAGCAGGGCCAGCGGCGTGCCCGGGCCGCCGGTGGTGCAGCCGCAGCCGCTGGTCTCGGGCGAGGCCGGGGCGCCGGCGTCGCTGCCGGTGGCGTAGCACTGGCCGCCCTGGCACTGCCCGGCCGGGCAGACGATGCCGGTGCACGGGTCGTCCACGCAGAGCCCCGTCGCTGCAGGCCTGGCCGCGGCCGCAGCCGATCCCGGCGCAGGGGTCGTTCACGCAGGCTGCCGTTCACGCAGACCTGGGTGGGGCTGCAGGTCTTGCCGGCGCAGGGGTCGGCCACGCAGAAGCCGTCCACGTCGCAGCGCTGGCCGGCGCCGCAGGAGAGGAAGGCGCAGGCCTGGACGCAGTCGCCCTGGCGGCAGAAGGTGCCGCCGGGGCAGATGATCCCGCTGCAGGGGTCGGCGACGCAGGTGCCGCCGAGGCAGAGCTGGCCGCCGGCTGCAGCCGGCCTCGTAGCAGGCGCCGCCGGTGCAGAAGCCGCCGGCCGGGAACGAGCCCGGGCCGCAGTCGAGGCCGGCGTTGGGGTCGACGCAGGTGCCGTTGCTGCAGGTGAAGCCGGGCTGGCAGGAGGCGCCGCCGCCGCAGCCGGTGAGCTGGCAGTGGCCGCTGACGCAGGCGTACCCCTCGGCGCAGGGGATCTCGGGGCCGCAGCTGTCGTAGACGCAGACGCCGTTGACGCAGGCGAAGCCGGGCCCGCACTGGGCCCCGTCGTCCACCACGCCGTCGCAGTCGTCGTCCTTGCCGTTGCAGATCTCGTTGCCGGGCAGCGTCTGCGGCGTGCCGCTGCCGCAGGCCCCCCAGGTGAGCCCGGCGCAGAGCTGGGTGCCGGCCTTGCAGACGCCCGTGCCGGAGGTGCCGGACGGCCCCTCGTAGCAGGGCCGGGTGGCGCCGTTGACGCACTCGCCGCAGCCGCCGGCCGGCCCGTCGTCGGCCCCGCCGTTGCAGTTCTCGTCGATGCCGTTGCTGCACACCTCGGCGACCGGCAGCACCTCGCCGGCGCAGGTGGACCAGTTGAGGTTGACGCAGGTCTGCGTGCCCGCCTGGCACAGGCCGACGCCGGCGGTGCCGGCCGGGCCGGTGTAGCAGGAGCGGGTGGCGCCGTTGGTGCAGGCGCCGCACTGGGCGACCTGCCCGTCGCAGTCCCAGTCCTGGCCGCCGCCGCCGCACTCGGGGCAGGTGCAGTCGTCCGGCCGCGGCAGCACCTGGCAGTCGGCGGGCGGCGGCTGCTGCTGGGACTCGGTGGAGGTGCAGACGCGGCAGGCGCCCCAGCTGCCGGCGGTGCAGGTCTCGACGCCGGGCTTGCAGGCGCCGAAGGGCACGCCGGTGGCCGGATCGATGGTGGAGGTGTCGCCGTCGTAGCAGGAGCGGGTCAGGTTCTCGTCCACCCGCCCGTTGCAGTCGTCGTCGAGGCCGTTGCAGACCTCGGCCTGCGGCGTGACCTCGCCGGTGCAGGCGGTCAGGCCGTAGCTGTCGACGCCGGTCTTGACGCAGCTCTTCTGGCCGCCGTGGCAGACGCCCACCCCGCTGGTGCCGGCCGGGCCCGTGTAGCACCCCTTGTCCAGGGTCTGGCAGGTGGCCGGGCTCGGGTTGCCGGGTCCGTGCAGGTCGACGGGTCGATGACGTTGTCGTCGATGGCCCCGTTGCAGTCGTCGTCGAGCCCGTTGCAGGTCTCGTAGGCGGCCGGGAAGACGGTCTGGGCGCAGTAGGTGGTCCCGTCGGCGCGGCACTTGAAGGTGCCGCGACCGCACTGCCCGAGCAGGCCGGTGTCGCAGGCCACGCCGCTCTCGGTGCAGCCGGCGCCGAGGTTGAAGAGGGTGTTGAGCACCAGCCGGGTGCCGCCCACCTCGAAGTTGCCGTCGGTCCCGGAGTAGCTGTGGCCGCCCAGGTAGACGAAGGTGCCGTGGCCGGACGCCAGGCCAGGACGATGGGTGAAGATGTCGTAGGTCCCGCCGCTGTTGGTCTCGGAGATGAGCCGGACGGTGTTGTCGCTGGCGCCGCCCACGCTGATGTAGCCGGTGGCGGTGGAGGCCGGCTTGTAGTTCTGGATGGCGCCGGTGGCCGGGATGAACGGGTAGTCGCCGAGCTGCATCAGCGGCGAGGCGAAGTAGCCCGGCTGGTAGATGGGCGTGGAGGTGACGCTGGTGTTGATGGAGAGGGCGCCCACCAGCGGCGAGGGGACCACGGTCTGGAAGTGGGTCTCGGCGACCGCCGTGCCGTAGGTGGTGCTGTTGAGCACCCCCTCGAAGCTGCCCAGGCCGGCGCACTCGGCGAAGATGTCCTTCCCGGCGGCGCCGAACGCGCCGATGGTCTGGAGCGCCTGCTGGATGGTGGCGGCCGGGTACTTGTTGTTGCAGGTGCAGGTCGTGCTGGGCGGGCAGTCGCTGCAGGAGGAGGGGGCGGCCCAGTGCGGCACCCAGAGGATCTGGTAGCCGTTCTTGAACAGGTTGGAGGTGAGCACGTTGCCGGCCACGGTGGGGATGGAAGTCGGCCATCACCAGCCGGTCGTAGATGGTGCCGTGCACGCCGCTGGCGTCGCCCCCGGCGGACAGCAGCACCGCCGGGTTGCTGGGGTCCGGCTCGGAGATGTCGAGGCCGGCCTTCTGCAGGTAGCCGCGGATCACCACCTCGGAGTTCTTGGAGCCGGCCCCCGAGCTGCCGATGTTGAGGAGCGCCAGCTTGGGCGGGGTGGCGCCGCCGGCGCTCCAGCCGCCCGCCAGCATCTTGGCCACGTTGGCGGTGAAGGCGATGTTGGCCACGTGGACGTTGACGCCGGTGGTGGTGGTGGGGCGGAAGGTGCTGCGGTACTTCTGGAAGACCTGCGCGGCCTTGGCCGCGTCCGAGCCGTCGACGACGAAGGGGCCGCCCAGGTACTTGACGGTGTGGTTGGAGGTGTTGGGCGCCACGCTGGGGGGCGCGCCGCTCCAGTCGTACTTGAGCACCGGGAAGCCGGCGTTGAACTGCAGCGTCAGGTCGGGCGTGGTGAGCGCCTGCTTCCCCGGGTCGATGATCCAGTAGACCGCCACGCCGTTGCGGATGAGCTGGTAGACCAGGCCGTAGGCCTTGATGACGTCGCCGGCCTCGACGGTGCCGCCCGGGCAGCTGGTCGAGGGCGTGTAGGAGGTCCTCACCTGGTCGGTCTGGTACTGGTAGCAGACGTCCATGGGGATGATCAGCGACCCCTTGGCGAACGCCTTCACGCCCGGCTGGAAGTCCGAGCAGGACGGGGCGAGGAGGGGCAGCGCCATCGCCACGGCGATGAGCGCGCCAAGCCCCGTGATGAGCGGGGCATTGGGGCGTCGTGAGCTGTTCATGTCGATCTCTCCTCGGAGTCGCCAGCGTACCACGAGGTCGGATCCGGTCCGACCTTACGTCCGCCCCGGATGTCGTCGAGACACGCACACCGCGGCCCGTGGTGCCGTGGCGTTGACGTCCGCCGCGGCACGTGCGATCCGGGCCCGTGCCCAGCCCGCCGCCGCCCGCGCCCCCGGCGCCACCCACCACCGCCGAGCTGCTCGGCACCTGGACCATCGTGGTGGGCGGGCTGCTGGCGGCCCGGCTCATCTCGCTGGTGGAGCCGACCGGGCTGCTGGCCGGCAACCTGGCCGGGGTGGGTGCCGTCCTCTTCGTGGTGCTGTCCGACCTGCGCCTGCGGCAGCGGGGCGAGGGCTGGGAGGCCTACGGCGCCGCCTTCCTCGCCTCCGGCGGGGCCCGCAGCCGGCACGAGCTGGCGCGCGGCGCCTGGCAGGGGCTGCTGGCCTGCGTCGTCTGCTTCCCGCCCTTCGTGGCGGCCTTCGTCGGCTTCACCGCGCTGCGGCCCCGGCTGCCGCCCGGGCTGGCGTCGCTCCTCTCGCCCGACCTCGGCTCGGCGGCCTTCGCCTTCCGGCTCCCCGAGTCGCCCGGCCTCGCCCTGCTGCTGCAGGTCCTGGTGGTGGCGCTGCCCGAGGAGCTGTTCTACCGGGGCTGGATGCAGACGGCCTGGGCGCGGCTGGCGCCCGGTCGCGGGGTGACGGTGCTGGGGGCGCGGCTCGGCCACGGGTTCCTGGCCACGCAGGCCCTCTTCGCCGTGGGCCACCTGGTCTCTGGCCAGCCCTGGCGGCTGGCCACCTTCTTCCCCGGGCTGCTGTTCGGCTGGCTGCGGGCCCGCACCGGGTCGGTGGTGGCCCCGGTGGTGGCCCACGCCCTCTCCAACCTGCTCATCCTCACGCTGGAGCGCTCCTTCTACCCGTGACACGGCCTCCCGCCGCGGCTACAACTGGCCTCACCGATGCCCCCGACCATCCGAGCCATGCTGGAGGAGCAGGAGGCGAGGACCCTCCACCCGCGCGCCGCCCGGTCGGCGGAGAGCCGCGGGCGCGACCAGGCCGAGCCCGAGGACGACGAGCGGCCGGTCTACCAGCGCGATCGCGACCGGCTGCTCTTCTGCAAGAGCTTCCGGCGCCTGGCCGGCAAGACCCAGGTCTTCCTGGCGCCGCGCGGCGACCACTACCGCAACCGGCTCACCCACACCCTGGAGGTGGCGCAGGTGGGCCGCTCCATCGCCCGGGCGCTGCGGCTCAACGAGATGCTGGTCGAGGCCATGGTGATGGGGCACGACCTCGGCCACACGCCGTTCGGCCACGCCGGCGAGCGGGTGCTGGCCGAGTCGGTCCGCGGCGGCTTCCACCACGTCCGGCAGTCGGTGCGGGTGGTGGAGGTGCTGGAGCGGGACGGGCAGGGGCTCAACCTCACCGCCGAGGTGCGCGACGGCATCCTGCGCCACTCCAAGGGGCGCGGGAACGTCCTCATGGAGGGGAGCGGGGCCAAGGCCATGACCCTGGAGGCCGAGGTGGTTCGGCTGGCCGACGTGATCGCCTACGTCAACCACGACCTGGACGACGCGGTGCGGGCCGGGCTGCTCACCGACGCGGACCTGCCCACCGAGGTGAAGCGGACCCTGGGCGAGCGCCACTCCCAGCGGCTCTCCACCCTCATCGGCGACGTCATCGCCACCTCCGACCTCGATCGCGCCACCCACATCGAGATGTCGCCGCCGGTGCACGCGGCGCTGCTGGCGCTGCGCGAGTTCCTCTACGCCCGGGTCTACGAGAACCCCGAGGTGCACGAGGAGTTCGTCAAGGCCCAGCGCATCCTGCAGGACCTGCTGGCCTGGTGCCTCGCCGACGCGGCCCGGCTGGAGGCGCGCCACGGCGTGGCCATCCGGCCCGGGGAGACGCTGGAGCGCGCCGCCACCGACTTCCTGTCCGGGATGACCGACCGCTTCGCGCTGGCGACGTGGGAGGACCTGTTCGTCCCGCGCCCGTGGAGCATCGTCTAGGGGCGGCCGGCTGTTTGACGGAGGCCCGGCGCGCCGGTAGCATCCGGCAACCCCGCGGAACTGCTGGACGAAGGAACCATGAGCTCCGAAATCGCCGTCGGCATCGACCTCGGAACCAGCTACTCCTGCGTGGCGGTCGCCGGCGAGGGCGCCCCGCGGGTCATCCCCAACGAGTGGGGCGAGCACACCCACGCCTCGGTGGTGAGCTTCCTCGAGGATGGCCACGTCCTGGTCGGCAACGACGCCAAGAAGAACATCATCACCAACGCCGAGAGCACCATCTACTCGGCCAAGCGGCTCATCGGCCGCTTCTACTTCTCCGACGAGGTGAAGAAGGCGCAGGCGGTGATGCCCTACGGCATCGTCGAGGGGCCCAACAACTCGGTGCGCCTCAAGGTCCGCGACCGGGTCATGGCGGTGCCGGAGGTCTCGGCCCTGGTCCTCAAGGAGATGAAGGCCATCGCCGAGACCCACCTCGGCCGGCCGGTCACCAAGGCCGTGGTCACCTGCCCGGCCTACTTCAACGACAACCAGCGCCAGGCCACCAAGGACGCCGGGCGCATCGCCGGGCTCGAGGTGCTGCGCATCATCAACGAGCCGACCGCCGCGGCCCTGGCCTACGGCTTCGGCAGGGACATCTCGCAGAAGATCTGCGTCTACGACCTGGGCGGCGGCACCTTCGACGTCTCCATCCTGGAGATCGGCAAGGACGTCTTCGAGGTGCTCTCCACCGCCGGCGACACCTACCTGGGCGGCGACGACTTCGACGATCGGATCATGGCGTGGCTGGCCGAGGACTTCCTGAAGAAGCACGGCCTCGACCTGCGCCAGAACAAGTTCTGCCTGCAGATGCTCAAGGAGGCCGGCGAGCGCGCCAAGATCGAGGTGGGGCGCGACGGCGTCGCCGAGATCCTGGTGCCGGCCATCTGCCAGTCCCCCGAGGGGCAGGTGCTCGACCTGAAGCAGCGGCTGGTGGCCGACCAGTTCAACAAGATGGTGATGGACCTGGTGCAGCGCACCTTCAAGGTCTGCGACGAGGCCCTGCAGTCGGCGCGGCTCACCGCCGCCGACATCGACGCCGTCATCCTGGTGGGGGGCCCGACCCGCCTCCCCATCGTCCGCAGCTCGGTCCGCCACTACTTCCAGCGGGAGCCGCTCACCGACGTCGACCCCGACGAGGTGGTGGCGCTGGGGGCCGCCATCCAGGGCGCCTCGCTGCTCAACAGCAACGCCGCGGAGTACGGCCAGGCCAGCTACCTGCTCGACGTGACGCCGCTGACCCTGCGGGTCGGGACGGTGGGCGGCTTCTCCGAGCGCATCATCGACAAGAACACGCCCATCCCCATCGAGAAGTCCAAGACCTTCACCACCACCCGCGACGGGCAGGACCGGGTCAAGATCCGCGTCTACCAGGGCGAGTCGAGCAAGGTCGACGGCTGCGAGCTGCTCGGGGAGTTCGAGTTCACCGGCTTCCGGGTCGGCTACCGCGGCGAGGTGCAGATCCAGGTGACCTTCGAGATCGACTCCAACGGCATCGTCAACGTCTCGGCCACCGATCTCGAGACCGGCCAGAGGACCTCCACCACCATCAGCCTCTCCTCCGGCCTCAGCGAGCAGGACCTGAGGAAGGCCATCGACGACAACGCCGGGATGGAGCTGGCCGGCCACCCGCGCGCCGGCGGCGCCTAGCCGGACGGGACGCCATGGACGCGCAGTTCCTCATCGAGGTCGAGATGCTGGCCGCGGTGCTCGACCAGCTCGACTACTACGGCGTCCTCAAGCTGGCGCCCGGGGCCGGGGCCGCCGAGGTCAAGGCCGCCTACTACCGCGAGTCGCGCACCTTCCACCCCGACCGGTACGCGGCGGTGGAGAGCGCCGAGGTCCGGGCCATGATCGGCCAGATCTACCGGCGCATCAACGAGGCCTACACGGTGCTGCGCGACGACCGCAAGCGCGACCGGTACCTGGCCGACGTGTCCGGGCCCGACCGGCTCAAGAAGCTCCGCTTCACCGAGGTGGAGGAGGCGGCGGTGCAGGCCGAGCAGAAGCGCAAGCTCGAGGAGCAGCTCGGCCAGACGCCCAATGGCCGGAAGTTCTACGCGGCGGCGCTGGTCGAGATCGCCGCGCAGCGCTGGGAGGCCGCCGAGCGCGCCCTCAAGGGCGCGCTCATGTACGAGGCCACCAACGCGCGCTTCAAGGAGCAGCTGGCGCTGGTGCAGGCCGAGCTGGAGAAGACCCGCCCCAAGGGCGACTACCGGATCAAGTAGGGAGGCGCGTGACCCTCGACCTGGTGGTGCTGGGGCTGGTGCTGCTGGCGGCAGCGGCCGGCGCCGTCAGCGGCGGGCTCCGGCAGGTGCTGAAGCTGGCCGCGCTGGTGGCGGGCTGGGCGGCGGCCCGGTGGCTGGCGCCGCGGCTGGTCCGGGAGCTCGATCCCCACAGCCCGGCGGCCGGGGCGCTGATCGTGGCCGGCACCTTCGTGGCGGGCTGGCTGGTGGCGTCGCTGCTGGCCCTGGCCATCCGCCGGGCCGTGCAGGGGGAGGAGGAGGCGCCGGGCCGCCTCGACCGGCTGGTGGGGGCGGTGCTGGGGGCGGCCAAGGGGGCGCTGGTGGCCTGGGTGCTCCTCTCGCTGCTCACGCTGCTGGGCGGGCGGCTGGTGCTCGGCCCGCTGCGGGTGGAGAGCCGCGGCTCGCGGGCCGCCGCCCTGGTGGCCCGGCACGACCTCTTCTCGCTGGCCGACGCCAGGACGGCGCGGGCGGCCCGGCGGCTGGTGGAGGCCTGGCGCGATCCGGTCAAGCGCGAGCGGCTGCTGCGCGACCCGGCCTGGAGCCGCCTCCTGGAGACCTCGGGGCTGAGGTCGGCGCTCGATCGGGGTGCCGGCGGGGCCGAGGACGCCGCGGGCGCGGCGCGCCGGAAGGTCGAGGGCCTGATGGACGATCCGGAGCTCCGGTCCCTGCTGGAGAGGCTGGGCGCCGACCCGTAACCTGCTTGCCGTGGGCGCCGAGGGGCGTGCTAGAAACTCGCCCATGCCGACCGCCAGCCAGCCCCTCCTGCGCTTCGTCCTCGAGAACTACAAGAACTTCAACGCCCGCGCCACGCGCGACGCGCTGGTGGCCTACTGGCGCCACGTCGAGGGCGGCGGGAAGATGTTCTGGGCCGTGGCCGGCGCCATGTCGTCGGCCCAGCTCGGCATCACGCTGGCCCCGGCCATCCGCGCCGGCCTGGTCCACGGGCTCTCGGTGACCGGCGCCAACCTGGAGGAGTCGCTCTTCCGCCTGGTGGCCCACCACGCCTACAAGGACTTCCCCGACTACCGCTACTTCACCAAGGACGACGACACCCGCATCCTCGAGGAGCGGATGCGCCGGGTCACCGACACCAGCATCCCCGAGGACGAGGCCTTCCGCGCGGTGGAGAAGTTCATCGTCCCCATGTGGACCGAGGCCACCGCCGCCAAGCGAGCGCCGCTTCTGGCACGAGTACTTCTACGAGCTGATCCAGCAGCTGCCCGCCGACCTGCACGAGGGGGACCCGGAGGACTGCTGGCTGCTGGCCGCGGCCAGGGCCCGGCTGCCCATCGTGGTGCCGGGCCACGAGGACTCGACCTTCGGCAACATCTTCGCCTCGCACGTCAAGACCGGCGAGTGCAGCCCGCTCATCGTCAAGTCGGGCATCGAGTACATGGCCGAGTTCTACGACCAGTACCAGCAGCTCTCGCAGCGGGAGGGCGATCGGCTTCTTCCAGATCGGCGGCGGCATCGCCGGCGACTTCCCCATCTGCGTGGTGCCGTCGATCAAGTACGACCTCGGCAAGCCGGTCAAGCCGTGGGCCTACTTCTGCCAGATCTCCGACTCCACCACCTCCTACGGCTCCTACTCGGGCGCCACGCCGAACGAGAAGATCACCTGGGACAAGCTGACCCGGGAGACGCCCATGTTCGTGGTCGAGTCGGACGCCACCATCGTGGCGCCGCTCATGCTCAAGGCGCTGCTGGAGTGCCAGGCCGACCCGGCCGCGGCCAACGCCCTGCTCGGGCAGCACGGGCTGTAGGCGGGCTCCGGGCCTGGTCGCCGCCGGCGGGAACGGCGCCACCGGCTTCCCGGAGGCGCCGTGGGCCGGGCCGGGCTGCGCCCTAGGCGGGACGCGGCGAGGCGGCCTGGGGCAGGGCGAGCTGGACCAGCCCGACCTGGCCGTCGGCGCTGGCCTTGAAGGCCAGGTCGGCCAGCCGGGACTGGCGGTAGACGTCGAGCATGCGCTCCTGCCCGCGCCGCCAGACGTCGACCATGGTGCAGGCCGAGGTGTGGCCGCAGGCGTCCTCGCCGTCGAGGCAGACGTTGAGGGCCACCGGCCCCTCGACCGCCTCGATCACGTCGAGGAAGGAGATGTCGACCGGGGTCCGTGCCAGCGCGTAGCCGCCGTGCGGGCCGCGGGTCGACTTGACCAGCCCCTGGTCCACCAGCGTCTTCAGGATCTTGGCGAGGAAGTCCTCGGGGACGTCCATCTGCCTGGCGATCTCGCGGAAGGGGACCACCGAGTCCATCGGGATCGACGCCAGATAGATCATGGCCCGGAGGCCGTAGTCGATCTTGCGGGAAATCCGGAGTACGTGCTGCATCTGGCGCTCCGTGGGTTATGACCCGGTTGAAGGGAGCGAAGCCTAGCACAGGAGGGGGAGCAGACCAATGGGTGGAACCGGCATCATCGACCTGCACAGCCACTCCCTGGCCTCTGACGGCCAGTTCACCCCCGCCGAGGTGGCCTCGCGCGCGCAGGCGGCCGGCTGCGCGGTCTGGGCCCTGTGCGATCACGACACGGTGGCCGGGCTGGAGGCCGCCGCCGCGGCGGCGCGGCAAGTCAACGTTCGCTTGGTCCCCGGCATCGAGCTGTCGGCCTTCCTCGAGCGGCACGAGATCCACCTGCTCGGCCACTTCGTCGACCCGGCCGCGCCGGCGCTGCGCGACTTCGAGGACTTCCTCGCCGAGCGGCGGCGGGAGCGGATGAAGGAGATGATCAGGCGGCTGGCCGCGCTCGGCGTCCAGGTCAGCGAGGCCGCCATCGAGGCCCACTCGGGCGGCAAGACCATCGGCCGGCCACACGTGGCGCGCGCCATCGTCGAGAGCGGCGCGGCGGCCTCGGTCAAGGAGGCCTTCGATCGCTTCCTCGGCGAGGGGCAGCCGGCCTACGTGCAGCGCTACCGGCTGGAGGCCGCCGACGCGGTGGCGCTGGTCCGCGGCGCCGGCGGCACCGTGACCATCGCCCACCCCGGCGTCTCCAGGCTGGAGGTGGGCGAGGTGGCGCGGCTGGCGGCGGCCGGCGTGGCGGGGATCGAGGTGGTCCACCCCGACCAGAACCCGTCGGTGCGCGAGAAGTACCGGCGCGCCGCCGAGGCCCACGGCCTGGTGTGCACCGCCGGCTCCGACTTCCACGGCCCCGACGTCTCGCCGGACCGCACCCTCGGCATGGTGACCATGACGCGCGAGGCGCTCGAGGCGCTGGAGCGGCGCCGGCCCTGAGGGCCCTCCGGGGGGAGCCTGGAGGCGGGCGCGGATCGGCAGCCTGACCCACAGGCTCCCTCCTTGGTGGGCACCTGCCTGACAAGTGGCCACCGCCGGCGGCCAGGGTGTCAACTGGGCTTGGCGGCGTGGGCCGTTCCACTGGCGCCGCCGGGGGTGAGGACCATGCGACGCAAGAACCTGTTGGCCCTGGCCGCGCTGGTCGTGGCGGCCGGCTGCACCAGCGGCACCGGCAAGGGCTTGTCGGTCAGCGCGACGGTGAGCGCGGCCGCCGCCGACACCAACACCGTGGCGTCCGGCAACGCCATCGACGCCGGGAACGGCATCTTCATCACCCGCATCCGGGTGGTGGTCGCCGCGGCCGAGGTCGAGGGCTCGCCGGCCTGTCCGAACGCGATCACCCCCGCGCCGACGACGCTGGTGCCGGCCCTGTCCCGGCACGGATCCCGGGGCTCCGATCACCATGGCGGGACGTGCCGGTGCGACGGCTCCGAGGAGGACGAGTCCGGGGACGGCGACTGCAGGGACGACGACGCCAGCGAGTGCGAGATCGAGGGTGGCCCGTACCTCGTCGACCTCTCCGGCGCCGACCTGACCGGCGGCGTCCACTTCGTGGTCGGCCTCGACGTCCCGGCCGGCACCTACGACGAGGTGGAGTTCAAGATCAAGACCATCAACGCCAGGAAGGCCGGGAGCGACGCCGGCCTCCAGGACATGGCCGCGGCCCACGCCTCGATCCTGGTGGACGGCACCATGGACGGCGCCACCTTCCGGTTCGCGACGCCCATGGCCCTCAAGCAGGAGCGCCAGGGCCCCATCGTGGTCGACGACGCCTCGGGAGGCAACGTCACCCTCGACTTCGACGCTTCCGGCTGGTTCAAGGCCGACGATGGGAGCAAGCTCGACCCGACCGATCCGACCGCGAGGGGGGCGATCCTCGCCAACATCCGCACCTCCATCCGGGTGCTGTCCGACCACGACTGCGACGGGTGGGACGACGACGACGGCGAGCGCCCGCCCTATGACCCCTGCGCCTGGAAGGGCTGCGGGGCCTTCTGCCGCGCCTGTGCGCCATGGGACAGGCACTGCGCGGAGACGGCGGTGCTGAAGGTCTGCGACCCGACCGGCGCCTGCGTCATCCAGGGGACGCCGTTCGTCTGCCCGGGCCTCCCCGACCCCTGCGCCGGGCTCGCCTGCGGCAGCGAGTGCGTCATCTCGCTCCCCTGCCACCTCGCCACCCCGCCCTGCGAGGCCCCGCAGCAGGCCGGGCACTGCGACCTCTCCGGCCAGTGCCTGCCCGGAGCCGCCACCGCCTGCGAGCCGAGCGCGGACTGCGCCGGGAAGGCCTGCGGGGCCAGCTGCAACCCCTGCGGGACCGACCAGGCCTGCCCGAAGCTCATGGCCACCGCCTGCGACCCCTGGGGACGCTGCCTGGCGGCGTTGCCAGGCCTCTGCGCCTGCGACGGCAAGGCCTGCGGCGACGGCTGCGACCCGTGCGACGGCCTCTGCTCGCACCCGTACGCCAGCACCTGCGACGGGACCAGCCACTGCCGGCCGGTGGGCTCCGGGGTGGCCTGCAGTCCCTGAGCCGCGGGCGCGCCGCGCTAGCCCTTGAAGATCTGGAGCGAGGCGACCGTCCAGTCGACCATCGGCGTCCACCACAGGCCGAACACCAGCACCGCCACGGCCGAGGCCGAGAGCAGCAGCTGGTAGAGGACCGGGGTGGCCGGCGCCTGCCGGGGGGCCGCGAAGGGCTGGTCGATGAACATCGCCCGGATCACGCGCACGTAGTAGTAGAGCGAGATGGCGCTGTTGACGGCGCCGATGATGGCGAGCACGGCGTACCAGTTGCCGCCGGGGCCCGGGACCCGGTCGAGGACGGCCACGAACAGGTACCACTTGCCCACGAAGCCGGCGAAGGGCGGGATGCCGGTGAGCGAGAAGAGGAAGACGGCGAAGGTCGTGGCCGCCAGCGGGTGGCGCTTGGCCAGGCCCCGGTAGTCGAGGATCGACTCCGAGCCGGTGGCCTCGGCGACCAGGATGACGACCAGGAACGCCCCCAGGTTCATCACCACGTAGATCAGCATGTAGATCATGATGGCCTGCGTGCCGCGATCCGACGCGGCCGAGAGCCCCATGAGCATGTAGCCGGCGTGGGCGATCGACGAGTAGGCCAGCAGGCGCTTCAGGTTGGTCTGCGCCAGCGCCGTCAGGTTGCCCAGCGTCATGGTGACCGCCGCCATGACGCCGATGATGGCCGGCCAGGGGACGCCGGCCACGGCCTCGCCGAGCCCGGGGGTCACCGCCGAGGGGCCGGAGAGCGCGCCGTAGAAGAGCCGGAGCGCGACCGCGAAGCCGGCCGCCTTGGGACCGACCGAGAGGAAGGCGGTGAACGGGGTGGGGGCGCCCTCGTACACGTCGGGGCACCACATGTGCCAGGGCACCGCGGCGATCTTGTAGCCGACGCCGGCCGTGACCAGCACCATCGCCACCACCAGGGTGAGCTTGGTGGCCGCGGCCGGGAGCCCGGTGGCCTGCAGGTGCTGGATGTTCCCGGAGAGCGCGCCCAGGCTGGTGGTGCCGAGCAGGCCGTAGAGGTAGCTCATGCCGAAGAGCATCACGCCGGAGGCCACGCCGCCGTAGATGACGTACTTCAGCGAGGCCTCGGCGGCGCGCCGGTCGCCCTTCTTGAAGCCGGCCAGCACGTAGCTGCACAGCGAGACCAGCTCGATGGAGAGGTAGACCATCAGCAGGTCGGTGGCGCTGGCCATGAGGAACAGCCCCAGCATCATCGCCATCATCAGGCCGTAGAACTCGCCGATCCGCTGCGGCGGGAAGTCCTTGCCGGGCGCGGAGATGAGCACGGTCAGGGCCGCCGCCAGCAGGAAGAGCCACTTGAAGAAGGTGGCGAACCCGTCGGTGGCGATCATGCCGTTGAAGAGCGGGCCGGCGCCGGCCGGCTGGGCGGCCAGGAACAGGGCGGTGACGCCCAGCACCACCAGGGCGCCGGTCGCCAGCCGCGCCGGCCGGCCGGGGTGGGCCTTCCAGAACAGATCGAGGATGAACAGGGCCATGGTCCCGAAGGTCAGGGCCAGCTCGGGCCGGAACGACGCGACCGAGGCCAGGTTCACGTCGACGAGCGAGAGGAGTTGCGTCACGTCGGCTCCCTTGTCGCCGCTACAGCGGGTGGATGTTCCGGATCAGGGCGTGCAGCGAGCCGTTGACCATCGAGAGGATCATCTGCGGGTAGAAGCCGAGGACGATGCAGAAGGCGGCCAGCGGGTAGAGGGTCAGCCGCTCGCGCCACACCAGGTCCGGGTAGCCGACGTAGGCCTGGTTGAGCTTGCCGAGGAACATCCGGTGGATGGCCCACAGGTAGTAGGCGGCGGTGATGATGACCGAGGTGGCCGAGATGATGGTGTAGGTGGTGAAGACCGGGAAGGCGCCCGAGAACACCATGAACTCGGAGACGAAGCCGGCCAGGCCGGGGAGGCCCAGCGAGGCGAAGAAGGCCAGCCCCATCATGGCGGAGTACTCGGGCAGCACGGTGGCCAGGCCGCCGAACTCTCGATCTCGCGGTGGTGGGCGCGGTCGTAGATCACGCCCACGATGAGGAAGAGCATGGGGCTGATGATGCCGTGGGTGAAGAGGTTGAGCACCGCGCCGGAGATCCCCTGCGGCGTCATGGCGGCCATGCCCAGCAGCGAGAAGCCCATGTGCGAGACCGAGGAGTAGGCGATGAGCTTCTTCAGGTCCTTCTGGGCCAGGCAGACGAAGGCGGCGTAGACGATGTTGATGACGCCGAAGACCGCGATGGCGTT
Source organism: uncultured delta proteobacterium (assembly GCA_963786945.1). Classification (GTDB taxonomy): domain Bacteria; phylum Myxococcota; class Myxococcia; order Myxococcales; family Anaeromyxobacteraceae; genus JADKCZ01. The sequence continues at coordinate 71,679 of CAWBAO010000003.1, read as the reverse complement.
GGCCGCCCAGGCGGTGGCGTCGGGGAGGATGGCGTAGTTGAAGCGCAGGATGCCGTAGATGCCCATCTTCAGCAGCACGCCGGCCAGGATGACCGAGATGGGGGTGGGCGCCTCGACGTGGGCGTCGGGCAACCAGGTGTGGAAGGGGAACATCGGGATCTTGATGGCGAAGCCGATGAAGAGCCCGATGAAGACGATCTTGGTGAAGGCGAAGCCGAGGATGGGGCGGCGCCGGCGAAGACGCCGGCCTGGGCCTGCTTGGCCAGCTCCAGGATGTTGAAGGTGTGGAGCCGGGACATGGTGCCGTCGGCCAGCATGGCCGGCAGGCTGTTGTAGTAGAGGGCGATGATGGCCAGCAGCATCAGCACCGAGCCGGCCAGGGTGTAGAGGAAGAACTTGATGGCCGCGTACTCCTTGCGCGGGCCGCCCCAGATGCCGATGAGGAAGTACATCGGCAGGAGCATGACCTCCCAGAACACGTAGAAGAGGAACATGTCGAGGGCGGCGAAGGTGCCCATCATGCCGGTCTGCAGGAGCAGCAGCATGGCCATGTAGCCCGGCACCATCCGCACCGAGAAGTGCTTGGGGTGGTGCGGGTCGTCGTGGCCGTCGTCGACCATCCCGGCCATCTCGGCGGCCTTGGCCCCCGACCACCAGGGCATCGAGGCGATGGTGGCGATGAAGGAGATGAGCCCGGAGAGCAGGATCATCGAGATGGAGATGCCGTCGGCGCCGACGAAGTACTCGACGTTGAAGTCCCGGATCCAGACGGCCTTGGCCACCAGCTGGACGCCCGGGTTGCTCCCGTCGAACATCGACCAGGCGGCGATGGCGGCCACCATCGACAGGCCGCTGGTCACCAGCGCGATCCAGCGGCTGGCCTGGTCGACCAGCCCCTTGCCGAGGCCGAGCATGGCGCGGCCGATCATCAGCAGCACGATGATGGCCGCGCCGATGAGCGGGAAGAAGGTGGCCCAGCTGAGGACGTTTCCGTCGGTGAAGAAGGACATGAGGCGGGCTCCTTGAGCGCTAGCTGATCAGGAAGTTGACGAGGACCACCACCAGGGCGCCGCCCAGGGCGCCGTAGAGGTAGGTCTGGATGCGGCCGGTCTGGAGCAGGCGGAGCGAGCCGCCGGCCCACCCGATGACGTTGGCGACGCCGTTGACCGCGCCGTCCACCACGTACCTGTCGATGGCGCCGTCGAGGTTGGCGAAGACCTTGGTGACGGCGCCGACGGCGTTGACCAGCCCGTCGAGGATGCGCCCGTCGAACCAGGAGAAGGCCCGGGCCACCGCCTGGCTGGGGCGCAGGACCACCAGCTCGTACAGCTCGTCCACGTAGTACTTGTTGTAGACGACGGTCCAGACGCCCTTCCAGCGCTCGATCATGGCCTTGAGCGCCGCCTCGTGGCGGTTGTCCTTGTAGACGGCGCGGGCCGCCACGAAGCCGACGGTGGCGGCCAGGACGCCCAGCCCCTGGAAGAGCCACTCCATGGCCGGGGTGCCGTGGCCGAACTCCACCTTGGCGAGCAGGACCGGCTCCAGCCAGTGCTCGAGGATGGGCGGCGTGCTGGCGTGCGCGAAGGTGTGCTGCCAGAGCACCGGGATGCCGAGGAAGAGGGTGAGCACCGAGCCGGCGGCGAGGATGGCCAGCACCAGGGTGATCTGCCAGGGCGACTCGTGCGGCGGGCCGCCGTGGTGGCCGTGGCCGTGATCGTCGGCCGGCGCGGCGTGGGCGGCCGGGGCCGGGTGGGCACCGTGCCCGTGGTCGTCGTGGCCGTGGGCATCGTGGCCGTGCGCCGCAGGCGCAGCGTGGCCGTGCCCGGCCGGGGCGGCGTGGACCGCGTGGGCCGCCGCGCGGCGGCCGGGGCGGGGTGGGCGGCGTGATCGTCGTGATGGCCCTCGCCGCCGCGGTACTCGCCGGTGAAGGTCATGTAGTACGAGCGGTACATGTAGAACGAGGTGCCGGTGGCGGCGATCAGCCCGATCACGTAGATGGCCGGCCCCAGCCACGGGGTGGGCTGGCCGAAGAGGGCCAGGTGGTGGCTGGTGAAGGCCTTCCAGAGGATCTCGTCCTTCGAGTAGAAGCCGTTGGCGATGGGGAAGCCGGCGATGGCCACCGTGGCGATGAGGTAGGTCCACCGGGTGATGGGCATGTACTTCTTCAGCCCGCCCATCTTCCGCATGTCCTGCTCGTGGTGGCAGCCGAGGATCACCGAGCCCGACCCGAGGAAGAGCGTGGCCTTGAAGAAGGCGTGGGTCAGAGGTGGTAGACGCCGGCCCAGTAGGCCCCGGTGCCGACGCCGATGAACATGAAGCCCAGCTGCGACACCGTCGAGTAGGCCAGCACCTTCTTGATGTCGTACTGGAAGAACCCGATGGTGGCGGCGAAGATGGCGGTGAGGGCGCCGATCAGCGCCACCCAGCCCATCGCGCTCGGCGAGAGCACGAAGAGGAAGTTGAGGCGTGCCACCATGTAGACGCCGGCGGTGACCATGGTGGCGGCGTGGATGAGGGCCGAGACCGGGGTCGGGCCGGCCATGGCGTCGGGGAGCCAGACGTAGAGCGGGAGCTGGGCCGACTTGCCCATGGCGCCGACGAACAGCAGCATGCCGATGAGCGTCAGCAGCGAGACGCCCCACACCGTGGTGGTGGCGAGGTGCTCCTTCACGCCGGTGGCCTCGATGACCACCTGGTCCCGGAGCTCGCGGAAGTTCATGGTGGGGCCGATCTTCACGCCCTCCACCCGCGGCGCCAGCGCCCCGGAGGCGGCGGCGGTGCTGGCGGCCGCCATCGAGTTCATCTCCACGGTGGGGACGAAGTCGGTGTTGCGCAGCACGCCCGGGCGCGCCTCCCAGGAGCCCCCCAGCCCCCAGAAGAGCAGCATGAGCCCGATGATGAAGCCGAAGTCGCCGAAGCGGTTGACCACGAAGGCCTTCATGCCGGCGGCGGCCTTGGCCGGGTCGGTGTACCAGAAGGCGATGAGCAGGTAGGAGGCGAGGCCGACGCCCTCCCAGCCGAAGAACATGACGGGGAAGTTGTCGCCCATCACCAGCAGCAGCATGGCGAAGACGAAGAGGTTCAGGTAGCTGAAGAAGCGCCAGTAGGCCGGCTCCTCCGCCATGTAGCCGATGGAGAAGACGTGGATCAGCATCCCGATGCCGGTGATGATCAGCACCATCACCATGGAGAGCTGGTCGAGCGCGAAGGCCAGGTCGACCGAGAGCCGGCCGGCCGTGAACATGTTCCAGAGCGTCTGCTGGAGGTAGCGCTCCTCGGAGGGCAGCGCCCGGAGCTGGACGAAGGAGTACACGGCCACCGCGAAGGACGCCATCATGGCGGCCACGGCGATGGAGTGGACCAGCTGCTTGCCCCGGCCGCCCTTCATCGACTTCGGCTCGCCGAAGAGCCCCTGGAGCTTCCAGCCGATCAGCGCGTTGATGGTCGCGCCCACCAGCGGGAAGAGCGGGATGAGCCAGAGCCAGTTGGCGTGGGTCACCACGAGCGGCACCAGTTCGGTGGATTCGTGTCCCATGTCACTCCCGCATGAGGTCCGCGTAGCGGACGTCGATGGTCTTGAAGGTCTGGAAGACCGCCAGCACGATGGCCAGGCCGACCGCGGCCTCGGCCGCGGCCAGCACGATGACGAAGAGGGCGAAGATCTGCCCGGAGACGCCGCCCACCACGTAGTGGTTGAAGGCGGCGAAGTTGACGTTGGCGCCGTTGAGGATCAGCTCGACGCCCATCAGCACGCCGACGGCGTTGCGCCGGGTGGTGACGGTCACCAGGCCGAAGCAGAAGAGCAGCGCGCCGACGATGAGGAAGTGTGAGAGGGAGATCTGCATGGTGGGCTCCAGGGCCGCCGCGCGGCCGAATCGGTGGGACCGGCCCGAGGGCTCAGTCGGCCTTGATCTCCTTGCGAGCGATGACGATGGCGCCGACCAGGGTGGCCAGCAGCACCATGGAGGCGACCTCGAAGGGCAGCAGCCAGCGGGTCAGCAGGGCGTCGCCGATGGCCTCGGTGGTGTAGGTGGCCGCGGCCGGCTGGATGGTCGCCCAGGGGGTGACCAGCGCCACCGCCAGCAGCACCGGCGCCACCGCCACGAAGAGCATCAGGCCGCCCCACAGCCCCAGGCTGGCGTTGGAGACGTTGATCTCGGTGATCCGGTTGGTCAGCATCACCGCGAAGAGCACCAGCACCAGCACGCCGCCGATGTAGATGAGCAGCTGCGCCACGGCCAGGAAGTCGGCGGCCAGGAAGACGTAGAGCGCCCCGGCCCCGAGCAGCGCGATGAGCAGGCCGATGGCGCTGTAGAGGATGTTGTGCGACAGGGCCACGCCGGCCGCGCCGGCGATGGTCAGGCCGGCGATGACGTAGAAGAGGACGTCGGTGAGGCCCGCCGGCGTGGCCTCGGCCGGCGACATGGCCAGCGCGGCCGGACGGATGGCCAGCTGGCCCATCACCACCACGAAGCCGATGGCCAGCGCGGTGCCGAGGATCCAGCCGAGGATCTTGCCCGTGTTCTGCGTCATCGGGGGCTCCTACTTCGACTCAGGGGTGGAGGGGGCGGCCGGGGCCGGGGGCGCAGCGGCGGCAGGCGCAGCAGCGGCAGGCGCAGCGGCGGCAGGCGCAGCGGCGGCAGGCGCCGGGGCCGCGGCGGGGGCCGGCGGCTCGGGCGGCAGGTACTGGACGGCGGGCGCGTCCCAGCGGACGGTGTCGAGCTTGGCCCGCACCAGCGAGCCGAGCGGCGCCCGGGGGAAGTACTCGGCCCCCTTCTCCACCTTGTAGACCGGGAAGGGCTTGAGCGGGTCGGACCAGCGGAAGACCAGGTTGCGGATGTTCCGCATCGAGGCCTCGAACTCGCGGGTGTGCTGGATCGAGCCGGTGGGGCAGGGCTCGACGCAGAGGCCGCAGTACATGCACTTGGCCTCGTCGATGTCGAACTGGGTCACCAGCCGCTGCTTGGGGTTGGCGGGATCCTTCTCCAGCGTGATCTGGATGCAGGCGATGGGGCAGGCCCGCTCGCAGGCCTGGCAGCCGGTGCAGATGGCGGCGTCGACCTCGAGGAAGCCGCGGTAGCGCGGCGGCAGCATGTCCCGCACCGGCAGCGGCGAGCGGTCCGGGTACTGGACCGTCGAGGGCCGGCGGAAGAGGTGGGACATGGTGATGGTGAGGCCGTGCCAGAAGGAAGAGGCGGTCCTCTGGAAGCTGCCGGCGTATTCGGTCAGGGTCATCGAGGCGGCTCCGGTTACCAGTTGCTCATGTCGACGCGGTCGCCGGCGGCGACGATGTTGGCCTTGGTCTGCCTGACGAAGAAGAAGCCCACCACCAGGAAGGCCACGAACATCACCGCGCCGGTGACGGTGGAGACGGCCGGGATCCGGGCCACCAGCACCTGCCAGAGCAGCGTGAAGACGAAGGCCACGAAGGCGAAGGGGACCAGGTACTTCCAGCACAGGTTCATCATCTGGTCGATGCGGATTCGCGGCAGGGTCCAGCGGACCCAGACGATGATGTTGAGGACCACCAGCGTCTTCACCACCATCACCAGCATGGAGAGCAGCTGCAGCCCCCACCAGCCCAGCCCGGGGAGGGCGCCCGCGCCGCGGGCGGCGGCCCAGGTCTCGGGACCGACCCAGGGGACCTGCCAGCCGCCCAGGAAGAGCGTGGCGGCGATGGCCCCCATCACCCAGAGGTTGCCGAACTCGACCAGGAAGTAGATGGCGAAGCGGAAGCCCGAGTACTCGGAGAGGTAGCCGGCCACCAGCTCGGACTCGGCCTCGGGGAGGTCGAACGGGGTGCGGTTGCCCTCGGCCAGCTGGGAGATGAAGAAGATGAAGAAGGCCAGCGAGCCGGCCGGGTTGGTGAAGATGAACCACTGCCAGGGCCAGGCCCCCTGGGCCCGGATGATCCCCTGCATGGAGAGCGTCCCGGCCATGAGGATGGGCACCATCACCGCCAGCCCGGCCGGGATCTCGTAGCTCACCACCTGGGCGGCCGAGCGCATGCCGCCGAAGAGCGCCCACTTGGAGTTGGAGGACCACCCGGCCAGCAGGATGCCCACCACCACCAGGGCGGTGACGGCCACCAGGTAGAAGATGCCGACGTTCAGGTCGGCGGCGATCAGGCTCTCGCCGAAGGGCAGCGCCACGAAGGTGAGCGCGAAGCCGGTCATCACGAAGTAGGGGGCGACCCGGAAGATCATCCGGTCGGCCTCGGCCGGGATCAGGTCCTCCTTGAAGAGCAGCTTGACGGCGTCGGCGATCCACTGGAGGAAGCCGCCGGCGCCGGCGCGGTTGTAGCCGATGCGGCTCTGCATGCGGGAGCTGACCCGCATCTCCCACCAGACGGTGGTGCCGGAGACCACGGCCCCGAAGGTGAGGAGGATGAGCGCCAGCACGGCCACCCCCGCCCAGGTGACCAGCGTGGTGTAGGGCCAGGTGGCCGGGTCGACGCCGATGGATTCCCGGATCAGGGCGTGGACCACCAGCGGCTTGGTGGCCGCCGACAGCAGGAGGATCAGCGCGAAGAGGGCGCCGAACAGCCCGAGGCCCAGGCCCAGGGTGATGGCCAGGATGGCGCGGGGCGAGAAGGGCTTACGCTGGGGGTTCTCGAGCATTAGCGGTCGATCTCCGGGGCCACGACGTCCAGGGAGGCGATGAGGGCCACGAGGTCGGCCACCATCAGGCCGGGGCTGACGGCCTCGATGATCCCCATGGCGGTGAAGGAGCCGGTGCGGGTGCGGACGCGCCAGGCCTTGTTGGTGCCGTCGGCCACCAGGTAGAAGGCCATCTCGCCGCGCGCCGACTCGACGCGGGCGAAGGCCTCGCCGGCCTCCACCTTCAGGTTGCGGGAGACCTTGGGGGCGAGGATGTCGCCCTCCGGCGCCTGCTGGATGAGGTCGAGCGCCTGCCGGACGATCTTGGAGGACTCGCCCATCTCGCGGGTCCGGCAGATGTACCGGTCGAAGCTGTCGCCGACGGTGCCGAACATGCCCTGGCCCACCGGCACGTCGAACTCGAACTCCGGGTAGACGCCGTAGGGCATGGCCTTGCGCAGGTCGAAGTCGACGCCCGAGCCGCGCAGGTTGGGGCCGGAGAGGCCGTACTCGATGGCCATGGGGCCGGGGATGATCGCCACGTTGGCGAGCCGCCGGATGTAGATCTCGTTGAAGCTGATGAGCCGGTCGAACTCGACGAGGAACTTGTCGAAGTGGTCGAGGAAGGTGAGCGTCTTGTCGCGCCAGCCCTCCGGCAGGTCGAAGGCCACGCCACCGATGCGGTGGTAGTTGTAGGTGAGCCGCGCGCCGCAGAGCGCCTCGATGAGATCGTTGATGGTCTCCCGCTCGCGGATGCCGTGGATCATGGGCGTGAAGGCGCCGATGTCCATGGTCATGGTGCCGATGGAGACGAGGTGGCTGGCGATGCGGCAGAGCTCGGTGGAGATGGCCCGCAGGTAGAGGGCCCGCTTCGGCACCTGGATGCCGCAGAGCCGCTCCACCGCCATGGCGTACCCCTCGTTGGGGAACATGGCCGCCACGTAGTCGATCCGGTCGGTGTACGGCATGAAGCCGTGGTAGCCGGTGGTCTCGCCGATCTTCTCGATGGAGCGGTGCAGGTAGCCGACGTCGGGGACGGCCTTGCGGATCACCTCGCCGTCGGTCTCGACGATGAAGTTGATGACGCCGTGGGTGGAGGGGTGCTGGGGACCGAAGTTGAGGATCATCTCCTCGTTGTTGCGGTCGACGCGGCGGAGGATGAGCTTTTCCATGTGGTCCTCCGGTCAGGCCTTGGGGGCGGCGGGCGCGGCCGGGGCCGCCGGAGCCGTGGGAGCCGCGGGGGCGGCCGGGGCGGGGGGAGGGGGCGGCGGGGGCGGCTTGGGGAGCGCGGCCCGGGCCACGTCGTCGAGCCGCTTCAGCTCCACCAGCGGGTTCTCCCGCTCGTTGGAGATGCCGTGCCAGCCGCCGGCCTCCTGGTAGTCCTTGCGGAGCGGGTGGCCGACCCAGTCGTCGGGCAGCATGATGCGGCGCAGGTCGGGGTGGCCGGTGAAGGTGACGCCGAAGAGATCGTAGACCTCCCGCTCGAACCAGTCGGTCCCCTTCCAGACGCCGGTGAGCGACGGGACCACCGGGTTGGCGCGGTCGGCCTCCACCTTGAGCTTCACGGCGTGCCGGTGCTTCAGCGAGAGCAGGTGGATCACCACCTCGATGACGTTGCGCTTGGGCCAGTCGACGGCGGTGAGATCCTCGCAGAGGTCGAAGTCGAGGCCGGCGGTGGACTTCAGGTAGGTGCAGACCTCGACCAGCCGCGCCGCCTTCACCGGCAGCCAGGGGTCTCCCTTGGTCTGGGAGGGCGCGCCCACGTCGTCGCCGAAGCGCGCTGCGAGCCTTTCGTGGATTTCGCTGGTCGTCATTTCGCTCCCTGTTACGACAGGGGCGAGCGGATCGCGGTTCGCGAGCCCTCGCCCCATCCCCCGGCCTGCCCTGGCCGGGTCGTCCTGGACTGCCGGTCCCTGCTGCTTCACACCGCGGTGGCCGGAGGGGCCCGCCGCTTGTCGGTCCAACGCTCGTTTCGCACCAGCTCCTGCAGCCGGATCAGCCCCTCGGTCAGCGCCTCGGGGCGGGGCGGGCAGCCCGGCACGTAGACGTCCACCGGGAACATCTTGTCGACCCCCTTGCACACCGAGTAGGCGTACTGGAAGAGGCCGCCGCAGTTGGCGCAGGAGCCCATGGAGATGACGTACTTGGGCTCCGACATCTGGGCGTGGAGCAGCTTGGCCCGCTCGGCCATCTTGTAGGTGAGCGTGCCGGCCACGATCATGAAGTCGGCCTGGCGGGGCGAGGCGCGCGGGATGGCGCCGAACCGCATGATGTCGGCGCGCGGGCCGCCGGTCTGGATCAGCTCGATGCCGCAGCAGGCCAGCCCGAACAGCAGGTACCAGAGCGAGCTCTCGCGGGCCATGTTGATGAGCCGATCGAGCTGGCTGGTGTGGAAGAGGGTGACGTCGCCACCGATCCCCGAGTCGATCTTCTGGGCCATGTGGGCTCTCCTTCCCGTTCCGGCCTCAGGCCGCGCGGCGCTGCTGGGCGTCCTGGTGGGTGGTGGGGGTCAGCGTCTTCACCCACTCCAGGTCGCCGCGGGCCCAGACCCAGGCCAGGCCGACCACCAGGATGGTGATGAAGAGGAGCAGCTCGAAGAAGGCGACCCAGGCCAGCATCGGGCTGGCCTCGGTCCACTTGCGGAAGACCGCCACGACCGGGAAGGTCAGGGCGATGTCCACCTCGAAGATCACGAAGACCAGGGCCACCAGGTAGAAGCGGGGGTTGAAGTTGAACCAGGCGACCCCGATGGGGCGCTCGCCGCACTCGTAGATGGTGCTCTTCTCGGCGTTCGGGATCTTGGGGCCGACCAGCCGCGAGGCGGTGATCCCACCCAGCGCGAAAGCGACGGCGACGACGGCGAAGACCAGCACGGCGCCGAACTCGAAGCCCATCACGAGCACCCCTTCAGGTTGGGTAAGGGAAAAAGCGGGCGGAGTCTACTGATCGTCACCGTATTGTCAAGCGTCCGAATTCTCTTGACGAAATCTACGGGCGCGGGCATTTGGATGACCCACCCGAAAGCTGCCGACCCATGCTCACACCCCTCCAGACCTACTTCCCGATCGGTGTAGTGCTGCTGGTTGCCACCGGCCTGGCCTTCGTCCTCCTCGGGCTGGCCAACGTCCTCGGCCCCCGCCGCCCCAACGCGGCGAAGGCGGCCCCCTTCGAGTGCGGCTCGGTCCCGGTCGGGTCAGCCCGCGATCGCTTCGGCGTGAAGTTCTACGTCGTCGCCCTGCTGTTCATCGTCTTCGACATCGAGGCGGTCTTCCTCTTCCCCTGGGCGGTGCTCTTCACCGAGCTCGGCTGGGCTGGCTACGTCGAGATGCTCATCTTCGTCGCCACCCTGGTCGTCGGCCTCGCCTACGTCTGGAAGAAGGGCGTCATCGACTGGAACGAGTGAAGGGGAGCACACGCATGTCCACCGAACTCGACGCCATCCCCGGCATCATCCCGACCCGCCGCGACGACGCCATGGGCGCGCTCGAGAAGATGGTCTCCAAGGGGCTGGGCTGGGCCCGCAAGTACTCGCTGTTCCAGTACCCCTTCGTCACCGCCTGCTGCGGCATGGAGTACATGACGCTGGCGGCGGCCCGCTACGACCTGGACCGCTTCGGCGCCGCGCTGCCGCGCTTCTCGCCCCGCCAGGCCGACCTGCTGATGGTGGTCGGCACCGTCAACTGCAAGCAGGCGCCGGTGCTTCGCCGGGTCTGGGAGTCGATCGCCGAGCCCAAGTGGGTGGTGGCCTTCGGCGTCTGCGCCTCCTCGGGCGGCTTCTACGACAACTACGCCACCGTCCAGGGCATCGACCGCATCATCCCCGTCGACGTCTACGTGCCGGGCTGCCCCCCGCGGCCGGAGCAGGTGCTCGACGGGATCATCATGCTGCAGGCCAAGATCCAGGGGCAGCACCACCAACTCACCCAGGGCAAGCCGCTCCCCGTGCTCGGGCAGGCGCCGCGTCCGCGGTAGGCGAGGGCCACCATGTCCAAGGTCGTCATCGACGCGCTCGTCGAGCGCTTCAAGGATCCGGTCAAGGGCGACGGGGTCACCGGCGCCTTCCAGGGGCCGGGCGGCGACGACGTCGCCTTCGTCGAGCGCGATCGGCTGCTCGAGGTCTGCCAGTTCCTGCGCGACGATCCCGGCATGCAGTTCAACATGGCCCCCTACATCACCGCGGTCGACTACCTCGGGCAGGAGCCGCGCTTCGAGGTGGTCTACAACCTGCTCTCCACCACCAGGAACTGGCGGGTCCGGCTGCGGGTCAAGGTGCCCGAGCAGGACGCGGTGGTGCCCAGCGTCTGCGGGATCTGGCGCGGGGCCAACTGGTTCGAGCGCTACTGCTTCGACATGTACGGCATCACCTTCACCGGCCACCCCGACCACCGGCGCCTCTACATGTACGACGAGTTCGAGGGCCACCCGCTGCGCAAGGACTACCCGCTGCGCGGGAGGCAGCCGCTGGTGACCGAGCTGGAGGTGCCGGAGGAGCAGTTCCGCGGGCCGGGGCCGGCGAGGCGCAGCGAGTAGCGGCACGTTCGACCGGCGGCCCGGGCGGGCGCCAGGCGAGGTTCCATGTCGACCGAGGTCAAGGAAGCGTTGAAGCCGGTGGCGCCGCGCTCGAGCGAGCTCGACGCCCCGCTCAAGTCGAAGCGCATGCTGGTCAACCTCGGCCCGTCCCACCCGGCCACGCACGGGACGGCGCGCGCCGTGGTGGAGCTGGAGGGCGAGAACATCGCCAGCTGCAAGCTCGACATCGGCTTCCTGCACCGCGGCTTCGAGAAGAGCTGCGAGAACGTCACCTGGACGCAGTGCTTCCCGTACACGGATCGGCTGAACTACGTCAGCTCGATCATGAACAACGTGGGCTTCGCCCTGGCGGTCGAGAAGCTCTGCAAGCTCGAGGTCCCGGAGCGGGCCCAGTACCTGCGCACCATCACCTCCGAGATCCACCGCATCTGCGACCACCTCACCCTGGTGGCGGCGCTCGGCCTCGAGCTGGGCGCCATGACCGTCTTCCTCTACGCCGTCGAGGGGCGCGACCTGCTCTGGGACCGGCTCACCGAGCTGTGCGGCGCCCGGCTCACCTCCAACTACGCGCGCATCGGCGGGGTCTCGCGCGACGCGCCGGACGGGTGGGCCGAGAAGACCACCGCGACCCTCGACCGGGTGGTGTCGCTGCGCGACGAGATCGACGGCCTGCTCACCCGCAACCGGATCTTCGTCGACCGGGTCCGTGGGGTGGGCACGGTGAGCCGTGCCGACGCCCTCGATCTCGGCTTCACCGGCCCCTGCCTGCGGGCCTCGGGCGAGCCCTACGACGTGCGCAAGGCGGCCCCCTACCTGGTCTACGACCGGCTCGACTTCGACATCCCGGTGGGCAGCAACGGCGACACCCTCGATCGCTACCTGATGCGCATCGAGGAGATGAAGCAGTCGGACCGGATCATCCGGCAGTGCTTCCGCGACATGGCCCCGGGCGAGCTGGTGGTGCGCGACTTCCGCTACGTGCTGCCGCCCAAGCCGGAGGTCTACGGGACCATCGAGGGCGTGATGGCCCACTTCAAGCTCATCATGGAGGGGATCCAGGTCCCGGCCGGCGAGGTCTACGGGTACACCGAGGCGGCCAACGGCGAGCTGGGCTTCTACCTGGTCTCCGACGGCAGCGGCCGCCCCTACAAGCTGGGGCTGCGCGCGCCCGGCTGGCCCATGCTGGCGGCCCTGCCGATCATCCTCAAGGGGGCGCTGCTCTCGGACCTGATCCCGGTGTTCGACTCCATCAACATGATCGGCGGCGAGGTCGAGCAGTGACGGCTCGCCCGGCGCGCTCGGAGGATTAGGAATGGCCGAGGAGAAGAAGCCCGAAGCGCCCGCCGCGGCCCCCAAGCCGCCGGGCCCGCCTGCGCCGCCGCCGCCCAAGAACCCGGGGATGGTGACCGCCACCATCGACGGCCGCGAGGTGGTGGTGAAGCCGGGGACCACCGTCATCGAGGCGGCCACCCGCATGGGGATCGAGATCCCCTACTACTGCTGGCACAAGCGGCTCTCGGTGGCCGCCAACTGCCGCCAGTGCCTGGTCGAGATGTCGAACGCGCCGGGCGGCAAGCTCATGCCGGGCTGCCAGGCGCCGCTGGCCGAGGGGGTGGTGGTCAAGACCGACACCCCGAAGGTGAAGGAGCAGCAGCGCGCCAACCTCGAGTTCCTGCTGCTCAACCACCCGGTCGACTGCTCCATCTGCGACCAGGCCGGCGAGTGCAAGCTGCAGGACTACTACGTCACCTACGACGGCAAGCCCTCCCGCCTCGACATCCCCAAGAACGTGAAGGGGAAGCGGGTCGCGCTGGGGCCGACGGTCACGCTGGACCAGGAGCGCTGCATCCTCTGCACCCGCTGCGTCCGCTTCATGCGCGAGGTGGCCAAGAACCCGCAGCTGGGGGTGGCCAACCGCGGCACCCGCAGCGAGATCACCGCCTTCCCGGGGCAGCCGCTCGACGACAAGTACGCCGGCAACGTGGTCGACATCTGCCCGGTGGGCGCGCTCACCTCGACCGACTTCCGCTTCAGCGGCCGCGTCTGGTTCATGAGCTCGGCCCGCTCCATCTGCACCGGCTGCAGCCGCGGCTGCAACGTCTCGCTCGACTACCTGGGCGAGTCGGCCTACCGCCTGCGCCCCCGCGAGAACGAGCAGGTCAACCAGGAGTGGATGTGCGACCAGGGGCGGCTCACCTACAAGCCCTACAACCTCGACCGCGTCCTCAAGGCGCGGATTGGGCGGGGGGCCGAGGGGAAGCCCGCGGCCCGTGACGCCGCCGTGGCCGCGGCCGCGAGCGCGCTGGCCGCCGCCAGGGGCCCCGGGATGGCGGTGCTGCTCTCGCCGCTGGCCTCGCTCGAGGACCTGCTGGCCGCCTGCGCGGTCGCCGCCGAGGGGCTGGGCGTCAAGGCGGTCTACGTCGGCGGCCGGCCCGACGGCTGGCACGACGAGTTCCTCAAGAAGGCCGACGAGAACCCCAACCGCAAGGGCGTGGAGCTGGCGGCGCAGGCCTTCGGCCTCTCGGTCAGGCCCTTCGCCGACCTGGTGGCCGCAGCGGCCTCGGGCGCGGTGCACGCCGTCTGGGCGGTGGGCGCCGAGCTGCCGGCCGAGGCCGGGGCCCTGGCCGCGCTCCCCACCCTGGTGGTGCAGGCCAGCAACGGCGGCCCGCTGGCCGGCGCCGCCACCGTGCTGCTGCCGGCCTCGCCGGCGGCCGAGGCCGACGGCACCTTCGTCAACTTCGAGGGGCGGGCCCAGCGCTTCGAGGCGGCCTGGTACCCGCGCGGCGAGGCTCGCCCGCACGCCGACCTGGCGGCGGCGCTGGGGCGCGCGCTCGGCCTGAAGACCCCGTGGCGCAGCAACCGCGAGGTCTGGCTGGCGCTCTCGCCGAGGCTGGCGGGCGCCGTGGTCGCGGACTTCAAGTGGGACGCGCTCCCCTCGGCCGGTCGCCGCCGGGGCTTCGTCCCGCTCCCGGCCGGCACCGTCGACGGCCGGCTGGCCGGGCAGAAGGAAAGGCTGGCTCCCGAGGGCGCCGAGCCGCCCGGGCGCGGCGTCGCGCCGAGCGGCTGGTGAGGAGGAACGCGTGAAGCGCTTCTTTGGAATGTCGCTGACGCTGGCCATCCTGGTGGCCGCCCTCGTCGGGCTGGGGTGGGCCTTCTACTGGGCCGCCGCCGGGCTGGGGTGGGCGTGCAACGAGGCGGCCATCGGGCTCGGCTGGAACCCGCCGGGGACGGTGAGCCCGTTCGCCTACCAGGTGGGCATCACCATCGGCAACGTGCTGACGCTGATGATGGTCGTCCTCATGATCTCCGGCTCGCTGCTCACGGTGGCGGAGCGCAAGTGGTCGGCCCTCCTGCAGAACCGGATCGGCGCCAACCGGATCACGGTGGCGGGGAACCCGCTGGGCGGCATCCCCTACCTGCTGGCCGACGCCCTCAAGATGCTCACCAAGGAGGCGACCGGACCGGACCAGCGCACCCGGCTCCTCTTCGAGCTGGCGCCGGTGCTCTCCTTCGCGCCGGTCTTCTGCCTCTTCGCCATCGTCCCGGTCGGCCCGGCGGTCAGCCTGTCGGCCTTCTTCGGCGGCGTGGGCGCGGCCGGGCAGGCCGTGGCGCTGCAGGTGGCGCAGCTCGACGCCGGGCTGCTCTACCTCTTCGCCATCGCCTCGCTCTCGGTCTACGGCACCTCGCTGGCCGGCTGGGCCTCCAACAACAAGCTGGGCGCTGCTGGGCGGCGTCCGCGCCTCGTCGCAGATGATCAGCTACGAGGTCTCGCATGGGGCTCTCGGTGGTGGGCACCCTGATGGCCTACAAGACCATGCGGCTCGAGGAGATGGTGGTGGCCCAGGGGCTGCCGGTCCTCGGCGGCTTCCCGGCGCTGGGGCTGCTGCTGCAGCCGGTCGGCTTCCTCATCTTCTTCACCTCGGGCTTCGCCGAGACCAAGCGGGCCCCCTTCGACCTCCCCGAGGGCGAGAGCGAGATCGTCGGCTACTTCGTCGAGTACTCGGGCATGAAGTTCGGGATGATGTTCCTCGGCGAGTTCCTCGAGATCGCCGTGTTCGCCGGCATCATCACCGCCGTCTTCCTGGGCGGCTGGCACCCGCTGGTGGTCAGCACCGAGTGGCTGCGCGCCTCGGTGACCCCGGTCTGGTTCGGCGCCATCGGCGCCGGCGCCTTCCTGGTGAAGATGATCCTGATGATGTGGCTGCAGCTGGTGATCCGCTGGCTGCTGCCGCGCTTCCGCTACGACCAGATCCAGCAGCTCTGCTGGAAGATCCTGCTCCCCGCCTCGCTGGTGAACATCTTCGTCACCGGCGCGGCCATCCTCATCGACCCGTCGCTCCAGCTGCTGGCCTGGATCGGCCTCGGCACCATCGTCGTCATCGGCGTGCTGGTCGTCGCCAGCGGCCGCTCGGCGCCCGCAGCCCAGGCGCACGGCAGCCACGGCGCGGCCCACGCGGCCGGACACTAGGAGATTGGCATGGCCTACCAGCTCGACAACCGGCCGCTCGACCTCCGGGAGCGGATCTACTTCCCCGAGGTGATCAGGGGCCTCGGCACCCTGGTCGGCCACTTCATGAGGAACCTCTTCTTCAGCCGGGACCCCAACCCCGACATCCTGGCGCGCCCCCGCGGCTTCGCCCGCTCGGACAACGTCACGCTGCAGTACCCGGAGGAGAAGGCGCCGTACCCGCCCGGCTACCGCGGCCTGCACCGGCTGGTGCCGCGCGAGGACGGCAACCCGCGCTGCGTGGCCTGCTACATGTGCGCCACCGCCTGCCCGGCCCAGTGCATCTACATCGAGGCCGGCGAGGTGGAGGGCGACCCCATCGAGAAGTACCCGGTCAAGTTCGTCATCGACGAGCTGCGCTGCGTGGTCTGCGGCTTCTGCGTCGAGGCCTGCCCCAAGGACGCCATCCGCATGGACACCGGGGAGCACGCCCCGCCGTCGCTGGAGCGCAGCAAGCAGATCCTCGACCTCCCGGCGCTGCTGCGCGGGCCGGCGGTCGGCTACCACTCGGACCCCTGGCTGCGGCGCCCCTCGCCGGCCATCCCGGCCGACAAGCTGGCCGCCATGAAGGCCACCGCCCGCGCCTACCACGCCGACGCCACCGACGAGTACGCCCAGACCCCGGGCTTCTCGGTGCGGGCGCTGGCCGCCGAGGCCAAGGAGCGGGCCGAGCGGGCTGGGGCCAGGTAGCCCCGGCCACCGGCCCCACCGTGCGCCGCGCCTGGCCGCTCCTCGCGGCGCTGGTGGCGGCCGCGGCGCTGCTCGACCTCGGCAGCATCCACCGGCTGGAGCACGGCGACTCGATCGTCCCGGTGCTGGTCTCGCTGCAGCGCTGGACCCCGCTCTACTGGGACCAGGAGCGCTACGGCATGCTGCTGCCGCTGCTGGCGCTGCCGGTCCGCGATCCGCTCTGGAACCTGCTGCTGCAGCGCGGCCTGATGATCCTGGCCGGGCTGGCGGCGGTGGTGCTGCTGGCCCGCCACCTGCTGGCCGAGCGCGACTGGCCGCTCACCGGCGCGGTGGCGGCCGGGACGCTGCTGCTGGCGGCTCCGGCGCCGTGGCGCTTCGAGTACCTGGGCGACCAGCCCTACGGCCTCTCCCTGGCGCTGGCGCTGGCCGGGCTGGCCTTCGCCGAGCCTGCCGCCGGCGGGGCGCGCCGGTCGCGCTGGCGCCTGGCGGCCGGGCTCCTGCTGGTGCTGCTGGCCCACTGGGTCAACCCGGCCACCGGCGTCCTGCTGGGGCTGCTGGCGCTGGCCCGGGCCCTGGAGGACTGGTTCACCACCGACGACCGGGGCGCGGTGCGGGAGCGGCTGCTGGTCGACGCCGGGCTGCTGGCGGTGGGGCTGGCGGCGGGGCAGGCCTCGATCCTGCTCTACCCGGCGCTCACCGGCCTGCCGCTGCGGCTCACGGTCGGCTTCCTGCCGCTGGCCGGGTGGCCCTCGGCGTGGGGCGCCATGGTGGCCCGGGCCTGGGAGGAGGGCCGCGGCTGGGGCTGGAGCCTGCTCGTCGGCCTGGGCCTGGCGGCGCTGCTGCTCCGGCTCCCGTCGTCGCGCGAGCTTCCGGCGCGACGCGCTGCTCCGGGCGGCCACGCTGCTCCTGGCGGCGGTGGCCTACGCCGCCTTCGTGGGGGCGCTGGCCTGGGTGGCGGAGAACCACCACCACCCGCGGTACCTGGCGCCGTCGGCGCTGCTCCTCCACCTCGCGGTGGTCTCGCTGCTGGCCGAGCCGCTGGCGCGGGCGGCCCGCGCGGCCCGCCCCGCCTTGGCGGCGGCGCTGCTGGCGCTGCCGCTGGCGGCGCTGGCGGTGGGCGGCGCACCCTCCCTGGCACGCGTCCGGGGAGACCTGGACGCGGTGGCGGGGAGGCTCACCGAGGACGTGCTGGCGGCCCGCTGCCAGCTGGTGGCCGGCGACTACTGGTCGGTCTGGCCGGCGGTCTGGCACGCCTCGCTGGTGGCGCGGGAGCGGGGGCTGCGCGACGAGGCCGGCGACGGGCCGCGGCGCGTCTGGGGGGTGACCCACCGGGCCACGCCCACGGTGATGCAGTGGAAGGGGCTGCCGGTCGGGTCGATCCGCGATCTGCCGGCCGCACGGCGAGGAGCCGGAGCGCGAGGCGGAGCGCTGGCTGCGCGCCTATCACGCCTGGCCGGTCAGGGTGGTGGAGCGGCGGGCCACGGTGGACGTGCTGGAGCTGGTCCCGCCGCTGGAGTAGGGCGGTCGGGCGGCCTCAGGCCTGGGAGGCGGGAGTCCCGTTCACGTCCCGCTGGCCGAACGGCGCGATCCGCTGCAGGAAGACGAAGCCGGGCACGGCCACCACGGTGGCGCAGAGCGTGAAGAAGAGCGGGTAGCCGAAGAGCTCGACCAGCCAGCCGGAGGGGATGCCGGCGGTCCAGCGCCCCAGCGCGAAGAGGCTGGAGAGGAGCGCGAACTGGGTGACGGCGTTCTTCCTGTCGCAGATGCGCAGCAGCAGCGCCCCCTGGGCCACCGAGGCCATCGACTTGGCGCCGTACTCGCCGGCGATGCTGACGTAGGCCCAGGCCCGGGTGGCGGCGTCCAGCGGGGGCAGGCCGGCGGCGCAGAGGTGGGCGTCGAGCGGCGCGGCCCGGCTCACCGCGGCCGCGGCGTAGAGCAGGTTGGCCAGCGCCTGGGCGAGGCCCAGCACCCAGAGCGCCCGCCCCACCCCCAGCCTCATGGTCAGCCCGACCGCGGCGGCGCTCCCGGCGATGGAGGCGACGATGCCGATGGTCTTCACCGCGGCGCCCAGCTCGGCGTTGGAGAAGCAGAGGTCCTTCAAGAACGGGTTGACCATGGTCCCGGCCATGTTGTCCCCGAACTTGTAGAAGATGAGGAACAGGGCGATGGCGATGGCGTCGCCGCGGCGGAAGAAGGCCCCCAGCGGCTCGACCACCGCCTCGCGCAGCGAGGCGCGCGGCACCGGCGGCTGCTCCGGCTCGTCGCTCCAGAGCACCAGCCCGACGCTGGCCACGAAGAGCGCGCCCAGCAGCAGGAAGACCAGCGTCCAGCCCAGCACGTCGACCAGGCCGATGGCGACGGCCCCGGCCAGCAGCATCCCGACCCAGTAGTAGATGGAGCGGACGCCGGGCGCGGCGGCGTGCTCCTCGGGGCGCAGGAACTCCACGGCGTAGGCGTCGTAGGCGATGTCCTGGGTGGCGCCCAGGAAGGCGATGGCCAGCGCCAGCAGGCCGAGCACCAGCGGGGCGGCCGCCAGCGGGCTCCCGCCCTCCCGGGCGGCCAGCGCCCGCCAGGCGAAGGCGGCCAGCGCGCCGAAGGCCAGCGCCAGCCCGAGCTGGGTGACGATGATCCAGCTGCGGCGGCGGCCCGGCCAGGGGAGGGCGAAGCGGTCGACCAGCGGGGCCCAGAGGAACTTGAGCGTCCAGGGGAGCGAGGCCGCGGAGAGGAAGCCGATCTGGGTGCGGGAGATGCCCAGGTCGACGAGGAAGACCTGGAAGGTGTTGAAGATCCAGCCGAGCGGCATGCCGGAGGGCACCGAGAGCAGCCCGATGAGCTGGAGCCGCTTGGTGAAGACGATGCGCTTGGCCACGGTCGGGCGAGCGTAGACGGCGATTGGCGGGGTCACAAGTTCCGGTGGCGTGGAGGGCGGCGGTGGCCTCGGTCACGCAGGGCTCGCCCACGGCCGCGCCTCAGCGGCTGCTCGCTCCGGGTTCAGGCGAGGCGCGGGAGGTCGTGCGCGGTGGCACCGCCGAGCGTCCCTTCCGGTGACCCTGACGCAGCGCGCCTGATGGGACCGGCTCCGGTTCCTCGTCTGGGAAGGGCGCGGGGGGATCGCTCTCTTGGTGAAGCCTGGAACCCATCCGAGGGGCGCGGCGAGCCGGCACACGCCCAGCAGTGCGAACCCTTCGGGACCACCGGGCATGGCTTGTGGCGCCAGGTGCCAGGCGTGCGCTCGCGGCGCAGGAAATCCGGCGCCCATGTCAGAGCGCCGCAGGCAAGCGGGGGGGTCACCATGAGAAGAGCGCTCGCACATGCCTTGGCTGCTTCGCTGATGTTCGTCCTGATGAGCGGCAGCGCGCTGGCCTGCCACCTGGAGGGGCGCGTCGTCTGCGACGCCCTCGGCCTTCCCATCGCCGGCGCCACCGTGACGGTCACGGGCGCCGGGCTCCAAGCGCCGGTCTCCGCGACCACGGATGATCAGGGGCTCCTACACGGTCTGGCTGCCCGACCACCTGCCGGCGGACTACCAGGCGACCCTCACGCTCACGGAGGGCCAGGTCGTCGGGCCCGCGACGAGGCCCTTCACCCTGGAGGAGCCGAGGGCCATGGCCATCCTGGACTGGGAGGTGTCCGGCGTCGCGAAGCGTGGGCAGGCGAAGCTGGGGTGCTTGCTCACCGGTGGCGGGGCCAAGTTCAGCGCGCTGGCGGGGATCAACGTCGCCGAGCACGGGCCGAAGGTGAGCTTCGGCGGTAACGTGAACCCGAGCTGCGCCCCGGAACCGGGGATGGGTGGCCAGTGGACCCACGTCGATCACGATCTCGAGCTGTTCTTCCAGGGGACGCAGATCGAGGTCGATGAGTGCGGCAACATCATCGAGGAGCCGCCGTTCCCGCCCGGCTCGACCTCTCCAGTGACGCCGTACAACTACATCGAGTTCAGCGGCTCGGGCCGGCTGCGCGGCATCGCGGGCAACAACCCGTCACCACCGTTCCCTGACGTCGTCTGCTTCGAGGCCCGTGCCGAGGACCGCAACGAGCCGGGAAACAGCGGGAACCGCGACGGCTCCCGCATCATCGGTACTACCTGCGCGTGTTCGCGTGCGGTGACCTGACCACGGCGCCGCTGCTGGTGCTGGGCGCGCCAGGCGCTCCTATCACCATCACCGACGTCAACCTCCAGCTGCACGTCAGCAGCTGTCCGTAGCCGAGGAGGCGCAGGAGTAACCCACGGCGGCGCAAGGGCCCAGGCCCGGCGCCGCCGGCGTGGCCCGGAGGCCTCCCGTCCCACTCGTCCCAGTCGCTGGCGCGGAGGGCCCACGAACCTGCCGGCGCGCCCCTGCGAGGCTTCGGTTGGTGAGCTATGCTGCGTCCCGCGCGAAGCTCGCCTGGTCCGCGAGCCCTCGGCCAAGGGAGTAGTCCGTGAGGCGTTCAGCCATCTCGTTCGTCGTCGCCGCGAGCCTCGCCGGCTCGCTCGGTGTCTCCTGCAGCAGCTCGCCCCCGCCTCCCGTCACCCAGCCGCCCGAGATCACGGCGTTGAGCGCCTCGTCCACCACGGCCAACGTCGGCGACGCGATCTTCCTGGGCGTCACGGCCTCGGATCCCCTCTCCCGACCCCTCTCGTACGCCTGGGCCGCCCAGCCCCCGTGGTGCGGAACCTTCTCCACCACCACCGCCGCCAGCACCACGCTCACGACAGCGGCCGCCGGGACCTGCACCGTGACCGCCACCGTCACCGCGGGCGGCCAGCCCGCCACCCGGAGCGTGGCCATCACCGTGGTGGCGACCGGACAGTCGGTCCCAGCGGCCATGCCGCGGGTGACCCACTCGTATACGGTCATGAGCGCCGACGGGGCGACCACGCCCGCGGCGGCCATCTCCGGCCTGGGAGCGGCGGTCGTCATCTGGTCGCGCGGTGGCGACACCGGCCCCGGCGACGGCAACGCGCAGGACGGCTACGACGCCCGCCTCTCCGACACGGCGCTGGGCGGGCTGATCGACAACACGGCCGCCAACACCCCCTTCGACTACGTCGTCGAGGCCTCCTCCAACGGTGGCGGCGCCTGGACCACGCTGGTGAACGTCACCGGCAACACCTACCTCGTCCGGGCGCACCTGGTGGACCTGACCGGCTACACCAGCGTCCGCATGCGCCTCACCTCGGCGCCGCGCCGCTCGGCCCAGTACTACGGCACCGACTTCTCGGTCCACGACGCGCGCGCCGGGCACGACGACTGGTGGCTCTTCCTCGGCGACTCGATCACCACCAACGTCTTCAGCGTGCACGACTCGATGAAGTTCGGGACCAACATCCACGCCAGGCTGGCGTCGCGCTTCCCGGTGGCGCACGAGGGCGGCATCTCCCAGGGCCGCATCGCCGACCTCCTCTGGACTGGCTGGCAGGGCAGCGACGGGCGGCCGCTCCTGGCCAGGTGGCTGGACGACTTCCCCGGCATGTACGTCTCGATCGGCATCGGGACCAACGACATCAACGGCGGGCTGAGCACCATCGACACCATGGACGCCAACTTTCGCAGGCTGGTCGACCTGGTGCTGGCGGCCGGGAAGGTGCCGGTCGTCCCCACCTTGCGCTGGAACAGCGTGGGCGGCGCCGACATGCCGATCTGGCACGCCCGGCTGGCGGCCATCGTGGCCGCCAAGCCGGGCACCTTGGCCGGTCCCGACCTGTACACCCGCTCCCTCGCCCAGGGCGCCGCCGGCCTCTCCGACGGCGTCCACGCCAACGCCGCTGGCGTGGCCCTCACCCAGGACGACTGGGCCACCTGGGCCGCGGGCACCTTCTACGCCGGCGGCCCGTAGCCGCCCCAGCCACCCCGGACGCCCACGCCGAGCGGCCACGCTGCCTCGCCCTTGTCCTCCCTCGCGCGGGAGGGGTACCGTCCTCCCCCCATGTCCCACCACCAGCACCGCGCCGAGGCGCCCGCCACCGTCCGCTTCGGCGTCATCACCGCCTCCGACACCCGCGGCGAGGCCGAGGACGAGAGCGGCCGCCTGCTGCGCGAGGCCATCGCCGCCGCCGGCCACGCCCTCGCCAGCTACGCGGTGGTGCGCGACGAGCCGGAGGCCATCCGGGCCGCGCTGCAGGCGGCGGCCGCCGCCGGGGCCGAGGCGGTGGTGGTGAACGGCGGCACCGGCATCGCCGGCCGCGACCGGACCTACGAGGCGGTGTCGGGCCTGCTCGAGAAGCGGCTCGACGGCTTCGGCGAGCTCTTCCGCATGCTCTCCTTCGCCGAGATCGGCAGCGCCGCCATGCTCTCCCGCGCGGTGGCCGGCACCTGGGGCGGCCGGGTGGTCTTCTCCGTCCCCGGCTCGCGGGCCGCGGTCCGGCTGGCCTGGGAGAAGCTCATCGCCCCCGAGGTCGGCCACGTGCTGCGCGAGCTGCGGAAGGACGCAGCCACTCCAGGCCGATGACGCGCCGCCGCCCCCCCTCCGTCGCCCCGCCCAGGCAACGCCGCACCCCCCGCCGGCGATTCGGCGCCGCCGACGCCGCCGCGCTGCGGCCCCTGCTGGAGCGGCTCGACGCCACGCTGGACCGGGCCGAGCGGCTGGCGGCCGACCCGGTCGAGCTGCCGCGGCGCTACCGCTCGCCGCACGACCAGGAGGTGGCCGGCCTGCTGGCCGCCTGCCTGGCCTACGGCCGCGCCGACCTCTTCAAGCCCATCCTGGTGCGGCTGCTCGACCAGCTCGGCCCCTCGCCGGCCGCCGCCGTGGACGCCTTCGCCGCCGCGCCCTCGGTGGCCCGGGTCGGCTGGTTCCGCTACCGCTTCAACCAGCCGGCCGACCTGGCGGCGCTGCTCGCGGCCGTCGGCCACCTGCGGCGCACCCACGGCTCGCTGGGCGCCCGCTTCGCGGCCCTCTTCGCCGCCGCGGGCGGGGGGCCGCCGGCGCTCCGCCCGGCGCTGGCCGCCTTCGCCGCCGAGCTGCGCGGGGCCCCGCCGGTGGCGGCGCTGCTGCACGGCCGGGGCCTCCGCGGCCTGCGCCACCTGCTCCCCGACGCCGCCGGCCCGGGGGCCGCCAAGCGCTGGAACCTCTACCTGCGCTGGATGGTGCGCGGTCCCGACGCCACCGACCTGGGGGCCTGGACCGGCGTGCCCCGCGCCGCCCTGGTGGTGCCGCTCGACACCCACGTCCACCGGGTGGCGCGCCGGCTCGGGCTCACCCGCCGCGCCGACGCCGGCTGGCGCACCGCCGAGGAGATCACGGCGGGCCTGCGGCTGGTCGACGCCGCCGACCCGGCCCGCTTCGACTTCGCCCTCTGCCACCTGGGGATGAGCGGGGCCTGCCCGGCCCGGCTCACGCCGGCCCACTGCGCCGCCTGCCCCCTGGTCAGCGCGTGCCGGCTCGCCAGCGCGGCAGCGGGATCTCGGCGTCGGCCGGCACCTGGCAGCGGTAGAGCTCGAAGGCGCTGACCAGCTCGTCGCCGCGGCGCGCCACCTCCGGCTCGAGCCGCTCCAGCGTGGCGCAGAGCGTGGCCTTCCGGGCGCAGGCCGCCCGCTCGCGCGGGTCGATCACCACCAGCAGCGGGCGCCCCTTCACCGCGGCCGGGTCGAGCCACTCGTCGAACTGCAGCCCGTTCTCGCCGAAGACGCCGGCCGACTGGGTCTGCGGCCGGCCCGCCAGGTAGAAGGCCAGCTCGGCGGCCGGCTTGTAGGTGCAGCCCACCACCAGCGGGTCGCCGCCCATGGCCCGCCGCTCGGCGTCGACCCGGCCGGCCAGCTGCCTCCAGCCGGCGAACATCTCGTCGCGGGCCGGGAAGGGGAGGGCCGGCACCAGCGGCATGAGGTGCATGTAGAGGCCGGAGATCGCGGCCAGCGCCCCCGCCGACCAGGTGAAGCGGCGCACCCAGGGGCGGCCCCAGTGCTCCAGCGCCAGCGCCGCGCCGGCCAGCAGCGCCGCCGGGTAGGCCGGCGCGCCCCAGTTCATCTTCACCCAGTGGAAGGGGGAGACGGCCAGCATGATCAGGACCAGCGGCAGCGAGAAGATGGCCGCCACCCGCCAGCCCGGCTCGCGCCAGCGGCGCGCCGCCAGGAAGGGCGCCGCCATCAGCGCCAGCCAGAGCAGCGGCGAGACGCTGATGGCCTGCAGCCCGACGAAGCGCCCCACCAGCACGGGCCGCAGCGCGAAGGTGCTGGTGCGCCCCTCCGACTGGAAGATGAAGCTGACCCAGTTCCGCTCGGCGTTCCAGAGCAGCACCGGCGAGAAGGCCAGCGCGGCCAGGAGCAGGCCCAGCCACGGCCAGGGCGAGGCGATGAGCCGCCGGCCGCGCCGGTCGAGCAGCAGCGCCAGGCCGAGCTGCGGCACCAGCAGGAAGGCGGTGTACTTGCCCAGCGCCGCCAGCCCGGTGGCCAGGCCGGCCGCCAGCAGCCAGCGGCCGTCCTCCTCGTCGAGGGCCCGGACCGTGAAGTAGAGGCAGGCCGCCCAGCCGGAGAGGAGCGGGCCGTCGGGCGTGATCACCACCTGCCCGAGCGAGGTGATGGGGGCGAGCAGCGCGAAGGCGGTGGCCAGCAGCGCCACCCGCTCCGAGAAGAGGCGCCGTCCGGCCAGGAAGAGGAACCAGAGGAAGAGGCCGGAGTGGAAGGCCGCCGCCAGCCGGATGGCGCGCTCGCTGGTGCCGAAGACCTCGGTGGCGGCGCGGATGGTCCAGGCGGCCAGCGGCGGGTGGTCGAAGTAGGAGAGGGCCAGCCGCCGGCTCCACGACCAGTAGTAGGCCTCCTGCGGCGACAGGGCCACCAGCCCGGCGTAGGCGACGTGGAAGAGCAGCGAGGCCGCCACCAGCAGCAGCGCGGTGCGGGACGGGGTGAGCCTCCTGGTCACTCGTCAGACCCGCCGGATGCGCTGCCGCAGCTCGAGGACGATCTCGC
This sequence comes from uncultured delta proteobacterium, assembly GCA_963786945.1. Lineage (GTDB taxonomy): Bacteria > Myxococcota > Myxococcia > Myxococcales > Anaeromyxobacteraceae > JADKCZ01. The sequence goes on along the minus strand of CAWBAO010000003.1, from coordinate 46,474 downwards.
CATCCCGGAAGACGCGGACCGCGCCGCTGGTCTGCGACACCGTGATGGCGATGGCCTTGGTGTCGCTGGTCATCGAGGCGGCGGCCGAGTGGCGGGCGCCGAGGCCGAGCGGCAGCGTGACGTCGCGGCTCATGGAGAGCAGGTAGCGGCCGGCCGCCAGCACCACCCCGTCCTCCCGGATGATGAAGGCGCCGTCGAGGGCCGCGAAGGTCTTGATGGCCTCGCGGATGGGCGGGTCGAGCGAGTTGCGGTCCGCCTCGCTGATCCCCTGGAAGGGGTTGAGCGTCAGCTGCCGGCTCTTCTCCATCACCCGGGTGGAGTCGCCCACCACGATGATGGTGCCGATGGCGTGCCCCTCGTACCCCTCGGCGCCGATCTCCATGGCGGTGTGGATGAGCCCCTCGATCACCTGCGTGGAGAACCCGGACGGCAGCCCCAGCGTGTCGACCCGGATCTTCTCCTCGGGATCCTCGGAGCCGATGGTCACCTTGATCATGGTGTCGGCGGTCCGGTCCTCGCCCGGGCCGCAGCAGGCCAGCACGGTGTCGCCGTCGCGGACCAGCCCGGCCGACTGGGCCGCCACGATGGCCACCTTGATCTTCTCCACCCGGGTGTAGTCGTAGGGCGGGATCACCACCGCCAGGTACTTGCGGGCGCGGAGCTGGTGGGCGAGGCCGTCGCTGGTGACGGCGTAGACCAGCTTCTTCTTGATGGGCCGGCCGCGGATGTCGTTGGGCGAGAGCGGGGCGTCGGAGACCAGCAGCAGGCGGTCCACCTCGGAGCGGGTGGAGAGCGCCAGCGCCGACTTCAGGAACTCACGGTCAAACCGGCCTTCCGACATGGCGCCAGTATCGACGCGCCGGGAGGGGGAGTCAAAACCAGCGGCGGCGCCGTCCGGCGCGCCTTGACAGGCCCGCCCTCGACGTCTAGGTTCACGGGTCTTTCGAGGCTCCCAGGGGGGCCCGGCGTGGAGGAAATCTCTTGAACAAGAAGGACCTGAAGCGGTTCAAGACGATGCTCGAGGAGTCGAAGCGGCAGCTCCTTGCGTCGGCGAAGAAGACCCTGACCGAGGAGGCCAGCTTCGACACCGACGACCTGCCGGACGAGATCGACCAGGCCTCGAGCGAGTACAGCCAGTCGATGATCTTCCGGCTCCGCGACCGGGAGAAGTTCCTCCTCTCCAAGATCGACAAGGCCCTGGCCCGGGTCGAGACCGGGACCTTCGGCATCTGCGAGAAGTGCGAGGAGGAGATCTCGGCCAAGCGGCTCGAGGCCCGCCCGGTCACCACCCTCTGCATCCGCTGCAAGGAAGAGCAGGAGCAGAAGGAGAAGTCGTTCGGGTAGGCGCGGCGCCGGGCCTCAGGCGTCGAGCCTGAAGAGCTGGGCCCCCAGCAGCAGCTGGTCGCCCGGCGAGAGCGCGACCGCCCCCACCACCTTCACGAAGCTGCCGTTGGAGCTGCCCAGGTCGGTGAAGGTCACGCCGCCCGGCTCCACCCGGATGACGGCGTGGCGCGCCGAGACGTAGCGATCGCCCGGGAAGGTGACGTCGCCGGCGTCGCGGCCCACGGTGTTCTCCCCCGGGCGCAGCGGGAAGATCTCGCCCACCCCACCACCGTCGAGCAGCTGGGCCAGCCGCAGCGTGGCCCCGGAGTCGGCCGAGCCCCAGGGCCGCCCGCCGTGGCCGCCGGCGGCGGGCCGGGGCAGGGGCTCCAGCCGCACCAGCTGGCGGCCGATGCGCAGCTCCTCGCCCACCGAGACCCGGTGGGTGGTGCGGAGCCGCAGGTAGGTGCCGTTCAGGCTCCCCAGGTCCTCGACCCGCACCTGCGGCCCGTTCCGGACGAAGCGGGCGTGGCGGGGCGAGACGGTCGGGTCGTCCGCCAGGCGCAGCTCGCCCTCGGTGCGCCCGCAGAGGGTCTCGGCGCGGTTCAGCTCCAGCACCAGGCCCGGCAGGCCGTCGTGGCGGACCGCGCAGAGGCGCGGGGAGGCCTCCACCACCGTCACCTGCAGCGAGGTGCCCGGCGTGGAGGCCGGTGGCTGGCCACGGGGCGCGGCCGGAGGCGGGGCCGAACCCGGCGGGGCGGCGGCGGGCCGCCCACAGTGGGCGCAGAACTTGAACCCGGGCTGCAGCGCGGCGCCACAGCCGACGCAGTGGCGCGCCGCGGGCCCGGCGCCGGCGGGGCGGAGGGCCTGGCCACAGTCCAGGCAGAAGGCGAAGGACGCGTCGTTGTCCCGCCCGCAGCGGGGGCACTTCACCGGCCGGACCATCCGGCCATTTCGCCATGCCCGGGTCGGGGGGTCAACGCGCACCGGCGGTGGCCGGCCGCCGGTGTAGGATGGGCCTCGATGCGCTCCTGCCCCGAGTGCCAGCAGCCGGTCCAGGACGACGCCCGCTTCTGCGGCACCTGCGGCGCCGCCTGCACCGCGCCGCCGCCGGGGGCCGACCCGTTCATCGGCCTCACCGTCAACGGCAAGTTCAAGGTCGAGGCGCTGGTCGGCCAGGGCGGCATGGGCAAGGTCTACCGGGCGCGGCACCTGACCCTGGACCGGCCGGTGGTCCTGAAGATGCTCCACCGGACCTACTCCGACGACCCGCAGATCTCGCAGCGCTTCCAGCGCGAGGCCCGGGCCGCCTCCCGGCTCAACCACCCCAACTCGATCGCGGTGCTCGACTTCGGGGCCGCCGAGGACGGGACGCTCTTCATGGCCATGGAGTACCTGGCCGGGCGCGACCTCGCGCAGGTCATCTCCCGGGACGGGCCGCTCCCGGAGCCCCGCATCGTGCGCATCGGCGCGCAGATCCTCTCGGCGCTGGCCGAGGCCCACGCGCAGGGGATCATCCACCGGGACCTCAAGCCCGAGAACGTCATGGTGGAGGCGCGCCGCGACGAGCCCGACGTCGTCAAGGTGCTCGACTTCGGCATCGCCAAGATCGCCGCCGGCGCCGACGAGCCCAGGCTCACGGCGGTGGGGCTGGTGTGCGGCACCCCGGAGTACATGAGCCCGGAGCAGGCCCGCGGCGCCGACCTGGACGCCCGCAGCGACCTCTACTCGGTGGGCGTCATCCTCTACCAGATGGCGACCGGCGACCTCCCCTTCCACTCCGACACGCCGGTGGGCTTCCTCACCAAGCACCTCGCCGAGGTGCCGGTGGCGCCGCGGCAGCGGCGCCCGGATTTCTCGGAGCCGCTGGACGCGCTCATCCGCCGGGCCATGGAGAAGGACCCGGCGCGGCGCTACCCCGACGCCAGGGCCATGCGCGAGGCGCTGCTGGCCTGCGCGCGGACCGCTGGCCGCCGTGGCGAGCGGCACCGCCCCGGCGGCAGCGGCCACCTTGACCGTCGACGTCGGTGGGCCGGAGCCGACCCCCGTGGCGCGGCCGCGCCGCCGCCGGGCGCTGCTGCTGGCCGGTGGCCTGGCGACGGCGGCTGCGACGGCGGTGGCCCTGGTCCTCCTCCTCGGCCGCGGCACGCCGGCCACGGCGCCGGCCGCCGGGGCGCCGGTCCCGCCGCCCGCCCCTGAGACCGCGGGCCCCGGGGCGCCCGCCACCCCCACCGCGGCGGTTCCCGAGCCCGCCCGCCCGGTCTCCCCGGTGGCCGAGCCACCCGCCGCCGCGCCGGCGCCGGGGCGGCCGCCGAGGCCCGGCCCGGTGAGGCGCGCCCGTGCCCACGACCTCGTGAAGCAAGGGGACGCGCTCCGCTCCGGCGGCGACGTGGAGGGGGCCATCCGCGCCTACCTCGCCGCCGAGGCGACCGACCCGGCGCTGCCGGCGGTCCAGAAGAAGCTGGCCATCTGCTACCAGCAGCAGGGCGACACCGCGGCCGCCCGGGAGCGGTACCGCCGCTACCTCGCCACCCAGCCGCCCGACGCCGCCAGGGTGCGGCTCATCCTCGAGACCCTCCAGTAGCCGGGCGGGCCCCGGGCGGCGGCTATCCCCCCAGCTTCTCCTCCACCGACCGCATCTTGCCGGCGATGCTGTGCGGCTTGTCCCGCCGGTCGTCGATGCGGAGCGAGGTGGAGACGCGCTGGGCCCCCTGGGTGAAGGGGTGCTCGTGCATGCGGCGCACCACCGCGAGGATCTCGTCGAGGTCGCCCTCGATGATGGTCCCCATGGCGGTGAGCTGGTGGTGCAGCGAGGTCTCGCGCAGGATCCGCTCCACCCCGGCGACGAAGCGGGAGACGCTGGGCGTGCCGGTGCCGAGGGGCGTGATGGTCAGGAAGGCGATGGCCATGGTGGACTCCTGGTGTCAGCCGGCGAACTCGACCCGCAGCACCTCGCGCCCGAGCCGCAGCCAGTCGCCGTCGTGCAGCTCCCGCTCGGCGTGCGGCGGGATCCGGATGAAGGTGCCGTGGGCGGACCCGAGATCCTTGAGCCGGGCGCCGCCGGCCGAGTCCACCACCAGCTCGGCGTGGGCCTGGGAGAGCTCGGGGTCGTCGCCCAGGTTCACGGCGCACCCCGAGCGGCCGATGGTGACGGAGCCCCCGCCGCGGACGAAGACGCGGCCGGTGGCCCCGCCCTCGAGCAGCTCCTCGACGACCACGGTCGGGGAGGGAGGCCGGGGCGCGCCGAGCCGGCGCGTGCCGTCGGGCGGTCCGGGGGCCGGCTGGGGCAGCGAGCCCGCGAAGCGGAGCAGCCGGACCCCGACGGCAAAGAGGTCGCCGGGGCGGAGCGGCACCGAGGGACCGCGCAGCCGGAGGTAGGTGCCGCCCGGGGCCCCCTCGTCCCGCAGGTGGAGCGAGCCCTCCCGGTAGAAGAAGGTGGCGTGGCGCGGCGCCAGGCAGGGATTGTCCGGGAAGAGGATGGCCCCCTCGGTCCGCCCGGCCCCCGTCACCTCCCGGTCGAGCTGGAAGCTGGCGCCGTCGATCCCGGCGCCGCGCTCGAGGACCAGCGTGGCCCGGCCCGGGAGGACGGGGCCTGCCCCCGGGACGGCTCGCGGCGGGGCGGCGGGCGCGGACGGCGCCACCTGGGCGTGGTTCCCGGCCTGGGTCTGGGAGGGGACGAGCGGCACCACGCGGGTGGGCGAGGCGGCACCGCGCTGGAAGGCGCGCAGGACGGGTGGCGCGGAGGCCGGCGGCGGGAGGGTCGGCGGTGGCGGGGCGCCCCGCGGCGAGACCGCGGCAGGGGCGGGGACCGGCCCGGGGGCGGGGGGCGGGCTGGGAGGCGGCGCCGCCTCCGCCGCCTCGCCGACCGGGGCGCCGCACGAGGCGCAGGTGCGGGACCCCGGCTCGTTGTAGGCATCACAGGCCCGGCAGACGATGCCGAGGATGCCGGTGAGCCGCCCGAACTCCACCTCGGCGCCGCAGCTGGGGCAGCCGCTCATCGCCGGGTCGAGATCGCCGCCGCAGGCCTTGCAGGTGGGCAAAGGGCCCCTCCGTGAGGAATTCCTTACCGCGGGGCCGCCACCGGCTCAACAGCGCCGCCGTCCGTCCCCGGACCGGCCTTGCCGGGCCGGTGAGCAGGACGCTACTCTGAAAGGCCTTGCTTCGCCTGAACGACATCCTCGACCGGGTCGCCAGCTACCGCCCGGATCCCGACCTCGACCTCATCAAGAAGGCCTACGTCTACTCGGCCAAGGTCCACCAGGGGCAGCTGCGGAAGTCGGGCGAGCCCTACCTGGTCCATCCGCTCGAGGTGGCCGGCATCCTCGCCGAGCTGAAGCTCGACGAGGCCAGCGTCGTCACCGGGATGCTGCACGACACCATCGAGGACACCCTCGCCACGCGGGAGGAGATCGCCGGCCTCTTCGGCAACGAGATCGCCGACCTGGTCGAGGGCGTCACCAAGCTCTCGCAGTTCAGCGCCGCCGACACCCGGGAGGAGAAGCAGGCGGAGAACTTCCGCAAGATGGTGGTGGCGATGGCGAAGGACATCCGGGTCCTCCTCGTCAAGCTGGCCGACCGGACCCACAACATGCGGACGCTCGACCACATGAAGCCCGAGGCCCAGGAGCGGATCGCCCAGGAGACGCTCGACATCTACGCGCCGCTCGCCAACCGGCTCGGGATCCAGTGGATCAAGACCGAGCTGGAGGAGCTCTCCTTCAAGTACCTGCGCCCCACCGACCACGCCGACCTGGCGACGCGCATCGCCGCCATGGCCCGGGAGAAGGAGAAGTTCGTCGCCGAGGTGGTGGGGATCATCCGCGAGAAGCTGGAGGCCCAGGGGCTGAAGCCGGACGTCTCCGGCCGCGTCAAGCACACCTACTCGGTGTGGCGGAAGATGCGGCAGCTCGACGTCGACTTCGACCAGATCCAGGACGTCATCGGCTTCCGGGTCCTCGTCGCCTCGGTGGCGGAGTGCTACGAGTCGCTCGGGGTCATCCACTCGCTCTGGAAGCCGGTGCCCGGGCGCTTCAAGGACTACATCGCCATCCCCAAGCCCAACGGCTACCAGTCGCTCCACACCACCGTGGTCGGCCCGCGCGGGGAGCGCATCGAGGTGCAGATCCGGACCGCGGAGATGCACCGCATCGCCGAGGAGGGCGTGGCCGCCCACTGGGCCTACAAGGAGGCGGGGCGCGACGGCAGCGGCCAGCCGCTCTCCGCCAAGGACGCCGCCCAGTTCGGCTGGCTGCGCCAGCTGGTCGAGTTCCAGCGCGAGGTGGACGACCCGCGCGAGTTCCTCGAGACCGTCAAGGTCGACCTCTTCTCCGACGAGGTCTTCGTCTTCACGCCCAAGGGGGCCATCCGGGCCCTGCCGCGCGGCGCCACGCCGGTCGACTTCGCCTTCACCATCCACTCCGAGATCGGGACCCACTGCGTCGGGGCCAAGGTGAACGGCAAGCTGGTGCCGCTGCGCCACCAGCTCAAGAACGGTGACACCGTGGAGATCCTCACCTCGCCCCACGCCCACCCCTCCAAGGACTGGCTCGGGTTCGTCAAGACCAGCCGCGGGCAGGCGCGCATCCGCCAGTACATCCGGCAGGAGGAGCAGCGCCGCTCGATGGAGATCGGGCACGAGCTGGCGGAGAAGGAGCTGCGCAAGTACGGCCTCTCGCTCAACAAGCTGGAGAAGTCGGGCGAGCTGGCCAGGGCGGCGGCGCCGTTCGGCTACCGCAACGGGGACGACCTGCTGGCCGGGATCGGCTACGGCAAGGTCTCCACCCAGCAGCTGCTGGCCCAGCTGCTGCCCCAGGAGCAGCTGCAGGCCGCGCCGGCGCCCGAGGCCCCCACCTCGCGGCTCACCGAGCTCTTCCGCAAGGTGGCGCGCCGCTCCGCCTCGAGCGGCGTCCGGGTCAGCGGCGTGGACGACATGCTGGTGCGCTACGGGAAGTGCTGCAACCCGGTGCCCGGCGACGCCATCGTCGGCTTCATCACCCGCGGGCGTGGCGTCACGGTCCACACCGCCGGCTGCGACAAGGTGCTGGAGAGCTCCGCCGAGCGGCGCGTCGACGTGACCTGGGACGTGAAGGGCGGCTTCAAGCGGCCGGTGTCGGTCCGCATCATCGCCAGCGACCGCCCCGGCCTGCTGGCCAAGATCTCCCGGGCCTTCGCCGAGGCCGACATCAACATCTCGCAGGCCAGCGTCAAGACCAGCGGCGACCGCGCGGTGGTGGACCTGCAGGTCGAGATCGCCGGGGTCAAGGAGCTGACCGGCGTGCTGCGCGACGTCCAGAGGATCGACGGGGTCCACGCGGCCGAGCGCGCCTAGCGGCGGCCCAGGGAGGGCACATGCACGAGATCATCACCAGCAGCGGCGCGCCCAGGGCCATCGGCCCCTACAGCCAGGCCATCGCCGTCCGGGCCGGGCAGCTGCTCTTCCTCTCCGGCCAGATCCCGCTCGACCCGGCCACCGGCGAGCTGGTGCGGGGGACCATCGAGGAGGAGACCGGCCAGGTGATGCGCAACCTGGCGGCGGTGCTGGCGGCCGGCGGCGCCGGGTTCCAGCACGTGGTGAAGGCCACCATCTACCTCACCGACCTCTCCGACTTCGCCAGGGTGAACGAGGTCTACGGGGCCCACTTCAAGAGCAGCCCGCCGGCCCGCTCCACCGTGCAGGTGGCGGCCCTGCCGCGCGGGGCCCGGGTCGAGATCGACGCCGTGGCGGCCGTCTAGCCCGGGCCGCGGCATGGGCCTCCACCTCCTGGAGCGGCAGCAGCTGGTCGGTCGGCCGCGGGCCGAGGTCTTCGCCTTCTTCGCCGACGCCCACAACCTCGAGCGGCTCACGCCGCCGTTCCTGCGCTTCGAGATCCTGACGCCGGCCCCCATCCCCATGCGGCCGGGGACGCTCATCGACTACCGGCTCTCGCTCTTCGGGGTGCCGTTCCGGTGGCGGACCGAGATCGAGGCCTTCGAGCCCGGGGTCCGCTTCGTCGACGTGCAGCTGCGCGGCCCCTACCGCCGCTGGCACCACACCCACACCTTCGCCGACGCGCCCGGGGGGACGCTGGTCGGCGACCGCGTCGAGTACGCCCTGCCGCTGGGCCCGCTCGGCGAGGTGGCGCGGGCGCTGCTGGTGCGCCGCCAGCTCGACGCCATCTTCGACTACCGGCGCCGGGTGATCGGGGAGCTCTTCGCCGCGCCGGCCGCGCGGTGACGCTCACGGCTCGTCGTAGGTGAACTCCTTGCCGGCGAAGTTGCGCAGCACCCAGCGCTTGCCCTCGTGGCGGACCACGTAGTCGGGGTTGACCGGGATCTTGCCGCCGCCGCTGGGGGCATCGACCACGAAGTAGGGGACCGCCATCCCGCTGGTGTGGCCGCGCAGCGAGCGGATGATGCGCCGCCCGGCCTCGATGGGGGTCCGGAAGTGGCTGATGCCCCGGGCCAGGTCGCACTGGTAGATGTAGTAGGGGCGGATCCGCATCATCAGCAGCTTGTGGTTCAGCTCCTTCACGGTCCGGGGGTCGTCGTTGATCCCCTTGAGCAGCACCATCTGGTTGCCGATGACGCAGCCGGCGTCGGCCAGCCGGCGCGCGGCGTCGAAGGCCTCCCCGGTGCACTCCTTGGGGTGGTTGAAGTGGGTGTTGACGTAGACCGGCTGGTGCCGGCGGAGCATGTTCACCAGGTCGTCGGTGATCCGCTGCGGCAGCGTCACCAGGTTGCGCGTGCCGAGCCGGAAGATCTCGACGTGCGGGATGGCCCGCAGCCGCCCCAGCACGTAGTCGAGCCGCTCGTCCGAGAGCGAGAGGGGATCGCCGCCGGAGATCACCACGTCGCGGATCTCGGTGTGGTGCTCGATGTAGGCGAAGCTGTCCTCGATCTGCTTGCGGGCCGCGGCGCTGCTCGGATCGGCCACCTTGCGCTTGCGGGTGCAGTGGCGGCAGTACACCGGGCAGTTGTGCGTCGTGTAGAAGAGGACGCGGTCGGGGTAGCGGTGGGTGATGCCCGGGACCGGCATGTCCCGCTCCTCGGCCAGGGGGTCCTCCAGGTCGGCGGCGGTGTAGGTGAGCTCGCCCATGGTCGGCACCGACTGGAGCCGCACCGGGCAGGTGGGGTCCTGCGGGTCCATGAGGGCCGCGTAGTAGGGGGTGATGCCCATGTGGAACTGGGCGTCGGCCTCGACGACGGCGCGCCGCTCGTCGTCGGTGAGCTGGATGACCCGGTCCAGCTGCTCGAGGGAGGTGATCCGCTCGCGCTGCTGCCAGTGCCAGTCGTCCCACTGGGCCCCGGGCACGCCCTTCCAGATGGAGCGGGGGCCGTAGGGGAAGCGGGAGCGGACGTGGCTGGCCGGGGCCACACCGCCGGAAGGGGTCTCCATCGCGAACGCTCCTGGCCCGGGCGCCGTGGCCGGGCGTGGTCTTCCTAATCGGCGCGGCCGAGTCTGCCACGTCCTCGGGCGGGGCGCGCGGGGCGCGACCGGGCCCGGCGTTTGACTCGCCGGGGCCCGGCCGCTAGCTTCCGCGCCGCCGCCCCGGGAGCGCCGGGGCCACCCCACCATGGACTGGCGCGAGCGATTCCCCGGCGTGAGCGAGACCGACTGGCGCGACTGGCGCTGGCAGCTGCGCCACGCCCTGCGGACCGAGGCCGAGCTGGGCCGGGTGGTGGCCCTCACCGAGCCGGAGCGCCGCGGGCTGGGGCTGGGGGGCCTGCGCACCGCGGTCACGCCCTACTACGCGGCGCTCATGGATCCCGCCCACCCGGCCTGCCCGGTGCGCCGCCAGGCCATCCCGCTCGGGCTGGAGGGCGAGGCCGTCGCCGGGGATCGGCTCGACCCCACCGGCGAGGACCCGCACCGCCCGGTCCGGGCGGTGGTCCGCAAGTACCCGGATCGCGCCCTGCTCCTCGTCACCGACACCTGCCCGGTCTACTGCCGCCACTGCACCCGCCGCCGCATCACCGGAGGGGAGGAGGGGGCCTTCGACCGCCCGGCGGTCGAGGAGGGGATCGCCTGGATCGCCGGGCAGCCCGCCCTGCGCGAGGTGATCGTCTCGGGCGGCGACCCCGGCGTCCTCTCCGACGAGCGGCTCGACCACGTGCTGGGGCGGCTGCGCGCCATCCCGCACCTGCAGGTGCTGCGGCTGGCCACCCGCGCGCCGGTGGTCCTCCCCATGCGCGTCGACGAGGCGCTGGTGCGCCTGCTGCGCCGCCACGCCCCGCTCTTCGTCATCACCCACTTCAACCACCCCAAGGAGCTCACCCCCGAGGCGGCCGAGGCCTGCGCGCTTCTCGTGGACGGCGGCGTGCCGGTGGAGAACCAGGCGGTGCTGCTGCGCGGGCTCAACTCGACGGCGCGCCTGCTCGGCGACCTGTTCACCGGGCTGCTGGCCCTCCGGGTCCGCAGCCTCTACCTGCACCAGGGAGACCTGGTCGGCGGGACCGCCCACCTGCGCACGCCGCTGTCCGCCGGGGTCGGCCTGCTCCGCGAGCTGCGAGGGCGGGTGAGCGGGCTGGCGCTGCCGCACCTCGCGGTCGACCTCCCCGACGGGAGCGGCAAGGTGACGGTGGCGCCCGGGTACGTGGCGGGCGGCCAGGGCGACGGCATCGGGCGGGCGCGGGAGCACGGCATCGCCGGGACCTGGCTCCAGGGCCACGCCGGGGTGCCGGTCTTCTACCCCGACCCGCCCGAGGCGGACTGCGCCTGTGCCTACGAGGAGGCCTGGTACGCCGGGCCGCGTGATCCTCGTTCGCATGGGACCGGCCTGGGGTAGGCTCCCGCCATGCGGTTCGCCTGCGAGCGATGCGGACGGCGGTACTCCAGCGCGGCGGAGCCCCAGCCCGGACGCGTCTATCGCCATCGCTGCACCTGCGGGCACGAGATCCGGGTCGAGGTCCCGCCTGCGGCCCCGTCGTCCAGCGGGGCCGCCAGCCGGGCCAGGACTCCCGCGGCCGTCCCCCTGCCTGCGCCGTCCCCTGCCGGACCACGGGCGGGGCCCGCCTCCGAGCGCTCCGAGCCGCGGCTCGACCCGGCCGGGCCCGTGGCGCTCCCGCCCCCCGCGCGGCGCGACGCCTCCCGACGTGCGGCGACCCGGGTGGTCGCGGTGAGGTCGGGCCTGCCTGACCCGGCCCGGGCAGGGCTCGAGGAGCTGCGGACGGCGTCGCCGGCCATCAGGCCCCCCACGCCCACCCCGGCGCCGCAGGGCTGGGCCAGCATCGGGGCCGGCTCGATGCCGCCCGGTGCCGCCACCGAGGAGCCGTTCCCGCTGCCGGGAGGGCTGGCGCCGCCGCCGTTGCCGTCCGAGCCGTGGACCGCCGCCGCCCTGGAGGAGGTGGCCGCCGAGCCGCTCCCGCCCCTCTGGCTGGAGCCGCCCAGCCAGCCCGCGCCGTCGATCCCACGCCCCGCCCCGGGCCCGCCGCCGCTCAGCTCCGCGCCGACACTGCGCACCGCCTTCGCCGACCTCGAGCCAGGTCCACCGGAGCGGCCCCCGGCCGTGCCCGCCGGGCCAGCCAGGACCGACGAGATGGGGGCGACGTTCGACATCGACCTGCAGTTCACGGATCCGCGCCGGTTCCTGCCGCTTCCGGCGCCCGCCGCGCCGAGCCGATCCTGGCGCCCGGCGGCGGGAGGGTCACGCCGCCTCGCCTGGGGGCTGGTCGGCGGCGCGGCGCTGGTCACGGTGGCCGCCGTCCTGCTGGTCTGGCGTGGCGGCCCGGCGGACCGTCCGGCGCCGACGGGGACGCCTGGGCCCCGGGTGGAGTCGGCCCCGGCACCTGCCCCCACGCCTGGATCTCCGGCTGGGCTGCCGACCGAACCGGGGCTGGCGGCGGCGAGGCCGGCCGAGGCACGACCGGCCGTGGCAAGCACCGGCCGAGTCACGACCGGCCGAACCCAGGTCGGCTGTTGCGCGGGCGGAGGAGACGAAGCCGGCCGGGCCGCCGCCCGCCGCGCGGCCGGCCGCGAGGGAGACGGTCGAGCGACGCGTGGCCAGGCCGGTGGCCGCCGCTCCGGATGTCGAGAGCCCGGGCGCAGCCGGGGTGGTGGCGCCGGGGCAGCCTGCGCCCGAGCCCCCCGCCGCGTCGCCCCAGGCCGAGGATCTCCCGCCGCCTCCACCGCCTCCGGCCGACGACCCCATCGCGGCCACCGTCGCGCCGGCCGCTGCGACCGCGCCGGCGGTGGTCGCGGCGGCGCCCGCTCCGGTTCCCGCGGCAACGCCCCCTCCGGCCCCGGCGGCGCCCGCCCCGGAGGCGACGCCACCGGCCACCGTTCCCGGCGCCCGGATCCTGGCGCCGGCCACGGTCCAGGTCGCCGTGGCCCGGCAGAAGGCCGCCTTCGACCGGTGCTTCGAGGTCGCCCGCTCCGAGCCGGGCGGCGAGGCCCTGGTGGGCCGCAGGATCGCCTTGCTGGTGGCGGTCGGGAACGGGGGGCGGGTCGAGGCCTCGGAGGTGGAGGAGGCCGACGTCGAGGCCTCTCCGCTCGGGTCCTGCCTGCGCCGGGTGGCCGGGCGGCTGCTCTTCCCGCCCTTCGAGGGCGAGCCGCTGGGGCTCCGGATCCCGCTCCAGCTGGGCGCGCCCGCCTCGCCCTAGTCGCCCTCCGCCCGGGCGGCCGCGGCGGCGCGGCGGCGGGCCCTCAGCCACTCGAAGAGGCCCGGCAGGAGCGAGAGGACGATCACCACCACGATCACCTTCTCGATGTGCTGGATCAGCAGGGGGAAGCGGCTGCCCAGCCCGAAGCCGATCAGCGTCATCGAGGCCACCCAGGCGGTGCCGCCGATCACGTTGAAGGAGGCGAAGCGCCGGTAGCCCATGCCGGCCACGCCGGCCACCACCGGGACGAAGGTCCGGACCAGCGGCATGAAGCGGGCCAGGATGATGGCCTTGCCGCCGTGCCGCTCGTAGAAGTCGTGGGCGGCCTGGAGGTGCTCGGGACGGAAGAAGCGGGAGCGCGGCCGGTTGAAGAGGTGCGGCCCGGTGCGCGTCCCGATCCAGTAGGAGGTGGCGTCGCCGGCGATGGCCAGCGGGATGAGCAGGCCGTTGAGCACCCAGATGTCGAGGTCACCCTTGGCCGCGTAGAACCCCGCCATCACCAGCAGCGAGTCGCCGGGCAGGAAGAAGACCATGGCCCCGGTCTCGAGGAAGACGATGAGGGCGAGCGCGGGGTAGCCACCCCAGGCGATGATCTCGCCGGGGTTGCGGAGCAGGTCGATGATCCACTGGATGGCGGCCACGCGCCCGTATACCCCGCCGCCGTGCGCCCGGCCACCGCGCCGGGGCCCGAGCCGTCCGCTGGACGGGAGCACCCGCCGCCCCGAGAATCGGCCGATGCCTCCTCGCCTGCTCGCCCTCCTGCTGCTGGCCGCGCTCCCGGCCCGCGCCGAGGAGCTGATCCGCGTGGTGGTGGCCGAGGCCCTCACCAGCGTGAAGCTCGAGGGCGAGCGGCTCGCCATCCACCAGCCGGTGGAGGAGGGGCAGGAGGAGCCACCGCCCCGGCCCCTGGCGGGCGCCACCGTCGAGGTGACGGCCCGCGGCGACGGCCTGCGGGTGGGGGACCTGGAGACCGGCCCGAGCGCGGTGATCGTCGCCGCCGGCCCGCTCCGCATGGGCGGGCGCCTGCTCTCCGCCGTGGCGGTGGTGGAGCGGACCGGGGCCGGGCTGCGGCTCATCGAGGAGCTGCCGCTCGACGACTACGTGGCCGGCGTCCTCTCCGGCGAGCTCCCGGCCAGCTTCCCGCCCGAGGCGCAGAAGGCGCAGGCGGTGGCGGCCCGGACCTACGCGCTGGTGAAGAAGATCGAGGCCGAGGGGGCCTCCCGGTCGTTCCACCTGGGGGCCAACGTGCTCTCGCAGGTCTACGTCGGGGGCGTCCCCAACCCGGCCGCGCGCGCCGCCGCCGCCGCCACCCGCGGCGAGGTGCTGGTCAGCGGCAACGAGCCGGTCGAGGCCTTCTTCCACTCCGCCTGCGGGGGGCGGACCGAGTCCGGCCTCGACGCCCTGGGGCGCGCGCTGCCCTACCTGGTGTCGGTCCCCTGCGGCCACTGCCACGACGCGCCCGGCGCCCGCTGGACGCTCACCCGCAGCGGCGCCGAGCTGGGCAAGGCGCTGGGGCTGGGCGGCCCGGTGACCGGGCTCAAGGTGACGGAGCTGACCGCCTCGGGACGGGTGGCGCGGGTGGAGCTGCAGGTGGGCGGGCAGCGGGTGGGGCTCACCGGGGTCGACCTGCGCCAGCGGCTCGGCTGGAGCAAGCTGCCGTCGCTGGCCTTCCAGGTGAAGGAGCGGGGCGGGGCCTTCACCTTCACCGGTCGCGGCCAGGGGCACGGGGCGGGGCTGTGCCAGTGGGGCGCCGCCGGCATGGCCCGCGAGGGGAAGGGCTACCGCGAGATCCTGCGCCACTACTACCCGGGGACCGAGCTGGTGAAGCTCTACTGACCGGGGGTCCGTGCTACACCCCGGTGGGCGATGCGGGTCTCCGACTTCGACTTCGAGCTTCCCGAGGCGCTCATCGCGCAGGCGCCGGCCTCGCCGCGGGACGCCTCGCGGCTGCTGGTGCTGCCCTGCCGGGGGCCGATCGCCCACCGCGCCTTCTCCGACCTGCCGTCGCTGCTGCGGGCCGGGGACCTGGTGGTCTTCAACGACACGCGGGTCATCCCGGCGCGCCTGGTGGGGCGGAAGGCGGAGACCGGCGGGAAGGCCGAGCTGCTCCTGCTCGAGCCGCTCGGCGGCGAGATGGGGGCGCGCTGGCGCGCCATGGGACAGGCCAGCAAGGCGCTCCGGCCCGGCACGCGGCTCCAGTTCGGTGCGCTCGAGGCGACCGTGGAGGCGGCCCTGGGCGAAGGCTTCTACGAGGTGCGGCTCGACCGGGAGGGGGCCGAGCTCGAGGCGGCGCTGGCGCGGGTCGGGCGGATCCCGCTGCCCCCCTACATCCAGCGCGAGGCCGGCGCCGACGACGCCGAGCGCTACCAGACCATCTACGCGAGGAGCCCGGGGAGCGCGGCCGCGCCCACCGCCGGGCTCCACTTCTCGACCGGGGTCCTGGCCGCGCTGGAGGCCCGCGGCGTCGAGCGGGCCGCGGTGACGCTGCACGTCGGGCCCGGGACCTTCCTGCCGTTCCGGGTCGAGGCCCTCGACGAGCACCGCATGCACGAGGAGCGCTACCAGGTTCCGGAGGCGACGGCCCGGGCCTGGGCGGCCTGCCGGGCGCGGGGCGGGCGGGTGGTGGCGATCGGGACCACCGCGGTCCGGACCCTGGAGAGCGCCTGGTCGGACGGGCGGCTGGTGGCGGGGGCCGGGCGGACCTCGCTCTTCATCCGGCCCGGCCACCGCTTCCAGACGGTCGATTTGCTGGTCACGAACTTCCACCTCCCGAGATCTACCCTTCTGGTGCTGGTCGGCGCCTTCGGGGGGCGGGAGCGCGTCCTGGCCGCCTATCGCGAGGCCGTCCTCCAGCGGTATCGCTTTTTCAGCTACGGTGATGCGATGCTCGTCGAGCGGTGGCCGGGCGACACCACCGGGGCCTGACGCCCTCGGGGCGGGAAAGGAGCAGCGGCGTGCACAGCGTCTCCGTCAACCTCGAGCCGAGCCAGTTCCTGGCAGGCTGGCGTCCCGAGTCGGGCGCCATCTTCCTGCCGACGCTCTCCGAGGCGCGGGTGGGCGACGAGGTGGCGGCGCGGATCGGGGTCCTGGGCCAGACCATCCGGGCCACGGTCTTCGGGAAGGTGGCCGGCGTGCGCCGGGTGGGGCGGCCGACGCTGCCGCCGGGCATCGACCTGCGGCTCGACCCGGGGAGCATCCCGGCGGCGGGCTTCCTGGCCATGGCGGCGCGCGGCGAGCCGCTCAACTTCAAGGAGCGGGCGCCCCGCTTCACCACCGAGCGGCCCCTGGCGCTGGTCCATGCCGGGACCGCGCTCACGGTGACCACCGCCAACGTCGGCGACGGGGGCTGCGCGGCCCGCTGGCCGGTGAAGATGCCGTCGGTCGGCGAGGTCCTGGAGGTGCGGATGGGCACGGGGTTCTTCGCCCCGCGCGCCCAGGCCGTGGTCTGCTGGAACCAGGAGGTGGGCGGCACGGTGCGGACGGTCGGCCTGCGCCTGCTCGCCGACGGACGGGCCGCCCGCGCCTGGAAGGCGATGGTGGCCCAGGTGGCCCGCTCCGGGGCCCGCCCGGCTTGACGGCGCCCCCCGCGCCGGGGGAAACCGCGGGCGTGATCCGGTACCAGCTCCTCGCCACCGACGGTGCCGCGCGCCGCGGCCGGCTGCACTCGGCGCGCGGCCCGGTGGAGACCCCGGCCTTCATGCCGGTGGGGACCGCCGCCACGGTGAAGACGCTGGATCCGCGCGACCTGTCGGCCGCCGGCGCCCGCATCGTGCTCGGCAACACCTACCACCTGTTCCTCCGGCCCGGCCACGAGCGGATCGAGCGGCTCGGCGGCCTGCACGCGTTCATGGCCTGGGAGGGGCTGACCCTCACCGACTCGGGCGGCTTCCAGGTCTTCAGCCTCGGCGAGCGGGGCGCCCCGGCCCCGGCGGGCGACGGTGAGCCTGCCGTCGGCGGTGGCCCACCCGGTCCCGGCCGGGGACCGGGGCTGGTCACCATCCAGGAGGAGGGCGTGACCTTCCGCTCCCACCTCGACGGCTCCAGGCAGTTCCTCTCGCCGGAGCGCGCCACCGAGGTCCAGCTGGCGCTCGGCGCCGACGTCATCATGGCCTTCGACGAGTGCCCGCCCTCGCTGGCCGACCGCGCCTACCACGAGCGCTCCCTGGCCCGCACGCAGCGCTGGCTGGTCCGCTGCCGCGAGGCCTGGCAGGCCGGCTCGGCGCGGCGCGCCGCCGAGGGCCGGACGCCCTGCGCCCTCTTCGGCATCGCCCAGGGCGGGCTGTTCCCCGACCTGCGGGCGCGGGCCATCGAGGAGGCCGCCGCGCTCGACCTGCCCGGCTACGCGCTGGGCGGCTACGCGGTGGGCGAGACGCCCGGGGCCATGTGGGAGGGGGTGGCGCGCGACGCCCCCTGCCTGCCTCCGTCCAAGCCGCGCTACCTCATGGGGGTAGGCACCCCGGAGGACCTGCTGGCCGGGATGGCCGCCGGGATCGACCTGTTCGACTGCGTGCTGCCCACCCGCTGCGCCCGCAACGGCCTGCTCTTCACCAGCCAGGGCAAGCTCACCATCCGGAACGCCCGCTTCGCCGACGACCGGCGCCCGGCCGACCCGGCCTGCGGCTGCTACACCTGCCGCACCTTCACCCGCGCCTACCTGCGCCACCTCTTCAAGTCCGAGGAGCTGCTGGGCCTGCGGCTCAACACCATCCACAACGTCACCTACTACCTCTCGCTCATGGCCGACGCGCGCCAGGCCATCGAGGAGCGGCGCTTCGACGCCTTTCGCCGGGAGCGGCTGGGGGCGTGGCAGGCCGGCCTGGAGGCCTGAGGGACGGCCGCACCGCCCCCGGCCTGTTAGCGGTTGCCCTCGGCGGGAGATTGCTGTTAGAAATCGGCGCCTTTTCACGCACCTACCGGAGCAGCCATGCCTTCCGTCCTCCACGCCTTCCTCGCCCAGACCGCCGAGGGTCAGCCCCAGAGCCTCACCAACATGCTGATCCCGCTCGTCCTCATGGGCGCCGTCTTCTACTTCCTGCTCATCCGGCCCCAGCAGAAGCAGGCCAAGGAGCACCAGAAGCTCCTCGGCGGCCTCAAGAAGGGGGACGAGGTGGTGACCCAGGGCGGCATGATCGGCGCCGTGGTCCAGGTGGAGGACCGCACCGTGACCCTCGACGTGGGCGGGGGCACCAAGGTGCGCGTGCTCAAGGCCAACGTCGTGGGCCCGTGGGTGGAGAAGCCGCCCGCCGCGCCCGCCAAGCCGGAGAAGAAGTAGATGGAACAGGCCTGGTACCGCCGCGTCGCCCTGATCGCCGTGGTGGCGATCTGGTCCGTCTGGCAGCTGGTCCCCAGCTACCACTACTTCAAGCTCCCGCCCGACGAACGCAACGGCGAGGTCTACGACAAGTCGGTGCCGGGCTGGGCGCCGGACGCCAGGCACCACCTCAACCTCGGGCTCGACCTGCAGGGCGGCATCCACCTCGCCATGGGCGTGGACGTCGACCGGGCCGTCAAGGCCAAGGTGGCGCGGCGCGCCGACGAGGTCGCCGAGCACCTCAAGGAGAAGTCGGTCCCCTTCACCTCGGTGGCGCCGGACGCCACCGGGCTGCGCATCGCGGTGGCCACCACCGCGCCGGGCGACGCCGAGCGGGTGACGCTGGACTACTACGGCGCCGAGCTCTACGCGCCGGGCGGCGCCCCGGAGGGGCAGGTCCTCTTCGCCTTCAAGGACCAGGTGCTGCGCGAGTTCAAGGGCAAGGCCGTCGAGCAGGCCGAGAAGACCATCCGCAACCGCGTCGACAAGTGGGGCGTCAGCGAGCCCGACATCAAGCGCAAGGCCAACAACCAGATCCAGATCCAGCTGCCCGGCTTCAAGGATCCGGAGAAGGCCAAGGACCTGCTGGGCCGCACCGCCCAGCTCGAGTTCAAGATCTGCGACGACGAGAACCCCGTGCTCGACGGCGTCCGCTCGCAGATGCCGGCCTGCCCGTCGACCCGCGAGGGCATGACCTTCCCGCTCCCCGAGGGCGGCTGCTGGACGGTGGAGACCGTCGACCTGCCCAGCGGCGGGCAGCGCCAGGCCACCCTGGTGGCGGCCAACAAGCGGACCGAGCTCGAGGCGGCCATCGCCGCCAAGCTCAACCCGCTCATCGAGGCCGGCAAGAACGCCATCGGCATCGGCGAGGTGACGGTGGGGCAGGACGTGGTCCGCCAGACCTACTACCGGACCTACCTGCTGCGCTCCAAGACCGAGCTGACCGGCGACTACATCGCCGACGCCCGGGCCTCCGTCGACAACAGCTCGCCCGGCGGCGGCAAGCCGGTGGTCACCTTCACCATGTCCCCGGACGGCGCGCGGCTCATGGAGAAGCTCACCACCGAGAACCTGCACCGCCGCATGGCCACCGTGCTCGACGACAAGGTGGAGACCGCCCCCTACATCCAGGGGAGGATCTCCACCAGCGGCCAGATCACGCTGGGCTCGGGGCGGAGCTACCAGGAGCAGTTCGAGGAGGCCAACGCCATCGCCCTGGTCCTCAAGGCGGGCGCGCTCCCCGCGCCGGTCACCATCTTCGAGGAGCGCACCGTGGGCGCCACCCTCGGGCCCGAGCTGGTGAAGAAGGGCACCCTGGCGGCGCTGGTCGGCCTGGCCCTGGTGCTGCTCTTCATGGCGGCCTACTACCGGATCTCCGGCCTGGTGGCCGACGTGGCGCTGGTCCTCAACGGCCTGCTGGTGCTGGCCATCATGTCGATGATCGGCACCACCCTCACGCTCCCCGGCATCGCCGGCTTCGTGCTCACCCTGGGCATGGCGGTGGACGCCAACGTGCTCATCAACGAGCGCATCCGCGAGGAGATGCGCGCCGGCCGGACCGTCAAGCAGTCGGTCCAGCAGGGCTACGATCGGGTCTTCTGGACCATCGTCGACTCCCACGTCACGGCGCTGGTCGCCGCCGTGGTGCTCATGCAGTACGGCTCGGGTCCGGTCCGCGGCTTCGCCGTGACCCTCATCATCGGCCTGGTCGCCTCGCTGTTCACCTCCATCGTGGTCACCCGCGCCATCATGGAATACCTGACGCGCCACGACACGGCGCGCCTCTCGGTGTAGCGCGATGCAATTCAAGACCTTCGACATCCTCCCGCACGGGACCACGTTCGACTTCGTCGGCAAGCGCCACATCGCCGTGGTGCTGTCGCTGATCGTGAACCTCACCATCATCATCTGGGCCCTCCCGGCGGTCCACGGCCTCAACTTCGGCGTGGACTTCGCGGGCGGCACCGAGATGGAGGTGAAGTTCGCCCAGCCCGTCGACCCCGGCGCCATCCGCCGCAGCGTCGAGGAGCAGGGCTTCAAGGACGCCTCGGTCCAGACCTACGGGCCGGAGTCCGACAACACCTTCCTCATCCGCGTCGGCCGCATCGCCCTGATGGGCGCCGAGGACGTCAAGCGCGTGGAGGCGGCGGTCGGCGCCAGGTTCAAGGTCAAGAGCGCCTCCTTCAACCCGGAGATCGGCGACAAGATCGACTTCCAGTTCGACGGGCCGGTGACCACCGGCGAGCTGCAGGCCGCGGTCGAGGCGGCCGGCGTGCGCGTCCGCGAGGTGCGCGAGGAGGCCGGCCTGACCGCCGGCACCCGCTCCTTCGCGGTCATCACCCAGGGCATCCGCGAGAAGGTCGAGCACGAGCTCAGCACCCGCTTCGCCGCGGCCCGGCCCGACGTGCGGCGGGTGGAGTACGTCGGCCCGGCGGTGGGGCGCGAGCTGCGCAACCAGGGCTTCAAGGCCGTCCTCTACGCCATCGCGCTGATCGTGGTCTACATCGGCCTGCGCTTCGACTTCCGCTTCAGCCCGGGCGTGGTCATCGCCATCATCCACGACGCGGTGGTCACGCTCGGCTACTTCGCCTTCAGCGGGCGGGAGTTCAACCTGACCTCGATCGCCGTGATCCTCACCGTGGTCGGCTACTCGGTGAACGACACGGTGGTGGTCTACGACCGGATCCGGGAGAACAAGGCCAAGTTCCAGGGACGCAAGCTCGCCGACCTGGTCAACCTGGCCATCAACGAGACCCTGGGGCGGACCTTCCTCACCTCGTTCGCCACCGCCCTCTCGCTGGTCGGCCTGCTCATCTTCGGCGTCGGCACCATCTTCGACTTCGCCTTCGCCATGCTGCTGGGCATCATCTCCGGCACCTACTCGACCTGGTTCATCGCCGCGCCCATGACCATCTGGTTCGAGGAGCGGGCGGCCAGGAAGAAGGCCGGGCCGGCGGCGGCCGGCGCCCGGTAGCCGCGCCGGTCCGAACCCCGGCCGCGAGGTCCGGGATCCGTCCGGTGACGGGAGCCGACCGTTCCGCCTGCCCCGGCAGGGGCCTGTCAGACGCCGCTGCTATCGACGCCATCGTGGACGAGCGGCCGGGGAAGCGCTGGATCGAGGTGGGCGGGGACGGGGCGGGGGCGGCCCGGCTGGCCAGTGCGCTCGGGCTCCACCCGCTGGCCGCCCGGGTGCTGGCCGCCCGCGGCTTCGCCGACCCGGCCGCGGCCCGGGCCTTCCTGGACGCCCCGCTCGACGGCCTGCCCGACCCGTTCAGCATGAAGGGGATGGCGGCGGCGGTGGCCCGGCTCGCCGCCGCGCTGGAGCGGGGCGAGCGGATCGCCACCTACGGCGACTACGACGTGGACGGCGTCACCTCCACGGTGCTCCTCTCCTCCTTCCTCCGCGCCGCCGGCGGCGACGTGGTCACCTACACGCCGCACCGGCTGGTCGAGGGGTACGGGCTCAACACCGCCGCGGTGGAGAAGCTGGCCGCCGCCGGCGTGAAGCTGCTGGTCAGCCTCGACTGCGGCATCACCAGCGTGGAGGAGGTGCGGGCCGCCGCGGCGCTCGGCGTGGAGACCGTGGTGGTGGACCACCACACCGTGCCGGTGGAGCTGCCCGCCGCCGTCGCCATCCTCAACCCGCACCAGCCCGGCTGCGCCTTCCCCTCGAAGGAGCTCTCGGCGGTGGGGGTCACCTTCATGCTCCTCATGGCGCTGCGCCGGGCCCTGCGCGAGGCCGGCCGCTTCGGGGACGCCCGGCCCGAGCCCAACCTGAAGCAGGCGCTCGACCTGGTGGCGCTCGGCACCGTCGCCGACGTGGTGCCGCTCACCGGCGCCAACCGCATCCTGGTCCGGCACGGCCTCGCCGAGATCGCCGCCACCCGCCGGCCCGGCCTGCGCGCGCTGAAGCGGGTGGCCGGCGTGGCCGAGGGGGCGGTGACCGCCGGGCAGGTCGGCTTCCGGCTCGGGCCCCGCATCAACGCCGCCGGCCGGCTCGACGACGCCGGGCGCGGGGTGCGGCTGCTCTCCACCGCCGACGAGGCCGAGGCCGGCGCGCTGGCCTCGGCGCTCGACCGCGAGAACCAGGCCCGCCAGGAGATCGAGCGGCGCATGCTGGCCGAGGCGCTCGACGACGCGGCGGCGGCGGTGCGGCGGGGCGCCCGGGGGCTGGTGCTGGCCCGCGAGGGCTGGCACGCCGGCGTGGTCGGCATCGTGGCGGCGCGGGTGGCCGAGCGGTTCCACCGGCCGGCGGTCCTGATCGGGTTCGACGGCGCCGAGGGGAAGGGGAGCGGCCGCTCCATCGAGGGCTTCCACCTCTACGACGCCCTGGCGGCCTGCCGGGGGCACCTGGCCCGGTTCGGCGGCCACCGCCACGCCGCCGGCGTCACCATCGCCGCGGCCGAGGTCGGGCCCTTCCGCGCCGCCTTCGAGGCCCACGCCGCGGCGGCGCTGGCGCCGGAGGACCTGGTCCCGCGCTGCCGCATCGACGCCTGGGTCGCCGAGGGTGACCTCACGGCGCGCGCCGCCGAGGACCTGGAGCGGCTCGGGCCCTACGGGGCCGGCCACCCGGAGCCGGTCTTCGCCTTCCGGTCGAGGCCGGCCAGGGCGCGCACCGTCGGCGCCGGTGCGGCCCACCTCAAGCTCGGCCTCGCCGGCCTCGACGCCATCGGCTTCTCGATGGGTGACCGGCTGGAGCTCTGCCAGGGGCCGGTCGAGGCCGCCTTCACGCTCGGCTTCGACGACTGGGACGGGACGAGGCGGCTGCAGCTGAAGCTGCGGGACCTGCGGGCCTCCGGGTGAGCTCGGGCTGGCGGTTCGGCCAACCGGACGTCTAAGCTGGCGGCGGGCCGCGGCGGGCAGCCGCGGGCTGACAGGAGGAGGGCCATGGCGACTCGATCGGAGCGGGCCGAGGCGGTGAGGAAGCTGGTGCGGGAGGCGAGGCACGGCCTCCTCTCCACCAACGGCCTGGAGCCGGCCGGCATCCCCTACGGCTCGCTGGTGCCGGTGGCCTCCACCGGGGCCGGCGAGCCGGTGCTGCTGATCTCCCACCTCGCGCAGCACACCAGGAACCTGGTGGCGGACGGCCGCGCCTCGCTGCTGGTGCTCGAGCCGACCGAGGGGGATCCGCAGCAGGCCCCGCGTGCCTCGGTGCTGGGCCGGGCGCGGAGGCTCGAGGGGGAGGAGGAGTCGAAGGCCCGGGCCCGCTTCCTGGCCGTCCACCCGGACGCGGAGCGGTACTTCGAGCTCAACTTCCAGCTCTGGGCCATCGCGCCGGTGGAGGCGCGCTTCATCGGCGGGTTCGGCGCAGCCGCCTGGGTGTCCGGGTCGGAGCTGGTCGGGGACTGAGCCGGCGCGACCGGCCGCGGCCTCGTCCGTCCGGGCACCCTCCGGCGCCCCGGGGCGGGGAGGCCGGCGCCGTCGCGTGGCGCCTGACCTCCTTGACCTCGAGCGATTCGCGGTGTGTGATGCCCCGCCATTCACTCAAGCCGGGGAGGCCCTTCGTGGCTCGCTTCATCACCGACCTCAAGCGGACGCACACCTGTGGACAGCTCACCAAGGCCGACGTCGGCTCCGAGGTCATCCTCTACGGCTGGGTCAACAACCGCCGCGACCACGGCGGCGCGGTCTTCATCGACCTGCGCGACCGCGAGGGCGTGACCCAGGTGGTGTTCGAGGAGGACGTGCGCCCCGAGGTGCACGACCTGGCCGGCCAGCTGCGGCTCGAGTACTGCGTGGGCGTTCGCGGCACGGTGGTCTCGCGCGGCGGCAACGTCAACCCCAGGCTGAGGACCGGCGAGATCGAGGTCCACGCCTCCGAGCTGGAGATCTTCAACCGCTCCGAGCCGCTCCCCTTCCAGATCGAGGAGAAGCTCGACACCGCCGAGGAGAAGCGGCTGCAGTACCGCTTCCTCGACCTGCGCCGGGCCCCCATGCAGAAGACGCTGATGACCCGGGCCCGGGTCAACCACCTGACCCGCAACCACTTCACCGGGCAGGGCTTCCTCGAGCTCGAGACCCCGTTCATGGTGAAGTACACGCCGGGCGGCGCGCGCAACTTCCTCGTCCCCTCGCGCCTCAACCCCGGCAAGTTCTACGCGCTGGCCGAGAGCCCGCAGCTCTTCAAGCAGCTCTACATGATCGCGGGCTTCGACAAGTACTTCCAGATCGTCCGCTGCTTCCGCGACGAGGACCTGCGGGTCGACCGCCAGCCCGAGTTCACGCAGATCGACGTGGAGATGTCCTTCGTCAAGCAGGACGACATCTTCGAGGTCATCGAGGGGCTGATCGTCACGCTCTGGAAGGAGGTGCTGGGGGTGGAGATCCCGCGCCCGTTCCAGCGCATGCCCTTCTACGAGTCGATGGACAAGTACGGCAACGACAAGCCCGACCTCCGCTTCGGCATGGAGCACGTGGTGCTGACCGGGCTGGTCAAGGAGCACGGCGGCGGCGGCGTGCCGCTGCTCAAGGAGGCGGTGGAGCAGAAGGGGATCGTCAAGGCCATGAAGGTGCCGGCCTCGGCCAACCTCTCGCGCACCGAGATCGACAAGCTCGAGGAGTACGTCAAGGGGATGGGCTCGAAGGGGCTGGCCCGCGCCAAGGTCGGCGAGGGCGGCGAGTGGAGCCAGTCGCCCTTCGCCAAGACCATCACCCCCGGGCTGCGCGCCGCCGTCAACGCCGCCTGCGCGGCCGTCCCCGGCGACCTGCTGCTCTTCCAGTTCGGCAAGGAGTCGGTGGTCCAGACCGTCATGGCCAACCTGCGCCTCCACCTGGGCAAGCGGATGGGCCTCATCCCCGAGTTCGGCTCGGGCGGCGCCTGGCGCTTCCTCTGGGTGGTCAACCCGCCGCTCTTCGAGTTCGACGAGGAGTCGGGCCAGTGGGCCGCCGCGCACCACGCCTTCACCCGGCCGCACGACGAGTGCCTGCAGTACCTCGAGACCGATCCGGGCAGGGTCGACTGCTACCGGTACGACTGCGTCCTCAACGGCTTCGAGATCGGCGGCGGCTCCATCCGCCTGCACGACCCCGAGGTCCAGGCCCGGGTCTTCAAGGCCATGGGGATCAGCGACGAGGAGGCGCGCAGCAAGTTCGGCTTCCTGCTCGACGCCCTCAAGATGGGCGCCCCGCCCCACGGCGGCATCGCCCTCGGCATGGACCGGCTGGTGATGCTGCTCACCGGCGCCGAGTCGCTGCGGGACGTGGTGGCCTGGCCCAAGACGCAGAAGGGGACCGACCTCATGACCGGCGCCCCCGGGGACGTGGACGCGAGGCAGCTGCGCGACCTCTACGTGAAGAGCACCGCCGAGCAGCCCAGGTAGGGCGGGGCGACGCACCCCGTCTGTGCCGCCCGGCACCCGTCCGGGAGGGGTACACTTCCCGCGGTCGGGGGGCTCGTGGGCTACGACGTCATCGTCCTCGGTGGCGGGGTGAACGGCCTGGGCACGGCGCGGGACTGCGCCCTGCGCGGGCTGAAGGTGCTGCTGCTGGAGCGCGGCGACCTCGCCTCCGGCGCCTCGGGGGGCAGCTCGGGGCTGATCCACGGTGGGCCGCGCTACATGCTCTCCGGCCCCCGCGTCACCGCGCTGGCCTGCCGGGACTCCGGCTACATCCAGCGGCTGGCGCCGCACCTGCTCTTCCGCATCCCCTTCCTGCTCCCCTTCGCCTCGAGGCGCGAGCGGCAGAGCCTGGTGGAGCGGGCGGTGGCCTACGCCACCGAGGTCTTCTTCTCCACCTACGACGTCTACCAGCCGCTGAAGCGCGGCAAGCCCTCGGTCCGGCTCGGCGCCGAGGAGCTCTACCGGCTCGAGCCCGGCCTGCGCCCCGGGCTGCACGGCGCGGTGACCTTCGACGAGTGGGGCATCGACGCCCACCGGCTCTGCGTGCTCAACGCGCTCTCGGCGCGGGCGCACGGCGCCGAGGTGCGGACCTGGACCGAGGCCCGCGAGGTGCTGCGCGAGGGCGGGCGTGCCGTCGGCGTGGCCTGGGTCGATCGCGTCACCGGCGAGCGCGGCGAGGCCCGCGCCCCGGTGGTCTTCAACGCCACCGGGGCCTGGTCGCCGGCCTTCGCGCGGCGGCAGGGGACCACGGTGCGGATGCGCCCGGGCAAGGGGGTCCACCTGGTGCTGGACCGGCGGCTCTCCGACTACGGCGTGGTCTGCAACGCCGTGGACGGCCGGATGATGTTCGTCTACCCGCACGCGCGGGAGAGCTGGATCGCCACCACCGACGACGACTTCTACGGCGATCCGGACGACTGCGAGGCCAGCGCCGACGACGTCGAGTACCTGCTGGAGGGGGCCGCCTCGGTCTTCCCGGCGGTGCGGGAGGCGCGGCTGGTGCGGGCCTTCTGGGCGCTGCGGACCACCCTCTACGACTACGGGCCCAACGAGGACGCGCTCTCCCGCGAGCACGAGCTCGTCGACCACGCCGCCGAGGGGGCGGCCGGCCTGCTCTCCTTCGTGGGCGGCAAGCTGGCCAGCTACCGGGCCCAGTCGGAGGAGGTCACCGACCGGATCCTGCGCGAGCTCGGCCGGGCGCCGGTGGCCTGCCGCACCCATCAGGAGGTGCTGCCAGGCGGCGAGGCGCCCGCCGACGCGCCGGCGCTGGCGGCCCGGCACGGGGTGGCGCTCCCGGTGGCGGCCCGGGTGGCCTACCGGCACGGCGCCCTGGCCGGGGAGGTGCTGCGGCTCTGCGACGAGGACCCGCGGCTCCGGTTGCTGGTCTGCCGGGAGGAGGGGATCCTCGCCGCCGAGGTGGTCCACTGCGTCCGCCACGAGCTGGTGCGCAAGCTGGTGGACCTGCGGACCCGGCTCCGGCTGGCGGCGGGCGCCTGCGGCGGGCTCGACTGCGCCCGCGTGGCGGCGCAGCTCACCGGGCGGGAGCTGGGCTGGCCGGCGGAGCGGACCCGGGCCGAGCTGGCCGAGCTGCTGGAGATCGGGTGGCGCGAGCGGCGCGCGGTGCTGGGCGGGCCGCAGCTCGCCAACGAGGAGCTGCTGCGGGGCGCGCACTGGGGGGTGGGCCCGTGACCGGCCATCGCCACGTCGACGTGCTGGTGATCGGGGGTGGCCTGGCGGGGGCGGTGGCGGCCCTGCAGGCGCGGGCCCTCGGCGCGTCGGTGCTGCTGGTGCGGCGCTCCCCCGGGGCCACCGCCCTCTCCGGCGGCGCCATCGGCGTGGCCCCCGATCTCGACGCGCTCCCCGGCGACCCGCTGCGCGATCGCCGCTCGCCGCTCGAGTCGGCGCGCCGGCTGGCGGCCCGGCGCCCCGGCCACCCCTACGCGGTGCTGGGAGTCCACGACCTGGAGGAGGCGCTCGGCTTCGCGGCGGCCCACCTCTCCGGGCTCATGGAGCCCCCCGACGGCCGGCCGCGCTTCCTGGCCCACGTCAGCGGCGGCGTGGGCGAGTGCGCGCTCTGCCTGCGCTCGCAGGCAGCCGGGGATCTCCGGCGCCTGCACGGCGTGGCCGCGGTGGTCGGCTTCTCCGGCCACCTCGGCTTCGACGCCCGGCTGGTGGCCTCGGCGGTGGCCCGGCTCACGGCCTCGGGCGGGCCCGGCGCGGCGGTGGTCGAGGCGGCCGCCTTCACCGCTGCCGACGACGGGGCGCTGCGGCCGGTCGAGCTGGCGCGGGCGCTGGAGCCGCCCGGCGCGGCCGAGGCGCTGGGCGCGGCCATCCGCGCCGTGCTCCCGCGCGGCGCGACCGTGGCGCTGGTGCCGCCGGTGCTCGGGCTGGACCCGGCGGCGCGGGTCCACGCCCGCGTCGAGGCGGCGGCCGGCCTGCCGGTGGCCGAGGTGCTGTCGGATCCGCCCTCGGTGCCCGGGCTCCGGATCGACGCGGCGCTCCTGGCGAGGCTGGACGGGGCGGGCGTCGAGGTGCTGATCGGCGAGGCGGCGCCGGGCGGCGGGCCGGGGCGCGCGGTCCGGGTCGGCGAGTCGGTGATCGAGGCGAGATCATGGGTGCTGGCGACCGGCCGCTTCCTCGGAGGCGGCCTCACGCGGAGCGGCGGCCTCACCGAGCCGCTCCTGGGGCTGCCGGTGCTGGCCTCGGAGGCGGGCGCGGCCGGGCTGGCGCTGGCCGGGCGGCCGCCCCTGGCGTTGACGGTGCGGAGCCGGAAGGCGGCGCAGCCGCTGCTGGCGGCCGGCCTGGCGGTCGACGAGGCCTGCCGGGCGCTCGACGAGACCGGCCGCCCCGCCGACGAGCGGCTCTTCGCCGCCGGCTCGATCCTCGGCGGCCACGAGCACGCCGCCGACGGGACCGGGCTGGGCGTGGCCATCCTGAGCGGCTGGATTGCCGGCCGCGGCGCCGCGGCCGCCCGGCGGAGGTGACGCACCATGCCCAGCCTCCACGCCCTCGCCTACCTCGCCTGGCGCGCCGTCCTGGTCCAGCCGGTGAAGCGGCTCTTCCAGCGCGGCAGCGGCCTGGCGCGGTTCCAGTCCCACTTCGCCGCCGATCGGCTGGCTCCCACCAGCGTGGCCGACCGGGAGCTGGCGCTGCAGGCGGCGCGCTGCATCGGGTGCGGCCTGTGCGAGCCCGGCTGCCGGCTGGCCGCCGCATCCCCGGCGGTGCGGGCGCTCGGCCTGCCGGCCGCCTTCCGCCTGGTGGGGCGCGCCGGCGGCGACCTCGGCCTGGCGGGCGAGCTGCTCGCGGCCTGCCGGGACTGCGCCGGGTGCGAGTCGCGGTGCCCGGCCGGCGTGCCCATCGGCAGGCTGCTCCGTCACCTGGAGTCGAAGGCCGGCGCGGCGAGCTGATCGGGCTGGCGCGCCGCGTCAGCCGGGACGGCGGCCCCGGCCGAGGACGTGGGGTATCCTGCGCTCCCTTGAAGCCGCTCCTCGTCGTCAACCCGGCCTCCGCCAACGGCGCCACCGGCCGCCACCTCGACGCCATCGCCCGGCAGGTGCGGGCCGTGCTCGGCGACTTCGAGACGATCCAGACCCGCGCCGTCGGCGACGGCGCGGCGCAGGGCCGGCAGGCGGCCGAGGCCGGGCGGGAGCTGGTGGTGGCGGTGGGCGGCGATGGCACCGCCTCCGAGGTGATCGACGGGCTGGCGAGCGCCGGCTATGGCGGCGAGTTCGGCTACGTGCCGTGCGGCTCCGGCGGCGACTTCCGGCGCAGCCTCGGCATCCCCTCCGATCTCCCGGGCGCGGCGCGGCTGCTGGCCGCGCCGGGACGGCGGCACATCGACCTGGGACGGATCGAGTTCACCGGCCCGGGTGGCGAGCCGATGGTCCGCCACTTCTGCAACGTGGCCAGCTGCGGCATCACCGCCCTCATCGCCCGCAACGTCAACCTCTCGACCAAGGCCCTCGGCGGCTTCCTCTCCTTCAGGCTGGCCGCGGCCCGGGCGCTGCTCGGCTGGCGCGACCAGGCCATCCGCTGGCGCCTCGACGGCGGCCCCTGGGTCGAGGACGAGGTCACCGCCTTCGCGGCCTGCAACGGCCGCTACTTCGGCGGCGGCGTCATGGTGGCGCCCGGGGCGCAGCTCGACGACGGCCTCCTCGACCTCACCATCTGGAAGGGCTACTCGCTGGTCGACTTCGTGAGGCTGCAGAAGAAGCTGCAGGACGGGCGCCACGTCCAGCTGGCCAAGACCCGGGTGCTGCGCGGGCGGGAGGTCGAGATCGAGCCGCGGGGGGCGCGCGCGTCCTGCTCGAGGTGGACGGCGAGCAGCCGGGGCTGCTGCCGGCGCGCATCACGCTGCGGCCGCGGGCGCTGGCGGTGCGGGTGGGGGAGGGGCTCTAGGTGCAGCGCCAGTAGGCGGTCGCCACCAGCGTGCGCCGGCACCTCGGCTCCGCCTTGCGCTTCAGCTCGGCCACGGCGCGGTCCCGCTCGGCGTAGCGCTGCGCCTCGGTGGCCCGCAGCTCCTCCAGCTTGCGCCGGTGCTCCCGCTCGGCCCGCTCCAGCAGCCCGCGCCGGTCGCGCAGCGGCAGGTCGCCCTGGTCGTGGAGCGCCCC
Organism: uncultured delta proteobacterium; assembly: GCA_963786945.1. GTDB lineage: Bacteria > Myxococcota > Myxococcia > Myxococcales > Anaeromyxobacteraceae > JADKCZ01. Next base: position 16,319 of record CAWBAO010000003.1, on the reverse strand, counting down.
GCGGGCCCGCTGCCAGGCCTGCCGCGCCGCCTCCACGCCGGCCCGCCGGGACTGCAGCGCGTCCTCGACGCTCCGGTCCCAGCGCTCGCGGGACTCGTCGAAGGCCGCCCCTGACCGCTCCTGCACCTCGGCCACCAGCTGGGCGTGGAGCGCGGCCAGCGCCTCCTCCTGCGTCGAGCCGATGGCGACGGTGGCGCCGCGCGGCCCACCGCGGGCCTCGGCGGCGGGGAGGGCGGCGAAGGCCTCGGCCTCCTCGGGCGGCAGGGCGTGGAACCGCTCGCCGTCGTGCCAGAGGACGAGGTGGACCACCCGCTCCTCCGAGACCAGCGCCTCGATGGAGAACTTGTAGGCGAACCACCAGCCCTCCCGCCCCGCCAGCTTGCCGAGCCGCGCCGGCAGCGCCCGGGCCGGCAGCTCCAGCAGGGCGACGGCGTCCTGCGGCCGCGCCTTCACCCGCTCGGCGGCGGCGGCGAGCAGCCTGGCCCGCCCGGTGCGCGAGCGGCCGGCGCCCGGGGCCGGCGCCAGCCCGGGCGGCCGGGGCTCGTCCTCCCAGGCGGCCTCCAGCAGGGCCTCCTCGTCGGCGTCGCGCTGGGCCACCGCCGCCCGGGCGTCCCGCTCGGCCACCCGCAGCCGGCCCCGCACCTCCCCGTCGAACCGCTCGAAGAGCAGGGCGCGCGCCGCGCTGAAGCGGGCGGTGATGCGGCCGTCCAGGTCCGAGCGCAGCGCCGTGAAGGCCTGGTCGACCTCGTCCGGCGAGCGGCACGACTGGTAGATGTCGAGCACCCGCTTCTCGAAGTCGATGCCGCTGCCGAGCGCGCCGAGGATCTCGTCGGAGGAGCCGAAGACGCCGTCGAAGAGCGCCAGCTTCTGCGAGAGCAGGTCGTAGAGGCGGGCGTCGGCGGCGTTGGCGCGGTTGAGGAAGTTCAGGACCAGCACGTCGCGCTGCTGGCCGTAGCGGTGGCAGCGGCCGATGCGCTGCTCGACGCGCTGCGGGTTCCAGGGCAGGTCGAAGTTGACCACCAGGTTGCAGAACTGGAGGTTGAGCCCCTCGGCACCCGCCTCGGTCATGAGCAGGATCTGCGACCGGTCGCGGAACTCCTCCACCAGCGCCGCCCGCTTCTCGGTGCCGGAGACGTCGCCGGAGAGGCAGGTCACGGTGTAGCCGCGCGAGCGCAGCAGCCCGGCCAGGTGGTCCTGGGTGCGGCGGAACTCGGTGAAGACCACCGCCTTCTCCGGCCAGCCGCAGGCCCTGGCGACCGTGAAGCAGCGATCCAGCCCGCGCACCAGCGCGTCCCCCTTGGCGTTGCGCGTGATGCCCCTCGCCAGCCGGGCGCACTCGCGCAGCTCGGCGAGCTCGGCGGTCATCTGCCGGACCGCCACCGAGCCCCTGGTGCGGGCCGGTGCGGCCTCGTCGAAGAGCTCCTCGATCTCGTCGTCGAACCCGTCCAGCTCCAGCGCCAGGTCGGCCTGCGCCGAGCTCTCGGCCCCGGCCAGCTTCTCGTCGAGCGAGTCGGCCAGCCGCTCCAGCGTCCCGGCCAGCGCGAAGGAGGAGGAGGCCAGGATCTTCCGGTAGACGAGGACGAAGAGGGCGCGACGCGCCAGCGGGATGGCGTGGGTGTCCTCCCGCCGCAGGTAGTCGGAGACCCGGTCGTAGAGGGCCTGCTCCTCGGCCGAGGGGGCGAAGTCCTCGACGATGGAGCGGCGCGCCGTGAACTTCACGTACTCGCGCACCTGGCGGCGGAGGGTGCGGATCACCACCGGGGCGAGGCGCTCCTTCAGGTCGGCGGCCCGCTCCTCGGTCAGCTCGCCGGTGGCGTACTGGAGCCGGAAGGCGTCCTCGCTGCCCAGCAGCGCGTCGTCGATGAAGGAGGCCAGCCCGAGCAGCTCCATGAGGTCGTTCTGCAGGGGGGTGGCGGTGAGCAGCAGCTTGGGGCACTGGCGCAGGCCGCGGCGAAGCGCCTGCCCGGTCCGGTGGTCCTTGCGGTAGGCGTTGCGGAGCCGGTGGGCCTCGTCGATGACGGCCACGTCCCAGGCCACCCGCTCCAGCTCGGCGGCGCGCATGGCGGCGAAGGGGTGCGAGGCGATGACGATGCCGCCGGTGTCGAAGGGGTTGGTGCGCAGCCCCGCCTTCTCGGCGGCGCGGCAGCTGTCGCCGTCGACCACCTCGGCCTCGAGGCCGAACTTGTCGCGCAGCTCGTCGCGCCACTGCGCCCGCAGCGAGGCGGGCACGAGGATGACGGCCCGCGGCTTCCCCTCGGCGGCCAGCTGGGCCAGCACCAGCCCGGCCTCGACCGTCTTCCCCAGGCCGACCTCGTCGGCCAGCACCGCGCCGCCGGTGGCCAGCGCGGCCAGGGCGAAGGCGGCGGCCTCGATCTGGTGCGGGTTGAGGTCGACGGCGGAGTGGGCCAGGGCCGGGGCGAGCCGCGACGCGCCGGAGCCGGACCGGGCGGTCAGCGCCTCCGCGGCGATGCGCTGGTGAAAACGGGTCAGCGCGGAGGGCTTCTCGCCCCTCCCGCGCGACGCGACGACCGGCCCCACGCCCATCCCCACGCCTCCCGACCGACCCCTCGGGGCGCATCCCGCACGCCCGCCTGCCACCGCTCCCCGGCCACCCCGGGCGAGCCGGCCTCGCTGGAGGCCGGAGCCGGGAATCTAGCAGCTTCCCGGATTCTGCTAGAACCCCCTGCGTGCCACGGCCAATCTCCGAGCGGGCGCTGCTCTTCCTGGTCGGGGCGGTGCAGTTCGTCAACGTCCTCGACTTCATGATGGTGATGCCGCTGGGCCCCGACTTCGCCCTCGGGCTGGGCATCCCGGCCTCGCAGCTGGGGCTGGTGGGCGGCTCCTACACCGGCGCCGCGGCGGTCTCCGGGATCCTCGGGGCGACCTTCCTCGACCGCTTCGACCGGCGCCGGGCGCTGGCGGTGGCCATGCTCGGGCTGGTGCTGGCCACCGCCGCCGGCGGCCTGGCCACCGGCTTCCCGACCATGGTGGCGGCCCGGATCGCCGCCGGCTTCTTCGGCGGCCCGGCCACCTCGCTGTCGCTCTCCATCGTGGCCGACGCCGTCCCGGCCGAGCGGCGGGGGCGGGCGCTGGGCGCGGTGATGGGGGCCTTCTCGGTGGCCTCGGTGCTGGGCGTGCCGGCCGGGCTGGAGCTGGCCCGCCTCGGCAGCTGGCGGACGCCGTTCTTCGCGGTGGCCGCGCTCGGCCTGCTGGTGGCCGGCGGCGCGCTCCTGCTGATGCCGCCCATGGCCGGCCACCTGGCGCGGGCCCGGGCGTCCGGGCCGGAGCGGGGCTCGGTCCGCCAGCTGCTCAGGCAGCCGGTGGCCTGGCTCTCGCTGGCCTCCGCGGCCGCCGCGATGATGTCGGGCTTCTCCATCGTCCCCAACATCGCCGCCCACCTGCAGTTCAACCTCGGCTACCCGCGCCCGCGGCTCGGCCTCCTCTACATGGCCGGGGGCGCGGTGGCCTTCGTGATGCTGCGCGTCGCCGGGCGCTGGGTGGATCGCTTCGGCGCGCCCGTGGTGGCGGCGGGCGGGACCGCCCTCTTCGTCGCCGTGCTGGCCCTCGGCTTCGCCTGGCCGGCGCCCTGGCTCCCGGTGGCGGGGCTCTTCGTCGCCTTCATGATGGGCAACTCGCTCCGCAACGTGGCCATGAACACCTTGACCTCGCGGGTGCCCGGGCCGGCCGAGCGGGCCCGCTACATGTCGGTGCAGTCGGCGGTGCAGCACCTCTCCAGCGCCCTCGGGGCCGGGCTGTCGACGCGCCTGCTCACCGCGGAGCCCGACGGCCGGCTCGGCGGCATGAAGGGACTGAGCCTCTTCTCCGGTGCCGTGGCGCTGCTGGTGCCGCTCCTGCTGGCGGCGGTGCAGGCGCGGCTGGCCCGGCGGCAGGCGGCCTCGCCGGCCTGAGCCGGCCGGGCCGGAGGGGGCGTCCCCGCCTCCTCAGCCCCTGGCGCCGGGCTTCCTCTCCGGCCGCGGCTCCCGGCCGGCCTGGCGCAGCGCCTCCCGCAGCAGGTACTCGACCTGCCCGTTGACGGAGCGGAGGTCGTCGCTGGCCCAGCGCTGCAGGGCGTCGAGCACCCGGGCGTCGATCCGCAGCAGGAAGGGCTTCCGCTCCGCCACGCCGCCTCCGCCCTAGTAGAGGGTCCCGGCGTTGACGATGGGCTGGGCGCTGCGATCGCTGCAGAGCACCACCAGCAGGTTGGAGACCATGGCGGCCTTGCGCTCCTCGTCGAGGGCCACCACCTGGTGGCGGCTCAGCCGGTCCAGCGCCATCTCCACCATGCCGACCGCGCCGTCGACGATCTTCTGGCGGGCCGCGATGATGGCGCCGGCCTGCTGCCGCTGCAGCATGGCCTGGGCGATCTCGGGGGCGTAGGCCAGGTGGCTGATGCGCGCCTCCAGCACCTTGACGCCGGCCAGCGCCACCCGCTCGTCCAGCTCCGACTGGAGGTGTTCGGCCACCTTCTGGGTGTTGCCGCGAAGCGAGAGGACGGCGTCGTCGTGGGCGTCGTAGGGGTAGCGGGAGGCGAGGGTGCGGACCGCCGACTCGCCCTGGACCCGGACGTACTCGGGGTAGTTGTCGACCTCGAAGACCGCCTGGGCGCTGTCGACCACCTTCCAGACCACGATGGCGGCGATCTCGACCGGGTTGCCGTCGAGGTCGTTGACCTTGAGCTTGCCGACCTCGAACGAGACCACCCGCAGGCTGACGCGGCGCTTGGAGTAGAGCGGGTTGGCCCAGAAGAAGCCCGCCTGGCGGACCGAGCCGACGTACTCGCCGAAGAGCTGGAGCACCTTGGACTCGTTGGGGTTGACGACGAAGAGGCCGGCGAAGGCGATCACCGCCCCCAGCAGCGCGGCGACGAAGACCAGGACCAGGAGCGCCCCGCCGCCGCGGATGCCGGTGGCGAGCGCGCCGAGGGCAATCAGCGCCAGGACGATGCCGAGGACGACGGCGGACCAGCCGGACGACGGCGTGCGGAGCTTCTCGCGGATCATGGGGTTCCCTCCGGTGATGTCGGACTGATATCATTCCGACATCGCGCGGTCAACCCGGGCCGGGAGGCCCGCCCGGGGCGGGGCCTAGAGCAGCCCCCGCTCCTTGACCGCCGCGTACCGCGCCACCACCGCGGCGGCCAGGCCGGTGGCGGCGACGTCGATCACCGCGACCCCCGCGGCGGACAGGCGGCGCCCGACCGCCTCGCGCTCGTCCACCAGCCGCTCCGCCGCGGCCCGGGCCAGGGCCGCGGCCGGGGTGGCCGGCCTCGCCGCGGCCGCCTCGACCAGCTCCGGATCGGCGATGGCGGCCACCGCCACCAGGTGGCGCCTGCGCAGCACCTCGGCCCGCGCCAGCAGCAGCGCGGCGGTGTCCGGATCGGCCAGCTCGGTGAAGACCACCACCAGGGCGCGGCGGCGCTGCCGGGCCAGCAGGGTGTCGAAGGCGGCGCCGTAGTCGGCCTCGACGGGGCGGCTCTCGGCGAGGTGGAGCGCCTCGGCCAGCGGACCGAGCCGGGTCCGGCCCGCCTCCGCCGGGACCACCCGCTCCACGTCGGCGCCGAAGAGGATGGCGCCGGTCCTGTCGCCGCGCTCGGCGGCCGCCCGCGCCAGGGCCAGGGCCGCCTCCACGGCGCGGTCCAGCCGGGTCCGCCCGTCGCCGAGCCGCGCGCCGAGGTGGCGGCCGCAGTCGAGCAGGACCCAGATGGTCTGGTTGCGCTCCGGTTGCCAGTCCCGGACCACGGGCCACCCGCGCCGCGCGGTGGCCTTCCAGTCGACCGAGCGGAGGTCGTCACCGGGCAGGTAGTGGCGCAGGGCGGCGAACTCGCGACCCTCGGCGCGGCCCAGGCGCGCCTGCCGCCCGGCGTCGGGCACCCGGGCCAGGTCGAGGCGGGTCGCCAGGCCCGGCGCCACGCCCCCGAGGTCGGGGTAGACGCTCACGCCCCTCGCCAGCGGCAGCCGGACCGGCCGCCAGGCCAGTCCCATCGGGCCGAGCACCCGCAGGGCGAGGTCACCGAAGGCGTGCCGCCCGCGCGAGCGCGGCGTGACCGCGTACTCGACCAGCCCCTCGACGAGGCCCGGCCCCCCGGCCAGGGTGAGCACCCGCCGGTGCCCGATCGACTCGAAGCCGGGGGCCGGTGCGTCGGCCAGCATGATCCGCAGCGGCCGGCGCGCCCCGGCGCGGAGCGTCAGCGAGACCGGGTTGGCGACGAAGGCGGTCAGCGGCTCGCGGACCCCCCGCTCGGCATGGAAGGCGGCGGCGGGCGGGGCGCGCCACCCGTCCACGGCCAGCAGCAGCAGCAGGGCGGCATCCCACCCCAGCAGGGCCACCAGCCCCCACGGTCCGCCGCCGAGCAGCAGCGGCCAGGCCAGCCCGAGGGCGCCGGCCCAGATCGCGCGGGTGGAGGGGATGAACACGGCCGCAGCGTACCGCGCCGCCACCGCGCCACCTACCGGGTGGAGCGGCGCACCGCGGCCACCACCGCCACGCCCAGCAGGATGAGCGACAGGGCCACCAGCGCCCGCCCGCCCACCGGCTCGCCGGCCGCGGCGCCGAGGGCGACGGCCACGGCGGGGTTGACGTAGGCGTAGCTGGTCGCCAGCGCCGGGCGGACGTGGCGCAGCAGGAAGTTGTAGGCCGTGAACCCGATCAGCGAGCCGAAGAGCACCAGGTAGACCCAGGCCCCCACCGCCGACCCGCCCGGCGCCTCGATGAGCCGCTCTCCGCGGGCGAGGCCCGCCAGCGTGAGCACGACGCCCCCGGCCAGCATCTCGGCCGCCGGCGCCATCAGGCCCGCGGGCATGGGCAGCCGCCGGCTCCAGATCGAGCCGAGCGCCCAGCACCAGGTGGAGGCCACCAGCAGGAAGGCGCCCAGCGGCTCGCCGCGGAGCTCGCCGCCCGACTGCAGGACCGCCACGCCGGTGAGGCCGAGCAGGATCCCGGCCACCTCCCCGCCGGTCGGCCGCTCCCGCCAGGCGGCCGCCACCAGCACCGTCCAGAGCGGCACCGACGCGATGACCACGGCCGTGACGCTCGAGGTGACCCGCTGCTCGGCCACCGTGACCAGGCCATTGGCCGCGCAGAGCAGCGTTCCCACCAGCGCCCCGGCGCGCCACTGGCGGGCCGTCGGCCGGGCCGCGCCGCGGGCCCGCAGCACCAGGTAGAGCGCGCCGCCGGCCAGCAGGAACCGGCTGCCGGCCATGAGCAGCGGCGGGAAGCCGCCGAGGGCGATGCGGATGGCGAGGTAGGTGGAGCCCCAGATGAGGTAGAGCGCCAGCAGCGCCAGCAGGACCAGCCCGGGGCGGGGCGGGGCGGCGGCGGTGCTCGCCTCGGGGCGCTGGGCCGTCATGGCGGATGGCGGATGGCGGGTCGCCGGGTGGACCGCGCGGCTAGCGTGGCACCGGCACCGTGTCGAGGAGCTCCGCCACCAGCTCGTCGGCGCTGGCCCCCTCCAGCTCGGCGTCGGGGCGCAGCACCAGCCGGTGGCGCAGCACCGGTGGCGCCGAGGCCTTGACGTCGTCCGGCGACAGCCACTCCGCGCCGCGCAGCGCGGCGCGAGCGCGGGCGGCGGCCAGCAGCGCCACCCCGGCACGGGGGGATCCCCCGAGCCGGATCCGGGCCAGCTGCCGGCTGCCGCGGACCAGCGCCGCCACGTAGTCCAGCAGGGGCGGCGCCACCGGGAGGCGGCGGGCCCGGTCCCGCAGGCTGGAGAGCTCGTCGCGGGTCAGCACCGCGCCGACGCCGGCCGCCGCGAGGTCGTGCGCATCGGCCCGGCCGGCGGCCCGGCGCAGGATCTCCACCTCGTCGGCCGCCTCCGGGTAGCCGACCCGGATCTTCATCATGAAGCGATCGGTCTGGGCCTCGGGGAGCGGGTAGGTGCCCTCGTACTCCACCGGGTTCTGCGTCGCGATCACGAAGAAGTCCCCGCCCAGATCGCAGCCGCTCGCCGTCGAGCGTCACCTGCCGCTCCTCCATGGCCTCCAGCAGCGCGGACTGGGTCTTGGGGGGGGTGCGGTTGATCTCGTCGGCCAGCAGCACGTCGGTGAAGATGGGGCCGCGCCGCAGCTCGAAGGTGGCGGCCTGGGGCCGGTAGACGCTGGTGCCGAGGATGTCGGCGGGCATGAGGTCGGGCGTGAACTGGACCCGCCCGAAGCGGAGGTCGAGGGTGCGGGCCAGGGTCTTGGCCAGCAGGGTCTTGGCCACGCCCGGGACGCCCTCCAGCAGGACGTGGCCCCCGGCCACCAGCGCCGCCAGCAGCTGGCGCACCGGCTCGACGTGGCCGACCACGGCCTTGGCGATCTCGGCCTCCACCCGCGCCACCGGCGATCCGTCCGCCCCGCCGCGCGCCCCGTCGACGTTCGACATGCGCGCAGTCTAGCACGCAGGGTTCAACGGCCGCGCCGGCGCCGGGCCGCCTCGACGTCGGCCGAGGCCCGGGTCACCTCCAGCAGGACCCCCGGGCCGCCCCGGACCAGCGCCGCCTCGCCCCGCCGCAGCGGCTCCTCCGCCGCCGGCGCGCGGGCGGCCAGCCGCCGGGCCGCCGCCTCGGCCGGGAGCCCGGCCGGCACCCCGGCCTCGCGCTCCAGGCGCCGCCGCAGCCTCAGCCAGCTGGCCGCCGCCAGCGCCGGCTCGGCGCCGGCGCGCTGGTAGAGGCCGGCCAGCGAGGCCAGGTACTCGCGGGTGGTGCGCCCGGCTCCGCCCGGCGGCGGCGGCCGGACGGTGCCGAGGCGAGGCCAGAGCGCGGCGGCCAGCAGCAGGACCAGCACGCCGAGCTGCAGGCCGAGGAGCGCCGGCGCGCCCGCCAGCGACGCCCGTCCCGTGGCGGCCGGGAGCAGGAACCGCTCGTCGAAGGCGATCGGTCCACGGGCCGCCAGCCTCACCCAGAGCGAGAGGGCGTCCCCGGTGCCGACGTGGCGGTTGTCGAGCGGCTCGGGCCCGGCCAGCAGCACCACCTCTCCCGCGCCCAGCGGCACGGCCACCGCCTCCGGGCGATCCGCGTCGCCCAGCACGGCGCGGGCGCCTGGCCGCTCCGAGGCCACGCCCGTCCCGGCGGCGCGCAGCGAGAGGCCGTCGAAGAGGGGGTGGGACGCGAGCGGGCCGACCGTGCGCTCGCCCTGGCCGGGCAGGCGGCGCGCCCCCAGCCGCCGCGCCAGCGCGGGCTGCCGCGCCTCGCCGGGCTCGCCGAGCGCCCAGACCACCAGCCCACCGCCCTCGGCGTGGGCCAGCACCGCGTCCACCTCCTCCGCGTCGAGCGCGGCCGCGGGGGCCAGCAGCAGCCACACCTCCCCGGGACGGGGACGGCCGTCCCCGGGCACCAGCCGGCGGCCCGGACGGCCGGTCGCGGCCAGCCAGCGCGCCGCGGCCCCCACCCCGGCGCCACCGGTCGACGCGGCGGACGGGAAGCGGGCCAGCCCGGCGTCGCCCCGCGGCGTGGACGACGCCACCGCCGCGACCAGCAGCGCCACCCCCACCACCCCGGCCACCGCCACCCCGCCGGGCCTCACGGCGGCACCTCGCCCGCAGGCCGATCGGGGCCGGCCCTGGCCTCGGAGGCCAGCCGGGCCGCCACCGCCAGCGCCGCGGCCACCTCGCCGGGGCTGACCGGCCGGCGCCCGAAGACGGTCCGCTCGTGCAGCCGGGCCAGGCGGCCGAACCCCTCGTCGGCCACCCGCCCCGCCAGCTCGCTCCCGGTGAGGACGTCCACCGTCGCGGCGGGGAGCCGGCGCTGCAGGGCCCCGACGGCGGCGAGGAAGGCGAGCCGCACCGCCTCGACGGCGTCACCGGCGGCGAGCGCCCGCTCGGCCTCGGCGACGTCGACCCCGCCGGCCGGCCGGGGCTGCACCGTGGCCCGCCCGCCGCGGGGGGCCCGGGCCCCTGCGGTGCCCCCCCGCTGGCGCCGGCGCACGGCGCGCCAGAGCAGCAGCAGCGCCACCAGGGCGGTGGCCAGGAAGACCGCACGCCCCAGGCCGGCCCACCGCTCCGCCTCGGAGGTCCCGAGCAGCTCGGTGAGCCGCTCCCACCACCCGGCGAGCCAGCGCCGGAGGTGGTCGCCGCTCCACCGCTGGGCCTGGAACTCGGGGTCGGCCAGCACCTCGGCCAGCGCCGCGCGGTCGGCCTGGCTGGCCAGCAGGCCGGCGCCGCTCACGGTGCCGCCTCCAGCCGCGCCGCCCAGGCCGCCAGGTCGAGCCCCTCGGTGCGGGCGCGCCGCTCGAAGTAGAAGACCGCCGTGACCGCCAGCGGGAAGGGCTGGAGCGCCGCCCCGGTCACCAGCTCGAAGAGCGAGAGCCCCAGCTCGACCGACAGGGGCAGCGTCCCGGGCAGGAAGGGGAGCGGGCCGCCCCCGGCGAGGCTGCCGGCGATGGCCCGGGGCAGGCCGGCCAGCCCGTTGACCGCCAGCATCAGCGCGAAGGTGGTGAGGAGCACCAGCGAGGCGCGCACGCCGGGCCGCTCCAGCACCGGCTGCCCCGGCCGCGGCGCCATCAGCCGGTCGGAGCGTCGCAGCGCGCCCCACGGCCCCAGCCCCTCCACGGCCACCGCCACCGGCGCCAGGAAGGTGCGCAGCAGCACCACCGTGAAGAGGACCAGCCCACCGAGCGCCGCGCCCGCGGCGCCGGCCAGGGCGGTGGCGCTGGAGCGGGCGGCCACGACGAGGAGCAGCCCGGGCACCATGCCGAGGCCGGTGCCCAGCACCAGGAGGAGCTGCTGCAGCAGCCCGGTGCCCGCGGCGGCCAGCAGCAGGGGGAGCCAGGCCGTGCCGCCCCGGCCGGTCCGCCCGGGGGCGGCGGAGCCTGGCGCCAGCGACCCGGACAGCAGCGCCGCCGCCACCGCGGTGGCCACGCTCTGCAGCAGGAGGAGGGCCCCCAGCAGCCCGCCCGCCGCGGCCAGGGCCGCCGGCGCGCGCTCGGCCGCCTGGCGGGGATCGGCGCTCGCCAGCAGGAGCCCGGTGGCCTGGACCGAGGCCAGTCGGGCCAGGGCCAGGGCCGGCGCCTGCAGCAGCAGCATGGCGACGAAGAGCGGACGGAAGTGGAGCCGCGCGGCGGCCACGGCCCGATCGATCATCCCGCCGAGGGCGAGCGGGCCGATGGTCAGGTCGAGGGACAGGGGGGCCTTCCTACAGCGCGTGGACGACGCGCCGGTCGCCGCGCAGGGCCTCGTAGAGCGCCAGGCGCTGCGTCTCGCTGACGAGCGTGACCACCACCGTGACCGCGTGGTACTTGCCGCCCGAGCTGGCCCGCACCGTGACCAGCTCGGGGGGCGCCGAGCCCACCACCCGCTCCACCAGCCGGCGGGCGTGCTCGGGGAAGTCGTCGGCGGCCAGGCCGAAGATCTTGATGGGGTACTCGACCGGGTACTGGAAGCGGCCGGGCTGGCCAGGCGGGTCCATGCCGGCAGCATAGCCGGGGCCGAGGCCACCCGCAGCCGCGCCGCCGAGGTTTGACGCGCCCGCCGCCGCGAGGCGAGAATCCCGCCCCTCATGGCGATCCAGGTCCGGCTGAACGGCGAGGTGCGCGAGCTGCCCGAGGGGCTGACGGTGGAGGCGCTGCTGGCCCACCTCGGCGTCAAGGCGGCGCGCGTGGCGGTCGAGGTGAACGAGACGGTGGTGACCAAGGACCGGTACGCGACGCACCGGCTCGGGGCGGGCGACTCGATCGAGAATCGTCGCCTTCGTGGGAGGAGGGTAGCCATGGGCGACACCTGGTCGATCGGCACGCACACCTTCACCAGCCGGCTCCTGGTCGGCACCGGCAAGTTCCCGGACTTCCCCACCATGCAGAAGGCCCACCTGGCCTCGGGCGCCGAGGTGGTCACGGTGGCGGTGCGCCGGCTCGACCTCTCCGCCAAGGGCGAGGCCTCGCTGCTGGAGTGGATCCCCAGGCACATGACGCTGCTGCCCAACACCGCCGCCTGCTTCACCGCCGACGAGGCCATCCGGACGGCGCGGCTCGGGCGCGAGCTGGGGATGGGCGACCTCGTCAAGCTGGAGGTCATCGGCGATCCGCGCACGCTCTTCCCCGACGTGGTCGGGCTGGTGGAGGCGGCCAGGGTGCTGGTCAAGGAGGGCTTCACCGTCCTGCCCTACACCAACGACGATCCGGTGACGGCCCGGAGGCTGGAGGACGCCGGCTGTGCCGCCATCATGCCGCTCGGCGCCCCCATCGGCTCGGGGCTCGGCATCCGCAACCCCTACAACCTCCGGATCATCATGGAGGCGGCCAAGGTGCCGGTGCTGGTCGACGCCGGCGTCGGCACCGCCAGCGACGCCGCCATCGCCCTCGAGCTGGGTGCGGTGGCCGTGCTCATGAACACCGCCATCGCCGGGGCGCGCGACCCGGTGCTGATGGCGGCCGCCATGCGCGACGCCGTGGCGGCGGGGCGGCAGGCCTTCCTGGCCGGCCGCATCCCCATGAAGCTCCACGCGGCCGCCTCCTCGCCGATGAGCGGGCTGATCGGGAGCTGACGGCGCCGCCCGCCGAGGGCGGGTCAGCCGGCCAGGGCGAGCGGCTCCAGGGCCTCGGCGACGAAGCGGTAGACCTTGGAGGGCCGCCCCCAGCCCCCGCTGGCGAACCCGGCGTGCACCTTCTCCCAGGCCACCGGGTGCTCACGCTCGCGCGACCGGCTCGACCGTGCCACGCAGCTGCCAGCCGCCGGGCTGGTCGAGGTCGAGCACCACCCGCGTCTCCTGGGCATTGGTCGCGCAGGTTCATGGCGGTCTTGAGCGCCAGCCCGTCGCCGTGGAAGAGCGCCACCCTGCCGTCCCGCACCTCGTGGTGGAAGACGAAGCGGGGCGAGAGGTTGGCGGTCTCGGCCACCGCCACCAGGGCGAAGGGGAGGCCGCTCGCCACCTCGACGACCTCCTCCACCGGGACCTCCTCGAAGAAGCGGAGGGCATAGGGGCTGTGGTGGACGGTGTAGATGCGGCGACCGTTCACGGTCAGCCGATCGCCGTCCACCGAGCACAGGCCGGCCTCGGGCTCGCCGGCGGCGAGCGGGAGCGTCTTCACCTGGAAGCCGCGGTACTGCTCGAGCCGGGTCAGGTGCGACGGAGAGGCACTCGCCCGGCTTCGGGCCGCGCGGGAGCCGACCCACCAGGCGCACCCGCAGCGAGGCCGGGTTCGAGGTGCCCTCCACGCCGGCGATGCGGTGGAGCGAGACGGTGGGGTGGCAGCCGGCCAGGCTGCTGGTCCCCATGAAGGAGAGGACCTTGTCGGCCCGCACCTCCGGGAAGCGCGGCCCGTGGAGGCGGCGCTGCGCCTCCAGGAACTCGATGAAGCCGTCCAACGGGCTCGACACGTCCCGCCTCCTGACGCGAAGATGGGCCGACGTTAGCCATGGGGCTCCCCGTTGTCCACCTGGTCACGGACGGCACGCTGGTGCCGGATCCGGGCGCACGCCTCGTCGAGGTGCTGCGCGGCGTCGCCCCGGGGCGCGTGGCCGTGCACCTGCGCGAGAAGGCGCTCTCCGGCGGGACCCTGCACTCGCAGGGGCTGGCGCTGGCGGCGATCTGCCATGCCCATGGCCAGCTCCTCCTCGTCAACGAGCGGGTCGACGTGGCGCTGACCTGCGGCGCCGACGGCGTCCACCTGCCTGCCGCCGCGATGGGACCGGCGGCGGCGCGGCGGCTGCTCGGCCCCGGGGCGCTCATCGGCGTCTCCTGCCACTCGGTGGACGACGTGGCGCGCGCCCGGGCGGGCGGCGCCGACTACGCCACCTTCGGGCCGGTCTGGGCGACGCCCTCCAAGGCCGGCTACGGGGCGCCGGTGGGGCTCGAACGCCTGCGCGAGGCCAGCCGCCTCGGCTTGCCGCTGGTGGCGCTCGGCGGCGTGGAGCCGGCGCTGGCGCCGCAGGCCGTCGCGGCCGGAGCCGCCGGGGTGGGGGTCATCCGCGCCTGGCTTACCGGGCCTGACCCGGCCGCGGCGGTCCGGGCCCTGCTCTCCGCCGTGGCTTGACCGGTGGTGCCGCGCCCCCTACGGTCGCGCCATGGCCGTCCTTCCTCGCGCGCCGCCCGGGCTGCTCCGGTCGGTCTCCATCTTCGCCGGCCTGGACGAGGCCGCCCTGGCCGGGCTGGAGCGGCTGGCGAGCCGTCGCAGCTACGCCGAGGGGGAGGTGATCGTCTCCGAGGCGGAGCCCGGCGACGCCCTCTACGTGCTGGCCCGCGGCAAGGTGAAGGTGGTGCTCTACGGTGTGTCGGGGCGCGAGGTGATCCTCTCCATCTTCAAGGAGCCGGGCGACTTCTTCGGCGAGATGAGCCTGCTCGACGGCGAGCCCCGCTCGGCCACCGTGACCGCCATGGAGCCCTCGTCGCTGGCCATCCTCTCCCGCGTCGACTTCCAGGCCCACCTGGCGCGCCACCCCGGCGTCGCGGTCCAGGTCATGACCGAGCTGTGCCGCCGGCTGCGGCGGGCCGACGCCGTCATCGGGGACCTGGCGCTGCTCGACGTGCTGGGCCGGCTGGCGGCGCGCCTGCGCGACCTCGCGCTGGCCGAGGGCGAGCCGGAGGAGGAGGGGCGGGTGCTGCGCCAGCGCCCCTCCCAGTCGGAGATCGCCGCCATGATCGGCACCAGCCGGGAGACCGTCTCGCGGGCCCTCTCCGAGCTGGCGCGGCGGGGCGACGTGGTGCTGACCGGCAAGCGGCTGCTGGTCCGCCACCGGCTGCTGCGGCGCGCCTGAGGGGCCGGGCCCTGCGCCGGGGCCGGGGCCATCCCGGGGTGCGCCGGGGCGGCGGTTCTGCTATATCGCCCGCGCCATGGGCTCACCGGTGTTCGAGATCTCGAAGGACTTCGTCTTCTCCGCGGCGCACCAGATCCGCTTCCACGGCGGCAAGTGCGAGCGGCTGCACGGCCACAACTGGCGGATCCGGGTCTTCGTCCGGGCCGGGGTGCTCAACAAGATCGGCATGGTGGTCGACTTCGCCGACCTGCAGCGGCTGGTGGCCGAGATTGGCGCCCGCTTCGACCACCAGAACGTCAACGAGATCCCGCCGTTCGACGAGCTCAACACCACCGCCGAGCTGATCGCCCGGTTCTTCCACCAGGAGATGGCCGCGCGCCTGGCGGCCGCCGAGCACGGCCGGGTCACCGTCTCCCGGGTCGACGTCTGGGAGAACGAGGGCTCGCTGGCCACCTACCGCGAGGAGTAGGCGGGGCGGCCGCGCCGCCGGCCCGCCTCCCGGTCCAGGCTACGGCCAGGCGTTGACGCCGGCCTTGCCGTCCCAGCCGTGGTGCTGCACCACGCAGAAGCGCTGGCCGGTGGGCGCCTCCATCACCCACCAGCGCTGCACGAAGGCGACCCGCCGCGCCCCCAGCGCCTCCAGCCGGGCCACCTCAGCGTCGAGGTCGTCGGTCTCGATGTCGAGGTGAACCCGGCTCGGGTGGTCGACGCGCTGGACCTCGACGTGGAGATCCCGGGCCGAGGCGTCGAGCCGCTCGTAGCGGTCCCCCTCCTGCCCCGCCTCCTTGAGCCCGAGCGCCCCGCTCCAGAAGCGTGCGGCACCGTCGAGGTCCGGTCCGTGGCAGTCGATGATGAAGCCGGCCAGCCTGCTCCTGTGCATGTGGACTCCCCGGCGGGGACCGGGCGGGTGGTCTCCTGATCCGGGCATGTTGGGACAGGGCCGGCCAGCATGCAACCCGGGGCGATGGCGCTGCCGCAGGGCGGGGCCGTCAGGGACGGGCGCTAGGTTCAGGGCGTGCCCGCCCTCGTCGTCGTCCCCACCGCGCACCAGGCGGCCCGCGCGGCTCGCCGGCTCTGCGACGCGGGCGGGGGGCTGCTCTTCGGCGCCACCGTCACCACCCTCGGGGCCCTGGTCACCCGCCTGCTGGCCGCGGCCGGCGACCGGCGCGCCGTCCTCGATCCGCTTGGCGAGCGGCTGCTGGCCGTCGAGGCGGGAAGCCTGGCCGGCGGCCCGCTGGCCGGCCTCCGGCCCGAGAGCGGCCTCGCCGGCGCGCTGGCTGCCACGCTGTCCGAGCTGCGCCGCGGCGAGGTCCCGGCCGGCGCGGCGCGGCGTGCGGCCGGCTCGCTGGCCGGGGCGGCGGCCGAGCGGCTCGGGGCGCTGGCCCGCGCCCTGGAGGCCTTCGAGGCCCGCCTGGCGCGGCTGGAGCTGCTGGACGCTCCCGCCGCGGCGCGGGCCGCGGCCGAGGCGGTCCGGCGCGGCGTCCAGGTCGACGACGGTGGCGAGCTCGGGCTGCTGGTCCTCGACGGCTTCGTGGCCCTCTCGCCCGGCGAGTGGTCACTGGTGGAGGCGCTGGCCACCCGGGCGGCCGCACCCGCTTCCAGCTCCCGGCCTTCGCCGACGCGCCGGCCCTCTGGGGCGCGGCCGAGCCGCTGCT
>CAWBAO010000002.1:0-15243 GCA_963786945.1 uncultured delta proteobacterium | reverse complement strand
ACCAGGTATGACCCCGTGACCGCAAGAAGGGTTCGCGCATCGCATATGCCGAGTGGATTCAAGCTCCAAGAGCGCCGCAGCCCCATCTGGGACCCACCTCCAAGTGCCCCATTTGTGTGGAGAACGAACACTTTGCGCGCTGATTTTACGCTGATTGATGATGGTCAACGTCAATCGAGATTGAAAAGCGCCGAATTGTCGCACGGTCAGGCGGCCACTCACTTCGCCCGCCTCAGGAGGATCACCATGCCGCACCCCGTGGTCGCGGAAGCCTCCGCACTCTCCCGGCGAGATTTCGTGAAGGTCTGCACCGCGGCGGCCGCCGCCGTGGGGCTGCCGGCCTGGGCCGGCGAGAAGATGGCCGAGAAGGTGACCAAGGGGAAGAAGCCCTCGGTCATCTGGCTCCACTACCAGGAGTGCACCGGCTGCACCGAGTCGCTGCTGCGCGCCAACGCGCCCGACGTGGGCGAGCTGATCCTCGACCTCATCTCGCTCGACTACCACGAGACCCTGGCCGCGGCCGCCGGCTACCAGGTCGAGGCGGCGCTCGAGTCGACGATGAAGGAGAACGCCGGCAAGTACGTGCTCGTGGTGGAGGGCTCCATCCCGCTCAAGGACGACGGCGTCTACTGCTACGTCGGCGGGCAGAAGGCCATCGACACGCTCACCCGGGTGGCCGAGAAGGCGGCCGCGATCATCGCCATCGGCTCCTGCGCGTCCTGGGGCGGCATCCCCTCCGCGTCGCCCAACCCGACGGGCGCCGTGGGCGCACCCCAGGCGCTCCAGGGGAAGACGGTGGTCACCCTCCCCGGCTGCCCGGCCAACCCGTACAACCTGCTCGGCACGGTGCTGCAGTTCGCCACCTTCGGCACCCTGCCGGCGCTCGACGAGAAGGGGCGCCCCAGGTTCGCCTACGGCCGGGTCATCCACGAGGACTGCCCGCGCCGCGCCCACTTCGACAACGGGCGCTTCGCGCAGGCCTTCGGCGATCCCGGCCACCGCGAGGGCTGGTGCCTCTACAAGCTCGGCTGCAAGGGGCCCCAGACCCACGCCAACTGCTCGCTGCTCCACTACTGCGAGGTGCCGGGCGCCTGGCCCATCGGCATCGGCCACCCGTGCATCGGCTGCACCGAGCAGGGCATCGCCTTCAACGTCCCCATCCACACCAACCTCCCCATCGAGCGCCCCACCGCCCCCATGGCCTACCCGACCGTCGGCTCCGCCAAGGGCGACGTCAGCGCCATCGCGGCGGGCGTCGGCGGCCTGGTCCTCGGCGCGGTCGCCGGCGCCGGGTACGTGGCCTCCCGCAAGCTCACGGTCCAGGTCCGGAAGGCCGAGGGCGACGAGAAGGAGAAGGCGCCATGACCATGACGAGACGCGGCGCCCTGCAGGTCCTGGGTGCCGCCGCCGCGGCCGCCGGCGCCGGCGTGGCGATCCCGGCGGAGGCGCGCACGCCCAGGAAGAACGCCCCGGACGACCTGGGGCTGCTCTTCGACGCCACCCGCTGCATCGGGTGCCGGGCCTGCATGACCAAGTGCCGCGACGCCAACGGCAAGTCCCCGGACGTGAAGATGATCGTGGGTGCTCCCTACGACGCGCCCGTCGACCTGAACGGCAGCACCCTCACCGTCATCAAGCAGTGGGGTGACGACGGCCGCTCCGGCTTCGTCAAGGCGCAGTGCATGCACTGCGCCGATCCCGCCTGCTCCTCGGTCTGCATGATGGGCGCGCTGCACAAGGGGCCCCGCGGCGTGGTCCAGTACGACGTCGATCGCTGCGTGGGCTGCCGCAACTGCCAGATCGCCTGCCCCTTCAACGTGCCCAAGTTCCAGTGGGCCTCCAGCACCCCGCTCATCGTCAAGTGCGAGCTCTGCCGCCACCGCTGGGTCGACGGCAAGGGTCCGGCCTGCGCGGAGGCCTGCCCGCGGGCGGCCGTGGTGGCCGGGCCCCGGAGCGAGCTCCTGGCGGAGGCCCGCCGCCGCCTGGCCGAGACGCCGTCGGCCTACCAGGGCGGCATCTACGGCGAGACCCAGGGCGGGGGCACCGCCTGCCTCTACCTCTCGCCCGTCGGCTTCGCGCCCCTCGGGCTGCCCCCGCTCGGCAGCGAGCCGGCGCCGGCGCTGGTGGAGACCATCCAGCACGGCATCTACCAGGGGTTCGTGGCCCCGGTGGTCCTCTTCGGCGCCTTCGCGGCCGTGGCCTGGAAGAACCACCGCGCCGCCGCGCAGGAGGAGACCCGATGACCGCGCGCGCCAGTCCCGTCGAGGGGCCCCTGCTCACCCCGGTGGTCAAGGGGCTGCTGGTGCTCTGGGCGCTGGGGACCGTGGCCGGCCTGTACCGCTTCACCCAGGGCCTGGGCGCGGCCACCGCCATGAACGACGGCTATCCCTGGGGCATCTGGATCGCCATCGACGTGGTGGTCGGCACCGGCCTGGCCAGCGGCGGCTACGTCCTGGCCTTCCTGGTCTTCATCCTCAACCGCGGCCGCTACCACCCCCTGATCCGCCCGGCCCTGCTCACCAGCCTGCTCGGCTACGGCGTGGCCGGCGTGGCGGTGGCCTTCGACCTGGGCCGCTGGTGGACCATGTGGCGCATCCCCGTGTCGCCCCACCTGTGGAGCAGCACCTCGGTGCTCCTCGAGGTGGCGCTCTGCATGATGGCCTACGTGGTGGTGCTCTTCCTGGAGCTCTCCCCCGCCTGGCTGGAGGGGCTGTCGGCCAGCCAGGACCCGGGCCGGGCGGCCGCGGCCCGGCGCTGGCTGCCGCGGGCCCAGCGGGCCCTGCCCTTCCTGGTCGGCCTCGGCCTGCTGCTGCCCACCATGCACCAGTCCAGCCTGGGCGGGCTCATGATGATGGCGGGCCTGAAGCTGCACCCGCTGTGGCACACCGGGTTCCTCCCGCTCTACTTCCTCCTGACCGCCTTCGTGATGGGCTTCGGGGTCATCTACTTCGAGTCCATCTTCTCCAGCATGGCCTTCCGGCGCCCCCTCGAGCACCGGCTGCTGGCGACCATGGGCCGCGCCGTGGGGGGCGTGATCCTCGTCTTCCTGGCCAGCCGCCTCGCCATCCTGGCCCTGGAGGGCAAGCTCGGGCTCACGGTGAGCTCCGGTCGCATGGGCTTCTTCTTCTGGGCCGAGCAGGCCATCTTCCTCCTGGCGGCGGCCGGCTTCCTGCTCAACGGCCGCCACCCCCGCCCGGACCAGATGCTCTCGGCGGCGCTCCTCTCCATGCTGGGTGGGGCGCTCTACCGCATCGACGTCTTCCTGGTGGCCTACGATCCCGGCAACGGCTGGGTCTACTTCCCGAGCCTGGCGGAGATCTTCATCACCCTCGGGCTCATCGCCACGGAGACGGTGATCTACGTCGTCGTGGTCCGCAGGTTTCCGATCCTCGCCGGCGTCACGTCCGCCCCGCGGCGTGAGGTCCCGGCCGGTCTCAAGGAAGGGGCGACGACATGAGCCAGCGAATCACCATCGATCCCATCACCCGCATCGAGGGCCACCTGCGCATCGACGTGGAGGTCGATGGAGGCCTGGTCCGCAGCGCCTGGTCGAGCGGCACCATGTGGCGCGGCATCGAGACCATCCTGCAGGGGCGGGACCCCCGTGACGCCTGGGCCTACACGCAGCGCATCTGCGGCGTCTGCACCACCGTCCACGCCATCACCTCGGTGCGCAGCGTGGAGAACGCGCTCGGGCTCGAGGTGCCGCTCAACGCGCAGCTGATCCGCAACATCATCATCTCGGCGCACGCGCTCCACGACCACATCGTCCACTTCTACCACCTGTCGGCGCTCGACTGGGTCGACGTGGTGGCGGCGCTCAAGGCCGATCCCGCCAGGACCTCGGCCCTGGCGGAGACCATCTCCACCTGGCCAGGCAACTCCACCAGGGAGCTCGCGGCGGTGAAGGCCCGGCTGGCGGGCTTCGTCGCGGCCGGGCAGCTCGGCCCCTTCCAGAACGGCTACTGGGGCCACCCCGCCATGCGGCTCCCGCCCGAGGTCAACCTGCTGGCGGTCGCCCACTACCTGCAGGCCCTGGAGATCCAGCGCAAGGCCAACCAGATCGTGGCCATCCTCGGCTCCAAGACCCCCCACATCCAGAACCTGGCGGTGGGCGGCGTGGCCAACGCCATCAACCTCGACAGCCCCTCCGCCCTCAACATGGAGAAGCTCTACAGGGTCAAGGCGCTGCTCGACGAGGTGAGCGGCTTCATCACCCAGTGCTACCTGGTCGACGTGGCGGCGGTGGCCGGCTTCTACCCGGAGTGGTTCAAGTACGGCGCCGGCGTCACCAACTACCTCGCCGTGCCCGACCTCCCGACCGACGCCAGGATGACCAGCTTCGACCTCCCCGGCGGCGTCATCATGGCGGGGAGGCCGGGGGTCCAGAAGATCGAGAGCTGGAACGACGACTACCTGAAGCAGAACGTCACCGAGTCGATCGCCCACTCGCACTACGACGGCGACTGGCAGCGCGGCCCGTGGGAGGAGGAGACGGTCCCCAAGTTCACCGACGCGTGGAAGGCCGAGACCTCGGCGCCCCAGAAGTACAGCTGGGTCAAGGCGCCGCGGCTCGAGGGGAAGCCCATGCAGGTGGGCCCGCTGGCCCAGGTGCTGGTCGGCTTCCTCACCAACCATCCGCTCACGGTCAAGTGGGTGTCGGCCGCCATCTCCACGGTCAAGGCCATCCACAAGATCGACGTGACGCCGGCCATGCTCCACTCCACCCTCGGCCGGCACGCGGCCCGCGCCATCCGCTGCGCCATGATGTCCGAGCTGACCCTGAAGCACTGGCGGCTGCTGGTGGAGAACATCGGCAAGGGGGACACGGCCATCTTCGCCGACCCCAACCCCAGGCTGCTGACCGGCACCTACCGGGGCGTCGGCTTCCACGAGGCGCCTCGCGGGACCCTCTCCCACTGGTGCATCATCGAGAACGGCAAGATCAAGAACTACCAGTGCGTGGTCCCCTCCACCTGGAACGCCGGCCCCAGGGACGGCCAGGATCAGCCCGGTCCGTACGAGGCCTCGCTGGTGGGCAACCCCATCGCCGATCCGAAGCTCCCGCTCGAGGCGCTGCGGACCATCCACTCCTTCGATCCCTGCCTGGCCTGCGCCATCCACACCCACGACGCGGACGGCACCGATCACGGCGCGGTGAAGGTGCTCTGAGCTGCCGGGCGATCGGCGGGCCGGCCTGGCCCGCCGGCACCACGCCCCGCCCCCGCCGCCGGAGCCGCGGGGGCGCGTCCGCGCCGGGGACCCCTACCTCGACGGCGGGTACTTGTGGAGCTTGCGCTGCAGCGACCGCCGGTGGATGCCGAGCCGGCGCGCCGCCTCCGAGATGTTGTTCCCGCAGTCGGTGAGCACCCGCTGGATGTGCTCCCACTCGGCGCGGGCCAGGGAGGGGGTCTCCTGCCCCGACTTGGGCGCCGTGGTGTCCTTGCCCATCAGGGCGGCGAGGATCTCGTCGGCGTCGGCCGGCTTGGGCAGGTACCCCACCGCCCCTTCCCGCACCGCCTGCACCGCGGTGGCGATGCTGCCGTAGCCGGTCAGCATGAGGACGCGGGTGGCGGGATCCAGCTGGCGCAGCTCCCGCAGCAGCTCGAGCCCGGACATCCCCGGCATCTTGAGGTCGAGCACGGCCATCTCGGGCGACTCGACCGCCACCTCGCGCAGCGCCTCCGCGGCGCTGCCGGCCGTCTTGACCTCGTAGCCCCGCGCCCGGATGGCTTGCGCCAGCCGCTCCCGCAGCACCTCGTCGTCGTCCACCAGCAGGATGTTGGGCAGGCTGTCGCGTCCCACTTCGGTGTTCTGGGTCATGCGCTGCTCCTCTCGCCGGCCGTGGCGGCCGGCAGCTCGAGACGTGCCTCGGTCCCGTGCTCGGGGCTCGAGGTGATGTGGAAGCTGCCACCCAGCTGATCCGCGAGGGCCCGGGTCAGGAAGAGGCCGAGCCCCATCCCCTCCCCCGGGACCTTGGTGGTGAAGAAGGGCTCGCCCACCCGGGCCAGCACGTCGGGCGGCATGCCGCGCCCCTGGTCGATCACGGTGGCCCGGACCAGGCCCGTGGTCGTCGGCTCCAGCCGGAGCGTCACGGTGGCATCGGCGGCCGAGGCCTGCAGGGCATTCTTGAGCAGGCCGCGGAGCGCGTCGGCCAGCGCCCGCGGGGGACCGACCAGCAGGACCTCCTCCACGCCGGGGGCCCGCTCCTGCACCACCCGCTCCCGGCCCGGCAGCCCGTCGAGCCCGGCCGCCACCCACTCGGCGATGGTCTGGCTCCGCAGCGGCTCGCCCACCTGCTCGCCAGCGTGCCCGGCCATGCGGTCGAGGATCTCGCGGCAGCGCGCCACCTGGTCGCGGATCAGCTTCAGGTCGCGCGCCACGTCCTGGCTCACCATCGGCGTCAGGTCACGCTGCAGCTCCTTGGCCACCACGAAGATGGTGGAGAGCGGCGTGGAGAGCTCGTGGGCGGCCCCGGCCGCCAGGGTCGCCAGCGAGGCCAGCTTCTCCCGGCGGTCCGCCTGCACCCGGGCCTGCTGCAGCTCCCGCTCGCGATCGGCCAGGGCCAGCGCCACCCGCCGCACGAAGTAGACGATGAAGATGGCGGCCAGCGCCAGCGC
The DNA here is from genome assembly GCA_963786945.1 of uncultured delta proteobacterium. Lineage (GTDB taxonomy): Bacteria > Myxococcota > Myxococcia > Myxococcales > Anaeromyxobacteraceae > JADKCZ01. The sequence continues at coordinate 8,623 of CAWBAO010000002.1, read as the reverse complement.
CACCCAGGAGGCGCGCACGTGCGCGGCGAAGAGCTGCTCGGGGGAGAGCGGGAAGCGGACGTGGTGGGCCGGGCCCACCACCCACTCGTGGACGAAGAGCGAGGCGAAGCCGAGCAGGGTCACCGCCATCAGCACCCACGACCAGCGGCCCGGCAGGAGGACGGCCGCCAGCGCCACGTTCACCAGGTAGAGCGTGGAGTAGGGATTGGACGCGCCGCCGGTGAGGTCCAGCAGCAGCGTGAGCACGGCGGTGTCCAGCACCATCACCGTCGCCATCATCGACTCGGTGACGTGCACGGTGCGGGCCCAGGAGCGCAGCACCAGGTTGCCGATCACCTCGGCGGTGAGCAGCGCCATGATGTGCGGGATGGGCAGGTCGAACTCGGTCCAGAACTCGGCGAGCGCGATGATGAGCACCTGGCCGCCGATGGCCCACCAGTGCAGCTGCACCAGCCAGGAGAGCTTGAGCCGCGCGCCCTGGGCCAGGGCATCGCCCCGGCCGGCCTCCGCCCCGGCCGTATTCACGGAAAGTGGATGTTCCGGCACGGGAACTCTGGGTGTCCTGGACGTCATTTCGGGCGAGGACCGCACCCGAAGGTAGCACAGTGTGTGCGGTTCGACGCATCCCGCGGCTCCTTGCCGCACCTGCTCCAACGGCGGTGCCGGGACGGGGCTCCTTGACGCTGGGCTCCCCGGCCTCTAGCTTCAAAACCCGATGCGGGGAAAGCGGAAATCGGTGGCCTCGGCCCTCGCCGAGGCGCTCGGCCGGCACCGGGAGACAGGCGAGGCGGCCATCGCCGCAGCCTTCGTCGAGGCTTGCGGACCGCGGCTCGCCCGCTCGGCCTCCTTTCGGGGCGTCATGCGGGACGGTCGGTTGCTGGTGCTCGTCTCCGAGCCAGAATGGGCAGCCCAGGTCGAGCTGCTCGCCGGCGAGATCTGCGCCCGGGTCAACGCCCGCCTGGGCCGGACCGCGGCGCGTGGCCTGGACATCCGGACCGGCCCGACCGGGAGGAACCCCTGAGCTCCAGGCGGCGTGGCCTCCTGCTGCTGCTGCTGGGTGCGGTGGCCAGCTGTGCCGCCGGCCAGGGCCGGATCCCCTCCCCGGCCGCGGCGCCCCCGGCCTCGAAGCCCCCCGCCCCGGCCGGCTCGAGCGCACCCGATCCGGCGCTGGCCGCGCTCCGCTACGGCGTCGAGCCCCGGGTCGAGTTCACCGCCGTGGAGCGGCGCGCCATGGACGTGGCCGCTCCGCTCCTGCAGCGCCCCGGCGATCCGCCGCCGGCCCGTTCCGGGGTCCTGGCGCTGGCGGCCCGGCAGCTGGCCACCCTCGCCGCCGCTGGCGACCCGGCGCCGCTCGACCGCGTCCAGGTCCGCAGCGCGCTCTGGAACGCCGCCTCCTCCGACCCGGCCCCGCTCGCCTACCTCGTGTCCGGCCCATCCCACCGCGTCGCCGAGGCCCTCCCGTCGGTCATCTCGGCCCGCTCCTTCGCCGGCCACCTCGGCGCCGGGGTGGTGGAGCGGGAGGGGATGGCGTGGCTGGTCCTGCTCGCCTCGCCCCGACGCGCCAAGCTCAGCCCCTTCCCGCGCGCCGTGGCCGTCGGCGCCAGCGCCGTGCTGGAGGGGGAGCTGGTCACCGGCCTCGCCGAACCCCGCCTCTTCGTCACCGCCCCGGACGGCAGCGTCGGGGAACGTCCCGTCTCCGGGTCTCGCCGCTTCACGGCCTCCCTGCGCTTCGACAGCCCGGGGCGCTGGCTGGTGGAGGTGCTCGGGCGCGGGCTGAACGGCCCCGAGGTCGTCGGGCTGCTCGCCGTCAGCGCTGGCCCGGAGGCGGCGGCGCCCCCGCACGGCCACGCCGCCGGGCCCGACCCGGCCGATCCGGCCGAGGCCGAGGCGCGCGTCCTGGTCGCCATCAACGCGACGCGGGGGCGCCACGGCCTCCCGCCGCTCGAGCCATCGGCCCGCCTGAAGTCGGTGGCCCGCGCCCACAGCGCCGAGATGCTTCGCCAGGGGCTGCTGGCCCATATCCTTCCCGGCTCCGGCGACATCGGCGAGCGGCTGCGCCGCGCCGGGATCCCCTTCCGCAAGGCGCTGGAGAACCTCGCCAAGGGGCAGACCGCGCTCGCGGCCCACGAGGCGACCGAGGAGAGCCCGGCCCACCGCGACAACCTGCTGGTGGCGGGCCCCACCCTGGCCGGGGTGGGCATCGCGCGCGCGACGCTGCCCGGCGGCGGCCCGGTGGTCTACCTGACGGAGGTGTTCGTGGAGCCCCTGCACGAGGCGGCCCGGAACCGGGCGGAACCGGGGACGGTGACGCGCCCGGAGCGAGGGGCGGAGACCCGGTGAGCCCGGGCCCGCACCGGCGACTAGGCGAGGCGACGCTGCGTGGCGAAGCTGTCGATGCTGTCGGCCTCGCCCGGGCCGATGGCGCTCAGGTCGCACCGCGTGCAGCACCAGCTGTTCCAGCCCTGGCGGATGGCCTCGTCCAGGCAGCCGTCGTAATGGGTGCAGAACAGGTTCCGCTGGCCATCGATGCCGCGGTCCGGGTTGATCAGGCTGACGAGCTCCGTGGGGCTGGGCTTGGCGAGCACGCTGGACTCCTGGTGGCGGGCGGCACCACCTCGTCGGCGAAGTACGCTGGCCGCGTCGGGCGCGATGGCCTGGACGGGGCGCCCTTCGTCCATAGCGCGTCGCGATCCGGCGTTGCAAGTCCCCCCGGCCCTGCCGTCGGTGGCCGGTGCCTCGCGGCGCTGCTGGCCCTGCTGGCGCCGGTCTCCGCCGCCGCCGTCGAGCCCCTGTGCAACTCCTTGTCTGGCCTGGGGAAGGCCGCCGAGGCGCTGCGCCGCGGCGAGGCCGCGGCCGGCGTCGCCGACGCCCGGGCCGCCTGGGCCGCCCTTCCCCGCGGACCGCTCGGAGCCCGGGCCGCCAGCACGCTCGGACTGGCCCTGCTGCAGTCCGGCCGCCCGGTCGAGGCGGTCGAGCCGCTGCTGGCCGCGCTGGCCGCCCCGCCCCCGGGCCTGGAAGGGGAGCTGCGGCTGGCCCTCGGCCGCGCCCTGCTGCTGGGCGGCCGCCCCGGCGAGGCGCTGGGACCGCTCGGCCAGGCCGCCACGGCCGGCCCCGGTGCGGCGAGCCGCAGCGCACGCTGGCTGCAGGTCGAGGCCTTGCTGGCGACCGGCCAGGTCAGGCCGGCCCTGCAGCGGCTCACCGACCTGCTGGCCGGCCACGCCGACGACCCCGGCGCCCGCCGAGGGCGCCTCCTGCTGGCCGGGGCCTTGCGGCTCGCGGGCCGGGCCCCCGCGGCGCTGGCGGCCTACCGCGCCCTGGCCATCGAGGAGCCCGAGTCGCCGGAGGGGGCCGAGGCCGCCAACGCCCTGCAGGCCTGGGCGGCGGCGGGAGGTGCTGGAGCCCGCCTCGGCGGGGCCGACCGGCTCCGGCGCGTGGAGCGGCTGCTGCAGCGAGGGCGCCCTGCCGAGGCCCTGGCCGAGGCCGAGGCGGCCTCGGGGAGCGTGCCCCCCGCGCCGGCGAGCGCGGTGGTCCTGGCGCGGGCGCTGGCCCTGGCCGGCCTCGACCGGTTCGCGGAGGCGGTGGAGCTGGCCACGGGGCTGGCGGCGGAGAGCGATCCGGGCGTCCGGCGAGGTGCCCAGTGGCTGCTGGCGCGGGCCGCGTCGCGGGGAGGCCGGACCGAGGAGGCCATCGCCCGGTACCGGGCCGTGGCCGAGAGCCCGGCCACCGTCCCCGGCCTCGGCGACCGCCGCAGCCGCGACCTGGGGGACGAGGCGGCCTACCTGTCCGCCTGGCTCCGGTACGACGCCGGGGACTTCCAGCGGGCCACCGACTCGCTCGACGCCTTCAGCCGGGCCCGGCCCTCCTCCCCACGGGCCGACGACGCCCGCTGGTTCGCCGCCTGGTCGCGCGTCCGCTCCGGGGATCCGCGCGGCGCGCAGGCCAGGCTGGCGCGGCTGGAGAGCGGCCCGCTGGCCGACGCCGCCCTCTACTGGCGTGGCCGGCTCGGCGGCGCCTCGCGAGGCGCCGTGGAGCGGCTGCGCCGGGCGGCGCTGGCGGGCGGGGACGGCTGGTACGGGTGGCTGGCGAGGCGGCGGCTGGAGCGGCTCGGGACCACGCCGCCGCCGTCGCCGTCCGTCGACCCCGGCTGGCCCGGGTCGCCCGACCCCGCCAGCCTGGCGCGGCTCCGCGCCGCGGCCGACCTGTTCGCCCTGGGCGACCGCGACCGGGCGGTGCAGGAGCTGGAGATCCTGGCCCGGCGCGGCGTGGCCAAGGCCACCGCCGCGGAGGTCTGCCGGCTCGCCAGCTTCGCCGGGGAGCCCGCCCTCGCGCTCCGCGTGGCCCGCGACCTGCTCGGCCAGGTCCGCGGGACCGAGCGCTGGCTCTACCCGACGGCCTATGGCGAGGTGGTGGCCGAGGCCGCCCGCGCCGCCGGCGTCGACGAGACGCTGCTCCTCGCCCTGATCCGCCGCGAGTCCGGCTTCCGGCCCGAGGCCCGCAGCGCCGCCGGGGCGCTCGGGCTCGGCCAGCTGCTGCCCAGGACGGCCGAGCGGCTGGGCCTGCTGGTGGACCTCTCGACCAGCCCGGTCGGCGGGCTCGACGACCCCGCCACCAACCTGGCCCTGGCGACGCTCTACCTCGGACTGCTCCTGGACCGGTTCGGGAGCGAGGCCGGCGCGGTGGCGGCCTACAACGCCGGCCCGTCGCCGCCGGCCGCCTGGTGCAGGTCCCGCGCCGGACAGCCGCTCGACGAGTGGGTGGAGAACGTCCCCTTCAAGGAGACGCGCACCTACCTGAAGGCGGTCCTCTCGTCGCGCGAGGTCTACCGCCGCCTGGCCGGCCTGCCGCCCCAGCTCGACCCGGAGGCGCCGGTGCCCGCCCCGGCCGAGGGCGTCGCCTTCTAGCCGGCGCTGGCGACGGCCGCTCGAAGCGCCGCACCGATGGCGTCGCCGAGCCGGCGCAGCACCTGCGGCGAGACCCCCGGGATCTGCTCCAGGGCCTCCCGCGTGGCGGGGCGGCGCTGGGCGATCTCCACCATGGTCGGCTCCCCCAGCACCTTGAAGGGCGGCCGGTCCTCCTGGTCGGCGCGGGCCTCGCGGGCCAGCCAGAGCGCGCGCAGCACCCCCTGGCCAGCCGGGTCGAGCGCGCGGGCCCCCTTGAGGTGCCGCCAGCCCTCGGGGTCGAAGACCCGCTCCTTCGGCACCACCGCGGAGATCCGCTGGAACTCCTGCTCGGCCTGGTCGGCCAGGCCCCGCGCCGCCAGCTCGGCCTTGAGCTCGTCGGCGATGGGGAGGAGGAACTGGGTGTCGAGGGAGGCGTAGGCCAGCTGCTCCCGGGAGAGCGGCCTTCGCCCCCAGTCGGAGCGCTGGTGCGCCTTCGACATGCGGACCCCGAACCTGGCCTCCACCAGCGCCGACAGCCCGAGGCCGGGTCGTCCCAGCCGGCGCGCCGCCACCATGGTGTCGAAGAGGCGCGGCAGCCGCCAGCCGTACTCCCGGCGCAGGCAGCGGACGTCGTAGTCGGCCCCGTGCAGCACGGTCTCGCGACCGTCGCAGAGGATCTCGCCCAGGGGCCGGACGTCCACGGCGATGGGGTCGACGATGTAGTCGGCGGAGCGGGTCGAGAGCTGCAGCAGGCAGACCCGTTCCCGGTAGACGTGGAAGCTGTTGGACTCGGTGTCGAGCGCCAGCACCGGCTCGGGGCGGAGCGCCTCGATCAGGGCCTGCAGGGCGTCGGCATCGGCGACGTGGACGGGGGTGCGGTGGACGGGGGTCGACACCTGCTGATTCTAACCTGGCCTGGCCAGGGCCACCGCCACTTCGCCCGCCACCGCGGCGTTTCGCTCCAGCAGCGCCAGGTTGGCCTGCCGCGAGCGCCCGCCGGTGGCCTGCGCGACGGCGGCGAGGAGCCAGGGCGTCACCGACGGCCCGGTCACGCCGGCGCGGGCCGCGCCGGCCAGGGCCCGGACGATGGCGGCCTCCACCTCGGCCTGCGGCAGCGGCTCGGGCGGCGCCACGGCCAGCAGCACGCCCTGGCGGCGCCCCATCCCCTCCCACTGGAGCCGCAGCACCCCGGCCGCCCCGGCCGCGTCCTCGACGCGATGCTCGAGCGCCACGCCGCTCCCCTCGGTGAAGAAGGCCGGCAGCTCGCCGGTCCGGTAGCCGATCACCGGCACGCCGAGGGTCTCCAGCGCCTCGGCCGTGGCCGGCAGGTCGAGGATTGCCTTCGGCCCCGACGAGACCACGCAGACCGGGCTGCGGGCCAGCTCGCCGAGGTCGGCGGAGACGTCGGCCGCGCCGCGCGCGACGGCGCCGGCGGGCACCCGGTGCACCCCGCCGATCCCCCCGGTGGCGAAGAGCCGGATGCCCACCCGGGCCGCGATGGCCACCGTGGCCGAGACCGTGGTGCCGGCGTCGCGCCGCGCCGCCAGCAGCGGGGCCAGGTCGCGGGCCCCGGCCTTGGCAGGTCGCCGCGACGGGTCGCCCAGCCGCGCCAGCTCGGCCTGGTCGGCCCCGACCACCAGCTCGCCGGCGAGCACGGCGATGGCCGCCGGGATCGCCCCGGCGGCCCGCACCGCCGCGGCGCAGCGCCGGGCGGCCTCCAGGTTGTCCGGGGGCGGCAGCCCGTGGGCCACCACGCTGGTCTCGAGCGCCACCACCGGGCCGCCGTGGGCCAGCGCGTCGGCCACCTCGGGCGCCATGCGGATGAGCGGCATGGCCCGACTCTAGCGCGCCCCGGGCCTCGAGGCGTTCGAGGCTTGTCCCGGCCCCGGCGGCGGGGCTACCCTCCACCCCGATGCCAAAGCCGACCGCCACCTCGTCGCTCGCCGCGGCCGGACGGGCCAGGGACGCCGCCGTGGGCCTGGCCAGCGACCTGGCCACCGACATGGTGGACGGGATCAGGAAGTCCAGCCCCACCTTCCGCCGCAAGGCGGCGGTGGTGGGCACCTGGCTGCCGCTCACCATCGTCACCATGTGGGCGGCCTGCCCCTCCTCCGGCCCGGCCAACTCGCTCGGCGCCGTGGCGCGGCTGCAGAACACCAGCGTCGGGCAGGTGGTCTCGGTCCGCAACGACAGCGACGGCACCATCTGGACCGAGGTGGCGCTGGTGCTCGACGACACGTGGCGATACGAGAAGCGCCGGACCATCCGGCCCGGCGACGCCGTGACCTCGCGCGTCGAGGAGTTCCGCCAGGGCGACCTGCCGCCGCCGGCCGGGTACAAGCCCGCCAAGCTCACGCTCCAGTGCGAGCAGGGACGGGTCTCGCTGCCGCTGGGCGACAGGCGCTGACCGCCCGGATCGCCGGGTCGACCCGCTCCGTCCACGGCCGGTCGTCGAGCGCCGCCTCGGCCCGACGGGCCGCCTCCGCTTCCCGGGCCCGGCGCCACGACGCCTCGAGCCGCTCCACCACCGCGCGGCGCAGCGCGGCCCCCCGGAGCCCGGCGCGACGGCCTTCCACCTCCGACGCCTCGGCGAGGACGCGGGCCTCGGCCCGGTCGGCCCGGTCGCCAGCCCGGGCCGCATCGAGGCGCAGCCGCGCGGCGCAGGCGGCGGCCGCGGCCAGCACGGCACCGTCTCCCGGGGCGGATCCGCCCGGCCGGCGCAGGCCAGCGTCGTCGCCCCGGCGCCCCGGCCCCCAGCACCGCAGCGCCCGCGCCGCGATCTCGGTGGCCGCGCCGCGGAGGGCCCGGGCCTCCGCCTCGGCGGCCCGCCTCCGCACCAGGGCCCGGCCCAGGGCGCCGGCCGCGTCGGCCTCCTCCCACCTTCGCAGGTCGAGGAGGCGCTGGAGGGGCCACCTCACGACGCCAGCTCCGCCAGGCGGGCCTGGGTGACCTCGAGCGGCTCGACCTCGCCCGCGCCCTGGCGCAGGAAGCGCTCCAGCGCCTCGCGCCGGGCCAGGGCCTGGTCGGTCTCCGGATCGCTCCCGGCCTGGTAGGCGCCCAGCTGCACCAGCTCGCGGCTGCGCTCCAGGGCGGCCAGCAGGGAGCGGACCCGGGCCGCGGCCCGGCGCGGCCCCTCGCCGATCACCTGCGGCATGACCCTGGAGACGCTGGCCAGCACGTCGACGGCGGGGAAGTGGCCCCGCTCGGCCAGCCGCCGGTCGAGCACCACGTGACCGTCGAGGATGCCGCGCACCTCGTCGGCGATGGGCTCGTCCAGGTCGTTCCCGGCCACCAGCACCGTGTAGAAGGCGGTGATCCCCCCGCGCGCCCGGTTCCCGGTCCGCTCCAGCAGGCGCGGCAAGGCCTGGAACACCGAGGCCGGGTAGCCCTGCCGGGCCGGCGGCTCTCCGGCCGCCAGGCCGACCTCGCGCTGCGCCCGGGCGAAGCGGGTGATCGAGTCGAGCAGGAAGAGCACCTCGGCGCCGCGCCCGGCGAACCACTCGGCGATGGCGGTGGCCACGTGGGCGGCGCGGAGCCGGACCAGCGCCGGCGCGTCGCTGGTCGCCACCACCACCACGCTGCGCGCCAGCCCAGCGGGCCCGAGCGCCTCCTCGACGAACTCGCGCACCTCCCGCCCGCGCTCGCCGATGAGGGCGATCACCGACAGGTCGGCCGCGGCGCCGCGAGCCACCTGGCCGAGCAGCATCGACTTGCCGACGCCGGCCGCGGCGAAGATCCCCATC
>CAWBAO010000001.1:0-704663 GCA_963786945.1 uncultured delta proteobacterium | reverse complement strand
AGTTCCCCGAAAATTCGGAAAAGACTGCCTAAATTTGAGGAAAATTAGAAGAATTCTGGAAATTTTTTCTAGGCTGTGGTAGATTTTTATTACAGATTCCTCAAATTTGGAAGCCTGGATCCGGACCGCGTCCGGACTGGGACTGCGAGGGAAGAAAATGGATAAGATTGATTGCCTTCCGGGACAGCCGCGGGGGGCTTTTTTATCTCAATCCCCTGAGATGATGAAGTTTTCCGTGGCCCTGGACCAGATGCACCAGGAATTGGGCGGAGTGCTCGCCCAGATTACTCCGGACATGGCCGAGACCCTGATCAGGGAAGTGGAAGCCGCACCCCGCATCTTCGGCTGCGCCAGCGGCCGCTCCGGCTTCATCCTGCGGGGCTTCTTGATGCGGCTGATGCACCTGGGCTTCACCGTCTATTTCGTGGGCGAGACCACCACGCCCCGCATCCGCCCGGGGGACCTGCTGCTGGTGCTGTCGGGTTCGGGCGAGACGGCCTTTCCCCGGGAGATGCAGCGCCGGGCCAACAGCCGCGAGGCCCGCACCCTGGCCCTCACCGCCCATGCCGACTCCACCATCGGCCGGGAAGCCCAGGTGGTCATCACCATCCCCGGCACCACCAAGCTGACCCGGACCCAGGAAACCGCCTCGGTGCAATGCCCCGGCAGCCTGTACGAACAGGCCACCTTCCTGTTCCTGGAAGCCGTGGTCCTCATCCTTTACCAGAGGCGCGCCGGCCAGGACCAGGGCGAAGTCCTGGAGCGCCACGCGGATTTGGAGTAGTCAGTTGCCAGTTTTCAGTTGCCAGTAGCCAGTGAAACCTTCGTTTAATCTCAGACACTGGGAACTGGTAACTGGCAACTGAATCTCCCTTCTCAGCAAAAACTCAAGGATATCCATATGCCTCCAATATTGCAATTAGCGCTGGACTTCGTGGATTTGCACCGGGCGGTGAATGTGGCGCAGTTGGCCGTGCCCGAAGGGGTGGACTGGGTCGAGGCCGGCACCCCGCTGATCAAGAGTGAAGGTCTGGATGCGGTCCGGGAGTTAAAACGGCTGTTTCCCGGCAAGGTCATCGTGGCGGACATGAAGATCATGGATGCCGGCCGCACCGAAGTGGAGGTGGCGGCCAAGGCCGGGGCCCAGATCGTCGACGTCCTGGGCACCGCCACCGACGCCACCATTGCCGAATGTATCCAGGCCGGCAAGAACTACGGCGCCAAGATCGCGGTGGACCTCATCGCCGTGGCCGACCCCGTGGCCCGGGCCGTCCAGGTGGCGGCGCTGGGGGCGGACTATATCTCGGTGCACGTGGCCATCGACGAGCAGATGCGCGGCCAAGACCCCTTTGCCATTTTGGCCGCCGTCAGCCAGGCGGTCCAGGTGCCGGTGGGGGTGGCCGGGGGATCAACTCCGAGACCGCGGCGGCCGCGGTGGCCCACGGGGCGGCCTACGTCATCGTCGGGGGCGCCATCACCAAGGCCAAGGACCCCGGCGCTCGCCACCCGGGAGATTCGCCGGGCCCTGGATGAAGGCGCGGTCATCCCCACCACCCTGTTCAAGCGGGTGGGGGCCGAGGAGATCCGCGGCGTGCTGGAGCTGGTCTCCAGCTCCAACCTCTCCGACGCCCTGCACCGGAGCGGCGTGCTGGAGGGAATACGGCCCCTGTTTCCGGGGGCCCGCCTGGTGGGCAAGGCCCTGACGGTGCGCACCTATCCCGGCGATTGGGCCAAGCCGGTGGAGGCCATCGACCTGGCCGAGCCGGGGGACGTGGTGGTCATCGACGCCGGCGGCGTCGGGCCCGCCATCTGGGGGGAACTGGCCACCAATTCGGCCCTGCAGCGGGGGCTGAGTGGCGTGGTGATCGACGGGGCCATCCGGGACTCCGGCGACATCGCCAAGCTGGGCTTCCCGGCCTTTTCCCGCCTGGTCATGCCCAATGCCGGGGAACCCAAGGGCTTCGGCGAGATCGGGGTGCCCATCCGGGTGGGCGGCGTCAAGGTGGAGAGCGGCGACTGGGTCCTGGGCGACGACGACGGCGTGGTGGTCCTGGCCCAAAGCCTGGCGGTGGAATACGCCAACCGGGCCATGGACGTCCTGGAGAAGGAAAACCGCATCCGCGAAGAAATCAAAGAAGGCCGCACCCTGGCCCAGGTGGTGGACTTGCTGCGCTGGGAGAAGAAGATGTGATTTAATTCAAGGCCCCCAAGATTAATCTTAAAAAGGAGATTTTTTTATAAGCTTTTCAAAGATATCATTATGATATCGCCACGATCATCAACCTCTCGGTAGTGGCAAGTTACCTGCAATCTGACGAAGAAAGCAGCCTTCAACGGCATAATTGTTTAGAAATTAGCGCTTACTGCCAGTTCAAGAGCATTCCGGCTTTTGCCCCGCACCCATAACTCCACCTTTCTGGCTGGAACGGTGATTACTGGTGTCTATCAGTATCATTATCACCCTGTAATAACTACATATTATCGATTTACTTTGCTTTTCAAGAAATTAGTTTGTTACAATAATCACAATTCAAGCGGGGTAACCTGCCGACTCGCCCTACTGGGCGCTACCAGCCCTCCTTCGCCAACTCGTGCCTGATTGAATCACCATAAGCTCCGCAGGAGGTAATTAGCCATGAAACTCTGATTATATTTCTCTGCTTAACCACTGCAGCCTGGGCGCAACCCTGGCCCCAAGCCCCTCCCAAAATAGGGAGACTGGAACTGAAGCAGGAGTACTGGGGCTACATCAAGGAAGCAGCCCAGCGCTACCAAATTTCACCCTATCTCATCCAGGCGGTCTGCGCCATCGAATCGAGATATGACCCGTACGCGCATTCGGGGAGTTGCTTTGGCCTGATGCAATTGCATATAGACACCGCCAAGAAGTATGGGGTTAAAAACCCGCTCAACCCCCGGGAAAATATCATGGGCGGGGCGGCAGTCTTGGCTCGGTTGATGTATAAATACGACGGGGATATCAGGAGAGTTTTGCGAGTGTATAATTCTACCTGCACCGCAGCCTATTCGCGTGAGGTCATCCGGGCTTATAAGCAGGCCCAGTCCATTGAAACCTCTTCTTTGCCATCCAACCGGCACAACAATTAGACTTGCAGCTTCCGATAGCCCGTAGGGCGGGAAAGGGAACCGCATCCCACCTTTAGAATTATTCCCTTTATAGACTGCGAACGATATCATCTGCCGCCCATTGAAGGTTATAGATGCCGCGTTCCACGTAACGGTGAAAGCTTGAATACGGCCAACCCGCGACCCTTGTAACGTGACTGAGCTTTACCGGATTGTAGGTAGCAGGTCGGCAAAAAATGGTGCGTAAAACGCACCCTACGCCCGCGTGAACAGTTCGTTTGATAAACGCGTTGACGCTGCTATCATTAATTTATTGATGAGTTAACTCTAGAGTTTAAGGTGCACAGATAGATGGAAGCCGAGGCCAGACCAATAGCCAAATTAAGCGACGCCCTCACGGCCCGGACCCGCTTCGGCGAACTGATGGACGAAGTGGACGCCGACCAGGTGCGCTTTGTGGTGAGTCGCTGAGGCAAAGCCAAGGTGGTCATTTTGAGCGTGCGGGATTATCTCAGGAACGTCATCAAGCAGCCGGACCTCCTGACCAACATCCAGGTAAGCGCCCCAGAGGCGGGGTTGGCTAAACTCTCCGAGGCGGAGATTGACGCGGAAATCGCGGCTCACCGGCAGTCCAAGTAATGTAGGGTGCGTCCTACGCACCCTCATTAGGGGTCCAAATTTGGTTTGATTCTCTTACACCCCTTCGCCTTTTCCCCGTTTTCCCTTGTCCCCCTCTTCTTCCTTACACCGCTTCCTGGCTTCCTTGCGGCACAGTTCCCAGATGACGCAGCCGGGGCGGAATTTGCAGTAGAGGCAGGGGTCGGTGCAGGCCTTGCATAAGTCCAGGCACTCCTGGCAGTAGCCGTGTTCGTGCTTCTGGCACTGGACGCAGGCCGCCCGGCTGGGGTGAAAACGGCAGGTGGTCATTAATTCCATAGATTTATTAATGAGCGCAGAAATGGAGTTCATTCTTTTTCCCCTCTCCCCCAATGGGGGAGAGGGTTAGGGTGAGGGGGAAGTAATCTCTTTTCCGCCTCCATAATAATTATATCAAAATTCGCCGTCGGGGTCCCTTGTCCCCTGATCATGAAATTTCAGGTAGGGGCGGCTCACGAGCCGCCCCTACCACCCAATGCCCACATCCACCTCAGCGAAACCCCTGTTTAATTTTGACCCGGCAACCAAAAATCTCCTCCCTTGCCCTTTAAAATCGGAGGTTCCCATCCTATTTTATATGATATTGCCTGGAGAGCGACCCGGCGGGTCGCCCTGGGCTAACGGGATCAATCATGACCGAAGATCAATTCGCCGCGCTCCGGGAACGCATGGTGGACCAACAGATCAGGGCCCGGGGGGTGGTCGACCCGAGGGTGCTGGCGGCCGTGCGGCAGGTCCCCCGGCACCTGTTCATCCCCCAGCCCCTCTGGGACCAGGCCTGCTCCTACGTGCGGACCGACCTGGGGAGCGTGCTCTCCGGGAAGACGCCGGTGGGCCGCCTGCCGCGCCCGCAGCTGCTGGCCTGCTGCACCAACATCTGCCAGACGGTCCTCTACTGGTACCGGGAGCTCTCCCGCCACCTCGGCGTGCCGCTGGTGCTGGTCGACACCCCCTTCGTGCACGGCACCGCCTCGGCCCACCAGCTGGCCTACGTGAAGGAGCAGCTGAGGAGCTGGCGTCACGGCCGGGCAGGTGAGCGGGCGGCCGCTCGACGCCGAGCGGCTGGTGGAGGTGACCCGCACCGCGCAGGAGGGCTCGCGGCTCTGGGGCGGAGTGCCTGGCCGCCAGCCGCGCCCGGCCGGCGCCCTGGACCGGCATCGACGGCTTCTTCCACATCGCCCCCATCGTCACGCTGCGCGGCACCGAGCCCTGCAACGACTACTACCGCCTGCTGCGCGACGAGCTCGAACGACCGGGTGGCGCGCGGCGTGGGCGGCCTCAAGGAGGAGCGGCACCGGCTGCTCTGGGACAACCTGCCGGTCTGGTTCGCGGTGCGCCGCTTCTCGACCCTGCTGGCCGAGCGCGGGTTCAACTTCGTCTCCACCAGCTACACCAACGCCTGGGCCGAGGCCGGCGTGGGGATCGACCCCCCCGATCCCATCGCCTCGGCGGCCCGGACCTACACCCACGTCATCCTCAACCAGGACCTGCCCAACCGGCTCGACATCCTGCGCCGGCTCTCGCGCGACTACGCGGTGGACGGCGCCATCCTCCACAGCGACCGCTCCTGCAAGCCCTACTCGATCGGCCAGGTCGACCTGCGGGAGCGGCTGGCCGCGGAGCTGGGCATCCGGGTGCTGCTGCTGGAGGCCGACCACAACGACCCGCGGTCCTGGGCGGCGGAGCCGGGCGAGAACCGGCTGGCGGCCTTCATGGAGGGGTTCGAGTGACGGCACCGGCGGCGCGGCCATCGGCGTCGACGTGGGGAGCACCAGCTGCAAGGCGGTGCTGGTGGACGCCGCCGGCCGCATCCTGGCGCGGCGGCTCGAGTCGACCCACCCGCGCGTCGAGGAGCAGACCGGGCGGCTGGTGGCGTCGCTCCAGGCCGAGGCCGGGCGGGAGGTGCCGGTGGGGGCCACCGGCTACGGCCGCAAGCGGGTGGTGGCGGCGCGCGTCCTCACCGAGATCACCTGCCACGCCCGCGGCGCCCACGCCCTCGGCGGCGGCGGCGGGCTGCTGGTGGACATGGGCGGGCAGGACACCAAGGTGATCGCCATCGGCCCGGCCGGCGACGTCACCGACTTCTCCATGAACGACAAGTGCGCCGCCGGCACCGGGCGCTTCCTCGAGGTGATCCTGGGGCGCCTCCAGGTGCCGCTCGAGGAGGTGGCCGCCTGGGCGGCGCGGGCCGAGTCGGCGGTGACCGTCTCCAGCACCTGCACCGTCTTCGCCGAGAGCGAGGTGATCTCGCTGGTGGCCGAGGGGCGGCCGGCCGAGGGGATCGTCCGCGGCCTGCACCAGGCGCTGGCCTCCCGCGTGGCCTCGCTGGCTCGCGGCCGGCCCGGCACCGGGGAGGTGCTGCTGAGCGGCGGGGTGGCGCTCAACGCCGCCATGGTGGCGGCCCTGGGCGAGGCGCTGGGGCGGCCGGTGCGGGTGCTGCCCGAGCCGCAGCTGGTGGGCGCGCTCGGCGCCGCCCTCTCCGTGCTGCAGCGCGCCCCGCCCTGACGTTGACTCGAGAATCAATCTTTCTTGCCGCGGTGCGTCGGAGGCGCTATCGTCCTGGTACCAGCCCCCCGGGAGGCCGCCGTGATCGACAAGAAGGTCGACAGCTTCGTCCAGTCGCTCTGCATGGGACGCATCGAGGAGGAGATCCTCTTCCCCTACCCGACCATGAAGGCCAGCGAGCGCGAGCTGGTCGAGCAGGTGGCCGCCAGCGTCGACCAGCTGCTCACCGGGCGCGAGAAGGACTTCCGCGCCTGGGACGTGAAGGGCGAGATGCCGCCCGAGTTCCTCGAGGAGCTCAAGTCCTTCGGCCTCTTCGGGGTCATCATCCCCGAGGCGCACGGCGGGCTCGGCTTCGGCTCCGCCGCCTACTCGCGCGTCCTGCAGCAGGTCGCCACCCACGACGGCTCGGTGGCGCTCACCATCGGGGCCCACAGCTCCATCGGCATGCGCGGCCTGCTGCTCTTCGGCACCGAGGCCCAGCGGGCCACCTGGATGCCGCGGCTGGCCAGCGGGGAGCTGATCGCCGCCTTCTGCCTCACCGAGCCGGGGGCCGGCTCCGACGCCGCCTCGATCCGGACCAACGCCCGGCGCGAGGGGGACCGCTGGATCCTCAACGGCGAGAAGCTCTGGATCACCAACGGCGGCATCGCCGGCTTCTACACCGTCTTCGCCAAGACCCCGTCGGGGAAGGGCGACGGCAAGGCCCACATGACGGCCTTCATCGTCCCCCGCGACCTGCCCGGCGTCTCGACCGGCCCGCACGAGGACAAGATGGGCATCCGGGCCTCCAACACCACCACCGTCATCTTCGAGGACGTGGTGCTCACCGACGAGCACGTGCTCGGCGAGGTGGGGCAGGGCTTCAAGGCGGCCATGAAGATCCTCAACGCCGGCCGCTCCGGCCTGGGCGGCGGCTGCGTGGGCGGGATGCGCACGCTCATCGCCATGACCGCCCGGCAGGCCAAGGAGCGCCGCCAGTTCGGCCGCCCCATCGCCGAGTTCGGGCTGGTGAAGCAGAAGCTGGGCGAGATGGTGGTCGACGCCTACGCCACCGAGAGCGTGGTGGGCGTGGTGGCCGGCCTCTCCGACCAGGGCTACGAGGACTACGCGGTGGAGGCCGCCATCTCCAAGGTCTTCGCCACCGAGGCGCTCTGGCGCAGCGCCGACGAGGCGCTGCAGGTGGCCGGCGGCAACGGCTACATGCGCGAGTTCCCCTACGAGCGGATCCTGCGGGACTCCCGCATCAACCGGATCTTCGAGGGCACCAACGAGATCCTGCGGCTCTTCATCGCCCTGACCGCCCTCAACCGCGTCGGCACCCAGCTCAAGGAGCTGGCCCAGGGGCTGAAGGGGGCCATGAACGATCCCATCAAGGGCTTCGGCGTCCTCTCCGACTACGCCCTGAAGCACGCCACCATCCGCACCGGCCTGGTGGGCGAGAAGCGGAGCTTCAGCAAGCTCCACCCGGCGCTGGCCGAGATCGGCGACCACTACGAGGGGCTGGTGCGCGAGGTGGCCTGGGTGGCCGACCGCGAGCTGCGCCGCCACGGCAAGGAGATCATCGGGAAGCAGCTGGTCTCCAAGCGGATCGCCGAGGTGCTCATCGACCTCTTCGTCACCGCCTGCGTGCTCTCGCGCGTCACCGCCTCGCTGGAGCGGAAGGGGGAGAAGGGCGCGGCGCGCGAGGTGGAGATCGCCCGGGTCTTCTCCCGCGCCGCCCGGAGCCGGATCCGCGGCAACCTGCACCGCGTCGACTCCAACGACGACGAGCTGGTGATGGCGCTGGCCGACGACGCCCTGGAGCGCGAGGCCTACGGCTGGGACCTGCTGCACGGGTAGCGGGCGGGCGCCGCCACCGGCCCGGGCTCAGCGGCCGGCCTGCCAGGACGCGCGGATCCTCTCCCAGGCGCCGGGGAGGTCGTGCACCAGGGCCCTGACCTCCGGGCTCTGCTGCCACGCCAGCCAGCCGAAGAAGGCGATGAAGCCGAGCCAGAAGATCGCATCCCACGCCGCCAGCCAGGGGGTGGCCCCCCGCCAGGACGACCGGTGGAAGGCGGCCCGGGCGAAGCCGAACGGCCGGCCGATCACCATCGCCACCAGCGAGACGATGAGCAGGCTGGCCCAGAGCGGCAGGCCCGGCGACCAGCCCAGCAGCTGGCCGTCGACGACCAGCATGGCGGTGGCCACCACCCAGCCGATGGTGAGCGCGGCGCTGACGAACGCCATCACCGGGACCAGCACGCCGGCCGCCACCTGCCGGGCGTAGTGGGCCGGCGCGGGGTACGGGTGGGGGGCCGGCGCCTCGGGGGCCGCGGCGCTCCACGCCCGGGGCCGAGCCGGCGCGGCGGGCCTCGCGGGCGGCGCGCCGGGCCTGGCGACGCTGGTGGCGCTGCGCCCGCCAGCCGTCGCGCCACCGGGCCCACGGCCCGCGCAGCTCCTGCTCCAGCGAGGCGTAGTGGCGCTTGGCCTCGTCGACCAGCTGCTGCGCGCTGAAGGGGAGGCCGCGCGCCGCCGCCCGCTCCTCGGGGGTGCCGGCGGCCGGCACCACGAACATCAGCACCAGGTAGACCAGCAGCCAGGCGCCGTGGGTGAGCAGCGCCAGCACCACGAAGGCGGCGCGGACCAGGTTGGCGTCGACGCCGAGGTAGGCGCCCAGGCCGTTGCAGAGGCCGGCCAGCTTGCCGCCCTCCAGCACGCGGTAGAGCCGCCGGACCGGCTCGCCGGCGGGCGGGGCCCCGGGCGCGGCCGGCGCCTCGGGGCCGACCTCGGCCGGCGTCCCCACCGGCCCCATCTCGTCGAGCACCTGCTGCATCTCGGCGGCCGTCACCACCGACTTGTGGGGCCCGAGGTGGCGGGCGCACTTGTCGGCGATGGCCTGCTCGAGATCGCCGAGGATCTCGTCGCGGTCCGGGTCGGCGGCCAGCTGCGTGGCGGCGCGGGCCAGGTAGGCCTGCAACGCCTCGTAGCCGGTCTCCTCGAGGGCGAAGGCGTTGCCGTGGAGGCTGGCGTGGACGACCTTCTGCATGGCTACTCTCCCATCCGATCGACCGTGGCGTGGAGCGTCTTCCAGTAGGCGTTGAGCTCGGCCAGCCAGGCGCGCCCCGTGGCGGTGAGCCGGTAGTACTTGCGCGGCGGCCCGGCCTCCGACTCGACCCACTGGTAGTCGAGCAGCCCGGCGCGGCGCAGCCTGGAGAGGAGCGGGTAGAGGGTCCCCTCCTGCGTGGCGAACTCGGTGCCGCTCAGCTTCGCGAGGATGTCGGCGGCGTAGACCTGGCCGCCGGCCACGATCTTCAGGACCAGGTACTCGAGGAGCCCCTTGCGGATGGCGCTGAAGCGGTCGAGGTCAGGCGGCATGGCAGGTACCTTTATATAGAAAGGTACCAGGTCCAGTCAAGTAACCGTCACGGCGCCCGCCGCCATCCCGATCCCGGTTGGGCCGGTGCGGCCCACGTGGCCCGGAAGGGGTTGCCGAAGCGGGCCGCCGGGTGTGGGATGCGATGGCTTGTCCATCCACGGAGGTCCACATGCGGCGTGCGCTCCTGTCGGTGCTGGTCTCGGTCCTCGTGGCGTGCGGTGGGAGCGACTCCGGTGACGCCCGACCCACCGGCCCCCTGGGCGCGACCGGCCCCAGCGCGGTGACGCCCGTCGACTCGCTCAGCTTCGGCGCCGAGGGGGTCTGCGCGAGCGGCGGGTCCAGCGTCGGGATCTCCGCCGTGGCGGTGTTCAGCGCCGACGTGAGCAACCTCTGCAGCATGGTGCTGGCCAACCAGTCCAAGGCCAACAGCCGGGCCATCATGCTGATGGTCGTCCGCGGCGCGCTGAACACCCCCCCGGGCGTGCCGCCGGGGAAGTACACCATCACCCAGGATCCGACCGGCACCACCGTGGTGACCCTGGCCGCCGCCGCCGTCGACAGCACCGACGCCAGCTGCGCCGGCACCACCGTGGACGCCACCAGCGGGACCATCTGGCTCGACTCGACCTCCGGGGGGCGGGTCACCGGGGCGGTGGATGCCATGCTCGCCGACGGCTCCCACCTCGGCGGCACCTTCGACGCCCCGGCCTGCGCCATCAGCCTCCCCGTGGCCGACCTCTGCGCCGGGACCTGGGTGCCGCCCGGCGGGACCTGTGTGCCGTAGCCGCCCCGGCGTTACACTCCCCCCCAGCACCCCCCCCGCCGAAAGGATCCCACATGAAGCGCGCCGTCTTCGCCGTCGCCGCCCTGCTCCTCGCCTCCACCGCCCTCGCCAATGGGGCCGAGACCTTCGCCAAGAAGTGCGCCGCCTGCCACGGCAAGGAGGGGGTGGGGGCCAAGATGATGCCGAAGGCCATCGCCGGAACCCCCGCCGCCACGGTCCTCAAGGTCATCAAGGAGGGGCAGGGGAAGATGAAGCCCGTCGCCATCGACGACGCCCCGGCCGTGGCCGACTACGTGGCCGGGCTGAAGAAGAAGTAGGAGCGTCCGGTGCGGGCGGCCCTGCCGATGCTGCTGGCCTGCGCGGCCGCCTGCGCGCCCGCCGTCCCACCCCAGCCGCCGCCCCCGGAGCCGGGCCCGCAGGCCGGCACCGTCGTGGTGGAGGTGCAGCCCGCCGGCGTCGAGGTGATGGCGGACGGCGTGGTCCGCTGCCGGGCGCCGTGCCGCTTCCGCATCGACCCCGGCCCCCACCGCCTGTCGATCCGGAAGGTCGGCTTCATGCCCTGGCAGGAGGACGTGGAGGTCCGGCCCTCCGCCGAGGTGGTGGTGTCGGCGGCGCTGGTGGGATCGCACTGAGCGCCCGGCTCGGGCGCCGACCGCAGCCACGCACCAGGAGGACCACATGGAACGGCGCACCCTCGGAACCTCCGGCCTCACGGTCTCGGCCGTGGGGCTGGGCTGCATGGGCATGAGCGACTTCTACTCCGGCCGCGACGACGCCGAGTCGCTGGCCACGCTGGAGCGCGCCCTGGCCCTCGGCGTCACCTTCCTCGACACCGCCGAGATGTACGGCCCCTACGCCAACGAGGAGCTGCTGGGCCGCTTCCTCAAGGGCCGGCGCGGCCAGGTCGAGCTGGCCACCAAGTTCGGGATCGTCCGCGATCCCGCCGACCCGACCCGGCGCGGCCTGGACGGCAGCGCCGCCAACGTCCGGCGCTCCATCGAGGGCAGCCTGAGGCGGCTCCAGACCGACCACGTCGACCTCTACTACCTGCACCGGGTGGACCCGGCCACGCCCATCGAGGAGACCGTGGGCGCCATGGCGGCGCTGGTGAAGGAGGGCAAGGTGCGCCACCTCGGCCTCTCCGAGGCCGGGGTGGGGACGCTGGAGCGCGCCTGCCGGGTGCACCCCATCACCGCGCTGCAGACCGAGTACTCGCTCTGGAGCCGCGATCCGGAGGACGGCCTGCTGCAGGCCTGCCGCCGGCTGGGGGTGGGGTTCGTCGCCTACAGCCCGCTGGGGCGGGGCTTCCTCACCGGGCGGATCCGCCGGTTCGAGGACCTGGCCGCCGACGACTACCGGCGCCTGAGCCCGCGCTTCCAGGGCGAGAACTTCCAGAGGAACCTGGAGCTGGTGGCCCGCATCGAGGCGCTGGCCCGGGAGAAGGGCTGCTCGGCCTCGCAGCTGGCGCTGGCCTGGGTGATGGCGCAGGGGAAGGACGTCGTCCCCATCCCCGGCACCAAGCGGCGCGCCTACCTGGAGGAGAACCTGGGCGCCCTGACGGTGACCCTGGGCCCCGCCGAGCTGCAGCGCATCGACGCCGTGGCCCCGCGCGGCGCGGCCTCGGGGACCAGGTACCCGGAGGCGATGATGGGCACGGTGGGGCGGTAGCCCTCACCCGCGCTTCAGCTTCCCCAGCCGGACCAGGAACCGGTCACGGGCCCGGATGCGCTCCGCCAGCGCGCCGGCCTCGTGCACCCGGAGGCCGCGCCCGGTCTTGGCGCCCAGCTCGCCCCGGGCGACGCGCTCGCGGATGGCCGCCGGCGCCCGCTCGGCGCGCGACAGCTCGGGCGCCAGGTTGTCCAGCACCCGCTGCCAGGTGTCGAGCCCGCCCAGGTCGGCCGCCTCGGCCGGGCCCACGAAGGACCAGCGGAAGCCCGGCCCCTCGGTCACCACGGCGTCGACGTCCTCCAGGCTGGCCACGCCCAGCTCGACGAGGTGGAAGGCCTCGCGCACCACCGCCGCCTGGAGCCGGTTGGCGACGAAGCCCGGCACCTCCCGCCGCAGCAGCACCGGGCGCTTGCCGATGTGCCGCATCGCCTCCAGCACCCGCTCCACCCCGGCCGGCGGCATGAGCGGGTGCGGCAGCACCTCGACCAGCGGGACCAGCTGGGCCGGGTTGAAGAAGTGGACCACGGCCATCCGCCCCGGGCGCCGGGCCCGCTGCGCCAGGCTGCTGATGGGGATGGTCGAGGTGTTGGAGGCGACCACGGCGTCGTCGCCCACCACCCGCTCGATCCGGTCGAACAGCGTGAGCTTGTCCTCCAGCACCTCGGGGATGGCCTCGACCACGAAGCCGGCCCCGGCCAGCGCGGCGTCGAGATCGGTGGTGGGCCGGACCCGGGCCCTCGCCGCCGCCGCCTCCCAGGGGGAGAGCACCTCCTCCTCGACCAGCAGCGAGAGCGACTCCTCCAGGGCGGCCAGCCCGGCCGCCAGCCGCCGCTCCTCGGCGTCGTGCAGGCTCACCGCCGAGCCGGCCTGCGCGAAGAGCTGCGCGATCCCGTGCCCCATCACGCCGGCGCCGACCACCGCCACCGTCCGCTCCATGGCTCGCCCCTCCGGGGCCGACCCTACCCCAGCGAGGCGTTGATGGCGTCGAGGACGGCGCGCGGCGGGCGCACCGCCTCCGCGGGGAGGGTGGCCAGCGGCGCCTCGACCAGGCCGAGGCGGGCGATCAGGTCGGGCGCCTTCGGATCGAGGAAGAGCACGCCGGTCAGCACGTCCCCCTCGCGCCGCCGCGGCCATCAGCCGCGACAGGGCCCGGGCCCGGTCGGAGGGGTCGTAGCCGGCCTCCAGCTTGCGGAGCCGGAGGTGCGAGCCGTCGTGGAGCGTCACGTCCTGGGTGGTGCCCGGGTCGTAGTCGACGTCGATCTCCTGGAAGGAGGGGACGAAGGAGAGCTCCTGGAGCGGCTCGTCGTGCTCCTTGACGAAGGCGTAGCTCTTGGTCGAGCCCTCGTGGTCGTTGAAGGTGACGCAGGGGCTGATGACGTCGAGCAGGGCGGTGCCCCGGTGGGCCACCGCCGCCTTGAGCATCACCGAGAGCTGCTTCTTGTCGCCGGAGAAGGAGCGGCCCACGAAGCTGGCGCCCAGCTGGATGGCCAGGGCGCAGACGTCGAGGGCCGGCAGGTCGGCGACGGCGCCGGACTTCAGGGTCGACCCGGGGTCGGCGGTGGCGGAGAACTGCCCCTTGGTCAGGCCGTAGACGCCGTTGTTCTCGACCACGTAGACCATGGGCACGTTGCGCCGGACCAGGTGGACGAACTGGCCGATGCCGATCGAGGCGGTGTCGCCGTCGCCGGAGACGCCCACCCCGCGCAGCGTGCGGTTGGCGAGCAGCGCCCCGGTCGCCACCGCCGGCATGCGGCCGTGCACGGCGTTGAAGCTGTGGGAGCGGCTCATGAAGTAGGCCGGCGTCTTGGAGGAGCAGCCGATGCCGGAGAACTTGGCCACCTGCTCGGGCGCGATGCCCAGCTCGAAGTAGGCCTCGAGGATCCGCTCGGAGATGGCGTTGTGGCCGCAGCCGGCGCAGAGGGTGGTCTTGCCCCCCTTGTAGTCGAGGACGGCGAGGCCGAGCCGGTTCAGGCGCGGGGCCGCGGCGGTCGGGGTGGCCATGTCAGCGCCCCTCCCGGGCCAGGATCTCGTCGGTGACGCTCCTGGCGTCGAGCGGCAGCCCGGTGATGTGGGCCACCGACCGGAGCCGCCCGGCCAGGGCCGGCTCGAGGTCGAGGCGCAGGAGCGACAGCAGCTGCGCGTCGCGGTCCTGCTCGACCACGTAGACCCGGTCGTGGGCGGCCACGAAGTCGCGGACCGAGGCCGCGAACGGCCAGGCCCGGACCCGCAGGTAGTCGGCCTCGAGCCCGGCCTCCCGGTGGAGCTGGTCCAGCGCCTCGCGCACCGCCGGGTCGGAGGAGCCGTGGGCCAGGAGCCCGACCGGGGACCCGGTGCCGCGCTGCACCGGCTGGGGGAGCGCGGCGCGCGCCCCCTCGAGCTTCCGGCGCAGCCGGGCCATGTTCTGCTCGAAGACGTCGGAGCGCTCGCTGTAGACCGCCTGCTCGTCGTGGCCGGTGCCGCGGGTGAAGTAGGCGGCGCGCGGGTGGTCGGTGCCAGGCAGCGTCCGCCAGCCGATGCCGTCGCCGTCGACGTCCCGGTAGCGGGCGAAGCCGCCCAGCCGGTCCAGGTCGGCCTTCGACAGCACCTTGCCGCGGTCGAGCGGGGCGTCCGGGTAGGGGAGCGGCTCGGCCATCCAGTTGTTCATCCCCAGGTCGAGGTCGGAGAGGACGAAGACCGGGGTCTGGAAGCGCTCGGCCAGGTCGAAGGCCTGGCCGGTCATGGTGAAGCACTCCTCCACCGAGCCGGGGAAGAGCAGCAGGTGCTGGGTGTCGCCGTGCGAGAGGAAGGCGGTCGACAGCAGGTCGCCCTGCGAGGTCCGGGTCGGCAGCCCCGTCGAGGGACCGACCCGCTGCACGTTGACGATCACCGCCGGCACCTCGGCGAAGTACCCCAGCCCGGCGAACTCGGACATGAGCGACACGCCCGGGCCGCTGGTGGCGGTCATGGCCCGGGCCCCGGCCCAGCCCGCCCCGATCACCATGCCGATGGCGGCCAGCTCGTCCTCGGCCTGCAGCACGGCGAAGGTGGCCTGGCCGTCGGGGGTGCGCCGGTGCTGCTCCAGGTAGCCGTGCAGCGTCTCCACCACCGAGGTGGAGGGGGTGATGGGGTACCAGGTCACCACCGTCACCCCGGCGAAGAGGGCGCCCAGCGCGGCGGCGGCGTTGCCGTCGACGATGATCTTGCCGCGGGTGGCGTCCATCCGCTCGACGCGGAAGGGGTCGCGCTTCTCCACGCCGGCGGCGTGCTCGAAGCCGGCGCGGACGGCGCGCAGGTTGAGCTCGAGGGCCTTGGCCTTCTTGCCGAAGGTCCGCCCCAGGGCGCGCTCCACCTCGGCCGGCTCGATCCCCAGCAGGCCGCCCAGGACGCCGACGTAGACCATGTTGCGGAGCAGCTTGCGGAGGCGCGCGTCCGGGCTGACCGGCTCCACCAGGTCGTCGAAGGGGACCGGGTAGAAGGCCAGGTCGGACCGGATCGCCTCGAGCTCCAGCGCCGCGTCGTAGACCACGGCGGCGCCGGCCGGGAGCTGGGCGACGTCCTCGCGGGCCGTCTCCCCGTTCATGGCCACCAGGACGTCGACCTCCTTCTTGCGGGCCACCCAGCCCTCGCGGGAGACGCGGATGGTGTACCAGGTGGGGAGCCCGGCGATGTTGGAGGGGAAGAGGTTCTTCCCCGACACCGGGATCCCCATCTGGAAGAGGGCCCGGAGCAGCACCGTGTTGGCGCTCTGCGAGCCGGAGCCGTTGACGGTGGCGACCTGGACGGCGAAGTCGTTGACGACGGCGCGCGGGAGCGGGGGGGCTCGGCGCGTCGCCTCGAGCTGGGCGGTGGTCATCTCGGCGGGCATCACTTTCCGGGACGGGTCGGAGCCGCGTCTCCGGACAGGGAACTAGCGGGCCAAGCCGGCGCTTGCTCCCCTTTTTGCCCGTGAAATTTCGTTCCAGGCCCGGCGTAGGGTGAGGAGCGATGGTCACCTTCCTGCTCTGGCTCCTGCTCCTGGTGGCCTGCTGGCCGCTGGCCCTGCTGGCGCTCCTGCTCTACCCGCTGGTCTGGCTGCTCCTGCTGCCCTTCCGGATCCTGGGGGTGGCGGTGGACGGCGTGCTCGGGCTCCTCAAGGCCGTGCTCCTGCTCCCGGCCCGGCTGCTGGGCGGGCCGGGGCGGCTGCGCGGGTGATCGGGAGGCACGCTCAGAAGCGGGCCAGCCCGGCGGAGGAGAGGACCACCCGCTCCCCCACGCGGAAGGGACACCAGCCCTCGTAGATGTAGGTCCGCAGGCTCCCGTCGTCGAAGCGGACGGTGACGTCGTAGCGGAACTGCGGGGCGCCGCTCTGGCTGGCCTCGGCACCGATCATGGCGCCGGTCATGGCGCCGAAGAAGCCGCCGCCGTGCCCGTGGGTGACGGCGCTGCCGAGCAGGCCTCCGACCAGGGCGCCGGCGACGGCCCCGGCGGCCGGATCGCCTCGGTACTGCACCACCGTCTCGCGGACCTGCGACACCTGCCCGTACCAGACCTGCTCCTGGGGTGGGGCGGCGGGCGGCTCGGACCAGGTGCGCGTGGTCGTCTCGACGCCGACGCAGCCGCTGCCGAGCAGGGCGGTGACCAGCAGGAGGGTGGTGGGTCGGGTGGGGTTCATGGCGTGGCTCCGGTCGGCCCGGCCCGGGCGGAGGCCCGGCCGGCCATCCTCAGAGCGGTGCATCGCCCGGACCAGCCAGGGGCCACGCGCAAGCCCGCATCACCACGAAGAAAAGCTCGAGGCCGGCGCACCCGCCCGCGTGAACCGGCGGCACACCTACACCTGGAACAGCGCCTGCGCCGCCTCCAGGTTGGCCCGGGCGGCGGCGGCGAAGCCGGCGCGCCGGGTCCTGAGCTCGTTCACCAGCTCGAGGCCGGTCCGGTCGCACGGGGGCAGCTCGGCGGCACTGGTCCCGAGCGGCGTGGTGCGCTGGCCCCAGCGCACCAGGTGGGCGCACCAGGTGAGGCCGGCGCCGAAGGCGGGCAGGAGCAGCGTGGCTCCCGGCCGGACCCGTCCCTCCTCCAGCGCCTCCACCAGGGCCACCGGCACCGTGGCCGCCGACATGTTGGCGTAGCGGTGGACGTTGACGAAGACCCGGGCCGGGTCGACGCCCAGCCGCCGGCCGACGGCGTCGATGATGCGCAGGTTGGCCTGGTGCGGGATCACCAGGTCCACGTCGGCGATGGCGAGCCCGCGCTTCGCCAGCGCGTCCTGCCCGGCCTGGGCCATGCCGACCACGGCGCGCTTGAAGATCTCCGAGCCCTCGAAGATCCAGCGGGTGTGGCCGTAGGGGATGCCGCGGTTGGCGAAGCGCGCCCCCACCCCCCGGATGTCGAGCGCGCCGCGGGCGTCGGCGTAGCAGCCGAGCTTCTCGGCGAGCAGCCCCTCCTCCCGGTCGGTGGCCTGCAGGATCACCGCGCCGCAGCCGTCGCCGAAGAGCACCGCGGTGTTGCGGTCCTCCCAGTCCACGAAGGGGGTGGGGACCTCGCCGCCCACCACCAGCGCCGTCCTCACCACGCCGGTGCGGATCAGGGCGGTGGCGGTGGAGAGGCCGTAGAGGAAGCTGGTGCAGGCGGTGTTGAGGTCCATGGCGGCGGCGTTCACCGCGCCGAGCCGGAGCTGGAGGCCGGAGGCCACGTTGGGCGCCAGCTCGTCGCCGATGGTGCTGCCGACGATGACCAGGTCGAGCGCGTCGGCGTCGAGGCCGGCGCAGGCCAGCGCCCGCGAGGAGGCCACCAGCGCCAGCTCGCCCAGCGAGACGTGGGAGACGCGCCGCTCCTTCATCCCGGTGCGGCTGACGATCCACTCGTCGTCGGTCTCGAGGAAGGTGCCGAGGTCGGCGTTGGTGAGCACGGCGGGGGGCAGGCACTTGCCCCAGCCGGTGATGGCGGCGTGGGTCATGGGACACCTCGGCGCGCCGCGGGGCGCGGGCGGAGCGCGGCACCATAGCCAACGTCCGCCCCCGGGGGCTTTACGCGCCGCGGCGTGACCCCGCCGCCTACCGCTTCGCGAGCTGGTCGCGGATCTCCATCAGCAGCTTCTCCTGCAGGGTCGGGCCGGGCGGTGGGGCGGGGGGCGGCGGCCCCTTCAGCTTGTTGATCGGCACCACGATGAAGAAGTAGACGCCGATGGAGACCAGCAGGAAGGCGATGACGGCGTTGAGGAACTTCCCGACCATGACCGAGCCGAGAACGATGCCGGAGAAGTCGGGCTTGCCGAAGACCATCCCGAGGATCGGCGTGATGACGTCGGTGACCAGCGAGGTGACGATGGCGCCGAAGGCGCCGCCCATGATGACGCCGACGGCGAGGTCGATGACGTTGCCGCGCGAGATGAAGTCCTTGAATCCCTTGAGCATGGCCACTCCTTGACGACCCCACGTCGGCGCAGGGCCGACGGCACGAGGGTGAGACCTCGGGCAGTTGACGACTCGGCGTGAACGCCCGGCAGCTTGCCTGCCGTTGAACCACGCACCCCAAGGCTAGTCCGCACGGGCGAGCGGTAGTACGGCCGTCATGGAGGTCCTATGGGGCGTGCTGCCGAGCACGTCACACTTGGGGCTGGTGGCGGAGGAGAGGGCCGCCTTTGCTCCGGGTACCAGGAATGGGGCGGCCACCAGGCTGCCGGATGTCCGGTCAACCCTTCGAAGGTCCGAGGACGAGGTGGCGCGCCCGCTCGGCGCGCTTCGGCGAGCGCTCCACGCCGAGGGCGTCGAGCCCGTGGGCGTTGGCCACCGCCAGCATGGTGCCGAGGCCGCAGAAGGGGTCGACCACCGCGCGGCAGCGGGTGTCGGCGAGGAGGAAGCGCGCCACCGCCTCGCAGGCCTCGCGCCCCATGGCGCGCGCCCAGGTCATCTCGCCGAGGCGGGGGAGCACGTCGGGCGTGGAGCGGCCGGGCGGGAGGCGGAGCCCGCGGGAGAGGCAGAGCAGGTGGGCGTAGGCCGGGCGGCCGAAGGTGGTGGTGCCGGCCGGGGCGCGGCAGACCACCTTGTGCCAGAGCAGGTGGCCCCCGGCCCGCTCGGCCCCGGTGAGGACGAGGTGGGCCTTGTCGACCCAGCGCCCATCCCGCTTCACGTCGGTCTGGAAGAAGACGGCCACCGCCTCGTCGGCCACCGCGGCGCAGGCCAGCGCCGCGGCCTCGACGAACCAGTCGCGCCAGCCCTCCGGGCCGAGCGCCGGCAGCTCCGACAGGTCGGGGAGCGAGGTGACCACGGCGTGGTCCTCCGGCAGCCGGCCGCGCCGCAGGAACTCGACGCCGTCGCCGCAGATCACCTCGCGCCGCGGGCCGGTCACCGGGGGCGCCCCGCCGCGTCGAGCAGGCCGGCGAGCCGCGCCCGCACCTCCGGCCACTCGACCTCCACCACCGAGAACATCGCGGTGTCGCGCAGCCCGTCCTCGGCCGAGGGGCGGTCGCTCCGCAGGACCCCCTCGAAGCGCGCGCCCAGGCGGGCGATGGCGTCGCGCGAGCGCTGGTTGCGGGCGTCCGTCTTGAGCTGCACGCGGTGGACGCGCAGCACCTCGAAGGCGTGGCGCAGCATGAGGAGCTTGGCCTCGGTGTTGAGGCCGGTCCGCTGCGCCGCCCGCGCCAGCCAGGTGAAGCCGATCTCGACCGAGTCGACGCCGCCGGGCGGCCGGCGCTCGGCGCCGTCGAACCAGGTCCAGCGCTCCACGTTGCAGAGGCGCGTCGAGCCCACCACCTGCCCGCGGCCGAGCTCCACGGTGGCGAAGGGGAGGGCCTTCCCGGCGGCGGCCAGCTGCAGCGCCGCCTCCAGCCAGCGGGCCAGCTCGTCGCGGGCGCGCGGGACGTGGGTGAAGGGGAAGGTCTCGGCAGGATCGGCAGTGGCGGCCGCCAGCAGGGCGTCGAGGTGGGCGGGGGCGAGCGGCTCCAGCCGCACCCACCGCCCGGCCAGCGTCACCGGCGCCAGCGGTGCCGCGCCGCGGCGGTCGTGGGTGCGGGGCGTGGCCGTCACAGCCCGACCAGCTTGGAGATGATCTCCTTCATGATCTCGGAGGTGCCGCCGGCGATGGGGAGGGCCCGCACGTCGCGCCAGGCCCGCGCCACGTCCGACTCGACCACGTAGCCCATGCCGCCGTGGAACTGCATGCAGTCGTAGGCCACCTCCTGCACCAGGTCGCAGGCCACCAGCTTGGCCATGGAGATCTCCTTCACCGCCGGCTCCTTGCGGTTGAAGAGGTCGGCGGCCCGGTAGGTGAGCCAGCGTGCCGCCTCCACCGCCGCCAGGTGCTCGGCGAACTTGTGGCGCCAGACCTGGAAGCTGGCGATGGGGCGGCCGAAGGCCTGGCGGTCCTGGCCGTAGGCCATGGCCCCCTCGAGCAGGAGCTGGGCGCCGGCCACCGCGGTGACGGCCGCCACCAGCCGCTCGCCCTGGAAGCCGGTCATGATCTGGAAGAAGCCCTGGTTCTCCTCGCCGAGCAGGTAGCGGGCCGGGATGCGGCAGTCGTCGAAGTAGAGGACGGCGGTGTCGGAGGAGAGGGTGCCCACCTTCTCCAGCTTCTTCCCGACCGAGAAGCCCTTCACGTCGGTGGGGAAGGTGCACAGCGAGAGGCCGCCGTAGCCGGGCTCGCCGGTCCGGACCGCCAGGGTGAGGAAGTCGGCGCGGGTCCCGTTGGAGATCCACATCTTGGAGCCGTTGATCACCAGGTCGTCGCCGTCGCGCCGCGCCGAGGTGACGATCGAGGCCACGTCGGAGCCGGCGTTGGGCTCGGAGATGGCCAGCGCCGCCACCTTCTCGCCGGAGAGGGCCGGGGCCAGGAACTCCCGCTTCTGCTCGTCGGTGCCCAGCTCGCCGATGATGGGGGTGGCCATCTCCCCCTGCACCAGCATGGCGGTGCCGAGGCCGCCGTTCCGGGCGCGCACCAGCTCCTCGGCGTAGGCCACCACGTACCAGTAGTCCAGGCCGGAGCCTCCCCAGGCCGGGTCGTGGCGGATGCCCAGCAGCCCCAGCTCGCCGAAGCGCCGGAAGAGCGCGCGCGGGAACTCGCCGGCCTCGTCCCACTCGCGGGCGTGCGGGGCCAGCTCCTGCTCGCAGAACTCCCGGACGGTGCGCCGGAAGGCCTGGTGGTCCTCGGTGAAGGGCTCGAAGGCGATGGCGCTGGACATGCCGAAAAGCAGACCAGAGCCACGGCGGGAGGGCAAGCCGGGGCGCCAGGCCGGCGGGGCCGCTACGGCGTCATCCAGCCCTCGGCCACCAGCACCGCGAAGAAGACCACGACCAGGACCGCCACCAGCCCGCCGAAGGCCATGCCGGCGATGGTCCCCCAGCGCGCCGGGCCGGAGGGCGGCAGCTCGGCGTCGATGCGGAGGGCGTCGGGGATCTTCACGGCGCGGGAGTCTACCCCGGCGCCGGCGCCCGGCACGCATCCCTTCGGCGCCCGGATGGACGCTTGCGGGGACGGGCCCGGTAGGCTCTGCTCGCCGCAGCCGCTGCCCCGGGCCGGGCCGGGGAGGGGCCAAGGAGGCGCACGTGGCGGCGACCGAGTGGCGGTGGAGGAGCGTCGACGGGCTCGACATGCAGGCGCGCGAGTGGGTGCCGGGCGGGGACCGGCGCGGGCTGGTGGTGCTGGTCCACGGCTTCGACGAGCACGGCGACCGCTACCGCCACGTCGGCGAGGCGCTGGCGGCCGCCGGCTTCGCCGTCTGCAGCTACGACGTGCGAGGCCACGGCCGCTCGGGTGGCCGGCGGGCCGACGTCGACCGGTTCGAGCGGTACCTGGACGACCTCGGCGCCTTCCTCGGGCTGGCCACGGCCCGCCACCCCGGGCTGCCGCGCTTCCTCTACGGCCACTCCCTGGGCGGCAACCAGGTGCTCAACTTCCTGCTGCGCCGCCGGCCGGCGCTGGCCGGCGCCGTCGTCACCAGCCCGTGGCTGGAGCTGGCGGTGCAGCCCCCGACCTGGCAGGTGGCGGCGGCGCGGGTGGCGTCGCTCTTCCTGGGCGGCGTGGCCCTGCCCACCGGGATGGACGCCAACGGCATCTCCCGCGACCCCGCCGTGGTGCAGGCGTACCAGGCCGACCCCTTCGTGGGCGGCAAGATCACCCCGCGGCTGCTGGTGCAGGCGCTCGACGCCGGGCAGTGGGCGCTCGCCCACGCCTCGGAGCTCCAGGTGCCGCTGCTCCTCCTCCACGGCGGCTCCGACCAGATCACCTCGCACGGCGCCACCCAGCGCTTCGCCCGGGCGGCGGGCCCGCTGGTCACCTTCCGCACCTGGCCGGACAGCTTCCACGAGCTGCACAACGAGCCGGACAAGGCCGAGGTGCTCGAGGCCATCACCGGCTGGCTCGGCGCCAGGGTCCAGGGCGCCCCAACGGGGTGATCCGAACCCTCGCCGGCCCACCCGGCTCTCCATGTTCAAGGAGAAGCAATCATGACCAACGAAGGCACCATCGACCGCGCCGTCCGCATCGTCGCCGGCCTCGCCATCCTCTCGCTGGCCTTCGTCGGCCCGCAGAGCCCGCTCGGCTACCTCGGCCTCGTGCCGCTGGTCACCGGCGTGATCGGCTTCTGCCCGGCCTACAGGCTGCTCGGCCTGAGCACCGCCCCGAAGAAGCCGTAGCCCCCGCCGTCCCGCCTCAGGCCGCCGCCTCGGCGCGCCGCCCGGGATGGAACGGGCAGCCGCTGCCGAGGCACTCGGCGTTGACCTCGCTCCAGTCGCAGGCCGGGCCGCGCCCGCCCAGCGACGCGCCGAGCGCCTCCCGGGCCACCCGGACGCCGGTGAGGATGGCGAGCCAGCTGGTCCGCTTGCAGCAGCGCGGGCCGCCCACCCCTCCGATGACGGTGAGCGCGCGCCCGGTGGCCCGGTTGGCCACCCCCCAGGAGGCCCCCGCCAGCGGCGTGGTCCCGCCGGCGATCGACGCGAAGATCCCCACCCCCACCCCGGCGCCGCACGCCCCGTGGAAGCCGCAGGAGCCGCCCGGGACCAGGTCGGCGCGCCGCCGCGCCTCGGCCAGCAGCCGGGGCTTCTCGGCCGCCGCGCCCCGGGCGTTGGCCCAGGCGGTGAGCAGCACGGCGGGGACCAGCAGGTGGTGCTCCGGGCCGTGGAGCTTCAGGCTGGGGTGACGCATCAGGCCGGTGGCGAGGGCGATCGGGTCGACGGTATCGCTGGCCAGGCAGGCCCGCTCGATCACCTCGCGCGCCGGCGCGGCGTGGCAGGCGTCGCAGACGAAGTGGCCGCGGGCGCAGGCCACCGGGCTCCGGCTGGCGGCGCCGCAGAGCGCGCAGGTGACCGGCGCGGCCTCCTGACCGTAGGCCAGCTCGGCGCCGCAGGTGAGGCAGCCGTGGTGGTGGGCGCCGGCCACGCTCACGCCCCCAGGCCGTAGAAGCGGGCCCCGAGGCCGTAGAGCTCGCGCACCGGCCGGCAGTCGGTCTCCTGCGCCGAGCCGGTCCGGGACCAGGCCACCGCGCCGCAGCCGCCGCCGCAGACCGGCGCCAGCGCACAGCCCTGGCAGCCGGGCACGGTGAGCGTGCTCCGGCCGCTCCAGCGCTCGATGGCCGCCTCGTCGCGGCTGGCCACGGGGTAGAAGGAGCCGAGCCGGTGCTGCGGGTGGCCGACCGTGGCGGTGCAGCCGTAGACGCCCCCGTCCGGCGAGAAGGCCCACTCGGTCTTGGCGGCGGGGCAGGCGTCGAAGTTGGGCGGCGGCAGCTCGCCGGCCGAGGCCAGGTGGCCCATGCCGTGGAAGCGGGGCGCGTGGAAGCGGCGCAGCACCGGGTGGGCCTCGCAGAGCTCCAGGTAGCGGGCCCAGACCTCGACCCGGTCGAAGAGGGCGTCGCGGTCCTGCCGGCTGGCGCAGCCGAACAGCTCGTAGTTGCGGCCGATCTGGGTCTTGAAGCGGGAGGACGGGAGGTCGAGCCAGCCCCGCGCCTCGGCGAAGGCGGCCAGCTCCGGCAGGCGCGGCAGGTTCTCCTTGTCGGCCACCACCCGCAGGTTGACGGGGATGCCGGCCGCTACCAGCGCGTCGATGCCGGCCACGATCCGGTCGAAGGTCCCCTGGCCGCCCTTGTGGGGGCGGCGCGCGTCGTGGAGCTCGCGGGGGCCGTCGATGGTGACCTGCACCTCCTTGATGGGAGCCGCCGCCAGGGCGGGGACGAAGGCGGCGAGATCGTGGCCGTTGGTCACCACCGCCAGCTGCATGCGCCGGGCTTGGGCGCCCTCGACGAACCGGGCGATCCGGTCGCGGTGGGCGGGCGTGTCGCGGAGCGGCTCGCCGCCGAAGAGGGTGAGGTACGGGCGGAGCGGGCCGCCGAGGTGGTGGCGGTCGACCCAGGCGAAGAAGGCGTCGATGGCCTCGGGCGCGATCAGGCCGGCGCCGTCGGGGTCGAAGAGCTCCTGGTAGCAGTAGGTGCAGGCCAGGTTGCAGCCGAAGCTCGGCACCACGATGAGCTGGGTCTGGGTCTGGGCCGCCTCGGCGCGCCACTCGGCCAGCCCCCTGGCCAGCAGCGCGTCGTCCTCCCCGGCCGATCCCACCACGAAGCCGGCCTCGCGCAGCGCGGCCTCGGGCAGCGAGGGCGGCAGCGCCCCGCCGGCGGCCAGGCCGGAGAGCGCCGCGGCGTCGGCGCGGGACACGACGGCGGCCTGCCCGGTGAGGGGCTGGACCAGCAGGGTCTCGGGGCGGCCGGGGACGTCGGCGACGATGGCGTGGCGGGACAGGTGCATCAGGGCTCCAGGGGATGGCGCGGCGCGCGCGCCTCGATGGTCAGGCTGAGGACGCGGACGCCCCCCTTCTCGTAGGGGGCGGTGCGCCTCAGCACGCCGACGTCGACGAGGCCGGCGGCGGCCACCGCGGCGAGGTAGTCGGCCTCGGGGATGGCGCCGCCGTAGCACGCCGCCCAGGCGGCCGGATCCAGCCGGACCGACTCGGGGAGGACGGCCTCGGAGACCACGTCGGAGACCACCACGCGCCCCCCGGGCGACAGCAGCCGGCGGACCTCGCGGTAGACGGCCCCCTTGTCGACGGCGTGGTTGATGGCGCAGTTGGAGACCACCACGTCGGCGGCGCGGTCCGGCAGCGGCACCGCCGCCAGGTCGCCCTGCACCACCGCGACGTTGGGGAGGGCGGCGGTCCGCTCGCGGGCGGCCACCACCATCCGCTCGGTGGCGTCGACGCCGGTGACGCGCCCGGCGGGCCCGACCAGGGCCGCCGCGCGGACCAGGTCGCCGCCGCGGCCGCAGCCGAGATCGACGACCCGCTCGCCGGGGCGCGGCGCCGCCAGGTCGAGGGCCCCGCCGCAGGAGAGCGAGGCGGACGAGGTGGCCAGCGCCCCGTACCGGGCCTCGACGGCCCGGCCGATCCGCTCACCGGTCTTCTCCTCCAGCTCGGCCATGGGTGGTCCCTGCCGGGTAGGAGCCTGCCAGCCCTCCCGAGGATTCGCCACCGCGGCGCGGGGACCCTTGACGGGGTGGGCGAACCGCGCCGGCGGGCGGCCGGCTCCCACCGTGGCGAGGAGGTGTCCCGTGTCGCTCACCCGGCTCGAACCATGCTGCTGTCCCGAGGTCTGCGAGCGGCTCTCGGAGTTCCTCGACGGCGAGCTCGGGCCCATCGACCGGGTCCGGCTCGGCCTGCACCTTGCGGCCTGCCCGCGCTGCGCCGTGGAGTCGGCCAGCCTCGACGCCACCGTGCGCGCGCTGCGCCTCCTGGCCAGGCCGGGACGGCGGGCCCGGCTCAGCCGCGGACGCTGAGGAACTGCTGCAGCGCCGCGCGCACCGACCGCTCGACAGCCGGCGGCACCGGCGCCTCGCCGGCCCGCTTGCAGAGCGCCAGCGTGGAGCGGAGCGAGTCGCAGCGGCCGCGGCAGACCGGGCACCCCTGCAGGTGCTGCTCCAGGTCGGCGCAGGCGGCGCCGTCGATCTCCCCCTCCATGCGGCGGGAGAAGAGCTCCACCACGTCGCGGCAGCTGGGGGCGGGCGTCCCGTCGGCGCCGAGGCCGAGCACCGGCGCCACCCGCTCGCGCACCGCCATGCGGGCCCGGTGGAGGCGGCTCTTCACCGCCTCGACGGTGAGGCCGAGGGCCTCGGCCACGTCGGCGGCCGGGAGCCCCTCGACGTCGCGCAGCACCAGCACCTCCCGGTACATGGGTTCGAGCGAGTCGATGGCGGCGTCCAGCGCGGCCTGCAGCTGCCGCCCCGAGGCCGCCTCCTCGGGGGAGCGGGACGGGTCGGCGACCGATATGCCGGCGTCGGCGTCCTGGTCGAGCGACTCCAGCGCCGCCGGGGCGAACTTGCTGGTCCGCCGCTTCTTGATGCAGAAGCTGCGGGCGATGGTGTAGAGCCAGGTCGACACCGACGAGGCCTCGCGGAAGTCCGGGAGGGTGCGGGCGGCGGCCAGCAGCGTCTCCTGCAGCACGTCGGCGGCGTCCTCCTCGTCCCCGCACATCTTCTTGCCGAAGCGGTAGACGCGGGCCTGGTGGCGCCCCAGCAAGGCCTCGAGCGCCTGTCGGTCGCCGGCCTTGGCGGCGGCGACGAGGTCGGTATCCGGCGTGGACATGGGGGGATGAGTAGCCGAGGACGGACCGGCGCACAACGGCCCGGCCGACGATCTTCGGCCCGCCCGGGGGACGGCGAACCCTGGACGCCACCCGGTGGCTCCCACCGGTGACCCCATGGACTTCCTGAAGCGGTTTCTCGCCCCCAAGGCCCCGAAGGTGCAGCCCGCGCACGTCGACGACGAGAACTTCGTCGACGAGGTGCTCCGCTCGGACCAGCCGGTGATGCTCGACGTCTGGAGCCCCGGGTGCGGCCCGTGCGCCATGCTGGAGCCGATCGTGATGGACCTGGCCGCCGCCTACGCCGGGCGGGTCAAGGTGGCCGAGATGAACGCCGCCGAGGCCATGGAGTACACCGCCCGCTTCGGGGTGATGGGGACGCCCACCGTGCTCTTCTTCAAGAAGGGGCGGGAGGTGGAGCGGGTGACCGGCTTCGTCGGATCCCGCTACCTGCGCCAGGTCATCGACGAGGACCTGCTGGGCGAGCCGAAGCCGGCCTCGCGGTAGCGGCGGAGGCGGCCCGGGGCGGCCGCTCAGGCCGCGCGGGCCACGGCCAGGAAGACGCCGTAGCGCCGGGTGGCCTCGCCGCTCTTCCGCTCGATCTCGTGGACGGTGGTGAAGTCCGGCGTGGCGAAGCCGGCGGCGCGCAGCCGCTCGGCCAGCGCGGCGCGATCGAAGCCCTGGTGCACGTCGGCGCCGTGGCCGTGGAAGGTGCCGTCCTCGGCGTCGAGGTCGGCCACGCAGAGCGTGCCCCCCTCGGTGAGCACCGCGCGCAGGCCGCGCAGCACCCGGTCGAGGTCGTGGACGTGGTGCAGCGTGAGCAGCGAGCAGACCAGGTCGTAGCGGTCGGCGGGCGGGGGATCGCGCTCCAGGTCGAGCCGGAGCGCCGTGGCGTTGCTGGCGGCCCCGGCCTCGAGCTTGCGCCGCAGCACCTCCAGCATGCCGTCCGACGAGTCGGCCATGGTGACGTGGGCCACGCTCGGGGCCAGCGCCAGGCCGAGCAGCCCGGTGCCGCAGCCGTACTCCAGCACGGTGGTGCGCGGCGTCACCGGGACGGCGACGCGGATGGCGTCGGCCACCACGCGGGCCCGGTCCCGCTTGGCCGGATCGTCGTCCCAGGTGGCGGCGCGGGCGTCGAACTGGCTCATGCGGGTGTTCCTCCAGGGTGGGGCCGGCATGGTAGCCCGTCCCTCGCAGGGTGGGAGCCGCCGGCCGGCCGGGAGGATTCCGGGCCCCCCGTGGCGGTGGCCGCGGCTTTGGCCGGGGAAGCGCGGAGCGCTCCGGGCCGTTATGGGAACCGGGTGCCGCCCCCGGGCGGCCGAGCCAGGAGCCTCAGATGCTGGGTCTGCGAATGCCGGAGTTGCTGGTCATCGGTTTCGTCGTCGTGCTGCTGTTCGGGACCAGGAAGCTGCCGGAGCTGGGCGCCGGGCTGGGCCAGGCCATCCGCGGCTTCAAGAAGGGGATGGCCGGCGACGACGAGCCGGCGGCCCCGGTGCCGTCCAGGATCGATCCGAAGGCCTGAGGGCGCGGCCTCCAGACATGAGAAAGCCCGACCCCCTGGGGGGCCGGGCCTTCAATGCCGCGAAGGATTCGCGACGGACGCGACTACGCGACCGGGCGGACGTTCGCCGCCTGCAGGCCCTTCGGGCCCTTGGTCACGTCGAACTCCACCTTCTGGCCCTCGGCCAGCGAGCGGAACCCGTCGGCCTGGATGGCCGTGTGGTGGCAGAAGACGTCCTCGCCACCGCTGTCCTGCGTGATGAAACCAAAGCCCTTCGCGTCGTTGAACCACTTCACGGTACCGGTAGCCATTGCTGTATTGCTCTTTTCTGTCTGTGTACGCCTGGCTGTGTGCCAGGCGGGACTGCATGCCTCCCTGACGGGGAGGGACGTGTGGGTGTAGTCGATCCCCGTCAGGAAGTCGAGCGGGGGCCCCAAGATCGTCACGGAGGCCCCCTTCCCCGGGGTGGGCCGAGCCCGGGCCCGGGCCGCAGCGGCGGCTCGACCGGCTGGTGAGGCGCGCGGTGGCGCTGGGGTAGGCTGCGGCTCCACCGGCGGGGGGGAACATGCGCATCGTCGTCGCGCCCGACTCGTTCAAGGGCAGCGCCTCGGCGCTGCAGGTGGCGCAGGCCATGGCGCGCGGCGTGCTGGCGGTCTTCCCCGACGCCGAGGTGGTGAAGATCCCCATCGCCGACGGGGGCGAGGGGACGGTGGCGGCGCTGCTCGACGCCACCGGCGGCCAGGCCCGCCGGGCCGTGGTGCGCGGCCCGCTGGGGGAGCCGGTCGAGGCCGGGTGGGGCCTCCTCGGCGACGGGCGGACCGCGGTCATCGAGATGGCCGCCGCCTCGGGCCTGCCGCTCGTCCCCGCGGATCGGCGCGACCCGGGCCGGGCCAGCAGCTTCGGCACCGGGCAGCTGGTGAGGGCGGCGCTCGACGAGGGGCTGCGCCGGCTGGTGATTGGGATCGGCGGCAGCGCCACCAACGACGGCGGCGCCGGGCTGGCCCGGGCGCTGGGGGCCCGCTTCCTGGACGCCGCCGGCCGGGAGCTTCCCGAGGGCGGGGCGGCGCTGGCCCGGCTCTCCCGCATCGACCTCACGGGACTCGACCCACGCCTCGCCGAGGCCGACCTGCTGGTGGCCTGCGACGTCGACAACCCGCTCACCGGGCCGCGCGGGGCCTCGGCGGTCTACGGCCCGCAGAAGGGGGCGACGCCCGAGGTGGTGGCGCAGCTCGACGCCGCGCTCGTCACCTTCGCCGGGGTGGCCCGGGCCGCCACCGGGCGGGACGTCGCCGACCGGCCCGGGGCGGGGGCGGCGGGCGGGCTGGGGGCGGGGCTGCTCTTCTTCACGCCGGCCCGGCTGCGCCCCGGCGTCGAGGTGGTGCTGGAGGCCACCGGCTTCGACCGGCGGGTGGCCGGCGCGGCGCTGGTCATCACCGGCGAGGGGCGCACCGACGCGCAGACCGCCATGGGAAAGGCGCCGATGGGCGTGGCGGCGGCGGCGGCTCGCCACGGCGTTCCGGTGGTCTGCCTCTCCGGCGGCCTCGGCGAGGGGGCCGACGAGGTGCTGGCCCACGGCATCGACGCCCTGGCGGCCGTGGTCCCGCGCCCCATGACGCTGGAGGAGGCGATGCGCTCCGGCGAGGCGCTCATCGAGGCGGCCACGGCGCGGGCCTGCCGGCTGCTCCGGGTCGGCCGGACCCTGGGACGCTAGCGAGGCTGGCCCAGCACGGCCCGAAGCGCATGGGCCCGGCCGTCGTCGACGATCGGGATGGAGGAGGGATCCACCTCGACGCCGTCCAGGTGGGCCGTGGCGACGCCCCGGCACCGGCGCTCGGGGTTGGCGACGTGGATCTCGTACCGGGTCCGGCCGGCGCGCCAGCTCAGCGAGTACTCGGGCCATGAGGCGGGGATGCACGGATCCAGCTCGAAGGTGTCGCCGTGGCGCCGGAGCCCGAGCATGCTCTCCAGGCCGGCGCGGTAGAGCCAGCCGGCCGAGCCGGTGTACCAGGTCCACCCGGCGCGCCCGACGTGCCCGGGATGGGCGCTGACGTCACCGGCGACGACGTACGGCTCGCCCTGGTAGCGCGCCAGGTCCGGGCCGGTCCGCGTGTGGTTCACCGGGTTCAACATGTGGAACAGCTCGGCCGCCTCGTCGCCGCTCCCCAGCCGGGCCAGCGCCATGACGATCCAGGCGGCGGCGTGCGTGTACTGCCCGCCGTTCTCGCGCACCCCCGGCGGATAGCCCTTGATGTAGCCCGGGTCCTGGGCCGAGCGGTCGAAGGGCGGC
Organism: uncultured delta proteobacterium; assembly: GCA_963786945.1. Lineage (GTDB taxonomy): Bacteria > Myxococcota > Myxococcia > Myxococcales > Anaeromyxobacteraceae > JADKCZ01. Next base: position 674,313 of record CAWBAO010000001.1, on the reverse strand, counting down.
GTGAGCAGCAGGACCACCTGTGCCCCGCGGCGGACCAGGTGCGTCCGGACCGAGTCCATGGCCCGCTCCGCCAGCCGCGGCGGGGCCACGCCCGAGAGCACCGCCCAGGACTGGGCGATCGAGTCGATGCGGCACTCGTCGTCCTGCGCCGAGCCGAGCGGCGAGCCGTCGTCGTAGTAGCCCCGCTGGTACCACTCGCCGTCCCAGGTCCGCTCCAGGGCGGCCTCCAGCCGGAGCGCCTCGGCCTGGTAGCGACCGGCCCGCTGGGCCTCGCCCCGCGCCGCGCAGAGCGGGGCGAAGTCGGAGAGGACGGCGTGGAGGAAGAAGCCCAGCCAGCTGCTCTCGCCGCGCCCCTCCCGCCCGACCCGGTTCATCCCGTCGTTCCAGTCCCCGCTCCCCATCAGCGGCAGGCCGTGGGCGCCGGAGGTGATCCCCCGGTCGAGGGCGCGCACGGCGTGCTCGAACAGCGAGGCCACCTCGCCCGAGGCGCGGGGCTGCGAGTAGCTGTCCTGCACCTCGGGGGCGAGCGCCTCCGCCTCGAGGAAGGGGACGGGCTCGTCGAGCACGGCGCGATCACCCGTGCTCCGCACGTAGTGCGCCACCGCGTAGGGCAGCCAGAGCAGGTCGTCCGAGCAGCGGGTCCGCGTTCCCCGGCCGCTGGGCGGGTGCCACCAGTGCTGGACGTCCCCCTCGCGGAACTGCCGCGAGGCGGCCAGCAGGAGGTGCTCGCGCAGCAGGGCCGGCCGCGCCAGGGCCAGCGCCATGGCGTCCTGGAGCTGGTCGCGGAACCCGAAGGCCCCGCCCGGCTGGTGATAGCCGGTGCGCGCCCACATCCGGCAGCCGAGGTCCTGGTAGAGGAGCCAGCGGTTCATGAGGACGTCGAAGGAGTCGTCCGGCGTCCGCACCTGCACCGCGCCGAGCGTCTCCTCCCAGCCGCGCCTGACCGTCTCGAGCGCGGCGGCCGCCGCCTCGGGCCCGCCGTGCCGCGCGATGAGGGCGCGGACCTGCGCCAGGTCGCGCCCCTCGCCGAGCAGGAAGGCCACGCGCCGGGTCTGGCCCGGCTCGAGCAGCACGCCGACCTGGAGCGCCGCGCAGGGATCGAGCCCGGCGCCGAAGCGGCCGGAGAGCGCGTCGTGCCCGAGCGCCGCCGGCCGGGCCAGCGAGCCGTTGCGGCCCAGGAAGGAGGTGCGGTCGCCGGTGGACGAGCGGAGGCCCTCCCCGGCGTGGGCGAAGGCCACCCGCCCCGCGAACTCGTGGTTCCAGGCGTTGGTGGCGAGGACGGCGCCGGTGGCCGGGTCGCGCTCCGTCACGACGTGCTGCTCCTGCCCGGCCTGCGGCGGTCCCAGCACCCACTCGGCGTAGCCGAAGACGGAGAGGCGCCGGGGCCGGGGGCCCTCGTTGGTCAGGGTCAGCAGCGAGAACTTCACCGGGTCCACGGCGTCCACGAAGACGTCGAGGGCGCTGCGGATGCCGTTCACCGCCCGCGCGTAGCCGGTCACCCCGGCCCCGTGGCGGATCACGAACCGGCCGCTCCCCTGGTCCCGCGCCAGCGGCCCCGGGGTGGGCGACCAGGCCTCGCCGCTGGCGTCGTCGCGGACCAGGATGGCCTCGGAGGTCGGGTCGGCGACCGGGTCGTTGGCGAAGGGCGTGAGCCGGTTCTCGCGGCTGTTCCCGGACCAGGTGAAGGAGGCCCCCGAGGCCGTGACCACCGTCCCGAAGGCCGGGCTGGCGATGACGTTGGCCCAGGGCAGGGGCGTCTCCTGGTCTCCCTCGAGGACGATGACGTACTCGCGCCCACCGTCGGCGAAGCCGCCGAGCCGGTTGGCGAGCGCCAGCGCCGGCACCTCGGGCGGGGCCGCGGGGGCCGGCGCCGGGCCGGGACCGGAGGGGAGCGCCAGCACCAGCGGGACCGGGTCGGGCGCCACCGGCTCGGGCCGGTCGAGCTGCTGGGCCAGGGTGCCCCCGCTGCCGCTCAGCACCGCGCGCGCCACGCCGCAGAGGAGGACCCGCTCGGCCTCGCCCATCCGGTCCCCGCGCAGCAGGTAGGCGCCGCCAGGCCGGTGCTTCCAGGCCCGCCAGGGCCCGTCGTCGAGGAGGGCCGCCAGCTGGGCGTGCACCTCGTCGAGGTAGCCGGCCGGCTGCTCGTTCAAGACCACCACGTCGGCGGCCAGCCCCTTCAGCCGCCAGTACTCCTGCGCCGTGAGGACCTGCCTGACCAGCGCCTGGTCGGCCTCGGCGTCGACGCGCACCAGCAGGACCGGGAGGTCGCCGGAGACGCCGTGCCCCCAGAGCCCCTCCTGCCCGAGGGTGCTCCTCGCCAGCAGCTCGGGCCCGGCGCGCAGCGAGGCGTCGGCGTAGAGCACGCGGGACGCGAGCCGCTCGAACAGCAGCGCTTCCTCGCCGGAGATGCCGAGGTGATGCAGCCGGCTCCTGGCGTGGGCGAAGGCCAGCGCGAAGGTCCGGGCCGTGGCGGCCGGGTCGTGGTAGCGCTGCGCCAGGGCGAGGGCCGTCTCCCGGCTCGAGGCCATCCCGGTGGTGAAGGAGAGGCGCACCACGCCGCCCGGCGCGAGGCGAACGCGCTGTCGCAGGCTCACGATGGGATCGAGCAGGACGCCGGTGGTGCCGGTGAGCGTGCGCCCGTCGAGCGCCTGCGGATCCCCGGGGCCGCGACCCCGGCCCAGGAAGCGGCCGCGATCGCACTCCCACTCCACCGGCCCCTGGGTCCGGCCCTCCTGGCCGATGACGTGCACGGCGAAGAGCTCGGCGTCGTCCGGGGCCCGCGGCCGCCGCCGGCAGAGCAGGGCGTTGCTCTCGGCCAGGTACTCCGACTCCAGGAAGAGCTTGCCGAAGGCCGGGTGGGCGAGGTCGTCGGCGCTGGAGGCCAGGACGATCTCGGCGTAGCTGGTGATCTCCAGCTCGCGAACCCGATCGCCGTGGTTGGTCACCTCGAGCCGGCGCACCTCGACGTCGTCCTCGGGGGAGACGGCGATGTCGAGCCGCGTCCCGATCTCGTCGTCCCGGCGCTGGAAGCTGGCCTTCTCCATGGTGAACACCACCAGGTCGTCGCTGGCGTCACGCCCGGTGGGGTGGTGGGTCGGCGACCAGACCCGGCCGCTCCGGACGTCGCGCAGGTAGAGGTACTGGCCGCCGGGATCGCGGGTCGGGTCCTGGCGCCACCGGGTGACGGCCCGCCCTCGGCAGAAGCTGGTGCCGCCGCCGGCGTTGGTGACCACCGCCGTGTAGTGGCCGTTCGACAGGAACTGCGCGTGGGGGAACGCGGTGTGGGGCGACCGGAAGCGGCGGACCGCCGCCGGGGGGACGGGGGTGGCGACCCGCAGGTCCTCGTCGGGCCGGGGCCGGATGATGGCGGCGTGGCGCGGCACCCGCTCCTGGAGGAGCAGCTCCGTCGCCTGGACGCGCGGATCGGAGTGGAAGCGCTCCACCATCCGCTGCCCGGTGAGGGCGCCGGCCAGGGCCGTGAGCGTCATCCCCTGGTGGTGGGCGAACCAGCTGCGCACCACCGTGCCCGAGGTGCGGCCGGGAGCCGGGGCGTCCGCCCCGGCCTCCTCCGGCCGCCGTGGCGTGTAGTCGATGGCCTCGTAGAAGCCGTGGGCGCCGAGGAGGCCGTCCCGGGCGAGCCGGCGCAGGTTGGCCGCCGCCCCGGTCGGGTGGACCAGCGCGGCGAGCGCGGTCGCGTACGGCGCCACCACCAGCTCGTCGGCCAGCCCCCGCTTCATCCCCAGGCCCGGGACGCCGAACGCCTTGTACTGGTAGTTGCCGAGGTGATCGACGAGGTCGTAGGCGGACTCCGAGATGCCCCACGGCACGCCGCGCTCCCCGGCGTAGTCGCGCTGGCGGCGCACCGCCATCCGGCAGCTCTCGTCGAGCAGCGTGTCCGGGTAGCTGCGCATGAGCAGCAACGGCATGAGGTACTCGAAGAGGGTGGCGCTCCACGAGAGCAGCGCGGGGTTCCCGTGCACGCTGGTGACGGCCCGGCCCAGGTGGAACCAGTGCTTCTCGGGCAGCTCGCCCCTGGCGATGGCGATGAAGCTGGCCAGGCGCGCCTCGGAGGCGAGCAGGTCGTAGTGCGACGGATCCAGCCCGCCCGGCCCCTCCGCGTCCGCGGCCCGGTACCCGATGGCGAGCAGGTTTCGCTGCGGGTCGTAGAGGAAGCGGAAGCTCATGGCGTCGGCGAAGGCCGCCGCGCGCCGCGCCAGCCCCTCCAGCCGCTCGCCCAGCCCGGCGGATCCCGCCGCTCCCGCCGGCCGCTCCCGCCCCAGCTGGCGCAGCCCCTCGGAGACGGCGATGAGCGCGCCGGCCAGGTTGCCGCTGTCGACGGTCGAGACGTACCGCGGCGGGAGCGGCGCGAGGCTCACCGTGTCGTACCAGTTGAACAGGTGCCCCTCCAGCCGCTCCAGCCCCTCCATCGTGGTCAGGGTGGCGTCGACCCGCTCGACGAGCTCGCCGGCCTGGATGAGGCCGAGGTCGTGGGCGGCCAGGGTGGAGAGGAGCCCCATGCCGATGTTGGTGGGCGAGGTCCGGTGCGCGATCCTGGCGGGCGCGTCCTGCACGTTGTCGGCGGGCAGGAAGTGGTCCTCCGGCCCCATGAAGGCCTCGAACCAGGTCCAGGTCGCCCGGGCCACGCCGAGGAGGAACTCCCGATCCTCCGCGCCCAGCTCGAGGTTGCGCTCCGCCATGGGCTGGGAGAGGCGATGGGCGATGAGCGGGGCGAGCGCCCAGAGCGCCAGGATGGGGGCCGCCACGACGAGGGCGTCCGGGCGAGCCGTCGCGACCAGCATCAGGCCGGCCAGCGCGATGGCGGGGCTGGCCGCCATCTCCAGCAGGAAGGACCGGGCGCCCGCCCCCCGCTTCAGGCCGACGCCGCGCGCGGCGCTGGCCGCGGCGGTCTCCCACTCGAGCAGGCGGCGGCGGGTGATGGAGAGCCGGACCATGGTGATGGCGATGGCGTGGGCCATGGCCCAGGCCTGGTTGGCGAGGAAGGCGAGCTGCAGCAGGACGCGGGTGGCGGCGCCCGTGCCGTCCTCCACCAGCCCCCGCAGGAAGGCTCGCAGCGGCTGGCGCGGCCTCGGGCCGGCCAGGGCCTGGAGCCCGAGCATGAGGAGCGGGAAGGCGAGGGCGGAGAGGGCGAGGGCGGTCCAGACGGCCGGGCGGCCCGGGAGCACGGTCCAGCCGAGGAGGAGCAGCGCCACCGTGACCGGCGCCACCAGGGCCCGCCGCAGGTTGTCGAGGATCTTCCAGCGGGCGATGAGGGGGAGGCGGTTGCGCGCCAGGCCGGCGCGGGTGGCCACGAAGGGGAGGAGCCAGCCGAGGATCTGCCAGTCGCCGCGCGTCCAGCGGTGCTGGCGGCGCGAGTGGGCCAGCACGCTCGACGGGTAGTCGTCGACGACCTCGACGTCCGTCACCAGGCCGGTGCGGGCGTGGAGCCCCTCGAAGAGGTCGTGCGAGAGGAGCATGTTGTCGGGGACCCGCCCCTCCAGCGCCGAGGTGAAGGCGTCGACGTCGTAGAGCCCCTTGCCGGTGAAGCTCCCCTCGCCGAAGAGGTCCTGGTAGGTGTCCGAGACCGCGGTGGTGTAGGGGTCCACGCCGGTGTCCCCGGCGAAGATCCGGGCGAAGCGCGACCCGGCGGCGCTGGCGGTGGTGACGCTGACGCGTGGCTGCAGGATGCCGTAGCCCTCGGTGACCCGGCCGGAGCGCGCGTCGAAGACGGGGCGGTTGAGCGGGTGGGAGGCGACGCCGACCAGCTTCCTGGCGCCGTCGCGAGGCAGGCGGGTGTCGGCGTCGAGGGTGATGCAGTAGCGCACCCGCGGGAGGACGCCCAGCTCGCCGACCTGGACGTCGTAGCTGGTGTCGGTGGCGCCGCGCAGCAGCCGGTTCAGCTCCTCCAGCTTGCCGCGCTTCCGCTCCCACCCCATCCAGGCGCGTTCCCCCTGGTTCCACTGCCGCGCGCGGTGGAGCAGGAAGAACCGGTCGCCCCGGCCGTCGCCGAGGCGGGCGTTGAGCGCCTCGATCCCGCCCCTCGCCGCGGCCAGGATGGCGGCGTCGCCGGGCATGTCGCGGGCCGTGGCGTCGGTGAAGTCGCCGAGGATGGCGAAGTGGACGTGGGGGTCGACGTTGCCGAACGCCAGGACCTCGAGGTGCTCGAGCTGGGCCTCGACGCCCTCGACGCTGGTGAGCAGGGTGGGGACCACCACCAGGGTCCGCGACTCCTCGGGGATCCCGGCCGAGAGGTCCAGGCGCGGCAGGCGCCGGGGCGGCACGAAGCGCGCCGCCAGCCGCTGCACCATGGCGATGGCCACCTCGCTGGCGGGCAGGACGAGGAGGAGCGTCACGCCCACCAGCATCCAGGTGGTGGCGCCGGCGTGGCGGGCGTAGGCGGCCCCGACCCCGGCCAGGGCCGCGGTCGCCAGCGCGATCGACCCGAGGTACGCCGCCGTGGCATGCGCGAAGGCGAACCGGCGCAGGCGCTGCCCGGGCCGGGGACGCCAGGCCACGTCGGCCTCGAGCTCCCGGCGCCCCTTGCCGATGAGGTGGTGTCCGACGTGCGCGGCGCGCACGGCCGTGCCCTCGGCCTCCGCGGCCGCCCGGGCGCTCTCCACCGCCCGCAGGGCGACGCGCACCTGGGCCTCCCCGGTCCGATCGGCCAGCTCCTCGACCGCCTGCCGGTAGCGATCGCGCGTGAGGAACTCCATGCGCCCGTGCACGCCCGCCGGGTCTCGCTGCAGCACCCGCTCGACCAGGCTCACCGACTCCACGTACTGGGTCCAGTCGAGCGCCGAGCAGAGCCGGAGGCTGGTGACGACGTTGGCGACCGAGACCTGGGCGGCCGCCTCGCGCTGGTGCTCGGCCCGGATGGTCTCGTCGGCGGTGGCCTGGCGCTCCGCCAGGTGCGCATCGAGGCTGCTCCGGACCGTCGCCAGGCGAGGCCCGTACTCGCGCACGCGCTGGAGGAGCTGCACCACCAGCGCCGGGTGCAGCTGGCCTGGCAGCGGCGGGGGCAGCCCCTTCCCGGCGGCGTCGATCCGCGCCACGTAGGCGTCGGCGGCGCGCCGGGCGGCGTGGGCGGCCAGGGTCTCGTCGGCGAGGCGGCGCAGGTTCTCGACCAGCGCCAGCTTCAGCATGCTCGGCCAGGCCCAGAGCTCGCCGATGGTGAGCGGGGCGACGGCCTGGAAGGCGTCGAGCCAGCGAACCAGCCGGGCGCGGTCGAGGCGGCTGTCGCTGTAGCGGATCAGCTCCACCGCCAGCGCGTAGACCCGGGCGGTCCCCGCCTGGTCCCGCCCCGCCAGCTTGGGCAGCTCCCGGTAGTAGCCGCGCGGCAGGTTCTGGCGGACGTCGCGGATCTCCGTGGCCACCAGGTGGTAGTTGTCGAGGATCCACTCGGCCGCGGCGGTCACGAACTCGCCGCGGTGCACGTCGTCGGCGAGGGTGCGGTAGGCGTCGCGCAGGGTCCGGACGTTGTCGTCGAACCGGGGGAAGACGCTCCGCGCCGCCCGCCCCGACGGGTCCACGGTGAAGCGCGCCGCCAGCGAGCGGGCCCGCTCGTCGAGCCGCTCGACGCTGAGCAGCTCGTCCCGGAACGGAGGGCTCGGAGTGGCTCGCCGGGCTCGGGCCGAGCCGAAGAACACCGAGTCGAGCTTCGACGCACCGATCACGCAGCCTCCCCGAGGGATGTCAGCGCGTCATCGGGGGCGATGGGTGGGGCTGGCTCTCCGGGTCGTTATAGCAGCCGCGCCGCCCCGCCGCCGGGCGGTGCCGCGTGGCGGCGCTCCCATCCGGGGCAACCCCGAAGACGCGAAGGCGCGGTGCGCCCGGTGACACCCGGAGCCCAGACTCCACCTCCTGGAAAGCGAGTTGGTGACCATGACCGTCTCAGAGCTCATCGTGTCGATCCGCAGCCGGCTCTTCGGCTCGGCGTGGAATCCCCTGGCGCGCTTCGCGTGGTGCCGGAAGCAGCGCCGCCACCTCGGCAGCCCCGGCCACTCGGTGGTGTGGATCCGCGGCGACACGGTGCCATGGGCAGAGTGGGGCGAGCGCCACGGCTACTTCGAGGTGCAGCGCATGGACGGGCTGCCCTACCTGAGCGCGGTCAGCGCCACGTCAGACTGAGGACCGTCCCCCGGGCGTCGAGGAACCCCTGGCCCGCATCCGGACCGCCGCGGAGGCGGCGGCTCTCGGCGGCGTGTAGTATCCGCCGATGGCCGGCAGCTGGCTCGAGGAGATGAAGCAGCGGCGCGTCTTCCGCGCCCTGGTCGGCTACGGCATCGTCTCCTTCGCCATCCTGCAGGTGGCCGAGCCGGTCATGCACGGCCTGCGCCTGCCGGAGTGGGTGCTGGGCGCCACCGTGGTGGCCCTCGGCCTCGGCTTCCCCGTCACGCTGGTGCTGGCCTGGGTCTTCGACCTCCGCGCCGGCCGCATCGAGGCCACGCTGCCGAGGCCGCCCGGGCGGCGCGTGCTGCTGCTGGTGGCGCTCGGGGTCCTGCTCGGCGCCCCCGGGGTCGGCTGGTACTTCTGGAAGCAGCCGCGGGCCGCGGCTCCGGCCACCGCCGCGCCGTCCGGTCCACCCAGCATCGCCGTGCTGGCCTTCGCGGATCTCAGCCCCGGGAAGGACCAGGAGTACTTCGCCGACGGCATCGCCGAGGAGATCCTCGACGCCCTGGCCCGCGTGAAGGGGCTGAAGGTGGCCGGGCGGACCTCGTCCTTCCACTACAAGGGGAAGAACGAGGACCTGCGCACCATCGGGCAGACCCTGGGCGTCGCCAACGTGCTGGAGGGCTCCGTCCGCAAGCAGGGGAACAAGGTGCGCATCACCGCCCAGCTCGTCCAGGCCAGCGACGGCTTCCACCGCTGGTCGAAGAGCTACGACGGCGAGCTGACCGACGTCTTCGAGCTGCAGGAGCGGATCGCCCGCGACCTCACCGGCGAGCTCCAGGTGGTGCTGCAGGGGGGACAGCAGGCCCGGCTGGTGCCGGTGGCCACCAGGAACCCGGAGGCCTACGCCCTCTACCTGCAGGCCACCGCCATCTTCAACCGCCGCGACGGCGACCGCTTCCACGACGCCATCGCGCAGGTCGAGCAGGCCATCGCGCTCGACCCCGGCTACGCCCGCGCCCACTCGCGACTCGCGACGCTCCAGGCGCTGCTGCCCGCCTACGTCACCGGCGAGGCGGAGGCGGCCCAGGCGGCGGCCGAGGCCCACGCCCGGCGCGCCAGCGCCCTCGACCCGTCCCTGGCCGAGCCCCACGCCGTGCTGGGGCTGGTCCTGAGCCAGCGCCGGCGCCACCTGGAGGCGCTGGCGGCCCTGCGGCAGGCCCTGGCGCTCGAGCCCGACGACGTCACCGCCAACTTCTGGTACGCGGCCACGCTGACCGAGACCGGCTACCTGCGCCGCGGCACCGAGGTGCTGGACCGGGTCCTCGCCATCGATCCCATCCTGCCCAACGCCCTCATGTGGCGCGGCCAGAACGCCCTCATCGACGGCGACCTGGAGCTGGCCGAGCGCCTGATGCGGCGTGCGCAGGATCTCGGCCTCACCTACGTCGGCCTGGGGCTCTCGGCGGTGGCCGACGCCCGGGGCCAGCGCGCCGAGGCCGGACGCCTGCTGGCCGCCGGCCTGGAGCGGCTCACCACCGACCTCCCGCCCGGCACCGCGGCCCTGCTGGCCCGAGGCGCCTTCGGCGACCCCGCCGCACGTGACGTGACGCTGGCGCGGGTCGAGGCCTATCTCGCCACCCGGCCCCGGGTGGTGGCGGGCGCGGCACCCTACGCCCTGCTGCGGCTGGGCCGCGCCAGCCAGGCCCTGGAGGTCATCCAGGCCGCGCCCACCGCCAACGAGGCGATGGTCTTCAACACCATCTGGGGCCGCTACGGGCGCGCCACCCGGGCCTCACCGGAGTTCCCCGGGTTCGTCCGCCGGGTCGGCCTCGCCGAGCTCTGGGATCGCGAAGGGGCGCCCGATCTGTGCCACCGCACGGCCCCGGGCCACTACGCCTGTGAGTGAACGGGCCTGGCGCGGTCCTTCCCGCCGCGCGCCAGCAGCGCGGCCAGCGACGCGGTGATGGGCAGGCCGGTGGCCGCCTCGAACTGGAGCCACTGGCCGGCCGGGTTGACCTCCAGGAAGGCCCAGCCGCCGTCGCGCCGCCGGCGCAGGTCGATGGCGCCGTAGGCGAGCCCGAGCCGGCGCTGCAGGGCGAGGAGCCGGCGGGCCAGCGCGGCGGGGAGCTCGATGGGCCGGGAGGATGCGACCGCCTTCCACCAGTCGGCGCGCACGTCGTCGGGGTTGCCGCCGGCCCGGGCGTCGGTGGCCACGGCGAAGAGCCGCCGCCCCACCGCCGTCACCCGCACGTCGAGCCCGTCCACCCGCTCCTGCAGGATGGCCGGGCCGGCCGCCAGCCGCGCCGGCAGCGCCGGGTCGCGCGGGCCGGTGCGGCGGGTCAGGCCCCCCTCCTTGAAGGAGGAGAGCGACTTGACGACGGCGCCGCGGCGGCAGCCGGCCAGGAAGCGGCGCGCCTCGGCGAGGGAGCTGGTGACCAGCGTCCGCGGCACGGGCAGGCCGGCCCGGCGGGCCGCCTCGAGCTGGAGCAGCTTCATCCGGGCCGCCTCGTCGCGCGCCGGGTCGTTGACCCAGAAGCCGGGCACGGCCTGGACCAGGCCGTCGATGGCGTGGCGCCACTCGCCATCGAAGAGCCGCTGCTGGCCTGCGTCGAGCGCCGCCGGCGCCTCGGGCCGCCGCGGCCGGCGCCACCAGACCGCCACGGCGTCGGCCGGATCGACCGGCCCGAGGGCCGAGCCGAGGACCCAGCGGCCCGGCCTCCCGCCGCCGACCTGGACCGTCAGTCCAGAGGCGGGCAGGCGGGAGAGGTCGAGCAGCACCGGCTCGACGCCGCAGCTTGACGAGGTGGAGCGCCACGGCGAGCGCGTGCTCGTCGCCGTCGTGGCTCACCAGGAGGACGCGGTGTGAGCGGATGGGCACGGTCGGGCAGACTAGTCCGACCTCGGGGTAGGTCGGCACTGCGAGCACGAGCGACGATCATGTCCGGAGTGCCCGTCGAGGGCATTGCGCTCATGAGCCTTGGGCGTCCCAGGGGCCACGCCCGGAGGGCCGAGCGATCCACGGGTCGGCACCCGAGGCCCAGGCGCCGTCGCCCGCGCCGGAGAACGCCGCCATGAGCCTTCGTCGAGTATCTGCCGATTCACGTGACTGACTCTCGCATCGCCTGACGGGCTCAACGCCATGCTCCTGATCGCGTCATGAACTGCTCTGCCTTGCTCATCGCGCGCCTCCCTGGGGTTCCGGTCGCCGGACGGCGACCGGTGCTGAACCCTGGCCGCCCGGCCCGAGCTGGCGCCGCAGCGCCTTCGCCTCGGCCAGCAACGGCAGGCCTGGATCGGCATGGGCCCAGAGCGCCTCGAGCCGGGAGAGCGCGTGGCGCGCCTCGTCGCGCCGGCCGAGCTTGTCGAGCAGCCGCGCCTCGAGCAGCAGGCTGCGCGGATAGGCCCAGGTCCGCCACGGGCCGAGCGGCCGGTAGGCCCGCTGGAAGCGGCGCAGGTCGGCCAGCGCCGGCCCTGGCGGCCCGGCCTCGATGGCGCACTCGGCCGCCAGCCAGGCCGGTGCCTCGGGCGGGAAGACCTCGGTGACCTCCAGCCCTTCGCCGGCGGCCGCCCAGCGCAGCTCCGGCAGCGCCGCGGCGGCCCCGCGCTGGCGCCAGGTCACCAGGGCATCGAGGAGCCGCCGGGTCCCGGGCTGGCCGGCCATGCGCGGCGCCAGCGCCAGCGCCGGTTCGATGGCGCCGGCGTAGGCCATGACCGGGGCCAGCGACGCCGCCAGCTCGGGCGAGTGGGGGCGGACCTCCTCGGCGATGCGCGCGATGGCGGGGCCGTCGCGGCACTCGGCCAGCCGCCAGGCCCGGCGCGCGCCCGCGATGAACCGCTCCTGCGGCCCGGCGTCGGCGGGAAGGGGCCGGTCGAGGACGGAGAGCGCCTCGCGGCGCCGGCCTCCCAGCAGCCGGATGGCGGCCAGCCGGCGCTCGTCGTCGCTCCCGGGCTTTCGCGCCGCCTCCCCCAGCAGCGCCGCGGCCTCCCCGAGCCGGCCCGAGGCCACCAGCGCCTCGAGGAGATCCTCCCGGGCCGCGCCGCTGCCGGGGGCGGCCTTCCGGGCCACCCGGAGCGCCCCCTCGACGTCGCCGGCCCATCCACGCGCCTGGATCTCGGCGTGGAGCATGCCCGGGTACGGCGGCAGGGCGGCCATCCGGTCGGCCAGCCGGAGCAGTGCCTCGACGCGGTCGAGCCGGCCGAGCACCCAGGCCAGCTTCTCGCCGGCGGCCTCGAACCCCGGATCGAGCTCGAGGGCCCGCTCCAGCGGCGTCACCGCCTCGGAGAGCCGCCCCTGGCTCTCCAGCAGCTCCCCCAGGGCGAAGGCCAGCCGTGCGTCGTCGCTCCAGTCGGCCTGGGCGCGGCGCAGGATGGCGACGGCCTCCTCCGGCCTCCCATCCAGGTCGGCCTGCCAGGCCAGCAGCTGGGCGCGCTCCCGGGGCGGCACCCGCTCCAATCGCGCCAGGGCGGGGCGGAGCACGGACTGGAGGTCGTCGGTGGACCGGCCGGCCAGCACCGCCTCGCGAGCCAGCGCGAAGTGGGCCAGCGGGTAGTCGGGATTGAAGGCCAGGGCCTCGCGGTAGTGGCTCGCGCAGTCGGGCCGGCTCCAGCTGTCGCCGTGCGAGGGCGCCTCCTCGCAGAGCCGGCCGGCGGTGTAGCGCCGGTGGGCTTCCAGGCTGGCGGTGACGGATTGGTCGAGGGCCAGCGCGGAGGCCTGCGGCTGCCGCTGGTGCGCCTCCAGGGACTCGACGACCCGGCCGACCACCCAGCTCACGGCCGGCACCAGCACCTCGTCGCGAGCCGACACCCGCTCGGTGGCGCTGGCCAGCACCTCGCGCGTGCCCGGCTCCTGGGCCTCGAGCGTGAGCGCGATGAGCTCCCCGCTCCGCCGCGCCGACGGGACCAGCACGGCGGCGCCGCCGGCCTGCTCCGCCGCGAACGCCACGGCGCCGGCGTCGAGCCGGGGGCCGGCCGGCTTCCCGGAGGCGCGCAGGACGCGGAGGATCCGGCCCCGGTCGATCACCTCCACGCCCGGCGCCGCCTGCAGCGCGAGCATGAAGTGCTCGGAGAGGCCATCGAGCGCAGCGTCCGCTTCGCCCCGCTCCAGGTCGGCGACGGCGACCCGGAGCGGGGGCGGCGGCGGCGACTTCGGGCGGAGCAGGCCCGGCAGGGCCGGCAGCATCGCCAGCGCCGTGACCGCGAGGACCGAGCCGGCGAGGCGGAGGCGATGGCGTCGGCGCTCGATGGCCTGGAGCGCGGCCACCAGGGCGCCGGCGTCGCGGGGGCGGAGGGCCGGATCCGGGGCGCAGGCGGCGTCGGCGAGGCCGCGCAGCGTCCGCGGCTGGATCCGGGCGGACCGCGCCGGCGGCGCCTCGGGCAGCTCCCCGTCGAGGAGCAGCCCGGCCAGCCTGCCCCAGGCGTAGACGTCGGCGCGGGCGTCGGCCGGCGCCCCGCGCCCCTGCTCCGGCGCCATGAAGTGCGGCGACCCGGCGGCCAGGCCGATGGCCCCCGCCACCTGGGCCAGCCCCAGGTCGAGCAGCTTCACGCCACCGTCCGTCTCCAGGAAGATGTTGGCCGGCTTCACGTCGCGGTGGATGACGCCGGCCGCGTGGGCGTGGGCCAGGGCCAGGGCGACCTCGGTGAGGACGTGGCGGGCCTCGCCGCGCGGGAGGCTCCGGCCGAGGAGCCGGTCGGCCAGCGTCTCGCCGTGGAGCAGCTCGTAGACCAGGTAGGCCCCTCCCTCGAAGTGCCCGGCGTCGTGGAGCGTGACGATGCCGCGATGCCTCAGGTGGGCGGCCGCCTCGGCCTCACGCCGGATCCACTCGTCTGGTGGCGTGGCCCCGCCGCAGTCCGGGCGGATCAGCTTGAGCGCCACCTCCCGGCCCAGCTCCAGGTCGGTGGCCTGGAAGACGCGGCCGAAGCCCCCCCGGCCGATCTCCCGGTCCAGCCTGAACCGGCCCAGCGTGTCGCCCGGCCCGGGGCCGCGTCGACGGAGGTCGGCGGGCGGCGCCTCGGCCAGCTGCGCGAGCAGCGCCGTCAGCTCCCCTGGCCTCAGCCGGCCGACCTCCGCGCTGGTCGCGCCGGTTCCTGGCGAGCGTCCCACCGGGACCTCCGGTATTTTACGCAGGGTACAGTCGCACGCGCGCCGGTCACAACCCCGCGATGGGGATGCCCCGATCGAGGGGCGACCTCAGGGCGGCCGCTGGACGCGTCACAGCCCGAGGGCCAGCTGGCTCTCAACATCAGGCCGGGGGGTCTTCCATGATCGCCATCCACATGTCCGATTGGAGATGGTCGCCGTGGCGCTTCCTCAAGTCCTTGCTCGCGATCCTGGTGAGCCTGCTGCTCCTCGCCGGCGCCGCCATCGAGGCGGGGCGGCGCCTGATGCCGACTGGTCAAGTCCTCGAACACCAGCTGGTGGACGAGGGATCAGCCCGAGGGGGACGGGCGTGACCGCCGCAAGGGAGAACGCCGCTGCGGCAGAGAGCCTCGAGGTCGAGGCCCGCGTCGCCGAGGCCGTGGCGAGGCGCGACTTCAAGTCGGCAACCACCGCCCTGATCGAGGGCTATGGCCCCCAGGTGCTCGGCTATCTCCGGGCCGTGGTGAAGGATGGCGAGAAGGCCGAGGATGCCTTCGCCCTCTTCAGCGAGAACGTCTGGCGAGGCTTCCCGACCTGGGAGGGGCGGGCCAGCGCCCGGGCCTGGGCCTACAGCGTGGCCTGGAACGCCGCCGGACGACTCTTCCGCGATCCCTGGCACCGCCGGCGCCGGAAGCTCCAGCGGAGCGTCGCCTCGAAGCTGGCGGCGGCCGTGCTCTCGTCCTCCCGCCTCGACCTGGAGCGGCGCGAGGCCGAGCTGGACCAGCTGCGCGCCTTCCTCACCCCGGAGGAGCATTCGCTCCTCGTGCTCCGCGTCGACCGCGGCCTCTCCTGGCGGGAGGTGGCCGTGGCCATGGGCGAGCCCGACGACGACGCCAGCCTTGCCGCGCTGCGCAAGCGCTTCGAGCGGCTCAAGGCCAAGCTGGCCATCATCGCGCGGACCTGTGGCCTGCTCGGCGAGAGCTGACGTCACAGGAGGCCGCGAGCTGGTTCTCGACTCCGGGAGGCCGAGCCACCGTGGCGGCCGGCCCCCGAGGAGGCCGACCATGTCGAACACCCCGAGCTTCAATCGCGCCAGGTCCCGCAAGAGCCCACTCGGAATGGTGGTGGTGGTGGCCACCTCGATCGCCCTGCTGGGTGGGTTCCTCTTCGACACGGCACGCCTCGGTCCGGACGCGCCGCAGGCCACGGCCGAGCTGCGCACCTGACGGTGCGCCCGCGCCCGGCGGAGGATGCAGCCGGCCCGGGACCGAGGGCGGGGACGGCATGGCCCGGGCGTCCCGCGTCCGCCGCAGCTTCGACCGCCAACGGGCCCTGGCCACGCTGGGCGCGACCCTGGTGCGGGTGGTGCCGGGCGAGGTCGAGATCGACCTGCCGTTCCGTCCCGAGCTCGCGCAGCAGCACGGCTTCCTGCACGCCGGCGTCTCCACCGCGGTGGTGGACACGGCCTGCGGCTACGCGGCGCTCTCGCTCATGCCCGCCGGCGCCGCCGTGCTCACCATCGAGTTCAAGGTCAACCTGCTGGCGCCGGGCCAGGGCGAGCTCTTCATCGCCACCGGCCGGGTGGTGAAGCCGGGGCGGACGGTGACCGTCTGCAGCGGGGAGGTGGAGGCGATCCGCGCGGGCGAGCGCCGGACGGTGGTCCTGATGCAGGCCACCATGATGTCGGTCCAGGACCGGCCGGGCCTGTCGGACTGAGCGACGCCTCCGGTCGAGGAGCGCCGGGTGGCTCGAGGGGGCACCCCCTCGAGGTCAGGTCCGCCCAGCCTTCCGGCGCGCCTCGGCGACCAGCGGGTCCTCGTCCCCGCGCTTGGTGGCCAGGAAGGCCCGCCACGCCTCGGCGGCGGCCGGGCTGCGCAGGCCGTCCAGCGCGCGCGCCAGGTCGAAGAGCACGGGTGGGTAGGCGCGCCAGGTGGGGACCACGTCGAGGAAGAGATCGGTGGCCTCGCCCTTGCGCGCCACGCACCGCTCCAGCTCGCCGTGGGCCTCGGTGAAGGCGCCGGCCTCGAGGTAGGCGTGGGCCAGGGCGGCCCGCGCCACCCAGCCATCCACCCGGGTGACCGCCTCCTTGTACTGGGCGATGGCGTCCGGGAAGCGCCGCCGGCGCAGCTCGAGGTCGCCGCGCAGGATGGCGGCGTACATCCGCGGCTCGGCGGAGAGCCTGGCATCGAGCTCGCCGGCGACCGCGCGAGCAGCCGCTTCCCCACCGGCCGAGGCCAGCACGCGGGCCGCCAGGAAGCGGACGTACTCCCCGTCGCTCAGCTGGCGCGCCCGGGTCGCGGCGGCCGCGGCCCGGGCCGGCTGCCTCGTGGCCAGGTGGATCTCGGCGAGCATGACCAGCTTGCGTGCCGCGGCGTCGGGGTCCTTGGCGGCCAGGTCGGCGTCGATCCCGGGCTCGAGGGAGGCGCGCGCGTCGGCCAGGCGCCCCTCGGCCACCGCCAGGTCGGCCAGCCCCTCGGCCGCGGCGGAGGCCCCGGCCGGCCCGGTGGCCTGCACGCCCTTCCAGGTGGCCACGGCGTCGTCGCGCCGCCCGCTGGCGGCCTGGGCCAGGGCCAGGCCGATGGCGCCGTTGACGAAGCCGGGCTTGGCCTCCAGCACCGCCCGCTGCTCCTGGATGGCGGCCTCGAAGTCCCCGGCGTACATGGCGAAGAGCCCCACGTTGTTCCGCTGCGCCACGTTGCGCGGGTAGATGGCGATGGCCTTGCGCCCCTCCTCCAGCGCGCGGAGGAAGTCGCGCTTGAGCTGGTAGGCCACCGCCAGGTTGGCCAGGCCGGCGTTGTCGGCCGGGTACAGCTTCACCAGCTGCGAGAGGGCCTCGATGGCCCGGTCGGCGTCGCGGTCCACCACCAGGTAGTAGGCGCCGCGGGTCCGGTACTTCTCGCGGTCGCTCATCCGGTCCACGTGCGACATGGCGAGCTTGAAGTTGCGCTCCGCCTCGGCGCGCCGTCCCCGGTTGTTCTCGATGACCGCCAGGCCGGCGTAGGCGCGCCCCAGGCCCGGATCCCGGGCGAGCGCCGCCTGGTAGTGGGCGACGGCCTGGTCCCAGCGCCCCTCCAGCTGGTCGCTCATTCCCTGCGAGTAGTCATGCGCCGCCTCGAGCGAGGCGGCGCTGAAGGTCTCGCTGGCGGCCAGCTGCACCGCCTCCGGCACGGTGTCACCCAGCGCGGCGCGGGCCCGGGCGGCCACCTTGATGACCGCCCCCAGCACCGCCTCCTTGCCGCCGACCTCCTCGGCCGCCTCGACCACCACCTTGCCGGTGATGGCGTCCACGGCGTGGAGCGAGACCCGGTAGCCGGCGCCGGCCTTCTCGATGGCGCCGGAGGTGACCACCGCCACCCCCTCGCGCTGGGCCACCAGCCGGGCGCGCGACTCGCCCAGCCCCGGCCCCTCCAGCTTGAGCTGGTCGGCGATGCGGCGCGCCGTGGCCCGGTTGAAGGTGGTGATGAAGGAGGCGCCTTCCATGGCCAGCGTCAGCGTCGGCTCGAGCGTGCCGTCGAAGACCGGCTCGCCGGTCCGGTTCTCGAAGTCGGCCACCAGCAGGGTCTGCGCCTTCGCCTGGGACGTCCGCGAGGCCACCTCGGCGTCCCGCGGCTTCACCTCGGCGGGCCGCGGCCAGAGCCTCCAGATCGCCAGCCCGATCACCACCGCCGACATGACGCCGATGGCGGCCCAGGTCGGCTTGCGCAGCACGATGCGGCGCTCCGGCGCCCAGCCCGGCGCGCCCGCCGCCTGGGGCGGAGCACCGGTCGGGACCACGTCCACGAACCAGGCCAGCACCAGGTTGACCGGGAAGCCGACGAAGGCCAGGACCACCGCCGCCGTGAGGAGCCAGTTGGGGAGCTCGAAGGCGGCGATCAGCACCTGCACGCCCTGCATGGCGCCGAAGGCGGCGACCAGGTAGGCCACGGCCGCGCGCGGGACGCGGCGCCGCTGCAGCTCGCTGGCGAAGGCCTGGAAGCCGGAGCGGCGACGTGCAGGCTCGTCCGGGGGCATGGGAGCCCCGGCGGTGCCGCCCTGCTGATCGCTGCCCGTCATGCGCCGCCCCCGTGGTGCGGCGTACCCTATACCAAGGTGTCGTCCTCTCCGTCACGTCGTCGTCGGGCTCCGCGGCAGGCGGGGGAGCCCGACGACGGCCCGGCTCACTTCAGCTTGACGATGGTGGCCCTCGACGGGCTGCCGTCGTCGAGGAGCAGCACGATCTCCCAGCAGCCCTTGGTGGCCCCCTTGGAGGTGTCCCAGTTGAAGACGAACTGGTCGGTGCTGAACCGGAAGGTGCTGCCGCCGGCGGCGCCGCTGGTGGGCGAGTAGAGCATCAGCTCGGGGGCCCCGGCCGGCGCCGGGCCGCTGCAGGCCGTGTTGAGCACCGCCTTGAGCAGCGTGGTGCTGGAGAGCCGGCTCACCACGGCGCCGCTGCCGTCCTTCAGCTGCCACTTGATGGGGACGGCGCTGCCGAAGTTCTGGGAGGGGGACACGGTCGGGCTGGCCAGCGTGCCGGCCGTGGAGAGCGGCGAGAGGAAGCCGGTGAAGGCGTAGAAGGGGCTCTTCACCACCTGGCTCACGGGCGCGGAGGTGCTGGAGGCCAGCCCGCCGCCGCCATCGTACCGCGCGGTGATGGCGTGGGTCCCGACCGCCAGCGCCGAGGTGGTGAGGCTGGCGGCGCCCCCGGTGACCGCCCCGGCGCCGAGCACCGTGGCGCCGTCGAGGAAGGTGACGGTGCCGGTCACCGCGCCGGCGCCCGGGGCGACGACGGAGACGGCCGCCGTGAAGGTCACCGCCTGGCCGCCGCTGGAGGGGTTGAGGGAGGAGGCGAGCGTGGTGGACGTGCTCGCCAGGTTCACCACCAGCGGCTGGCCCGTCGAGGTGCCGGTCGCCGAGGTGGCGTCGCCGCCGTAGCTGGCGACGAAGACGTGGCCGCCGGTGGCGAGGCCGTTGACCTGGAGCGAGGCGATGCCGCCGGAGAGGACCGCCTGGCCGATCGGCTCGGGGCCGTCGAAGAAGGTGACGGTCCCGGTGGGGACCGGCGCCCCGGCGTAGGCCGGGTTGCGCGCCACGGTGGCGGTGAGCGAGACCGGCTGGCCGAAGACCGGGAGCGGGCTGGTGGGCGCGACCCCGAGGCCGACCACCACGGCATCCAGGCCCACCTGCTGCAGGATCGGCGGGCTGGAGAGGCTCGGCAGGTAACTGCTCGCGTCGCCGCCGTACCGGGCGGCGAGCGCGTGGCCGCCGACGCCGAGGGTGGCCACCGTCAGGCTGGCCGACCCGCTCGCCAGCGGGACCGTCCCGAGCGGCGCGTCACCGTCGAGGAAGGTGACCGAGCCGGCCGGCGCCGGGAGCCCGGTCGCGGCCGGCGAGACCACGGCGGTCAGGGTCACCGGCTCGAAGACCGAGGACGGGTTCCGGCTCGAGCCGAGCGAGGTGCTGGTCGGGCCCGCCACCACCTCGAAGGTGATGGTGCGGGAGGCGGAGCCCGGCGTGGTGGAGGCGTCGGTCACGGTCACGGTGAGGGTGACCGGGCCCGCCACCGTCGGGGTGCCGACCAGCTGGCCGAGGCTGGAGAGGCTGAGCCAGGCGGGCAGCGTGGCCGGGTCGACCGACCAGGTGTAGGGCGGCGTGCCGCCGACCGCCTGGAGCTGGACGCTGGCGGTGAAGGGGATCCCCACCGCGGGCGGCGTCCCGAACAGCGAGCTGCCGTCCGAGGTGACCAGCAGCGGGACGGCGTAGCCGCCGCCGTGCGCCACGATGGCGGGCGCCAGCCTGGTCGTCAGCTCGGCCATCTGGGCCGTGGTGACGGGGCCGCGGAGGGTGACCTGGAGCGACTCGCCCGGCGCCAGCGCGAAGGTGGCGTTGGTGGCCGACGGATCCGGGATGTTCGGGTCGGTGAGGCCGGTGGCCGGCGGGACCACCGCCCCCGACACGTCGCCGATGTTGGCCACCACCTGCGCCCGGGGCTCCTCGTAGAGGGTGCAGCCCAGGGCCAGCGGGACGGTGTAGGGCTTGCTGAGGATGAGCTGCAGCGGCGTGCCCGGGGTCACCGAGCCGACCACGCGCACGTGGTAGGAGTGGGTGGTGTTGCCGTCGTTGGTGACGGTGTAGTTGGCGTCGCTCACCGCCGCGCTGGTCACGTTGGCGCTGGTCACGTTGGCCGAGGTGACGTTGGCGCTGGTCACGTTGGCGCTGGTCACGTTGGCCGAGGTGACGTTGGCGCTGGTCACGTTGGCGAGGTCCGGGTTGGCCACGTGGGTGCTGGTCACGTTGGCCGAGGTGACGTTGGCGCTGGTCACGTTGGCGCTGGTCACGTTGGCCGAGGTGACGTTGGCGCTGGTCACGTTGGCGCTGATCACGCTGGCCGCCCCGGCGGCGGGCGGGTAGACCTCGAGCTGGGTCACGTCCACCTCGCTGCCTTCGGGCTGCTGCAGGGTCGCCGGCACGGTGCCGGGCGGGTTGAGCATGACGCTCCCGGAGAGGCCGCCGGGGACGAGCGGGCAGGTCGGCGGCAGGGCCCCCAGGCAGGCGGGATCGTCCGTGACCTGGGTGGCGCTCACCCGCAGGGTGGTGGCCCGGAGGGACAGGTCCGCCACCCGCACGAAGAGCGAGCGGGCGATGGAGGAGCGCGCCGGGATGACCACGTCGAAGGCGGTCAGGGAGACGCCGTCGTTCCGGAACGAGGCGGCCACGCCGGCCGGCAGCCCGGCCGGATCGGCCAGGGACCCGACCTGCAGGCGCACGGCGCGCTCCTGGTCGGTGGCGTTGGCCACCGCCACCACGAAGGCCCGCGTCAGGGTCGGCGAGAGCGGCTTCACGTTCTGCGGTGAGGTCACCAGCAGCCCGTCGGTGATCCGCGACGAGTAGATGTTCTGGTTTCGCATCCCCTCCTGCCCGGGCTGGCAGGCCGGCCGCTGCACCGTGGGGTCGTAGAGGCTGGTGCTGGCGGCCCCGATCGGCCGGTAGTTGGTCCAGTCGCCGTCGGCCGGCGGCCGCACGTCCTGGTTGGTGGTCCAGACCGCGTAGTGGACCGGGGCCGGGACCGGGGCGGTGGCGAAGGTCCACCCGCCGGCCGGCGTGGGCACGAAGGCCAGGCCGGCGATGTCGATGTAGTCCCCGAGGAAGGGGACCGTGCCGGCCTTGAACATGGGCAGGTTGGGCGGGTTCACCTGCAGCTGCTGCAGCAGCTGGATGGCGGGCTGGCCGTCGGGACCGGTCCCCACCACCTGCAGCGTCTCCCCGAAGCCCGGCGCCGTCTGCCCGGGCAGCTCGTCGCCGCGGGTCCCGAAGCGGAACTGGGAGACCTGCGCCGAGGAGAAGGCCGGCGACGGGCCGGCCCCGGCCTGGGCCACCCGCACGTCGAGGGTGGTGCGGGTGTCGGCGTAGGGCGAGTCGTCGATGCCGGTGGCGTGGACCAGGTCCGGGTTCCAGATGAGCTCGCCGCGCGGCGCCCGGTACTCGGTGTAGAAGCGCCCGCTGCCGTCCGGGACGAACGGGTCGTTGGGCAGGTAGTAGCCGCGGGTGTGGGTGAGCCGCGAGTCGTAGTAGAGGACCAGCAGCCGCCCCTGCGAGAAGCTGAGCGCCGGCATGAACTGGTGGCCCCGGGTGAAGGGGTTGCCGAAGCCGTCCTTGAGGGGCGCGCTCGGCGGCGGGTCGTCCACCGGCCGGGGCGCCGACCAGCTGACGCCGTCGGCGGAGGTGGAGAGGACCACCCGCCCGTCGCTGGCGGACCCGTTGGCGGAGAGCCCCCGCTGCGCCCAGGCCGCGTGGACCCAGCTGGAGGTGCCGTCGGCGGACACCGAGATGGCGAGGGTCGGCAGCGACTCGATCCGGATCTGGCTGGTGGTGGTGAACTGGTCGAAGGGGGTGATGGCCGACACCACCTGCGCCTTGGTGAAGGTCTTCCCGCCGTCGGTGGAGCGGCTCGCCAGGATGGCATCCCCCTCGCTGCTGGTCGCGAAGCGGCGCCAGACCATGTGGATGGCGCCGCTCACCGGGTCGACGGCCAGCACCACGCCCTGGTTCAGCGAGTTGCTCTCGCTCACCTTGGTCGGGTTGGACCAGGTCTTCCCGCAGTCGAGCGAGCGGGTGAACATCACCTTGCTCGACGACTCGTTCGAGCCGGTGAAGACCGCGTAGGTGAAGTAGACCGCGCCGGCCGGGACGGTCCGTCCGCCGCTGCCGGGGATGGTGCAGGTGGCGGCGCCGGCGCGCGGCGCGTCCACCGCCAGCCAGGGCTTGTCGACGAACTGGCCCGACGTGCCGGTCTCGATCACGGCCGCGTCCAGGTAGCGGATCGGGTCCTGGCCGGCCACCACGTCGCCGTTCTCCTTGTCGTTGGCGTCGTACCAGCGGGACACGAAGACCTGGCCGATGTTGGTGGCCCGGTTGAAGGCGATGCCGCTGAAGTAGAGCATCCCGGCCGGGCCGGCCCGCACCACCGGATCGGCGGCCGCGGTGAAGCCCCGCAGCGGCGAGGCCAGCCCCTCGGGCGACCCGTCCAGCGGGTAGCCGGGCATCAGCGTGCTGCGCCAGGTCTGGCCGCCGTCGTAGGACTTGAAGACGCCCAGCCAGGCGTCGCCGGCCATCTTGGTGACCGCCAGCGACAGGTCGACGGAGCGGTAGTCGTTCGCTCCTGCCAGGAGGTGGAGCGGGTTGGCCGAGGAGACGGCGATCGACGGCTCGTTCTGCCGCTGCAGGAAGGGATCGCCGCCGGGCCAGCTGGTGCCCGAGACCATGTTGACGTTCTCGCCGGGGATCTGGGCCCCCGCCGGCAGGGCCACGCCGCCGAAGAGGGCGGCGGCCAGCAGCGCGGAGGCGCCACGACGAAGGGATGCGGCGTGCGGCGCGGCGAGGCGGCGTGGCATCGGGACCCCCTGGGAAGGAATGCAGTGGGCCGTATGTTGTCGGTGGGTAAAGGTCGGCAAGGTGCACCGGACGAACGCTTGGGTGCCAACGTCCGCTGACGCCCCGGTCGTGACGTGAAGATCACCAGCCGGTTCAAGGACGTACCTTGAACGCACGGCACGCGGTCCCGGTCGGCCGGCGAGGCGGCGCTCTGGCTATCCCTTCACCCGGGCCAGGATGGCCTGGAAGCGCCGGTCGGCGCGGAAGGGCTCGAGGTCGCCGTCGTTCTCGATCCAGCGGCGGAAGCCACGGCCCGGGCCGACGGCGCGGTCGAGCAGCTCCAGGGCCCGGTCGCCCTGGCCGAGCCGGGCGTGGAAGCAGGCGGCGTTGTAGAGGACGGTGAAGTCGTCGCCGCCGAGCCTCACGGCCCGCTCCATCCGCTCCCGGCCCCGCTCCCGGTCCCCGTAGGCCGCGTCCTCGATGGCGCCCAGGTAGAGGGCCCGCGCGTCGTCCGGGTCGAGCCGGAGGCGGCGCTCCACGGCCGCCAGCGCCCGCCTCCCGGCCGCCCGGGCCGCCGCGGGATCCCGGCGCTGCACGTGGGCCCCTTCCAGCATCGAGAGCGCCGCGAAGTCGTCGGGGTTGCGCCGCGCCGCCTCCTCGTAGGCCTCGGCCGCCTCGTCGTACCTCCCGATCCCGAAGAGCGCCCGGCCATGGAAGTAGCAGGCGTCGCCCCAGCCCGGGTTGAGCGCCACGGCGAGTCGGAAGTCCCGCTCGGCCTCCTCGTGGCGCCCCAGCAGCGACAGGACGTTGGCGCGGGCCAGCCGGGCCTCGGCCAGCTCCGGGTCGAGGCGCAGCGCCTCCTCGCTGGCCCGCAGCGCCTCGGCGCGGAGCTCCTCGGCGTGGTCGAGGTCCAGGTTCCACTGCAGCAGCACGAAGGTGGCGTCGGCCAGGCCGGCGTGGGCCTGCGCGAAGCCGGGGTCGAGCGCCACCGCCTGGCGGAAGCACTCCAGCGCCGCGCGCAGGCGCCGGTCCGAGAGCTGCATGAGCTGGTGACGGCCGCGCAGGTAGAGGTCGTAGGCCTCCCCGCTCCGGGTGGAGCGGCTGGCGCCCACCCTGCGCAGCCGGCGCTCCTCCTGGCTGGTGAGCCGCAGCTGCATGGCGCGCACCACCGCCTGGGCGATCTCCTCCTGGACCGCGAAGGTGTCCTCGACCTCCCGGTCGAACCGCCCCGACCAGAGCTCGAAGCCCTGGCGCGCGTCCACCAGCCGGGCCGAGACCCGGACGCGGCGGCCGGAGCGGCGCACGCTCCCCTCCAGCAGGGTGGTGGCGCCGAGCGCCCGGCCCACCTCGCGGACGTCGATGGCCTGGCCCTTGAACTGGAACGACGAGCTGCGGGAGACCACCCGCAGGCCGGAGAGGCCGCAGAGGGCGCCCAGCAGCTCCTCGGCGATGCCGTCGCAGAAGTAGTCCTGATCCCGCTCCTGGCTCAGGTCGGCGAAGGGGAGCACCGCCACGGCGGGGAGCCCGGCCGACGCCGCCCCGGCGGTGCCGGCGCCCGCCCGCGGGCCGGCCCGCCCGCGCAGCATCAGGGCCAGGAAGAAGAGCGCGACCAGCAGCGCCACCACGCTCCAGCCCAGCAGCCAGGCCGGTGCCTCTCCGGCCTCACCCCGCCGCAGCAGCACCCAGCCGATCCCCGGCGCCGCGGCGGCGACGCCGAGCAGCAGGACCGGGGCCACCTCCTCCCAGCTGCCGCCCGGCGCGGGCGGCGACGGGGGCGTCCGCTCGATCCCGCTCGCCGTGAGGTCGAAGACCCACGCCAGCGCGGCGGTGACCGGGAACCCCAGCCCGAGCAGCACCACCACCAGGCTGAGCGTCCACTCGGGCAGGTGCAGCCCGTGCATCACCGGCTCGTAGACCTGGAGCACGGCGAAGGCGGCGATGCCCCAGACCAGCAGCGCGCGGAAGACCCGGCGGCGCCTCAACTCGGAGATGAGCTGCTCGATCCGCCCCATCTGGTCCTTCCGGCTGACTGCGCGATGGAGACCTTCCCCGCTTCCACGATAACCAGCCGCCCCGGGCGGCGCAGCGAGGGCGGCGCGGGGGTGGGCGGCGCGGGAGGGTGCGCACCCGCGGTTGAAGGGGGCCAGGGTGGGTGCCATCATGACGCCATGAGCCACGCCGACCTCGCTGCTCCCGGGACCCGCGGCGGCGCCGCTCGCCGGGAGCCGCCGCACGTCCGCCGGAGCCGGTCATGAGCTCCGCCGGGCCGGGGATCACCGCCGACCAGGCCCTGGCCCGGCTGAAGCGCGGGAACCAGCGCTTCCGCGCCGGGAAGGCACGCTTCCCCACCGTGCAGAAGGAGGTGCTGGCCAGGCTGGCCCGGGGCCAGCAGCCCTACGCCACCGTCCTCGGCTGCAGCGACAGCCGCGTGCCGCCCGAGCTGGTGTTCGACGCCGGCTTCGGCGAGCTCTTCATCGTCCGCGTGGCCGGCAACGTCATCGGCCCCACCATCGCCGGCACCCTCCAGTACGCCGGCACCCACCTGCACACGCCGCTCTTCGTGGTCATGGGCCACGAGGGGTGCGGCGCGGTCCAGGCGGCGCTCGCCAGCCTGCTGCACGGCACCCGGCATCGCAGCCGCATCGAGACGCTGCTGGAGAGCATCCTCCCTGGGCTGGACGGCCTCGACCGGGAGCTGCCGCCCGACCAGCTGCTCCACGCGGCGGTGGAGGCCAACGTCCGCTGGACCATGAGGACCATGCTGGAGTCGCCGGAGGGGCGCGCCCGGCTCGCGGCCGGCGAGATGCGCCTGGTCGGCGCCGTCTTCGAGTTCGGCACCGGCACGGTGCGCTTCCTCGAGGACTGAGCAGGTCACCCGGCCAGGGGCCGGTTGAGCTCGGTGCGCCAGGTGGCCGGGTCCGGGTTGGCGTGCGGGTCGGTCAGGTAGACCTCCCAGAGCGATGGCCCCGGCTTCTTCCCCTGCGAGGCGACCCAGGCGTCGAGCTCCTGCCAGGCGGCGCCGAGCCCCTCGTATCCCCCGTGGTAGACGGTGCGGGCCACCGTCGCCGCCGGCAGCGAACCGGGCCTGACGCGGCCGGCGGGTGTCACCGGCCGGGTCACCGGCACGCAGATCTCGAAGTCGAAGGTGCCGGGCTCGAACTTCAGGTGGTGCGAGAGCCAGGGCCCGGCGGGGGCGATCCCCTGCGCCTGCAGCGTCGCCATCACCTCGCCGATCCCCGGCCCCATGACGTTCCCGATCTCGGCCCGCGGGATGGTGAGATGGATGCAGGCGGTCTGCACCGCGTCGGTCTTGACGATCTTCGGGGGGTCGATCATGGCGTGCTCCCTCCAGACGCGGGCAGAGCGTAGCCAGGGCATCGCCCGGGCGCCACGACCGGCGACGGGGTGGACCCTCATGGGCGCCGGACGGTCTCCCGCAGCGCCGCGGATCCGTTGCGCGTCCCCGCGGGGGCGGGTAAGTGCCCGGGATGGACCGGGAGGCCAGCCACCGCACCCACCCCCTCGCCGAGGCCGGCCCGGGCCGGCCTCCCGGGCGCGGCTGGCGGACGCCGGCGGTGGTGCTGGGGGCGGGGGCGGCGCTCCTCGCCGTCTCCCTCGGCACCCGCCACACCTTCGGCCTCTTCCTGGGGCCCATGTCGAGGGAGCATGGCTGGACGCGGGAGGTCTTCGCCTTCGCCATCGCGCTCCAGAACCTGGTCTGGGGCGCGGCCCAGCCCTTCGCCGGGCGGCTGGCCGACCGGTTCGGCGCCGGCAAGGCCATCCTCGCCGGCAGCGTCCTCTACGTGGCGGGGCTGGTCCTCATGGCCCTGTCGCAGACCGGGCCGATGCTGGCGGTCTCGGCGGGGCTGCTCGTCGGCCTCGGCCTCTCGGGCACCAGCATGCCCATCGTCTTCGGCGCCATCGTCCGGTCGACGCCGCCCGAGCGGCGCAGCCTGGCCATGGGCATCGCCATGTCGGTGGGCTCGCTCGGGCAGTTCGCCATGCTGCCCGGAGCCCTCTCCGCCATCGAGGCCTTCGGCAGCGCCGCCACCCTCCTGGCGTTCGCGGGGCTCGGCGTGCTCATGGCGCCGCTGGCGGTGGCGCTCACCGAGCGGCCCGCGGCGGGCGCCTCGCGCCGCCCACCCCGGCCCCTGCGCGCCGTGCTCTCCGAGGCGCTGTCCCACCGCGGCTTCTGGCTGCTCTCCCTCGGCTTCTTCGTCTGCGGCTTCCACGTGGTCTTCATCGCCACCCACCTGCCCGCCTTCCTCATCGATCGTGGCCTG
Organism: uncultured delta proteobacterium; assembly: GCA_963786945.1. GTDB lineage: Bacteria > Myxococcota > Myxococcia > Myxococcales > Anaeromyxobacteraceae > JADKCZ01. Next base: position 646,998 of record CAWBAO010000001.1, on the reverse strand, counting down.
GACGCCAGGACCGGCGCCATCGTCCTCGCCCTGGTGGGGCTCTTCAACATCGCCGGGTCCTGGCTGGCGGGCTTCCTGGGTGGCCGCGTCCACAAGCCGGTGCTGCTGGTCGGCATCTACGGCCTGCGGGCGCTGGTCATCGCCGCCTTCGTCCTGGCCCCGGTGACCGAGGGCTCGGCCTGGCTCTTCGGCGCCGCCATGGGGCTGCTGTGGCTGTCGACGGTGCCCCCGACCAACGGCACCATCGCCAGCGTGTTCGGCGTCGAGGACATGGCCACGCTCGGCGGCCTGGTGTTCTTCTTCCACCAGGTCGGCGCCTTCCTCGGCGGCTGGCTCGGAGGGCGCCTCTACGCCATGACCGGCAGCTACGACGTGGTCTGGTGGATCTCGGTCGGCCTCGGCGTCCTCGCCGCCATCCTCAACCTCCCGGTCCGCGAGCTCCCGGTGGCGAGGCTCGGCGTGGTGGCGGAGCGCGCCACGTGACCCGGACCATCCGCGAGGCGGTCATCGTGGCGCTGCTGGCGCTGGTCGCGCTCTGGGCCTTCGTCTCCTCCCTGCACCCGGCCTTCACCGGCGAGCTGGCCGAGGCGCTGCTGCGCTGCAACTGAGGAGCGCGGCGGCCGTCCCCCATGCTACGGATCGCCGGGCATGCCCGGGGACCTCGGCGCCTACTGGAAGAAGATCGAGCGAGCCGGGGACTTCCACGTCCGGGTGGTGGTGCACGAGCCCCGGGACACCGCCATCGAGCACGGCAAGGACGCGGTCCACCAGAGCCACGGCGACATCCTCGACTTCAAGATGTTCAGCAACCTGTCCCTCTCGATGATCATCGAGCTGAGCGGCCGCCAGCTGCTCTCGCTCCTCGACTCGCTGCAGGCCCGGGGATGGGGCGTCGAGGTCGAGCCCGGTCGCGAGGCCGTGGCCCGGCGGGCCGACGACGCGCTCGAAGGCACCCTGCAGCTGACCTTCCCGGAGGGCGACGGCGAGCTCCGGATTCCCACGCCCTGGGTCCCGGGCTGAGGCGGCTGGCACCGCCCAGGCAGGATGGCCGGGGCGACCGGCTCAGGCCCAGCGGGATGGGCGGGCCCGGGCCGCCTGCAGCAGGCGGTGAGCGCCCACCCGGTCGCACCACCCCTCGAACTCGGCGCGCGGGAGCCCGCGCCAGCGCAGGTCGTCGAGCGACTCGGCCAGCGGCACGGTGGTGACCAGCGTGGCCAGCCTCCGGTAGAGCAGCGCCTCCTCCCACCCGGCGGTGAGCGCCGCGGCGAGCCGGTCGGCGCCGCGCAGGCCAGGTGGCCAGGCGGCGGGATCGCGGGGGATGGACTCCAGGTGGCCGAAGGCCCCGAGCAGCACGGCCGTGGACTTCTCGCCGAAGCCGGGCAGGCCGGGGATGCCGTCGGCGTCGTCGCCGACCAGGGCCAGGAAGTCCGGGACGCTGGCCGGCCGGAGGCCGCGCCGCGCCAGGAGCCCGGCCTCGTCGATGACCTGGTCGCGCACCCGGTCCACCTGCACCACGGCGGCGCCGGAGAGGCACTGGCCCAGGTCCTTGTCCGGCGTGAGGATGCGGACCTGCTCCACCTCGCCTCGGAACCGGGCCGCGGCCGTGGCCAGCGCGTCGTCGGCCTCGAACTCGGCCATGGGCCAGGTCACCAGGCCGAGCGCCCGCGCCGCCGCCTCCGCCTCGTCGAGCTGGGCCAGCAGCTCCGGGGGGACGCCCTCCTCGGTCTTGTAGCCGGCGAAGAGGTCGTTGCGGAAGGAGCGGATGGGGTGGTCGAAGGCGATGGCCAGGTGGGTGACCGCCTCGGCCGGGTCGTGGAGCAGCGCCAGCAGGCTCGAGGCCAGCCCCACCGTGGCCTTGAGGTCGCGGCCGTCGGGCCCGGCGTGCCCGGGCCGCCGGGAGAAGTGGGCCCGGAAGAGCTCGAAGGTCCCGTCCACGAGGTGCAGCCTCATGGGCTGCCGATCTATGGCGCCCGCGCGGCGGAGGCAACCGGGAGCGCCGCCGGCCAGGCCCGGCGCCTTGACGGCGCCCGCCCCGGTTGCGATGCAGGAGGTGCATGCACCTCCTCCTCCTGCTGGCGCTGGGCTGGTCGCTGGAGCTCGGCGGCGGGCCACCGCACGGGGGCCAGCTGGTCGGGACCGTCGGCACCGCCATCGTGGCCGAGGGCGACTCGCTCATCGAGATGGCGCGGCGCTATGACCTCGGCTTCGGCGAGATCGCGGCGGCCAACCCCGGGCTGGATCCCTTCGTGCCCACGGTGGGGGCGCGCGTCGTGCTCCCCACCGCCTTCATCGTCCCCGAGGTCGAGCCGGGCACGCTGCTGGTGAACCTCTCCGAGATGCGGCTCTACCTGCTCGTGGAGCAGGGCGGCCAGCCCCGGCTGGTCACCTTCCCCATCGGCATCGGCGTCACCGAAGCCGCCACGCCGCTGGGGAGCTTCCGCGTGACGGCCAAGGAGACCGACCCGACCTGGTACGTTCCACGCTCGGTGCGCCAGGCCGAGCCCGACCTGCCGGAGTCCGTGCCGCCCGGGCCCGACAACCCGCTCGGCACCCACGCGCTCCGGCTCGACGTCGGGTCCATCCTCATCCACGGCACCAACCGGCCGTGGGGCGTGGGCCGGCGGGTGAGCCACGGGTGCATCCGGCTCTACCCCGAGGACATCCCGATCCTCTACCGCCTGGTGCCGGTGGGCACGCCGGTGCGGGTGGTCCGTGAGCCGGTCAAGGTGGGCCTCGCCGACGGCCGGGTCCTCGTCGAGGTGCACCAGGACGACGAGGCGCAGGTCGACCTGATCCGCGACGCCTGGCAACTGCTCAAGCGCCGCGGCTGGCTCGACCGCGTGGATGCCCGCAAGCTCAAGGCCGCCGTCCGGGCGAGGAGCGGCACCCCGGTGGACGTCGGCCGGTAGCGCCCGCCTACTTGCGCTGCTTGAGCTCGAAGGCCTTGGCGGCCTTGGCGGCGCTGGCCTCGGCCCGCTTGGCGGCGTCCTCGGCCGCGGTCGCTGACGCCTCGGCCCGCCTGGCCGCGTCCTCCGCCCGCTGGGCGTCGGCCTTGACGGTCGGCATCTGGGCGGCCTGGGCGTCGGACTTCCTCTCCAGCTCGCTCAGGCGGCTCTCGACCTTGGTCAGCCGGTCGCCCAGCGCGTCGAACTGCGGCTTCAGGGACGACTCGGTGGCGCAGCCGGACATGAGGACCGTCGCGAGCCCGATTCCTGCCATGGTCATCGCTCTCATCTGATCCGCCTCCTGGGTGGTTGGGGCCCCAAGGATTTACCCGGCCGGTGTCGGGCGGGACAATGCCAGTTGGGGCTGAGGCGATAGGCCTCTGCACGGTCCGTACTCCTCAAGCCGCCGTCGCCGGAGAACCCGGTTGGGTCGCCCGGTGCGAATCCACTGGAAGTTCAGCCGGATCGCAGGCCGGGACGGCCTGCGCCGGCCCGCGCACCACACCAGCGTGAGGCCCGGTCCGGGGACTGTGATCAGCCCGCCTGGAGGACTAGCGTAGGTGGTCACCTGTGCGCCTGGAGGCGACCATGTCATCCAAGATTCGAGCAGGATCAATGCTCTGTGGCTGCCGTGTTGCTGCTGCCCGTCGCGCTCTCGACCGGCTGCGGCTCGGCGGGCAAGCCGGAGGCCCGGGCCCCCGCTCCCACCCTGCTCAGCGTCGAGGGCCAGCTGCCGGCGAAGACCGGGATCCGCCTCACGGTGGACGCGCCTCCGGATGGTGCCCTGGTGGCATCGCCACCGGGAGCGATCACCCTGGCCGGGACGGCGGAGGTCGACGCGGGCGCCGTCGCTCCCGGCACGATCGTGTTCGCGGTCGACGCCAGCCAGGCCAGCCAGGCCGCCAGCGCGGAGGTCTGCGATCCGGGCGACACCGGCAAGGCGACCCTCCTGGGCTGCGAGAATCGCGGCCGCCCTGGCGACCAACGCCAAGGCCGATCCGCTCAAGGTGACGCAGGCCGGCGTGGTGATCTTCGGCGGCGGGCCGACCACGGACGGCGCCACGGCGCAGGCCGACATGAGCGGCACCACCGGCGACCAGCCCTTCGCCCTGCCCGGCACGGGCGTGGACACCGTGCTCCGGTCGATCACGCTCGGCAAGGTCGCGCAGTACACCGAGCGCACCGTCACCTCGACCTCGACCTCGTTCGCGGCCGGCCTGCAGGCGGCGGGCGCGCTGGCCGGGGCCGGCCCGGGGAAGACGCTGGTGTTCCTGGCCAACGGGGCCAACGGCGCCGGGCCGAACGTGTCCTCCGCCACCTTCCCGGAGGGTGTCGTGATCCGGGCCTTCGGGTTCGGCGATCACGCGTGTGACGACGACGCCAGCGGGTTCGGGAGCCTCGACGCCGTGGTAGCCCGCGGGGCGCCGGGCAGCACCTGCCAGCGGCTGGCCTCGCTCTCCGATCTTCCCGACGTCACCACGGCGCAGGTGACGCAGCTCGTGGCCCTGGCCGTCACCGTGGACGGCGGCGCACCGCTCGACATCACGGCCAGCGCCACGCCGGCGCTGCCGCTCGATGGCCCGGCCTCCGCGCAGTTCAGCTACCGGCTGGAGGGGCTCACGCCTGGCCCGCACCAGGTCTGCGTCCGCGCCGAGGGCGTCGACAGCGGCGGCCCCGGCTCGGTGGAGGCCTGCCTGGGCGTGACGGTGGCCAGCATCACGCTGGCGCCCGAGACCAGCGTGACGGAGCTCGGCACGCCCGGCCAGGGCCACGCCGTGGTGGCCACGGTGGCGGCCGGCTCGGCCGGAGGCGTCGCCGGAGTCGACGTGGCCTTCGACGTCGTCAGCGGTCCGAACCAGGGGGCGACGGGCTCGGGGAAGACCGACTCGAGCGGCCAGGCCTCCTTCAGCTACACGGCCCGGCAGCACCTCGAGGGGCTCGGCACCGACACCATCCGCGCCTGCTTCACCGACACGCAAGGGGAGAAGGCCTGCGCCTCGGCGACCCAGACCTGGCAGGACACGACGCCACCGGTCCCGGCCTGCCTGGCTGGCCCGAACCCCGGCGGCAACGTCCCGGGCTCCTCCACCGACGGGGGCCCGAACCCGAGCGGCTTCTATCGCCTCGTGGCGGTGGACGCGGTCGATCCGGACCCGCAGGTGTTCCTCGAGGACGCCGGGAGCGGGACGGTGTTCGGGCCGTTCCACAGCGGCATCGCGGTGAAGTACACGCAGGCCCCGGGAGGCAAGCCGGGCCAGAAGGCCATGGCCGGCGACGTGGCGTGGCACATCACCGGCAAGGGCGACGCCAAGTTGTACGCCCGCGACGCGGTGGACAACGTCTCCCAGGCCATCTGGTGCCTGGTGCCGCCGAACAAGAAGTAGGACGCGAGCCTCCGGGATCCGCTCGAGGCCCCGATCGCGCCTGCGACCGGGGCCTCGCCGTCTTCGGTGGGCCGCCGGCCACGGGCCCCGGCCGCCCGGCCTACTGCGCGGCGAAGGACCCGCAGGTGGTCGTCACCGTGGCGGAGAAGCGCCAGCGAGCCGTTGGCCTGGACCGTCGCGCTCGCCGGTGCCACCGACACCGAGAGGACCCTCTGCGGCCCGACGGTGACGGTCCCCTGCACCGACCGGGTCGGATCGGCGACGCTGGTCGCCACCACGTGATAGGTGCCGGGCGCCTGCGGGGCCGTGTAGGCGCCATTCGTCACCGTCCCGCCGCCGGCCTCGGCCACCGTCCACGTCACGGCGGTGTTGCCGGCGTTGGTCACGGTGGCGGTGAAGACCTGCCCCTGGCAGGGGTCGAGCGTCGCCGTCGCGGGGCTGATGGAGATGGCGACCGCCGGCGGAGACGGGGCGGTCACGGTGACGGCCGCGGAGGCGCTGCTCGTCGGGTCGGCGTGGCTCACGGCCACCACGTGGCAGGTGCCCGCGACGCTCGGGGCGGTGTAGACGCCGGCCGGCGAGACCGAGCCGCAGCCCGATGCTTCCTGGACGCTCCAGGCGACCGAGGTGTCCGTCGTCCCGGTGACGGCCGCGGTGAAGGTCGTCGTGCCGCCGGCGGGGAGGGTGGCGGTGCCCGGGCTCACCACCACCACCACCCCTTGCGCGGCTCCGCCCTTCCCGACATGGACCACGCTCGATCCGCGCCCCTTCTTCGTCGAGACGGCGAAGTTCACGTCCAGCGGGGTGGCGGTCGCAGCGGTGGTGGCGCTGGGCGAGTGCTCGGCGGTCACGTGATAGGTGCCCTCGATGGCCGGGGCCGTGTAGAGGCCGCTGGCGTCGATGGAGCCGCCGTTCGCCTCGTCGACCGACCAGGTCACCGAGGTGTCGGCCGAGCCGGTGACCTGGGCCGTGAACTTGAGCGTGCCGCCGGGCGTGACATCGGCTTCGGCCGGGGCGGTCTGGACGACCACGGCTGGCTCGGGGGCCCGGCTGGCGGTGGGCGTGTTGAGGCAGGCGGTGCCGGAGAGGGCGGCGAGCAGGGTGAAGAGAAGCGGGCGGCGAGTCATGTCGTGGGGGCCTCCGAGTGGAACTTCCTGGTTCGACCACCGGGCTTCCTCCCCGCCGGCGAACGTCACACGTTCAAGGTACGTCGCGGCCCGACGTCGCGTAACCCGCTGATGAGGCAGGGTGTTTTGCCTTCAGTTCCGCACAGGAACCGATATCGCCGGATTCCGCCTACCCCGGGCTGGCGGGGCAGGGAGAGAGACCCACGGCGAGCGGGCCCCTGGCGTTTCGGGATGTGGAGCGGGAGACCGGATTCGAGGCGGCTGCGCTGCCCGTCCTTGCCGTCCCGTCAGGGTCAATGCCCGCGAGGGTGCGTGCGGTTGTCGGCCAGGGAGCACACCCTCGAGGCGAGGCCAGCGTGAGGGGGCCGCATGTCCGGGGGGTGCGCTGGCCGCTACCGTCCGTGCCCGTGGACCCTGTCGACGGCGTGGGCCACGAGGAGTGGCCTCTCGAACATGAGCGCCTGCGAGACGGGAATCACGCTCGCGGGCTCGACCTGGGCCGGTGTGTCCACGGGCAGGGGGCGGGCATGGGGGCATCGAACATGAGGAACGTGGTGGTCGAGGCGCTGCCTTGACCACCGCATTCGTGACTGGCGCGACGGGGTGCCTGGGCACCAACCTCGTCGGCCAGCTGGTGGCCGAGGGCTGGCACGTGGTGGCCATGCACCGGGGCACGTCGAGGCTGGATGACCTGGCGGCCCTCCCGGTCGAGCGCGTCGTCGGTGACCTCACGGACCTCGACTCGGTGGTGCGGGCCATGCCGTCCGGCGTCGACGTCGTCTTCAACGTCGCCGGGGACACCTCGGTGTGGGCGCGGAACGCCGAGCGGAAGCGGCGCGTGCACGTGGAGGGCACGCGAAACGTGGTCACCGCGGCGCTCCAGCGCCGCGCGAAGCGCCTCGTGCAGACCTCGACCGCAGGGACCATCGGCGAGCACGGCGAGAGCATCACCGAGGAGACCCCTTCCACGGCCTCGTCATCGCGGGTGCTGACCTTCAGGACGAAGTGGGAGGGCGAGCAGGAGGTGCGGCGCGGGCTGGCACGCGGGCTCGACGCGGTCATCATGAACCAGGCCGTCTTCACCGGGCCCCATGACCGGCACAACTGGTCGCGCCTGTTCCGGATGGTCCAGGACGGCACGCTGGCGCTGGCCCCCCCCGGCCGGAACTCCTGGGCCCACGTTCGCGAGGTCGCTCGCGCCCACATTGCGGCCAGCCGCCTCGGCCGATCGGGCGAGAACTACATCCTCGCCGGCGCCGATGCGACGTGGGTCGAGGCGCTCCGGATCATCGGCGAGCTGGTGGGCCGCCCAGGGCCGCGCCGGACCATGCCCCCCTGGATGCTGCGCGCCGTGGGGAGGGCCATGCACCTGGCCTCGTACGTCACGGGACGAGAGCCCGCGATAACCCCGGAGGGCGCGAGGATCCTCGCCATGGAATGTGCCTTCGACTGCAGCAAGGCGATCCGGGAGCTCGGCTACCGGCCTGCGCCGCTGAGGGAGATCCTGGAGGACTGCTACCGCTGGATGGTTGCCGAGGGCCTCCTCGCACCGCGAAGGCCGTGAAGGCGGGCCGGGCCTGGACTGCGGCGATCGCCGTGTCCCAGCCGGTGCGGGCATCCCTGCGGTCTCGATCTCGCGGGGGCGGGACAGCGGGACTCCTGCAGGATCATGTTCGGGAGCGGAGCCGGCGTCACAGGGAAGGCCAGCCGGAGGCCGGACGACGGGCAGCCGAGCGGTCAAAGGAAAAGGCCCGGGGTCTCCGGGCCTTGGGTCCATCGAGGTGTGGAGCGGGAAACCGGATTCGAACCGGCGACCCTCAGCTTGGGAAGCTGATGCTCTACCAACTGAGCTATTCCCGCGTCGCGGCGACAGAATCTGCCTCGATACCGGGGGGCGAGTCAAGGAGTACGGGGCGCCCGCCGCGGTGCGCTAGAGTCGGCGGCGTGACCGACCTGGAACGAGAGATCGCGGAGGGGCTGGCCGAGCTCCACGCCCGCTGGGACGGGCGGATCGCCGCCACCCCGGCGCGCGCCGACCCGTCGCCGCTGGGCGAGGGCGTGAAGAACCGCCACGGCATGCCGGTCGAGCCCCCCGGCCAGAACGTCTTCGAGCAGGCCGAGTGGCCGGTGCTGGATCTCGGCCAGACCCCGCGCGTCGAGCCGGCCCGGTGGAAGCTCACCATCGACGGCGCGGTGGCGCGGCCGCGGAGCCTCGGCTGGGACGAGTTCCAGGCGCTGCCGCAGGCGGACGACCAGCAGGACTTCCACTGCGTCACCGGCTGGTCGATCCTCGACCTGCGCTTCCGCGGCGTCCGCTTCGAGACCCTGGCGGCGCTGGCCCGGCCCCTGCCGGGGGCCACCCACGTCATGTGCCACGCCGCCGACGGCTACTCGACCAACCTGCCGCTCGAGGAGGCGCTCAAGCCCGACGTGCTGCTGGTGCACGCCCTCGACGGCCAGCCGCTCCCCGTCGACCACGGCGGGCCGGTGCGGATGGTGGTGCCCGAGCTCTACGCCTGGAAGGGCGCCAAGTGGATCAACCGGCTGGAGTTCCTCACCCACGACCGGCGCGGCTACTGGGAGATCCGCGGCTACAGCAACACCGGGCACCCGTGGCGCGACGACCGGATGTGGTGAGGGGCGCTACTTCTTCTTGTTCCTGGCGAAGGCGCGGAAGAAGCCGGCCAGCTCGGCGGACGCCGCCTTGAAGTCGATGGTCTCGGGGACCTCGTCCACGTCCTCGCCCTCCACCCACAGGCCGCCGCAGGACTCGCAGGTGTCGTAGTGGAGCGAGCGCTTCTCGCCGCCCTCCACCACCACCAGGTCCACGTTGCAGGCCGGGCAGGTGCCCGCCAGCTCGTCCACGTTGATCTGCCCGCCGATGGCGGTGAGCGCCGGGAGGTTGGCGTGCAGCAGGATCTTGGTCAGGTCCGTTCCGTCGACCCAGAGGCCACCGCACTCGGAGCACCTGTTGACTGAGCTGTCCTCCTGCGTGATGGCGGTCAGTTCGACGCTGCACCGAGGGCAATCCATGACGTGTCAGGTCCTCCTTCGGGACCGTGGGGCACTGCGAGTCAGTTGGTGTCGGGGTTCAAGCGTGAGGCCCGAAAAGGCGCGGATGTCGGGAACCTTAGTCGAACTCGGCGGCGCCGATCAACGCCCATGCTGGCCGGGGTCGCCCACGGCGAGGCGCAGGGCGTCGATCAGCCGCCGCAGCCGCTCGGCGTGGAGCTTGAGCGCCACCCGGTTGACGATGAGCCGGGCCGAGACCGCCAGCACCTCCTCGGCCACCACCAGCCCGTTGGCCTTGAGGGTCTCCCCGGTCTCGGTGATGTCGACGATGCCGTCGGCCAGCCCCAGCGAGGGCGCCACCTCGATGGAGCCGTGCAGGTGGATGATCTCGGCCGGCAGCCCCTTCGAGGCGAAGTGGCGGCTGGCCAGGTTGGTGTACTTGGTGGCGATGCGCGGGGCCACGCCCTTGGGCAGCGCCTTCATGCCCCGGGGCCAGGCCACGATGACCGAGCAGCGGCCGATGCCGAGGTCGAGCGGCTCGTAGAGGTCGCGCGGCTCCTCGCGCAGCACGTCGAGGCCGGCCACGCCCACCGCCGCGGCGCCGTGCTCGACGTAGCTGGCCACGTCGGCGGCGCGGATGGAGATGAAGCGCAGGCCGGCCTCGGGGGCGTCGGCGTGCAGCTTGCGCGTCCCCGTCAGCAGGGCCCGGGGCGAGACGCCCAGCGCCCGCTCGAAGAGCAGCGACGACTCCTCGAGGAGCCGCCCCTTGGGCACCGCCACCGTGATCGAGCTCGCCCGTGTCACGCTTTCTCCCTGCGGATGCGCGCCCCCAGCGGCGCCAGCTTGGCCTCGATCCGCTCGTAGCCGCGGTCGAGATGATAGACCCGGAGCACCTCGGTGGTCCCCTCGGCGGCCAGCCCGGCCAGCACCAGCGCCGCCGAGGCGCGCAGGTCGGAGGCCATCACCGGCGCGCCGGAGAGCCGGGGCACGCCCCGCACCACCGCGGTCTTGCCGTCGATGGTGATGTCGGCCCCGAGCCGGTGCAGCTCCTGCACGTGCATGAAGCGGTTCTCGAAGACCGTCTCGGTGATGGTGGAGGAGCCGTCGGCCAGGCAGAGCGGCACCATCACCTGCGCCTGCATGTCGGTGGGGAAGCCGGGGTGCGGGGAGGTCCGCACGTCGACCGGCCGGGGGCGCCCGTCGCCCACCACCCGCAGGCCGCCCTCGACGGGCGTCACCGTGGCCCCCACCGCGCGCAGCTTCTCCACCAGCGCCTCGAGGTGGTCGGGCACGCAGCCCAGCACCCGCACGTCGCAGCCGGGCAGCGCCCCGGCCACCAGGAAGGTGCCGGCCTCGATGCGGTCGGCGATGACGGTGTGGTCGAGGGGCGAGAGCCGGCTCACCCCGTCGATGCGCAGCTCGTCGGTGCCGGCCCCCTCGATCCGCGCGCCCATGCGGTTGAGCGCGGCGGCCAGGTCGACCACCTCCGGCTCGCGGGCGCAGTTGCGCAGCACGGTGCGCCCCTCGGCCAGCGCCGCCGCCATCATGATGTTCTCGGTGCCGGTCACGGTCTGGCCGTCGAAGGTGAAGACCGCGCCGCGAAGCCGGCCCCCTGGCGCGGTGGCGGTGACGTAGCCGTGGGAGAGCTCGATGGTGGCCCCCAGCGCCTCCAGCCCCTTCAGGTGGAGGTCGATGGGGCGCGCCCCGATGGCGCAGCCGCCGGGGAGCGAGACCCGGGCCCGGCCCCAGCGCGCCACCAGCGGGCCCAGCACCACCACGCTGGCGCGCATGGTCTTCACCAGCTCGTAGGGGGCCTCGGGCAGCACCTGGGCCGGCACGCGGATCGAGGCGACGTGGTGATCGCTGCTCCGCTCGAAGGCGCAGCCCATGTGGCCGAGCAGCCGCCCCATGGTCCGCACGTCGGCGAGGTCGGGGACGTTGCGGACCAGGTGCTCCCCCTCGGCCAGCAGCGCCGAGGCGAGGATGGGGAGCGCCGCGTTCTTGGCCCCGGAGACCTGCACGGTGCCGCGGAGCGGGACGCCCCCTTCGATGACGATCTTGTCCATGGTGTCGTGGTGTGGCGCCGGGGCGGCCCGGCGCCGGGGCCGGATATTACGCGCCCGGGGCGGCGGCCGCCATCCGGGCCAGGGTGAGCCGGGGCAGCCCGGCGAGATCCCGCCGCGCCTCGGCGCTGGCGAACCCGGCGGCGCGGCACAGGGCCGGCAGCGCCTCGAGGTGCGACTCGTGCATCTCCACGCAGCAGCGCGCCGCCGGCCTCGAGCCGGGCCGGGGCGCCCGCCACCACCCGCCGCAGCAGGTCGAGCCCGTCGGCCCCGCCGTCGAGGGCGAGCAGCGGCTCGCGCCGGACCTCGCGCTGCAGGCCGGGGAGCTCGCCGCTCGGCACGTAGGGCGGGTTGGAGACGATCACCTGGAAGCGGGCGCCGGCCGGCAGCGGCTGCGTAGAGGTCGCCGGCGAGGAAGGTCACCGCGGCGCCCAGCGCCTCGGCGTTGGCGCGGGCCACCTCCAGCGCCCCGGGCGAGAGGTCCACGGCCGTGACCCGGGCGCCCGGCCGGCCCAGCGCCAGCGCGATGGCCAGCGCCCCCGAGCCGGTGCCGAGGTCGAGGGCGGCGCCCCCCTCGGGCAGCAGCTCCAGGGCCAGCTCGGCCAGCAGCTCGGTCTCCGGGCGGGGGATGAGCACGCGCGGGTCGACCGCCAGCCGGTGGCCGAAGAACTCGCGGGTGCCGGTGAGGTAGGCGGTGGGCTCGCCGCCGGCGCGCCGCTTCACCAGCTCGCGGTAGCGCGCCAGCTCGGGGTCGCCCAGCGGCTTGTCGAAGTCGAGGTAGAGCCGCACCCGGTCGCAGCCCAGCGCGTGGGCCAGCAGCAGCTCGGCGGTGAGGCGCGGCGCGTCCACGCCCTGGCCGGCGAAGAACCCCTGCGTCCAGCCCAGGAGCCTGAGGGGGGTCCAGGCCTCGGACACTAGGCTCGCTTCTCGCCGCCGGCCTCGCCGCGCGAGGCCTCCTTGAGGGCCTCGGCCGCGAAGAAGGTCCGGCAGGCGTCGATGACGTCCTGCACGTCGCCGTCCATCACCGCCGGCAGGTTGTGGCGGGTGTGGCCGACGCGGTGGTCGGTGAGCCGGTCCTGGGGGAAGTTGTAGGTGCGGATCTTCTCGGAGCGGTCGCCGGTGCCCACCTGGCTCTTGCGGGCGGCGTCGCGGGCGCTGCGCTGCCTCTCGATCTCCAGCTCGAAGAGCTTGGCGCGCATCATCTTGAGGGCCATGGCGCGGTTCTTGAGCTGGCTCTTCTCCTGCTGGCACTTCACGATCAGGCCGGTCGGCTTGTGGGTCATGCGCACCGCCGAGTCGGTGGTGTTGACCGACTGGCCGCCGGAGCCGGTGGAGCGGAACACGTCGACCTCGAGGTCGGCCGGGTTGATCTGGACGTCCACGTCCTCGGCCTCGGGCATCACCGCCACCGTCGCGGTGGAGGTGTGGATGCGCCCCTGCGCCTCGGTGGCCGGCACGCGCTGCACCCGGTGCACCCCCGACTCGTACTTGAGCCAGGAGTAGACGGCGTCGCCGGAGATGGTGAGGGTGGCGTCCTTGATGCCGCCCAGCGCCCCGGCCGAGGTGTCCATGAGCTCGACCCGCCAGCCCCGCCGCTCGGCGTAGCGCATGTAGAGCCGCAGCAGCTCGGCCGCGAACAGCCCGGCCTCGTCGCCGCCGGCGCCGGCCCGCACCTCGACGATCACGTCCTTGTCGTCGTTGGGGTCGCGGGGGATGAGGTAGAGCTTGAGCTGGGCCTCGGCCGGCTCCAGCTGGGGGCGGAGCACCGCCAGCTCCTCCTTGGCGAGCTCGCGCATGTCGGCGTCCTCCAGCAGCGCCTCGTTGTCGGCGATCTCCGCCGTCAGCTTGCGCCAGGCCCGCAGCGCCTCCACGGTCGGCTCCAGGCCGGCCCGCTCCTTGGAGACCTTCTTGAAGCGCTCGCCCGAGGAGGCCACCGCGGGATCGGAGAGGGCGTGCGTCAGCTCCTCGAACCGCCGCTCGGTGGCTTCCAGCTTCTTCAGGACCTCGGGGGAGAGCATGGGAGGGCCTGTTTACCCTCCTCCCGCGGGCCCGGGCAAGCCGCCAGCGCCGCCGGGTGGCCCGGCCCGCGGGTGGGGTCACTGGGCCGGCGTGGTCAGCGGCTTCCCCTTCTCCGTCGCGAACACGGCGATCAGCTTCACCGGGACGTCGCCCCGGTTGATCCCCTCATGGACCCTTCCGGCCTCGATGAACAGGGAGTCGCCGGCCCGCAGCGTGGTGGTGGGCTGGCCCTCGATGTCGAAGGAGAGCGTGCCCTCCACCACGTAACCGAAGACTTCGGCGGGGTGGCTGTGCCGGCCCTCCCGTCCTCCGACAGGAATCTCGACGAGGGCCATGACCCCCTCGAAGCCGGGCGGCCGAAGGTCGTGCTTCTGGAGTACCGAGCGCTTGACCGCTGGCACCTGCTCCGCCGCGGCGACGATGCTCCAGGTGCCCGCCAGGGCCCCGAGCAGTGACGCTGTGACCAGCCACTTCGTTCGCATGGTGAGCCTCCCGTCCTCGAGTCGCCTGGACGACCTGGGAGGGGTCCCTGGCCGTGCGCTCCGTCGGCGTCAAGGGCATTCAGGGGGCCATCGTCGGAGGGACCCGACGCAACGCTCCGCTGACGCCCCTGGCATTGCCGCCACGCCGGGTCGGGTCAGGCCACCAGAGGTCGCCGAGCGCGCAGGCGGCGAAGGCCACCGAGGCGAAGGCGTTGTAGTCGAAGAAGGCCACGCCCAGCCGCGAGGGGTCGAGGGTCCCGCGGGGAGCCACGTGGCGGTGCTCGAGCAGCAGCACCCCGGCCAGGATGGCGCTGCCCACCCACCAGAGCGGGCCGCGCCCGGCCAGCGGGCCGGCCGCGGTCACCGCCACCGCCGCCAGCAGGTGGAGGCCGCGCGCCCAGCGGAGCGCGCCGGGCACGCCGAAGCGGACCGGGATCGACTGCAGGCCGGCCCCCCGGTCGAAGTCGACGTCCTGCAGCGACCAGAAGAGGTCGAAGCCGGCGATCCACGCCCCCACCCCCAGTCCGAGGACGACGGAGGGGAGCGGCGCCGCGCCGGTGAGGGCGATGGCCACGCCGATGGGGGCCAGCATCTGGGCCACGCCCAGCCAGAGGTGGCAGGCCCAGGTGAACCGCTTGGCGAAGGAGTAGCCGAGCAGGATGGCCAGCACCGGGGCGGCCAGCCAGCCGGTCAGCGGCGAGATGAGCGCGGCGCCGAGGACGAAGGTGCCGCAGGCGCCCAGCAGCAGCGCCCAGGCCGCCGCCGGGGAGACCTCGCCGGTCACCAGCTCGCGCTTCGAGGTGCGCGGGTTCATGGCGTCGAAGCGCCGGTCGGCGATCCGGTTCATGGCCATGGCGGCGGTGCGGGCCGCCACCACGCAGAGCGCCACCAGCCCGAGCCGGACCGGGTCGAGGGTGGCCTGGCGCGCCACCAGCACCACCGCCGCCACCACGAAGGGGAGCGCGAAGAGCGAGTGCGACAGCCTCACCATGCGGGCCAGGGCGGCGAGGTTCACGGGGAGCTCGCCTCCGGGCGGTGGCGGGCCAGCCACTCGACGCGGCGCCCGAGCGGCGAGGAGCCGGTGACCAGGAAGGCGAAGGGGTCCTCGACGCGGGCCCCGTCGAGCGGGGCCGCCAGCAGGCCGGGGGCGGTGCCGGGGGCCAGCCGGCCCACCGCCGGCGCCCCCACCGCCGCCCCGTTCCAGGCCAGCGGCAGCAGCGCCGAGGGGGCCACGAAGGGCGCGGCGGCGTGCAGGGCGGCCAGCTCGGCCAGCGGCGCCAGGGACGGGGAGGAGGCCAGCGAGTCGGTGCCGACGGCGAGCGGGATCCCGGCGGCCAGGAGCCGGGCCAGCGGCGGCCGGGCCCGCGAGATGTGGGCGTTGGAGCGCGGGCAGAGCACGGCGGTGGCGCCGCAGCGGCGCAGCGCCGCCACGTCCTCCTCGTCGAGGTCGACGAGGTGGACGGCCAGCCAGCCGGGCCCGAGGCGCGGCGCGGCCAGCGCCACGGCCGAGCGGGCCCAGCCCGGCTGGCCCGGGGCCCCGCCCATGCGGAGGCGCAGCGCGGCGAAGGGGCCGGCGCCGGTGGCCACGAACTCGCGCTCGGCCGCGTCCTCGGCCAGGTGGATCGAGGCGGGCGGCCCGGCCAGCAGGTCGAGCAGGCCGGCCGGGTCGGTGGAGTAGACGGCGTGCGGGCTCTCCACCACGCGCAGGGTGGCGGGGGGCCGGGCCGCGGCGCGTCGGGCCCGGGCGGCCTCGCGCGCGGCGGCCAGCCGCCCGGGGGCGGCGCCGAAGACCTCGTGGAAGACGGTCCCGGCCAGGCCGGCCTCGGCGAGCGGCGCCAGCGAGTCGAGCGAGTTGGAGACGTCGCCGACCGCGGCCACGCCGGACTCGACGAGCTGGGCGGCGGCCCGCGCCATGGCCGGGGCGGCCCGGGCCGGGTCGGCGGCCAGCCGGGCCTTCACGAAGCCCTCGATCCAGGCCGGCAGCCCCTCGCCGCCCGGGACCGCGCCGGCCAGGTGGGAGAGCTCGAGGTGGAGGTGGGCGTTCACCAGCGCCGGCAGCAGCACGGCGTCGAGCCGCTCGGGGGGGCCGAAGTGGGGGGCCAGCCTGGCCAGCGGGCCGACCGCCACCACCGTGTCGCCGTCGAGGGCCACCGCGCCGTCGCGCAGGGCCACCGGTGAGGGCTGGCCCGGAACCGGCGCCCCGAGGAGCACCCACGGCGCCGAGACCAGACGGCTCACGCCGCGCCCGTGAGCCGGTCGTAGCGCATGTTGCGCCGCACCGCCTCGAAGCCGGCGTCGCGGATGTGCCGCTCCACCTCCTCCGAGTCCATCTGGAAGGTGGTGCCGGCGGCGGAGACCACGTTCTCCTCGATCATCACCGAGCCGAAGTCGTTGCAGCCCATGTGGAGCGAGGCCTGGGCCACGCCACCGCCCATGGTGACCCAGGAGGCCTGCAGGTTGGGGACGTTGTCGAGCACCAGCCGCGACAGGGCGTTGACCCGCAGGTAGGCGTGGGCGCTGCCGTCGCCGGGCGCCAGCCGGGTGTGGGCCGCCTGGAAGGGCCAGCAGATGAAGGCGGTGAAGCCCCCGGTCTGGTCCTGCAGCTCGCGGAGCCGCAGCAGGTGGTTGACCCGGTGGCGCGGCTCCTCGCCCACGCCGAACATCATGGTGGCGGTGCTCTTCAGCCCCTGCAGGTGGGCGGCCTTCATCACCACCAGCCACTCGTCGGTGGAGCACTTGAGCGGGGCGATGCGGCGCCGCACGTCGTCGTCGAGGATCTCGGCGCCGCCGCCCGGGATGGAGTCGAGCCCGGAGGCCATGAGCCGCCCGATGCAGGCCTCCAGGGTGAGGTCGCTGGTCCGGGCGATGTGCCAGATCTCCTCGGGGGAGAGGGCGTGCAGGTTGATCATGGGCCACTTCGACTTCACCCAGCGGAAGAGCTCCTCGTACCACTCGATGCCGAGGTCGGGGTGCAGGCCGCCCTGCAGGAGGATCTCGATGCCGCCCAGCGCCACGGTCTCGTCGATCTTCCGGGTCAGCTCCTCGCGGGTGAGGACGTAGGACTCCTTGTGCCCGCGCGGCCGGTAGAAGGCGCAGAAGTGGCAGGCCGTGGTGCAGACGTTGGTGTAGTTGACGTTGCGCGAGACGATGTAGGTGACCACGCCGTCGGGGTGGAGGGCGCGGCGGCGGGCGTCGGCGGCCAGCCCCAGCTCCAGCAGGGGCGCCTGCTCGTCGAGCAGCTCGGCCTCGTCGGCGTCGAGGCGCTCGCCGGCCGCCCCCTTGGAGAGCGCGGTGTCGAGCGACACCCGGCGGCGCACCCGGGTGGTGCGGACCACGTCGTCCACGAAGCGGAGCGGGATGTGGGGCAGGAAGCCCTTGCGCTCGGCCTTGTCGAGGAAGGCCTCCAGCCCGGTCAGCTCGTGCGGCCCGAGGCCGTAGCGGATCCGCTGCGTCAGGTAGCGCCGGTAGCGCTCCGGGTCTCCGCCCTTCTGGGCGGCGAAGCGCTGGGCCAGCTCGGTGCGCAGGCCGAGCCCGTGCTGGGCGGCCCGGGTCAGCTCCTGCACGTCCTCGGGCGAGACCCGCCCCGGGTGCGCCGCCCAGAGCGCGAAGACCAGTGGCAGGCCGGTGCGCTGGTTCCACTCGCGGCCCAGGTCGAGGACCAGCGGCTTCTTGACGTCGAAGGCCCGGTCGCCGATGACCAGCGCCCCCTTGGAGCCCACGGCCCGCGCCAGCCCCTCGACGGCCGGCAGCGGCGTGAAGGTGGGGTGGACCCCCATCTCGTCGAGGATGATCTTGGCCAGCACGTGCGAGGTGCGGGAGGCGGTGTCGAGGAAGACCTCGTCCCAGGTGGCGGCCGGCTGCTCGCCGGCCAGCAGCACGGTCTGCACCGGGCCGTCGGCCCCGATGGCGATGCCGGGGACGATCTCGTAGGTGCCCTTGGTGAGGGCGGCCACCGAGACCAGCGCCAGGTCGACCTCGCCGGCCTCGAGCATGGCGGCGCAGCGGGAGGGCTCGGCCAGGACCAGCTCGATGCGGTCGGAGCGATCCAGCCCCTCGGTGAGGGGCCAGGCGTTGAGGAAGGAGACGGCGGCGGCCTTGAGCTTCGGCATGGCGGGACCCCTGCTCAGGCGGAGACCACGGCCAGCCGCGGGGGCGGCGGGGCGGCCTCCGGCAGCGGCTGCTGGTGCACCTGGAGCACGTGGTAGAGCGAGTCGCGCTCGGCCGGGACGCGGCCGGCGGCGCGGATCAGGTCGTGCAGGGTGCGCTCGCTGAGCGCCTGCGGCACGGTCGAGCCGGCCATGTGGTAGATGCGCTCCTCGAGCACCGTGCCGTCGAGGTCGTCGACGCCGAAGGCCAGCGCCACCTGGGCCAGCCGCTCGCCCATCGACACCCAGTAGGCCTTGATGTGGTCGAAGTTGTCGAGGTAGAGGCGCGCCACCGCCGCGGTGCGGAGCGCGTCGTAGCCGGTCGGCTTGGGGTAGGCCTTGCCGATCATGTTGTGCTCGGGGTGGAAGGCCAGCGGGATGAAGACCTGGAAGCCGTGGGTCTCGTCCTGCAGCTCGCGCAGCCGGCGCATGTGGTCGACCCGCTCGTCGAGCCGCTCGATGTGCCCGTACAGCATGGTGGCGTTGGAGCGGATGCCGAGCCGGTGCGCGGTGCGGTGGATCTCGATCCACTGGTCGGCGGTGGCCTTGTCGTCGCAGATCTTGCGGCGCACCCGCGGCGCGAAGATCTCGGCGCCGCCGCCGGGGATGGTGGTGAGGCCGGCCTCGCGCAGCTCGGTGAGGACCTGCTCGTAGCTCTTGCCGAACTTCTCCGCCCAGTAGTGGTACTCGATGGCGGTGAAGGCCTTGATGGAGAGCTCGGGCCAGGCCTGGTGGATGCGGGAGAGCAGCCCGGTGTAGTAGGCCCAGGGCAGGGTGGGGTGCAGCCCGGCCACGATGTGCACCTCGGTGATGCCGAGCGGGCGCTTGGAGAGCACCTTCTCCACCGCCTCGTCGAGCCCCATGGTGTAGCCGTCGGAGGCCTGCTGGTCGTCCTTGCGGGCGAACGAGCAGAACTTGCAGGTGGCCACGCAGACGTTGGTGGGGTTGAGGTGCACGTTGCGGTTGTAGAAGGCCAGGTTCCCGTGGCGGGCCTCGCGCACGTGGTTGGCCAGCGCGCCCAGCGCGGCCAGGTCCCTCGACTCGAGGAGCCGCAGGGCGTCGGCGTCGGTGAGGCGCTGGCCGGCCAGCACCTTGTCGCGGATGGGGCCGAGGCCGTCGCGCTCGAGGGCCCGGTGTGCCAGGGTGGAGATCATCGTCAGGGTTCCTCCACGGGCTCCGGCCTGCGGGGCGAGAGCCCGGTCCAGCGGGTCATCAGCTCGTTGGGGAGCCCGAGCCGGTCCAGCACCCGCGCCACCACCGTGTCCACCAGCGCCTCGATGGTCTTCGGCCCGGAGTAGAAGGAGGGCGAGGCCGGCATCACCACCGCCCCGGCCTCGACCACCTGGGTGATGGCGCGGGCGTGGACCAGCGAGATGGGGGTCTCGCGCAGCACCAGCACCAGCCGGCGCTTCTCCTTGAGCATCACGTCGGCGGCCCGGCCCACCAGGTCCACCGACAGGCCGTAGGCGATGCGCGCCAGCTGCCCCGAGGAGCAGGGGATCACCACCATGGCGTCGTACTGGGACGAGCCCGAGGCGAAGGGGGCGGTGAAGTCGTGGTTGCTCCAGGTGGGGAAGGGGTGGCGCGGCGGGGCGCCGATCTCCTGGGCCCAGACCTGCTTGCCGGTGGTGGTGAAGACCACGTCGGCGCTGACGCCGTGGGCCTCGCCGTGCTCGGCGAGGAAGTCGAGGAGCCGCCTGGCGTAGGGGGCGCCCGAGGCGCCGCTGATGCCGACCACCAGCTTCATGCCCGCACCGCCGTGACCAGCCCGCAGACGCCGGGGAAGAGGATCTCGCCGCGCACCTCGACGAAGCCGGCCCGCCGCGCCGCCGCCTCGAACTCGGGGCGGGAGGCGAACCGCTCCATCGACTCGACCAGGTAGCGGTAGGCCTCGGGATCGGGCGAGAGCACCCGCCCCAGCACCGGCAGCGCCAGCCGGTTGTAGAGCCCGTGGACCAGCCGCGGCCCGGCCGTCTCGGGGCGGAAGAACTCGAGGACGCCGAGCCGGCCGCCCGGCTTGAGCACGCGGGCCAGCTCGCCCAGGCCCACCTCGTACCGCTCCAGGTTGCGCATGCCGAAGGTGACGGTGGCGAGGTCGAAGCGGGTGGGGAGGAAGGGGAGGGCCATGGCGTCGGCCTGCGCGGCCGGCAGCCCGGTCTTCTCCACCCCGAGCCGGAGCATCTGCAGGGAGAAGTCGGCGCCCACCACCCGCAGGCCGGGCACGCTGGCCCGGGCCAGGCCGGCCACGTCCATGGTGCCGGCGCACAGGTCGAGCAGGGTCTCGCCGTCGCGGGGGGCGAGATCGCGCAGCAGCCGCCGCCGCCAGGCCTGGTCCACCTTGAGCGTCATGACCCGGTTGAGCAGGTCGTAGCGCGGCGCGATGCGGTCGAACATGGCGCGCACCGCGGTGCCGCGGGTCCCGCCCACGCCCTCGCCCGGGAGCGGCACGGTGCTCACTGGAGCGTCCCGCCCTTCCTCGGCGTCCAGGCGGCGGCCGGCGGCGCCTCGATGCGGGGGCGGCGCAGCGGCCCGGCCCCGGGCACCAGCCGGTCGTAGAGGGCGTCGGCGCGGGCCAGCACCTCGGCGGGGTGGACGCAGACCTCGGGCCACTCGCGCCCCCCCTCCTCGACCCACTTGCGGGTGGCGTCGATGCCGATCTTCCCGCCGTAGGCGAAGTGGGCGCTGGAGTGGTCCAGCACGTCGACCGGGCCGTCGGCCAGGACGAGGTCGCGCCGCACGTCGACGTTGGCGAAGGCGCGCCAGGCCGCCTGGCTGACGTCCTGCACGTCCACGTCGGCGTCGAAGATCACCAGGGTCTTGGTCTGCGCCATCTGCCCGGAGCCCCACAGCCCGTAGATCACCTTGCGGGCCTGGCCGGGGTGCTCCTTCTTGATGGCCACCAGGCAGAGGTTGTGGAACACCCCCTCCACCGGCATGCAGTAGTCGACGATCTCCGGGGCCACCAGCTGCAGCAGCGGCAGGAAGAGCCGCTCGGTGGCCTTGCCGAGCCACTGGTCCTCGACCGGCGGCGGCCCCACCACGGTGGCCGGGTAGACGGCGTCCCGCCGGTGGGTGATGGCCACCACGTCCAGGGCCGGGTAGTCGTCGGCCAGCGAGTAGAAGCCGGTGTGGTCGCCGAAGGGCCCCTCGCGCACCAGCGGCGCCGCGGTGTCGACGAACCCCTCGATGACGATGTCGGCGTCGGCCGGGACCTCGAGGCCGGTGGCCACCCCCTTCACCATCCGCACCCCCTCGCCGCGCAGGAAGCCGGCGAAGAGGTACTCGTCGATGCCGGGCGGCAGCGGCGCCGAGGCGCAGTAGGTCAGGGCCGGGTCGCCGCCCAGCGCGATGGCCACCGGCATCCGCTCGCCGCGCTTCTGGTACTCGCGGTAGTGGGCGGTGGCGGTCTTGTGGAGCTGCCAGTGCATGGCCAGCCGGTGCGGCCCCAGCACCTGGAGCCGGTACATGCCGACGTTGCGCAGCCCGTGCTCGGGATCGCGGGTGATCACCTGCGGCAGGGTGATGAAGGGCCCGCCGTCGTGCGGCCAGGTGGTGAGCACGGGCAGGATGGAGAGGTCGGCGTCGGCGCCCATCCGCACCACCTCCTGGCAGGCGCCGCTCCCCACCAGCTTCGGCCCCATCGACGCCAGCTTGCCCAGCGTGGGCAGCAGCCTGAGCTTCTCCCAGAGCGTCTTCGGCGGCGCGGTCTTGAGCAGCGCCCCCAGCGCCGCGGCGTGCTCCTCGAAGTCCTCGCAGGAGAGGGCCCAGGAGGCGCGGCGCCGGGTGCCGAAGAGGTTCATGGCCACCGGGAACGTCCCCGAGGAGGGGCGCTCGAAGAGCAGGGCCGGCCCGCCCTGCTTGGCGGCCCGGTCGGCCATGGCCGCCATGTCGAGCCTCAGGTCGACGCGCTCGCGGACGCGGACCAGCTCCCCCGACCGCTCGACGCGGTCGAGGAACTCCGTGAGCGTGGAATAGGGCATGGCGCGCGGATCTCTACCCCGCCCGGCTCCTTGTTTCAACGCCGGTTGGGGTGCTAGATGGGCCCTCCATGAACGACCGGATCGCCCGCGCCCGCGGACTCGTCGAGCAGGCGCTCCGCGAGGTCGAGGCGGAGCTGGCGGCCCCGCGCACCGGGCTCTGCCCGATCCAGCTCGGCACCTGCCGCGACACGCTGCGGACCTACGTCGCGGCGCTGGAGAGCGGGGACCTGCCCCCCCGCAAGGACCGCACCGAGCGGCTCTGCCGGCTGGTGGTGGACGGCTGGCCGTTCGACACCCCGCTGGCCGGCACGGTGCTGGCGGCGGAGCGGGCCTTCCGGACGGCCTGAGGCCGGGCCGTTGCGGTCGGCCGGCCCGCCCGGTACCATCCGCGGCCGTGCGCCTCCTGCTCGTCCTCACCCTCATCCACGGCCTGGTGCCGGCGCTCGGCGAGGTCGCCGAGGCGGTCGTCCACTACGCCATGGAAGGGCACCTGGCCCACACCGTGGCCGATCAGGGTGACCTGGGCGACCTGGGGCACGAGCACGGCTGCGGGACCACGGCCCACCACTGCGACTGCTGCGCCTCGCAGGCCGTCGCCGCGGCGCCCGCGAGCGCGGTCGCGCCGAGGCCGCTGCTCGCCCCGGAGCCGGCCGCCGCGCCCGGGGCGCTGGTCTCGCTCCACGAGCCGACGCCCCCGTTCCGCCCCCCCATCGCCTCGTAGCGTGAATCGCAGCGGCCGCGCCCACCGGGCGTGGCTCCCCTTCACGGTGCGCCCGGCGCGCGCCGGCCGGCCTCGCGCCGCGCCGGCGTGCCGGGCCGCACGACTGCCACGAGGTCCACGTGAGTCGCTCCAGCTGGAGCAGGGCTGCCCTGCTCGCCGTCGCCACCGTCGCATCCACCTTCGCCGCCGCGGAGCCGGAGACCGCGCCCGGACCGGTCCTCGGCTGGCCGGAGGTGGCCGCCGCCGTCGACCGCCACCCCGCCCTCCTCGAGGCGACCGCGCGCGAGCGCGGCGCCGCCGGCGCCACCAGCGCCGCAGGGGCCATTCCCAACCCGACCTTCGGCCTCGCCGGTGGCGAGGCCAGGCCCCGGGACGGAGGGGCCGGGCGGCGGGAGTGGGGTGCCTCCGTCGAGCTCCCGCTCGACTTCCTGGCGACCCGGGGCTCCAGGGTCTCGGCGGCCAGGGCGGCCGAGGAAGGGGCCCGGCAGGACGCCAGGACGGTCCGCGCCCGGGTCCTCCGGGAGCTGCGCCGGTCGTTCGTCGCCCTCGCCCACGACCAGGCCGTCGTCGAGACCGGTGCGGAGCTGGAAGCGCAGGTCGCCCACCTCGCCGCGCTGGTGCGCAGGCGGGCCGAGCGCGGCGAGGGGCGGCCGACCGAGGTCCCGCGCGTCGAGATCGAGCTGGAGCGGCTGCGCAACGGGGTGGAGCGCGCGCGCGCGGCCGCCGACGCCCAGCGGCAGCGGCTCTCCACCTGGGTGGGCCGGCCGGTCGGGCGGGTCGAGGCCGACCTCTCGGCGGCGCTGCCGCTCCCCCCGCTCGAGGAGCTGCAGGCGCGGGTGCTGGCCTCCAGCCCGGCCATCCAGGCCTCCCGGGCCCGCGTCCAGGAGGCCTCCGAGAAGTCCAGCGCCGAGCGGTGGGAGCGCTTCCCCAGGCTCACGGTCGGCGGCGCCCACGTCGAGGAGCTCGACCGGAGCGCCACCACGCTGGCGGCCACCATCACGCTCCCGCTCTGGAACTGGAACCAGGGGAGGATCCGCGAGGCCGAGGCGACCCTGGAGGGCGAGCGGGCCCGCCTCGACGCCGCCTCCCGCGAGCTGGCGGCCGGGCTCTCCGACGCCTGGCGAGGCTGCGCCGCCGGGCAGGCGGCGACGCGCCGCTTCCACGACCAGATCCTGCCCCGCGCCGAGGGCTCGGCCCGCACCCTGGGGCGCGCCTTCGAGCTCGGCGAGGCCGGGCTCCTCGACCTCATCGACACGAGGCGGGTCCTGCTCGACACCCGCCGCGAGTACCTCGACCTCCTCCTCGACATGCAGAACGCCTGCGGCGACCTCGCCGCGCTGGCCGGACTGGAGCTGACATGAACCGCGCCCTCCCGACGCTGCTCGCCCTCGCCATCGCCTCCCTCGGCTGCCGGAAGGAGGCGGCCCCGCCTCCCGCCACGCCGCCCGCGGCCGCCACGCCGGCCACGACGCCAGCCACCACGCCTGCCGACGCCGGGCACGAGGGCGGCGGCCACGAGGGGGCCGCGGCCAGGGTCTCCGACCTCGACCAGCCCGTGGAGGCGCTCCTCGGCAAGACCTGCGAGCACGGCACGAGGACCTTCGAGTGCGACCAGTGCCGCTACGAGGTGGGCGTGGTGCGCGTCCCCAGGGCGATGCTGGACGACGGCATCGTGAAGACCGCGGTGGTGGGGCGCCGGAAGCTGGCGTCGCCGCTCCCGCTCACCGGCGAGGTCAAGTTCGACGAGCGGCGGGTCACGCACATCGCGCCGAGCACCGAGTCCCTGGTGCGCGCCGTCCGCGTCAGCCTGGGCCAGAAGGTCAAGGCCGGCGAGGCGCTCATCGAGCTGGAGAGCGTGGCCCTCGGCGAGGCGCAGAGCCAGTACCTGGAGGCCCGCGGGGCCCTGGAGCTGGCGCGGCGTGCCGCGGAGCGGGCCGAGTCGCTGCGCCAGGAGCAGATCGCCTCCGAGAAGGAGTGGCTGCTGGCGCGCCAGGAGCACGCGGCGGCGGAGATCCGGGCGCGCGCGGCGCGCGAGAAGCTGGTCCGGCTCGGCCTGTCCGCCGCCGAGGTGGAGGCGCTCCCGGCGCGTGGCAGCTCGGCCGGGCGCGGCGCGCTGGTGCTCCGCGCCCCCGCCGCGGGCGTCGTCCTCGAGATGCACGCGGTGCCGGGAGAGCTGGTGCGGCCCGACCAGGCGATCCTCACGGTGGGCGACCTCTCCGAGCTCTGGCTCTGGGCCGACCTCTACGAGGACCAGCTCGGCCGGGTGGTGGCCAGCGAGCAGGGCGGGCTCCGCGCCGGCGTGACCGTCAAGGCCTACCCGGGCGAGGTCTTCCCCGGGACGGTGGACTTCGTCGGCCCGACCATGGACGAGAGGACCCGCACCGTGAAGGTCCGGATCGCGGTGAAGAACCCCGCCGGCAAGCTGCGCGCCGGGATGTTCGCCGCGGTGCAGCTCGACCTGCCGGGAGGCGACGAGGCGCTGGCCCTGCCGCGCCCCGCGGTGCTGGCCGACGAGGGGCGCTCCTTCGTCTTCGTCCACCGCCAGGGGGACTACTTCATGCGGCGGCCGGTCGAGACCGGCCGCGCCAGCGTCGACTGGGTCGAGGTGAGGAAGGGGCTCGCCGGCGGCGAGACGGTGGTGGTCGACGGCGCCTTCCTGCTCAAGTCGGACGTGCTGCGCTCCAAGATGGGCGCCGGCTGCGCGGACTAGGCCCCCACATGCGCGCCATCCAGTGGGTCCTCGGCAACCGGTTCCTCGTCCTCGTCGTCACGGCGGCCCTCGCCGTCGGCGGCGGGGTGGCCTGGACGCGGCTCCCCATCGACGCCTTCCCCGACGTCACCAGCACCCAGGTCATGGTCCTGGCCAAGGCCCCGGGGCTGGCCGCCGTGGACGTGGAGACCCGGGTCAGCTTCCCCATCGAGCAGCACCTGCGCGGCCTCCCGCGCGTGAAGTCGGTCCGCTCCCTCTCCAAGGCCGAGCTCTCGCAGGTGGTGGTGGTCTTCGAGGACGGCGTCGACACCTGGTGGACCCGCCAGGTGGTCTTCGAGCGGCTGGCGGCGGTGCGGGAGGGGCTCCCGCCCGGGGTCGACCCGGAGCTCGGCCCGGTCTCCACGGGGCTGGGGGAGATCTTCCAGTACACGCTGGAGGGCGAGGGGCTCTCGCCCATGGACCTGCGCACCATCCAGGACTGGATCGTGGCGCCGCTCCTCAAGCCGGTGCCCGGCGTCAACGAGGTGAACAGCTTCGGGGGCGAGGTGAAGCAGTACCAGGTGCTGGTCCGGCCGGAGCGGCTGGTGAAGTACGGCCTCACCGTGAGGCAGGTGGCCGAGGCCCTGGAGCGCTCCAACGGCAACGCCGGGGGCGGCGTGGTGGTGGAGGGGTGGGAGCAGACCTACCTGCGCGGCGTCGGCCTGCTGCGGGACATCCCGGACATCGAGCGGGTGGTCCTGAAGGCCCACGACGGCACGCCGATCTACCTCCGCGACGTGGCCGACGTGGCCATCGGCGCGGCGCCCCGCCAGGGCGCGGTGACCCGGGACGCCCGGGGCGAGGCCGTGGCCGGCATGGTCATCATGCTCAAGGGCGAGAACGCCCAGGACGTGGTGGAGCGGGTCAAGGCCGCCATCGACAAGGCGCGCTCCACCTTGCCGCCGGGGGCCCGCATCGACGTCTTCTACGACCGGACCTCGCTCATCGAGGCCTGCATCCGGACCGTGGTGGACGCCCTGCTGGAGGGCGGGGTCCTGGTCATCCTGGTCCTCTTCCTCTTCGTCGCCGAGCTGCGCACGGCGCTGGTGGTGCTGGTGTCGCTGCCGCTCACCTTCCTGGTCACCTTCATCGTCATGGGGCGGGTGGGGCTCACCTCCAACCTGATGTCGCTGGGCGGCCTGGCCTTCTCGGTGGGGATGGTGGTGGACGCCTCCATCGTGGTGGTGGAGAACGTCCGGCGCCACCTGGCGCAGCGCAGTGACGGCACCCCCAGGCGGCGCATCGTGGCGGAGGCCGTGAACGAGGTGGCGCGGCCGGTGGCCTTCTCGGTGCTGGTCATCGCCGTGATCCTGGTGCCGCTCTATGCGCTCCAGGGCATCGAGGGGAAGATGTTCGCCCCGCTCGCGTCGACCATGCTCATCGCGCTGCTGGTCTCGCTGGCGGTGGCGCTGCTGGTCGTCCCGGTGCTCTCCGAGCTGGCGCTGAGCCAGGCGCCGGAGCGGGAGTTCGGCTTCGTGCGGCGGTTCCACGCCGGCTACCTCTCGCTCCTCGACCGGGCCGTGGCCAGGCCGCGGCGGACCATCGGCATCTCGGTGGCCGTGCTGCTGGGTGCCGGGGCCCTCATCCCGCTGGTGGGCACCGAGTTCATGCCGGCGCTCGACGAGGGGGCCATCGCCATCAACGTGGTCCGCCTGCCCAGCGCCTCGCTGCAGGGGTCGGTGGAGGTGGCGCGCTACCTGGAGAAGCGGCTCCAGGCCTTCCCCGAGGTGGCGACGGTGGTCTCCAAGACCGGCCGCGCCGAGATCTCCGAGGATCCCATGGGCCCGGAGCAGACGGACGTCTTCGTCATGCTCAAGCCCCGGCGCGCCTTCGACGGCTCCCGCTCCCGGGCCGAGCTGGCCGCGGCCATGCAGGGGGAGCTGTCACGGCTCCCCGGCCTGCGCTTCTCCTTCTCCCAGCCCATCGCGCTGCGCGTGAACGAGCTCATCTCCGGCGTGAAGAGCGACCTGGCGGTGAAGGTCTTCGGCGACGACCTCGCCCTCCTCAAGGGCTTCGCCGACCGCATCGCCGTCGCGGTGGGCGGGGTGGCCGGCGCCACCGACGTCAAGGTGGAGCAGGTCTCGGGGCTCGCCCAGTACGACGTGGTCATCGACCGGGAGGCGGCGGCGCGCCACGGCATCTCGGTGGGCGACGTCAACGACACCATCGAGTCGGCCATCGCCGGCCGGGCCGCCACCACCCTCATCGAGGACCAGCGCCGCGTCGCGGTGGTGGTGCGCTTCCCGCCCGAGAGCCGGAGCGACATCGAGCACATCGGCAGGCTGCTGGTGGCGGCCCCCGGGGGCGAGCGCGTGCCGCTCTCGCAGCTGGCCCGCATCCAGCTGGTGGAGGCGCCCGCCCAGGTCTCGCGCGAGAACGGCATCCGCCGCGTCGTGGTGGAGGCCAACATCCGCGGGCGGGACCTGGGCGGCTTCGTGGCCGAGGTGCAGGCGCGGCTCAAGCCCTTCGAGCAGGAGCTCCCCCCGGGCAGCTTCCTGGAGCTGGGGGGCCAGTTCGAGAACCAGCGGCGCGCCATGCGCACGCTGGCGGTGGTGGTCCCCGTCGCCCTGGCCCTCATCCTCCTGCTGCTGTACCTGGCGCTGGGCTCCTTCGGCGACGCACTGCTGGTGCTGCTCAACCTCCCCTTCGCCCTGGTGGGCGGGGTGGTCGCGGTGGTCCTCTTCCGCATGCCGGTCTCGGTCTCGGCGGCGGTGGCCTTCATCGTGCTGCTCGGCGTGGCGGTGCAGAACGGCGTGGTGCTGGTGGCCTTCCTGGGACAGCTCCGCGAGCGGGGCCGGACCGTGGCCGAGGCGGTCCGCGAAGGCTGCGACCTGCGCTTCCGTCCGCTGCTCATGACCGCGCTCACCAGCTTCATCGGCCACCTGCCCATGCTCTACGCGCAGGGCTCCGGCGCCGACATCCAGAAGCCGCTGGCGGTGGTGGTGATGGGCGGGCTGGTGACCTCGACGGCGCTCACCCTGCTGGTGCTGCCGGCCATCTACGTGGACCGGGAGCGGCGCCGTCCCGCGGCGACGGAGGGCTAGAAGGCCCGCTCGGTCAGGGAGCGGGCCGCCTCGGCCAGGGCGCGCCGGTGCGGGCCGTCGGGCAGCGCCTCGAGCGCCGCCATGCCGAGCCGGGTCTGCTCCCGGGCCATGGCGCGGGCCGCCTCGACGCCGCCGGAGCGGCGCACCGCCTCCAGGACCTCGCCGGCCACGGCCTCGCCGTCGGCCTGGCCGTCGAGCAGCAGCTGGAGCCGGGCCCGCAGGCCGGGCTGGGCCTCGATGGCCCGGATCAGCGGCAGCGTCGCCTTCCCCTCCAGCAGGTCGGCGCCCAGCTTCTTGCCCAGCAGGCCGGCCTCGGCGTCGTAGTCGAGCGCGTCGTCCACCAGCTGGAAGGCCACCCCGATCCCCTCGCCGAACCGGACCAGCGCCGCGGGGATGGCCCCCTCGACACCGGCCGCCCAGGCCCCGGCCGCCGCGCCCCAGCCGAACAGCGAGGCGGTCTTGCCGGTCACCACCTGCAGGTAGGTGGCCTCGGTGGCGGCGAAGGTGCCGCGGAAGGTGAGCTGCAGCACCTCGCCCTCGACCAGCCGGCGCATGGTGGCGAGCAGCGGGGCCGAGCGCCAGCCGCGCCGCCGGCGCCTGCGAGACGATCTCCAGCGCCCGGGTCAGCAGCCAGTCGCCGGCCAGCACCGAGACCGAGTTGCCCCAGATGACCCGCGAGGCGGGCTGGCCGCGGCGCAGGGGGCCGTCGTCGATGACGTCGTCGTGCAGCAGGGTGGCGGAGTGGGTCAGCTCGGCCGCCACCGCGTAGGGGATGGCGGCTGGCCAGCTCGCCGCCGTTGGCGCCGCAGGCCAGCAGCGACACCAGCGGCCGGATCCGCTTGCCGCCGGCCGACACCAGGTGGCGGGCCGAGGCCTGCAGCCGGGCCTCGGCGTCGTCGGTGGAGAGCGTGAGCTGCCGCTCCAGCTCCGCCAGCGTCTCGCCGAGGCGGGGCACGTCGGCCAGCGCCGCCTGGGCGCGCTCCGGCCGCACGCCGCGCTCGGCGCTCGCGTCGAGCTGCGACAGGATGTCCTGGTCCGAGGCCATGCGGGGGAAGCGCTCCGTGGGGGGGCGGAGAAGGCGGTTGGGCTATAGCGCGCCGCCGCCGCGCCGGTCAACGAAGCGGGCGGCGACGGGGCGGGCGTCGGTCGGCCGGCCCGGCGGCACGGGGCACCGCTCCGGGTGAACGAATTGTCGCAGGGAGTTCCCACCGAGAGGGGAGCCCATCGCACCGCCCATCGGAGGGACGGCTGCGAGGCAAGATGAGCCGGTTCGATCGATGCCGTCCTGCGCCAGCGGCGCCGGGGTCGAGGCTCGAGGCGAGACCAGCGCCGGGGGATCCATGAAGAAGAGCCGCGGCTTCACGCTCCTCCCCATCCCCCTCACCATCGCCGCCGCCTTCGGCGGCCTCGCGGTGGGGATGGCCGCCTTCGCCTTCCAGTACGCCAAGGGATCCTCCTACCTCGGCAACGACCCGGCCACCTGCGCCAACTGCCACGTCATGAGCGGCCACTACGCCGGCTGGCAGGCGGCCCCGCACCACCTGGTCGCCACCTGCAACGACTGCCACACCCCGGCCAGCTTCTTCTCCAAGTACCTGGTCAAGGCGGAGAACGGCTGGCACCACTCCCTGGCCTTCACGCTGGGCGACATCCCCGACGTGATCCGCGCCCGGCCCGAGAGCCGCGCGGTGGTCGAGGCCAACTGCCGCCACTGCCACGCCGACCTGGTCTCCGACCTGGTCCACGGCGGCGACATGGCCTGCATCCGCTGCCACGACTCGGTCGGCCACCTCCGCTAGCGACCGGCCTCCACCGCCCACCCCAAGGAGAACGCCATGCCCGCCGAGAACCCGTCCCCGCCCCGCAACCGCGGGCTCCTGCTGGCCCTCGTGGTCGCCGCCTTCGCCGTGGCGGCCGTGGGCGCCGCGGCGCTGCTGGTGAACATCGCCGAGAAGAAGCAGGAGGCCAAGAACGCCTACGTCAAGCTGGTCGAGGTGACCGAGGACGACGTCGACCCGGCCAAGTGGGGCACCAACTGGCCGCGCGAGTTCGACGGCTACAAGCGCACCTCCGAGCCGACCCACACCAAGTACGGCGGCGGGACGGTGAGCGAGGGGGCGCCGCCGCCCCAGAAGGCGGTCCGCGACCCGTGGCTGACCCGGGTCTTCGCCGGCTACCTCTTCGCCATCGACTACCGGGACCGCCGCGGCCACGCCTTCGCCCTCACGGACCAGGAGAACACCAAGCGCAACGTCCGGGCCGAGAACAAGCAGTCGGGCAACTGCATGCACTGCCACGCCTCGATCATGCCGCTCTACCGCAAGCTCGGGAAGGAGGCCCTGCCGCAGGGCGCCGAGCCCGCGCAGCTGCAGGCCGGGCTCGAGGCGGTCGGCAAGCTCGACTACTGGGACGCCCACGACCAGCTGGCCGCGCTCACCGGCGGCAAGGCCCACCCGGTCTCCTGCGTGGACTGCCACGACCCGAAGAGCATGGAGCTGCGCGTGACCCGCCCCGGCTTCATCGCCGCCATGCAGAAGCTGGCCGCCGGCACCGGGGCCGTGCCCCACCTCGCCAGCGTCGACCGGTGGCGCAAGGGCGACAAGGCGCAGCCCCTACGACCCGAACCTCGACGGGACGCGGCAGGAGAAGCGCTCCTACGTGTGCGGCCAGTGCCACGTGGAGTACTTCTGCGGCAAGGGCCAGACCATCTTCTTCCCCTGGGCCGAGGGGCTGAAGATGGAGGAGATGGAGCACCTCTACGACGGCACGCTGGTGGGCGGGAAGCGCTTCAAGGACTGGGTCCACGCCGAGACCGGCATGGAGGTCCTGAAGGCGCAGCACCCCGAGTTCGAGATGTGGAGCCAGGGCATCCACGCCCGGGCCGGCGTGGCCTGCGCCGACTGCCACATGCCCTACAAGCGCGACGGCGCCCAGAAGATCTCCGAGCACTGGGTCCGCAGCCCGCTGCTCTCGCCCAACCGCTCCTGCGCCACCTGCCACCCCAACACCGACGACGAGCTCAAGGCGCGGGTCGAGGCCATCCAGGACCGCCACTTCGCGCTCATGTCGCGCGCCGGGCAGGCCGCGGTGGCCATGATCGACGCCATCGTGGCGGTGCGGAAGCCCTACGACGACAGGAACCGCGAGGCCGCCACCGCCAGGGCCCGCGAGGCGCTCTCGAAGAACGAGGGCTTCCTCAAGGCCTCGAAGGAGGACCAGGACAAGAAGCTGGCCGCCGAGACCAAGGCCAACCTGCTGGCCATGTGGCGCGAGGTG
This sequence comes from uncultured delta proteobacterium, assembly GCA_963786945.1. GTDB lineage: Bacteria > Myxococcota > Myxococcia > Myxococcales > Anaeromyxobacteraceae > JADKCZ01. The sequence goes on along the minus strand of CAWBAO010000001.1, from coordinate 615,051 downwards.
GTGGAGAAGGACCCGGCCATCAAGGAGCTGGGCGAGCTGCAGCGCGCCGCGCAGTGGCGGCTCGACCTGGTGGCCGCCGAGAACTCCATGGGCTTCCACGCGCCGCAGGAGATGGCGCGCATCCTCGGCGAGTCGATCGACCTGTCGCGCCAGGCCCAGGTGAAGGCCGGCGAGGTGGGCCGCGGCAAGCTGGCGGTGCTCACGCCGGTGAAGGAGGCGCCGAAGAAGGCGGCCCGGTAGCGGGCGGACCGCTCACCACCGCGCGCGGAGCCGGGCCGCATAGGCCTCCGGGGCCTCGGTGTGCACCTCGTCGCCGGCGAACATGGGCCCGAACCAGGTCTCGTAGTTGACGTAGAGGGGCTTGAGCGGCGGCCGCGAGCAGGCCCGCACCTGCAGGGCGAACTCGCCGCCGCGCCCCGGCTCCGGGCTGGAGAGGAAGGCCAGCGTGAAGGGGTGGGCGCCCACCTCCTCGTAGTAGGAGAGCACCCGGCTGAGCCCGGCCGCCAGCCCCTCCACCCCGGCGTCGTCGAGCTCGACGAGGCTGCCGGTCCCCGGGACCAGCCCCCACACCTCGCGCTGGTGGGCCGGCGCGAAGGCCGCCAGCCACTCCACCGGGCCGTCGCGCCCCAGGTGGCGCACCCCGGCCGCCCGCTCGCGCTCGACCAGCGACGTCCAGTAGTCGCGCCCGGTGCGCCGGCGCCAGTCGGCGCTCTGCGCGAGGAGCCGCGCCACGCCGGAGTATGGGGCGCTGCGGACGTGCACCTGGAAGTGCGGGTGGGGGACGCTGGAGCCGCCGGGCGGGAGGAAGTTCATGCCGGCCAGGTGGTGGACGTGGCGCGGATCGGCGGCGCGGGCCCGCCGCACCAGCTCCACCGCGGCGCGCAGCCCGTTGGCCAGCGCCGGCGCGCCGATGCGCGAGGGGAAGAGCACGTGGCTCCCCACGTCGAGGATCACCACCGAGTCGCGGACGCACTTGGAGAAGAGGTTGGGCATGGCCAGCGCCCCGCCGAAGCGGAGCTGCCCCTCGGGGGCGAAGCCGGGCTCGAAGCGGGTCCCCTTCTCCGGGGCGCTGCAGAACGGGCAGCCGGCGCGGCTCTTCTCCTGCAGCTCCTCGAGCAGCGCGAGGTCGGCCACGCCGAGGAAGGCCCGGGCCTTCTCGCCCAGCGCCAGGTTGATGGAGGCCACCTGCCCGGTGAGCGGGTCGGTGCGGTGCTCGATGACCTGCTCGGCGCGCTGGCCGGAGGGATCGATGAGGCTGGCCTTCTCGGTGATCGACACCATCTCCATCGGGGGCTCCGCAGGGCGAAGGGGGAGGGCGACGTGCAGCCGTGGGACGATAGCGCGTAGACTGTCCCCGCGCCGCCCCGGGGTGACCAGCCACCATGACCTACTACCGCGATGCCATGGATCTCATCGGGAAGCTGGTCGACGCCATCGGCGTGGTCATCATCGTCATCGGCGCCGTCGCCGCGACCTATCACTTCCTCTCGTCGCGCCGGGGCGACGTGCGGGCCTCGTACCAGGCCTACCGGCAGGGCCTCGGCCGCGCCATCCTGCTCGGCCTGGAGTTCCTCATCGCCGGCGACATCATCCGCACCGTGGTGGTGGCGCCCACGCTGGAGAACGTCCTCATCCTGGCCCTGATTGTGGTCATCCGGACCTTCCTCAGCATGGCGCTGCAGCTCGAGGTGGAGGGGCGCTGGCCCTGGCACCGTGGCGAGGAGCCGGGCAAGCCCTCGCCATGACGGCTCGCACCATGCCGGTCGTGAAGCTCGTGCTGGAGTACGACGGGACCCGCTACGTGGGCTGGCAGGTGCAGCCCAACGGGCCGTCGATCCAGGCCGAGGTGGAGCGGGCGCTGGAGACGCTGCACAAGGCCCCGCGCCGGGTCACCGCGGCGGGGCGCACCGACGCCGGGGTCCACGCCCTCGGGCAGGTGGTCTCCTTCGCCGAGGCCGAGCCGCTGCCGGTGAAGGCCTACGTGCAGGGGATGAACGCCATCCTGCCGGCCGACGTGGCGGTGCGCGCCGCCTCGCTCGAGCCGGAGGGCTTCGACGCCCGGCGCAGCGCCTCGGGGAAGCGCTACCGCTACCGGATCGAGAACGACCCGGTCCGCGCCCCGCTCTCCCACCGGACCGCCTGGCAGGTCTTCCGGCCGCTCGACGCCGAGGCCATGCGGGCGGCCGCGGCCCACCTGCTGGGGCGCCACGACTTCGCCTGCTTCCAGGCCGCCGACTGCGCCTGCGAGCACGCGGTGCGCGAGGTGCGACGCTGCGAGGTGACCGGGCAGGCGGGCGGCCGGATCGACGTGGTGCTGGAGGCCACCGCCTTCGTGAAGCACATGGTCCGCAACATCACCGGGACGCTGGTGGAGGTGGGGCTGGGGAAGCGGACGGCCGGGTCGATCCGGCCGCTGCTGCTCACCCGCGACCGGGCCCTGGCCGGGCCGACGGCGCCGCCGCAGGGGCTCTGCCTCGAGGCGGTCTTCTACGACGGGCGCGCGGCGCCGGCCGGCTCCCAGCCGTCGTAGCTGCCGCCGTGGCGGGCGGCCAGCTCGCAGAGCGTCCAGGTCACGCCGTGGAGGTGGCGCAGCGTCACCGGGTCGTCGCGGCGGAGGTCGATCGCGAAGGGGCTGGGCGCCGGCGCGTCGTCGCGCCGCTCGGCCGGCTCGAACCCCAGCGCGGCCGCCTCGGCGGCGAAGGCCTCCCGGGCCTCGGGGGTGGCGAAGGAGGCCTGGTGGTCGACCGGGCGCGCCGTCTCGGGCCGGTCGCCGTGGCGGGCCAGCGCCTCCACCTGGCGGCGGTCCTCCATCCAGCGGCGGGCCCGCGGCGGCGGCCAGAGCTCGTCGCTCCAGCCGCGCCAGCCTGGATCCGGCTCGGCCTCCAGGGCCGGCTGGTAGCCCTCCAGCCCGGGGGCGGCGGCGGCCAGCGCCTCGGCGGCCGGGCCCTCGTCGGCCAGGTAGAAGAGGTGGTGGCGGGCCCCGGCCATGGTGACGCGGCCGGCGTAGGTGGCCCCCGCCGCGGCGAAGGCCGCCGAGAGCGCGTCCTCGGCCCGCGCCAGCGCCTCGCCCTCGGCGGCGGTGGGCAGCCCCTCGGCGTCGGGGGCGCGCAGCGGGTACGAGACCCGCACCAGGTGGGGGCGGGCCGGGTCCGGGACCCGCCCCTCCAGCGAGAGGTCGAGCGCCACCGCCACGGGTCCGTCGGGCGTGACGGCGCGCCACGAGTCCCACCCGGTCACGGCGGCGGCGGCCTGGGACGGGGCGGGCGGGCGCTCCGGCGCGGTGGCCTCGGGGGCGGGGCGGGAGAAGAGATTTCGGAGCCAGCGCATGCGTCCACCCTCCGGGGGACGGACGCTATCATGCCTTGCGCACCGCTCCCTTGCGGAACTGCATCGCGCCGTCCGCCCCCTCGTCCAGCACGATCTCGTCGCCGGGGGCGAACTCGCCGCGCAGCAGCCGGTTGGCCAGCGGGTCCTGCACCAGCCGCTGCAGCGCCCGCTTGAGCGGCCGGGCCCCGTAGGTCGGGTCGTAGCCGGCGTCGGCGATGGCCTCGCGGGCCGCCTCGGAGAGCGTGAGGGTGAGCTTGCGCTCGGCCAGCAGCGCGCGCAGCCGGCCCAGCTGGATCTCCACGATGCGGCCGACGTCCTCGCGCGAGAGCGGGCGGAAGACCACGATCTCGTCGACGCGGTTGAGGAACTCGGGCCGGAAGGCGGCGCGCAGGTGCTCCATGGCCGCCTCGCGCACCACGCCCAGGTCGGTGCCGGCGCGGGCCGCCAGCTTCTGGATCTCCGCCGAGCCCAGGTTGCTGGTCATGATCACCACGGCGTTGCGGAAGTCGACGGTCCGGCCGTGCCCGTCGGTGAGCCGCCCGTCGTCGAGCAGCTGCAGCAGCACGTTGAAGACGTCGGGGTGGGCCTTCTCGATCTCGTCGAGCAGGATCACCGCGTAGGGGCGGCGGCGCACCGCCTCGGTGAGCTGCCCGCCCTCGTCGTAGCCGACGTAGCCGGGGGGCGCGCCGATGAGCCGGGACACGGTGTGCTTCTCCATGTACTCGCTCATGTCGAGGCGGATCATGGCCGCCTCGTCGTCGAAGAGGAACTCGGCCAGGGCGCGGGCGGTCTCGGTCTTCCCCACCCCGGTGGGGCCGAGGAAGATGAAGGAGCCGATGGGCCGGTCGGGGTCCTGCAGGCCGGAGCGCGAGCGGCGCACCGCCGAGGAGACCGCGGTGAGCGCCTCGGGCTGCCCCACCACCCGGGCCCCGAGCCGCTCCTCCATGTGGATCAGCTTCTGCACCTCGCCCTCCAGCAGCCGCGAGACCGGGATGCGCGTCCAGCTGGAGACCACCTTGGCGATGTCCTCCGGCGTGACCTCCTCCTTGAGCATGGCGCCGGCCTGCTGCCGCTCGGCCAGCTTCGCCGCCGCGGCGTCGGCCTTCTGCTGGGCCGCCGGCAGCCTGCCGAACTTGAGCTCGGCCGCCTTCTGGAAGTCGGCCTGCCGCTCGGCCTGCTCCTGCTCCACCTTGATCCTGTCGATGGCGGCCCGGGCCTCGGAGAGCTCCTTGATGACCGCCTTCTCGCCGTCCCAGCGGCTCTTGAGCCGGGCGAACTCCTCGTTGCGCGCCGCCAGCTCCTTCTCGGTCTCGGCCAGGCGGGACCGGCTGGCCGGGTCGGTCTCCTTGAGCAGCCCCTGCTTCTCGATCTCCAGCTGGCCGATGCGGCGGCGCACCTCGTCCACCTCGGTGGGCATCGAGTCGATCTCGATGCGCAGCCGGCTGGCCGCCTCGTCGACCAGGTCGATGGCCTTGTCGGGCAGGAAGCGGTCGGCGATGTAGCGGTGGCTGAGCCGGGCCGCGTCCACCAGCGCCGCGTCCTGGATGCGCACCTTGTGGTGCAGCTCGTACCGGTCCTTCAGCCCGCGCAGGATGGAGACGGTGTCGGCCACCGAGGGCTCGCCCACGAAGACCGGCTGGAAGCGCCGCTCCAGGGCCGGGTCCTTCTCGACGTGCTTGCGGTACTCGTTGACCGTGGTGGCGCCGATGGCGTGCAGCTCGCCGCGGGCCAGCGCCGGCTTGAGCATGTTCCCGGCGTCCATGGCCCCCTCGGCGGCGCCGGCCCCCACGATGGTGTGCATCTCGTCGATGAAGAGGATGATCTCCCCGGCCGAGCCCACCACCTCCTTGAGCACGCCCTTCAAGCGCTCCTCGAACTCGCCGCGGTACTTGGCGCCGGCCACCATCGAGGCCAGGTCGAGGGCCAGCAGCCTCTTCCCCTTCAGCCCCTCGGGCACGTCGCCGTCGACGATGCGCCGGGCCAGCCCCTCGGCGATGGCGGTCTTGCCCACGCCCGGGTCGCCCACCAGCACCGGGTTGTTCTTGGTGCGGCGCGAGAGGATCTGGATGACGCGCCGGATCTCGTCGTCGCGCCCGATGACCGGGTCGAGCTTGCCGGCCCGGGCCAGCTCGGTGAGGTCCTTGGTGTACTTCTCGAGCGTGCGGTACTGGCTCTCCGCCTCCGGGCTGCTCACCCGGGCGCCGCCGCGCAGCTCCTTCAGGGCCTCCTGGATCCGCTCGCCGGTGGCCCCCGCCGCGCGCAGCGCCTCGCCGGTGGCCCCCTTCTCGGCGGCGGCGGCCAGCAGCAGGTGCTCGGTGGAGACGTAGTCGTCCTTGAGCCGCTTGGCCTCGTCCTCGGCCTTGTCCAGCACCTTGGCGAGCCGCTGGGCCAGCAGCTGCTCCCCCCCTCCACCCGCGGCCGGGTGCGCAGCTCGTCCTCGATCCGGGCGCGGACCTTGTCGGGTGGGGCGCCGATCTTCTCCAGCAGCGGGCGGGCCACGCCGTCCTGCTGGTCGAGCAGGGCGAGCGCCAGGTGCTCGACGTCGACAGACTGGTGGTCGCGGCGGCGCGCCTCGGTCTGGGCGCCCTGCAGGGCTTCCTGGGCCTTCACGGTGAAGCGGTCGGGTCGCATGCGGGCAAGGTAAGGCCTCGTCACGCCTTGGCAAGCGGGCGCTGCCCCGGCCCGACGGGTCATCCGGCCTCGCGGGGCCCGCCCGATCGGGTGGGGGCTCGCCTCGCCTGGCACCGCCCGGGTTGCGCCGGGGTCAAGGGTGGACAAGGCTCTCACGAGCCCCCGGAGCCCCTTGACCACCACGGACCCTTCCCTCCTCGCCGTCGGCCGCGCCCTCCCGCCGCACTACGCCGACCAGGAGACGCTCACCGCCGCGCTCACCGCCCACTGGTCGCGCCAGCACTTCAACCCCGACCGGCTCGCCCAGATCCACAAGGCCACGCTGGTCTCGGGGCGCCACCTCGCCCTGCCGCTGGCCGACTACGCGGCGCTCGACAGCTTCGGGAAGAAGAACGACGCCTGGATCCGGGTCGCCGAGACCGTGGGCGAGGCGGCCGTCCGCGATGCCCTGGGGCGGGCCGGCCTGGAGCCCGGCGACGTCGACCACCTCTGGTTCGTCACCGTCACCGGCCTCTCCACCCCGTCGCTCGACGCGAAGATGATGAACCGGCTCGGTCTCAAGCCCTCGGTGAAGCGCACCCCCATCTTCGGCCTCGGCTGCCAGGCCGGGGCCGCCGGGCTGGCGCGGGCCTCCGATCTCCTGCGCGCCTTCCCGCGGGCGGTGTCGGTCGTGCTCTCGGTGGAGCTCTGCACCTTGACGCTCCAGCCCGAGGACCTCTCCATCCCCAACGTGGTGGCGAGCGGCCTCTTCGGCGACGGCGCGGCGGCGGTGGTGCTGGGCGGCGGCGAGCGCGCCCTCCCGGCCGGGCGGTCGGCGGCCCCGCGGATCCTGGCGACGCGCTCGGTCTTCTACCCCGCCACCGAGTGGGTCATGGGCTGGGACATCGTCGACACCGGCTTCAAGGTGGTCCTCTCCGCCAAGGTGCCGGAGGTCATCGAGGCCCACGTCGGCCGCGACGTCGACGCCTTCCTCGCCGACCACGGCCTCGACCGCTCGCGCATCCGCCACTGGGTGGCCCACACCGGCGGGCCGAAGGTGCTCCAGGCCTTCCAGTCGGCGCTCGGGCTGCCCGAGGGGGCGCTGGAGCGAAGCTGGCGCTCGCTGCGCGAGGTCGGCAACCTCTCCTCCGCCTCGGTGCTCTTCGTCCTCGGCGACCACCTCGACGCCGGCGAGGCCCGCCCCGGCGACTTCGGCCTGGTCGCCGCCATGGGGCCGGGCTTCTCCGCCGAGCTGGTGCTGCTGCGATGGTGACCCCGACCGCCCTGCTCCACGGCTACCTCCTGGCGCTCGCCGCCGAGCGGGGGCTCGAGCTCGTCCTCTCGGAGCGGAACGCCCGGGCCGCGCTGGCGGGCGGCGGCGTCGAGGCGGGGCGGGGGCACTACCTCGCCATGGTGGCGGTGCACGCCGCCTTCCTGGCCGCCTGCGCCGTCGAGCCGGTCCTGTGGCCGCGCCCCTGGCCGCTGGCCGCCTCGCTGGGGGCGCTGGCCGCGGCGCTGCTGGCCATGGCGCTGCGCTGGTGGGCGGTGGCCACGCTCGGCCGGCGCTGGTCGACGCGGGTGGTGGTCCTCCCCGGCGCGCCGCCGGTGACCGGTGGCCCCTACCGCTGGTTGCGCCACCCCAACTACCTGGCCGTCACCGTCGAGCTGCTGGCCGTGCCGCTCATGGCCGGGGCGCTCTGGACCGCGGCCTGCTTCGCACTCGCCAACGCCGCGCTCCTCGCCGTCCGCATCCGGGCCGAGGAGCAGGCCCTCGGCGACGGCTGGGCCCGGGCCTTCGACTCGCGGCCGCGCCTCGTGCCCGGGAGGCGGCGGTGACGGCGCGCGAGGCGGCGGTGGCGGCCGAGATCCTGCGGCTGGCCCGCGAGGAGCTGAAGCTCGAGGGGGCCGAGCCGGCCCCCGACGAGCCGCTGGCGGGGCGGCTCGACTCGCTGCTCCTCCTCTCGCTGGTGGTGGCGGTGGAGGACCGCTTCCGGGTGGTGCTCACCGACGACGACACGGCCGGGGCGGCCACGCTGGCCGACCTGGCGCGGCTGGTGGCGGCCCGCAGCGCCGACGCCGGCCTGCCGGCGCCCGGGGTGGTGGCGCCATGAGAGGCCCGCCCGCCCCGGCGCCGCGCCACCCCACGCTGGTGCATGCGCTGCTGGCCGCCGCCCATCACCCCGGCGGCGTCACCTTCGTCGACCTGCGCGAGCGCGAGGTCCGGCTCGGCTGGGGCGAGGTGGTGGAGCGCGCGCGCACCGCCGCCGCCCGCCTGCGGGCCTGGGGCGTCGTCCCCGGCGACCGGGTGGCCATCGTGCTGCGGACCGAGCCGGCCTTCCTCGACGCCTTCTTCGGCGCCTGGCTGGCCGGGGCGGTGCCGGTGCCGCTCTACCCTCCGGTGCGGCTGGCCCGGCTCGAGGAGTACCTGGCCGCCACCGCCCGGATGCTGGCCGTCTCCGGCGCCCGCCTGGTCCTCTCCGGCGGCGGGACGCTCGGCCTGCTCGGCGAGGCGGTGGAGCGGGCCGCGCCGCCGCTCGGCTGCCGCGCCGCCGCGGCGCTGCTCGAGGGGGCCGGCGCGGCGGGGGAGGGGGACCTCGGCGCCGGCCACCTGCCGCCGCCCGGGGCGCTCGGCCTGGTGCAGTTCTCCTCGGGCTCCACCGTCGACCCGAAGCCGGTGGCGCTGACCCACGCCGCGCTCCAGGCCCAGGCCGACGCGCTCACCGCGCTGGTCGCCCCCACCGCCGCCGACGTGCTGGTGTCGTGGCTGCCGCTCTACCACGACATGGGGCTGCTGGGCGGGCTGCTCGGGGCCATGAGCTACCCCGGGCCGCTGGTGCTGATCCCGCCCGAGCACTTCCTGGCGCGCCCCGCCCTCTGGCTGCGTGCCGTGGCCCGCCACCGCGGCACCATCTCGCCGGCGCCGAGCTTCGCCTATGCCTACTGCGCCGACCGGGTCGGCGACGCCGAGCTCGACGGGCTCGATCTCCGCTCCTGGCGGCTGGCCCTCGACGGCGCCGAGCCCATCTCCGGCGAGGCCCTGCGCCGCTTCGCCGACCGCTTCGCACCCCACGGGTTCGACCCCCGCGCCCTGGTCCCGGTCTACGGACTCTCCGAGGCGGCCCTGGCCGTGACCTTCGCCGCGCCCGGCGCGCCGCTCGCCGGGCGGCGCATCGACGCGGCCCGGCTGGCGCGCGACGGCGTGGTGGCGGCCGGTGATCGCGAGGTGGTGCCGGTGGGGACGCCGGTGCCGGGCGTCGAGGTCGAGGTGCGCGACGGGCGCGGGGGGCCGCTGGGCGAGGATCGGCTGGGGCGGATCTGGGTGCGCGGGCCGTCGCTCCTCGAGGGCTACCTGGGCGACCCGGCCGCCACCGCGCGGGCCCTGGTGGGCGGCTGGCTCGACACCGGCGACCTCGGCTTCTGGTCGGGCGGCCAGCTCCACGTCCACGGGCGGGCCCGGGACCTCGTCATCGTCCGCGGCGCCAACCACGCCCCCGAGGAGTTCGAGGCGGCGCTGGCCGGGCTCGAGGGGCTGCGGCCGGGCTGCGCCGTGGCGCTGGGGCGGCCGGAGCCGGACGGGAGCGAGGCGCTGCTCCTCCTCGCCGAGCGGGCCCGGGGCCGGAACGGCGCCGGCGACGCACCGCTCGAGGCGGCCATCCGCGGCCGCGTGCTGGAGCGGACCGGCCTCGCCCCCGCCGAGGTGCGCCTGCTGGCGCCCGGCACGCTGCCGCGCACCTCCTCCGGGAAGCTGCGCCGCCGCGAGGCGCTGCGCCGCTGGCTGGAAGGGACCCTCTCCGCGCCGCGGGCGGTCGGCCCCCTGGCCCTGGCGCTCCGGGCGGTCCGCTCCCGGCTGGCGCTGGGGCGGGCCGGCGGGCGGGCGCGCGCGGCGAGGCCGGGGCCATGACGCGCGTGCGCGACGCCATCGTGGTGGGCGGCGGCCCGGTCGGCCTGGCCTTCGCGGTGGCGGCGGCGGGGCGCGGCCTCGACGTGCTGGTCCTGGAGCCACGCCCGCACCCCGTCGACAAGGCCTGCGGGGAGGGGATCCTCCCGGCCGGGGTCCGGGCCCTCGCGACGCTCGGGGTGCTCGACCGGCTCCCGGCCGTCGACGCCTCGCCGGTGGAGGCGCTCCGCTGGGTCGACGCCGGCGCCTCGCTCGAGGTGAGGCTCCCGGCCCCGGGCGGGCTGGGCGTGCGGCGCACCGCCCTCTCGGCGGCGCTGGCGGCCCGGGCGCGCGAGGCCGGGGCCGAGCTGCGCGAGGTGGCCGCGCTGGACCACCGGCGCGGCCGCGACGCGGTCACGGTGGAGACCCCGGCCGGCGCCTTCCGCGGGCGGCTGCTGGTGGCGGCGGACGGGCTGGCCTCGCCGGTGCGCTGCCGGGAGGGGCTGGATCGCCCGGTGGGCGGGACGCGCCGCTTCGGCCTGCGCCGCCACCTCGCCTGGGGCGGCCTGGGGGCGGCGGTCGAGGTCCACCTCGGCGACGGCGTCGAGGCCTACCTGACGCCGGCCGGGACCGGGCGGACCGGCGTGGCCTTCCTCTTCGACGGGGTGAAGCCGGGCGGCTGGGAGGGGCTGCTGGCCCGCTTCCCGTCGCTGGCCGGGCGGCTCGAGGGGGCGGCCACCCTCTCGGAGGATCGGGGGGCCGGGCCGCTGGTCCGCCGGGCGCGCGCCCGGGTCCTCGACCGGCTGGTCCTGCTCGGCGACGCCGGCGGCTCGCTCGATCCCCTGAGCGGGGAGGGGCTGACGCTCGGGCTGGGCGGTGCGCTCGACCTGGCGGCGCTGGCCCCGGAGGCCATCGCGGCCGGGGCGACGCGGGCGGCGCTGATCGGCTACGAGCGCGCCTGGGCCCGGCGCTGGCGCCGCGCCGCGCTGGCGACGTCCGCCCTGCTCGCCCTGGCGCACCGGCCGGGGCTGCGACGGACTGTCATGGCCGCGGCGGCCCGGGCCCCGGGGCCACTGGAGCGGCTGGTGGCGCTGGCGTCGTGCTAGGCTCCGCGCCGCCGATTAAGCTACCGGCTGTCGTTGGCATCGCCCCCGGTCTTCACGCCTCCAACACATGCCCAAGGGACTCCCATGAAGAGACTCCTCGCATTGGCCCTCAGCCTCGCCGTCTCCCCGGCCCTCGCGGCCGACACCATCAAGCTCGCCCTCACCGGCCCGTACTCGGGCGGCTCCGCCCCCATGGGCACCTCCACCCGTGACGGCTCGAAGCTGGCCATCGCCGAGATCAACGCCGCCGGCGGCATCCAGGTCGGCGCCAAGAAGATGAAGATCGAGATCATCGAGCGCGACGACGAGGCCAAGAACGAGCGCGGCGCGCTCATCGCCCAGGAGCTGGCGGCCATGCCCGACCTCTCCGGCGTCATCGGCAGCGTCAACACCGGCGTGGTCATGGCCGGCGACAAGCACTTCCAGGAGAAGGGCATCACCAAGATCATCTGCCCGGCCGCCGGCTCGGCCTCGATGACCCAGTGGCTCGACAAGCCGGGCGCGCCCGGCCCCAAGGAGCTCTCCATCTTCCGCTTCGCCGCCCACGACGCCGTCCAGGCCGACCTGGTGGTGGCCGAGGCCATCGCCCGCGGGCTCACCAAGGTGGCCATCTTCCACGACGACACCAACTACGGCGTCTCGGGGCGCGACGACCTGCTCAACCAGATCAAGCTGCAGGGCGACAAGCTCACCGTGCTCACCCAGGAGAAGTTCAAGATCGGCGACAAGGACATGACGGCCCAGCTGCTCAAGGCCAAGTCGCTGGGCGCCCAGGCCATCCTCATCTGGGCCATCGGGCCCGAGGAGGCCGCCGTCTCCAACGGCATGGCCAAGCTGGGGTACAAGGTCCCGCTCATCGGCGGCTGGACGCTCTCGATGTCCAACTACATCGACAACGCCGGCGCCAACGGCAACGGCACGTTGATGCCCCAGACCTTCATCGAGGAGCCCATCAACCCGCGCGCCAAGGCCTTCATCGACGCGTACCACAAGGCCTACGGCGTGACCCGCATCCCCTCGGCGGTGGCCGCGGCCCAGGGCTACGACGCGGTGCTGATCTTCGCCGCGGCGGTGAAGCAGGCCGGCTCGGCCGACACCCGCAAGATCCACGACGCGCTCGAGGACCTCAAGGAGCCGGTCGAGGGCGTCATCGCCCGCTGGGTGAAGCCCTACTCCAAGTGGAGCCCGACCGACGTCACCACCCACGAGGCCTTCCGGCGCGAGCAGACCGTCATGGGGATGGTGAAGGACGGCCGCGTGGTCTTCGCCAACGAGGCCGATCGGGCCCGCCTGCAGAAGCGCGGCGCCAAGTAGCGGCCTGGCGTCCCCGGGGAGGCGGCGCCGTCCGCCTCCCCGGCCTCACCCGCCGCCCCCCGGACCTCCGTGCCCTTCTCGGTCGTCGCGCAGATCGCCGTCAGCGGCGCGCTCATGGGGCTGGTCTACGCCCTGGTCGCCTACGGCTTCCAGCTCACCTACGCCACCTCGAAGAGCATCAACTTCGGCCAGGGCGAGCTGGTGATGGTCTCGGCCTTCGTCAGCCTCACCCTCATCAACACCGGCCTGCCCTACGGGGTGGCCGTGCTGCTGGGCCTGCTCTTCGGCGCGCTGCTGGGGCTGGTGGTGGAGCGGGCCGCGGTGCGGCTGGCGCTCGAGCAGAAGAGCGAGGGCTGGATCCTCCTCACCATCATCACCGGCCTCTTCCTCTTCTCGGCGGCGGAGAACGTCTGGGGGCGGGACGACCGGCCCTTCCCCACCCCCATCCCCAGCGCCCCCATCCGGATCCTGGGCGTCGACGTCACCGGCCTCGAGATCTCGGTGCTGGTCGGCGTGCTGGCCATCATGGGGATCATCGAGGTCTTCAAGCGCACCACCCTGCTGGGCAAGGCCTTCGAGGCGGTCTCCGCCGACCCCGACGCCGGCGAGCTGATGGGCATCTCCTCGACCCGCACGGTCATGCTCTCCTACGCCCTCTCCGGCCTGGTGGCGGCGCTGGCCGGCATCCTGGTCTCGCCCATCACCACGGTGGGGCCGACCATGGCCTCGGCCATGATCCTCAAGGCCTTCTCGGTGGCGGTGGTGGCCGGCCTGGAGTCGGGCTTCGGCGTGGTGGTGGTCGGCCTCTTCCTCGGCGCGCTCGAGGGGCTGGCCAGCCTCTACATCGGCTCCGGCTGGCGCGAGGCGCCCGGCCTCGTCCTCCTCATCCTGGCCCTGGCCGTGCGCCCCACCGGCGTCTTCGGCAAGGCCGTCATCCGGAAGGTCTAGGCCCCCGTGCTCAAGCGCCTCCTCCTGGTCCGCGGCGCCGAGATCGGCCTCTTCGCCCTGCTGGCGGCGGTGCCGCTGGCGGCGCACAGCCCCTACGCGCTCGGGCTCCTCACCCTGCTGGCCATCTACGGCATCCTCCTCATCGGCCTGGACGTCACCGTCGGCTACCTCGGGCAGGTGAACCTGGCGCAGGCCGCCTTCCTCGGGCTCGGCGCCTACACCGCGGGCATCCTCACCACCCGCTGGGGCGTCGGCATCCCGGCGGCGATGGTGGCGGCCGTCCTGCTCTGCACCGTGGTGGGCGCGCTGCTGGCGCTGCCGGCCCTGCGCCTGGAGGGGCCGCAGTTCGCCCTCGCCACCCTCTCCTTCACCGCGCTCTCCTCGACCGCGCTCAACGAGCTGGAGTGGCTCACCAACGGCGCGCAGGGGCTCTCGCTCAGCCGCCCGCCGCTCCTGGGCGTGGAGCTCACGCCGCGCCTCTTCTACTGGCTCTGCCTGGTGCTGCTGGCGGTGGTCTGGATGGCGATGCGCAACCTGCTCTCCTCGCAGTGGGGGCGGGCCTTCGAGGCGCTGCGCGACAGCCCCATCGCCACCGACGCCATGGGGATCGGCACCTACCGGCACAAGGTGGCGGCCTTCGCCTTCGGCTCCGGGCTCGGCGGCCTGGCCGGGGCGCTCTACGCCTACAACTTCCAGTACCTGCAGCCGCAGAGCTACGTCTACGAGCTGACGGTGGTGCTGCTGCTGGGCGTGGTGCTGGGCGGCCGCAAGAGCCTGTGGGGGGCCTTCGTGGGCGCCACGCTGGTGGCCCTGCTCCCCAACCTGCTCTCCAACCCGGCCCTCTTCCGCGCCTTCGCGGTGATCGGGTTCGCCATGGCGCTCGATCGCCGCCGTCCGCGGCCTGCTGCGCCGCCGCACCCGCCCGTTCCAGGCCCTGGCCCCGGTGGTGGCCACCGGCGTGCTGGTGCTCGGCTCCTTCCTGCAGAAGAACACCGAGGACTGGCGCAAGGCCATCTTCGCCCTGATGCTCTTCTCGGTGGTGGTCGGGCTGCCGGAGGGGCTGATGGGCTTCGCCGCCCAGGCCCTGGCCAGGCTCTTCCGCGTCGCCCCCCCGCCGCTGCCGCCGGCCGCCCCGCTCGACGAGGTGCTGCCGCCCCGCAGCGCCGGCGGCGAGCCGCTGCTGGAGGTGCGCGGCCTGCAGCGCCACTTCGGCGGCGTGCGGGCGGTGGACGGCATCGACCTCTCGGTGCGGGCCGGCACCATCCACGGCCTGATCGGCCCCAACGGCTCGGGCAAGAGCACCCTGGTCAACGTGGTCTCCGGCCTCTACACCCCCACCGCGGGCGAGCTGCTGCTGCGCGGCGCGCCGCTGCCGCGCGGCAGCCTCTTCAAGGCCTCGCGGGCCGGCGTGGCCCGCACCTTCCAGAACCTCCAGCTCTTCTCCGGCATGAGCGCGCTGGAGAACGTCATGGTGGCGCTGCGCGACGCCTACCGCGCACCGCTGCCGCTGGTGCTGGCTGGGCCTGGGGCGCGGCGAGGAGCGGCGGGCCCAGGCCGAGGCCCTGGCGCTGCTGGCGCTGGTGGGGCTGGAGGGCGAGGCCCGCACCCCGGTCAAGGACCTCACCTACGGCTCGCAGCGCTTCCTCGAGCTGGCCCGGGCCCTGGCCCGCAAGCCCGAGCTGCTCATCCTCGACGAGCCGGCGGCCGGCCTGGCCCACCCCGACGTGGTCCGGCAGGTGGAGGTGATCCGCCGCATCCACGGCCGCGGCCTCACCATCGTGCTCATCGAGCACCACATGGACGTGGTCAGCGAGCTCTGCGAGGTCGTCACCGTCCTCGACGGCGGCCGGGTCATCGCCGAGGGGCGGCCCGACCAGGTGAAGCGCCACCCCAAGGTGATCGCCGCCTACCTCGGCAGCGCCGGGGAGGCCCCCGGCGGCGCCGGCCCGGCCGAGGGTGCCCCCGCCGGGGGCTGAGCCGAGGAGACCGAATGCTGATCGTGAGGGATCTCCACGCTGGATACGGCCTCGCCGAGGTGCTGGTCGGCGCCTCGCTCCACGTCAAGGCGGGCGCGGTGGTGGCCCTGATCGGCGCCAACGGCGCCGGCAAGACCACCACCATGCGGGCCATCTCCGGCCTCATCAAGCCGACCCGCGGCGAGGTGGTGCTCGACGGCACGCCGGTGCAGGGGCTCGACGCCGCGCGGGTGGCCCGGCTGGGGCTGGCCCACTCGCCGGAGGGGCGCAAGGTCTTCGCGCCGCTCTCCGCCGAGGACAACCTGCTGCTGGGGGCCTTCCCCTGGCTGCCTCGCTTCTTCGGCTTCCGCAAGAAGGCGGCCGGGGACCTGGCGCGCGTCTACGACCTCTTCCCGCGCCTGGCCGAGCGGCGCCACCAGCTGGCGGGGACGCTCTCCGGGGGCGAGCAGCAGATGCTGGCCATCGGCCGCGCCCTCATGGCCCGCCCCAAGGTCATGCTCCTCGACGAGCCCTCCATGGGGCTGGCCCCGGTGATCGTGCAGGAGGTCTTCCGCACCATCCGGCGGCTCAAGTCCGAGGGGATGACCATGCTGCTGGTGGAGCAGTTCGCCCGGGCGGCGCTCGAGGTGGCCGACTTCGCCTACGTGATGGAGCGCGGCCGCATCGTCGTCGAGGGGACGCCCGGCGAGCTCTCGCGCGACGAGCGGGTGCTGGCGGCCTACCTGGGCTAGGATTCGGTCTCACTCACCTTCGGGAGGTACACATGCGCACCACGGTGCTCGGCGCTGGATCCTGGGGGACCGCCCTGGCCTCGCTGCTGGGAGGCAAGGGCTACAGCGTCACCGCGTGGGACAAGGACACCGCGGTGCTGCAGGACATCACCTCCCACCACCGCAACGAGCGCTACCTGCCCGGCGTCCCGCTCTCGCCCAACGTCCACGCCTCGCCCGACATCCACAAGGCGCTGGAGGGGGCCGAGCTGGTGGTGCTGGCGGTCCCGTCGCACGTGGTCCGCCAGGTGGCCATCGAGATGAAGCGCCACATCCACGCCGGCACGCCCATCGTCTGCGTGGCCAAGGGGATCGAGGAGGGCACGCTCATGACCATGAGCGAGGTCCTCGAGGACGTCCTCCCCGTCCCGCTGCACCCCTACATCGCCATCCTCTCCGGCCCCTCCTTCGCCAGGGAGGTGGCCCGGGGGCTGCCCACCGCGGTGACGGTGGCGGCGCGCTGGGAGCGGATCGCCCGGCAGGTCCAGGAGGCCTTCCACTGCAAGACCTTCCGCCCCTACACCTCGGGCGACGTGGTCGGCTGCGAGGTGGGCGGCTGCGTCAAGAACGTGGTGGCCATCGCCGCCGGCATCTCCGACGGCTGCGGCTTCGGCGCCAACGCCATGGCCGCCCTGATCACCCGCGGGCTGGCCGAGATCGGCCGGCTGGCGGTGAAGAAGGGGGCCAACCCGCTCACCCTCTCGGGCCTGGCCGGGCTGGGCGACCTGGTGCTGACCTGCTCCTCCGACCTGTCGCGCAACCGGACGGTGGGGCGCGGGCTGGCCGCCGGCAAGAAGCTCGACGAGATCCAGCGGGAGCTGGGGCAGGTGGCGGAGGGCGTGCGCAACGCCCGCTCCACCCGCGACCTGGCGGCGCGGCTGGGCGTGGAGATGCCCATCACCGAGACCGTGTACGGCATCATCTACGAGGGGCTGGATCCCCGCGAGGCCGTCACCCGGCTGATGATGCGGGAGACCAAGGCCGAGATCTGAGGGAGGGCCGCCGGGGGCCTGCGCCGTTCAGCCGCCGGCCGGCGCGGCGCGCCAGCGGTCGCCCTGCTCGGCGCACCAGGCGGCCGCCTCCTCCAGCACGCGCCTGGCCGCGGCGTTCGCCGCCGCGGCGCCGCCCGCCGCGTCCTCGGACGGCGCGGGCTCGACCGCCTCGAACTCCCGGGTGCCGATGATCCGGTGGGCCAGCACGTCGACGAGCTCGAGCCGCAGCGTGAGTCGCACCCTGCTGGGCCGCTCCGTGAACTCCTGCTGGAGGCGGACCACCTCGCTCTCGAGGCGGAGCCCCGGGGAGGCGCCCAGGGCCAGCTCGGTGACCGCCTGGAAGCGCCCGGTCCGCTCCAGGGCCCTGGCCAGCAGTGGTCCCAGCAGGCGGGCCGGCGGCTCCACCCACTGGCTGCGGGCGAAGTACTGGAGCTGGTGGGGCTGCTTCAGGTAGGCCATGCGCGGCCCGCCCAGCCCGGGGCCGGCGCGCGGCGCCGAGACCAGCAGGACCGGGCCGCTCCCGGCCGGCGGCCCGCCCTCGAAGCGCAGGTCGATGGTGAAGAGCTCGACCGGCTCGGGCTTCGGCAGCGAGACGCAGGCGCTGGCGGCCAGGGCGGCCAGCGCCAGCGGGAGGCGGAGGCGAGAGGAAGGGGCGCGCATGTCATTCCCCCGGCCCGGCGGGAACGGGGGACCGTCCCTGGAGCAGCAGGCCCGGGTTCTGCTCCAGCTCGCGGGAGACCCGGCCCAGCGAGGCCGACGTCGCCTGGAGCTCGGTGACCAGCCGCCCGATCTCCGGCAGCGCCTGGCCCTCGAGCTGCTGGACCGCGGCGCCGGCCCCGGTGGCGGCGGCCCCGACGCCGTCGAGGGCGAAGCGCGCCGACTGCCCGGCCTGGGCCATGGACTCGGCCATCCGCTCCACCGCTGCCGCGGCCCCCTCGAGCCGCTCGACGAGGCGGGGCAGGTCGGCGCTGGCCTGGGCGCCGTTGCGGGCCATCGCCGCCGTCCCGGCCACCACCTCCTCGAGGTCGGCCGAGCGGCGGGCGAAGGCCCGGGTCACCTGGCGCAGGTCGGCGACGGCGGCGCGCAGGTTGGCGCGGGTGTCCTGGTCGAGCACGTCGTTGAGGCGCCGGGCGGACTCGTCGAGGTTCGACAGCAAGGTGGTCCCGGCGGTGTCGAGCCGCCGCATCAGCGACGGCCCGGTCCGGATCACCGGCGCCCCGTCGCCCGGCGCCTCCTTGAGCGTCGGGGAGTCGCGGGTGCCGCCGGAGAGCTCGATGTAGGCGATCCCGGTCAGCCCCTGGACCCCCAGGATGGCGACGGTGTCCTCCTTCACCGGGGTCCCCTTCTCCACCTCGAGCAGCAGCCGCACGCGCTCGGGGTTGGTGGGGTCGAGCGAGATCTCCCGCACCGATCCCACCGCGACCCCGCGGCTCTTCACCGGGGCGTGCAGGTTGAGCCCCGACACCGACTCGGTGAAGTAGGCCAGGTAGGGCCGGTACTCCTTCTGGGAGAGCCGGCCGGAGCCGAGCCAGAGCACCGCGGCGATGCCCGCCGCGCCCAGCACCAGGACGAACGCCCCCACCACCGTCTGGTTCACCTTCGTTTCCATGACTGCTCCATGGCCCCGCGCCCTCGTGGGCCGACGAAGTACTCGCGCAGCACCGGATGCTCGGTCCGGGAGAGCTCCTCCATGGTCCCCACCCCGACCACCCGCCCGTCCGCCATGAAGGCCACCCGGTCGGCGACCCGCCAGAGCAGGTCGAGGTCGTGGCTGACGATCACCATGGTGGGCCCGAGCAGCGCCTTGAGGTGGCGCACCAGCTCGTCGAAGCCGGCGGCGCTCAGGGGGTCGAGCCCCGCCGTGGGCTCGTCGAGGAAGAGGACCTCCGGGTCGAGGGCGATGGCCCGCGCCAGCGCGGCGCGCTTGCGCATGCCGCCGGAGAGCTGGGAGGGGTAGAGGGCGGCGGCCTCGGCCGGGAGGCCGGCCAGGGCGATCTTGAGCGCGGCCAGCTCCTCCACCAGCGAGGGACCGAGGCGGGTCTGCTCGCGGAGGGGGAGGGCGACGTTCTCGGCCACGGTGAGCGCCCCGAAGAGCGCGCCGCGCTCGAACATCACCCCGCAGCGGCGGCGCAGGGCGAGCGCCGCCTCCTCGCCGAGGCCGACCACCTCCTGTCCCAGCAGCCGGATGGAGCCGGAGTCGGGCCGGAGCAGCATGATGATCTCGCGCAGCAGCGTGGACTTGCCGCAGCCGCTGGCCCCGGCCAGGGCGAAGACCTCCCCCCGCCGCACCTCCAGGCTGACCCCGTGGTGGACCACCGTGGTCCCGAACCGCGTGCGCACGTCCTGCACCAGGAGGACCGGCTCGATGGGGCGAGGGTCGGCCACGGTCAGAGCCCCAGCAGGCTGAAGACCACCGAGAACAGGGCGTCCACCACGATGATGGCAAAGATGGACTGGACCACGCTCACCGTGGTGCGCCGGCCGACGCTCTCGGCGTCGCCGCTGGCCTGGAAGCCCTGGTGGCAGCCCACCAGGGCGATGACGGCCGCGAAGACCGGGGCCTTGCCCACCCCGACCAGGTAGTCCTTGAGGCGGACGGCCTGGGCCAGGCGGTCGACGAAGTCCTCGAAGCTGACCCCGAGCTCGGCCCGCCCCATGATCATGCCGCCCGCGATCCCCATGGCGTCGGCGAAGACGGTGAGGAGCGGGAGCGCGATGCAGAGCGCCAGGATCTTGGGCAGGACCAGGAGCTCGATGGGCGCGATCCCCACCGTGCGCAGCGCGTCGATCTCCTCCGTCACCTTCATGGTGCCGATCTGCGCCGCCCAGGCGGAGCCCGAGCGGCCGGCCACCACGATGGCCGTGAGCAGGGGGCCGAGCTCCCGCAGCATGGCCAGGCCCACCAGGTCGGCGACGAAGATGTTGGCGCCGTAGCGCTCCAGCTGGAAGGCCCCCTGGTAGGCGATGACCAGGCCCATCAGGCCGGCCAGCAGCCCCACGATGGGGAGGGCGTCGAACCCGGCGGTCTGGATGGCCTGGAGCACGGCGCGCCAGCGGATGCGGGAGGGGCGGGCCAGCGAGCGGGCCGCGACCATGGCGCTCTCGCCCATGAAGGCGAGCATGGAGACCGCCTGGTCGAGGGACTCCACGGCCCAGCGCCCCACCTGGCGCCGCAGGCCGGCCCGCTCGGCGGGCGCCGGCGTCACCACCACCGGGGCGCTGACCAGCTCGAGCAGCGCCTGGTGCTCCGGGCGGAGCCGCAGCGTCACCACGCGCCCCTTCCGCTCCAGCGCCCGGGCCGTGGCGCGCAGCAGCCAGGTCCCGGCGGTGTCCAAGGCCTCCACCGCCGAGCAGTCGAGGACCACCGCCCCGGCCGGCCAGGCCAGCCCCGGGAGCCGCCGCTCGACCCGATCGATCTGGTCCACCGTCCAGGCCCCGGAGCAGCGCACCTCGCCATCCAGGACCTCGAGCTCGGCCATTCGCCCTCCCGCTGGATGGTAGGCACGCGTGGGGTGCGGAGCGCGTCGTTGCGGCGCCATGCCGCAGGACCTCTTGAGGCGTCACACCCGCACCCCGGGTCGAGGCCGGCGCCGGTGGCGGTCCGAGTCCGGCTTGACCCCGGAGGCGTCCGAGACCAGAACACCGGGATGGACACGCTCCCGCCGCCAGATGGCGCCCGCGCCCTCACCCTCGGCCCCGACGCCCTGCTGGCCGGCTGCCGCGCCGACGTCGAGCGGGCCCGCGTCGCCGCGGCCGCGCTGCGGGCCGGCCGGGCCGAGGGGCCGCGCCCGCTCGAGCCCACCCTGGCGGCCTTCGACGCCGTCTTCTCGCCGCTGGCCGAGGCCGGCGCGCGGGCCACCCTGGCCCGCTCCGTCCACCCCGACGAGGCGGTGCGGCAGGCGGCCGAGCAGGCCGAGCAGGAGGTGGCGGCGCTGGCCACCGAGCTGTCGCTCGACCGCGGCCTCTACGAGGTGCTGGCCGGGCTCGACCCGGCCGGCGCCGACCCGGCCAGCCGCCACTTCCTGGAGAAGAGCCTGCTCGACTTCCGCCGGGCCGGCGTCGACCGCGACGACGCCACCCGCGCCGCCGTCCAGGCGCTGCAGGAGGAGCTGGTCCGCATCGGCCAGGCCTTCAGCCGCAACATCAAGGACGACCGGCGCAGCCTCCGGCTCCGGCCCGAGGCGCTCGACGGCCTGCCCCCGGACTGGCGCCGCGCCCATCCGCCCGGCGCCGACGGCCTCGTCGAGGTGAGCACCGACCCCGCCGACTACGTCCCCTTCATGACCTACGCGCGCGGCGAGGAGGGCCGGGCGGCGCTCTGGAAGCTCTCCCGCCAGCGCGCCCACCCGGCCAACGTCGCGGTGCTGGCCGCGCTGCTCGGCAAGCGCGCCGAGCTGGCCCGGCTGCTGGGCTGGCCGAGCTGGGCCGCCTTCGCCACCGCCGACAAGATGATCGGCAGCGACGCGGCCGCCGCCGGGTTCATCGAGCGGATCGCCGCGCTCTCCGGCCCGCGCATGGAGGTGGAGTACGGGCAGCTGCTGGAGCGCAAGCGCCGGGACGCGCCCGGCGCCGAGCGGGTCGAGCCCTGGGACTCGGCCTGGCTGCAGGAGCGGATCAAGGCCGAGCAGCACGGCTTCGAGGCCCAGTCGGTGCGGCCCTGGTTCGAGTACCGGCGGGTGGTCGACGGCGTGCTCTCGGTGACCGGGGAGCTCTTCGGCCTCACCTGGAGGCGGATCGAGGGGGAGGCCGCCTGGCACCCCTCGGTCGAGACCTGGGACGCGCTCGACGGCGGCGAGGTGCTGGGGCGCATCCACCTCGACATGCACCCGCGCCCCGGCAAGTACCAGCACTTCGCCCAGTTCCCGCTGGTGCACGGGCAGCGCGGCGTGCGGCGGCCCGAGGGGGTGCTGGTCTGCAACTTCCCCGAGCCCAGGGCCGGCGCGCCGGCCCTCCTCGAGCACGGCGAGGTCAAGACCCTCTTCCACGAGTTCGGCCACCTGCTCCACCACCTGCTGGGCGGCCGCACCCGCTACGCCGCCCAGTCCGGCGTGGCCACCGAGTGGGACTTCGTCGAGGCCCCCAGCCAGCTGCTGGAGGAGTGGACCTGGGATCCCGACGTGCTGGGCCGGTTCGCCCGCCACGTCGAGACCGGGGCGCCCATCCCGGTGGCGCTGGTGTCACGCATGCGCGCCGCCGACGAGTACGGCAAGGGGCTGATGGTCCGGCAGCAGATGTTCTACGCGGCGCTCAGCCTCGAGCTGCACCGCCGCGACCCGGCCGGGCTCGACGCCGCCGCCCTCGGCGACGAGCTCATGGCCCGCTACACCCCCTTCCGGCCGGTGCCCGGGACCTGGTTCCACCTCGCCTTCGGCCACCTGGAGGGCTACTCGGCCATCTACTACACGTACATGTGGTCGCTGGTCATCGCCCGGGACCTGCTCACGCCGTTCCGCGAGGCGGGGCTGATGGACCGGGCCACGGCGCGCCGCTACCGGGCCGCGGTGCTGGAGCCGGGGGGCTCGCGCCCGGCCGCCGCGCTGGTGGAGGGCTTCCTGGGGCGCCCCACCCGCTTCGACGCCTACCGGGCCTGGCTGGAGCAGGGGCCATGAGGCGCACGCTGCGCGCGCTGCCGACCATGCTCCGCATCGGGCTGGCCGAGGCGGTCGCCTACCGGGGCGAGCTGCTGGTCTGGCTGCTGGCCACCAACATGCCGCTGGTGATGCTGGCGCTGTGGAGCGCGGTGGCGCGGGAGGCGCCGGTGGGGCGCTTCGGCCAGAAGGACTTCGTCGCCTACTACCTGGCGGCGCTGGTGGTGCGGCTGCTCACCGGGGCCTGGGTGGTCTGGGAGCTCACCTTCGAGATCCGCCAGGGCACGCTGGCCTACCGGCTGCTGCGCCCCATCCACCCGCTGCTGGCCTACGCCGCCGAGAACGTGGCGGCCATGCCGCTGCGGCTGGCCCTGTCGCTGCCGGTGGCGCTGGTGGGGCTCTGGCTCACCGCCGGCGACAAGGTCACCCACGACCCGCTGCGGCTGCTGCTCTTCCCGGTGGCGGTGCTGGGCGCCTGGCTCATCACCTTCCTGGCCATGGCCCTGGTCGGCACGCTGGCCTTCCGCGCCGACTCGGCCACCAGCCTCTTCGAGATCTGGATGGGGCTCTACGCCCTGCTCTCCGGCTACCTGGTGCCGCTCGAGCTCTTCCCGCCCTGGGTCTCGACGCTGGCGCGCTGGCTGCCCTTCCGCTCCATGCTGGGCTTCCCGGTCGAGCTGGTGACCGGGGTGCTGACCCGCCCGCAGGCGCTGGCCGAGCTGGCCATCCAGTGGACCTGGATCGCGGGGCTGCTGCTGGCGGTGCGCCTGGCCTGGCGGGCCGGGCTCCGCCGCTTCGCCGCCTTCGGAGGCTGACGGTGACCCGCTACCTCCGCCTGCTGGCCGTGCAGCTCCGCGCCTCCACCGCGCTGGCGCTCCAGTACCGGCTGGAGTTCCTCGGGCAGGGGGCGCTGGCGCTGCTCTGGACCGGCTGGTCGCTGGTGCCGCTGCTGGTGGTCTTCGCCGGCCGGCCGGGGGTGGCCGGCTGGACCTTCGAGGAGGCCCTGGTGGTGATGGGCTGGTTCACGCTGATGAAGGGCGTGCTGGAGGGGGCGGTCAACCCCTCGCTGGCCAGCGTGGTGGAGCACATCCGCAAGGGGACCCTCGACTTCGTGCTGCTCAAGCCGGCCGACGCCCAGTTCCTGGTCAGCACGGCGCGCTTCATGCCGTGGCGGGTGGTGGACGTGCTGGCCGGGCTGGGCATCTTCGTCGTGGCCTTCCACCGCATGGGGCGCTGGCCGGCGCCGGCCGCGGTGGCCACGGCGCTGGTCCTGCTGGCCTGCGCCACGCTGGTGCTCTACTCGCTCTGGATCCTGGTGATCTCGGCCGCCTTCTACCTGGTCAAGATCGACAACCTCTCCTACCTCTTCGCCTCCATCTACGACGCCGCGCGCTGGCCGGTGGACGTCTTCCGGGGCCTGCTGCGGTTCATCTTCACCTTCGTGATCCCGCTGGCCCTGCTCACCAGCTACCCGGCGCGGGCGCTGCTGGGCACGCTCGACCTGGCGGTGGCGGCCCGGGTGCTGGGCGGCTCGCTGGCCTTCGCGGTGGTGGCCCGCCTGGTCTGGAACCGCTCCATCGGCACGTACACCTCGGCGTCGAGCTAGCCCGTCACCTTGAAGAGCCGCTGCTCCACCAGCTCCAGCGCGCCGCACAGGTCGTCGCGGGTGAGGCGCGCCCCGCTGGCCCGCTCCTTCAGCCACAGGCAGCGCTCGGTGAGGAGCGTCACCAGCAGCAGCCCGGCGCTGCGCTCCTCGGGGGTCGGCCACCAGCGGTCGGCCTCCACCCGCAGCCGGCGGTCGATCTCCTCCCACTCGCGCCGCAGGTCGAGCCGGGCCAGCCGGAGCGCGTAGCGCACCACCAGCTCGCCGGGCCGCCGCGCGGCCCCCGACTGCCAGCGCCGCCGGAGCGCCTCCGACTCCCAGGCCAGGTCGGCGGGCGGCCAGGCGGCCACCTCCTCGGCCAGCTCGCCGGCGAAGCGCTCCAGCAGGTACTGCTTGATGGGCTGCTTCTGGCGCTCGTAGAGCCAGTCGTAGCGCCGATCCCTCACCCGGCCACCACGCTGAGGGGCGGGCGAGAGGCCGGGGCCTCGAGGGCGCGCAGCTCGCGGCGCAGCGCCGAGTAGACGCGCTGCCGGGTCAGGAACTCGAAGTGGAGGCAGTCGACCTCGACGTTTCGCCACTGCGGCTGGCCGCGGGTCTCGAGCACCGCCGAGGGGTGGAGCGTGAGCCGGTCGCTGCGCGACCAGATCGAGACCAGCCGGACCTGGGGCGGCCAGCGCCCCTCGTGCAGCCGCTCCAGGAACCTCGAGCCGGGCAGCAGCTGGGTGAGGGACGGCGCCAGCAGCGCCACCGGCAGCCCCAGCCAGGCCGTGGGGGTGCCGTGGAAGGGCGCGCCCAGCATGATCACCGCGCGGGCGTGCCGCCACCCGCCCAGCTTCTTCACGTAGTAGGTGGCCACCAGCCCGCCCTTGGAGTGGCCGATGATGGTGAGCGGCCCCAGGCCGGGGTGGCGGGCGTAGATCCGCTCCACCTTGGCGCGCACGTAGTCGGCCAGGTCGTCGATGCCGCGCGTGTTGTAGGCCCGTCGCACCCCGCCGAGGTTGAGCGAGAAGACGCCGTAGCCGTCGCGCCGCAGCCGGGCCTCGAGGACGTCCAGGGTCCGCCGCGTGGAGAAGAAGCCGTGGAGCAGGAGGACCGGCCGGGCGTGGCCGTCGAGATCGGTGCGCCGCTCCACGCGGTTGAGGCGCGCGGTGTCGGTCACCTCGGCGACCGAGCGGCGCACCTCGCGCACCAGCCGGTTGAACAGCCCCATGGCTCCAGGCCCCTCCGGGGTCCAGTCTAGCCCCGTCCGGCGCGGGGTCCAGCGCAGGGCGGGGCGGGACCGGCACGGGACCGGGAAAGAATCCCGGCCGAGGCGAGTTCTCCAGGTTGGGGCGCGGGGCGCGCCGGGGCTGACACCGGGCGCGGCGCGGGGGAGAATCGGCCCACCGGCGTTCCCGGGAGGAGCGGCTCGAATGGACGACCACGATCTCGAGAAGGGGCCGATGATGGCGCGGCCGCGCCCACGCTTCGGGGGCGGCGACTGGCTGATGGTGGTCGTGGCGGTGGTGGTGGTGGGCGGCGGAGCCGCCTGGTGGTGGTTCCACCGCGAGGCCGGCCCGCCGCCGGCGCCGCTGGTCGCGCCGGCCCCGGCCCCGGCCGAGCCGGCCACGGCATCGGGCGCGGCCCAGCCGGTCGCCGCCGACCGGCTGCGGGAGCTGCTCGAGGCCATCTCGGTCAGCGCCACCTACCGGGGCTGGCTGGCCCAGGGGGACGTCATCGAGCGCTGGGCGGTGGTGACCGACAACCTCTCCGAGGGGGTCTCGCCCCGGGCCCGGCTGCGCTTCCTCGCCCCGTCCACGGGGTTCACCACCGCCCGGCGAGGGGACCGGCAGGTGATCGCGGCGGCCTCGTACGCGCGCTACGACCTCTTCGCCGACGTGGTGGGCTCGGTCGACGTGGCCGCGGCCGCGCATGCCTACCGCGAGCTGCACGGCATGCTCGAGGCGGCCTACCGGGCGCTCGGCTACCCGGAGGGCTCGCTCGACCGCGTCACCGCGGCGGCGCTCAAGCGGCTGGCGGCGGCGCCGGCGCGCGACGGCGAGGTCTTCGTGGAGGCGGGCGGGGCGGGCCCGGGCACCATCTACATCTTCTCGGCCCCCGAGCTGGAGCGGCTCGGCCCGGTCGAGAAGCACCTGCTGCGGATGGGGCCGCGCAACACGCGGATCATCCAGGCCAAGGCGCGCCAGCTGGAGCGGGCGCTGGGCTTCTCGGCCACCGACGCGAAGTGAACGGAGCGTGACCGTGCTCAAGCACAACAGCTACTTCGACGGGAAGGTCCAGAGCCTCGGCTTCGAGCGCCACGGCCGGAAGGCCACCGTGGGCGTGATCTCGGCCGGCGAGTTCCACTTCGGCACCGGGGCGCCGGAGCGGATGACGGTGCTCTCCGGGGAGCTGCTGGCGCTGCTGCCCGGAGAGACCTCCTTCCGGCCCTTCCCGGCCGGCACCACCTTCGAGGTCCACGGGCAGAGCGGGTTCGACGTGAGGGCGGCGGCCCCGGCCGCCTACCTCTGCGAGTTCCTGTAGATCCCGCCCGGGACGACGTCATTCGGAGGCCACGTGATCACGCTGCGACGCGCCGCCGACCGGGGTCACTTCGACCACGGCTGGCTCGACACCTTCCACACCTTCTCGTTCGCCGACTACCGGGACCCGGCCCACATGGGCTTCCGGTCCCTGCGCGTCATCAACGAGGACCGGGTCGCGCCCGGCGAGGGCTTCGGCACCCACCCGCACCGCGACATGGAGATCATCACCTGGGTGCTCGACGGGACCCTGGCCCACCGCGACTCGACCGGGGCCGGCGGCACGCTCCGCCACGGCGACGTGCAGTGGATGAGCGCCGGCACCGGCGTCACCCACAGCGAGATGAACGGCTCGAAGCGGGAGCCGGTCCACTTCCTCCAGATCTGGATCCTGCCGGATCGCGCCGGCCACCAGCCGTCCTACGGGCAGGCGGCCGTGCCCCTCGACGAGCTGCGCGGCACCCTGCGCCCCATCGCCACGCCCGACGGAGCCGGCGGCTCGCTCGTCATCCACCAGGACGCCCGGCTCTTCGCCACCATCCTCGGGCCCGGCCAGGCGGTGCGCCACCCGCTGGCGCCCGGCCGGCACGGCTGGGTGCAGGTGGCCCGCGGGGAGGCCACCGTCAACGGCGCCGCGCTCGAGGCCGGCGACGGCGTGGCGATCTCCGGGGAGCGGGAGATTGCCATCACCGCCGCGGGTGGCGAGGCCGAGCTGCTGGTCTTCGACCTGGCCTGATCCGGACCGCCGCTCGTCCGCCATCCGATGCGATGAGGTGGTGAACGGCGGGGGAGCCCGGTTAGGTTGATGTCAGCTGGAGCCGATCGCATCGACGCGATGCGCCAAGCCCACCGGAGTCTCCGCTGACCGTCGCCACCATCACCCCCCAGGACGCACCCGCCCCGGCCGGCCTCCCGCGCATCATCCAGGGTGGGATGGGGATCGCCGTCTCCAACTGGCGCCTGGCCAACGCGGTGTCCCGCCTCGGCCAGCTCGGGGTGGTCTCGGGCGTCGCCATCGACGCCGTGCTGGCGCGCCGCCTCCAGGATGGCGACCCCGGCGGCCACATGCGACGCGCCATGGAGCGCTTCCCCATCCCGAAGGTCGCCGCCGAGGCGCTGGCGAAGCACTTCCGGCCCGGTGGCCGCGCCGCGGGAGAGCCCTATACCGCGCTCCCCATGTACCAGCAGGAGGTCTCCCGGGCCCGGGACCAGTTCTCGGTCCTCGCCGCCTTCGTGGAGGTCTTCCTCGCCAGGGAGGGCCACGCGGGCCTCGTCGGCATCAACCTGCTGACGAAGATCCAGATGGGGAACCTCGCCTTCCTGTACGGGGCGATCCTGGCCGGCGTGGACTACGTGATCATGGGCGCCGGCATCCCGCGCGAGATCCCGGGCGCGCTCGACGCGCTGGCGCTGCACCAGCCGGCGCAGCTGCGGCTCGAGCTCGAGGACGCCGCGCCGGGACAGGCCGAGTACCTTCGCTTCGACCCGGCCGCGCACTGGGAGGCCACCCCGCCCCCGGTGGCGCGTCCGCGCTTCCTCCCCATCGTCGCCAGCAACCTGCTGGCGACCATGCTCCTGAAGAAGGCCTCCGGCCGCATCGACGGCTTCATCATCGAGGGGCCCACGGCCGGGGGGCACAATGCGCCTCCCCGCGACCGCGGCGTCTCGCCCGAGACCGGCGAGCCGCTCTACGGCGAGCGCGACGTGGTGGACCTGGAGCAGATCCGCAAGCTCGGCCTGCCCTTCTGGGTGGCCGGCGGTGCGGGCCGGCCGGAGCGGCTGCAGGAGGCGCTGGCGGCGGGCGCGGCGGGGATCCAGGTCGGCACGCTCTTCGCCTACTGCGACGAGTCGGGGCTCACCGAGCCCATTCGCCGCGGGGTGCTGGAGGGCGTGCGGCGCGGGACGGTTCGCATCCGCACCGACGCGCGCGCCTCGCCCACCGGGTTCCCCTTCAAGCTGGTCTCCTGGGACGGCGACCCGGCCTCGGGCGTGGTCCGGAAGCGCGTCTGCGATCTCGGCTACCTGCGCGACGCCTACGGGCGCGGCGAGAAGGGCATCGGGTATCGCTGCGCCAGCGAGCCCGAGGACCAGTTCGCCGCCAAGGGCGGAGCGCCCGGCGAGACGCCGGGCCGCCAGTGCCTCTGCAACGCCCTGCTCGCCACCATCGGGCTGGGGCAGCTCCGCGAGGACGGCGCCATCGAGCCGCCCCTGCTGACGAGCGGGGACGAGGTGACCGGCCTGGCGGCCTTCCTCGGCGGCCGGTCGCACTACGGCGCGGCCGACGTGGTGCGCTGGCTGCTGGGTGGCGCCGCCGCCTGACGGCCGGCGCGCCGGCCGTCAGGGGCGCTACTTCGCCGTCCCCGGGGTCGCCGCGCCCTGGGCCGTCCCGGGCATGGGCATGTCGCCCCAGCCTCCCTCGACCATGGCCTTCGCCTTCCACTCGCCGCCCTTGCGAACGAGGAGCAGACCGCTCGTCCCCGAGACCTTCTTCGGCCCCATCTTCATCGTCCACCCGGCGCCCACCAGGGCGAGCGAGTCGGAGATGAGCACGATGGTCCGCTTCCCCGGCACCTGGGAGCCCGGCGGCATGGGCTTCGCGTAGAAGGGCCTCATCACCTGCAGCCACTGCTCGCGATTCCATTCCTCCCCGCCGCCCTCGCCCCTGGCGTTGTCCGTCACCATGAGGATCGGGAAGTCGATGATCGCCGCGGCCGCGTCGATGTCGCCCCTGGTGGAGGCGGCCTCCATCTGCTTCAGGAACGCCTCAATCTGCTGGCGGTCCTGCTTCTCGTTCTTGACGACCGGCGGCGTCCAGCCCGCCATGGGGTCGGCGCCGCCGGCGGCCTTGTCCTCGGCCAGCCCCGGCGAGGCGAGCGCGAACGAGGCCGCGAGGGAGAGCGCGAGGCGGGCCGGCGTGTTCATGGCGAGTCCTTTGGTGGCGTGGGGACGGGACCATCCATGCCTGCTCCGGGCCAGGGCCCGGCGCACCGCCCGGGCGGGGCGTAAGCCGAGGGCGAGGGCCCCGAGGCCCCTACCGGCGCAGCGCCCTGGCCAGCGAGACCGGGCTTGCTGCCTTGAGGTCGTTGCGCACCAGGTCCACGGAGAGGCCGGGCCGATGCAGCGACCGCCTCAAGCGACGAACCGACCACCCTCGCGATCGGACGTCAGCCTTCGCGGCGCCGTCCGGGGCGCTGTGCTCGCCAGGTGCGCCAGACCACCACGGCGAACCATCGATCGTTCACCAGGTAGCGCCGCCACAACCGCCCGGGTTCCTGGGCCAGGCGGAAGAGCCACTCCAGTCCGACTCGCGACATCCAACGCGGTGCGCGGCGCTGGCGTCCCGCGATGAAGTCGAGGCTGGCGCCAACGCCTACGACGACGGTTGCACCGAGCGCCACTCGGTGGCGGTGTCCCCAGACCTCCTGCTTCGGGGCGCCGAGGGCCAGCAGCAGCAGGTTGGGACTGGCCGCACGAATACGGTCAAGGGCCGATGGGGTCTCGTCGGGCTCCCCGTCGACGCGGTCATCGGCGCGTCGGCGCCCACCACGTCGACCCCCAGTTGCTGGTGGAGACGGCGACCCGCCTCCTCAGCCACGCCCGGACTGGCGCCAAGGAGGAAGACGCGCCACCTGCGGGCCGCGGCACGTTCGGCCAGCGGCATCACCAGGTCGGATCCGGACACCTTCTCGGGCAAGGGCGTCCCCAGTATCCGGGCGGCCCAGAGCAGTGGCATCCCGTCGGCGAGGGAGAGGGCGGCACCGGCATAGGCGTCGCGAAACTCGACATTCCGCTCGGCGATGACGACGTGGTCGACGTTGGGCGTGACCACCAGGCCACCTTGGCCGGAACGTACCAGGGCCTCGATGGCGTCCACGGCCGCGCCCAGCCGATACCCGTCGACTTCAATCTGGCCAATGCGGATTCTCTTCGTTCGCAAGCTCGCCGGCTGGCCGGGAGACGCGTCGCCAGGCAGCTCGCAGTCGGGATTCACTGCGACCGCCCAGAGGACGACGGCGCGCTGGCCGACGCTGGGGGGGTGGACTCGGATCTCAGGTTCACCTGCCTGGCGGGGATGCCCATGACGACTGCGCCTGGAGCCACGTCACGGAGCACCACGGAATTGGGCCCGATGACGCTGTCGTCGCCCACCGTGACGGCACCGAGCACGCAGGCCCCGACACCGATGTCGACGCGGTTCCCGATGATGGGCTTGCCAGTGAGCTGCTGCCGGTTGAGGACCCCGAACGTGGTGTTGTGCCGAAGGTGGACGTCGTCCCCGATGGCGCGTGCGCCCAGCACCATCCCGCCATGGTGCCAGATGCGCAGGCGGCGGCCGATCCGGACCGTGTAGGGAAGGTCGATGCCCCACAGCCAGTTCACGGCCGTGAAGAGCAGCAGGTAGGCGAGGGTCAGGGGAGCCCGGAGCAGCCGGGTCCGGACGCTCATGCGCGCGTTGCCGAGGCGGTGCACGGCGATGGCCACGAAGCCGGGCTCCAGCAGGTGCCGGCCGTTGGTCCGGTAGTCCTCCGCCAGGAGGGCCATCAAGCCCATGCCCTCGGGATTCTGGTTGCGGTCGCCGATGGACAGCGGCGCCTCGTGGCTGGCCAGAAGGTCGAGGGTCGCCGACGGGACAGGGGCGGCCGGCACGGTGCCGTGGCGAGGTGGCTCCGTCACGACGGGCGCTCCGCTCGCGAGCGCAAGGGGCGCACGGAGTTGATCCAGATGTCCACCGCTTCCCAGCTCCGGTGCGCCGCCGGCCGACCGAGCAGCTGGCGGAGCAGCGACACCAAGCGGCCCACGCTCCACAGGATGTTGGCGAGCCAAAGCCCGCCACGACCGTAGTACTTTGCGAAGTAGCGGGCCCGCGCCTCGTAGAAATAGCGCGGCCCGCGCCGTCGATGGCTGGAGACGCTCGTGACCTGGGAACTGCCTCCCAGCAAGTGCACCACCCGGGAGCGCGGCCAGTAGAGGACCTTCCATCCGGCCTGGCGGGCCCTCCGACAGTAGTCGACGTCCTCGAAGTACATGAAATAGCCGTCGTCCAGGAGCCCGACCTGCCGAATGACCTCCTGTCGGATGAGCACGCAGGCGAACCCCACCCACCCGGGCTCCACCGGATCGTCCGTGAACGGGAGGACAGGGTCGAACTGGCTCAGGAGGCGGCTGACTGCCCCGGTGTTCGCGGCGCGCACCAACTCAGAGAGTGGCGCGGGAATCCTGAAGAAACTGTGATCGCGGTCACCAGAGGCCGTGAGCAATCCCGAGCCGATGATACCCGCGTCGAGCCTGAGCCGCATCGCCTCGGCCAAGGACTCGAGGGCCCCGGGGAGGACCAGCGTGTCGCTGTTGAGGAGCACGTAGGCGGCGGCGTCGATGGACTTGATGCCGAGGTTGTTGCCGGCGGCGAACCCCCCGTTCGTAGGCGAGCGGATGAGGGTGGCCCACGCCGACCAGCCCCGCCCGGTCAGGGCTTGCTCCAGCGCCTCCGCGGAGCCGTCTGCCGAGTCATTGTCGACAATCACGACTCGTATCCCCGGCTTGATCTCTCCCGCCAGGCTGGCCAAGCAGGCAGTGGTCAGCTCCGGGGTGCGGTAGTTGAGGACGATGACGGCGAGGTCGGCGGTCATGGGGCTGGAGCGGGTGCCCGATGGCATCATGCCTCGGGCGCGAAAGTAGAGCCGCGACGCACCCACGTGTCAAATCCCGCAATCGTGGTCCAAGGGTGCCGTGCTCCCCTCCGCCAGGCCTCCGAAGCCGATCGGAGGAAGCGCCGACGGCTGTCGCCGGACGGGCCGTCAGGCTAGGATGCCGCGCTCGGGGCGGGACGTGGTGGCACGTCGGAGCTTGCCAATTCCCGTGGGTGGCCTCGGTGAACCCCGGGAGGACCGCCCTGAGGGACTGGGAGCGAGTTCCCAGCAAGAGCGAGGGAGGGTGGGGCGTTGAGAATCGCCTATCTGGTGAACGGTTATCCTCGAACGAGCCACTCCTTCATTCGCCGCGAGATCCAGGCCCTCGAGGCGCATGGCGTCGAGGTGCTCCGGTTCAGCATCCGCCCCCCTGACCAGGAACTGGTGGGCCAGGCGGACCGGGAGGAGCTGGCCCGGACGCGAATCGTGCTGGACGCCGGCATCGCCGGTCACGCAGTGGCCCTGTTTGCCATCGGTCTCGCTCGTCCGCTGGCGCTGACGCGGGCCTTGGGGGCCGCCGTCCGGCTCGGCTGGCGTTCCGACCGGGGGCTGCTCCGTCACCTGGTGTACCTGGCCGAGGCCTGTGTCCTGACCCGGTGGCTGAGTCGCGATCGCGCCGACCACGTCCATGCGCACTTCGGTACCAACTCCGCTGCCGTGGCGCTGCTGTGCCGTGAGCTCGGCGGTCCGAGCTACAGCTTTACGGTGCACGGTCCGGAAGAGTTCGATCGGCCGGAAGCGCTCCGGCTCGACGAGAAGATCCGTCGCGCGGCCTTCGTGGTCGCCATCAGCGCCTTCGGGCGCGCCCAGCTCTGCCGCTGGAGCCGCTTCGACGACTGGCCGAAGATCCATGTCGTTCGCTGCGGTCTCGACGAGGAGTTGCTGCGGGTTCCTCCCTCGGCAGTCCCGGACGTGCCACGGCTCGTCTGCGTCGCCCGGCTCAACGAGCAAAAGGGTCACATGCTCCTGCTTGAGGCGGCCGAGCGGTTGGCGGCGCTGGGACTGAGGTTCGAGCTGATCCTTGCCGGTGACGGGCCCCTGCGGGGTGCCATCGAGGACCGGATCGCGCGGTCAGGGCTGGCGGAGAGCATCCGGGTCACCGGCTGGCTCGGCGCACCGGAGGTGCGAGCGGAGATCCTCGCCTCCAGGGCGCTGGTGCTCGCCAGCTTCGCCGAGGGCATCCCGGTCGTGCTCATGGAGGCCCTGGCACTGGGCCGGCCGGTGATCACCACCTGGGTCGCGGGGACCCCCGAGCTCGTCGACCCTGGCGCCAGCGGCTGGCTGGTCCCGGCGGGCTCCGTCGACGGCCTTGTCGAAGCGATGCGCGCGGCCCTCGCGGCTCCCGTGTCAAAGCTCACCGACATGGCGCGCACGGGAGCCATGCGGGTCAACCGGGATCACGATGCCCGCCGCGAGGCCGGCAAGCTCCTGGCGCTCTTCCGGGAATCGGCCGGCAGCTGACGCCAGCTGGCTAGTGCGGCACATCGCGGCGCGCATCTGGGAATGGCAGGCCCAGGCCCTCCCGGCCACGGCGGCCCAGGACCCACTCGTAGAATCTCGGCGACCTGCCGGGCCTTGGCGTCCCAAGTGAACCACTGGCGGACTCGCTCGCGGGCCCGCTGGCCGAGCGCGGTGGCCCGCTCCGGGTGCCGGGCCAGCTCGGCGAGGACCTCGTGCAAGCGCGCTACCACGGAGGCGCGGGGACCCATCGGAATCCGGAAGCCGGTTTCGTCCGTCACGAGCTCGCCGGGGCCGGCGTAGTCCACTACCACCGGAGCGAGGCCGAGGGCCATGGCCTCCAGGACGGCACCGCCGCCGAACTCGCGGACGCTCGGGAAGGCGAACACCTGGGATCGTGCCAGGCGCGGCGCCAGGGTGCGATGATCGACCCACCCATCCAGGCCCACGGCGTGCTCCAGGCCCAGAGAGGCGGCTTGCTGGCGCAAGGCAGGCATCTCCGGGCCGTCCCCGATGATGTCCAGGACAACTCGTCCCGACCGGACCAGCGGCGCCGCGGCCTCGACCAGCATGTCCGCGCCCTTGTACGGGACGAGGCGGCCGACGAACGCCACGCGGAGCGGCCCTCCATCATGGGTGGCGCCGAGGCCATCCGGGAATCGCGCCGGGTCGATGGCATTCTCGGGCAGGTACACGCACCGGTCGTGGTACCCACGCATCTGCTGCCACGTCGCCACAGAGCCGGCGATGATGGCGGAAGCGCAGGATCTCGTGCTCCGGTATCCAGGGAGGAGCCGATGCAGTCCGCGGACGTAGGAGAGCCACTCGCCCTCGTGGCGGAGCACGTCCCTGAACTCGCGTGGCCAGGGGACGCCGCCGTTGAGCGGCCCCCAGACGAAGGGCACGCCTGCGGCCCGGCAGCGCCTGGCAATGGGACTCGGTGTGGTCGGTGTCAGCGGCGTGATGCGGTGGACGATGTCGTATTCTCGCCTTTGGATTGCCTCGCCGAAGCAGCGCCAGACCAGGTGCTCGAAGTGGTAGTAGAAGAGGGTCGAGAATGCCGTCGTGGCGGTCCAGCCGAGGCCCGTGGCCTTGCGCAACTTCTCGCCGAACCGGTAGACGGGCGCCGCCACGGCCTCCGAGTCGATGGACGTGAAGTCGCTGCCCTCGCGCCACCCGGCTCGCTCGATGGCCTCCCGATTACGCACCTGGGTGACGAGGTGGGTGTCGGCGTGGGTGCGGAGCGCCTGGCCGAGACTCCATCCCACGAGCGGGACGCTGGCCCACTCGGGGTTGGCGGCCTCGGCGATGAGAAGGACCTTGGGAGCGCGCGGCACGTGCCGATACTAGTCGACGGGTCGCGCACCGTATACGTGGTCGATGCGAACCGGCTGGATTAGCCAGAGTGCTGTCCCCTCGTCACGCGGCTCGCAAACCGCGGCCACTCCAATCGGACCGGTGGTAGCTTGAGGTGGGGTGGATTCGGCCCCAACTCACACCAGCACGGTGCGCTCTCCATGAAGCTCGGAATGCTAATCCCGGAGTTCCCGACCCAGACGCACATCTTCTTCTGGCGCGAGATCGAGGCGCTTCGCGAGCTCGGTGTGGAGGTCCATTTGCTCTCGACGCGACGGCCCACCGAGACCTGCCCCCACCCGTTCGCGGCCGCCGCGGCCGTCGAGACTCATTACCTGCATCCTCCGAGCCCCGGGGCGGTCCTCGCCCTGGCACTGCATCCGGCCGGACTGGCGCGCGCGGCTCGATATGTCGGGTCGCTCTCGGGTCGCGGGATGGAACGCGCCCGAGCGCTCGCCCTCATCCCGGCGGCGGCCGAGTTGCTGCGCCAGGCGCGGCGGGTCGGACTGGATCATGTCCACGTCCACTCCTGCGCCGCCGCGGCCCATGTGGCCGCCCTGAGCCGCAGCCTTGGGGGACCTCGCTACAGCCTTCACCTGCACGGTGATCTCCCCGTGTACGGGAGCGATCATGCCCAGAAGTCCGCGCTGGCGAGCTTCGTGGCGGCGGCCGCGCGTCCCATGCAGCAGCAGCTCATCGAGCAGGCGGGTCTGCCTGCCGAGCGCACCTGCACACTGACGATGGGGGTCGACACCCGCCGCTTCGTGCCTGCCGCCGCACCGTCCCCCGGCCCGCTGCGGGTGCTCACGGTCGCCCGGCTGAACAGGGCCAAGGGTCACCGCTATGCGCTGGAGGCCGTGCGCGTGGCGCTCGACGCCGGTGTCCAGCTGCACTACCGGATCGCCGGGTCGGGCCCGCACCGGGACGAGATCGAGGCCGAGGTCCGTCGCCTCGGGATCGAGGGGCATGTCAGCATGCTGGGCAGCCTGAGCGAAGACGGGGTGCTCGCCGAGCTCCAACGGTCGGACGTCTTCGTCCTCCCTACCGTCGGGATCGGCGAGGCCTCTCCGGTCGCGGTGATGGAGGCGATGGCCTCCGGCGTCCCGGTCGTCGCCTCCCGGGTCGGGGGCACGCCGGACATGATCACGGACGGCGTCGATGGGGTCCTGGTCGACCAGGCCGACGTCCCCGCGCTGGCCTCGTCGCTGGGCCGGCTGTGGCGAGATGTGGGCCTGCGCCGCGCGCTGGGCGAGGCCGCTCGCGGTCGCGCCGTGGCGCAGTTCGACAGTCGGGCGCGGGCGCAGTGCCTCCTCGACGAGATCGCCCGATGCGGTCCCTTGACGCCACCGGTCCGAGGCCCGCGGGTCAGGTCCACGGCGACTTGAGGGTGAGGACGCGAAGGAGTCAGGAGTCCCGCAGCGAGTTGGTGCCGGTACGCCCGCGTTCCCGGAGCAGGAGCGTGACGATGGGGAAGCCACCCCCGGTGATCGCCCACCCGGCGATGGCGTCAGGTGTGTGATGCCAGACCACCGCCAGGATCGCGACGGCGCGAATCCGTCCTGGGTTCCGAAGGTGTTCGTGGCCAGGAAGCGCGCGTGGGGGGCAGCCTCCTGGGACGCCGGAAGCGCTGATTCCGCCTCGGCTCCCATGGCTGGAGCCTTGTGCGCAGACCTCTTCGACCATCCCCCGGAAGAGGATGTGTTCCCTGCCCACGGATTCCCGCGGCATCGCAACCGGGGGTATTCGCCCCTCGCGTTCCAGGCTCCGCGGCGTGCGTTGTAGGCAAAGGGCCTAGCGTTGCGCGGGCTCTCGGAGCCGGGCTATACCCCGCGAGACGTCGACGGCGAGGACGTGGAATTCGAGCGCTGGCCCAGGTCGGTATACCTTGAGCCAGGGACGCCGCGACCCGAGGAGCAGCCTGCGATGACCGGAATGACGACGAGGCGCGAAGCCGTCCTGATGCTCTCGCTGGTTGCCCTCGGCTGCACGGCGGGCGTGAGTTCCCCGGGAGCGCCCACGGTCAGCGTGTCACCCGCGACGGCGCAACTCCTGCCCTTCGAGCAGCAGGCGTTCGCCGCGACGGTGGCCGGCACCCTCAATACGACCGTCAGCTGGTCCGTGGTCGAGGGCGATGCCGGGGGAACCGTCGGACCGGCGAACGGCCTTTATACGGCGCCGGGCAGCGCCGGCCTCTTCCACGTGATGGCGCTGGAGCCGGTCTCGGGCATGAGCGGCCAGGCGCAGGTCACGGTCACGGCGGGGACGGGCTGCTGGCAACTCCTCCCCGTCAACCGCGCGCGCCTCTTCCCGCGAGCGGGGCAGGCGGCGGCGCTGGTCGGCGGCACCATCCAGGAATCCAACGACAGCGCCACCAACGGCTTCGTCGTCCTCGCCACCGTCGCCACGGCGCCGGCTGACGGCCAGTGGATCGAATTGACCTTTGCCAACGGCGTGCCGTACCGGTGGGTCAAGTACTTCGGGCCTGCCGGCAGCTACGGGCAGGTCGCCGAGGTCGAGTTCTACAGTGGCACCACCCGCCTGACCGGAGCCGGGTTCGGGACCGCGGGTGCGCGGTCCGGCAACGGGTGGCCTGACGCGCTCGACGGCGACACCTCCACCGCCTTCGACGGGCCCACGCCGAGCGACGTCTACGTGGGCTACGACCTCGCCAGCGGCCAGGTCGTGGCGAAGCCGACCATCACGCCCCCTGGCGGGAGCTTCATCTCCACGCAGCTGGTGACCCTGGCCACGGCGACCGCGGGCGCGACCATCCGCTACACCATCGACGGGAGCGACCCGACCAACGGGAGCGTCTACACCGCGCCGTTCAGCATCAGCGCCACGACGACGGTCCGGGCCACCGCCTCCCACTCCTGCATGTGGCCGAGCGAGGTCGCCACCGCGCTCTTCACCCAGGGCGGCGGAACCGTGGGTGCCACGTCAATCCACCTCGGCAACAGCCTGACCGATACCGTCAACGACTACCTGCAACCGGTCGCCGCTGCCGGTGGCAAGAACCTCGCCTACAACCGGTACACGGTTCCGGGGGTCGGCACCTGGATCTACCATGACATGTCCACGGGCGGTGGTGACTGCTGCTCTGGCGACATTCATTCATGGATGACGACGCACACGCCAATCGACCACTTGTCGATGCAGCCGTTCCAGAACATGCCGTGCTCGCCCGATGGTTACGGCGGCTCGCCGGGCCAGAATGGCTCGGACGCCACCAACATCGAGCAAGCCTGGGCGGATGCCCACGCCCGGAACCCCAACGTCCAAGTCTGGGTCTACATGGCCTGGCCACCGACGCCCACCGAGGGCTTCGCGACCTGCCTGACCGGCGGCTCGTGGCACCGCTGGTCCAAGGCCTCGGGCGCGGCGACCAACCCACCGGCAGGGTGGGACGTGACGCCCACGACCTGGGAGACAGCCGTCGACCACCAGGCAAGCTGGAACGAGGCCGTGCGCAGCGCGCTGGCTGCGGCGCACCCGACGTGGAAGGTGCCCTACATCGTGCCCGCCGGGCAGGTGATCAAGGCGATCAAGGCCAGCGTCGAGGGTGGCTCGTTCCCCGGTGTCGGCGCAGGTGCCTTCTGGTCCACGTTCTTCTCGAATAACGGTACGGACAACCACCTGACTCCGATCGGGCGCTACGCCGTCGCGCTCACCTTCTACGCCTGCATGTTCCAGGGCGACCCCCGCCTGCTCGCCGACAACGACCTCGGGACGGGCGCCGGGATGACGGCGGCCCAGGCGGCCAGGCTCCAGCAGATCGTCTGGGACACCGTCAACGCCTACGCCTGGAGCGGTCTTGCGCGCTAGGCGGTGGAACGGCCGGGCGGCTCCCGAGGCCACTACCTCGGGTGGGCGTGTAGGCCAAAAACACACAGAAGAATCAACCACTTGGGTGATTTCATCCCGATCTCATTCGTGCTCTACATCACATGAACGGGGGACAGTGGGCCGAGCCGGTACCCGGCGGCCGTGTCCGGACGAAAGGACGAGATGATGAGAATGCACGGACGCGGAATGGTCGTCGCCTGCTTGGCGCTGGCCCTGGCGCAGAGCGGGTGTTCGAGCGCAACGGTTGGGGAGGCGGCGGCGGCCGCCCAGGGACCCGAGATCCAGATCATCCCGACGACCACGCAGGTCAATTCCGGCGCAACCTTCGCGTTCGCCAGCCTGGTCACCGGAACGGTCAACACGGCCGTCTCCTGGCGCGTCGTCGAGGCCAACGGCGGGACAATCGACGGAACCGGTCTCTACCAGGCGCCCCAGCCAGCGACGACCAGCCAGTATCACGTCGAGGTGGCGAGCCAGGCCGACCCAACCAAGACGGCCAGGGCGACCGTGACGGTGCCGGTGCTGGCGAGCGGGGCCAAGACCGCCACCTTGAAGGTCCAGGGCCGGAACCTCCTGGACACGTGCGGCAATCCTCTCGTCGTCCGCGGCATCGAGATGGACATGTACTGGGCTCCATCCCAGGCGTCGTGGGCCGATGGCATCGCTGCTACCGGGGCCAACGCCATGCGCCTCATCGTCAACCACGGCGACATGACGTGGCAGCAGGTCGATGACCTCATGGCGAAGATCGTCGGCCACGGGATGGTTTTCTACTGGTCGATCTACACGGTCCCGGCCGGCTATGGGCTGACCGGGTACACCGACATCAACTACTGGAACGTGCCCGAGGTGAAGGCGCTTTACGCCAAGTACAAGAAATGGATCATCGTCGATGCCGTGCAAGAGTACGACGGCTCCGAGGCACAGTGGCTGGGCTACGTCACCAGCCGTGTCAACCTGCTTCGGAGCTGGGGCTATGACGGTCCCGTCAACTCCATGGCGACCATGTCTGGCCGCGGCCTGCCTACGCTCCTGAACCAGGGCGCTGCCGCCCAGGCGGCGGACCCGCTTCACAACTCCATGTTCAACTGGCAGGCCTACTGGTTCAAGACCGCCTGCGGCGACGGCTGCTGCGACGCGCCCCCCCCCACATTCACGCCCAAGTCCTTCGCCGGCAATCCGGCGTGGGCGAGCGGGTGGACCTACCAGAGCGAGTACGGGATGGGGCTGTGCGAGGCCATCCATCGCGCCTCCCAGCAACCGTTCCCCATCCAGCTCGGCCTCGAGCGGGTTACGGAGAACACCGACCTGTCGGGACCGGTCATGGACTACGTGGCTGCGATGCAGCAGGCGCAGACTGATGGCGTGGGTTGGCTCTGGTGGGCGTGGACCGCGAATCCGGTTGCCGACCAGCTCGCGTCCGAGAACAACACGTTGAACGCGCTCGGCCAGCAGGTTGTGAATACCAATCCGAACAGCATCAGGAACACTTCGCGGAAGGCCTGCGGGCTGTAGGTCCGGCGGCGCGCCGCTGGCTCATCGGCATGTCACCCGTCCTCGCCCTCACGGGCGGGGACGGGAGCCGGGGCCTGATCTGAGCGTGCGGCCCGCTGATCGCCGGCGCGCTTGGAGCGGTCCCGCCAGACGTGCCACACGCCGGTGCCCGCCCACGCGCACCCACCGAGGAGCGCGGCCACCGCGAACGCGGCCAAATCGCCGCCGGCGCCTTGCGCGACGAGACGTCCGAGCGCGAAGCTGGCCAACGACGTCGCCGCGACCAGCACCGTGAGGCCCGTGTCCCGGACGAAGCCGTGGAGGCCAGCCGCGGCCGCTCCGGCCGCCGACGTGAGGTACTTCAGGACCTCGGCCGCGACGTATCCAGACAGGGCGCCCTCGAGGCCGCCCAGCTGGAAGCCGATGGGGATGCCGGCCAGCAGGCCGACCACCTTGGCGGCACTCCCCGCGGCGACCCAGCGGACCCGACCCTTGGCCAGCAGCGCCGCGCCATTGGTGACCTCCAGGACCTGGAACCAGGCGGCCACGGAGAGGTACTGGAGGATCCAGCCGGCCTCGAGATAGCGCCGGTCGTAGAGGATGCGGATGAGGAACGGGCCCGAGGCGAAGAGGGCGCTGACCACCGCGGCGCCGCCGAGCAGGAGCGGCCAGCGCACGCGCCAGAAGGTCAGGCCGAAGTCGGCTCGGTCGACGACCCGGCTGTACGCCGGGAAGATGACCATGGCGCCCAGCTTCATGATGGCCTGGGCCGGAAGGGCCGCCAGCATGGTGGCAATCGAGTACACGCCCAGGAAGGCCATCGGGAAGATCTTCCCGAAGATGAGCCGGTCCGACTGCCCGGCGAGGAACGTGAGCAGCGTGCTGACGAAGATCCAGCGCCCGAACCCGAACAGCTTCGCCGCCGACTCGCGGTGGAGGCAGAACCGGTTCCGGATGCCGGGGAGGTAGGCGCGGCTCAGCATCACCTTCCCGGCGCTCGAGATCAGGCTCCCTCCGACGATGGCCCAGACGGCGCTCGGGTGGTTGGGTCCGAACCACCAGAGGTCGAGGACGGCCAGCGCCACCGTGCCGACCATCCCAATCACCTGGGTCAGGAGCTCCGCGATGGTGAGCCGGCGCAGGTCGAGGTGGCGTTGCAGCGTGTGTACCGAGGTGGCCTCGAAACCAGCGATGAGCGCCGTGAGGCCTGCCGCCGGGATGAGCCAGGCGAGCATCGGCTGGGCGTAGAACTCGGCCGCCGGCCAGGCGATCAGGCACGAGCCGAGCCACAGGAGCGCCCCCCGGCCGCACTGGATGGTCCATGCGGTGTTGAGGAAGTCGGGGTCGTCTCCCCGGGGGCTCTGGATGATCGCCGGTCCCGTCCCCACATCCGAGAACATCTGGAGCCCGGTGATGAAGATGAACACCAGGGCCATCTGCCCGAACACGGCCGGATAGAGCAGGCGCGTCAGGATGAGATTGCTGCCCAGACGGAGGAACTGGCTGGCTGCGTATCCTCCCATCGTCCAGGCCGATCCCCGAATCGCCGGAGACGCGAATCGCCCTGACAGGGACGCCAAGAAGGGCGCCCTCCGCGCCGACTCCTCGCTGTGGCTGCTCATCTGCGTTCCATTTCCCGGCACCAGGGCCTCGCGTCTCCGCAGGTTGACAACCGACTGGGCGTGGGCGACCGTGTATCCCGTTCACCGAGGCTCCGGCAACACCAGGGATTGCAGGGCGCCCGGTATCGCTCCCCTGGTGGCGTTCCTCGAGCCAGAGGCCGCAGCGGGGGAGAGGCGGCAGAGCGCACCATGCGAATCGTCTACCTGGTCGCCCATTGTGGTGTGTCGGGAGGCCTCGTCGTCGTGTGCCAGCACCTGCGGCGCCTCCGGGCGCGGGGCCACGAAGTCTGGTTGGTCACCGAGAGCGGGGAGCGGGGAGTCGACTGGTTCCCGGGCGGCGACATCCCGGCCCTCTCTCTGAATCGCTACCCCGCTGACGTCGACATCCTGGTCGCGACCTTCTGGTCCACCAGCTTCCGCGCCTTCCACCTCCCGGCGAAATGCAAGGCGTACTTCGTCCAGTCCGACGAGACCCGGTTCCACCCGCCGGGGAGCGTCCTGGCGGACATCACCAGGCTCTCCTATCGATTCGACTACAACTACTTGACCGAGGCGCGATGGATCCAGCGCTGGCTGGCCTCCGAGTTCGGCCACGACGCGGCGCTGGTGCCCAATGGCCTGGATGAGGAAATTTCCACCCGGACGAGCCCCTGTTCCCGCGAGGCTCGCGGCCGCGCATCCTGCTCGAGGGGGCCATCGCCATGCCTTCGAAGGGCATGGCCGAGGCCTTCGAGGTGGTGGAGCCTCTCGATGCCGAGGTCTGGTGCGTGAGC
Source organism: uncultured delta proteobacterium (assembly GCA_963786945.1). Taxonomy (GTDB): domain Bacteria; phylum Myxococcota; class Myxococcia; order Myxococcales; family Anaeromyxobacteraceae; genus JADKCZ01. The sequence continues at coordinate 572,182 of CAWBAO010000001.1, read as the reverse complement.
TCGAACGGAAGGCCCGAGAAGGGCTGGCGCTGTGATCGCTTCTTCGAGCGGGTCGCGATCGGTGAGATGAGGCGCATCTACTCGGCCTGCGACGTGCTCCTCAAGCTCAGCCGCGTGGAGGGGTTCTTCGGCCCACCGATGGAGATGATGGCCTGTGGCGGGACCGTGGTGGTCGGCAGGGTCACTGGCCATGACGAATACATCGTGGACGGTGAGAATGCGCTGGTCGTGGAGCCTCGGGACGTGGTCGCGGCGCGAGCTGCGGTGAGCCGCCTGCTGGCCGAGCAGCCGTTGCGGGAGCGACTGAGGAGGAATGGACTTGCGACGGCCCGGGCCTGGCGCTGGGAGACTTCCATCGACGCACTCGAGAAGAGCTTCGAGGATCTCGTCCGCGGCGTACGTGGCAAGCGTGCCGACCAGGCCCTGGCGGAAAGCGATGCGAGCATCACGAGGCTCTACGAGGCCGTAACGGGGATCGACGTCTCGGGCAGCGAGGCGCCGCCACGGACACCCTTCGCGGCGACGATACTCGTGACCCGCGCGCTCGAGCGCCGCGCCTGGTTCCGCCGGCTGTGCGAGATTCGTCCTGGCCGCTGACGGCGCACGGAAGCAGCTGGCACGCTGGTTTCGGGCCTGACCGCAGCGGGGGCATCCGCACGGCGGCGGTCTGCTGGACGACCCTTCCGGGGCCCCCAGCTGGCCTGACTGCCGATGGGTCGTCCAGGCGCGAATGTGTGACCCGTGGTCATGCGATACCACCCCCGCCATGTCTCCGTACACTCCCCCAGACCCAAGACTTTGGGAACAATCAGAAAAGACCGTGCGGGGGGCGTCCTATGCGATGCGTGAAGTCGGAATGGCCGCGGGGACGCGGCGCCAGTCTCTTTTCCATGGCGGTGGCGCTCTCGCTCCTGGTGATGCCGTCCGTGGCGTCGGCCAAGATCGTACTGGTGATCGGGGCACACCCGGATGACGAGGTGCTCATGGCGGCCGGTCGCAGCCGGACGGCGCTCTTGGCGGGCGACACGATCAAGACCGCCATCGTGACGAACGGCGACGCCGAGGGGGGGTCGCGCGAGGGTACGCGCGACAGGGTGAGTCGGTGGCGTCGGCGCAAGTGATCGGCCTGACGGAGCAGGACCTGATTTTCCTCGGGTATCCGACGCTCGGGCTACGGCAGCTCTATGACGCCACCTCGGGAAGCACGATCATCACCTCCATCGCCGGTCGGACGGAGACTTACGGCGATCGCGGGTTGGGAGGGATGGAGTACCACCGCTACCTGTACGGCGTGCCCGGTCCCTACAACAGGGACGCGGTCATCGGTGACCTGAAGGCGCTCCTGACGAACCTGCATCCTGACGAGGTGTACACCCACTCGTACTTCGAGACTCATACCGATCACGCCGCCATCGCCCTGTTCGTGGCCGAGGCGCTGGTGGCCCTGAAGCGGGAGGGCGTGAACCTCTCGACCAAGCTGTACCAGACCGTGGTCTGGATGCCGCAGTACTGGGGCGCGGTGGTCTGGCCCCAGATCGGCACGAGCGGCTGGACGCCCCGGACCCCGATCTGGGCTGGTCGACCCCGTGCGTGCCGGGCGACTGCCTGGACTTGACCCCGCTGGTGTGGTCGCGCGCCCGGCGCTTCGTACAGCCGCCGGAGATGCAGCTGACCGATCCGCTCGTGAACATGAAGTCGATCGCGATCTTCGGGCCGAACGGAATCAACTCGTCCTGGTTCGCCTCATGGGCGAGGCGTGACGAGTTCTTCTGGCTGACGGACTTTGGCAAGAACCTGGCCATCACGGCAAACGTGAGCGCGTCATCCGAGAGCCTGTCGACGGGACAGGGAATGACGAGGGCAGTCGACGGAGTGGTCGGCGGAGCGCCGCTGGAGCCGGGCTCAGAGTGGGTGACCCAGGAAGCTGGGAGGCGCCTGGATCCAGTTGAGCTGGCCCGCGCCCGTTCGCATCTCGCAGATCAATCTGTTCGACCGGCCGTATCCGACGGAGAACGTGCTGAGCGGGAGCCTGACCTTCAGTGACGGGACCTCGCTGGGCGTCGGCGCCTTGCAGCGGGACGGACGAGCGGGTCCGATCACGTTCCCGGCCAAGACCGTGAGATGGGTCCGGTTCACCGTGAGCCAGGCGGAAGGGAGCGCGACGGGCCCGGCGCAGTTCCAGGCGCTCGGGGGCCGGCCAGCGCGACGGCCAACAGCGCCCCGCACTTCCTGTATGGACCGGCCGCGGCCGCCGAGACGATACCTGCCTCCCAGAGCACGCTGATCGTGGCCGATGCCTATGACCTGGACGGGGACGCCGTGCAGTACCAGTGGACGTCGGACGCCGGGGCCGTATGGGCATGGGGTCGAGCGCGATGTTCACGCCGCCGCCGGTGAGCGCCGACACCTGGGTGACCATCACGGCGACGGTGAGTGACGGGCGGGGCGGGACCACGAGCAACTCGACGTTCGTGCAGGTCACGCCGGCTCCGACGGACGGGACCTGGTGAACCCGTCGGTCCTGTTCGGCGGCGACCCAGCGCAGGGGCAACTGGTCCTGGGGACGGCGGCCGGATCGGAGCGGGCAGACGGTCCCGCTGTCGAGCAGCAGCCTCAGCGTGAGCGTCCCGGCCAGCGCCACGGTTCCGGCCGGGGCGACCACCACGACGTTCCCGGTCACGACGCAGGCGGTCGGCGCGACCGTGCAGGCCCAGGTGACGGCCACGCTCCCCGGGGGCACGTGGGCGGCGACCGTGAGCGTGTTGCCGCGCTCGGTGACCGTGGCCATCCGCCCCAGCGACGTGGTTGGCGGTAGCGGAACGCAGGGCACGGGGACGCTGCCGGCAGTGGCCGGGCCCCAGGGTGCGCTCGTGCAGCTCTCCAGCGGCAATGCCGCGGTGGCCTCCGTCCCCGCCAGCGTCACGGTGGCCCCGGGAGCCACCAGCGCGACCTTCCCGGTGACCACGGCGGTGGTCGCCGCGGCCACGCGGCGACCATCTCGGCCATCTACGGCGCGACCGGAATCGCCGTGCTCACCGTCAGCCCGCTGTCCGTGTCGAGCTTGGCGTTGACGCCGGCCTCGGTCTGGGTGTACGGCGGCCCAGGGCACCGTCGTGCTCAACGGCGTGGCCCCCGCTGGCGGAGCCATCGTCACGCTCTCCAGCGACAACCAGGCGCTGGCGGCGGTGCCCGGCACCGTGACGGTGGCGGCGGGAGCCGACAGGGCCTCGTTCTCCATCACCACCAGCGCGGTCCAGGCCAGCGCCAGCGCCGTCCTGACCGCGACCTACGGGGGGCGGAGTGGTATCGGGACGCTGACCATCACCCCCTGGGCCCCGCCGCCACCGATCCCAACCTTCGTCGAGCGGCGAGGCGATTGGGCCGAGCCCCGGGGTCATGGGTGGAGACCTGACCGTCTCGCTCAACGCTGCCACTGCGCCCGACGGGACCTCGCATGCCAGCCGGGCCGCCTCCTCCGGCGGTGGCCACGCCCTCTTGCAGCAGGTGCGCGTGACGCCCGGCGGGACCTACACCTTCTCGTTCTTTGCCCGGAACAACGGGGGCGCCGGCGCCTCCGACTCCGTGTATGACAACACCAGCTACGCCGAGATTGTTCCATCCACGTCCTACTTCGCGCGGATCGGCAGCTCGAGCTTCACGCGGCTGCAGGTCACCTTCACGGTGCCAGCGGGCTGCAGCACCATCAACGTCTATCCCGTGCGCGATTCGGGAGCGGCCGACGTCCTCCTCTGGGGCGCGAGGCTGGAGGCCGGGAGCGTGGCCACTGGCTACGATGGCGTTCTCACCGACATCCTGGTCCTGAGCCCCTCCAGCGTCCAAGGCGAAGCCAGCGCGGCGGGCACGCTGTCGCTTGCCAGCCCTGCACCCGCAGGCGGCGCGATCGTCCCGCTCTCGAGCAGCGACCCGACCATCGCCGCCGTTCCTTCGAGCGTACGGTAGCCGGGAGCCACGAGCGCGACCTTCGCGGTGACCACCGCCACGGTCGTCGCGGCCACGACGGTGACCATCTCGGCCATCCCGCCGAGCGGCGTCGCCGCCATCGCGGCTCTCCAGGTCACACCGGCCGGGGCGCTGCCGCCCAACCCGAATCTCCTCTCCAGCGCGGAGCCGATTGGAGCGGCGCCCTGGCAGGTGAACAACGACCTGACGGTGACGCTCGAGGCAGCCGCTGCCCCCGACGGAAGCTCGCACGCCAGCCGGGCGGTCTCGGGCGGCGGGAACCACACCCTCCTGCAGCAGGCCCGGGTGACGGCTGGGACGACCTACACCTTCTCCTTCTTCGCCCGGAACAACGGAGGGTCTGGAGCGTCCTACTCGGTGTACGACAACAGCGCTTACGCCGAGATTGTCCCACCGACCTCCCATCTCGCGCAGCTCAACGGCTCGACGTTCGTACGCGTCCGGGTGACGTTCACGGCGCCAGCTGGATGCAGCTGGGTCCACGCTCTACCCGCTTCGTGACTCCGGGGCGGCCGACGTCCTCCTCCCGGGCGCGAAGCTCGAGGTCGGGACCGCGGCCACCGGGTACGACGCTCTGCTCAGCGAGGCGGTGGTGCTCAGCCCGACCAGCGTCACGGGTGGCGGGACCGTCGTGGGGCACCCTGTCGCTGTCCAGCCCAGCGCCGGCGAACGGAGTCGTCGTCCCGCTCTCGAGCAGCGACACGACGGTCGCCGCGGTGCCAGGGAGCGTCACCATCCCGGCCGGCTCGCTGGCCGCCGCGTTCGCGGTGACTACCGCCGCGGTGGCGGTCCCCACAAACGTGACCGTCACGGCCGCCCTGCCCCGGGGGTCGCGCAGCGCCTCTCCGACGCTGACGCCGCCGACCACCCTGCTCTCTGCCGTCGCGCGTGAGCCCCGCCAGGTCTCCGGCGGGGCCTCCTCGACTGGCACCGTGACCCTCCGCACCCCGGTGCCCGCCGGGAGACTAGCCGTCACGCTCTCCAGCGGCAACCCTGCGGCGAACGTGCCTGCCGGCGTGACGGTAGCGGCCGGCGCCACCACCGCGACCTTCCCGGTCACCACCGTGGCGGTGGCGGCCGATACGGCGCTCACCATCGCTGCCAGCCAGGGCACGACGACGCGGACGGCCACGCTCACGGTGACGAGTCCGCCTCTCGCGGCGCTCGCGGTCAGTCCCGGCAGCGTCGTCGGCGGGACCACTGCCACCGGCACCGTGACGCTGTCCAGCGTCGCCCCATCCGGGGGTCTCACCGTCTTCCTGACCAGCAGCGGCACCGCGGCGAGCGTACCCTCGAGCGTCACGGTGCCTGCCTGGTGGGACGACAGCGACCTTCTCGGTCAGCAGCGTCCCGGTCGTGGTCGACATCTCCACGACGATCACGGTTCACAGGGATTGAGTTCGCAGACCGCCTCGCTCATGGTGACGGCGCCGACGCTCTCCGCGCTCGCTTTGAGCCCGACCACTGTCGTCGGCGGGGCCTCCTCCGACCGGCACCGTGACCCTGAGCAGCGCGGCGCCCGCCGGAGGGCTGGCCGTCACCCTGGCCAGCGGCAGCGCGGTGGCGAGCGTGCCCGCCAGCGTGACGGTGGCGGCCGAGCTACCACCGCCACACCTTCGACGGCGACCAGCGTCGCGGTGACCGCCAACACGGCGGTGACCGTGACGGCGACGGTGGGAGCGAGCTCAAAGGACGGCGACGCTCATGGTGACTGCGCCGACGCTCTCCGCGCTTGCTTTGAGCCCGACCACCGTCGTCGGCGGGGCCTCCTCCACGGGCACCGTGACCCCGAGCGGCGCGCCGCCGCCTGGGGCCTGGCCGTCACCCTGGCCAGCGGCAGCGCGGTCCAGCGTGCCCGCCAGCGTGACGGTGGCGGCCGGAGCCACCACCGCCACCTTCACGGCGACCAGCGTCGCAGTGACCGCCAACACGGCGGTGACGGTGACGGCGACGGTGGGAGCGATTCCTCGAGGACGGCGACGCTCACGGTGACGGCGCCGACGCTCTCCGCGCTTGCCCTGAGCCTGACCGCCGTCGTCGGCGGGGCCTCCTCCACGGGCACCGTGACCCTGAGCGGCGCGGCGCCCTCCGGAGGGCTGACCGTCACCCTGGCCAGCGGCAACACGGCGGCGAGCGTGCCCGCCAGCGCCACGGTGGCGGCCGGAGCCACCACCGCCACCTTCACGGCGACCAGCGTCGCGGTGGCCACCAACACGGCGGTGACCGTGACGGCGAGGCTGGGCGCGAGCTCGAGGACGGCGACGCTCACGGTGACGGCGCCGACGCTCTCCACGCTCACCCTGAGCCCGACCATCATCTCCGGCGGGGGCACCTCCACCGGCACGGTCACGGTGAGCAGCTCGGCCCCCACCGGGGGACTCGTCGTGACCCTGGCAAGCGGCAACGGGGGTGTGGCGACCGTCCCCGCCACCGTCACGGTGCCAGCCGGCGCCACCAGCACCACCTTCACGGTGGCCACGTCGGCCGTCACCGCCACCACCAGCGTGACCATCTCGGCCACTCGCGGAACCACCACCCGGAGCGCCACGCTCTCGGTGCGGGTCCCCTCGGTGTCGGCCCTGGCACTGAGCCCGACCAGCGTGGTGGGCGGGGTGACGTCAACCGGTACCGTGACAATCAACGCAGCGGCACTGGCGGGAGGCACCAGCGTGAGCCTGAGAAGCGGCAATCCGTGCCGCGGCGAGCGTTCCGTCCGCCGTGGTGGTCCCGGCAGGCGCTACCACCGCTTCCTTCACGATCACCACTTTCCCGGTCGCCGCCAGCAGCAACGTGTCAATCTCGGCCACGGGTGGTGGCGTCACCAAATCGGCGACGCTGAGAGTGACGCGCTGAGGCACCAGCCGCAGGCCGACTCGGGAGGCGTGGACGGGGTAGCGGTTCCGCTGCCCCGTCCTACCGGGTCTGCGCCGACTTGTACTCGATGAGCGCGGTGCGCCGGTTGCGGGCCCGGTTCCACCAGTAGCTCGCCACGCCGACGGCCTCGGGGAACTTCGCCAGCACGCAGAATGTGGCGTACAGGATCGCGTCTCGCGCCGGCGCGGCGCGGGCGATGCGTCGGGTAGCGATCCGCAGCACCAGGGCGGGGTAGGCACCCACCAGGACCAGCCCCAGCCAGGGGATGCAGGCGGTCGCCGCCAGGGCCACCATGGGGAGGACGATGCCCCAGGCGACGCTGGAGCGCGCCTGCCGCCCCACAGGGACGGATGGCGCGCGTGGACTTCGGCGTAGGCGTGACCGGCGCGAACGGTGCGACGCCACCACTGGGAGAAGCGGGTCATCGCTGCGTCGTGGGAGGTCATCTCGTGATCGACGCGGCGGATCCGCCAGCCGCAACCGCGGAGGCGCGCGCACAGCTCCGGCTCCTCGCCGGCGATGAGCCGGTCGTCGTACCCTCCAGCCTCGAGGACGGCCTCCAGGCGCGCCAGCGCGTCACCTCCGCACGCCTGGGTGTCGCCCACGGGCGTGTCCCATTCCATGTCACAGAGCCGGTTGTACCGCGACGCCTCCGGATGGCGTTCGCGCCGGCGTCCACACACGATGGCCAGGCCGGGATCGGCGGAGATCTCCTGCACGGCCGCGGCCATCCAACCAGGCGCGAGGGCACAGTCCCCGTCGAGGAATTGCACGAAGGGCAGGCCAGGGTGGCGCTCGACGAGGCGGCGCAGTCCGGCGTTGCGGGCGCGCGCCGCGGTGAACGGAAGCGACATGTCGAGTGCGACGACGTCGACTCCACGGCCGCGTGCCAGCTCCACGCTGCCGTCGGTCGAGGCCGAGTCGACGTACACGACGCTAGCCAGGCCCGTGGGGAGCGAGTCGAGGCAGCGTCTCAGGCGCTCTCCCTCGTTGCGTCCGATGGCCACCACGCCGACGTGGTGGGCCCAGATGGCCTCCGGGGCCTGCCGGGGCGGCTCGCCGCCCTCCAGGCTCACGGCCGATGGCTCCCCTGCACCAGGGCCGCGGCCATGAAGTCGACTGCGGCGTTCCCAGCGGCTTGCTGGCCGCTGGCGTTGAGGTGTCCGCCGTCGTCGGTGTAGCCGGGGTAGAGGCAGGGAACCGGGCGGCCATCGCCCTGGAAGGTCGTGACCTGCCCTTCGGGGCCGGTGGCCTCGACCTGAGCCAGGTCGAACACCGGGTCGCGAGCGAAGGTGTCCCTCAGCCGGCGATTGAAGTCGGCCCGGCGGGCGTTGGCCTCGTCCTCCCAGACCGGCTTGCCCAGGAGGCGTCGAAGGCGGGACTTGAGGTCGGTCGGCCGCGCGGTGACCGGGGCCGTCGACGTGGGCGATGCGCACGTCCGGCCACTCGCTCTTGAGGGCCTCGATGGTGCGGCGGTGGTAGCCGAACAGGTCGTCGACGTCGGTCTGGGGATTGAAGATCGACGTGGCGAGCTTCATGAAGGCAAGGTCAACCCTGGGACCCTTCCCGGACCTGAGGAGGGCGGCGAAGTGTATCGGATCTTGGACTTGGGCTCCCCGTTGCGCCCACCGCCCCCGTGGAACAGCGCCGGCCCAACGACGTCACCCTGCTCGAGGGCGACCATCCGCAGGGCCCCTCCGGGAATCCCCGCGTCGAGGCGAGCCACCCCAGCGAGGACGTTCGCGCCCACGGAGTGATGCGTGAAGAGGATGCGTCCGCCGCGGACGATGGACAGGTTCGCCTCGTTCAATGGTGCCATGGCACGAACGGCTCCTTCCGGATCGCCTGCAGGAGCCCCGGCCTGCACGCAGTCCCGACCAGCAGCGCAGCAATCACGACGAAGGACCGTGGGCTACCGCGTCCCGGTGAGAGGGTGGAAGCGACGGTTCCGGCGCTGCGCCGCGAGGCGAAGACCGTGCGGCAAGGAGGCGAGCCGATCAGGGTTAGCACTCCGTGGCAGGATAGCACCTGGGGGGAGAAGGAGAGCCCCCACGTCTGCCCGACACGACGAGCCCTGCGGCGGGCTCACGGCGGCCTCTCCGCCCTATCCCGGGTGCGCCCCGAGTTGCTAGGCTGCCCGGCGAGCCAGCAGGAGGAGAGGCGCAGAGAGGCGCATGGGGGAACTCAACATCGCCGTTCTCGTCGCCCAGGTGGCGTTCATCCTGGGGACGGTCGCCTTCTTCTCGACGCTGGCCCCGAGCCGGGCCGTCGCCGCATTCCCTCGTGCTGGGATGGCTCTTCCTCCCCGAGTTCGACTCGAGGCACCGGTTCCTGCTCTTCTACTCGAAGGTCACATTCCTGCCCACGGTGGTGCTCCTGGTGAGCCTCGTCCTGGCCTTCGACGGCTGGCGCCGCCTCCGGGTCCGATTCCTCGACGTCCCGGTCGTGGCCGTTTGCGTGGGCGCGTTTTTCACCTCGTTGAGCAATGGGCTGGGGACGTACGAGGCCTTTGCCTTCATGGCCGACCAGGCGATGACCTGGGGCGCGCCCTACCTGCTCGGTCGCCTGTACCTGGGCGACCCCGGCTCCCTCCGGCACTTCGCCCGCGCGGTCGTCACCGGGGCGCTCGTGTACGTGCCGCTCTGCCTGGTGGAGGTCCGCTTCAGCCCTCAGCTCCACAGTGCCGTCTACGGCTTCCGCACCTTCGGCTTCGATCAAGCGATCCGGTTCGGAGGATACCGGCCCAGCGTCTTCGTGGTCCATGGCCTGGCGCTGGGCATGTTCATGGCCGCGGCGACGCTGCTGGCATTCTGGACCTGGCGGAACACACCGCGGGAACGCTTCCTCGGGTTGCCCGTGGGGATGGCGCTGGCCGTGCTCTCGGTGAACTTGCTCCTGACCAAGTCGACCGGTGCCATCATCCTGTGCGCCGCCGGCGTCCTGACGCTGGAAAGCACGCGCCGGTTGCGTACGGGGGCGCTGGTCCTCGCCTTGGCCATCCTACCGACCGTCTATTGCTCCTCGCGCATCGCGGGGTGGGACGCCGACGAGGTGGCGAAACTCAGTGACCGCATCGGCGAGGACCGGGGCGCGTCGGTCCGGTTCCGCTTCGCCAACGAGACGCGGTTGGTGGCCAAGGCCCTGCAGCGGCCCTTCCTGGGCTGGGGACGCTTCGGGCGGTCGTTCCTCTATGACGAGGAGGGTCGAAGTCTCGGTGCCATCACCGACAGCCTGTGGATCATCGAGATGGGGATGGCCGGGCTGGTGGGGCTGGCGGGCACCGGTCTCCTCCTGGCGCTCGCGCCACTTGGACTCGTGGCCCTTTTCCCGGCGCGCGCTTGGGGGCATCCCCGGCTGGTCGCCATCACCGGTTGCGCCACGGTGGTCCTCCTCTGGGCCGTGGACAACCTCCTCAACGCCATGCTCGTGCCGATCTACCCGGCCATGAGCGGTGCGCTGGTATCCATCGTTTCGAAGTACCGATCGCACGTGGCGGCCCAGCGAGTCCTGGTACCCCGCCGGACGGGTCGAACGACCCCGGCACCCGGGTCTCGGCAGGCCGATCGCGAGCGCGGCCTCCTCGAGGGTCGGTGACCCGGCCGAGCTACCCGATGGACGGCGAGGGCGGAGGGTCAGCCCGTCTGCTCAGCTCGGCCCGCTGGAGCTTTCCGGCCTCGTTGCTCGGGAGGGAATCCATGAGGGTGAAGCTCACGGGAACCCGGTACGCCGGCAGGCGCTCCCTGCAGAAGCCGGAGCTCCTCCTCGGACAGGCGCGCCCGGGCGGACGACCACGAGGCGGCCGGCACCTCGCCCATGAGCGCGTCCGGCACGCCGATCACCGCCGCCTCCGCGACGTCGGGGTGACCGCCGATCACCTGCTCGATCTCGATCGGGCTGACCCGGTGACCGCCGATCTTGAGGATCTCCTTCGACCGGCCCCGGTGGTAGAAGAACCCGTCGGCGTCGCGCTCCGCCAGGTCGCCGGTCCAGAGCCAGCCGTCGTGGAGGATGGCCGCCGTCTCCTCGGGCTCGTCGAGGTAGCCGGGCGTCACGTTGTCGCCGCGGGCGACGAGCTCGCCCGACCTCGCCGCGGGGCAGCTCGCGCCCCTGCTCGTCCACGACCCGCAGCTCGACGCCGGGGATCGGGATGCCGATGGAGCCGGCCTTCTCGTCGGCCCGCTCGGGCGGCAGGTAGGAGAGGCGCGCCGTGGCCTCGGTCTGTCCGTACATCACGAAGAGCCGGGCCGGGCTGGAAGGCCGCGCGCACCCAGGCGATGGTGTCCGGCGCCATCGCGCCGCCGGCCTGGGTGAGGTAGCGCAGCCGAGGGAAGGCGATCGTCGAGACGTCCACCTGCCGGCGGATCACCTCGAACGTCAGCGGGACGCCGGCGAACCCGGTGCAGCCCTCGGCGGCAAGGCGTCTCCAGGACGCGGCGCGGGAAGGCCATGCGGTTGTCGAGGACGACGCGACCCACCGGCGAACAGGTGCGTCTGGAGCACGCTGCGGCCGTAGCAGTAGTAGAGCGGCAGGATGAGCAGCGCCCGGTCCTCGGCGGTGAGGCCGAGGTACTCGACGATCGACCGCGTGTTCGCGTCGATGTTGCGGAAGGTCTGGACGACCCCGTGCGGCCTCCCGGTGCTGCCCGAGGTGTAGAGGATGAGCGCGGCCTGTCCGGGCGAGCTCCGGCGCGGGCGGCGGCGGCGCGGCGGCGAGGTCGGGGTCGACGCGGCCGTCCTCGAGGAGAGCGGTCGCGCGGCGTCGCCGCCGAGCGCCTCGACGAAGCGCTCGCGGCAGCGGCCCGGGTGCACCACCCAGAGCCGCTCGAGCGGGCGCCCGGCAGCCGTGCCCCACGTGCGGGCGTCGCGGGCCCAGACGATCGCCTGGCGGACGCCGCTCCGCGTGCACGATGCCCGCCAGGACCTCGGCGCTCCACTCCCGGCTGACCTCGACGGCCGTCGCGCCCGAGCGCGTTGAGCGCGAGGCCGGCGACGACCGTCGCGGGGTGTTGGGGAGTGCGAGGAGGACGCGGTTGCCCGGCGGACGCCGGGGCCGCCAGATGGCCGGCCAGGGCGCGGACGCGATCGGCCAGCTCGCCGTAGGTGAGGCGCGCCGTCGGGGTCGCGACGGCGGGCGCCTCGGGCCGCGCGCTCGGCGTGGAGAAGAGCCAGTCGGCGAGGAAGGGGAGTCCATGTGGCCGCTACTGTGGCGTGCAACGGGACCGCCGAGTCGTGTAGAGCATGTCGACAGCCGTCGGCCCGGACGGTGCCCCCATGTCGTGGGACATGCTGCCGTCGACGGCCGTGCACGGCGTAGATCACTGCCCGGGCGGGCCAGCCATGTTCTCGACGAGACGTGCTTCGCATCGACGCGCGCGCAGGTGGCCGAGCAGATCGAGAAGGCCATCCGGGAGCAGGTCCTCGGACGCCTGCGCCGGCGCGGGGCGGTGGTCGGCATGTCCGGCGGCATCGACAGCTCGGTGGTGGCCGCCCTCTGCGCGCGCGCGCTGGGCCAGGAGCGGGTCCTCGGCCTGCTCATGCCGGAGCGCGACTCGTCGGACGACGCGCTGCGGCTCGGCCGCCTGCTGGCCGAGCACCTCGGGATCCGGCACGTGGTCGAGGACATCGCCCCGGCCCTCGAGGGGCTCGGCTGCTACGAGCGGCAGGTCGAGGCCATCCGCATGGCTGTCCCCGAGTACGGCGAGGGCTGGCGGTGCAAGCTCACGCTGCCCTCGCTGCTCGAGGGCGACCGCCTCAACATCACCGCGCTGACCGTCGCCGACCCGGCCGGCGACGCAGCGGACCGTCGCGCATGCCGCCGGCCGCCTACCTGCAGATCGTCGCCGCCACCAACTTCAAGCAGCGCATCCGCAAGATGATCGAGTACTACCACGCCGACCGGCTCAACTACGCGGTGGCCGGGCACGCCCAACCTCCTCGAGTACGACCAGGGCTTCTTCGTGAAGCAGGGCGACGGCGCCGCCGACTTCAAGCCCATCGCCCACCTCTACAAGACCCAGGTCTACGCGCTCGCCGAGTACCTCGGCGTGCCCGGCGGAGATCCGCAGCCGCCCGCCCACCACCGACACCTTCTCGCTGGCGCAGACGCAGGAGGAGTTCTACTTCGCGCTGCCGTACGACGAGATGGACCTGTGCCTCTGGGCGCTACAACCACGGGTCGCCGGCGGCCGAGGTCGGCGCCGGCGCTCGGGCTCACCGCCGAGCAGGTCGAGCGCGTCTACCGGGACATCGAGGCCAAGCGGCGGGTGAGCCGCTACCTGCACCACGCGCCGCTCCTCGTCGAGGACGGCCGGAGCGGCTAGGCCATGTGCGGCATCGCCGGCTTCGTCGCGCTCCGCGACGGGGCTGCCGCCGCCGGCGCTCGAGGACGCTCGCGGCGATGGTCGGCGCGCTGCGCCACCGCGGGCCCGACGAGTTCGGGCTCTACCGCGACGCGCCGCGCCGGCGCTCGCCCACGCGCGGCTCTCCATCATCGACCTGGCCACCGGGCAGCAGCCGCTCTCCAACGAGGACGGCACGCTCTGGGTCGTCTTCAACGGCGAGATCTTCAACTACGTCGAGCTGCGCGACGAGCTCGTCGCGCTCGGCCACCGCTTCCGCACCCGCAGCGACACCGAGGTCATCGTCCACGCCTGCGAGGCCTGGGGCGAGCGGCGCCTTCGAGCGCTTCAACGGCCAGTTCGCGGTCGCGCTCTGGGACGCGCGCCGCGAGGCGCTGGTCCTGGCGCGCGACCGGCTCGGGCGTCCGGCCCCTCTACCTCTGCGAGCACGGCGGGCGGCTCTGGTTCGCCAGCGAGGTGAAGGCGATCTTCGCCGGGCGACCCCGCCATCCCGCGCGCGCTCGACCCGGTCGGGCTCGCCGAGACCTTCACCTTCTGGACCGTGGTGCCGCCGCAGTCGGTGTTCCGCGGCGTCACCGAGCTCGAGCCCGGCCACGTGCGGATCGTCTCGCGCGCAGGGCACCGACGGATCGCGCCTTCTGGGCGCCCGCGCTACCCGGTCGGCGCCGGGGACGGCGTTCCGCGGGCTCGCTCGACGAGGCCGCGGAGCGGGTGCGCGAGGCGCTGGAGCAGGCGGTGCGGCTGCGCATGCTGCGCGCCGACGTGCCGGTCGGCAGCTACCTCTCCGGCGGCCTCGACAGCTCGCTCGTCGCCGCGCTGGGCCGGCGCGTGAAGGGCGAGCGGTTCTGCACCTTCTCGCTCCGCTTCGAGGACGCCGAGTACGACGAGACGCCCTTCCAGCGCGCGATGGCGGCGCGCATCGGCAGCGACCACCGCGAGATCGTCGTGCGCCGGCGCGGACATCGCCGCGGCCTTCCCGGAGGTGGTCGGCGCACGCCGAGCGGCCCCTCCTGCGCACCGCGCCGGCGCCGCTGTTCCTGCTCTCGCGGCTGGTGCGCGACGCGGGCATCAAGGTGGTGCTCACCGGCGAGGGCGCCGACGAGATGTTCGCCGGCTACGACCTGTTCCGCGAGGCCAAGGTGCGGCGCTTCTGGGGCCGGCAGCCCGCCTCGACGCTGCGCCCGCGCCTGCTGGAGCGGCTCTACCCGTACCTGGCCCGCTCGCCGGTGGCCCAGCGGGCCATGGCGCGGGAGTTCTTCGGCCGGGGCCGGGAGCGGTGGGCCGAGCCGGGCTTCGCCCACCAGACGCGCTGGCAGACGACCGCGGCGCTGCAGCGGCTCTTCACCGCCGACGTGCGCGCGCGAGGCGCAGGGCGTGGACGTGGTCGGCGCGGCTCCTGGCGCTCGCTGCCGCGGCGATTCCGGCGCTGGACGTCCCTCGCGCAGGACCAGTACCTCGAGGTGCGCACGCTGCTCTCCGGCTACCTGCTCTCCTCGCAGGGCGACCGCATGCTGATGGCGCACTCCGTCGAGGGGCGCTTCCCCTTCCTCGACCCCGACGTGGTCGCGCTCGCCAACTCGCTTCCGCCGTCGCTACAAGCTGCGCGTCCTCGACGAGAAGCACGTGCTCAAGCGGCGGCCGCGGGCTGGTCCCGGACGAGATCCTCCGCGCGGACCGAAGCAGCCCTACCGCGCGCCCGACGCGCTGTCCTTCGTGGGCGCCGAGGCGCCGGCCTGGGTCGCGCGAGGTGCTGAGCGAGCGGGCCGTGGCCGAGGCCGGGCGTGTTCGACCCGCGCGCGGTCGAGCGGCTCTGGCGCAAGTGCCAGGCCACCGGCGGAGGCGAGCCAGTTCTCCAACGCCGACAACATGGCCCTGGTCGGCGTGCTCTCCACGCAGCTGCTCCACGAGCAGCTGGTCCGGCGGGCGCCCCGCCGAGACTCGGGGATCATTCCGGACCGTCGTGGATCGACTGCCCGCGCGGGCCGCGGGCTGAACCCCGGCCGGGGCCAGGAGGCGACGCGCATGGACGTGAGGCGAGAGTGAAGCAGTTCATCGTGGAGAACTTCTACGTGAGCGACCCGGCGGAGCGTCGGGCGAGACTTCGCTCATCACGGGGGCTTCGTCGACTCGACGGGCATGCTCGAGGTCATCGGTTTCCTGGAGGGAATTCGGGATCCGCGTCGTGGACCAGGAAATGATACCGGACAACCTCGAGACCATCGGGCGGATCGCGGCCTTCGTGAGGCGCAAGCGTAGGCGGCCTAGCGTCGCCGGGGCTCGTCGCCCGCTCTCGCGGTCCGGACCCACTCGTCAGGGCGCTGCCGCGCCGTCCTGAGGTGGAGCAGCATCTTCCACAGCAGGTAGATCGGTGCCCAGGCCAGAGTGGCCGCCCCGCGCAGTCCCAGGCCAGCAAGCTGGAGCCCACGCACCAGGTAGATGCACAGGAAGACCCAGACCAGCAGCCACGGGACCAGGCCGGCCGCGCTGGCGCGACCGGCCCCCACCAACACGGCTGAGGTCGCGGATCCCATCACGGCGTAGCCAGCCACCACGGCCAGCGGCGGGACAAGGAGCTCCAGGGAGAGGTCCAGGAGCATGGGCGACCGGAGGGAGAGCGCTCGCCGCAGCAACCGGAGTCCATGGGACCTGGCCATGGCCCGCCGGCCACCCTCCCAGCGCAGCCGCTGCGAGCGCGAGGCCAACTCACCGGCCACCATCTCGCCGCGCACGCACTCCTCAGCGACGTAGTGGACGCGCATCCCAGCCTCGGCCAGCTGGATCCCGTACTCCAGGTCCTCGACAACGGAGAAGGCCTGGTAGGGCACCCGGCGCAGCGCCTCGACGGAGAAGCACATGCCGTTTCCCTTGAGCCCGCAGGAGAGGCCGAGCCGCTCGCGCCCCAGCGAGCGCAGGTCGTTCACCAACGCGAAGGCCACGGTCATGAGACGGGTCCGCCAGGAGGCCAGGGGATTGAGCACGCGGTAACTGGCCTGGAGGGCATGCCCCCCGGCCTCGAGCCGGGCAGCGAAGGCAGCCAGCAGCCCGGGGGATGCCACGGTGTCGGCGTCGATCACCACCACCGCGTCCGCCTCCTCCCCGGCGAGGACCCGCTCGAAGGCGAAGTCGAGGGCATGACCCTTGCCACGCCGTTCCGGGTCGGTTCGGACCAGCACCGCGGCCCCTGCCTCGGAGGCACGGGCCGCGGTCGCGTCCGTACAGTTGTCCGCGACGACCACGACCCGGAAGTGGTCCCGTGGCCAGTCCTGTGCCAGGAGGCTCGACACCGTGCGGCCAATACCGACCTCCTCGTCATGGGCAGGGACCACCACGTCGAAGCGCAGCTGACGCGGGGCTGCTGGCAGCGACGCGGGCCCCCGTGAGGCCGCGGTGAGCATGAGCAGGTACCCGGAGGCCAGGAGCGCCGGGAGGGCGAGGAGCACCAGCAGGAGGTCGACTAGCATCGGCGATGGCATGCGTCTCGAGCGAATTCGTGACGCTCAATGGCGGGCAGGCGCATCCAGCATACCCGCCTGGCGGCCACCTGGGCAGGTGCCAGACGGCCCGCGCTCCGCATCCCGCGGGAACATCCTGCGAAGGGCGGCCCCTTCCGGCTCCCAGCCTGTGGCGACTGTGACGTCCGGCACCCCGGGTGCCTGGTGGCCGAAGGCGCAATCACCTTGGTAGAAGGAGGCACCTGATGACCATCGACCATTCCGGAACCCTCGGTGCCCTGGCCCGAAGCCTGCGGCACGGCTCTGTGATCCAGACGGCGAAGGACCTCCGCGACCATCTGCGTTTCGAGCACCGGGCGAAGCGCGGTGCGAGGGGTATCGCGACCTCTTGGGGGAGCCCCGCCAGCTCTGCGCCGCCGGACCGGAAGGTCGGCTATGACCACCCCGAGCACGCCACCATGTACGATGACCGGCTGGGGGAGCTGGTCGTGGCCGACTTCCCCGTCCTCTACTGGCTCTCGCGTCTCCAGGGGGAGAATCTCATGACGGCTTCTGCAATCTCGGCGGGCACGTCGGCCTCCTCTCTCCCCGGCGTCAGCCAGGCGCCTGCCACAATCCCCCCGTCCTTCCGCTGGTTGGTGTGCGACGTACCCCACACCGTGGAGCAGGGCCGTGCGGTGGCGGCCCGGTCGAGGCGCGCGGCCGCTCCACTTCACCACCGAGTGGCAGGATGGGGATGGAGTTTGGGATACTTGCTCCTGGCTTCGGGGGTGCTCCAGTACCTCGAGGAGCCGGGTTGGGGAACGGTTGCGGAGCTGGAAGCGACCTCCTCGACGACGTCATCGTCAACAACACGCCGATGTACGACGGGGCGGCCTTTGTCACGCTCCAGAACACCTGGCTGAGCTACAACCCCTACCGGGTCTTCAACCGAGCCGCGCTTGTCGATCAATCCCTCGTCGACCTGGGCTACGAGCTCGTGGACGCCTGGCGGACCGAACGGTCCCTCCGGGTGCCGCTCCACCCGGAGCGAACCGTGACGTCGTACCAGGGGCTCTACCTGCAGCGCGCACGCGAGCGGTGGAGCGCGCCGAGGGCGCGGCGGCCGGGTTGGCTCCCAGGACGGCGTAGAACCAGGCCCCGACGTGGTACCGGCGCCCAACCCGGAGGGAACTGGTGGCCGAGGCCGCCATAGCGGCATTCGACGACGGGGACCTCGCAGCCCTGGTAGGCGACGCAAGGGGCGGGGCTCACGGGGCTGGCGGCGCCGGTGGGGCAGTGTTGTGCCCGGCGGTAGAGCGCCGCCGTCAGGTCGAAGGCCGACTGCGGGTAGACGTCGTTGTCGGCGTAGCTGAGGCGCAGCGCCGGCATGATGCTGGTGCACGAGGGGTTGTAGTCTCCGTCCGCACCGGAGGTCGGGGGCCACGGCGCGAACCCGGTCCCCCCGGCAGCAGCCGAGGTTGTTGGCGAAGTCGCCACCCCAGCTGAAGCCGGCCACGAAGATCGAGGGCAGGTCGACGCAGTAGGTGGTCGAGAGGGCCTGGACCATCGCGTCGAAGAAGGGCATGTCGTAACCGTCGCAGTGCTCGTTCCAGCCGATGCCGAAGTCGGTCCCGTTCTCGGTGAAGTCGACGCCCTGGGGGAAGACGAAGATGCCAGCGGCCGCGGCTCCCGGGGCGTCCTGCAAGCCAAAGCTCGTGGCTCCCGAACTCGTTCCACCGACCCCGTGGTACACGAAGGTCAGCGGCAGCGGGGTCGAGGAGAGGTCACCAGCCACCATGGCCAGGTAGCTCCGCGTGGCGCGGCGAACGGGAACCGAAAGTGAAAGCGTCCCCGTCGGCGCGGCGCTGGCCGCGCCGCACCCCGCGCTGACGGCGACGCAGGCGCCTGAGCTGCACACCGGGCGCCCACCACAGGCGGTGCCGTCGGCGACGTGCCGGCCGAGCTGCAGACCGCGATGGCGGGCTGCTGCTGGCGCAGGTGGCCTGGTAGGTCTTGCAGGGGTCGGGCGTCCCGCGCGGCGTGCAGGGAGCGCCCGGCCACGCAAGCCGGCGATGCAAGCCCCGGTGCGGCGCGCCGAGAGCCGAGCCCCACGGTGTCCCGTCCGTAGCCGGCGTCGCTCACGGCGTCGGCGCCAGGAGCGACACCTCCAGCCAGAGCAGCGCGACAACCCCCGCGTGGCAGGGATCGAGCGGCACGTGGGCGTCACCAGCGCCCCCCGAGAAGGCGCTGGGTAGAGCTGGAGCAGGCGACGAAGCCCCGCAATCGCCGCCGCACGGCACCCAGAGTGCGGCCATGAACCAGCAGCACGCCTCTCGGCAGGGGCTCCATGAGGCGCATGCTACCCCCACCACCGCGGACGAGCAACAGTCGCGGTTCCCTGCTAGAGTCACGTGCTCGCGTGACACCGGCCGGGACATAAGCGAAGCCATCGTCTTGGCGCCGCCGATGCCGCTATAGTCTTGGATGTCCTCGCTGGACCGAAGCGAAGTCGGGAACCCGAGCGCCAGCCTCGGTGGGGAAATCGGGAATAAGTTCGGCGGGCCGGATGTCTATCTTGCGTGCACAAGACCTTCGAGCAGCAGGCAGAGCTCCGCGCTCGGGGGCACCCGCCGCTCCTCTCGGCTGATGGTAACGATCAGCTATGGGGAGCTCGATCGGCGCTCCAACGCCGTGGCACACACCTCATCGACTGGGGGTCGCTCCGGGCATGCCGGTGGGGGTTTGCCTCGAGCGGTCGCCGGCCGTGGTCTCGCGCTGCTCGGCATCCTCAAGGCCGGCGGCGCCTACCTCCCGCTCGACCCGGCCTATCCGCGTGATCGGCTCGCCTTCATGCTGGAGGACGCGCAGGCGCCGGTCGTGTCGACCCAGCGCGCCACGGCCGCGAGCCTGCCCGACCACGGCGGGACGGTCGCTGCTGCTCGACCGACGACGCAGGCCTCCTCGCCGGGCCGGCGTATCGAGCCCTCGGCCGGCCGTCGACCCCGGATGACCTCGCCTACGTCATGTACACCTCGGGCTCCACGGGCACGCCCGAAGGGCGTCGAGGTCGCGCACCGCGCGATCGACCCGCCTGGTGCTCGACGTCGACTACGTCGACGCTCGGGCCCGGACGAGACGCTGCTGCACGCTGCGCCCGCTGGCCTTCGACGCCTCGACCTTCGAGATCTGGGGCGCGCTGCTCAACGGCGGGCGCTGCGCCATCTACCCGGAGGCGCTGCCGACCGCGCGCGGGCCTCGGCGAGAGCCATCGCCGCCACGGCGTGACCACCATGTGGCTGACCGCCGCGCTGTTCAACGCGGTCGTCGACGAGGACCCGCGCAGCTCGCGGGGCTGCGAGGAGCTCCTCATCGGCGGCGAGGCGCTCTCGGTGGCGCACGTGCGGCGCGCCCTGGCGGCGCTGCCCGCCACGCAGCTCGTCAACGGCTACGGGCCCACCGAGACGCACCACCTTCGCGACCTGCTACCGCGATCCCCGGCGACCTCGACGCCGCGGCCCGCTCGATGCCGATCGGCCGCCCCATCCGCGACACCACGCGTGTACGTCCTCGACGAGGCGCCTGCGGCCGGTCCCCGACGGGCAGTCGCGGCGAGCTCTACATCGGCGGCGAGGGCCTGGCGCGCGGCTATCTCAACGTCCCGAGCTGACCGCCGAGCGGCTTCGTCCCCGACCCGTTCGGCTCGCCCGGCGAGCGGCTCTACCGCACCGGCGACCTGGTGCGTGGCGCCGGACGGCACGCTCGAGTTCCTGGGCCGCGCGACGACCAGGTGAAGATCCGCGGCTTCCGCATCGAGCCCGGCGAGATGGAGGCCGCGCTGTCGCGGCACCCGGCGGTCCAGGCAGCTGCGTGGTGCGTGGCGCGCGAGGATCGGCCCGGGGACCAGAGCGCCTGGTGGCCTACGCCGTGGCGGCCGAGACGCGAGCCGCCCGACGCGCCGCGCTGGGCGACGCTCCGGAGCGACGCTGCCCGACTACATGGTCCCGTCGGCGCTTCGTCTGGCTGCCACCGCTCCCGATCACGCCAACGGCAAGGTCGACCGCGCGCGCTTGCCGGCCCCGCGGCCGAGCGCCCGAGCTCGGCACCGAGTACGTCGCCGCCGCCGACGCCCTGGAGCGCGCGCATCGTGCGCGATCTTCGCCGAGGTGCTGGGCTTCGGTCGGGTCGGGCGTCCGCGACAGCTTCTTCGACCTCGGCGGCAACTCGCTCCTGGCGCTGCGCGCGGTCGGCCGCCTGCAGCGCGAGCACGGGCCTCGACGTGCCGGTGATCGCGGTTCTTCCAGCACCCGACGGTCGCGGCGCTGGCTCGCCACCTCGGCCGGCGCCGCGGCCAGGCGCGCGCCACCGCCCGTGCCGGCGATGCGCCGCGGAGCGCGGCGCGGACGCGACGTCGCCATCATCGGCATGGCGGGCCGCTTCCCGGGCGCGACGACGTCGAGCGAGCTCTGGCAGAACCTCTGCGACGGCGCGGACTCGATCACCTTCTTCACCGAGGCGGAGCTCGACCCGTCGCTGCCGGCCGCGCAGCGGAACGACCCGGCGTACGTGCGGGCGCGGGGCATCGCTCGAGGGACGTCGAGCTCTTCGACGCCGGCTTCTTCGGCATCACGCCCGCAGGAGGCCGAGCTGATGGACCCGCAGCAGCGCGCTGTTCCTCGAGGTGGCCTGGGAGGCGCTCGAGAGCGGCGGCTACGTGCCCGAGACGCTTCCCGGGCGCGATCGGCGTCTTCGCCGGCAAGTACAACGACACCTACTACCACGAGAACGTGCGTGCACGCGGCCCGATCTCGTCGAGCGGCTCGGGCGACTTCCAGGTCGATGGTCGCCAACGAGAAGGACTACATCGCCACGCGCGTCGCCCACAAGCTCGACCTGACCGGGCCCGGCGCGTCAGCGTGCACACGGCCTGCTCCACCTCGCTCGTGGCCATCTGCCAGGCGTTCGCAGAGCCTGCGCAGCGGCGAGTGCGACATGGCGCTCGCCGGCGGCGTCGTCGATCACCGTGCCCGTCCGAGCAGCGGCTACCTCTACCAGGAGGGCGCGATGCTCTCGCCCGGACGGGCACACGCCGCTCCTTCGACGCCGCAGGCGCAGCGGCACCGTGTTCAGCGACGGCGTCGGCCGTGGTGGTGCTCAAGCGGCTCGAGGACGCGCTCGCGACGGCGACACCGATCTACGCGCGTGATCCGCGGCGCGGCCATCAACAACGACGGCGCGCGACAAGGCGAGCTTCACCGCGCCGAGCGTCGACGGGCAGGCGGCGGTGATCGCGCGCGGCGCACGCCGACGCCGGCGTCGAGCCCGCGCAGCATCTCGCTACGTCGAGACCCACGGCACGGCCACGCCGCTCGGGCGACCCGATCGAGGTCGAGGCGCTGACGCAGGCCTTCCGCGCGGAGACCACGGACCGCGGGCTTCTGCGCGCATCGGCTCGGTGAAGAGCAACGTCGGCCACCTGGTCATCGCCGCCGGGCGCGACCGGTCTGATCAAGACGGCGCTGGCGCTCAGGCACGAGTGCATCCCGCCGACGCCTGCACTTCCAGGCGCCCAACCCGCGATCGACTTCGCGCACGAGCCCGTTCCTCGTGCATGCGCACGCTGGAGCCGTGGCCGCGCGGGCCGACGCCGCGGCGGGCCGGCGTGAGCGCCTTCGGCGTCGGCGGCACCAACGCCCACGTGGTGCTCGAGGAGGCCGCCGCGAGCCGCGCCGCTCGGCCGGCGCGCGGCCGCCGCAGCTCCTCGTCCTGTCGGCGCGCACGCCCGGCCGCGCTCGACGCCGGCGCACGGCGCGGCTCGCGACCACCTCGAGGCGCACCCCGGACGCTCGACCTTGCCGACGTGGCGCTTCACGCTGCAGGCCGGCCGGCAGCGCCTTCGCCCACCGGCGCGCCGTGGTGCGCGCCGGCGAGCGACGACGCCGTCGCGCGGCGCTCGACGCGCGGACGCCGCGCGCGTCGTGACCGCGCAAGGCCGGCCGCGCGCGAGCCGCCGCGTCGTCTTCATGTTCCCCGGGCAGGGCGCGCAGTACGTCGGCATGGGCCGCGAGCCTCTACGCGCGACGAGCCGGTCGTTCCGCGCGGCCGTCGACCGCTGCGCCGCGGCGCTCGCGGCCGTGCTCGGCCGCGACCTGCGCGAGCGTCCTCTACCCGCCGACGGCGACCCGGACGCGCCGCCGAGCGCTGCGCCAGACCGCGCATCACGCAGCCGGCGCTCTTCACGATCGAGTACGCGCTGGCGCGGCTGTGGCAGTCCTGGGGCGTCCGGCCCGCGCGCCATGATCGGCCACAGCGTGGGCGAGTTCGTCTGCGCCGCGCTCGCGGGCGTGATGTCGCTCGAGGACGCGGTCGCGGCTGGTCGCCGACGCGCGGCCGGCTGATGCAGGCGCTGCCGGCCGGGCGCGATGCTCTCGGTGCGCGCTGCCGGCGGCGAGCGCCGACGCCGCGCGCTGCCCGACGGCGCTGGCCATGGCCTCGGAGAACGCCCCGCGCTGTGCGTGGTCTCCGGGCCGACGCGAGGAGTCGCGGCGCTCGCAGCGGAGCTGGAGGCCGCCGGGCGTGGTGTGCCGCGCCGCTCGCGACCTCGCACGCCTTCCACTCGCCGATGATGGATCCGCGTGGTGGAGCCGTTCGCCGCGCTCGTGCGCGGGGTCGCGGCTCGCAGGCGCCGCGCATCCCGTTCGTCTCCACCGTCACCGGCACCTGGATCACGCCGAGCAGGCCACCGACCCCACGTACTGGGCCCGCCACCTGCGCGAGACCGTGCGCTTCGCGCGGCGGGGTTGACGACGCTTCTGCAGGAGCCCAACCGCGTGCTCCTCGAGGTCGGACCGCGCGCCACGCTCACCACGATGGCGCGGCGCCAGGTGAAGGACGCGTCGAAGCAGCCGTCATCGCCTCCCTGGCCGATACCGCCGACGCCGGCCGAGGAGTCGGCCCTGCTCGCCGCCGCCGGGCAGCTCTGGATGGCGGGCGTCCCCTCGACTGGGATGCCTCCATCGGCGAGGCGCCGGCGCGGTCGTGCTCCCCACCTACCCCTTCGAGCGCAAGCGATTCTGGCTCGACCCCGTTCCCGCCGCCGGCCCAGCTCGCCCCGCAGCCACCGCGGTGCCGCATCGCCGCCGCCGACGCCGCCGCCGTGTCGCCGCCCGCATTCCCTCCCCTCCCCCGATTCCGTCGGAGCCACCCATGACCGGGACCAATCCCAATGCCGCAACCGAGGGCGCCGCCTGGCTGAGCTCAAGGAGATGTTCGAGGAGGTCACCGGCCTCGAGCTGGCCGACGCCGACCCGGGCGCCTCGTTCGTCGACCTGGGGCTCGACTCCCTCTTCCTCACCCAGGCCGCGCTCCAGGTGCACAAGCGGTTCGGCGTCAAGGTGACCTTCCGCCAGCTGATGGAATCCTTCACGACCCTCGATTCCCTGGCCGCGCACCTCGACGAGCAGCTTCCCCCGGAGGCCGAGGCGCCCCCGGCGGCGCCGGCCCCGGCGTCGCGACTGCGGCGCAGGCGCCCGCGCCGGCTCCCGCCGCGGCATTCGCGGCCCCGCCTCGCGCTCCCGGCCATGTCGCCGCTGCCGGCGGCGGGCACCGGCGTCGTCCGGCACGTCATCGACCAGCAGCTCCGCCTCATGGCAGCGCAGCTGGCCCTGCTCACCGGCGGCGCCCGGCCTGCCGCGCCTCGCCTCCGCCCGGCGCGCCGGCGTGCCCGCCGCTCCCGCGCCGGCCCCGGTCGCCCCGCCAGCGCGGAGCTGCCGGCGGCCGCGCCGCCCAGCCGCCAGCGGAGCCCGCCGAGCGACCCGGGCCCGACGGACAGACAAGTACGACGTGAAGAAGGCCTTCGGCGCCATCGCGCGATCACGCACGCGCCCGACGAGCTCACGCCCGAAGCAGCGAGCGCGCCTCGACGCGCTGCGCGGCGCTACAACGCCCGCACCGAGGGTCGAAGCGGCGACCCAGGAGCAACCGCGCGGTCCTCGCCGATCCGCGCGTGGTCACCGGCTTCAAGCCGCTGACCAAGGAGCTCACCTACCAGATCATCGTGGAGCGCTCGAAGGGTCGCGCCTCTGGGACGTGGACGGCAACGAGTACGTCGACGCCCTGTGCGGCTTCGGCTCCTGCTTCTTCGGGTGGCAGCCCGACTTCGTCACCGAGGCCGTCAAGCGGCAGCTCGACCTGGGCCACGAGATCGGACCGCATGACCCCGCTGGCCGCGCGAGGTGGCGCAGCTGGTCTGCGACCTGACGGGCTTCGACCGGGCCGGCTTCTGCAACACCGGCTCCGAGGCGGTCATGGGCGCCATGCGCGTGGCCCGCACCGTCACCGGGCGGAGCACGATCGCCACCTTCACCGGCGCCTACCACGGCATCTTCGACGAGGTCATCGTCCGCGGGACGAAGAAGCTAAGGCCATCCCCGCCGCCCCGGGCATCCTTCCCAACACCTCGCAGAACGTCCTGGTGCTCGACTACGGCACGCCCGAGTCGCTGGAGATCATCCGCGCCGCGCCGACGAGCTGGCGGCGGTGCTGGTCGAGCCGATCCAGAGCCGGCGCCCCGACTTCCGGCCCCGGGAGTTCCTGCACGAGGTCCGCGCCATCACCGAGAAGGCCGGCGCAGCCCTGATCTTCGACGAGGTCGTGAACGGCTTCCGCACCTGCCCGGGCGGCGCCCAGGAGTACTACGGCATCAAGGCCGACCTCGGCAGCTACGGCAAGGTCGTCGGGGGTGGATTCCCCATCGGGATCATCGCCGGGCAAGCCGCGAGTGGGCCGACGCGCTCGACGGCGGCTCCTGGCAGTTCGGCGACGACTCGGTGCCCACGCGTCGGGCGTCACCTACTTCGCCGGCACCTTCTGCCGGCATCCGCTGGCCCTGGCCGCGGCCAAGGCGGTCCTCCTGCACCTGAAGGAGACAGGGCCCGGCGCTGCAGCAGGGATGAACGAGAGGACGCAGAGGATGGTCGACGGCGCTCAACGCCCACTTCGCCACGGCCAGGGGCGCGCCCGTTCACGATCAAGCACTTCGCCTCGCTCTGGAAGACCACGTTCACCGAGGACCTCCCGCTCAGCGACCTGCTCTTCGTCTACCTGCGCGACCGCGGCATCCACATCCTCGAGGGCTTCCCCTGCTTCCTCACCACCGCGCACACCGACGCCGACATCGAACTCATCATCAAGGCGTTCAAGGAGAGCGTCGCCGAGATGCAGGAGGCGGGCTTTCTCCCGGCGCCCCGGCCAGGCGGCGAACGTCGAGGACGCCAGCGCGCCTCCGGTCCCCGGGGCTCGCCTGGGGCGCGATCCGAGCGGGAAGCCGACCTGGTACGTCCCGAATCCGGACCAGCCCGGCCAGTTCCTGCCGGTGGACTCCAGGCCATGAGCCAGGCCGATTCGAACGGTGGGCAGGCCCGGGTGCCCTTCGACCCGTTCGCGGGACCGGCGCTGACCCTGGTGGCGCCGTCGACCGAGTCCCAGCGGGAGATCTGGACGGCCGCGCGTATGGGCGATGACGCCTCCTGGCCTTCAACGAGTCCTGCGCGCTGCGTCTGCGGGGGCCGCTCGACGCCGAGGCGCTGCGCGGCGGCCGTCGCGGGCTGGTGGCGCGGCACGAGGCGCTGCGCTCCACGTTCAGCCCCGACGGAACCACGCTCTGCGTGCGCGGCAGGCGCACCGACGTCCCTGCCGCAGGTGGACCTCGCGGACCTCCCCGGCGCCGGAGCGGCAGGCACGGCTGGCAGCGCATCTTCGACGAGGAGGTGACCACGCCCTTCGCCCTGGAGCGGGGCCCCCTGGCGCGCTTCCGCCTCGCTCCGCCTTGCCGCGGAGCAGCACGGCTGGTCATCACCGCCCACCACGCCGTGTGCGACGGGTGGTCGACCGCCGTCCTCCTCAATGACCTGGCGCAGCTCTACTCGGCGGCCCACCGGCGACAGGCGGAGCGGCTCGAGGCCGCCCGATGCCTTCAGCGCCTACGCCCGCGAGCAGGCCGAAGCGCGGAGACCCGCCGGACGCCGAGGCCTACTGGCTGGCCCGCTTCGCGGAGCGCGCCGCCGGCGCTCGATCTCCCCGCCGACCGGCGGCGGCCCCCGCTCAAGTCGTACGCGGCGGCGCGCGTCGACACCTCACTACCGCCCGCGCTGGTGGCGAGCTTGCGCGGAGGCGGCGCAAGCGCACGGGCTCGAGCCTCTTCGCGACCGCTGCTGGCCGGCTTCGACGCGCTCCTGTACCGGCTGACCGGGCAGGAGGACATCGTGGTGGGCATCCCGGCCGCGGGCCAGGCGGCCGCCGGGCGGTCACGGCCTCGTCGGCCACTGCGTGAACACGCTGCCGCTGCGCGTCCGTCGTCGACGCCGACGGCCCCTTCGAGGCTGCTGGTGCGCTCGGCGCGCGAGGCGGTGCTCGAGGGCTTACGAGCACCAGGCGCTCACCTTGGCAGCCTGCTCGCGCATGCTGCGCGCTGCCGCGCGATCCCAGCCGCCTGCCGCTGGCCTCGGTCATGTTCAACCTCGACCTGGCCCTCGGCGCGGCCCCTCGCGCTTCGAGGGCCTCGGGCGTCGATTCGCATCCATCCCGCGCGCGGTCGAGAACTTCGACCTCTTCGTCAACGCCGTGGACGACGGCGCGACGGTCGTGCTGGAGAGCGCAGTACAACACCGACCTCTTCGACGAGGCCACCATGCGCGCGCTGGCTGCGCCTGCTTCGAGGTGCTGCTGCGGCGCCGCCGCGCAGCCCGGGCCGGGCCGTCTCCCGCCTGCCGGTGCCTCGCCCGCCGGACCGCGCGCAGCTCGCCGCGTGGAACGAGGCCACGGTACGCGGTCCCCGCGCGAGCGCCTGCGTCCACGAGCTGGTCGAGCGTGCAGGCCGGTCGCGACGCCCGACGCGGTCGCCGTCACCTTCGAGGGGCGGGAGCTCGCCTACGGCGAGCTCGACCGGCAGGGCCAACCAGCTGGCCCGCCGGCTCCGCGCCCGGGGGGTGGGCCGCGGCGCGCTGGTGGGCCTCTGCCTCGAGCGGTCGCCCGAGCTGCTCGTGGCGCTGCTGGGCGTGCCAAGGCGGGCGGCGGCGTACGTGCCGCTCGACCCCGCCTACCCGGCCGACCGCCTGCGTTCATGATCGAGGACTCCAGATGCCGGTGCTGTGACCGAGGAGCGGCTCGCGGACGGCTGCCGCCCCGCCAGGCGCCGGAGGTCTCGCTCGACGGCGACGCAGCCGCCATCGCGGCCGAGCCGGCCGACGGCCGGCCCCGGCCGGCCGGCGCCACGCCCGAGGACGCCGGCCTACGTCATCTACACCTCGGGCTCGACCGGGAAGCCCAAGGGCGTCGCTGGTGCCGCACCGGGCCGTGATCAACTTCCTGGCCGCGCGTGCGCGAGACGCCGGGCATGACGGCCGGACGACCGTGGTGGCGCCGTCACCACGCTCTCCTTCGACATCGCGGTCTTCGAGCTCTGGCTGCCGCTCACGGTCGGGGCGCCCGGATCGTCATGGCCGGCCGAGGAGGCGGCGGGCGACGGCCGGCCCTCTGCTGGCCCTGCTGCGAGCGCCAGCGGCGCCACCGTGCTGCAGGCGACGCCGGCGACCTGGCGGCTGCTGCTGGGCGCCGGCTGGGAGGCGAAGCGGCCGGCTCAAGGCGCATCTGCGACCGGCGAGGCCATGCCCCGGGATCTCGGCCGAGCGAGCTCGTCGAGCGCGTCCGCCGACGTCTGGGACATGTACGGGCCCACCGAGACCACCGTCTGGTCCACCTGGTGGAAGGTCCCGAAGCCGGTCGGAACCGTGCTCATCGGCAAGCCGCTCGCGAACACCCAGGTCCACGTGCTGGACCGGCACCTGCAGCCGCGTGCCGGTCGGCGTCGCCGGGCGAGCTCTGCATCGGCGGCGACGGGCGTGGCGCTCGGCTACCTGCACCGGCCCGAGCTGACCGCCGAGCGCTTCGTGCCCGACCCGTTCCGCGCCGGAGGCCGCCTCTACAGGACCGGCGACCTGGCCCGCTTGCGGCGCGGACGGCAACGTCGAGTACCTGGGGCGCAACGACCACCAGGTCAAGGTCCGCGGCTTCCGCATCGAGCTCGGCGAGATCGAGGCCGACGCTGGCGCGGCACCCGACGGTGCGCCAGGCGGTGGCGATGGCCCGCGAGGACCGCCCGGGCGACGTGCGCCTGGTGGCCTACGCGTGCCGAGCCCGGGCATGGCCCTCGGCGACGAGACTTCGCGCACACCTGCAGGCGCAGCGCTGCCCGAGTACATGGTCCCGCAGCACTTCGTGACGCTCGAGCACTTCCCGCTCACGCCCAACGGGAAGGTCGACCGCAAGGCCCTGCCGGCGCCCGACCTCGGTCCCCGGCGCCGAGGACGAGTACGCGGCGCCGCGCGACGAGGCGGAGCGGCTCCTCGCCCAGCTCTGGCAGGAGGCCCTGGGCATCGCGCGCATCAGCATCCACGACGACTTCTTCGCCCTGGGAGGCCACTCCCTCCTGGCGGCGCAGATCATCGGCCGCCTGGGCCGCGAGCATGGCATCGCCCTGCCGATGCGAAAGATGTTCGAGGCGTCGACGGTGGCCAAGTTCGCCCCGCTGCTGGCCGGCGAGCGCAAGGCCGTCTCCATCCCGGTGCTGCCTGCCGGCGCTCCCGCCCCGGTCTCCTTCATGCAGGAGCGGACCTGGAGCCTGGAGCAGCTCAACCCGGGCCGCGCCGTGTTCAACCTCCCTTCGGCCTTCCGCCTCGCGTGGGCGGCTCGACGTGGGCATGCTGGAGCGCAGCCTCCGGCGCCTTCTACCAGCGCCACGAGTCGACGCGGACCACGCTCCGCGCCGAGGCCGACGGCGTGGTCCAGGTGATCGCACCGGAGATTCGGCCACGCCCTCCGGTCGACCTCTCCGCGCTTCCTCCGGACGAGCGGGAGGCCGAGCTCATGCGGCGCCTGCTCGCGGAGTCCGTCGTGCCCTTCGACCTGGTGAAGGGACCGCTGGTCCGCGCCAGCCCTGTACCGCATGGCGCCCGAGGAGCACGTGGTCTTCTTCATGCCGCACCACGCGATCTGGGACGGCTGGTCCTTCGACCTCCTGGTGCGGGACTGGGCGGAGCTCTACGCGCGCGGAGCGCGAGAAGCGCGCCGCGAACCTTCCGCCGCTGCCGATCCGCTACCGGGACTTCGCCGCCTGGCACCGCGCTGGCTGTCCTCGCCGGAGGTGGAGAAGCAGGCCGAGTACTGGCGTCGCCAGCTCGCGGGTACGCTCGCGCCGCTGGAGTTGCCCACCGACCGCCCGCGCCCCCGATTCCAGGGCGACGCGGGCTCCACGGTCTGGGTCGAGATCCCGCGCGCCGAGGCCGACGCGCTCACCGCCGTGGGCCAGCGCCACGGAGCCACGCTCTTCATGGTCATGCTGGCGGCCTATGCCACCCTGCTCCACCGCCTGGCGGGCAGCGGACGAGATCCTCGTCGGCACGCCCGTGCGCGGGCGCGCCCAGCCCCACACCGAGGACGTCGTGGGTACCTTCATCAACACCCTCGTCCTCCGGACCGACCTCACCGGGGCACCCACCTTCGCCGAGCTGCTCGGGCGCATCCGCCAGCCGTGCTCGACGCCTTCTCCCACGAGGACGTTCCCTTCGAGCTCCTCTCCATGAGCAAGAAGCCGGCCTACCGGGCGCTGTTCTCCTTCCAGGACGCCCGGGCCCGCACGCCTCGCTTCGGCGACCTGGCCATGAGCCAGGTGCACGTCCTTCCACCGGTGGCGGCCAACGACGTGAGCCTCTGGGTCATGGAGAAGGATTTCGGTCTCATCGGGGGATTCAACTACAGCACCGAGCTCTTCGACGGGCCACCGTGGAGCGCTTCCTGGCCAGCTTGCGGACCCTCCTGAAGAGCGTCGCCGCCGACCGGGACGACGCGTGAGCCGTCTCCCGCTCGCCCTCCGAGACCGAGGCATCGTCCTCACCGGGCCGGCGTCACCCCCGGGCCGCTGGTCCCGTTCGAGCGCACGCGCCACCGTCCCCGGCGCACCGCCGTCGGCAGGGTGACGGAAGCTGACCTATGGCGCGCTCCGGAAGGCGGCTGGCCGGCTGGCCGCCGACCTGCGTGGCGCGGGGGCCCGTCCCGGCCGCCGCGTGGCCTTGCTGGCGAGGTCCTCCGCCGACGGCGTGGTCGGCGCGGTGGCGATCGCCATGACGGGCGCTGCCTGCGTGCCGCTCGATCCGTCCTGGCCCGCGCCGCAGGCCCGCCTGCTGGCCGCCGCGCCCGACGCCGTGCTGGCGTCCGAGCGGGGATGCGGCCCGCCGGCCGGGGAAGGTCGTGCTCCTCTCCTCGAGTTCCGCCAGCCGCCGGCGGTCCGGCCCCAGCGACGTGGCGATGGTCCTGGTCCTCCGAGTCCGATGCCGGCGGAAGCCTTGTCGCCGTGGAGATCGGCTCGGCGCCCTCCGCCGCGGCGGCGTGGGGCGTTGCTGGGCCTCGTCGCCGGGAGATGTCCTCCTGTCCGGCGCGACCCCGGCCTCCGGGTACGGCCTCGCCGAGTGCTGGCTGGCCCTCACCGCGGGCGCGGTGGCCTGGACGGAGAGGCCTTCGAGGACGCCGCACGGCTCCAGGACGCCATCAGGCCTCCGGTGCAACGGCACTCCATGCTCGGCCTGGGCCTGGCCGCGGCTCTGCGAGGCGGCTGGAAGGGGGGACCGGGTTCAGGGCCCTCTGCAGGGCCCGGTGCCTCCGGCGCTCGCGCGGGACCTGGCCGAGCTTCCTGCCCGGGCCGGGCTGGCTCCTGACGGGCAGGCACGGGTCTGGCCTGTGGGCCGGCGGTGGACGCCTGGTCAGGCGCCCCGGCGGGGTGCTGCGGTGTCCCCTTCGCCGGTGGACGCTGGCGTGGTCGACGCGGGGCTCCAGCCGGTGGCTCGCGGCCTGCCGGGCGAGCTCCTCGTCGAGGGGCCCACATGGCCGCGGTCAGACCGGGCGCAGCGGCGAACGGGTCAGATGCTGCCGGGTAGCTCGTGTCGCCCACCTGGGCCGCACGGACCGAGGTCTCGCTGCGCGGGCGCACGTCGAGCCCGCCGAGGTCGAGCGCGCCCTGGTCTCCACCCGGCCGTCGCCGAGGCCGCCGCCGTCCCGTCCGACGCGACGGGCGAGGCCCGCCTCGTCGCATGGGTGGTCGCCCGGCCAAGGCCACCGACGCTTGCGCGCCACCTCCGGTCGCCCTGAGACCAGCTCCCGCCGCGGCCATCCCGGGCGCATCGTCGAGATGGAGGAATTGCCGGGAGGTCCGAACGGATCGCCCGAGGGGAGCTACCCTCCCCGTTCCTGGAGGCCGCCAGCCGCCGCCACGTGGCACCACGCAGCGATCCGGAGCGGACCCTGGCCACGACTCTGGCAGGAGGCGCTCGGTGCCCCGCGTGGGCGTCAACGACAACTTCTTCGACCTGGGCGGCCATTCGCTGCTCTGCCTGCAGGTCGTGGCCCAGATCGAGAAGCGCACGGGCACGAAGCTGAGCCCGCAGGCCTCCTGCTCAACACCCTGGAGCAGCTGGCCCGGTCCAGCTCGCCGGTCCGCGGCGATTCGCGCCCCGTGGACGGCCGTCCGGGCGCCCCGCTGACGGTGCCCCGGTAACATCGGTCCGGCATGCAACCGCTCCACTTCGGCCAGCCCGGCGCAGCTCTTCGGGGCCTACCACCCGCCCGAGGAGCGCCGGCCGCGCGACGCGGCCGTCGTCCTCTGCTATCCAGCGGTCCAGGAGTACATGCGCACGCACTGGGCCTTCCGGAAGCTCGCCGGTCTCCTGAGCCGCGAGGGGTTCCACGTCCTTCGCTTCGACTACTTCGGGACCGGGGACTCGGCGGGCGAGAGCCACCAGGTGTCGGCGACGCAGTGGTGCGAGGACATCCGCGCCGCCGCCACGGAGCTGCGCGACCTCGCCGACGTCCGGCTCTCCCTGGTCGGCCTTCGCTGGGGGCGACGCTGGGCGTGCTGGCCGCGGGCGATGGCCTGGACTTGCAGGACCTGGTCCTGTGGGAGCCGGTGCTCGATGGAGCGGGCCACCTCCGCGAGCTGGAACAGATCCAGCGAGTCCGGGACCAGCGCCTGCCGGCGCGCGCCCGGATCGGGCCGGACGAGCTCCTCGACTACCCCATGCCGAGCCGCCTTCGCGGTGAGATCGCCGCCATCGACCTGCGCTCCTCGCCGCCGCTCGCCACGGAGCGGGTGCTGATCTTCGCCGGACGGCCTCGTGCGGCTCACCGTGAGCTGCTGGAGAGCCTCCGCGACAGGAGCGGCGGCAGGGCGGTCCTCCACGTCGTCCCGGACGAGTCGGGCGCCGCCGGGGAGGGGATCCTCCTGTCCACCCAGATCCTCCGGGCCGTGGCCTCCGAGCTGGACGCGGGAGGTCCGGCATGAGGGAGCGGGTGCAGGTCTTCGGAGCTCACGGAGGGTTGATTGGGATCCTGGCCGGACCCGAGGTCGGGTCGCGTGGGGACCTGCCCGCGGTCCTCCTGTTCAATGTCGGGCTCGGCCACCGGGTCGGGCCAGGTCGGCTCAACGTCGATCTGGCTCGGCGGCTGGCCGAGCGGGGCTGCTGGAGCCTGCGCTTCGATCTCTCCGGCCTGGGCGACAGCGAGGCCCGAAGCGACACCCTGGCCGGGGCCGAGCGCACGGTCCAGGACCTGCGCGAGGCCATGGACCTGGTCGAGCAAGGGACCGGGATCGCCACCTTCGTCGTGATCGGCCTCTGCTCTGGTACCGATGGGGCCCACGACGTGGCCAAGGCGGACCCACGGGTCCGAGGAGCGGTGTTCATCGACGGCTACGCCTACACCACCTCCCGGTACCACCTGCGTCGCATGGCCCAACGGCTGGCCAGGGCCCTGGATCCGCGGCGGTGGGAGCAGCGGCTGAAGGAGCGCCTCTCCGCCAGGCGGCGAGCAGCGAGCGTCGACCTGGAGACGAGGGCAAGCGAGCCGGTCTTCGAATCGGACCTACCCGCCCCTGCGGTCGTTCCGCGACGACGTGAACGGGCTGCTGCGCCGAGGGGTCAGGCTCCTCTACCTGTACACGGCCGAGGCCTGGTTCTTCAATCACCGGGGCCAGTTCGCACCGATGATGGGGTGGCGCCGCCTCCCCGCGGAAGTGAACGTCGAGTACTGGCGCGATGCAGACCACATCTTCCGGTCGATGGCCGCGCACGGGCGCCTCGTCCAGTTCCTGGCGGACTGGGTCGAGCGGCGCTTCGCTGGGGCCGACGCCGCGGGTGGGGAGCGGCGGTGGACCGATTGACCGGCGAGCGCGAGCCGGACGAGCGCGTCGCCGGCGTCGACCTCTGGAAGGTGCGGCTCGACGAGGTCGCCGGCGAGACGGAGTTCCGTGGCGGCTTGACCCGACAGGAGCTGGATCGCGCCAGCGCCCTGGCGCGGCCCGAGCTGCGGCGCCGGTTCCTCCGCACGAGGCAGGCGCTGCGTTCCATCCTCGGACGCTACGCGCCTCCTGCGGCCGTTCCGCTCGATTTCCTCGTCGGCCCTGCCGGGAAGCCCATGCTGCCTGGCGGTCCACCCTTCAACCTCTCCCACGCGGAGGACCGGCTCCTGGTGGCGGTCGATCCCCGGCGCGAGGTCGGTGTCGACCTGGAGCGCCTTCGGCCCATTGCCGAGGCGCTCGACATCGCGCGCCGGTGCTTCAATCCAGCCGAGGTCGAGACCCTCCTCCTCGCCGCGCCGGGCGTCGCGCCGGAGATCTTCCTGAGGTCCTGGACCCGGAGGGAGGCCTACCTGAAGGCACTCGGCATCGGCCTGGCCAGCGATGGCGCTCGCCAGCCCGTCGATCTCAATCGCTGGGAGGTCCACGACCTGAGGCCGTGGACCGGCTTCGTCGGTGCCCTGGTCGTGGAGCGGCGTCCCCTGCGCGGAACGGTTCGATGAGCTGCGTGCCGCCCCCCGCGCCTACCGGCGCAGCGCCCTGGCCAGCGAGGCGACGAACCTCTTGACCCGTCCCGCCCGCGCGCTGCGCGAGCCGGCGGTGGCGCCGCGCGAGACGATGGCGCTCCCCACCACCACGCCGTCGGCCAGCGAGCCGAGGGCGCGGGCCTGCACCGGAGACGAGATCCCGAAGCCGATCACCACCGGCACCGGGCTGGCGGCGCGCACCGCGGCCACCCGGGCGGTGAGGTCGGGGGGCAGCTCGGCCCTCGCCCCGGTCACGCCGGTCACCGAGACGAAGTAGAGGAAGCCGGAGGCCGCCCGCGCCGCCGCCTCCACCCGGGCCGGCGTGGAGGTGGGGGCCAGCAGGAAGACCAGCGCCAGGCCGTGGCGCACCGCGATCTCGCGCAGCTCGCCGGCCTCCTCGGGGAGGAGATCGGGGATGATGAAGGCGTCGGCGCCGGCCGCGGCCGCCTCGGCCGCGAAGGCCTCGAAGCCGGCGGCCAGGAGCGGGTTCAGGTAGCCCATCAGCGCCACCGGCACGTCGCCCCGCGCGCGCACCGCCCGGACCAGCTCGAGGCAGTCGCGCGGGGTGGTGCCGCGGCGCAGCGACCGCTCCGCGGCCAGCTGGATGGTGGGGCCGTCGGCGATGGGGTCGGAGAAGGGCACGCCGATCTCGAGCAGGTCGGCGCCGCCCTCCAGGCAGGCCAGCGCCAGGGCCCTGGAGCCGGCCAGGTCGGGGTCGCCCCCCATCACGTAGGTGACCAGGGCGCTGCGCCCCTCGGCCCGGCAGCGGGCGAAGGCGGCCTCGATCCGGCTCACGGGCGCCTCCCGGCCCGGCCGGCGGGTCGCCGCGGCCGGGAGGCCGGCTTCCGCGCCGCCCGCGCACCGGCCGCCGCCTTCCTCGCGGCGCGCCGTGGGGCCGGGGCCGCGGCCCGCGCCGCCAGCGCCTTGCGGACGGTGTCGACGTCCTTGTCGCCGCGCCCCGAGATGTTGACGATGAGGAGCCCCCCCGGCCCCAGCTCGCGGGCCAGCCCGCGCGCGGCGTGGACGGCGTGGGCCGTCTCCAGCGCCGGGATGATCCCCTCCAGCCGGGCCAGCCAGCCGAGGGCGTCGAGCGCCTCGTCGTCGGTGGCCTGGCGCAGCTCGACCCGCCCCTGGTCCTTGAGGAAGGCCAGCTCCGGTCCGACGCCGGGGTAGTCGAGGCCGGCGCTGATGGAGTGGGCCTCGACGATCTGGCCGTTGGCGTCCTGCAGCACGTAGCTGCGCGAGCCGTGCAGGACGCCGGGGGTGCCGCGGGCCAGCGCCGCGCCGTGCCGGCCGGTGTCGAGCCCGTGGCCGGCCGCCTCGACGCCCACCAGCCGCACCGCCGGGTCGGCGAGGAAGCCGGAGAAGATCCCCATGGCGTTGGAGCCCCCGCCCACGCAGGCCACCACGGCGTCGGGCAGCCGCCCCGCCACCTCGAGCACCTGGGCCCGCGCCTCGGTGCCGATCACGCTCTGGAAGTCGCGCACCAGCGCCGGGTAGGGGTGCGGCCCCGCCACCGAGCCGATGATGTAGTGGGTGTCGCGGACGTTGGTGACCCAGTCGCGGAGCGCCTCGTTCATGGCGTCCTTCAAGGTCCGCGATCCCGACCGGACCGGGATGACCCTCGCCCCCAGCAGCTCCATGCGGAAGACGTTGAGCGCCTGGCGCTCCACGTCGAGCGCCCCCATGTAGACGTCGCAGGGGAGGCCGAAGAGGGCGGCGGCGGTGGCGGTGGCCACGCCGTGCTGGCCGGCGCCGGTCTCGGCGATGATGCGGGTCTTCCCCATGCGGCGGGCCAGCAGCACCTGGCCCAGGGTGTTGTTCACCTTGTGGGCGCCGGTGTGGCAGAGGTCCTCGCGCTTCAGCAGCACGCGGCACCCGCCCAGCTCGGCGCTCATGCGCCTCGCCTCGCCCAGCGGGGTCTCGCGCCCGGCGAAGCGGGTGAGCAGCTCGCGCAGCTCGGCGTCGAAGGCCGGGTCCGCCCGGGCGGCGCGCCAGGCGGCCTCCAGCTCGTCGAGGGCCGGCACCAGGGTCTCGGGGACGAAGCGGCCGCCGTACTCGCCGAAGTGGCCGCGGGCGTCGGGCAGGGTGCTGGTCATGGTGCCTCCTTGGCGGCGGCGATGAAGCGCGCCATCAGCTCGTGGTCCTTCACGCCGGGGGACGACTCGACGCCGCTGGCGACGTCGACCGCCCAGGGGCGGACGGCGGCGACCGCGGCGGCCACGTTGCCGGGGTGGAGGCCGCCGGCCAGGATCACCGGTCCCCGCCCGGCCAGCGCCCGGGCGGTGGGCCAGTGGCAGGTCCGGCCGCTGCCGCCGTGGCCGGCGGAGGGGGCGTCGAGCAGCAGCCCGGCGAGGCCGGCAAAAGGCTCCGCCGCGGCCAGCGCCTCCGGGCCGCCCACCGGGACGGCCTTCAGCACCGGCAGCTGGAAGGCGCGGCAGAACAGGGGCGGCTCGCCGCCGTGGAGCTGGATCACCTGCACGCCGGAGATGGCGGCGGCCGCCACCGCCTCCTCGTGCGAGGGATCGACGAAGACGCCGACGCTGGTCACCAGCGGCGGCAGCCGGCGGATGATCTCCCGGGCCGGGCCCGGCGCGATGAACCGCCGCGAGCCGGGCCAGAAGTTGAAGCCCAGGGCGTCGGCGCCGAGCCGCACCGCCGCCAGCGCGTCCTCGAGGAGGGTCACGCCGCAGATCTTGACCCGCACCGTCACGCCAGGAGCTCCCGCAGCAGCGCGCCGGGATCGGCGGCCCGGACCAGCGCCTCGCCCACCAGCAGGTTGACGGCCCCGGCGGCGCGCAGGCGCCGCGCGTCGGCGCCGGTCCGCACGCCGCTCTCGGCCACCCCCTTCACGCCCGGCGGCAGCGCCGGGACGATCCGCACCGAGGTGGCGAGATCGACGGCGAAGGTGTGGAGGTTGCGGTTGTTGACGCCCACCAGCCGGGCCCCGGCGGCCAGCGCCCGCTCCAGCTCGG
Source organism: uncultured delta proteobacterium (assembly GCA_963786945.1). Classification (GTDB taxonomy): domain Bacteria; phylum Myxococcota; class Myxococcia; order Myxococcales; family Anaeromyxobacteraceae; genus JADKCZ01. Next base: position 534,640 of record CAWBAO010000001.1, on the reverse strand, counting down.
ACTCGTCGTGCACCTCGACCAGCGCGTGCAGCCCCAGCTCGGCGCAGCGGTCGTGGAGGCGGGCCAGCCGGTCGCCCGGCAGGGCCGCGGCGATGAGCAGGGCGGCGTCGGCGCCGGCGACGCGGGCCTCGAGGAGCTGCCAGCCGTCCACCGTGAAGTCCTTGCGCAGCACCGGCAGCGCCACCCCGGCCCGCACCGCCACCAGGTCGTCGAGGGAGCCGCCGAAGCCGGGGCCGTCGGTCAGCACCGAGATGGCGGCGGCGCCGGCCGCCTCGTAGCGCCGGGCCTGCGCCACGGCGTCGAGCCCGGCGGCGAGCGCGCCGGCCGACGGGCTGGCCCGCTTCACCTCGGCGATGATCCGGGTCGGGCCCCCGCGCGGCGAGAGGGCGCCGGCGAAGTCGCGCACCGGCGGGGCGCCGGCCAGGCGGGCCCGCAGCTCGGCCTCGGGCCGGGCCGCGGACAGCTCCGCGACCTCGTCGCGCTTCCGGGCCAGGATGGCGTCGAGGTAGGTGGTCATGGCGGCCGGGTGGCCTCCACCAGCCGGCGCAGCTTCTCGGCGGCGGCCCCGGAGTCGATGGAGCGGGCCGCCACGGCCACGCCGCTGCGCAGGTCGGCGGCCGCCCCGGCGCAGACCAGCGCGGCGGCGGCGTTGGCCAGCACGGCGTCGCGCGGGCCGCCGGCCTGGCCGGCCAGCACCTCGCGCAGGATGGCGGCGTTGCGCGTGGCGTCGCCCCCGGCCAGCTCCGACTCCCGGTGGCGCGGCAGGCCGAGGTCCTCCGGCAGGATGCAGTAGCGCTCCACCGCGCCGTCGCGGACCTCGGCCACGTGGGTCATGCCGGTGACGGCCACCTCGTCCAGCCCCTCGCCGTGGACCACGAAGGCGTGGCGGGCCCCCAGCGCGGCCAGCACGCCGCCGATGACCGGCACCCAGCGCGGCTCGTAGACCCCCATCACCTGGTGGCGGGCGCCGGCCGGGTTGGCCAGCGGCCCGAGCAGGTTGAAGACGGTCCGCACCCCCAGCTCGCGCCGGATGCCGGCCACCGCCTTGAAGGCGGGGTGGAGCCGCTGCGCGAAGAGGAAGCCGATGCCCACCTCGGCGATGGCCCGCTCCACCACGGCGGTGGGCGCGTCGACGTCGACGCCCAGCGCCCCCAGCACGTCGGCCGAGCCGGAGCGCGAGGAGACGGCGCGGTTGCCGTGCTTGGCCACCACCACCCCGGCGCCGGCCACCACGAAGGCGGCGGTGGTCGAGATGTTGAAGGTGTTGCGGGCGTCGCCGCCGGTCCCGCAGGTGTCGACGAAGACCTCGGCGGCCACGTGGACCTTCTCGGAGCGGGCCCGCATCACCTCGGCGGCGCCGGTGATCTCCTCGACGGTCTCGCCCTTGATGCGGAGGGCGGCCAGGAAGGCGCCGGCCTGGGCGGGGGTGGCCGCGCCGTCGGCGATCTCGTTCATCACCGCCGCCATCTCGGCCCGGCCCAGCGGGTGGGCGTCCAGCAGCTTGACCAGCGCCTCCTGGATCACGGCGTCCTCCTCGCGCCCGGGGCCAGCCGGGCCAGCCAGTTGGCGAGCAGCGGCTTGCCGGCCTCGGTCAGGATCGACTCGGGGTGGAACTGGACGCCCTCCACGTCGAGGGTGCGGTGGCGCAGGCCCATGATCTCCTCCTCCGCCGTCCAGGCGGTGACCTCCAGCACCCCGGGCAGGCTGGCCCGGTCCACCACCAGCGAGTGGTAGCGGCCGGCCTGGAACGGGTTGGGCAGGCCCTGGTAGAGGCCGGTCCCGCCGTGGTGCACCGGGCTGGCCTTGCCGTGGACGATCCGCTGGTTGCGCCGCACCACGCCGCCGAAGGCCTGGCCGATGGCCTGGTGGCCGAGGCAGACGCCGAGGATGGGGAGCTGGCCGGCCAGGGCCTCGATGGCGGCCAGGGTCACGCCCGCCTGGTCGGGGGTGCAGGGGCCGGGCGAGAGCAGCAGCCCGTCGGGGCGGGCGGCGCGGAGGCCGGCCACGTCGATCTCGTCGTTGCGGTGGACCGCCACCTCGGCCCCCAGCTCGCCCAGGTACTGCACCAGGTTGAAGGTGAAGCTGTCGTAGTTGTCGATGAGCAGGACGCGCGGGGGGCTCACGGCCGGCCTCCCTGGCGGGGGCGCCGGGCCGGCGCGGCGGGCCGGCCGGGCGGCGCGCGGCGGGCCCGTCACCGGGGCCCGGGCCACGGCGTCGAGGACGCGGGCCTCGGCCTGGGCCACGGCGGTGAAGACCGCCCGCGCCTTGTTGACGGTCTCCTGGTACTCGGCCTCGGGCACCGAGTCGTAGACCAGGCCGGCGCCCGACTGGACCGAGACCCGCCGCCCGCTGGCCATGAGCGTGCGGATGGCGATGCAGAGCTCCATGTTCCCGCCGCGGTCGAAGTAGCCGACGGCGCCGGCGTAGGGGCCGCGCCGGGCCGGCTCCAGCTCGTCGATGATCTCCATGGCCCGCACCTTGGGCGAGCCGGAGACGGTGCCGGCCGGGAAGCCGGCGCGCAGCACGTCGACCGCGGTGCGGCCCGGCGCCAGCCGGCCCCTCACCTCCGAGACCAGGTGCATGACGTGGGAGTACCGCTCCACGGTCTTGAAGGCGGTCAGCCTCACCGAGCCGATGGCCGCCACCCGCCCCACGTCGTTGCGGCCCAGGTCGACCAGCATGACGTGCTCGGCGTTCTCCTTCGGGTCGGCGCGCAGCTCGGCCTCGAGCGCGGCGTCCTCGGCGGCGTCGCGGCCGCGCCGCCGCGTCCCGGCGATGGGGCGCAGCGTGATCTCCCCGTCCTGCAGCTTGATGAGGGTCTCCGGGGAGGAGCCGACCAGGGCCCGCTCGCCGTCCTGCAGGTAGAAGAGGTAGGGGGAGGGGTTGACCCGGCGCAGCGCCCGGTAGATCTCGAAGGGCGGCACCGAGACCTCGGCGTCGAAGCGCTGCGAGAGGACGATCTGCTGGCAGTCGCCGGCGCGGACGTACTCCTTGGCCCGCTCCACCGCGGCCACGAAGGCCCGCTTGCCGACGCGGGGCCGGAGCCGGGCCGGCGTGGCGCTGCGCCGGGCCCGGCGATCGACGAGGGGCCGGGCCAGCGCCTTGATCCGGGCGGCGATGCGCCTCACCGCCGAGGCGTAGAGGGCGCGCGGGTCGTCGCCGAAGTCGCAGCGGACCTCGCAGACGATGTGGAGCGAGTGGCGCACGTTGTCGAAGGCCACCACCTCGTCGTAGTCGCCCAGCAGCACGTCGGGGAAGCCCAGCTCGTCGGGTCCGGAGACCGGCACGCGCGGCTCGAAGAGGCCCACCGCGTCCCAGCTGACGTGCCCGACCAGCCCGCCCGAGAAGGGGGGCGTGCCCGGCACCCGCACCGCGGTGTGGCCCACCAGCGCGGCGCGGATGGCGTCGATGGGGTCGGCCGGGTCGCCCAGCTTCCAGCGCAGCAGGCGGCGGGGTCCGGCGCCCAGGAAGGTGAAGCGGGCGCTCCGCTCGCCGCCCTCGACCGACTCCAGCAGGAAGGCGTGGCGGTGGCCCCGCGAGAGCTTGAGGAAGGCCGAGACCGGGGTCTCGGTGTCGGCGTCCACCTCGACGCGCACCGGGACGGCGCGGCCGGGTCGGCACAGCTTCAGGAACGTCGGGAGGTCTGGCTGGGGGCGCAGGTCAGCGCCAAAGCAACACCGTCATGCCGTCACCCGCCTGGCCGGACCGGCCACCTCGGTGACGTCCTTCGCCACGATCCGGTTCCTGGCGTCCACCAGCACCACCGTCGGCTTGAACCCGCGCACCTCGGCCTCCTCCAGCTCCGCGAAGGTGGCCAGGATCACCAGGTCGCCGGGCCGGTTGAGATGGGCGGCGGCGCCGTTGATGCACACGGTGCCGCTGCCGCGGGCGCCCCTGATGGCGTAGGTCTGCAGCCGCGTCCCCCGGGTGATGTTCCAGACGTGGACCGCCTCGTACTCGAGGATGCCCGAGGCGTCGAGCAGGTCCTCGTCGATCGACACCGAGCCCTCGTAGTCGAGATCGGCGTGGGTGATGGTGGCCCGGTGGATCTTGGCCTTGAAGAAGGTCCGGCGCATGGGGGGAACCACTCTTACCCGCTCGAGACTTTGGCTGCAAGACCCGGCCGCCGCTCGGGTATAAGCACGCGATGCGCCCGTGGCACGCCCTCCCCGCGGCCCTCCTGCTCTCGGCCTGCGCCGCCCGGCACCCCGCCGCGGCGCCGGCGGCGATCACGCTGGCACGCCCCGACCCGCGCTTCGACGCCGCCCGGGCCCAGGCCGAGGTGGCCTGGCTCGCGGATCCGGCCCGGACCGGGCGCGGGGTGGGGACGGCCGGCAACGCCGAGGCCGCGGCCTGGCTGGCGGAGCGGTTCCGCGAGATTGGCCTCGCCCCGGCCGGCACCGAGGGCTACCGGCAGCCCTTCGAGGCGCCCTTCCGGGCCAGCCTGAGGCCGGGCAACGCGCTCGCCCTGGGCGGCCGGCCGGTGGCGCTGGAGACCGGCTGGCTCCCCTTCGGCTTCTCCGACGACGGGCAGGTCGAGGGCGAGCTGGTCTTCGCCGGCTACGGCATCACCGCGCCGGAGCTCGGCTACGACGACTACGCCGGGCTCGACGTGAAGGGGAAGATCGTGCTGGTGGCGGCGGACTTTCCCCGCGAGGCCGACGAGAAGAGCCCGTTCCGCGACCCCAGGCATTACCGGTTCGGGGAGTGGCGCTACAAGGCCACCACCGCGCGCGACCACGGCGCGGTGGCCATCATCGGCGTGCGCGACGACTGGAACCACCCCGGGCCGGACGAGCTGCCCCGGTGGCGGGGGACGGTGGCCTCCCGGGCGGGGCTGGCGGCGGGGCGGGTGACCCTGGCCACGCTGGCCGGCGCCGGCGTGGACGTCGCCACCCCGGCCCGCGAGATCGGCACCGATCTCAGGCCGCGCTCGCGGCCGCTCGGGATCCGGGCCTCGGTGAGGATCGCCATCGACGTGGAGAAGTCCCTCACCGCCAACCTGGTCGGCTTCCGCGCCGGGTCCGACCCGGCCGTGGCGGGCGAGTGCGTGGTGGTGGGCGCCCACTACGATCACCTCGGGCTGGGCGGCGAGAGCTCGGCCTCCCCGGAGAGGATCGGCGAGGTCCACCCCGGCGCCGACGACAACGCCTCGGGGACGGCGGCGCTGCTGGCGGTGGCGCGCGGCTTCGCGGCCGGGCCGGCGCCGCGCCGGCCCGTGCTCTTCGTGGCCTTCTCCGGCGAGGAGCTGGGCGTGCTCGGCTCGGCGTGGCTGGTGAAGCACCCGCCGGCGGACTGCCCCGTCGAGAAGATGCAGCTCATGGTCAACCTCGACATGGTGGGCCGGCCGCAGCGGGGGCGCTTCTACGTGCACGGCGTCGACACCGCCCAGGGGCTGCGCCAGCAGGTCAAGGCGCTGGCGGACCTCCCGCCGCGCATCGCCCTCGACGTCGAGCTGGGCGGCGACGGCTTCGGCACCTCCGACCAGGCCAGCTTCTACGCCCGGGGCGTGCCGGTCCTCTACCTCTTCAACGGCGCCCACGCCGACTACCACCGCCCCGGCGACACCGCCGACAAGATCGATGGGGCCAGCGTGGCCGAGGCGGCGCGGCTGGGGTGGCGGGTGGCCAGCCTGGCGGCCGACCTGCCGGGGCGCCTCGAGGTGATCCGGACCGCGGCGCCCAAGGAGGCCGGTGGCGGCGCGCGGAGCGAGGGGCGACCCTCGCTGGGCATCATCCCCGACTTCGCCGAGCGCGCCGAGCCGGGCGTGCTCATCACCGGCGTCATGCCGGGCAGCGCGGCCGAGAAGGCGGGGCTGCAGGGCGGCGACGTGGTGCTGGGGCTGGGCGGCCGCACCGTGCTCAACCTGCAGGATCTCCAGTACGCCCTGGGCGCCCACCGGCCCGGCGACGTGGTGGAGCTGGCCTACCGGCACGCCGGGCAGGCGGTGACGGTGAAGGTGACCCTGGCCGAGCGGAGGTAGCCGCGTGCCCAGCCCGGTCGCCGCCCGACGCCTGGAGGTCCTCGCGGCCGCGCAGGCCGGGGGCGAGGGCTTCCTGCGCCTCGAGCCCGGGCGGTTGCGCTGCTCGCTGGGCACCTCGCTGGGCGACCTGGCGGTGCCGGTGGAGGTGGCGCCCGAGGCCCGGGCCATCCTGCGCGCGGCGGCGCGCGAGGTGGCGCTGCTGCTCGCCCATCACCACCAGCGGCTGGTGCCGGGCGAGCAGCGCGACCAGCTCCTGCTCCGCGAGGACTTCAGCGGGCTCCCCACCGTCGGCCCCACCTTCGGCGGCGCGGGCGGCAGCCCCGGCCTGCGCGCCGCCGCGGCGCTGGCGGCCGCCGCCCACCCGTCCCTGACGCCCGGCCTGGCCGCCGCCTGGCTGGGGCGGGGCGGCAGGGGGCGCTCGCTGGTGGGGCTGTGGATCGAGCTGCTGCGCCGCGCCTTCGAGGAGCAGGCCTCCGCCCGCGGCGAGGAGACCTCGGTCATCGTGGCGCTGGCGCTGGCGGCCGAGACCGCCGCCGCCGGGCAGGTGGTGCGCGAGGCGCTGCCGGTCACCCACGCCGACCGCTGGCTGCGCGCCGGCGCCATGATGGCGCTCTGGACGGCGGCGCAGACCGGGCTGCAGCGGGCCTTCCGCGACGCTGGCCTGGCCGCCGGCGACCCGGCCCGGGCCAAGCTCGAGGCCGCCCTGTCGCCGACGGTGCTGCTGGGGGGCCGCGTCGGCCTGCAGGCCGCCGGCGCCACCGTCTACGGCTGCGAGCTGTCCGCCGGCGTGCCGCGCGCCGACGAGCTGGCGGCCCGCCTCGCCACCGGCCTGGGCGCCGCGGCGCTGCCGCGCGAGCTGTCCGCCCTGCTCGGCGGCGACGACGCGCTGGCGGTGCGGGCCGAGCAGGCGGTGGCGGTGGCCCGGCTGCGTGAGCTGCTGGTCCAGGCGGTGCTGCAGGCCGAGGCCCACGGCCAGGGCGCCCAGGTGAGGACGCTGCGCGAGCTCCTGGGGACGCCGGGCGCGCTGGCGGCCGGAGCCGCCGACACCGCGCCGCGGCAGGCGCTGGTCCGGCAGCTGGCGGCCGCGGGGCCGGGCGGCGAGGCCGGCGCGCTGGTGGAGCGGGCGGTGCGGGGGCTGCAGGGCTGGCGGCCCCGGGAGCCCGGGGCCGCCTTCGGCCTGGCCCGCGAGGCGGCCCGCGCCGAGTACGCGCTGGCCGCGGCGGCCCTCTGCGCCGACCTGGCGCTGGAGCGGCTCACCGCCGGGGCCACCCGGGCGCTGGCCTTCCGCACCGGGCGGGAGGCCGAGGGCGGCGCCGAGGGGGAGTACGAGGCCGGGCGGCTCTACCGGCTCAGCCCGCGCCCCGGGCCGCTCCTCAAGACCTCCGCCGAGCCTCCCGCTGGCGCACCTCTTCGCCGACGTGAAGGACTTCACCCGCCGGACCACCCTGCTGGGCCAGGCCTCGATGGCCGAGTTCCTGCGGCGCGAGTTCTACCTGCCCATCCTGGTGGCGGCCAAGGCGCACTTCGGCGGCATGCAGCACCTCGCCGACCGCGGCGGGGTCTCGCTCAACAACCTGCTGGGCGACGCCATCAGCTTCTCCGGCGGGATCGAGGCCATGGTCCAGCTGGCCTCCTCCATCCGGCAGGCCTTCGCGACCTACGCGGCCCGGCTGCAGCGGCAGGCCGACGACGCGGTGGTGCGCCGGCAGCTGGAGCAGCTGGCGGGGCAGCAGGCCGCCAGCCTCGAGGCCGCGGCCCGGGCGCGGGCCGAGGCCGAGGCGGCGCTGGCCCGGGCCACCCCGGGCAGCCCGGCCCAGGCGGCGCTGGGCGCCCGGCTGGCCCGGCTGGCGGCGGCGGAGCGGCGGGCCCGGGCCGCGGGGGCGCGGGCCATGGCGCGGGCCCGCGGCGAGGGGCTGGAGGCCGGCGTCTTCATCAGCTACGGCGATGCGCCGCTGGTGGTGGTGATCGAGGACGAGGTCTTCGGCCACAACCGCGTCGCCATCGCCGACAAGATCAACGAGTCGGCCCGCGGCACGGCCCGCGCCCCCGCGGCCCGGATCCGCGCCGACGCCCAGCTGGCCGCCGAGCGCGCCGCGCGCGGCCACCCCGGCATGGCCCACGCCTGGAGCGTCTTCATCGATCGGCCGCTGGCCCTGGCCGTGCCGCCCGACCTCGCGGCGCAGGCGGTGGCGGCGGCCCAGGCCGGCGACCTGGCCGGGGCGGTGCGCTGCCTCGCCGGGCCGGTCCAGGAGGGGCTGGAGGCGGCGGCGCAGGAAGGGGCCGACCCGCCCGGCGAGATCTACAACAGCGGCGCGGCCCTCTCCGAGGAGGCGCTCACCGCCTTCCTGGCCGAGGTCGGCGAGCGGCGGGTGATCCGCCGCATCGAGCTGGACCCGGCCGCCGTGCCCGAGACGGCGCGCGCCAACTGGTTCTACGGGGCGGAGCGCCAGTCGCTGGTGGTCTGCTTCCACCCCGACGGCCGCGTCGGCGAGCTGTTCCGCCGCGTCGGCCGCGCCGCCTTCAAGGGGCTGGGCGGCGTGACCGTCTGGGAGCTGTGCGCCGAGCACGGTGGACCGGCGCTGCTGGTCCACCTGCTCGGGAGGTCCTGGCTGCGGTAGGGCCGGCGCCGGCCCGGCCTACCTGGCGGCGGCCAGCGACGGCTTCCTGTCCGCGCCTATTTCGGCGCGGCCAGCGACGGCTTTCTGTCCGCGCCTACTTCGGCGCGGCCAGCTTCCGGTCGATGACCGCCTTGAGGCTCTCGAACGGCACCGCCCCGACCACCAGCTCGCCGTTCACGGCCATGGTGGGCGTGCCGTCGATCCCGAGCCGCGAGGCGAGCTGGTCGTCCTCCTGGATGCGGGCCTTGAGCTGGTCGCTGGCCGCGGCCGCCTTGAAGCGAGCGACGTCGAGCCCGAGCTCCCGGGCCCAGCGCTCGTAGGCGGCCGGCGAGAGCTCCTGCTGGGCGGCGAACATCTTGTCGTGCATGGGCCAGAACTTGCCCTGCTGGCGGGCGGCCTCGGCGGCCAGCGCCGCCGGCATGGCGTTGGGGTGGAAGGGGAGCGGCTTGTGCTTCCAGGCGATCCGGACCTTGGGGCCGTAGGCCTGCTCCACCTGCCGGAGCGTGGGCTCCACGCGGGCGCAGAAGGGGCACTGGAAGTCGGAGAAGACCACCAGGGTCACCGGCGCCCGGGGGTCGCCCTTGACCGGGTCGTCGGGCCGCAGCGGGATCTCCACCGCCTTGCCCGGCGCCGGGGGCGCGGCCGCGGTGGGGGCCGAGGCCAGGTTGGCGTCGCAGGCCGCCTCGTACAGGCCCGGGCCGCGCTTGGCGCCCTTGGCGATCAGGGCGTCCACCTTCTTCAGCTCCTCCTCGGCGATGGGCTTCATGGCCTCGAAGGGGACGGCGCCCACCACCTGCCGGCAGTTGAAGAACATGGTGGGCGTGCCGTTGGCCCCCACCGCGGCGGCCTGCTTCTGGTCCTCCTCGACGCGGGCCCTGGCGGCGGGGCCGGCCGCGGCCGCCTTGAAGCGGCGCAGGTCGAGCTTGACGGCGGCGGCGGCCTTCTCGAGGTCGGCGGGCGAGAGCGCCTGCTGGTCCTGGAAGAGCAGGTCGTGGAAGGGCCAGAACTTGCCCTGCTCGCGGGCGGCCTCGGCGGCCAGCGCGGCCGGCATGGCGTTGGGGTGCATGGGCAGCGGCTGGTGCTTCCAGACCACCCGCACCTGTCCCTTGAAGGCCTCCTCCAGCTGCTTCAGGGTCGGCTCGACGCGGCCGCAGAAGGGGCACTGGAAGTCGGAGAAGAGGACGATGGTCAGCCGGGCGTCGGCCGGGCCGCGGACCGGGTCGTCGGGGCGCACCGTCACCTTCCGGTAGAGGCTGGGGGGCCGGGCCGGGGGCGCGGGCGGCGCCGCCGGGGCGCCGGCGACGGCCGGCTGGTTCAGCATGACCGGCGCGGTGGCGCCGGACTGCATCACCCGGGCGTAGACGTCGGCGGCCGGCGTGCCGGCGGCCACCAGCGCCTCGGCCTTCCTCAGCTCCTCCTCGACCACGGCCCGGAAGCTCTCGAAGGGCTGGGCGCCGGAGACCTTGCGGCCGTTGATGAAGAAGGCCGGGGTCCCGCTGGCGCCGAGCGAGGTGACCAGCGCCTGGTCGCGGCGGATGCGGGGCTCGGCCGCCTTGTCGGCGAGCGCGGCCCGGAAGCGTCCGAGGTCGAGGCCGATCGCGGTGGCCGCCTGCTCGAGGCTGGCCTGGTCGAGCGCCGGGGACGACTCGAAGAGCCGGTCGTGCATGGCCCAGAAGCCGGCGTCACCCTTCTGCTCGCGGGCCGCCTCGGCCGCCAGGGCCGCGGGCAGCGCCCGCTGGTGGAAGGGGAGGGGGTTGTGCTTGAAGGCCCAGCGCAGCTTGCCGGGGAAGGCCTCGTCGAGCTGCTTGAGGGTGGGACCGACCCGCTTGCAGAAGGGGCACTCGAAGTCGCTCGACTCGACGATGGTCACCAGCGCCGTGGCCGGCCCGCGCGTGGGCGAGTCCTCGAGCGGCACGCGGTAGACGGCCTTGGGGTCTTCCACCGGGCGGGCCGCCCGGACCGGCGGCTGGCCCGGCGGCGGGGTGGTGGGGCGGCCACCGCCGTAGAGCGCGGTCTTCGAGGTGAAGCCGATGGCGAGCCCGACGACGAGGGCGAGGATCCAGCTGACGTGCTTCATGAACCGCTCCTTGTGGATCGAAGGTGGCTAGAGGACGAGGGTGGCGCTGACCATGCCGATGAGCTGGTCGGAGGTCTCCATGGTGTCCGAGGGCGGGAGGGCGTTGCTGCGCCGGGTGTAGCTCTCCCAGCGCAGCAGCAGGTCGAGCAGCACGGTCTTGTCGAGCAGGGCGTAGCCCGCGCTCCCCTCCACCGCCTTGTACTGGTCGCCTGGGCCCCACATGCGCATGAAGTCGCCCTGCACCGAGAGCAGCACCGACGGCGGCACCAGGAAGGTGGCGCGCAGCCGGACCGCGGTGGCCGCCTCGACGTTGCGGTTCTCGTTGGTGAACCCGTCGCTGGTGTCGAGGTGGGCCCGGTTCACGTACCAGACGTAGGCGGCCTCCACCGGCGTCACGCCGTAGAAGATCCGGACCTTGTCGCCGGCCAGGGAGACCACCCCCTCGACGCTGGGGATGGTGGCGGCCTGCACCAGCGTCTGCACGGCCAGGCCGGGGTAGCGCGCCGCCTCGAGCCGGGCCAGCACGAAGCGGAACTCGCGCCGGCCCAGCATGTAGGCGCCCTCGATCTCCCCGTCGCTGGGCACGAACAGCGTCCCGTCGCCGCCGGTGAACATCCGCAGCCGCAGCCGCGCCGCCATGGCCGTCCCCTCGGTCCAGAGGCCGTCGGCCTGGCCGGAGAAGTAGAGGAGCACCGAGGCGTTGGCCTGGTCCTGCTTGATCTGGTAGCCGCCCGAGCGGCTGGCGATGCCCGAGCCGAGCGCGAAGGACCAGTGGCTGATCCGCTCCTCGGGCTGGATGGGCGCCGCCATCGCGCCGGCCGGGGCCAGCGGCCCCTCGCCGATGGTGCCGGGCGGATCCTGGTGGCGCCTGGGCTTGGCGGCCGGGGCTGCGGCGCTGGCCGGGCCCGGCGGCGCGGTGGCGGGACGCGGGGCGGGCGGCGGGGGCAGCGGCACGTCGTCGGCGGGCGGCGGCGGCGGGAGGGGCAGCTCCTGCGCCGCGACCGAGGCGCAGGCCAGCAGCCAGAGGGTGAGGGCGACGGCCTTCTTCATGCGGGGGACCTCACCATGACGCGGGCTGGAGCTCAGAGCCGGAAGGTGCCGCCGGCGCGGAGCATGAGCGGGACGCCGGAGGAGCTGGCCAGCGGGATGCCGAAGTCGAGCCCGAGGTCGAAGGCCAGCGAGGTGTTGAACTGGAGCTCCCAGGCGGCGCCGAAGAGGAGCCAGCGGGTGTGCATCCCCTCGTCGCGGGCGGTGGAGAAGTCGATGGCGGCCCGCAGCCAGATGGGGACCTGGGCGAGGCCGGCCCGCAGCCCGGGGCGGATGGCGATCGAGGACTCCGGGGCGACCCCCAGGGCGAGGGCCAGCTCCGGCCGGAGCCGGGTCGGCTGGTGCTCCCAGCCGGCGGCCACCTCCAGCTCCAGCAGCCCGGCCTTCCCCTGCGTCATCCCGGTCTCGCCGCCGGCGCCGATCGACGCCGCGAAGGTCAGCCCGGAGAGGGCCGACGGCGACGCGGCGGCCGTCGGGTCGGTCGGATCCGGCTGGGCCTGGGCGGCGCCGGCGGCGAGCGCCAGCGCACAGCAGGTGAGGAGCGGGAGGGCTCGCACGGTGCGCGGGAGAGTACCCTCGGGGTGCCGGTGGGGCAAGGCGATGGCCGGCGATGACCGGCCCCGGTCGACGGGGTTGCCGCGGCGGCGGGGAGCCGCTATGTGGGGCCCCGATGCTGGCCCACCACGCGCTGCCCGAGCCGGTCCAGGTCCTCGACACCTCGGGGCTCCTCTGCCCCATCCCCATCGTCAAGGCGGCGGCGGCGGTGAAGGGGCTGGCCGACGGCGACGTGCTGCTGGTGATCGCCACCGATCCGGGGATCGCCACCGACATGCCCATGTGGTGCAAGGCGATGCGCCACGAGCACCTGGCCACCTTCAGGGACGGCCCCCGCTGGAAGAGCTACCTGCGCAAGCGGGGGCGGCCGCCGCGGCCGGCGGAGGGGGCACCATGAGGAAGCCGGGCAAGGCCATCGCCATGATCTCGGGCGGGCTCGACTCCACGCTGGCGCTGGCCATGGTCCGCGCCCAGGGCGTCGAGGTGAAGGCCATCAACTTCTACACCGGCTTCTGCATCACCGAGACCCAGCGGCGCAAGGGCGGGCGCGCGGACGGCACCGTGCCGCAGAACGAGGCCCTGCGCGCCGCCGCCGACCTGGAGATCGAGATCGAGTACATCGACATCTCCGGCGACGCCTACCTCGACATGCTGCTCCACCCGAAGTACGGGTACGGGGCCAACGCCAACCCCTGCGTCGACTGCCGCATCTTCATGATGAAGCGGGCCAGGGAGGTCATGGAGCGGGAGGGGGCCGACTTCATCTTCACCGGCGAGGTGCTGGGACAGCGTCCCAAGAGCCAGCGGCGCGACACCCTCTGGGCCATCGAGCGCGAGTCGGGGCTGAAGGGGCGGCTGGTCCGGCCGCTCTCGGCGAAGCTGCTGCCGCCCTCCATCCCGGAGCAGGAGGGGATCCTCGACCGCTCCAGGCTGGGCGACCTCAGCGGCCGCGGGCGGACCCGCCAGATCGCCATGGCCCGGGAGCTGGGGCTGGCCGAGTGGCCGCAGCCGGCGGGTGGCTGCTGCTTCCTCACCGACGAGAGCTTCTCGCGGAAGTTCTTCGACATCCTCGGCCAGCGCGAGGCGGCCGGCGAGCCGCGCCGCATCGATCGCGACGACGTGGTGCTGATGACCACCGGCCGCCACTTCCGCCTCTCGCCCACCGTGAAGCTGATCGTGGGGCGCACCGAGGTGGAGAACGGCACGCTGGAGAGCTACGCCGGCGACTCCAGGTCCCGCCTGGCGGCCAGGGTCCACGCCGGCCCGGTGGCGCTGGTGGAGGGGGAGCCGACCTGGGAGGAGCGGCAGCTGGCCGCCCGGATCGTGGCCCGCTACGGCAAGGGGAAGGACGAGCCCTCGGTCGAGGTGGAGTGGCGCGACCCGGACGGCGGCGTCGAGGTGCTGGCGGTGGCGCCGGAGCTGGACGAGGCGCGCGTCGAGCAGCTCCGCATCTGAGGCGGGCGCCCCGGCTGTCCCTTGACCGAGGCGCCCGGATCGGCCCCGCGCTTGATGGTGGTCAACGGGCGCCATCACGCATGGGTCGACCCGGCGGTGGCACGTGCCGGCTCCCGGTCGATGAGGCATCCTCCCCCGTGAAGGGCTTCCATCCAGGCACCGCCGGCAGGCGGGCGGTCGCGGCGCGAGGTGGTCATGGCCAAGCGGATCTACGCCTTCGGCGGCGGCACCGCCGAGGGGAGCATGGCGCTGAAGAACCTGCTGGGCGGCAAGGGCGCCGGGCTGGCCGACATGTCGAGCATCGGCATCCCGGTGCCACCCGGCTTCACCATCACCACCGAGGTCTGCGCCGAGTACTACGCCGGCGGCAAGCGCCTGCCCAAGGGGCTCGAGCCGGAGCTGCGCGCCGCGCTCGCCAAGGTGGAGAAGCTGACCGGCAAGGGGTTCGGCCGCCCCGGCGACCCGCTGCTGGTCTCGGTCCGCTCCGGCGCGCGCGTCTCCATGCCGGGGATGATGGACACGGTCCTCAACCTCGGCCTCAACGACGAGACGGTGGAGGGGCTGGCGGCGCTCTCCGGCAACCCGCGCTTCGCCTGGGACAGCTACCGGCGCTTCTGCGCCATGTTCGGCGACGTGGTGCTGGGGCTCAAGCCGGAGCGGAAGGAGGACCGCGATCCCTTCGAGGTGATCCTGGAGGCCAAGAAGCGCGCCCGCGGCGTGCGCTTCGACTCCGAGCTGCCGGTGGAGGCCCTGCGGGAGCTGGTGGCCGAGTTCAAGGCGGCCATCCGCGAGCGGCGCGGCATCGACCTGCCGTCGGACCCGCTCGAGCAGCTGCGCCTGGCCATCGGCGCGGTCTTCCGCTCCTGGGACAACGACCGCGCCGACGCCTACCGCAAGCTCAACGGCATCCCCTCGTCCTGGGGCACCGCGGTCTCGGTCCAGTCGATGGTCTTCGGCAACATGGGCGAGGACTCCGGGACCGGGGTGGCCTTCACCCGGAACCCGGCCACCGGCGAGGACGAGTTCTACGGGGAGTTCCTCGTCGACGCCCAGGGCGAGGACGTGGTGGCCGGCATCCGCACCCCGCAGAAGATCAGCGAGCTGGCGGCCCGCTGGCCGTCCCTCGCCACCCAGCTGGAGGCGGTGCGCCGGAAGCTGGAGCGCCACTACCGCGAGATGCAGGACATCGAGTTCACCATCGAGCGGGGCCGGCTCTACGTGCTGCAGACCCGCACCGGCAAGCGCACCGGCATGGCGGCGGTGCGCATCGCCGTGGAGATGGCCGAGCAGAAGCTCATCACCCGCGACGAGGCGCTGCTCCACGTCAACCCCGAGGCGCTCAACCACCTGCTGAGGCCCATCTTCGACGCCGCCGCCAAGGCCCAGGCCATCCAGGGCGGCAAGCTCCTCGCCCACGGCCTGCCGGCCGGCCCGGGGGCCGCCTCCGGCCGGCTGGTCTTCTTCGCCGAGGACGCCGTCACCTGGCGGCGCAACGGCGAGCAGGTGATCCTGGCCCGCCACGAGACCAGCCCCGAGGACATCCGCGGGATGAACGCGGCCGAGGGCTTCCTCACCGCCTTCGGCGGCATGACCAGCCACGCCGCGCTGGTGGCCCGCCAGATGGGCAAGGTGGCCATCGTCGGCTGCGAGGCGCTCACCTTCGACTACCAGGCCCGCACCATGACGGTGGCGACCACCTCCGGCCCGCGCGTCCTCAAGGAGGGCGAGTGGATCTCCATCGACGGCATCGCCGGGGAGGTGCTGGAGGGGCGGCTGGCCACCAGCCCGTCCGAGGTGGTGCAGGTGCTGGTGGACAAGAGCCGCGACCCCAGCGACGCGCCCGTCTACCGGGGCTTCGCCAGGCTGCTGGGCTGGGCGGACGCGGTCCGGCGGCTGGGGGTCCGGGCCAACGCCGACCAGCCCGACCAGGCCACCACGGCCATCGCCTTCGGCGCCCAGGGGATCGGCCTGTGCCGCACCGAGCACATGTTCTTCGGCGAGGGGAAGATCGGCCCGATGCGGGAGATGATCGTGGCCGAGACCACCGAGGCCCGCCGCGCCGCGCTGGCCCGGCTGCTGCCCCTGCAGCGCGCCGACTTCGACGGCCTCTTCACCGCCATGGCGCCGCGCCCGGTGGTCATCCGCACCATCGATCCGCCGCTGCACGAGTTCCTGCCGCAGGACGACGCCGGGCTGGCCGCGCTGGCCCGCGCCACCGGTCGGACCATCGCGCAGATCCGCGGCCGGGTCGCCGAGCTCCACGAGTCCAACCCCATGCTCGGCCACCGCGGCTGCCGGCTCGGCATCACCTACCCGGAGATCACCGAGATGCAGGCGCGGGCCATCTTCGAGGCCGCCTGCGACGTGGCCGCGCGAGGCCTGACGGTGCGCCCCGAGGTGATGATCCCGCTGGTGGGCGCCCGGACCGAGCTCGAGGACCAGGCCCGGGTGGTGCGCCGCGTCGCCGACGAGGTCTTCCGCGAGAAGGGGCGGAAGGTGAAGTACCTGGTCGGCACCATGATCGAGATCCCGCGCGGCGCCGTCACCGCCGGCGAGATCGCCCGGACCGCCGAGTTCTTCTCCTTCGGGACCAACGACCTGACCCAGACCACCTTCGGGCTCTCGCGCGACGACACCGGCCTGGTGGTCAAGAGCTACGTCGACCGCGAGATCTGGCCCGGCGATCCCTTCGTCTCCATCGACCGCGACGGGGTGGGCGCGCTCATGAAGATGGCCGTGGAGAGCGGGCGCGCCACCCGCCCCGGGATGCACATGGGCATCTGCGGCGAGCACGGCGGGGATCCGCGCTCGGTCGAGTTCTGCCACCAGCTCGGGCTCGACTACGTCTCCTGCTCGCCCTTCCGGCTCCCCATCGCCAGGATGGCGGCCGCCCAGGCCGTGCTGCACGAGCGTGCCGCCCGGGCCGCGCAACGGGCCGCGCCGGCGGGCCGGCGCAGCCCGCGCCCCCCGGCGCCCCGCGGCCGGGAGGCGGGGCGGCCGGAAGGCGACGAAGCCGGCCGGTCGCCGGGGTGGGAGGAGGTAGGAGATCCGGCGGCCACGACTTTGATCCGGGTCCGGTGATCGGGCACACTGCCGTGGTTCACCCGCATGGCACCGCACCGGATCCTCGTCCCGCTCGCGATGGCGGCCAGCTGCCTGCTGGTCCTGGCGCCGGCGCACGCCCAGCAGCCGCTGGCCCGGGCCACGCCCGCCGCCGGGACCGCCGCCCCGGTCCGGCCGGCGCCGGTCCTCGGGGCGCGCCACCTCGACACCGCCACCGGCCGCTTCCTGGCCAGCTACGGCGACGGCGAGGCGGTGCTGACCCTCGACGCCCGGCTCCAGAAGAAGCTGCAGCGGACGCTCACCTCCTACGACGTGCCCTACGGCGCGACGGTGCTGCTCGACCCCCGCACCGGCCGGGTGCTGGCCATGGCCGAGCACACCCGCGGCCAGCCGCAGGCCACCAACCTCTCGCTCAAGGCCATCTCGCCGGCCGCCTCCATCTTCAAGATCGTGACCGCCGCGGCCCTGCTGGAGCAGGGCTACTCGCCGGAGGAGCCGGTCTGCTACCACGGCGGCAACCACCGGCTGGCGCCGCGGCTCCTGGCCGACGACTCCCGCCGCGACAGCGCCTGCCTGCCGCTCTCCGCCGCCTTCGGCCACAGCGCCAACGTGGTCTTCGCCAAGCTGGCCGACCGCGGGCTGACGCCCGAGGTGCTGCGCGCCGTGGCGGCCCGCTTCCTCTTCAACGCCACCATCCCCTTCCCGTCCCCGGTGGAGACCTCGCGCGCCGAGATCCCCGAGGATCGCTTCGGCCTGGCCAACACCGCGGCCGGCTTCGGCGACGTGCGGCTCTCGGCCCTCCACGCCGCCCTGCTGGCGGCGGTGGTGGCCAACCGGGGCGTGCTGGTTCCGCCCTGGGTGGTGGAGCTGGTGCAGGGGACCGAGCCGGCCCCGCCGCTGGCCGAGCCCATGAGGATCATCGACGAGCGGGTGGCCGAGGCGCTGGGGGCGATGATGCGCGAGACCGTGACGCGCGGCACGGCGCAGCGGGCCTTCTCGCGGCCGCCCCGCGAGCTGCGCGGCGTGCACGTGGCCGGCAAGACCGGATCGCTCAACGAGCAGCGGCCCTTCCGCGATCACACCTGGTTCGTGGGCTACGCCCCGGCCGAGGATCCGCAGGTGGTGGTGGCCAGCGTGGTGGTCAACGGCCCGCTCTGGCGGGTGCGCGCCCCGTGGGTGGCGCGCGAGGCGCTGGCCGCCTACTTCGCCGATCGCGTCGCCGAGCTCAGGGTCGCCGAGGCCCCGCGCCAGGTGGCCTGGCGCTGATCCGCCTTCCTTCGCCCGCTCCCGCGATCTGGGCTTGCCTCGTCGGCTCGCGCTGGGCCAAGGTGCGCCCCCTATGAGCAAGATCGTCGTCGGCTTCGTGATGGTGGGGCTGGTCATGGTGGCCATCCCCGTCGCCCTGGCCTGGAGCGGCACGCACCGCCGGCCGCGGGTGGGGCGGGTGAACGGCGTGGCCGAGCTCCGCATGCCGCGCGGCCACTGGTTCATCCTCGGCGTGCTGGCCTTCCTGCCAGGCGCCGCCATCACCGGCCTGGCCGTGGCCGTCGAGTGGGCCCCGGGCGCCGAGGTCGGGCGCTGGATCCTGGCCGGCTTCTTCGGGCTGGCTGCGGTGGCCGCCAGCGGCTACCTCTTCGGCCTCGAGGCGCGCGGCCGGCTGCTCCTCAGCGACGCCGCCATCGTGCGGCACGGGGTCTTCACCCGGCTCACCGCCCACTGGTCCGACGTGGCCAAGCTCAGCTTCAACCCGGCCAACAACTGGTTCTTCCTGACGCTGGCGAACGGCCAGCGCATCTACGTGACCGAGGGGAGCAACGGCCTCGGCGACTTCGCCGAGCTGGCGCTGGCCCACCTGCCCAGGCCGGTGCTGGAGGCCAGCCCGGAGGCGGTCGAGGCGCTGGAGGACGCGGCCAGCATCCAGGGGCGCTAGGGCCCCGCCCCGGGAGGCCGGCCCCGGCTACTTCTTGGCCGCCTTCACCTCGACGCTGGCCGCGGTCATCCGGTACTCGATGGTCACCTTGGCGCCCTTCTTGAGGTCGCCGGTCACCTTGGTGTCGGGGGTCCGGGCGATCTCCCACTTGTCGTTCCCCTTCTGCACCGTGATGGTGTCGGCGGTGACCTCGAGCACCGGGCCGGTCACCTGGTAGGTCTTGGGCTGGGCGGCGAGCACCGGGGCGGCGAGCGCGGCGAGGGCGAGGGCGAGGGCGAGGCGCTTCATGGTGTTCCTCCTGGGGCAGGGGCCGTGGTCGGCGGGGCGATGGTGCCACGCCGCTCGGCGGGAGGCGTAGGTACCGTTCGGGGCGGATCGGGCGCCAGGCCGATCTCGCGCAGCGCCGGGGCGGCGGCCCGGCCGGCGCGGCCGCGGACCAGCGGCCACCACGTCAGGACCGCGCAGGTGAGGCCGACCCCCAGCACGCAGGCCATGGTCGCCAGCCGCTCGCGCCGCGCCGCCTGGCGCCGCTCCTTCTGCGGCGACGGCCTGGCCCGCAGCGACCCGGCCGCGCCCCGCAGCAGCGCCGCCACCAGCGAGAGCGACGCCCCCAGCACGTCGCCGCCCACCACCTGCAGGGCGCCTCGCCCCACGCCGAGCCCGAGCTCGCCCATGGGGGAGACGGGCTTGTCGTCGATGCGGCGCGCCAGCCGCCTGGCCTTCTTCTCGAAGCCGGCCAGCCGGACCCGCATCACCGCCAGCCGCACCGAGGTGGCGAGGAGGAACCAGGCGACGAGGAGCAGCTCGGGCGGCGGCGGCACCGCCAGCCGGCGGGCCAGGGGCACGCCGGCCAGCTGCACCACCACCGCGCCGGCCGCCAGCAGCAGGAACCACATGCTCGACGCCTCCGGGCCCCACGGGCCGAGCCGGCAGGCTAGCAGGTCTCGCCGCGGCCGGGCCCGGGTGGCCGCAGGGCGGTGTGGGAGCCGGGACTACCCGCGCCTCACCATCCAGGCCTCCAGGGCGGCGGCGGCCTGGCGGCGGACCGCGTCCTGCACCGGCGGCAGCCAGCCGAGGAGCCGGCCCTTCAGGCCCAGCGCCATGCCCGCCCAGCGCCACAGGTCGAAGTCGTCGGTGTGGGTCACGATCAGGCCGTCGCGGAAGACGAAGCGCGCCTCGATGCGGTTGTGCACCACCCGCCCGGTGGCCGAGAAGGTGTAGTCGGCGTCCCAGGCGGCGCTCCCGGTGGCGTCGTCGGCCTCGATGCGGCGGGCCGTGACCCGCAGGTCCCGGCCGCGCTCGCAGAGCATGCGCCACATGGCGCGGGCCTGGTCGCCGCGCAGCAGCGGGAAGACCGGGTCGGAGAAGGCCACGTCGTCGGCGTAGCAGGCGGCCATGCGCTCGCCCTCGTGGGCGTCGAGGGCGGCGTAGAAGTCGCGGAGGAGCCGGGCGTTGGGGTGCATGGCACCGATCATAGCTAGCCCGCCACCCGCACGCCGAGCAGCACCAGCCCGATGCCCACCGCGTGGAAGGCGTGGAAGGACTCGCCCAGCAGCACCGCGGCCAGCAGCGAGGCGAAGACCGGCAGCAGGTGGATGAAGGCGCCGGCCCGCGCCGAGCCCAGCTCGGCGACCCCCTGGTTCCAGGCGGCGTAGGCCACCACCGAGGCCATCAGGCCCACGTAGCCGAGGGTGGCCGCGGTGGCGCCGTCCCAGGCCACCCGGGCGCCGCCCCAGGCCTCGGCGGCGGCGAAGGGGGCGATCCAGAGGAGGCCGATCATCACCAGCACGGTGAGCAGCGCCATGGGGTGGAGCCCGGCCGGGCGGCGCGCCAGCAGCACGGTGTAGATGGCCCAGGAGAGCACCGCCCCGAGCACCCACAGGTCGCCCGGGTTGAGGCGCAGGGCGAGCAGCGCCGCCGGCTCGCCCCGGGTCACGATGGCGAGGACGCCGAGCAGCGAGGTGGCGATGCCGAGCGCCTGCCGGGCGCCGGGCCGCGGGGCGCCCAGCAGCGGCCCGACGGCGAGGATGAAGGCCGGGCAGGCGGAGTTGAGCAGCGCGGCGTTGGTGGCGGTGGTCTGGTGCAGGCCGACGTAGACCAGGGTGTTGAAGTTGCCGACGCCGAGGATCCCCAGCGGCACGAGGATGCCGAGCGAGCGGCGCACCACCGGCCAGCCTCGCCGCAGCTCGCGCCAGGAGAGCGGCAGCAGGACGAGCAGCGCCACCGACCAGCGCAGGAAGGAGAGGGCCACCGGCGGGACGTGGGCGGCCACGGCGCGCCCCAGCACGAAGTTGCCGGCCCAGAGCAGCTGCGCCAGGGCCAGCAGCAGCGCCGGGTGGACCGGCAGGTGGCGGTGGTGCGGGCCAGGCACCGGCGGACTATCCCTCGAATCCGCCGGGCGCGCCGCCGAGCAGCGCCGGCCCGAGCGGGAGCAGTCCGAAGACGCCGCCGGTGTGGATGAAGATCACCCGCGGGCCCAGCTCCCTGGCCCGGGCCACCAGGCCGAGGAAGGCCTTCCCGGTGTAGGCCGGGTCGAGGATCAGGCCGTCGGTGCGGGCCACGCGCCGGATCAGGGCCAGGCCGGCCTCGGTGGGGACGGCGTAGCCGGGCCCGATGAAGCCGTCGTCCACCTCGACGTCGCCCGGGGCCAGCGCCGGCAGCCCCGGCCAGCGCCGCGCCGCCTCGGCCGAGATGGCGGCGATCTCTCGCTGGAACCAGGCGGCGTCGTCGCAGACCGCGAAGGCCACCAGCCGGGCCTCGCGCCAGCCCGCCAGCCTGAGCCCCATGGCCAGCCCGGCCGCGGTCCCGCCCGAGCCGCAGGCCACCGCCAGCGTCAGCGGACGCCCGCGCCAGGCCGGCGGCAGCTGCCGGTGCAGCTCCGCCACCGCCGTCACGTAGCCCCAGCTGCCCAGCGCGTTGGAGCCGCCCACCGGGATGAGGTAGGGGCGCCGCCCCGCGGCGGCCAGCTCCGCCGCCACCTGCGCGAGGACCTCGTCGCGCCGGCGGTACTCGGCCGCTCCCAGCCACCGGATCTCGCGCGCCGGCCAGCCGGACCAGCAGCGAGTTGCCGGCCAGCGCCGGAGGGTGGGAGGGATTGGGGGTCCGCAGCAGGGCGACGCAGCCCAGGCCGAGCCGCGCCGCGGCGAAGGCGGTGGCGCGGGCGTGGTTGGACTGGGCCCCGCCGGCCGTCACCACGGTGTCGGCCCCCTGGTCGAGGGCCTCGGCGAGGAGGAACTCCAGCTTGCGGGCCTTGTTGCCGGAGAGCTCCAGCCCGGAGAGGTCGTCGCGCTTCCAGAGCAGCTCGATCCCCAGCTCGGCGCCGAGCCGCGCCGAGGGCTGGAGCGGGGTGGGCAGGTGCGCCAGCGGGACGCGGCGGGGTGGCGTGGGACCGATCACGCCCCGGGAGGCTAGCATGCGGGGCGGCCGGGACCCGCGCCCGCGGACCTCCCCGGCCACCACGGGGGCTGGACATGACCGCCACGCCGCTGAAGGGGCTGACCGACTACTCGCTGCTGGGGCGCTCCGGCCTGCGGGTCTCGCCGCTCTGCCTCGGCACCATGACCTTCGGCACCGAGTGGGGCTGGGGCGCCGACCCCGACGCCTGCCGCGCCATGCTGCGGGCCTACCTCGAGGCCGGCGGCAACTTCGTCGACACCGCCGACCTCTACACCGGCGGCCGCTCCGAGGAGATCCTCGGCGGCCTGCTGCGCGAGGCCGGCGACCGCGACCGGCTGGTGCTGGCCAGCAAGTTCACCTTCAACGCCCGTCCCGGCGACCCCAACGCCGGCGGCAACGGGCGCAAGAACATCCTGCGGGCGCTGGAGGGCAGCCTGCGCCGGCTCGGCACCGAGTACCTCGACCTCTACTGGCTGCACGCCTGGGACGGGCTCACCCCGGTCGAGGAGGTGATGGCCACGCTCGACGCGCTGGTGCGCTCCGGCAAGGTGCGCCACCTCGGCCTCTCCGACGTGCCGGCCTGGTACCTGGCCCGGGCCCAGACCCTGGCCGAGTGGCGCGGCCTCGAGCGGATCTGCGCCCTGCAGCTGGAGTACTCGCTGGTGGAGCGGAGCATCGAGCGCGAGTTCGTGCCGGCGGCGCTGGAGCTGGGGATGGGGATCTGCCCGTGGAGCCCGCTGGGCGGCGGCTTCCTGTCCGGCAAGTACGCCCGCGCCGAGGGGGTGGACGGCGCCGGGGAGGGGCGGCTGCAGCAGACCAAGGGATCGGGCAACCCGGTCTTCGTGAAGTTCACCGAGCGCAACTGGCGCATCCTCGAGGTGCTGCGCGAGGTGGCGCGGGAGCTGGGGCGCTCGCCGGCGCAGGTGGCGGTCCACTGGATCGCCACCAGGCCCGGCGTGACCTCCACCATCCTCGGGGCCACCCGGCCGGGGCAGCTGCAGGACACCCTGGCGGCGCTGGAGTTCACGCTCCCCGAGCCGCTGGCGAGGCGGCTCGAGGAGGCCACCCGGCCCGAGCCCGGCTTCCCCTACGCCTTCTTCTCGCCGGCCATGCGCGGCGGCGTCACCGGCGGCACCGCGGTGCGGGCCGAGCCGAGGTGGTACCGGCCGCGGGAGTGACCGGGAGGCGCGGGGTCGGCACGCCCCCGCCGCCGGGCGAGGTGACGCCGCTACCGCGCCGGCCCGGCCGGCCGCCGCCGCAGCGCCTGGGCCTCGGCGGTCTTGCCCTGCCGCAGGTAGACCTCGAGCAGCAGGCCGTCGGTCTCGCCGTAGTCCGGGTGGGCCTGGCGCAGGGCCAGCAGGGTCCGCTCGGCGCCGGGGAGATCGCCGGACCGCGACTGGTAGAAGGCCAGCGTCCAGGCGTAGCGCGCCTCCTCCGGGCGCAGGGCCGCCGCCTGCCGGGCCAGCGCCACCGCCTCGGGGAGGTCGCGGGGCGCCACCAGCACCGCCAGGTTGAAGGCGGCGGCCGCCATCCGCGGGTCCGCCGCCAGCGCCGCCCGCAGCGCCTGCTCGGCCTCGGCGCGCTTCCCGGCCTCGGCCAGCAGCAGCCCGAGGTCGAAGGAGATGCCGGCCTGGCGCGGCTGGGCGGCGTGGGCCTCGCGGAGCAGCCGCTCCGCCTCCTCGAGCCGGCCGCCGGCCGCCAGCAGCATGGCCAGGTTGGCCTTGGCCATGAAGAGCTGGTCGTCGATCTGCAGGGCGCGGCGGTACTGCCGCTCGGCGTCCTCCGGACGCCCCAGGGCCGTGTAGAGGTTGCCGAGGTTGTAGGGGCCGGAGGGCAGGTCGGACATGTAGCGCTGCGCCTCGACGTACTCCTCCAGCGCCGCGGCCTGGGCCTTGCGCCGGGCCTCCCCGAGCAGCAGGGCCGGCGGGCCGGCCAGCCGCGCCGCCGCCTCGCCGCGGACGGCGCGGACCGGGTCCTGGAGCAGCGGCCCGAGCAGGCGGGCCAGGGCCGCGGGGTCGGCCGCGGCCAGGCGCTGCACCGCGGTGACCCGGATCAGCGGCTCGGGGTCGGCCAGCGCCTTCTCCAGCGCGGCCCGGGCCTCGGGCGCCGGGTCGGACCCCAGCAGGTCGACGGCGGTGGCCCGGGCCACCATGGGCCGGAGCTGGTCCTGGGCCAGCTGGACGAGCTGGGCCCCGGCCTCGGGCGCCGACCGGCGCCCGGCCGCCAGGATGGTGCCGTAGTGCGGCTTGCGCTTCTTCCCGTACCAGCCGTCGTAGCGGGCCTGCACCCAGGCGGCCGGCCGGTCGGCGTGGCAGCCCGCGGCGGCGCAGGCGTTGGGCACGCCCAGCGCGGCGGTCAGGTCGGGGCGCGGCACGCGCATGGAGTGGTCGCGCCGGAAGTGGACCACCATGAAGTCCTTCCCCGGCATGTGGCAGGAGACGCACGCCACGCCGGCGCTGGGCTTCCCCCGCCAGGTGGCCTTGTGGAAGTGGTGCGAGGGTGCGTCGTAGGTGTCGGGCCGGTGGCAGCGGGTGCAGAGGTCGTTCCCCTCCTTGAGCCGCTTGCCGGAGTGGACGTCGTGGCAGTCGCTGCAGCGCACGCCGCTGGCGAACATCTTGCTCTGCGTGAAGGCGTGCCACTCGAAGTCCTCGTCGAGGATCTGGCCGTCGGGGTAGAAGACGCCCGGGGAGAGCAGGGTGGGCAGGTAGCGATCGAGCAGCTCGCCGCCGGGGAGGCCCTGGTCGGCGAACTGGGCCCGCCGGGCGTGGCAGGGGGCGCAGAGCCCGACCAGCTCGGGGCCGGACAGCCTCGAGGTGCGGGTGACCAGCGCGGCGTTCTCCACGGCGGGCCGCCCCATGGCCGGCTGGCCGGCCCAGGCCACGTGGCGCGAGCCGGGGCCGTGGCAGGCCTCGCAGCCGACCATGATCTCCGACCAGGTGGTCTGGTACTCGTCCTTCTCCGGGTCGTAGCGCTTGCGCACGGCGGTGGAGTGGCAGTCGGCGCACATGGCGTTCCAGCCCTGGCCGGGGCGGGTCCAGTGGAGCCAGTCGCCGGGCGGCGCCTCGGGCCCCGGGTTCACGTAGAACCAGCGCCTCGCCACGGTGTCCCAGGCGGCCGAGAGGCACTGCAGCCGGCCGCCCGGGAAGGCCACCAGGTACTGCTGCAGCGGCGCGACGCCGAAGGTGTAGGCCACCTCGTAGTCGTGCAGGGCGCCGTCGGGCCCCTCGGCGTGGACCATGAACCTCGCGCCCTGGCGGAAGAAGCGCCAGGTCTTGCCGCGGTGCCCGAAGCTGGCGCCGCCGAAGTCGCCGAGCACGGTGTCGTCCCGGGCCGGCTGCATGGCCTGGGCGTGGTGCGAGCCCTTCCACCCGTCGAAGGCCTTCTGGTGGCAGGCCTTGCAGCGCTCGCTGCCCACGTACAGCGCGTCGACCGGCGGCGGGGTGCGCGGACCGCGGGCGGCGTGGACCGCCAGGTGGAGCGGGACCGAGAGGACGATGGCGGCGGTGGCGGCCAGCCCCACGGCGCGCCAGCGGCGGAGCGGGTCGGCGGGGCCGGGTCCGCCCTCGGCGGAGGTGGGGGAGGGCGTCGCCATGCGGCCCTAGAGGTAGGTCACCTGCGAGGCCTCGAAGCGGCTGCGCTCGATGCGGCGGGCGGTGTCCACCTTGACGACGCCCCCCTCGATCACCACCGGGAAGAGGTCCAGCGCGCGCGGGGCCGGGGGCGAGAGCACCTCCCCGCGCAGGTCGAAGGTCGAGGCGTGGCAGGGGCAGGGGAAGGTCCTGTCCTTCTCGCTCCAGGGGACGGTGCAGCCGAGGTGCGTGCACTTCGAGGAGAGGGCCAGGAAGCCGCCGTCGGCGAGCCGCACCAGGTAGAACCTCCCCGCCGGGAAGGGGCGGACCGAGGCGGGGGTGAACTCCGCCACCGGCCCGGCCACCACCAGCCCGGCGCCGCGGCCGGCGCCGTCCTTGCGCGGGGCGAGGAAGGCCACCGCCACCGCCGCCAGCTCCAGCCCGGCCAGGATCCCCAGCCCCTTCCAGAGCCGGCCCACGAAGGCGCGGCGCTCCGGCGAGGCGGGCGGCGGGGTGGCGTCGCGGGCGGGAGGAGCCGTCACGGGGACTCCGGGGCGCGCGAGGCCCAGGGCAGGGCGAGGGCCATCCCCTGGCCACGGAAGAAGACCCCGGCCAGGGTGAGGACCAGGAAGGCGGCCAGCACGAGGGTGAAGGCGGCCTGGACCGCCTCGCCCCGCGAGGCGCCCCGGCGCCGGGCCAGCCCGGCGAACGCCGCGACCAGGCCGGCGGCGGCCAGGGCCGGCAGCAATCCGCCACGGATGGCCGGCGCCAGCTGCGGCCACCACGGCGGCGTCCGGCGCAGCGGCTCGTCGGCGAGGATGGCCAGCGCGGTGAGCAGCGTCCCGGCCAGGGCGGCGACCGCCGCCAGGCGCGCCCCGCGCGGCGAGACGAACCAGCGGCCGGCGGGGCCGGCGCCGGAGAGCCAGGGCAGCGCCGCCAGCAGCCCCAGCGCCAGCGCCGGCAGGAGCACGGCGGCGAAGAGCGGGTGGAGGTGGACCAGCAGCTCCTGCACGCCCATGAAGTACCAGGGGGCCTTGGCCGGGTTGGGGCTCATCCCCGGGTTGGCCTGCGCCAGCAGCGGCGCGTCGGCGACCGCGGCCAGCAGCAGCACGGCGGCCACCACCACCAGCGCGGCCACCCCCTCCCGCTGCGTCAGCCCCGGCGAGGTGGGGACCAGCGGCCCCCGCGGCGCCGCGGCGTCGCCGGCGTCGCCGGGCAGGACCACGCCCCCCACCTTGCGCACCAGCCAGAAGTGGAAGGCCAGCAGCAGGAGCAGGGCGATGGGCAGGACCGCCACGTGGAGCACGAAGAAGCGGGCCAGCGTGGCCGGCCCGATCTCGGCCCCGCCCCGCGCGGCGCGGAGCAGCAGGCCACCGATCACCGGCACGTACTCGAGCAGGCCGGTGCTGATGGTGACGGCCCAGTAGGCGAGCTGGTCCCACGGCAGCAGGTAGCCGGTGAAGGCGCTGGCCACCACCAGCAGCAGCAGCGCCACCCCCACCCACCAGTTGCCCCGCCGCGGCGGGAGGTGGCCGCCCCGGTAGAAGACCCGGAGCAGGTGGAGGAAGGCGACCAGCACCAGGCCGTTGGCGGCCCAGTGGTGCGCGTTGCGGACGAAGGCGCCGAAGTGGGCCTGCTCCACCACCGCGGTGACGGTGCCCCAGGCCCGCTCCGGCGAGGGCTCGTAGGTCACCAGCAGCAGCGTCCCGGTCACCGCCAGCAGCAGGAAGAGCACCAGCGCCGCCCCGCCCAGGCCGAAGGTCCGCGAGAGGCGCAGCGACTCCGACGGCACCACCCGCGGGTGGAGGTGGAGGACGAGGTTGGAGAAGCCGGAGGGCTTGGGGGGCATGGCCGGGGGGGAATCCTACCCCCGGGGATGCCCCGACGGGGCGCTCACTTCTGCCCGGGCCGCGCTGGGCTAGAGTCCAGCCGCTGGGGACGGACGTCCATCGCGTCCTCCAGGAGGAGGGGAGATGAACACGGAATCCGCTGCCGCCCGCGAGAAGCTGGCCGCCGACCTGAAGGCCGTCGTCGCCGACACCGAGGAGCTCCTGCGCGCCACCGCGGGGCAGGCGGGGGAGAAGGTCAACGCCGCCCGCCTGCGCGCCGAGGAGACCCTGAACGCCGCCAAGGCTCGCATCGCCGAGTTCGAGGAGGCCGCGGTGGAGGAGGCCAGGGCGGCGGCCAAGGCGACCGACCGCTACGTGCGCGACAACCCCTGGCAGGCGCTGGGCATCGCCGCCGGGGTCAGCTTCCTGGTGGGCTGGATGCTGGGCCACGGCCGGCACCGGTAGGCGCCCATGCTCCTCGCATCGCTGCGCTCCCTGGCGCGCTCCCTGGTCGAGGTGCTCCGCACCCGCCTCGAGCTGCTCTCGCTCGACCTGGAGGCGGCCCGGCTCCGCCTCCTCTCCATGCTCCTGCTGGGGGCGCTGGCCTTCCTCGGCTTCACGCTGGGGCTGGTGGTGGCCACCTTCTGGCTGGTGGCGGCCTGGTGGGACACCCCCCATCGCCTGCTGGTGATGGGGCTCCTCACCGGCTTCTTCCTGGGCGGGGGGCTGCTGGCGCTGCTGCTCCTGGCCTGGAGGGCCAGGAGGGGCCCGAGGATCTTCGCCGCCACCCTCGAGGAGCTGCGGCAGGACCGGGATGCCCTGGGGGGAGGGCGGTGAGCCGGCGGCGCGCCAGACGGGGGCTGCGCGAGGTGAAGCGGCGCCAGGCGGAGCTGTCCGCGCGGGCGGCCTGGCAGCGGGGGGAGCTGGCGCGACGGGTGGAGGGGCTGGCCGGCCTGGTGCGCTGGGCGGCGCTGGGGTGGGCCGCGGCCCGGGCCCTGGGCGCGGGCGCCTGGCCGTGGGGCGCGTCCCGCTCCGCGCCGAGGCGGCCGGCCTGAGGCCTGGTTGCCGCGCCCCGCCGCCGCCGTTAGGGACTGGCGACACGGAGGGATCGCATGAACGCCCGCTTCCACCCCATCGCCGCCGCGCTGCTCACCGTCGCGCTGGCCGGCCAGGCCGCCCCGGCCCGCGCCGAGACCGAGCCCTTTGGCCGCCTCGAGGTCGGCCAGGTCGAGGCCCTGCTGGGCCGCAAGGACGTCCTCATCGTCGACGTCAACTCGTCCACGGTCTACGCTGAGGGGCACGTCCCCGGCGCCATCTGGTCGGCGCTCAAGGACGTGGAGAAGAAGCTCCCCGCCGACAAGGCCACCACGCTCGTCTACTACTGCCACAACGAGCGTTGAATGGCCTGCCATGGCGCGGCCCGTGCGGCCGCCAAGGCGGGCTACAGGAACGTGTTCATCATGCCGGCCGGGATCGAGGGCTGGGTGAAGGCCGGGAAGCGGGTGGAGTAGTCCCGGCCTGCGGGCCGCCGGGGATCAGGTGGCGCTGCGAGGGAGCGGGGCGGTGCAGCGGTCGACGAGGAAGACGATGGAGCGGTAGGGGCGCCGGGCGTGGTGCGACAGCCCAATCTCGCAGGTCCGGCTGTTGGAGAAGCCCTCGCGGCACCCGGCCGGAAGCGCCGCCGCCAGCCCGGCCAGCGCGCTGGCGTTGAGCTCGGGGTGGGTGAAGCCGCGGTCGCCGGCGAAGCCGCAGCAGCCGATGCCCGCCGGCACCACCACCTGCTCGGCGCAGCGGCGCGCCACCGCCTCGAGCTTGCCGCCCAGCCCGAGCTTGGAGGTGGAGCAGGTGACGTGGAGCGCCACCGGCCCCGGCTCCCGGGTGAAGGCCAGCTTGTCGAGCAGGTGGTCGTGGATGAACTCGGCCGGCTCCAGGAGGGTGAGGCGCGGGTCGAGCTTCTTGCGCATCCGCTGCAGGCAGGGGGAGGTGTCGCACAGCACCGGGATGGCGCCGCCCTCGGAGGCCGTGAGCAGCGCCGCCTCGAGCTCCCTCGACTTGGCCTCGCCCAGCTCGGCGAACCCCTTCGACTCGAAGGCCAGCCCGCAGCAGAGCGAGGAGAGGCCGGCCGGGAAGAGCACGTCGTAGCCGCCCTTGGCGAGCAGGGAGCGGACCGCGTCGGAGACGGCCCGGTCGTCGGGGTCGCCGTCGGTGGGGCCGAAGGTGCGGGCCACGCAGGCCGGCAGGTAGACCACGCGGCGGCCGTGCCCGGCCACCACGTCGCGGAAGGGTGCGGCGCGGACCGGGCCGGGGTAGGGCGGCGCGGCGCCGCGGCCGCCCAGGCCGGCCTGGCGCAGCCCGCGCAGGGCGCCCAGGCCGATGCGCACGGTGGCGCTGGCGGCGCCGAGGTTGGCGGCCACGGTGCCGGCCACGGCCCGGGAGAGCCCGCCGCGGCCGGCGGCGCGGAGCTTCTTCACGTACTCGCCGGTGTCGATGCCCACCGGGCAGGCGGTGGCGCAGAGCCCGTCGGTGGCGCAGGTCTCCTCGCCCCAGTAGCGGAAGTCGGCGGCCAGGCGGTCGAGGCGCGGGGCGTCGTCGCCGGCGCGGCGCAGCCGGGCCAGCTCGCGCGACACGGTGATGCGCTGGCGCGGCGTGGCGGTGAGGGCCCGGGACGGGCACTTCGGCTCGCAGAAGCCGCACTCGATGCAGCGATCGATGACGCCGTCGGCCGGCGGCAGCGGCTTGAGGTGCTGGAGGTGGGCGCGCGGGTCGTCGTTGATGATGACGCCGGGGTTGAGCAGGCCGTGCGGGTCGAGCAGCGCCTTCACCCGCCGCATGATGCCGAAGGCGGCCGGGCCCCACTCCAGCTCCACGAACGGCGCCATGTTGCGCCCGGTGCCGTGCTCCGCCTTGAGCGAGCCGTCGAAGCGGGTGGCCACCAGCTGGCAGACGTCGTCGAGGAAGCGCTGGTAGCGCGCCACCTCGGCCGGGTCGCCGAAGTCCTGGGTGAAGACGAAGTGGAGGTTCCCGTCCAGGGCGTGGCCGAAGATGATCCCCTCGGTGTAGCCGTGGCGGGCGAAGGCCCGCTGCAGCTCGACGGTGCCGGCCGCCAGGTGCTCCATGGGGAAGGCCACGTCCTCGATGACCACGGTGGTGCCGATGCGGCGGGCCGCGCCCACCGCCGGGAAGAGCCCGCGGCGCACGTCCCAGAGCCGGTCGGCGGCGGCCCGGTCGGCGGTGAAGGTCACCGGCCCGAGGGTGGGGATGCCGGCGAGGCGGGCCACGGCGGCGTCGACGGCCCCGGGCAGCGCCGCGGCCGAGGCGGCGCGCACCTCGACCAGCAGGGCGCAGGCCTCGGGCCCCAGCCCGTCCAGCCCGGCCGGCATGCCCGGGCGCCCCTCCACGCTGCGCAGCGAGGCCCGGTCCATGATCTCGGCGGCCGCCACCACCTGCCGGTCGAGCCGCTGCACGGCGCGGGCGGCGTGCTCGATGTCCGGGTAGAGCACCAGGGCGCTGGCCTTGTGGGCCTGCTCCTCGACGGTCCGGAAGGTGACCTCGGAGATGAAGGCCAGCGTGCCCTCCGAGCCCACCAGCAGGTGGAGGAGGATGTCGATGGGGTCGTCGAAGTCGACGAAGGCGTTGAGGGCGTAGCCGGTGGTGTTCTTGATCCGGTACTTGCGCCGGATCCGGTCGGCCAGCACGGCGTCGGCGTGGACCTCGTCGCGCAGGGCGGCCAGGCCGTCGAGGATCTCGGGGTGGGCGGCGCGGAAGGCGGCCCGCGAGGCCGGGTCGGCGCTGTCGAGCCGGGTGCCGTCGGCCAGCAGCAGCTGCATGTCGGCCACCGTCTGGTAGCTGTTCTGCGCGGTGCCGCAGCACATGCCGCTGGCGTTGTTGGCGACGATGCCGCCCACCATGCAGGCGCCGATGGAGGCCGGGTCGGGGCCGAGCTTGCGGCCGAGCGGCGCCAGCAGGGCGTTGGCCTCGGCGCCGATGACGCCCGGGCCGAGCCGGACCCGCGCCCCGCCGTCGAGGACCTCGCGGCCGAGGAAGCCGCCGGCGAGGATGACCAGCACCGAGTCGCTCACCGCCTGCCCGGACAGGCTGGTGCCGGCGGCGCGGAAGGTGACCGGCAGGCGCCGCGCCGAGGCGGCGGTGAGGACCGATGCCGACCTCGGCGGCGTCGCGCACCCGCACCGCCAGCCTCGGCACCAGCCGGTAGAAGCTGGCGTCGGTGCCGAGGGCGAAGAGCCGCAGCGGGTCGACCACCAGCCGGTCGGGCGGGAGGGCGGCGCTGAGCTCGTCGTGCAGGGCGCGGTAGGGGCCCGGCAGCGCCTCGAGGTCGGGGTGGGTCATGGACCAGGGCTCCGCGAGCCGACCAGCAGCACGGTCAGGCTCCTCGCCCCGTGGGCCCCGATCACCAGCGACTGCTCGATGTCGGCGGTCTTGGAGGGGCCGGCCAGGAAGAGGCCCCAGCGCGGCCGCCCGGCCAGGTCGAGCCGGGCGTAGGCGGCGTGGAGGTCGGGGACGAGGTCGTCGGCTTGGACCACCACCGCCAGGTGCTCGGGGATGACCACCAGGGCGTGGTGAGGCAGCCGCGCCCCCTCGATCCAGATGGCGCCGTTCTCGGCCACCGCCAGCTCGCCGGGGAGCACCACCAGGTCGAGCCCCTCGAGCTCGTGCGGGTCCTTCACCTCGGCCGGGTCGAAGGTGGGCTTGCCCACGCCGGGCACCAGCGAGGCGATGCGCCGGGCCTCCCGGTGGATGGGGAGGGCCCGGAGGGACACGTCGGCGGCGGCGAGGTCGGGGACGCGGACCAGCGTGCCCCCCACGGCCGCCACGGCCTCGGCGAAGCGGGCCGCCAGGTCGGGGAAGCGGGCGCCCACGCCGTCGAGCACCGGGCGGGGCGCCCCGGGCCGGGCGTTGCGCCGGAGCGCTGCCAGGATCTCGCTCACGCGCGGCCATGCGTCCTCCGGTAGCGATCGCGGAAGCTCTCGGCGGGCGCGACCGGCAGCTCGCGCTGCCGCCCCCAGGGCCCGGCCAGCCGCGCCAGGAGCCCGGCCGGGAGGACCCGCAGCGCGAAGCGGGCCAGCCGGCCCGCCAGCGCGTAGCGGGCGGGGGAGGCGAAGACCCAGGCCGTGAGGCGCAGCGCCAGCCGCTTGCCGGCCGGGGTGTGGCCGGCGGCGGCCAGCTCGCCGCGCCAGGCCAGCAGCTGGTGGTGGAGGTCGATGCGGACCGGGCAGACGTCGGCGCAGGAGCCGCACAGGGTGGAGGCGAAGGGGAGGGAGGCGTGGGCGGCCGGGTCGATGGTCGGGGCCAGCACCGAGCCGATGGGGCCGGGGACGGTCACCCCGTAGCTGTGGCCGCCGGAGCGCCGGAAGACCGGGCAGGTGTTCATGCAGGCGCCGCAGCGGATGCAGGAGAGGGCGCGCCGGTAGGGGTCGCGGCCCAGCAGCGCGCTGCGGCCGTTGTCGACGATGACGATGTGCAGCTCGGAGCCGGGGCGGGGCCCGAGGAAGTGGGTCGAGTAGGTGGTGACCGGCTGGCCGGTGGCGGAGCGGGCCAGCAGCCGCAGGAAGACGCCGAGGTCCTCGGCGCGCGGCACGATCTTCTCCAGCCCCATGCAGGCGATGTGGAGCGGGGGGAGCGAGGTCCCCATGTCGGCGTTCCCCTCGTTGGTGCAGACCACCACCGCGCCGGTGTCGGCCACCGCGAAGTTCACGCCGGTGAGGCCGGCCTGGGCGGCCAGGAACTTCTGGCGCAGGTGGCCGCGGGCCGCCTCGGTCAGGTACTTGGGGTCGGAGGCGC
The DNA here is from genome assembly GCA_963786945.1 of uncultured delta proteobacterium. Lineage (GTDB taxonomy): Bacteria > Myxococcota > Myxococcia > Myxococcales > Anaeromyxobacteraceae > JADKCZ01. The sequence goes on along the minus strand of CAWBAO010000001.1, from coordinate 501,319 downwards.
CGGCGGCGGTGCCCAGCTTCTCGTGGAAGAGCGCGCCGATCTCCTCCTTCTTGAGGTGGATGGCGGGGAGCACGATGTGGCTGGGCGGCTCGTCCCGGAACTGCACGATGCGCTCGCCCAGGTCGGTGTCGACCACCTCGATGCCGCGGGCCTCGAGGTACGGGTTGAGGCCGCACTCCTCGGTGAGCATCGACTTCGACTTGACCAGGCGGGTGGCGCCGCGCTCGGCCAGCAGGCCGTGGACGATGCGGTTGTGCTCCGCGGCGTCGCGGGCCCAGTGGACGGTGGCGCCGGCGGCGGTGGCGTTCCTCTCGAACTGCTCGAGCAGGGCCGGCAGGGTGGCCAGGGCGTGGGCCTTGATGGCCTGGGCCAGCTCGCGCAGCCGCTCCCACTCCGGCACCTGGGCGGCGGCCCGGTCGCGCTTGACGCGCATGAACCAGAGCGACTCGTCGTGCCAGTGGGTGCGGGGCACGTCGGCGGCGAAGCGGGCGGCGGCCTCGGGGTGGCTGGCGGCGGGGGCGTGGGCCATGGTCAGGCCGCCTCCCCGAGCAGCACCTCGGCGGCGTGGAGGATGCGGACCGGGCGCCCCTCGCGGCGGGCCAGCCCCTCGAGGTGCATCAGGCAGCTCATGTCGACGCCGGTGATCACCTCGGCGCCGGCCCGGGCGTGCTCGTCCAGCCGGTCACGCCCCATCAGGCAGGAGACCGCCTCCTCGGCCACCGCGAAGGTGCCGCCGAAGCCGCAGCACTCGTCGCTCCTCGCCGGCTCCACCAGCGTGATGCCCTCGAGGCTCGAGAGCAGCGTCTTCACCTTGTCGAAGGGGGCCACCATCCGCTCGCTGCCGCTGGCCAGCCGCAGCTCGCGCTGGGCGTGGCAGCTGCGGTGGAGGCCGACGGTGCGGGGGAAGCGCCCCTCGACGCGCCGCACGCCGAGGACGTCGTGGAGGAACTCGCAGAGCTCGAAGGTGGAGGTCCTCACCTGCTCGAGGGCCGGGTGGTCCGGCACGAGGTCGGGGAACTGGTGGCGCACCATGCCCACGCAGCTCCCGCTCGGGGCCACCACGTACTCGTGCCCCTGGAAGGTGTCGAGGAAGTGGCGGCAGAGCGGCGCCGCGGCGGCCGCCTCGCCCGAGTTGGACATGGGCTGCCCGCAGCAGGTCTGGGCCTCGGGGAAGACCACGGTGCAGCCGTGGCGCTCGAGCAGGCGGAGCGTGGCCTCGGCCACCTGGGGGTAGAGCTGGTCGACGTAGCAGGGAACGAACAGGGCGACCGTCGGCATGGCGCGGAGTCTAGGCACGCCCCGCGCTGGCTGGGTAGGCGGGAGGCGTCGAGGGCTCGGCCGGGGCCGGCGGCCGGCCCCCGGTGGGTGCGAGCGGCCTGGGCTACCACTCGTTGGGGAACGCGATCGGCCCCGGCGGGAAGGGGTAGTCCGTCGAGTCGTCGGACAGCGACGGGACCGGCCCGAAGGCGGGATCGCAGGTGCCGGTGCCCGAGGCGTGCGCGCTCGACGGGACCGTGGCGCCGCTGGCGTCCTCCAGCTTCACGGCCCAGTACCAGGCCGCCTCGTCGGCCATGCCGGGCGCGTGGCCGACCGGCCCCTGGTAGCAGGTCACGCCCAGCCAGGTGTCGCCGGTGGCGATCGGGCCCCCGGTGGCCCTGGCGTCGGCGCGACCATGGACGGCCCCGTCGCCGGCGACGTACCAGCGCGAATCGGTGGCGGTGTCGGCCGCCAGGCCGCCCGGATTGGCCGGGCAGAGCAGGACCAGCGAGTCCTGGAAGGAGAGCGAGCCGCCGACGCCCGGCTCGCCGACATGGGTGAACGTGCCGGAGCGGGGGGCGTGGGGATCGGCGGGGCCGAAGGAGAAGCCGGTGAAGGTGACGGTGGTGGTCCTCTTCACGCCCGGGGCCGGCCGGCTGGAGTCCTTGACCCGATCGACGGCCAGCTCGACCTGGCCGGTGAGCCGCTCGGTGGGCAGGACGCCGTGGAGCGCGTCGTAGTCCAGCGTCATGTGGGTGGTCACCTCGCCGCCCGTGGCGGAGGTCGAGGTGGTGCGGACGCCCTCCATCACCTTGACCCAGCTGGGCGGCGTCTGGCCGGCCGGGGCCAGGTCGAGCTCGAAGCTGTCGGTCAGCCCGTCGGCCGAGCGGGTGATGACGAGCTGGCGCTGCACCTCGACCCCGCTCCCGGTCTGCGACCAGGTGACGGTGCTGCCGGCCACCAGCGCCGGGTCGCGGGCGATGAGCGCGTCCACGTGGCGCAGGTGGCGGTAGAAGACGGCGTTGAGCCGCTGCACCACCTCCGAGGTCCTGCTGAAGAGGTGCGGGTGGCAGAGGTCGGGCAGCATGGTGTTCCCGGCGGCCGTGGACAGCAGCACCGGGGCGGTCGTCGACATCGAGGCGTCGCCGGCCACGTCGAGGTCGATGGAGCTGGAGGTCGGCGCGGCGGCGGCGAGCTGGGCGGCCAGCGCGGCCTGGCCACCGCCGGACGGGCCGCCCGCGGCGCCCCCGCAGGCCGAGAGCAGCGCGGCGGTCGAGAGGGCGAGGAGCACGGCCGGGGTACGGAGGGTTCGAGGAAGCGGGATCATGCGTTCTCCTTGGCGAGCCGGTGGCTCGCACGGACCGATCAACCTCCCAGCCAACCCTGGCCTTCCGCGAGAGTTGCGCCGGCCCCCCGACGGGGGCCAGCGTCCGTTGGCCCCCGCGCGCCGCCCAGGGACCTCAATCCGCCGTGGCGTGGGCTTCGTCGGCCTGGTGGCGGGCCTGCTCCTCCATCACCAGGGCGGTGATCTCCCGCTTGAGCGCGTTGAACTCGGCGCTGGCCGGGTCGCGGGGGCGCGGCAGCGTCACCGGGATGATCCGCTTCACGGTGCCGGGGCGGTAGGTCATCACCACCACCCGGTCGGCCAGGTAGATCGACTCCTCGATGCCGTGGGTGACGAAGACGATGGTCTTCCTCAGCTCGGCCCAGATGCGCAGCAGCTCGTCCTGCAGCGATGCGGCGGGTCAGCGCGTCGAGCGCGCCGAAGGGCTCGTCCATGAGCAGCATGGGCGAGTCGATGGCCAGCACCCGGGCGATGGCCACCCGCTGGCGCATGCCGCCGGAGAGGTCCTTGGGGTAGCGGTCGCGGAAGTCGGCCAGGCCGAGCTTGTCGAGCAGCCGCGTCGACCACCTGGCCCCGCCGGTCGGGCGGCGCGCCGGCGATCTCCAGGCCGAAGGCGACGTTGCGCTCGACCGTCATCCAGGGGAAGAGGGCGTACTCCTGGAAGACCATGGCCCGCTCCGGCCCGGGGCCGGTGACCGGCCGGCCCAGCGCCGTCGAGCTCGCCGGCGGTGGGCGGCTCGAAGCCGGCGATGGCGTTGAGCAGCGTCGACTTGCCGCAGCCGGAGGGGCCCAGCAGGCAGACGAACTCGCCCGGCGGCCACCTCGAGGTCGATGCCGTCGAGCGCCACCACCTCCCGCCCGCCGGCGGTGAAGACCTTGCGGACGCCCGCGGGCGCGGATGGCGGGCGCCGCGCTCATCCCTCCACCCCGCGGTGCCAGCGCAGCAGCCAGCCGGTGAGCCGGCTCATGCCGAGGTCGATGCCCAGGCCGCACAGGCCGATGGTGATCATGCCGGCGATCACCTTGTCCGACCAGAAGTACTCGCGGGCCTCGAGGATGCGGTAGCCGAGGCCGCTGTTCACCGCAATCATCTCGGCCACGATCACCACGATGAAGGCCACGCCGATGCCGACCCGGATGCCGGTGAGGATGTAGGGCATGGCGGCCGGGAGCATGACCCGCCAGAAGAGGGTCCACTCGCCGGCGCCGAGGTTGCGGGCGGCGCGCAGGTAGATGGCGTCGACGGCCCGCACCCCGGCGATGGTGTTCATGAGCACCGGGAAGAAGGCGCCCAGCGAGATGAGGAAGAAGGCGGGCGGATTGCCCAGCCCGAACCAGAGGATGGCCAGCGGGATGTAGGCGATGGGCGGGATGGGGCGCAGCACCTGCAGCACCGGGTTGAAGAGCTGCGTAGGCCAGCGGCGCGGGCCCCATGAGCAGGCCGAGCGGGCAGCGCCAGCCCGGCCCCGATGGCGAAGCCCACGGCGATGCGCATCAGCGAGGTGAAGACGTCGTGCGGCAGCTCGCCGGAGAGGGCCCAGCGCCACCACGGGCCGCCCGCGGCGGCTGAAGGGCTCGGCGGGGGTGAGGTAGGCCCACCAGCGGATGGCCACCGCCGACGGCGAGGGCAGGATGAGCGGCGTCACCCACCCGGCCCGCGAGATCCCCTCCCAGGCCAGCAGCAGGGCGACCGGCACCGCCAGCGATCGCAGCAGCCGAGCCGCGCTCGCCCATGCGCCGGCTACTTCACGCCCAGCTTGGCCTTGGCCTGCTGGAGCAGGTCGAGCTTCACCCAGTCGGCCGCCCGGGGCGGCGCGGTCATCTTGCCGACCCCGTACTTCACCATCAGGTCGGTGGTCACCTGGATGTGCTCGACGGTGACGTCGTAGGTGAAGGGCGAGTTGGAGATGGCGTCCCGGTAGTCCTGGCGGTGATCTGCCCCTTGAACATCTGCTCGACCACGTACTTCTCCGCCACCCTGGGGTTCTCGATGAAGCTGCGGGTGGCGTCGACGAAGCACTCCAGCACCTTCTGGGCCACCGCCGGCTTCTCGCGGTAGAGCCTCTCGGTCATCACCAGCACCCGCACCGGCTCCCCCAGCGGCGTGTCGTAGGGCTTGAGCATCTCCACCCCGAAGCCCTTGTTGATGGCCTGCGACGACTGCGGCTCGGACTGGCACATGGCGTCGATCTGCTTCTGCAGCAGGGCCTGGTTCAGGTCGGCGAAGGGCAGGTAGACGATCTGCACGTCCTTGCCCCCCTTGTCCGACCAGGTCAGGCCGGCCTTGGCCAGCTCGGCCAGCAGCAGCAGCTCCTGCGCGCCGCCGCGGGCCACGCCCACCTTGCGTCCCTTCAGCTCGGCCACCGTCTTCAGGGCCAGGTCGGCGCGCGAGACCATCCGGGCGCCCCCCTTGGCGAAGCCGGCCACCACGTAGACCTGCCCGCCGGCGGCGCGGTTGGCGATGGCGGCGTCGGCGGCCGAGGCGGCCAGGTCCACCTCGCCCTTCACCAGGGCCGGGAAGATGTCGATGCCCTTGGGGAAGACGGTCTCCTGCACGTCGAGGCCGTATTTCCTGCATGCTTCCTTCATGCTGGAGATGGCGCCGTAGTGGGCGAACTTGAGGTTGCCGAGCCGGACCACCTCCTGCGACCGGGCGGCGGCGGGCAAGGAGGTGGCGGCGACGAGGGCGAGGGCGGAGAGGAGGCGGCGCATGCGGGACTCCGGGAGCTGGGTCGTGCGGCGGTGCGGGTGGCGCAGGTCGGCCGCCGCCAGCTTACCCGGGGACGCCGAATCTGTCCGGGCGGGCCAGCCCATCCGGCCTGTCCTGGGCGTGCGCCAGGCCGGCCCGGGACCTACAACCATGCCGGACACCGATCGGAGGAGGTCGCCATGCCAGCAGCTCCAGCTCGCCTCGTCGTCCTCGCCGCCCTCGTCGGGCTCGCCCCGTGGCCGGTGCGGGCCGCGGACCAGGCCTCGCCGCCCGGCCCGGCCCAGGCCGAGAAGCCCCGGTTCGAGATGGAGTCCTTCCAGCTCGTCCTCCTCATGCGCCCCGCCGAGTGGAAGCCCATCCCCGAGGCCGAGGCCGAGGAGATCCAGAGGCAGCACATCGCCCACCTCGAGAAGATGGGCCAGAGCGGCCTGATGGTGATCGCCGGGCCCTTCGGGGCCCAGCGCGACCCGAGCTTCCGCGGCGCCTGCCTCTACCGGGTGGCCACGCCCGAGGAGGCCCGGGCGCTGGCCGAGGCCGACCCGGCCGTGAAGGCGGGACGGCTCCGCGTCGAGGTGATCACCTGGTACGTGGGCAAGGGCTACATGACCTTCCCGAAGGCGCCGGTCCCGGCCGGGGGTTGAGTGGCCCGGCCAGCGTGACATCATCGCCTCCGACGTGCCACCGCCCGCGACGCCGACGACTGCTGCCGCCTACCTCGCCACCCTGGCCGGCGTGGATCTGTGGCTCGTGGACCTCGACGGCGTGGACCCGGAGGCCGAGCGGGCCCTGCCCCGCGCCGACCGGTGGGAGGCGGAGCGCCTCGCTTTCGCCAGCGATCGGCGCCGCTTCCTGGCCGGCCGCGCGGCGGTCCGGTCCGTGCTGGCGGCCTACCGGCTCGTCCCACCAGCGACGCTGTCGCTGTCGCGGGGGAGCGCCGGCAAGCCGGCCCTGGCGGGCGGTCCGCCCTTCAGCTTCTCCCGGTCCGGCGCGACCGGCCTGCTGGCCGTGGGCGTGGATAAGGAGGTCGGCGTGGACCTCGAGCAGCTGCGCGAGGTACCCGAGGCGGCCGACCTTGCGGCGCGCCACCTCCCGCCGGCGGAACGCGCGCGCTGGCGGGCCGAGGGCGGCGGCGCCTGGGCCTTCCTGCGCGCCTGGACCCGGCTCGAGGCCTCGCTCAAGGCGCTGGGGCTGGGCCTGGCGGACGCCGAGGAGGGACGGGTGCCCCGGCGCCAGGTCGAGGTGGAGGATCTCGACCTCGTCCCGGGCCATGCCGCGGCCCTGGCCCGGGTGGCACGCCGCTGAGGAGGGCGGCCCCTCCGGTCAGGGCCGCGGGGGCCGCGCCGCGGCCTCCTCCGCTTCCCGGAGGGCGGCCTCCAGCTTGGCACCCAGCACCTGGACGTGGGGCTCCTGTGCGAGCGAGTTGTGGTCGCCCGGGACCTCCTCGACCACCAGGCCGCCTGCGGCGACCTGGCCCCAGCCCAGGTCGATCGGACCGCCGGGCGTCACGTCGCGGGCCTGGAAGACCACCAGCCGGCCCGGATAGGGGCGAATCCGGTAGCGGGCGGAGGTGCGGATGTACGCGTCGGTCAGCCAGACGTCCCGCAGCTCGTGGGGGACGGGCTTGCCGCTCGCCAGGTGGGAGCGGATCGTCGCCCGGCTCTGCGTCGCTCGCAGGTCGCGGTTCAACTTGGCCCGGGCTCGTCGCAGCAGCGCTCCGGTGTCCTCCTCGACCAGGGTCCGCGACCAGCGGTGGAGCCGCGAGAGGGGCGGCGGTCGACCCGGCCCGGGGGAGTCGATCAGGGCCAGGAAGGCCACCTGCTCCCCCTTGGCGAGGAGCTCCTGGGCCATCTGGTAGGCGACCAGCCCGCCACCGCAGTAGCCGCCCAGGAAGTAGGGGCCACGGGGCTGCAGGCGGCGGATCTCCTCGAGGTAGGCGGTCGCCATCTCCTCGACGCTGCCGAACGGCTCCGAGCGGCCGTCCACGCCCCGGGCCTGCACCCCGTGAAACGGGCGATCGGGCGACAGGTACCGTCCCAGCTCGACCAGGTTCAGCACGTTGCCGCCCGCGCCGTGGACGCAGAAGAAGGGTGGGCGCCCGGCTCCGGCGCGGATGGGGAGGACGAAGGCGGGGCTGGCCAGGGCCGGTGCGGGGGCGGCCTGCCGCTGGTGCACCAGCGCCGCCAGCTGCTCCACGGTCTGGTGCTCGAGTAGCGCGCCGAGCGCGAGCTGGACCCCGGTGGCCTGCTCCAGGCGCGCGAACAGGCGGGCCGCCAGCAGCGAGTGGCCACCCAGGTCGAAGAACCCGTCGCGCACGCTGGTCACCTGGGTCCCCAGCACCTCCCCGAAGAGCGCCGGCCAGCGTCGCCTCGAGCTCGTCGCGCGGCGCCACCCGCGCCGCGTCGATGACGGTGTGAGCGCCGGTCGGCGCCGGCAGCGACCTTCGGTCGACCTTGCCGTTGGGCGTGAGGGGCAGGGACTCGATCGGGACCAGGAAGGTCGGGACCAGTGGATCCGGCAGCTTGCGGCGCAGGGCCTCGCGGAGCCCGGCCCGGCCCGGCCCCGGCACCGAGCGCGGCACGAAGTAGGCGGCCAGCCGCAGCTCGCCCGGTCCGGCCTCGCGCGCCACCACCACGGCCTCGGCCACGCCCGGCTGCTCCCGCAGCACCGCCTCAATCTCCCCCAGCTCCACCCTGTGCCCGCGGATCTTCACCTGGTGGTCCAGCCCGGCCCAGGTACTCGAGCGCGCCGTCGGCGCGGAAGCGGCCCAGGTCACCGGTCCGGTACATGCGCGCCCCGGGCCCACCCAGCGGATCCGGGAGCGAAGCGCCTCGGCGGTGAGCTCCGGGCGCCGCCAGTAGCCCCGTCGCCACGCCGGCCCCGCCGATATGGATCTCGCCCGGAACGCCGACCGGGGTGGGCTCGCCGTGGCGATCGAGCACGTACAGGCGGGTGTGGGCGACGGGGAAGCCGATGGGTACCGGGCCCCGGCCCGGCCCGACCCGCAGCGAGCGCCGACCAGATGGTGGTCTCGGTCGGGCCGTAGAGGTTCCACAGCTCGGCCCCTCGCTCCAGCAGCCGGTCGGCGAGATCACGGGGCAGGGCCTCGCCGCCGCAGAGGATGCGGAGGCGGGGATCACCGGCCCAGCCCGCGTCGAGGAGGAGGCGCCAGGTGGAGGGCGTCGCCTGCATCACCGTGGCGCCGCTGCGCTGAAGCAGGGCCGCCAGCTGGGCGCCGCTCGGCGGCCTCCTCCGCGCCGGCCAGGTGCACGCTGCGCGCCGGTGACCAGCGGCAGGAAGATCTCCAGGGCGGCGATGTCGAAGGAGATGGTGGTGACCGAGAGCAGGCAATCCGACGGCGTCAGCCCGGGCGCCCGGGCCATCGAGTCGAGGAAGTTGGAGAGCGCCAAGGTGCGTGACCTCGACGCCCTTGGGGCGCCCGGTCGACCCCGAGGTGTAGATCGACGTAGGCGGGATCATCCGGCCCGGGTGGCGCCGACGGGCGGCGGCGGCGCCGGCCGCCGCGGCAGGCGCCGCGTCCAGGCTCGAGCACCGCCGTCCCCGGGGGCGCCGGCAGCGCGGCGCGCAGCGCCTCCTCGGTGACCAGCACCGCCGGCGCGGCGTCCTCCAGCATCCTAGGCGAGGCGCTCCGTCGGGTAGCGAGGGTCGAGAGGCACGTAGGCCGCGCCGGCGCGGAGCGTGGCCAGCAGGGCCAGGGGCAGCGCGCGGGTTCGGTCCAGGCACACCGCCACCCGCTGCCCCGGGCCCGCCCCCAGAGCCCTGCAGCCGGGCGCCGAGCGCCCGGCTCTGCGACAGCAGTTCACCGTAGGTGATGGATCCCGGCACCATCCACCACGGCCACGGCGTCCGGGGTGCGTGCGGCCTGGGCCTCGAAGAGCTCGGGGACGGGCACGTCGGCCGGCCGCCCCAGGCAGGTCGCGCCGGCCCGGGCCGCCGCCTCCTCCCGCTCGGCGGCGGTCAGCAGGGGGATTCGCGAGATCGGCAGGGTGGGGCTGGCGACCACGGCCTCGAGCACGGCGCGGTAGTGCCCCCCCAGCCTGCGGACGGTGGCGGCGTCGAACAGGTCGGTGCGGTACTCCATCGAGGCCAGCTGGCCGAGCGCGGTGTCGATGACCGAGAGGCTCAGGTCGAACTGGCTGGCCCGGCGCGAGAAGGCCAGCGGTCGCAGCCGCAGCGGTCCGGCCCGCGGCCCCGGCATGGGGGCGTTGAGGAAGTCGAAGAGCACGGGGAAGAGCGGCGTCTGACCGGCACGGCGCTGCACCGGGAGCGCCGCGACCACGCGCTCGAAGGGGAGCTCCTGGTGCGCCAGGGCCTCCAGGACGGTCTCCTGGACGGTGCGCGAGGAGCTGCGCGGAAGGACCCCTCCGGATTCACCGTCACCCGCATCGGCACCGTGTTCACCAGCGTGCCCACCAGCCCCTCGGCCGACGCCCGGTTTCGGTTGGCGACGGGCGTTCCGACCACCAGGTCCGTCTGCCCGGTGTGGCGGTGGAGGAGGACCTCGAAGGCCGCCAGCATGACCATGTAGAGCGTGACGCCCTCGGACCGGGCCAGGTCGCGGAGCCGGTCCCAGAGCTCCCCGGGGAGGTGGAGCGGCTCGAGGGCGCCGCGCGGCGTCGGGTCCGGCCCCCGGGGGCGATCCGTGGCCAGCTCCAGCATCGGCGCGCCGTCCAGCCGGCGCCGCCAGTGCTCCACCTCGGCGGTCGCCACCTCGGGGCGCAGCCGGTCCCGCTGCCAGGCGGCGTAGTCGGTGAAGCGCAGGCCGGCGCATCGAGGCGGCGGGCCTCGCGACCAGCCGCCAGCGCGCCGTAGGCGGCCAGCACGCTCGTCGAGCAACACGCCCATGGCCCACCCGTCCACCACCACGTGGTGGGCGCAGAGAGCCAGGACGTGGCGCTCGTGCGCCAGGCGGAAGAGGCGCAACCGCATCAGGGCATCGCGCTCCAGGTCGAACGGCAGGGCGGCGAGGTCGCCCGCCAGGGCCGTGGCGGCGGCCTCCGGATCCTCCCGAGCGGAGAGATCCTCGACTTCCAGGCTCGGGATCTGCGGCGCCGGTCCGAAGGTGGCGCAGCGGGAGTGCCGTCCACGACGGCATACCGGGTGCGGAACGACCTCGTGGCCGTCGATCACCGCCCCGAGGGCTCGCCGCAGCACCCCGGCGTCGAGAGGCCCCGTCCACCACCACCGCACCGGCGACGTTGTAGGCCGAGCCGCCCGGGGTCCAGCTGGTGCAGGTACCACATCCGCTCCTGGGAGAAGGAGAGACGCAGCGGGCCGGTCGAGGTCCACGGACGGGATGTCGGCTTCGGCCGTCGGCCGGGGCGCAGGTCTCCAGCCGGCTGGCCAGGGCCGACGGCGTGGGCGCCTCGAACACGGCCCGGAGCGGTACCTCGACGCCCAAGGCGTCGCGCAGCCGCGAGGTCAGCTGGGTGGCGAGGAGCGAGTGGCCGCCGAGCGAGAAGAAGTCCTCCTCGGGCCCGACCCGGCCCACGCCCAGGACGCCGGCCATGAGGCTCGCCACCCGCTCCACGATGGCCGGGGCCGGCGGCGCGGCCGACGCCGCGGCGCGCCCGCCGCGTGCCAGCACCTCGAGCTCGCCCGCCAGGTACCTCGCCCGGCACAGGCTGCGCTGCACCTTCCCGGAAGAGGTGCGTGGGACGCCGCCGGGTGGCACCAGCACCACCTCGTGCACCGGCACCTCGTGGGCCTCGCCGACGGCGCCGCGCACCGTCGCCACCATCTCCTCGGCGGAATCCGGCGCGGGTCGGCCACCTCGAGGACCACCACCAGCCGCTCCTCTCCGCCCACCTCCACGGAGAAGGCCGCGCCGCCTCGCGGGCGCAGGCCCGGGTGCGCCTCGGTGGCAGTGACCTCGATATCCTCGGGGTAGTGGTTGAAGCCCGCCAGCACCAGCAGGTCCTTGAGGCGTCCGGTGACGAACAGCTCCCCGGACCGCGAGGAAGCCGAGGTCGCCGGTCCGCAGCCACCTGGGCCGCGCCCTCCGGTGCGCTCGGCCAGGCGGGCCTCGAAGGTGCGCGCGCTGAGCTCCGCCTGGTTCCAGTACCCAGCGGCCACGCCGGGGCCCCGCGCCCAGATCTCCCCGATCTCGCCAGCCTCCAGCGGGCGCCCCGTCTCGGCATCCACCACCCGCACCTCGCAGCCAGGGAGCGGCGCCCCCGAGCCCGCCAGCCAGCGGGCCGGGGCGCCGGGTCGCTCGCGCTCGGCGCGGCCCCGCCCCAGGGCCTGCTCGTCGAAGGCCTCCACGAGCGGACCCGCCGCCCGGGGGACGGAACGTCACGCCCAGGGTGGCCTCGGCGAGGCCGTAGCAGGGGGCGAAGGCCGAGCGGCGGAAGCCGGCGGGTCCGAAGACGGCGGCGAACCGCTCCAGGGTCTCGGGACGCACTCGCTCGGCCCCACTGAAGGCCACCCGGAGGCCACCCAGGTCGAGGGAGGCCACCTGTGCCGGCGTCGCCCTGCGCGCGCACAGGTCCCAGGCGAAGTCTGGGCCCCCGGTGATGGTGCCGCCGAAGCGGGTCACCGCCTCGAGCCAGCGCAGCGGGCGCTGCAGGAACGCGCCCGGGGGCATGAGGGTCGCCCCCACGCCGCCCAGCACCGGCGCCACGATGGCGCCGATGAGCCCCATGTCGTGGTACGGCGGCAGCCAGGACACCTCGTGGTCCTCGGGCGTGGCGCCGAGCCGCTCCACCAGGGCCGTGGCGTGGGCGACCAGGTTCTCGTGGGAGAGCATCACGCCCTTGGGGGCGCTGGTCGAACCCGAGGTGTACTGGAGCAGGGCCAGCGACCCGCGAGGCCGTGGCACGGCCTGCACGGCCTCGCGGCTCATCGGGTCCGATGGGCCAGGCACCACCCAGGTCAGCGCCGCCAGGCCGGGCTCGGCGGCGATGCCGCGCTCGAGCCGCTGCCGGGTCGCGGCTCCAGTGAGCGCGAAGCGTGCCCCCGCGTCGCTGACCAGGCGGGCGAGGTGGCGCAGGGGACGCCCGGGCCGCGGCGGGTAGGCAGGCACCGGGACCACGCCGGCGTACCAGCAGCCGAAGAGGGCCTCGATGTACTCGAGGCCCGGTGGGTGCACGAGGACGGCCCTCGATCCGGTGGCCCCGAGCGCCAGGAGCTGAGCTGCCAGCTCCCGCGCCCGCCGATCGAGCGCACCGTAGGTCAGCGCGCCGCCTTCCTCCTCGCCGTCGGGGAGGAATCGGAACGCGAGCCGTCCCGGCTCGCGTCCAGACCGCTCGAGGAGAAGCCCGGCCAGGTCGGCCGTCAGTGGTTCACATCTCCGCTCAGTCTCCCTCCCGCTGGGGAACACACTACGACGGGCCGGCTCCACGGTTCGCAGTCCCAAGGACAGACGACCCGCGCTCCGCGCGGATCGGTCCTCCCCCAGCGGAGTCAGCGTGTGCGACCAGCGGGCCAAGCGTTCTCGGACCGAGCTCGCGGAGCGCGCCGAAGCTCCTCCGGGCCGCCCAGGAGTCGCCAGCGCCGTCGGCGTAGGCCAGCCACCGACAGCGGGGCCGCGACGAATGGATGGCAGCCCGCGGAGCAGCCCGGCGGCCAGGACCATCGCTGCCGCGGCGCCGGCGGCGCGCAGCGCCGTGAAGAGCAGGGTCCTCCCCATGAGGCCGGCCGGAGCGAGCCAGGCCGCTCCCGCCAGCATCAGCACCTCGCAGGCCACCAGGGACGCGGCCACCCCCGAGGCCGCCGTTACCGGTGCGGGCCTGGAACCATGGGATGAGGAGGAGATCGAGCACCGTGGCCACGACCAGGCCACCGAGCTGGAGCAGCGCCCAGGGTCGCTGGCGGCCGGCCGCGGAGAGGCTGCAGCCCAGCGTCATCGAGCCGTAGAGGAGGAGCACGTAGGGGGCGAGGGCCCGGAGATTGCCGAGGGCCGGACCGAAGGCGGCCTCGCCGAAGATGGCCACGCCGGCCTCGGGGTAGAGCGCACAGCCGGCGGCCAGCGGAACCACCAGGATGGTGGCGGTGCGGAGCGCCGCCACGGCCGTGGCGCGATAGGTCTCGCGGTCCTGGGCGTGGAGCCGGTAGAGCGTGGGGTAGAGCGCGGCGATGAGCGAGGAGGCAGGGAAGACCAGCGCCCCCACCAGCTTCATGGCAGCCGCGTGCCAGCCCACCACCTCCGGCGGGGCCAGCCAGGAGAGCAGGAGCGCGTCCACGTTGGGGTGGACGGCGCCGGCCACACCCAGCACCAAGAAGGGCGATCCCGCCCGCACCACCTGACGCATGGCCTCGCCCCGGATCGCCAGGCCGGAGATCCCCATGGGGCGCAAGGCCAGCGCCAGGGCCGCAAGCCCCAGCGCCGCCACCACCACCTGCGCCCCGAGCGCCGCCCGGAGGCCGCCGCCCATGAGCAAGGTGGGCACAACGATGGCGGCGGTGAGCAGCGGCTGGCCGGCGATGGCCAGCGCGGCCAGCTCGACGCGCTCCAGGCCGCGGACCGCGTCGTGGCAGGCCCGCGCCAGCGATCCGAGGGCCAGGGCGGCGCCCACCAGCGCCACAGCCACCTGCAGGCTCGGATCGCACCCGGCCAGGTGGCAGCCGGCCGCCAGCCCTCCGAAGACCAGGATGGCGGTGCCCGCGCGCCAGGCGAGGGTGCTCCCCAGGAGCACCCCGGCCCGGCCGCGGTCCACGGCCACAAGGCCGGGGAGGGCGGTGGACTGGCCCCACTCCACCAGGTGGAGGCCGAGTCCGCCGAAGGTGCTGGCCAGGTAGATGTAGCCGAAGTCGACGGCGCCCAGGTGGCGGCCCATCACGGCGTTGACCGCGATGGCGAGCGGCGCCCCCAGCGCCTGGGCCACGACCAGCCAGGTGGTGTTGCGGAGGACGCGGCGGTGGGCCCCCCTCGATGGCGCAGGCCTGGCGCGCGCGGTGTCGTGGTCGGTCATGGAGGGAGGCGCCGCGGCATCATAGCCCGACGTCCGCGGCCCCCCTCGTCCACGCCGCGGTGCGCCACCGCAACGCGCCGCACCGCGTCGCGCGGGGACCCCATTTTCACCCCGTTCCCCCTTCCGATCCCGCATCGCGCCTGCCTAGCATCGCTGGTCCTCTCGCCTCGGAGGTCCTGCGCATGGCCGTCACCCGCAGACAGTTCGTGAAGGTCACCGCCGGGGGGCTGGCCGGCAGCAGCCTGGCCGCCCTCGGCTTCTCCCCCACCCGCGCGCTGGCGGAGGTGCGCCAGTTCAAGCTGGCCCGGACCTCGGAGACGCGCAACACCTGCCCCTACTGCTCGGTCGGCTGCGGCATCATCCTCTACGGCCTCGGCGACGGGTCGAAGAACGCCCGCACCGAGATCATCCACGTCGAGGGCGATCCCGATCACCCGGTCAACCGCGGCACGCTCTGCCCCAAGGGCTCGGCCCTGCTCGACTTCATCCACAGCCCCAACCGGCTCAAGTACCCGGAGTACCGCGGGCCGGGCGAGACCGAGTGGAAGCGGGTCAGCTGGGAGTTCGCCATCAACCGGATCGCCCGGCTCATGAAGGACGACCGCGACCAGAACTTCCTGCAGAAGAGCGGCGACGTCACCGTCAACCGCTGGACCAGCGTCGCCTTCCTGGCGGCGTCGGCCTCGTCCAACGAGGCGGGCTACATCACCAACAAGGTCATCCGGGCGCTGGGGATGACCGCCCTGGACAACCAGGCGCGGGTTTGACACGGCCCGACGGTGGCCGGTCTGGCCCCGACGTTCGGCCGTGGCGCGATGACGAACCACTGGGCGGACATCAAGAACGCCGACGTGGTGCTGGTGATGGGCGGCAACCCCGCCGAGGCCCACCCCTGCGGGTTCAAGTGGGTCATCGAGGCCAAGATCAAGAACAAGGCCCGGCTCATCGTGGTCGATCCGCGCTTCACGCGGACCGCCGCGGTGGCCGACAGGTTCGCGCAGATCCGCCCCGGCACCGACATCGCCTTCCTCGGCGGCGTCATCCGCTACCTGCTGGAGAACGACGCCATCCAGAAGGAGTACGTCCGCTCCTACACCAACGCCCCCTTCCTGCTGCGCCCGGACTTCGGCTTCGAGGACGGGCTCTTCACCGGCTACGACGAGGGCAAGCGCAGCTACGACAAGGCCACCTGGGCCTACCAGCTCGACAAGGACGGCTACGCCAGGGTCGACCCGACGCTGCAGGATCCGGACTGCGTCTACCAGGCCATGAAGCGCCACTACGCCCGCTACACGCCGGAGCTGGTGGCCCGCACCACCGGCGTGCCGGCCGCGGAGTTCCTGGAGATCTGCAAGGTCATCGCCTCCACGTCGGCCCCCGACCGGGCCATGACCAGCCTCTACGCGCTGGGCTGGACGCAGCACACCGTCGGCTCGCAGAACATCCGGGCCATCGCCTGCATCCAGCTGTTGCTCGGCAACATGGGCGTCCCCGGCGGCGGCGTGAACGCGCTGCGCGGCCACTCCAACATCCAGGGGCTCACCGACCTGGGCGTCATGAGCCACCTGCTCCCCGGCTACCTCACGCTCCCCAGCGAGAAGGAGCCGGACCTCAAGACCTACCTGGAGAAGAAGACGCCCAGGGCGCTGCGTCCCGGGCAGATGAACTACTGGCAGAACTACCCGAAGTTCTTCGTCTCCCTGCTCAAGGCCTGGTTCGGCGCCGAGGCGACCCGGGAGAACGACTTCCGCTTCGACTGGCTGCCCAAGAACGACAAGACCTACGACATCCTCGCGGCCTTCGAGCTGATGCACCAGGGGAAGATCAACGGGTACTTCTGCCAGGGCTTCAACCCGCTGGCCTCGGTCCCCGACAAGGGCAAGCTGACCGCCGCCCTCTCCAGGCTCAAGTACCTGGTGGTGATCGACCCGCTCTCGACCGAGACCTCCACCTTCTGGAAGAGCGCCGGCGAGTTCAACGACGTCGACAGCAAGTCGATCCCCACCGAGGTCTTCCGCCTCCCCTCCACCTGCTTCGCCGAGGAGGACGGCTCGCTCACCAACAGCGGCCGCTGGCTGCAGTGGCACTGGAAGGCGGCCGAGCCTCCCGGCGAGGCCAAGGGCGACCCCGAGATCATGGCGGAGATCTTCATGGCGGTGCGGGCCCTCTACCAGAAGGAGGGCGGCACCTTCCCGGATCCCATCGTCAAGATGCCGTGGCCCTACCTGCAGCCCCGCGCTCCCTCGGCCGACGAGCTGGCCCGCGAGTTCAACGGCAGGGCGCTGGCCGACATCCCCGACCCCAAGGACAAGGCCAAGGCGCTGGCCAGGGCGGGGGAGCAGCTGGCCACCTTCGCCCACCTGCAGGCCGACGGCACCACCGCCTGCGGCTGCTGGATCTTCTGCGGGAGCTGGACCCAGAACGGGAACCAGATGGCCCGGCGCGACGCCGCCGATCCCACCGGCCTGGGCAACACCCTGGGGTGGGCCTGGGCCTGGCCGGCCAACCGGCGCATCCTCTACAACCGCGCCTCGGCCGACCCGGCCGGCAAGCCGTGGAACGCCGCCCGCAAGTACCTCTCCTGGAACGGCACGAGGTGGGTGGGCCCCGACGTGCCCGACTTCAAGATCGACGCGCCGCCCGAGGAGGGCATGTCGCCCTTCATCATGAACGCCGAGGGGGTGGGCAAGCTCTTCGCCCTGGGCGGCATGGCCGAGGGGCCGTTCCCGGAGCACTACGAGCCGTTCGAGACGCCACTCTCCGTCAACCCGTTCTCGCCCAGGGGGGCGGGGAAGACGCTCTCCAACCCGGCCGCCCGGGTCTACCAGGGGGACCGCGAGAAGTTCGGCACCGCCAAGGACTTCCCCTTCGTGGCCACCACCTACCGGCTCACCGAGCACTTCCACTTCTGGACCAAGCACACGCGGATCGGCGCGGTGCTGCAGCCGGAGGCCTTCGTGGAGATCGGCGAGGAGCTGGCCAGGCTGCGGGGCATCCGCAACGGCGAGCGGGTCGTGGTCCGCTCCAGGCGCGGCCAGATCAAGGTGAAGGCGCTGGTGACCAGGCGCATCCACGCCCTCACCGTCGAGGGACAGGAGGTCCACACCGTCGGGCTGCCCATCCACTGGGGGTTCGAGGGGCTGACCAGGCCAGGGTACCTGGTCAACACGCTCACGCCGTTCGTGGGCGACGCCAACATCCAGACGCCGGAGTTCAAGGCGTTCCTGGTCGACGTCCAGAAGGCCTGAGGCGCGCCATGGCACTCATGTCACTCGACGTCGTCAGCCGCTCGGCCAGCACCTCCACGCCACCGCAGGCGCGCAGCACGCTGGAGGTGGCCAAGCTCATCGACCTCTCGCGCTGCATCGGCTGCAAGGCCTGCCAGTCGGCCTGCATGGAGTGGAACGACCTGCGCGACGTGGTGGGGGTCCAGGAGGGCTTCTACACCAGCCCGCCCGACCTCTCCGACCAGTCCTGGACGCTGATGCGCTTCACCGAGGAGGTCATCGACGGCCGGCTGCAGTGGCTCATCCTCAAGGACGGCTGCCTGCACTGCCAGGACCCGGGCTGCCTCAAGGCCTGCCCGGCCCCCGGGCGCCATCGTGCAGTACTCCAACGGCATCGTCGACTTCCAGCAGGACCAGTGCATCGGCTGCGGCTACTGCACGGCGGGGTGCCCGTTCCACATCCCGCGCCTCTCCGCCAAGGACGCCAAGGTCTACAAGTGCACCCTCTGCTCCGACCGGGTCACGGTGGGGCTGGAGCCGGCCTGCGTGAAGGCCTGCCCGACGCAGGCCCTCTCCTTCGGCTCCAAGGAGGACATGGTCTTCCAGGCCGAGCACCGGCTGGAGGACCTGCGGGAGCGGGGCTTCGCCAGGGCGGCGGTCTACGATCCCAAGGGGGTGGGCGGCACGCACGTGGTGCTGGTGCTGCCCCACGGCGACCGGCCGGAGGCCTATGGCCTGCCCGCCAACCCGCGGGTGGGCCCGCTGCTGCAGGTCTGGCGCAGCGGCCTGGCCCGCGCCGCCGGCGTGGCCACCATGTTCGCGGTGCTGGCCGCCGGCATCCTCCACTACATGCGCCGCGGGCCGCTGGAAGTGCCGCCCGAGGACCAGCAGGGGGTGAAGCCATGACCGGCTCCGGCAAGGACCTCATCCTCCGCCACAGCAACGGCGCGCGCGTCGCCCACTGGGCGGTGGCCATCGCCTTCACCTTCCTCTTCCTCTCCGGGCTGGCCCTCTTCTCGCCGTTCTTCTTCTGGCTCTCCGGCGTCTTCGGGGGCGGGTCGCTGATGCGCTTCATCCACCCGCTGGCGGGCGTGGCGCTGGTGATCCTCTTCTACCCGTACGCAGCGCTGCTGATGGCCGACAACCGCTGGCGGCCCGACGACTCGAAGTGGGTGGCGCACATGGCCGCCTACATGCGCAACGAGCACCCCGACGTGGGGCAGACCCACAAGTACAACGCCGGGCAGAAGCTCATGTACTGGTCGATGGTCCCGCTCATCGCCGCGCTGGCGGCCACCGGGGTGATGCTCTGGCAGCCCTGGTTCGCGCCCCACTTCTCGGCCGGGGCCCGCCGGGCCGCCGGGCTCATCCACTCCGTCTGCGCCTTCGTCATGTTCGTGGGGATCGGCATCCACGTCTACGCGGCCATCTGGACCAGGGGCTCCATCGACGCCATGATCCGCGGCACCGTGAGCCGGGCCTGGGCCAGGTTCCACCACCCGGCCTGGGAGCGGGACCTGACCGGCAAGGGCGGCGGGTGAGCCCGGCCGCGCCGGCGGGCGGCCTGACCGGCGGCGGGGAGCTGGGCGAGGTCCCCTACCTGCGCCCGCACCCCGGCGCGGCCCCGCTCTTCTCCCGGCGGGCCGCGCGCTTCGGGGCCCTGGCGCCGGGCCACGCCGCCGGCGACTACCTGGCGCTGCTGGCGCGGCTGGCGACGGCGCAGCGGGCGGTGGCCGAGCGGCTCCGGCTGCCACCGGCCCCGGCCCCGGCGGCCGGCGCCCTCCCCCTCGACCTGGCCGCGCCGCCGCCCGCCTGGCGCGAGGCGCTGGGCCTGCTCCTCACCGAGCTCGACGGCGTCGCGGCGCCGCCGCCGGTCGACGCCGCGCTGGAGCGGCTGGGGCGGCTCCCGCCGGCCGACCTCGACGGGCTGGCGGAGCGGCTGCTGGCGGGGCGAGCCGGCCCGCTCGACGTCGCGGTGGCGCCGTTCGCCGGGGCGGCGCTGCAGGTGGCCTTCACCGGCCTGGCCGCCGGGATCGCCCCCGCGGCGGTGGCGCGCGCCGGGGAGGGCTGCCCGATCTGCGGGTCCTCGCCGACGGTCGGGGTGGTGCTGGGCGACGACAAGCTCCGCTACCTGGTCTGCGGCCTGTGCGCCACCTGGTGGCACCACACCCGGGCCCAGTGCGTGCTGTGCCGCTCCTCCGCGGCGGTCTCCTACCTGGCCCTCGAGGGCGCCCCGGGGCCGGCCCGGGCCGAGGCCTGCGACGGCTGCCAGGCCTTCCTGAAGCTGCTCTACGTGGAGCAGGGGCCGCAGCTCGAGCCGCTCGCCGACGACGTGGCCACCCTGGCCCTCGACCTGATGGTGGGGGAGCGCGGCTACCGGCGGCTCGGCCAGAACCCCTACCTGGTGGCGGGCCCGGGCGGGGCCGAGGGCTGACGGGTCCTCACCCCAGCTCGATCACGCCGCCGTCGGCGAGCCGCCGCAGCGCCTTGAGCACGTCCAGCTCGCGCAGCGGCGCCATCTGCGCCACCTGCTTCACGGTGCGCTGCCCGTCGCAGCGGGAGAGCAGGTACTTGTCGACGTTGGAGAGCTTCAGGCCGGCGATGGCGCCGGCGTCGACCAGCCGCCGGGCCACCCGCCCGGGCTCCAGCAGGTCGGCGCGGAGCTGGTGGGAGAGGAGCCGCTCCGCCTCCACCAGCACGGCGTGGGCCTCGGCGGACCCGGGCGCCAGCGCCACCGCCCGGGTGGCCACCAGCTCGGCGTCGTCGGCCCGCCCGTCGGCGACCAGCCCGCGGGCCCGCTCGACCAGCTCGGCCAGCCCCGGCCCGACCTGGACCGGCGCCGCGCCGGCCTGGCGGGTGGGGGCGGCGCGGAGCATCCCCTGCCGGGCCAGCGCGTAGAGCCGCTGGTAGAGGTGGAAGTCGGTGGCCCGCAGCGCCAGCCCGATCTCGTCGATGGTCCGTCCCTCCCGCGCCAGCCGCAGCAGCCGGCCGTCCACGGTGTCGGCGGCCAGGCTGGGGGGCACCCGGGCGTCGTCCACCTCCAGCGTGCCCACGCCGGTGGGGAACTCGCCGCGGAAGGCGTTCCAGGCCGTGGCGCGGAACTCCGCCTCGCGCAGCACCTCGCTGAGCGGCACCGAGGTGTCGAGCTCGTCGACCGGTGCCGGCGGCGTGTCGTCGAAGTGGAAGAGCCCCGACTCCCAGAGCAGGACGTCGAGGAGGGTCTCGCGGATCTTGAGGGCCAGCATCTCGCGCACCACCTCGGCGGGGACCAGGCCGATCATCACCAGCACCCGGCCGATGCGGACGCGCGTCTCCTCCTGCACCTGGATGGCCCGCTGCATGGCGGCCTCGTCGAGGTGGTTGAAGTTGACGAGCAGCTGGCCGAGCTGGTCGCGAGCGTCGTTGGAGGAGGCCCCCACCGCATTGCCGCCGACGAGCTGGATGGACTTCTTGACGGTGCCGCGCTCGCAGGTGAGCGTCCCCGCCAGCCCGCGCCGCGAGAGCACCTCGAGCAGGTCGTGGAGCGGGAGGATCGCGAAGCTGCCCATGAGGCCGCGCATCGGGCTCGAGTCTCGCCCGCCGGGCCGGTGGCGGCAAGCGGCGCGTCCGTGGCATAAGCCCGGATCATGGCCCAGACCGAACCGAGAAAGCCCAGCCGGCAGGCCCTCCTCGCCGTGGGGATCTTCGCGGTGGCCCTCGCCGGCGCCGCCTGGATGGCGTGGGACGCGACCCACCAGGTGGAGCAGCTGGCCCGGGCGGCCCCCCCGCCCCTGGCGTCCCCGGCGCCGCCCCCGCCCAGCGCGCCGGCCGCGGAGCCGCTGGTCTTCGGCCAGCTGCTCCTCTCCAAGGCGCCGCCGGTGGCGCCACCGCTCAGCCTGCCCACCGTCGACGGCGGCCGCGTCGACCTGGCCCGGCTGAAGGGGCAGGTGGTCTTCGTGAACTTCTGGGCCACCTGGTGCCCGCCCTGCGGCAAGGAGATGCCGAGCATGGTGAAGCTGGGCCAGGAGCTCGTCGCCCGCCACCCCGGGAAGTTCAGGATGGTGGCGGTCTCGGTCGACGAGTCGGTGGACCTGGTGAAGCAGTTCTTCAAGAGCCCGGAGCAGGGCGGCCGGCTCCCCGCCGGCGTCACCGTGGCGCTGGACCCGGAGGCGCGCCAGACGGTCCGCCCCTGGTACTGCACGGGCCGGGGCGCCTGTTCCCCCGACGACGTGAAGTTCCCGGAGAGCTACATCGTGGACAAGTCAGGACGAATCGCCGCCTACGTCATCGGCGACATGGACTGGTCCGATCCGGCGGCCCGGCAGCTGCTGGAGCGCCTCATCAAGGGCTGACGGCCGCCTCGAACTGCAATATTGACTTGTCGTATCGGCCACTTGACGCACCACGCCTGAGTCGAATCGAGCCGGGGCCGATTCACGCCCCGGGCGGGTCGCGATCCGCCGGAACCTCCTGCTTTTCTTGATAGGGGTTTGGGCGATGCCCTATAAAGGTGCGTCAACCTTCGGAGATCCGGACATTCCCGGACCCTGGATTCGAGGCGTGGAGGGCGGTCGTGGCCGAAGCAGCCATTCCGGTCGTGCTCATGGGGCTCGGCGAGGTCGGGCGGGGGATCGCCCGGGCCGTCCTCGCGCGCCCGGAGCTGCGGCTGGTGGGGGCCATCGACACCGCGCCGGCCCTGGCCGGGAAGAAGCTCGACCAGCTGCTCGGCCGCCCGGCCGGCGGGCTCACCGTCGGCGCCGACCCGGCCCCCGCCTTCATCGAGGCCCGCGGCGGCGTGGTCCTCATGGCCACCACCTCCTCCTTCGAGGCGGCGCTCCCCGTCATTCGACGCGCGGTGAAGGCAGGCTGCTCGGTGGTCTCCACCTGCGAGGAGCTGGCCTGGCCCTGGCTCCACCACGAGTCGGAGGCCGACGCGCTCGACCTCTTCTGCGAGGCCCACGACGTGGCGGTGGTCGGCACCGGCGTGAACCCCGGCTTCTCGCTGGACCGGCTGCCGGCGGTGCTGGCGCAGGTGCTGGGCGAGGTGCGGCACGTCCGCGGCCTGCGGGTGGTGGACGTGGCCGGGCGCCGGGACGCGCTGCGGGGCAAGCTCGGCATCGGCCTCGATCCGGCGGCCTTCGAGGCGGCCGAGGAGCGCGGCCAGGTGGGCCACGTCGGCCTGGCCGAGTCGGCGGCGCTGGTGGCGGTGGGCTGCGGGCTGGAGTTCGACGAGGTGGACGAGGAGCTGACGCCGCTGCTCGCCGACGAGGACGCCCACGGGGTCAAGGCCGGGCAGGTGGCGGGCGTCCAGCAGGTGGCGCGCGCCTTCGCGGAGGGCCGGGAAGTGGTCCGGCTGGAGCTGCAGTTCGCCCTCGGCGCGGAAGAGCCGCGCGACGAGGTGGAGATCGACGCCGATCCGCCGCTGCGCGCGGTGGTGCCCGGGGGGATCCCGGGCGAGGCGGCCACCGCCAACGCCGTGGTGCACGCGGCGCTGGCCATCACCGAGCGGCGAGGCCTGATCACGGTCCTCGACCTGCCGGCAGGGCGCTAGGCCCGGAGCCACCATGCTCGACAAGTCCCTCATCGGCCGCCAGAGCGAGCCCGTCCTCCACGAGGTGGAGAAGGGGGCCATCCGGCGCTTCGCCGAGGCGCTGGGCGATCCCAACCCGCTGGCGCTCGACGAGGTGGCGGCCCGCGCCGCCGGCTACCCGGGGCTGGTGGCGCCGGCCACCTTCGCGCTCACGCTGGGCTGGGGCGAGCGCTTCCGCCACTCGCTCGACCTCGGCACGCGCTCGATGCTCCACGGCGAGCAGGCCTTCGAGTTCGGCCGCCCCATCGTGGCCGGCGACCGGCTCACGGTCCGCAGCAAGGTGGCCGACGTGCAGGAGCGCTCCGGCCCCAGCGGCCCGATGGACGTCATCGTCATCGAGGACGAGGGGCGCGACGAGCAGGGCGTCCTGGTCTTCCGGTCGCGGGCCACCTTCATCCTGCGGCGGGGGTAGGGGACCATGACCATCAACGTGCGCCAGCTCTACTTCGAGGCCGTCAAGGTGGGCGACGAGCTCCCGCCGCTGGTCAAGCCGCCGGTCGATCGCCTGCAGATCGCCCGCTACGTCGGGGCCGCCGGCGACTGGAACCCGCTCTACATCGACGAGCCGCACGCCCGCGCCTCCGGCTTCCCCAGCGCCTTCGCGCCGGGCACCATCGGCATGGGCTTCCTCGCCGAGCTGGCCACCGACTGGACCCGCGGGGCGCGCCTCAAGAGGCTCCAGTCCCGGCTGGTGAAGTTCATCTGGCCCGGCGACGTCCTCACGGCGCGCGGGCGGGTGGTGGACCGCCGCTTCGAGCCGGGCGACGCCTACACCATCGACCTCGAGCTCTGGGCGGAGAACCAGCGCGGCGAGCTGGTGACGCGCGGCCTGGCCACCTACCAGCTCTACTACTCGTCCGAGGACGAGGCCCGGCAGCGCGCCGGCCAGCCCGCGCTCCACGTGACGCCGGCCGAGGAGGAGGCGCGGCTGGCCCGCCTGAGCCGCGCCATGCCGCCGCGGCCGCCGCCGGTGCCGCGCGCGCTCCAGCCCGCCCGCCCCATCGCGCCGCCGGCCCCGCCGCCGGGGGCGGTCGCCCCCAGGCCCACCGCGCCGGCCCGTCCCCAGGCCAAGGCGAGCCCGCCGGCCAGGCCGGCGCCCGTGAAGGCGGCCGGGAAGAAGGCGGCCCCGGCCAGGCCCGCCGCCAGGAAGCCGGCGCCGCGGAAGGCGGCCAGGAAGGCGGCCCGGAAGCCCGCCCGCAGGCCGGCGCCGCGGAAGCCGGCCCGGAAGCCCGCCGGCAAGAAGCGGAGGTAGGGCGAGCCGTGAGGCGCCGCGCCCTCGCGCTCGGCCTGCTGCTCGCCGTGGCCGGCTGCCCGGGCGGGCCGGCGGAGCGCCCCGCCCCGGCCAGCAGCGCCGAGGCCGTCCAGGCCGCCCTCGCCGAGGGGGACGCCGCCTGGCCCCGCCGCGCCGATCCGGCCGGCCTGCAGGTCGCCCTCGCGGCCTGGCGGCGCGCCGCCGCGGCGCGTCCCGGGGATCCGGCCGTCGAGCTGCGGCTGGCCCGCGCCGAGGGGTTCCGCGCGCTGGCCGCCGCGCTGCCGGCCGAGGCGCTGGCCGCGCACGACGCCTCCTCGCGCGCCGCCGAGCGGGCGCTGCGGACCGCCTCGCCGCGCTTCGCCGCGGCGGTGGACCAGGGCCGGCCGCTGGCCGAGGCGGCGGCGCTGGTGGAGCCGTCCGGCGCCGAGCCGCTCTACTGGCTGGCGCTGGGCCGCTTCGGGGTGGCGCAGGGGACCGGCCCGGCCGCGGTGCTGGCCGTGAAGGACCAGGCGCTGGCGCTGATGGCGCGGGCCGCGGCCCTCGACGAGCGGCTGGAGGCGGGCGGCCCGCTGCGGGCGCTGGGGGCCTGGTCGGCGATGCTGCCGGCCGCGGCCGGGGGCGGGGCCGGGGCGGCGCAGGCCCGCTTCGAGCGGGCCGGCCAGCTCTTCCCCGACGAGCCGTGGCGGCGGATCGACGAGGCCCGGACCCTCTCGGTGCTGCTGCAGGACCGGGCCGGCTTCGAGCGGCTGCTCGGCGAGGTGCTGGCCGCGCCCGACGCCGCCGAGCGGGGGCCGGAGCAGGCGGTGGCGAGGCGGCGCGCCCGGGAGTGGCTCGACAAGCGGGCGCGCCTGTTCTAAGCGTCGCCCTCCGGCGGCGACGCGCCGGCGTTCCGGAGAGCCCCACATGCCCCACCCGAAGCTCGGCACCCTGGCGGTCCACGGCGGCGAGGACCAGGTCTGGTCCGTACCCGCGGTGAACACGCCGATCTTCCAGACCACCACCTACCGCTTCGGCTCGGCGGCCGACGCGGCCGCCTACCTCGACGCGCCCGACGGCAAGTGGCTCTACTCGCGCCTGGAGAACCCCACCGTGATCGCCGCCGAGCGGAAGGTGGCGCTGCTGGAGGGGACCGAGCAGGCCGCCCTCTTCGCCTCGGGGATGGCGGCCATCCACGCGGCGCTGGTGGCCTGCCTGGCGGCCGGGGACACGCTGCTGGTGGCCGACACCATCTACGGCCAGACCACCCGGCTGGCCCGGACCATCCTGGCCCGCTTCGGCGTGAAGGTGCTGGAGGTCCCCATCCACCGCCTCGCCGAGGCGGCCGCGGCGGCGCCGCCGGGGACCCGGGCGCTGCTCTTCGAGACCCCGACCAACCCCACCCTGCGGGTGGTCGACGTGGCCGCGGTGGCGGCGGCCTGCCGGGCCCGCGGCATCCTCTCCATGGTGGACGCCACCTTCGCCACCCCCGTCAACCTGCGGCCGGCGGCGCTGGGCGTGGACCTGGTCATCCACAGCGCCACCAAGTACCTGAACGGCCACTGCGACCACCTGGCGGGCGCCGTGGCCGGGAACAAGGCGGCGCTGGCGCCGGTTCTGGAGGTGCGCCGGACCGCCGGCGGCACCATGGACCCGGCGGTGGCCTACGACCTCATCCGCGGCATGAAGACCCTGGAGATCCGCGTCGAGCGGCAGAACGCCACCGCCCTGCGCCTCGCCGAGGCGCTGCAGCACCACCCCCGGGTGGCCCGGGTGCACTACCCGTTCCTCCCCTCCCACCCCGACCACGACCTGGCGCGCCGCCAGCTGCGCGGCGGCGGCGGCGTCCTGTCGCTCTCGGTGAAGGGCGGCTTCGAGCCCTGCTGCCGCGTCCACGACGCGCTCCGCATCGTGGCGAGGGCCTCCTCGCTGGGCGGCGTGGAGAGCCTCGCCTCCATCCCGGTCATCTCCTCCCACCGCAACGCCACCGACGCCGAGCTGGCGGCGCAGGGGATCGACCGCGGCCTGCTGCGGGTCTCGGTGGGGCTGGAGGACGCCGGCGACCTGCTGGCCGACCTCACCCAGGCCCTGGAGCAGGCGTGAGGCCGGGCCCGGTGGCCCGGCGGGTCGCGGCCGGCGCCCTGGTGCTGCTGGCCGGCTGCCACCCGCGGCGGCCGCCGCCCGACCTCTCGCTCGACCCGGCCCAGCTGCTGGAGGCGGTGAAGGCGGCGCAGGCCCGGGTGGTGAGCGTGCAGGGACGGGCCCGGGTGGGCGTCGACTCGCCCGGCGGCAGCGGCGGGGCGGAGCAGTTCCTGGTGGCCGAGCGCCCGGGCCGGGTGCGGGTCGAGGCCTACGACTTCTTCGGCAACGTGGTGGCGCTGCTGGCGGTGGAGGACGGGCGCCTCGCCCTCTACGACGCCCGCCAGCGGACCTTCATGCGGGGCGCGGCCACGCCCGCCAACCTGGCCAGGCTGGTGCCGGTGCCGCTCGCCCCCGAGGAGCTGGTGACGCTGCTGTGCGGCTCGGCGCCGCTGCTCGACGGCCCGGCGGTGGCGGCCGAGGCGGGCGACGGGGTGGTGGTCCTCACCCTGCGCCAGGGCGACCTGCTGCAGCGGCTGGAGGTGGGCCCGGGCGCCGCCATCCTGGCCTCGCGGGTGCGCCGCCTCACCGCCGGGGGCGAGGTGCCGGCCGGGCTCGAGGCCGAGTTCTCGGTCCACCGCACCCGGGCCGGCCTGCGCCTCCCCACCGACCTGTCGGCGCGCCTGCCCCAGGCCGACGTGGCCCTCACGCTCCACTGGCGCGAGCTGGAGGTGAACCGGCCCGTCGACCCGTCCCTGTTCCGACCCGATCCCCCCGCCGGCGCCCGGGTCGTGGATCTCGACCCGCCCGCGCCTTAGGATCCCCCCTCACCGCCGCACCCCGGAGCCATCGTGGACCAGAACCTCCTGCAGCTCGTCAAGTCGAGCTTCTCCCTCTGGGTGATCATCGCCTGCTCGGTCATCGCCGTGGCGGCGGCGGTGGAGCGGACCATCGCCCTGTGGGGCTTCGGCGACAAGGCGCGCTCGCTGGCCGACGCGGTGGGCCGGGCGCTGTTCCGCGGCGACCTCGACGACGGCCGGGCCCAGTGCGAGCGCTCCACCTCGATGGCCGCCGAGGTCTTCCTGGCGGCGCTGGTGGCCCTCACGCCCAAGGGCGGCTCGCTGGCGGGACGCCCGGCCGCGGAGCCGAACGCCGACCGGATCATGGCGGCGGTGGAGCGCGAGCGGCAGCGGGTCACCCTGCGGATGCGGCGCGGCCTCTGGATCCTCGGCACCGTGGGCGCCACGGCGCCCTTCGTCGGCCTGTTCGGCACCGTGGTCGGCATCATGAACGCCTTCCACGACATGGCCCACACCGGCCAGGGCGGCTTCGCCGTGGTGTCGGCCGGCATCTCGGAGGCGCTCATCACCACCGCGGCCGGCATCGCCGTGGCGGTGCTGGCGGTGGTCCTCTTCAACGTCCTCAACACCCACGTGCAGCAGCTGACGCTGCAGCTCCGGCTCCTCACCGAGGAGTACCTGGAGCTGGTCAAGGAGCTGCTGCCCTCGCTCCGGGCCGGCGCGCCGGCCCGGGCCGCCGGCGGGGAGGGCTGACCGTGGCGCTGGGAGGCCCGAGCGGCGGCGGCCACGAGGGGGAGGGCGATGGGGACGGATCCATCTTCGCCGACATCAACATCACGCCGCTCACCGACATCTTCCTGGTGCTGCTCATCATCTTCATGGTGACCACCACCGCCATCACCGAGGCTGGCGCCGACAAGGGCGGCTTCAAGGTGACGCTGCCCAAGGGGGGCAAGGGGGACGCGGCGGTGGCGCAGAACGTCTCCATCGCCATCCTCGCCGACGGCCGGGTGGTGGTGGGCGGCAAGGTGGTGGAGGAGCCGGAGCTGCGCTCCATGCTCTCCGCCTCGGCCGAGAAGAACCCCGACACCCTGGTCCTGATCCAGGCCGACGAGGGCGTGGCCCATGGCCGGGTGGTGGCGGTGATGGAGCTGGCCCGCCGGATCGGGCTGCAGCGGCTGGCCATCGCCACGCGCACCGAGGGGGCCAGGTAGGGCCGGCGCGGCCGGGGCCTCTTCGAAGGGGTCACCCGCCCGGGGACCGGCCGGCGGCCGGCTCGACCCGGCCCGATGGCGGCGCTACATTGCTGCCGATGGCGGCCAAGAAACGACTGGGGGAGCTGCTCATCGAGGCGGGCGTGATCGACGAGACCATGCTGCACTCGGCGCTGGGCCACCAGCGCCGCTGGGGCGGCAAGCTCGGCCAGGCCATCCTCGACCTGAAGCTCACCAGCGAGGCGGCCATCGTCGAGGCGCTGGCCCGCACGCTCGGCTACGAGGTGGCCCGCCTGGGCTCGCTCGAGCCGCTCGCCCTGGAGGCGGCGCTCAAGCTGGTCGGCAAGGACTTCGCGGTGCGCCACGCCCTCTTCCCCATGGCGGCGGACCAGTCCACGCTCACGGTGGCCATGGCGGACCCGACCAACCTCGGCATCTCCGACGAGCTGCGCTTCCGCACCAATCGGCGGGTCAAGGTCTGCATCGGCGGCGATCGCGAGATCGCCGAGGCCATCCGGACCTACTACCCGTCCGACTCGCAGCAGCTGGAGGCCATCTCCCTCGACACCGAGGTGAGCGGCGAGTTCCTGCCGCCGCTGGCCGACCCGTTCGGCGGCGGCTCCACCGAGGTCCTCGAGAAGCAGATGCAGCGGGCTCCGCGCCCCGGGCCGACGGGCGCCCCGCGTCCCCCGGAGGCCGTCAGGGACGCCCGCGCCGCGCTGCTCGGCGCCGTCCCCCCGGGCGGCTTCGACCCGCGCGAGCAGGTCGAGGAGGTGGAGCTGACGCCGCTCCCGCTCCCCTCGGCCCGGCCGGCGCGCCCGGCCCAGGCCCCGGCTCCCGCCCCGGGCCACCCGCGGGTGGCGCCGTCGCCCACCGCCGCGCCGGCGACGGGCGCGGGCGGGACGCCGGCCGTCCCGGCGAGGCCGCGCACGGACGCCCCACCCCGGCCACCGGCCCACCCG
Organism: uncultured delta proteobacterium; assembly: GCA_963786945.1. Classification (GTDB taxonomy): domain Bacteria; phylum Myxococcota; class Myxococcia; order Myxococcales; family Anaeromyxobacteraceae; genus JADKCZ01. The sequence continues at coordinate 471,998 of CAWBAO010000001.1, read as the reverse complement.
CCGCCGGTCCCGGAGGTGATCCTCGAGGAGGAGCTGGTCGAGGGGCGGCTCGCGCTCCGGCCGCTGACGCCCAAGGAGATCGTGGTGCTCGACGCGCTGGAGCGGCTGGCGGCCGGGCAGGACGACGTGCCGCTGCCGGTCAAGCCCTCGCAGGTGGCGGCGGCCCTGCTCCGCATCATGCTGCGCCAGAAGATCGTCACCCAGCAGGAGCTGCTCGACGAGCTGCTGCGCAAGCCGGGGGGCGCCACGTGAGGGGAGGTCCCCGGTGAAGAACGTCGAGCTCAACGCCGTGGTCACCCAGCGGATCGACCTGGCCCCGGGGCTGATGGTGCTCCGCATCGCCCCGGAGGCCGGCCCGGTGCCGGTCTTCCAGCCCGGCCAGTTCGCGGTGGTGGGGCTGCCGGCCAGCGCCCCGCGCACGCCGCTGGCCGATCCGGAGGAGGCGGGGGGCGATCCCGGGCGCTTCATCCGGCGCGCCTACTCGATCGCCTCGCCCTCGCTGCCCGGGGAGCACCTCGAGCTCTTCGTCACGCTGGTCCGCTCCGGCGAGCTGACGCCGCGCCTCTTCGCGCTCCAGCCGGGCGGGCGCCTCTGGCTGGGGCCGAAGATCACCGGCCTCTTCACGCTGGCCGAGGTGCCGGTCGACCAGGACGTGGTGATGGTGGCCACCGGCACCGGCCTGGCACCCTACATGAGCATGCTGCGGACCGGGATCACCGCCAACCCGAGCCGGCGCATCGCCGTGCTGCTGGGCGCGCGCCACTCCTGGGATCTCGGCTACACCGCCGAGCTGACCACGCTGTCGCGGGTCTGCCCCAACTTCGCCTACCTGCCCATCGTCAGCCGGCCCGCCGAGGAGCCGACCGCCTGGGGCGGCGCCACCGGCCACGTCCAGTCGCTCTGGAAGGGTGGGGCGCTGGAGCGGGCCTTCGGCCGGAAGCCGACGGCGCGGGACACCCACGTCTTCCTGTGCGGCAGCCCGCTCATGATCGAGGACATGACCAGCCTGCTCACCGGCGAGGGGTTCACCGTCCACGAGAAGGGCCGCCCCGGCCAGGTCCACGTCGAGAAGTACTGGTAGCGGCCGAGCCGCCCGCACCTTCAGTTGAGGGTCCCCGGGACCACCAGCGAGAAGGGGGCGATCTCGGCGTCGAAGGCGGCGCCGTCGTCGCGCACCATCCGGTAGCTGCCGCGCATGGAGCCGTGGCTGGTGGGGAGCACGCAGAAGCTGGTGTACTCGAAGGCCTGCCCCGGCTCGAGCCGCGGCTGGTGCCCCACCACCCCCTCGCCCGCCACCTCCTCCTGCTGCCCGGCGCCGTCGGTGATGAGCCAGCGGCGCGAGGTCAGCTGCGCGGGCGAGGTCCCCTCGTTGCGGATGGTGACGGTGTAGGTGAAGAGCCAGCGCCGCTGCCGGGGATCGGAGCGGTCGGGCCGGTAGTCGCTGCGGACCTCGACGCGGATGCCGTCGGTGAGGGCGCTGGACATCCATCCCATCTAGCGGTGTCCCGGCCGGGACGCCAGCGGGACGGTGGGGCCGTCAGCCCGGGTCGGCCACCAGCCAGCTGCCGAGCGCGGTCGCGACCAGGGCCAGCCCCACCGCCAGCAGCCCGGCCTCGGACGGGAGCGGCCCGCCGGCCGCGGCCAGCGCCCGGGCCAGCCCCTCGCCGAGCCGCTCCGAGCCGGCGGCCACGGCCCGCGCCAGCGAGCCGGCCTCGGGCGCCAGCACCGCCGCCGCGGCGCCGAGGGCCAGCACCCGCAGCGCCCGCTCCAGCCGCCCGGGGGCGGTGCGCTCCGGCGGCAGCGCCGCCATGACGCGGGCGGTGAAGCCGTCGTCGGGGAGCGAGGTGGCCTGGTCCAGCAGGTCGTCGACGGGGTCGCGGGTCATGCGGTCGCCTCCGGCTCCGGCACCAGCAGTCGCCGGAGCTTCTCCTTGCCGCGCAGCACGTTGCTCTTGAGCGTGCCCACCGGGCAGCCGAGCAGGTCGGCCGCCTCCTCGTGGGTCAGCTCCTGGCCGTAGGTGACGGCCAGCGCCGCCCGCTCCTCGGGGCGCAGCTGCGCGAGGGCGCGGGCCAGGTCGCGGCGATCGAGGGCCGCGTCGTCGGCGGGGCGGGCCGGCTCGGGCGGCGGCGGCTCCACCGGCGGCGCGCGCCGGGCCTGCGAGGCCCAGGCGTTCCAGGCGATCCGGTAGAGCCAGGTGGAGAGCCTGGCGCCGCCGCGCCAGCTCCCGAGCTTGCGCCAGGCGGTCACGAAGACCTGCTGGGCCAGGTCGTCGGCCAGCGCGGCGTCGCCCGCCGTGAGGCGGCGCAGCAGGCCGCGCACCGACGACTGGTGGCGGCCCACCAGCTCGGCGAAGGCGCGGCGGTCGTCCCCGGCCAGGACGCTCGCCACCAGCTCGGTGTCGGACCGCGGCATCCGGACTTCGGCGCGTCAGGCGGCGGGGTCGCCGGGGGGCGCGGGCGCCTTCCGGGCGGTGGCGGCGTGGGCGGCCAGCTGCCCCAGGCCGATGATGGCGACCATCAGCCCCACCGCCCAGAGCGGGCGCTCCGGCTTGAGGAGCCAGAGGAAGAGGCCGATGCCCAGGCCGGCGAAGAGGGTCCGGATCCCGCTGGCGAGGTCGTTGCGGGCCGGGCCGGGCTCGTCCAGCAGCCCGGCCGGCAGGGGCTGGCCCCGCTCGAGGGCGAGCCGGATCAGCCCGGCGCGCTGCGTGCGGGCCTGGTGCTTGAAGTACCCGACCAGCGCCACGATGGCGACCGCCATGAAGAAGGCGCCGAGCGGGACGCCGAGGGCCACGAACATCTCGTTCAGCTCCATGTGGTTCAGCTCCTTGCCGGCCGAGGTGGCCGGTCCACTCCCTTGGACGCCGGCACCCCGCCCGGCGGATTCACCGGATCGGCCCCGGACGATATCCTGTCCCCATGGAACCCAGGCTCGCCAGGATCCTCGAGGACGTCCGGTCGGCGCAGGGGCGGGTGGTGGCGCTCACCGGCGCCGGCATCTCCGCCGAGAGCGGCATCCCCACCTTCCGGGGCCAGGAGGGGTACTGGGTGGTGGGCTCCCGCAACTACCTGCCGCAGGAGATGGCCACCCGGGAGATGTTCGACCGGAGGCCGGAGGAGGTCTGGCGCTGGTACCTCTACCGCTTCGGCGTCTGCCGCGCGGCGCAGCCCAACGCCGGCCACGCGGCGCTGGTGGACCTGGAGCGGCGCCTGGGGACCCGCTTCACGCTCGTCACCCAGAACATCGACGGGCTCCACCGGCGGGCCGGCTCGAGGCGGGTCTTCGCCATCCACGGCGACGCCGCCTGGGTCCGCTGCGCCGCCGAGTGCGGCCTGGGCCGGGTCGACCAGCCCGACCTCGGCGAGCGGGCCAGGGACGCCCCGCTGGCCCCCGCCGACCGGGCCGCGCTCACCTGCCCCCGCTGCGGCGGCTGGTTGCGCCCGCACGTCCTCTGGTTCGACGAGTGCTACGACGAGGAGAACTACTCGATGGACTCGGCGCTGCGTGCCGCGGCGGCGGCCGACCTGCTGCTGGTGGTCGGCACCAGCGGCGCCACCAACCTGCCCATGCAGATCGGCCGCATCGCCTTCCAGCGCGGCGCCGCCCTGGTCGACGTCAACCCGGAGGAGAACCCCTTCGCCGAGCTGGCGGAGCGGTCGGAGCGCGGCTTCTTCGCCCGCGGCTCGGCCTGCCAGCGGCTGCCGGAGATCGCGGCGGCGCTCGCCCCCTGAGGGGCCGACCGGGGGCGTCAGCGCAGGGGGGTGGTGGCGGCGGGTGGCGGCCCCGAGGATCCCGCCGCCGTCCTCAGCTCGGCCACCAGCCAGAGGGTGACGGCCAGCGCCGCGGCGAGCACCGACAGCAGCACGACCAGGGCGCGGCGGTTCATGCTCGGCGAGGGTAGCGCAGCGGTCGGCGGCGAGAAAGCCACTGTACCGACCCCGCCCCCCGGGATCCCCGGGCGCTGCACGTCCGGATGCGGCCATTGACCATTCGGCGGTCGTCTCGCCGCCCGGCTCCGCTCACCGCTGCGGGGAGGCGAAGGTGTAGCGCTCCATGCAGCGGGCTCCGAAGGCCCACCGCGCCGCCAGGGTGTTGTGCGAGCGGCAGACGACCCGAAGGTTGTCGACCGTGGGCTCCCCGAACCTCGCCCAGGGGTCGAGATGATCGAGCTCCAGCCGATGCGTCGAGCCGCAGCATCCTCCGGAGTCGAGCGGCCAGGTGCAGCGGCCGCCGTCGCGCTCCCAGACGGCGCGGCGAACCGCGGCCGGGATGGGCTCACGAGGGCCGGTGCGGCGGTGAGCGGGCGGCCGCGTGGGGATGAGGTCGAGCGGTGGCGAGGCCTCCTGCGGCTCGGCCCTGAGCTCCACGGGCATCGGCGCTTGAAGCGCCGTCGCCGCGAGCGTGGCCCGCGGCCGCCTCACCTGCCCGCGCGCCTTGGCCTGCTTCTCGAGGAGCAGGTCGAGCGCTGCCTCAATCACCTGTTCCGTGGTGGCCCCAGGGAGGGCGTGAGAGAGGCCCTCGCGGGCGGCGTCGAGCTTCTTGAGCAGCTGGCGGTTGACTGTCACGTGGAGCCGACGAAGCTCGGCGGTGAGCGGCTCGACGTCGTCGCGTTGAGTGACCGAGCGCGCGGATCCCCAAAATCCACTCCCGACGTCGGGAGTTGCGTTGGAGGGACCACCTCCGGGTGCAGGGGGGATGCGGGCATCAGCGCCAGCGGCGGCTCCGGCGGATTGATGATGTTCGATGGCGCCACCATCTGCGGCACCAGTCTGGTCACCACCATCCTGGTCGCCGGCACCTGCCGCGGCTGAAGCTCCGCGACCACCTCCTGGGCCTCGCGGGCGGAGAGGCCGAAGAAGCGCGGGGCCACTTCGGCCTGATTCTCCTCGGTCAATACCTTGGCGAGTTCACCCGTGGTGGAGAGACAGAGCCGGCCATCGCCGAGTGGCTGGATGAGCTGGGGGAAGCGCTGGAGGAGGCGAGCGGCGCCGTCCAGAGCGCGAGGCGCGGCCCTGGTGCTCGCGACCCTCGGGGGAGGGTGCGCCCGCCGCCGCTCACCTGCTCGGCGCCGCCTCGGGCACGGCTGGTGGCACGGCCGCGGGCGCCGGGGCCACCTCGGGGGCGCCGGACGGCTCGAGCCGCGGCGGCACCACCGGCTGCCCGGGCTGGTAGCTGGCCAGCTCGGCGTTGGCCCGCCCGATGGCGAAGTCGGTGCTGATCTTGACCACCACGCGCCGCTCGTCGTCGCTGAACCAGACGAAGGTGGGGTTCTTCTCGCTGAACTTGCCGTCGAAGCCGGTGGGGACGCGCACCTTGACCGCAGGGAAGCTTCCGGCGTCGGTCTTGATCCGCTCGTGCTTCACCACCGTGGCCACCACCCGGGAGACCTTGCGCCCCGACAGCACCTCGAAGGCGTGGGTGGCGCCGTCGGGGAGCGGCAGCGTCCGCAGCCGGAACACCAGCGCCACGAAGTCGAGCGTCCCCGGCGGCACGTCGATCTCGTAGGTCTTGTCGAAGCGCCCCTTCTCCCGGACCGTGGCCTTGTTGGCGGCGCGGTCGAAGCGGGCGGTGTCGGTGTGCCGGTATCCGCCCGGCTCCTCGGCGTCGAGCACCGACGAGTGGGGCAGGAGGGTGGCGACGTCGAGGTTGCTCACCAGGGTCTGGCGAAAGGTGACCACCGCCATCAGGCCGGCGCTGCGCGAGGAGAGGTGGACCGGCGTGGCGCCCGCCTCGGTCCGGCCGACCGAGATGCGGGCCTTGCCCATGGTGATGCCGAGGTAGTCGATCACCAGGTCCATCCGCTCGTCGGGTCCCCAGGGCACGGTCGCCGCCGCGGCGCCGCGGCCGGCGACGGGGCCGGGAGCTGCTCGACCGCCGGAGGCGCCTCCGCCTCCAGCCCCTGCGGGATCCCGGCGGCGAGGGCGAGGGAGAGGGCCAGGGTCGGACCGAGCATGGTGGTCAATCCACGACGTGGGGGATGGTCCCGGGCACCGGCGGCACCATCACGGGGTGGGCGCAGGCTCGGCCGGGGGTGCGGCCGGGCCGGGCGCCGGCGTCGGAGCGGGAGGCGCCTGCCCGGGCTGGTAGCGGACCAGCTCGGCATAGCCCGACCCGACGGCGAAGTCGACGCTGAGCTTGACCACCACGCGCCGCTCGTCGTCGCTGAACCAGACGTGGGTGGGGGACTTCTCGCTGAACTTGCCGTCGAAGCGGGTGGGGATCCGCACCTTGATGGCCGCGAACTTCCCGGCGTCGGTCTTGACCCGCTCGCGCTTCACCACCGTGGCCACCACGGTGGTGACCTTGCGCCCGGCCAGCACCTGGAAGGAGTGCGAGGCGCCGTCGGGGAGCGGGAGGGTGCGGAGCCGGAAGACCATGGTGAGGAAGTCGAGCGCGTCGGGCGGCACGTCGATCTCGTAGGTCTTGTCGAAGCGCCCCTTCTCCCGGACCGTGGCCTTGTGGGCGGCGCGGTCGTGGCGGGTGGTGTCGGTGTGCTTGTAGCCGCCGGGCTCCGAGGCGTCGTGCACCGAGGCGCGGGGCAGCAGGGTGGCGAGGTCGAGGGTGCTCTGCAGCGTCTGGTGGAACTTGAGCGCCGAGCTCAGGCCGGCCGGGCCCGAGGCCAGCTGCACCAGGACCGCGCCGTCCTCGACGGGGCCGACCGACATGCGGGACTTGCCGATGGTGAAGCCGAGGTAGGTGGCCTCGAAGTCCATCTGCTCCCCGGGGTTCCACGGGAGGGCCGGCGCCGGGCCGGGCGCGGTCTCCGCAGGGGCGGGGAGGGGCGGGGGCGCCACGGCCTGCCCGAGGGCGAGCGTGAGGGCGACGGCCAGCGTCGGACCGAGCATGGTCATCAATCTACGACGTCAGGATCACCCTGGATATTTCCGGCGGCGAGCCGAGCCGCATGGGGGGCCCCCAATAGCCGGTCCCCCGCGAGACGTAGATGTGCCCGGCGCGCCCGTCCACCACCTCCCGGTAGAGCCCCTTCACCCAGGGGAAGGCGGCGCGCACCGCGTAGTTGAAGGGGAAGATCTGCCCGCCGTGGGTGTGGCCGGAGAGCTGGAGGTCGACGCCGGCGCGCACCGCGGCCTGGAAGTCGCGCGGCTGGTGGGCCAGGAGGACCAGCGGCCGCTGGCCGTCGTGGCCGGCCACGGCGCGCCGCAGGTCCATCCCGTGCCCGTTGCCGAACTGGGCGGCGCTCCAGTCGTCGACGCCCGCCAGCGTGAAGTGGCCGCCGCCATCGCCGATGGCCAGCTGCTCGTTCCGCAGCGGCCGGATGCCCAGCCGGGGCAGCAGCTCCAGCCAGGCGTCGACGCCCGAGTAGTACTCGTGGTTGCCGGTGATGAAGAAGACGCCGTGGCGGGCCTCGAGCCGGCCCAGCTCGGCCACGATGGCGCCGAGCTCGCCGGGCGTGCCGTCCACCAGGTCGCCGGTGATGGCGATGAGGTCGGGCTTGAGGGCGTTGGTCTGCTCCACCACCCGCCGCACCTCCCGCTCGCGGATGGTGGGGCCGATGTGCAGGTCGGTGATCTGCGCGATGGAGAAGCCGGAGAGGGTGGGCGGGAGCGAGGGGAGCCGGACGGGGATCTCCTCGATCACGGCCGGCCCGGTGGCGCTCCGGAAGGCGGCCAGGCCGGCGCCGCCCGCGGCCAGCACCGCCCCCCCGGCCACGGCCCGGGCCACGAAGAGGCGGCGGGCCGGGTCGGCCGGCTGCTCGGGCATGCGACGGAACCAGTCGGACAGCCAGGTGGTGAGCCAGGCGGTGGCACGGACCATGTCGGTCGCCAGCAGCGTGGCGAACAGCAGGAAGGCCAGCCCCATCCAGATGAAGGCGGCGGTGGGGATGACCCGGATCCAGGCGCGCCCGGCCATCCGCGCCGCGAAGAGCCCGAGCGGGATGAGGATGCCGGCCCCCAGCAGCGTCCAGGTGAGGAGGCGCCGCCACGGCTCCGGGAGCGAGGGATCGCGGACCAGCCGCACCCAGATGTAGCCGTGCATGCCGCCGAGGATGGTGACGGCGACGGCGAGGAAGAGGAGGAAGGTGAGGAGTCGTGGCACGGCGTTCTCTCTAGCGCCGACCCGGAGCGGAAGCCAGCCCGCCCCGGGGGACGGGCTCGATCGGCCGCCCGCCGGAGGTCCGGGGCGGCGCCGGCCGCGCCCTCAGGGCCGGTGGCCGGGCCCGGCGCCGGCCTCGGCGAGGGCGTCGAGCCGGGCCGCCAGGATGAAGTCGTTCTCGGTGAGGCCGCCGGCGACGTGCGTCCAGCTGGTCACCTCGACCACGTTCCAGCGGACCGCGAAGTCGGGGTGGTGGTCCTCGGCGTTGGCCAGGTCGGCGAGGGCGTCGACGAAGCGCATGGCCTCGCGGAAGTCCACGAAGGCGTAGCGGCGGGTGAGCCGGGTGGCGTTCTCGGTGGCGCTCCAGCCGGGGAGCTCGCGCAGCGCCGCGTCCACCTCGGGGCCGGCCAGCGGCGGCCGCCCCTTCGGCCAGCGCGAGCAGTGGCGATCGACGAAGGCCATGCCCACCTTGATAAGGGCCCCGGCGCGGCGCGCAAGGCCCGGGCGGGACGGCCGGGGTGCGCCGGGCGCCACCCGGCGCTAGGCTCCCACCATGGACCGACTCCTCTTCGCGGCCGGGGCCCTCTCCGCCGCCGTCGCCGTCGCCACCGGGGCCTTCGCGGCCCACGGGCTCAAGGCCCGCCTCGCGCCCGAGGCGCTGGCCGTCTTCGAGACCGGGGCCCGCTACCAGATGTACGCGGCGCTCGGCCTGCTGGCCGCCGCCTGGGCCGCGGCCCGCTGGGGCGGCGCCGCCGTCACCTGGGGCGGCGGGCTGCTGCTGGCCGGCACCCTGCTCTTCTCCGGGAGCCTCTACGCGCTCGCGGTGACCGGCCTGCGCTGGCTCGGCGCGGTCACGCCGCTCGGTGGCGTGGCCTTCATCGCCGGCTGGGTGCTGCTGGGGGTGGCGGCGCTGCGCGCCGCGCCGAGCCCGTAGCGGGCCGGCGGCCGGGCGGCCTCAGCGCGGCAGCTGCGAGGTGAAGCGCTCCCACAGCTCGGGCCGGCGGCGCGAGTACATGCCCTGCTCGAGGTAGCGCTCGAGGAAGCGGACGTTCTCCTCCAGCAGCTCCGGGCGCTCGCGCCGCAGCGCCAGGGCCCGCTCGATGGCCGGCAGCACCGGCTGGCCCGGCTCGACGTGGACCATCCCCTCGGTGGGGAGCGGGATGAGCGTCCGCAGGGGGCGGAAGTCGTTGGTCACGATCAGCGACCGGGCGTAGATGGCCTCGTAGTGCCGGTACGACCAGGGGGCGTTCCCCTCCGGCGTGAGCGCCACCCGGCTCTGCTGCAGGGCCCGGAAGTACCTCCGGAACGGCACCTTCTCGCGCAGCGTGAAGGCGGACAGGTCGCCGTAGCGCTGCTGCAGCCACGGCGCCATGGTCTGGCCGAGCAGGCCGCCCCAGAGCTCGAGGTGCCGGCCCCGGGTCTTCACCTCCAGCAGCCAGTCGACCCGCTGGTTGGGGACCAGCGCCGGGTCGACGCCGGGCCGGTCACGGCCGGTGGCGGCCCCGAGGAAGAGCACGTCGTAGCGCAGCGGCGGGTCGGCGAGGCCGATGGCCCGGCGCAGGCGGCGCGCCTCGAGCGCCAGCCGGAGCTTGGCGTAGCGACGGATGGGCGCCACCCCCATCTTCACGCCGAAGTCCCAGCGCTCGTCGTTCCAGGCCTTCAGGTAGAGGCTGGAGGCGCCGCGCAGCAGCGCCCGGTTGGCGTCGCTCCAGAGCGGGTAGTGGTGGTCGTGGAGGTCGAAGAGCACGAGGTGGCGGCAGCGGAGCCGGGCCAGGTGGCGGTCGGTCACCGGGCTGGGGAGGCCGAGGAAGGCGTAGTCGGCCTCGACCGGGCCGCCGCGCAGCAGGTCGGCGGCCGAGCAGCACCCCACCGCGCCGAAGCCGGCGTAGGTGCGCAGGAACCGGACCAGGGTGCGGCCGCTGACGCCGCGCCCGTGCCCGGGCATCTCGCTCGTCACCACCAGGAACTTCTTCATCCCCTAGGCCTCCTCGGCCTGCCCGAAGAGGAGCCGGACCAGCGCCGCGTCGTCCGGCGACGCCGAGACGTACACGTGGTCGCCCGGGGTCAGCACGGTGCGGCCGCGGGCCGGCACCAGCTGCCGGCCGCGCAGCACCAGCATGACCGCGGCGCCGGGCGGCAGGGGCAGGTCGGAGATGCGGGCGCCGGCCACGGCGCTGGCCGGGTCGATCTGGAACACCATCATCTCGCCGCTGAGCGGCTGGGTGCTCACCAGCTCCAGCACCGCCCGCGGCGCCGGCGGCGCGGCCTCCTCCAGCCCGAGCCGGCGCGCCAGCCAGCGGGCGGTCCCGCCCTGCACCGCCGTGCTCACCAGCACCACGAAGAACACCAGGTCGAAGATCCCGGTGGCGCCCGGCACCCCTTCCAGCACCGGGAAGCAGGCCAGGATGATGGGGACGGCGCCGCGCAGCCCCACCCAGGCCATGAACAGGATCTCGCGCCAGGTGAAGCCGAAGGGGAGCAGGCAGGCGGCCGCCACCACGGGTCGCGCCACCACCGCCAGCAGGACGCCGATCAGCAGTCCGGTCCCGGCCTGCCCCATGACCCGGGAGGGGAAGGCCAGCAGCCCCAGCAGCAGGAACATCCCCACCTGGCTGAACCAGCCGATGGCGTCGTGGACCCGGCGCAGGCCGGGCAGGTAGGGGATCTGGCCGGCCCCGATCATCATGGCGGCGACGTAGACGGCGAGGAAGCCCGAGCCCCACAGCAGGGAGGGGACGCCGAAGGCCAGCATCGCCAGCGCCAGCGAGAGGACCGGGTAGAGGCCGGCGGCGGAGAGGCGGGCCCGGATCATCACCCAGCGGCCGATCCAGCCGATGGCCGCGCCGCCCAGCGCGCCCACGGCCAGCTGCAGCACCACCTCCAGCGCCAGCCGCCAGCCGAGCGGCTCGCCGTGGAGCGCTCCGGCGGTGAGCGAGAGGGTGAGGATGACCGCCATCGGGTCGTTGAGGCCCGACTCCAGCTCCAGCACCCGACCCACCCGGCCGCGCAGCGAGACGCCCCCGCCGCGCAGCACCGAGAAGACGGCGGCGGCGTCGGTGGACGAGACCACCGCGCCGAAGATCATGGCCTGCGGCCAGGGCAGGCCGAAGAGGGAGGCGGCCAGCGCCGCGAGGGCCGCGGTGCCGAGCACGCCCACCGTGGCCAGCACCGCCGCCGGCGCCAGGGACCGGCGCAGGCTGGAGAGCGGGGTGTTGAGCCCGCCGTCGAAGAGGATCAGGACCAGCGCCACGGTCCCGAGCCGGAAGGCGAGCGCGTAGTCGCCGAAGTGGATGCCGCCGAGGCCGTCGGAGCCGGCCAGCATGCCGACGGCCAGGAAGAGCAGGGCGGCCGGCACGCCCAGCCGGCCGGAGGTGCGGCTCACCAGCACCCCGGCGGCGAGCAGCATGCCGGCGGCGGCGAGCAGCAGGGCGGTGGCGAGCGGTTCGTGCACCCGGCGGCGACTCTACCAGCCTCCCGGCGCCGGCCCCGGCGCAACCGCTCCGCCATCACCCGGGGCCACGAGGTGTGGCAGGATGCCCCCCCACATGAGCCCGACCGCCCCGGCCGCGCGCCTCCCCTCCCAGATCTGGTACCTGGCCTGGAACGAGGCCGCCGAGCGCTTCTCCTACTACGGGATGACCTCGATCCTCACCCTGCACCTGGTGAAGAACATGGGGCTGGTCGAGCACCAGGCCATCAGCGGCTACCAGTACTTCGTCTTCGGCGTCTACCTGACCCCCATCCTCGGCGCCCTGCTCTCCGACGTCCTCTGGGGCCGCTACCGGACCATCCTCTGGCTCTCCTTCGGCTACGTGGCCGGCCACGCCACCATCGCGCTGTGGGAGGGGCCGGTCGGCCTGGTCATCGGGCTGGCCCTGATCGCCGTCGGCGCCGGGGGCATCAAGCCGTGCGCCTCGGCCTTCGCGGCCGACCAGGTGCCGGCCGGGGACGACCGGGCCGTCGAGCGCGTCTACAACCTCTACTACTGGATGATCAACCTCGGGTCCTTCGCCTCCACGCTGGTCATCCCCTGGCTCTTCGACGCCTACGGCCCGCGGGTCGCCTTCGGCGTGCCCGGCCTGGCCATGGCCCTGGCGCTGCTGGTCTTCTGGGCGGGGCGCGGCCGGTACCTCCGCCGGCCCCCGGCCGTGGCGGCCCGGGTGGCGGCGGCGGCGGCCGGGACGGCGGCGCCGGCCCGGCTCGGCGCGGCCGGGACGGTCAAGGCCGTCGCCTGGATCGCCCTCATCTTCGCCCCGGTGGCGGCCTTCTGGGCCCTCTACTTCCAGTACGGCTCGGCGTGGACCCTGCAGGCCGACAAGATGGACCGGGTGGTGGCCGGGCTGGAGATCTCCACCGGGCAGGTGCAGACCCTCAACGCCGTGCTGGTGCTGGCCCTGATCCCGCTCTTCACCCTGGTGATCTACCCGGCCCTGGTCGGCGCTCGGCGTGGCCGTGACGCCGCTGCGCAAGATGTCGGTGGGGATGTTCGTGGCCGGGCTCTCCTTCCTGGCGGCGGCGTGGGTGGAGGGGATGCTGCGGGCCGGCGGCCACCCGCACGTGGCCTGGCAGCTGCCCCAGTACGTGCTCATGGGGGTGGGCGAGGTGCTGGTGAGCGTCACCGCGCTGGAGTTCGCCTACACCCAGGCGCCGGCGCAGCTGAAGAGCCTGGTGATGGGGCTCTGGTACCTGACCATCTCCGGCGGCAGCCTGCTGGCGGCGGTGGTGGCCGGGCTCAACCGCTGGCAGGGGGTGGGCTACTACCACTTCTACGCGTGGCTCATGCTGGGCGCGGCGGTGGCCTTCCTCCTCCTCGCCCTGGCCTGGCGGGGCCTGCGCCGGCCCGCCACCGCCTGAGCCGCCCCCGACCTGGCCGGAGCCCCGCGCATGACCGCCGCCGCCGACCGCTACCCGCCGCAGGTGAAGCACATCGTGGGCAACGAGGCCTGCGAGCGCTTCTCCTTCTACGGGATGCGCTCGGTGCTGGTGGTCTACATGACCGGGTACCTGCTCTACCCGGACCAGGAGGCCAAGGAGGGCTACCACCTCTTCATGATGGTGAACTACCTGACCCCGCTGCTGGGCGGGTGGATCGCCGACCGCTACTGGGGGCGCTACCGGACCATCCTCTGGATCTCGCTCTTCTACGTCCTCGGCCACCTGACCCTGGCCTTCTGGGAGACCCGCACCGGCTTCATCACCGGCCTGGCCCTCATCACGCTCGGCTCGGGCGGCATCAAGCCCTGCGTCTCGGCCTTCGTGGGCGACCAGTTCACGCCCGACCAGGAGACCCTGATGCAGAAGGTCTACGGGTGGTTCTACTGGGTGATCAACCTCGGCTCGGCCTCCGCCAAGCTGCTCATCCCCTGGCTGCTGCGGCGCCACGGCCCCGCGGTGGCCTTCGCGGTCCCCGGCGTCTTCATGGCCATCGCCACCTGGATCTTCTGGGCCGGCACCCGCCACTACGTCCGGGCCCCGCCCTCCGGCCCCAACCCGCACGGCTTCCTCGACGTCCTCTGGCACGCGGCGCGGCGCCTCGGCACCCACCGCCACGGCCAGAGCTGGCTCGACACCGCGCTGGAGCGCCACCCGGCCGAGGCGGTGGAGGGGGCGCGCGCGGTGCTGCGGATCATGGGGGTCTTCGGGGCGGTCACGGTGTTCTGGGCGCTCTTCGACCAGACCGGCTCGAGCTGGGTGCTGCAGGGGAAGCAGCTGGTCGGCACCGTCGGGCCGTTCGCCTTCGGCGAGGCGGTGATCGGCCCCTTCGAGCTGGACGCCGCCCAGCTGCAGGCGCTCAACCCCTTCCTGGTGATGGCGCTGGTGCCGCTCTTCAGCTGGGTGGTCTTCCCGGCCCTGGCCCGGCGCGGCGTCTCGCTGGCGCCGCTCTCCAAGATGACGGCCGGGATGTTCGTCACCGTGCTCTCCTTCGTGGCCGCGGCGCTGGTGCAGCTGCGCGTCGACGGCGGCCACCCGCCCGGCCTGCTCTGGCAGTTCCCCCAGTACCTGCTGCTCACCACCGGCGAGGTGCTGGTCTCGGTGACCGGGCTGGAGTTCAGCTACACCCAGGCGCCGCGCTCGATGCGCTCGACCATCATGTCCATCTGGTTCCTCACCGTCTTCCTCGGGAACCTGCTCACCTTCCTGGTCCAGTTCGTCCGGCTCTCCGGCGCCGCCTACTTCGGCTTCTTCGCGCTGCTCATGCTGGTGGCGGCCTTCGGCTTCCGCATCATGGCGAGGCGCTACCTCGCCAGGGCCCCTCCCCGCGCCGCCTGACCGCGCCGCCCGGCCCCGGCCGCCGGCCGCGTGAACCGGCCAGGCCGGTCAGCTGGCCCGGGGGGGCCACCCGCCTTCCCCCTCGCCGTCGCGCGCCAGCACCGAGCGCACGTTGCCGAGCAGGGCCAGCAGCCTCGGGCCGACGTCCCGCTTCAGCCTCTCGGGCTCGAGCTGGAAGGCCGCGCCGCTGCAGCCGATGACGATGGGGCCGGCGCCGTTCGGCAGGACGAGGGGCGCGGCCACCGCGTTGATCTCGCGGCGCCAGTCGCCCAGCCCGAAGCAGAACCCGTGCTCCTGGAAGTCCCGGAACGCCTGCTGGAAGCGCCGGCGGGTGGTGGGCCAGTCGGCCGGGCGCGCGGCCCGCAGCGCGGCCAGGATGCGCTGGCGCTCCGCCGCGGGCAGCGCCGCCACCCAGGCCCGGCCCAGCGAGGTGGTGGCCACCGGGACCCGCGAGCCGATGTCGATGACGAACGACGCGCTGTTCCAGTAGGTGTCGACGACCTGCATGGAGAGCCGGTCGTTCACGGCCAGGTGCACCGAGGCCTTGGTGTAGTCGGAGAGCTCCTGCATGAAGGGGCGGGCGGCGCGACGCACGTCCATCTGCCCCAGCGCCGCGAAGCCCAGGCTGATGGCGGCGCTGCCCAGCGCGTACTTGTTGAGCGTCTCCGAGTAGCGGAGGTGCCCGAGCCGGGTCAGCGTGTAGGCCAGCCTGGAGACGGTGGGCTTGGCGAGCCCGGTGCGCCGGGCGATCTCCTGGTTGGCGAGCCAGCGATCGCGGGGCCCGAAGCAGCGGAGCACCTCGAGCCCGCGGGAGAGGGCGGTCACGAACTTCCGGTCCTCCGGGGACTTGCGCGGCGCCGTGGGCACGGCCCGAGCCTAGCAGACGGGCGGGCGTCGTTGCGAGGCGCGCGCGCCTCGTGTTACGGTGCGGCACCTCGTTTCGTATGGTGAAACGACCTGGCCAAGGCCCCCGGCCCCCCGTGACCCTCTCCGAGCTCATCGGCCGGCCCGTGCCCTTCGCCGAGCTGCTCGGCCTGCGGGTCGTCCCCGCCGACCCGGGCCTGGCGCGGCTGGAGCTGGAGCTCCGCCCCGAGCTCCTCAACAGCTTCCAGGACGCCCACGGCGGCGTGGTGACGACCCTCGCCGACGTGGCCCTGGCCGTGGCCGCCATCACCCGGGACGGCGCCGCCCGGGGCGCCATCACCGTGAACCTGTCGGTGAGCTTCGTCGGGCCGGGCCGGGGCAGGCTGGTGGCGGAGGCGCGCTGCCTGCGCTCCGGCCGCGAGCTGGCCTTCTCGGAGGGGGAGGTCCGCGACGCCGCCGGGGAGCTGGTGGCCAAGGCGGTCGGCACCTTCAAGCTGCGCCGCTGAGGCCAGGCCGGGGGCCGCTACCGGGGGACGGCCACCAGCCGCCCCTCGAGGAGCTCCGGGACCACCGCGAGGTGGTCCTTGCGGGCCGCGTACTCCACCTCGTGCCGGAGCCCGCGCTCCAGCATCATCCGGCCCACCCGGCCCCGCGACAGGCACGCCAGCGCGTCGCCGCCGTCGTGGAGCAGGAGCGCCGCCAGCGCCGCGTCGGAGAGCTCCCAGTCCCCCGGGCTGCGGGTGAAATGGGAGACCAGGTGGCCGGCGCCGTAGAAGTCCTCCAGGTTGAAGGACGCGGCCGAGCCCGAGCAGACCAGCAGGACCGTCTCCCCCTGGCCGTGCCGGACCACGTGCTCGACCACCGCCGCCCCGTTGGCGAGCGCCGCCGCGTAGACCCGCGCGGCGCCGGCCGCCTTGCCCAGGGCCACCGTGCCGTTGGTGGTGGTGTAGACGAGCGCCCGGCCCCGGAGCGGCTGGTCGAGCAGCGCCAGCGGCGTGGGATGCGAGAAGCCCGGCAGGGTCTCCGCGTCGCGCTCCCCGGCGAGGACGAAGGAGCGGGGCGGCCGGCCGGCCGCCACCGCCCGGGCCGTGGCGCCGTCCGGCGTCGGGATCACCTCCGAGGCACCGTGGGCCAGGACGGCGGCGATGCTGGTGGTGGCGAAGAGCACGTCGAGGACCACCACCACCTTGCCGGGCAGGCGGTGGCCGTCGAGCTCCTCCTTCCTGGCGAGGACGTGGAGCTTCATCCCAGGTCGTGGATGCGCCCGCGGTCCAGGGCCCGGGCGGCCTGGGTGCCGAGGACGCGCACCATCTGGCCCAGCGAGGCGAAGCGCGGGTCGTGGGTGTGGCCGTCGACGTAGCGCCGGTAGATCTGCTGGATGATCACCGCCAGCTTGAAGAGCGCGAAGACGTAGTGGAAGAGCACGTCGTCCACGGCGCGGCCGGAGCGCTCGGCATAGCGCGCCACCACCTCGCGCCGGGAGAGGCTGCCCGGGAGGTGGGTGGGGCCGAAGGCGTGGGCCCGGAGGAGCGGGGAGTCACCGGGGTCGGTCCAGTACCCGAGCGTGGTCCCGAGGTCCATGAGGGGATCGCCGATGGTGGCCATCTCCCAGTCGAGGACGGCCACCACGCGGGTGAGGTCGGCGGGATCGAGCACCACGTTGTCGTACTTGTAGTCGTTGTGGACCAGCGCCACCCCGCCCGCCGCCGGCAGGTGCCGGGCGGCCCAGGCGGCGGCGGCCTCGATCTCCGGGACCTGGTCGGTCCGGGCGGCCTGGTAGCGCTCGGTCCAGCCCGTCACCTGGCGCTCCACGTAGCCGGCCGGCTTGCCCAGGGCGCCGAGGCCGGTGCGGGCCAGGTCGACGGCGTGGAGCTCGGCGAGGTTGTCGACCAGCGCCGTCGAGGTGGCGCGCATCGTCTCCGGCCCGAGCGGGAGCCCCGACCCCGAGCCGTCGCCGCGGAGGATCACCCCCTGCACCCGCTCCATGAGGTAGAAGCGCGCGCCCAGCACCGACTCGTCGTCGCAGAAGGCGAGCGGCCGCGGGGCGCGCGGGTAGACCCCCTGGAGCGCGGTGAGGAGCTTCCACTCCCGGCCCATGTCGTGCGCCGTCCTCACGCGGGCGCCGAACGGGCCGCGACGCAGCACCGCCTCGCGGCCCCCGATGCCGACCAGGTAGGTGAGGTTGGAGTGCCCCTGGCGGAACTGGCGGACGGTGATGGGCCCCTCGGCGCCGGGGAGGGCCATGGCCAGGAAGGGGCGGAGCCTCTCCGCGTCGAGCCGCTCCTCCTCCCGGACCTCGTCGGCCTCGTCGAGGCGTGGGCGGGACGGCTCGCTCACGCGTCCCCTCCGGCGCGCCGCTTCGCGTACCCCTGGAGGATGCGCCTGGCCACGCTGGCGATGTGGACCTCGTCGGCGCCGTCGTAGATGCGACCGGCGCGCTCGTGCGCGTACCAGAAGGCCAGCGGCGTGTCGTCGGTCATGCCCAGCCCGCCCAGCGCCTGGATGGCGCGGTCGAGCACGCGCTGCAGGGTGCGGGCCACCGTGAACTTGATGATGGAGATCTCCTGCCGTGCGGCCGGCGCGCCCTCCCGCTCGATCTTCCAGGCGGCGTGGAGCACCAGCAGCCGTGCGGCGTCGATCTCGGCGCGGCTCTCGGCGATCCACTGCTGGACCATCTGGCGCGAGCCGAGCAGGTCGCCCGGCGCCAGCTGCCGCGTCGAGGCGTGCTCGCAGAGGAGGTCGAAGGCCCGCTCGCAGATGCCGACCCAGCGCATGCAGTGGTGGATGCGCCCGGGGCCGAGCCGGTGCTGGGCCAGCACGAAGCCGCCGCCCTCCGGGCCCAGCAGGTTGGAGAGCGGGACGCGGGCGCCGTGGTACATGATCTCGCCGTGGCTCATCCAGTCGGCGCCGCGGTGGCCCATGACGGAGAGGTTGCCGACCAGCTCGAAGCCCGGCGTCCCGGTGGGGACGATGATCATGCTGGCGCGCCGGTAGGGATCCTCGGCGGACGGGCTGGTCACCGCCATGCAGACCGCGAAGGCGGCCCCGTCGGCGGAGGAGGCGAACCACTTGTGGCCCCGGATCACCCACTCGGCGCCCTCCCGGGTGGCGGTGGTCCCCAGCCAGACCGGGTTGGAGCCGGCGAACTCGGGCTCGGTCATGGAGAAGCAGCTGCGGATCTCGCCGCGGGCCAGCGGCTCGAGCCAGCGCGCCTTCTGCTCTGCGGTGCCGTGCTCCAGGATCAGCTCCATGTTCCCGATGTCCGGGGCCTGGACGTTGAAGGCGTAGTGGCCCAGCGGGCTCCTCCCCAGCTCCTCGGAGAGGTGCGCGAACTCGGTGAGCGGGAGGTGGGCGCCGCCGTACTCCGGCGGCAGGTGGGCGGCGAACAGGCCGGTCTCCCGGGCCTTCTCCCGGACCCGGCGGAGCTGGGGCAGCAGCGCCGCGAAGCCCTCGCGCCGGAGCCGGGGCTCGAGCGGGTGGACCTCCTTGCGCATGAACTCCCGCACCAGGCCACGGAAGCCCAGCACGCGATCCGACAGCGAGAAGTCCATCGACGCCTCCAGCCAGCGGCGGTGAGCGGGGACGCGGGCCAGTTCACCAGAGGGAGGCGCCGCCGTCCACCACCAGGCACTGCCCGGTGACGTGGCGGGAGGCCTCCGAGGCCAGGAAGACCACCGCGCCCTTCAGGTCCTCCTCGCCGCCGAGCCGGCCGAGCGGCGTGCCGGCCACGATGGCCTGGCCGATCTGGCCGAGCAGGCCGTGGGTCATCCTGGAGGGGAAGAAGCCCGGGCAGATGGCGTTGACGTTGATGTCGTGCCGCCCCCACTCCGCCGCCAGCGCCCGGGTCAGGTTCACCGCCGCCCCCTTGCTGGCGTTGTAGGCGATGGTCTGCATGCCGGGGGGGTTCCCCGAGAGGCCGGCCACCGAGGCCACGTTGACGATCTTCCCCGAGCGGCGCGGGATCATGCAGCGGAGCGCCACCAGCTGGGAGAGGAAGAACATGGCGTCGATGTTCAGGCGCATCACCTTGTCCCAGGCCTCGGCCGGGTACTCCTCGGCCGGGGCGCCCCAGGTGGTCCCGGCGTTGTTCACCAGCACGTCCACGGTGCCGAAGCGGGCCAGCACCGGGTCGAGCGCGGCCGGGAGGTTCTCCCGGCGCCCCAGGTCGACCGGCACCGCCAGGGCCTCCACGCCCTGGGAGGCCAGGTGGCCCACCGCGGCGTCGAGCTCGGCCGCCTTGCGGGCGGTGAGCGCCACCCGGGCCCCCATCTCGCCGAGGGCCTCGGCCATCTGCAGCCCGAGGCCGCGGGAGCCGCCGGTGACCAGCGCCACCTTCCCCGAGAGGTCGAGCAGTCGTCGCAGGCTCATCGGGGTCCGCCCTCCAGGCGACGCGGCGGATGGGAAGGGCTATCGTCTCCGGCGCGGTCCTCGATGCTGGCACTCCCGGCTTGCCAGCGTCAACAGGCCCGTGCTACGGCGTGGACGGCAGGTACGCAAGCCGGACAAGCATTCCGCAGTGCGAAACGGCCCGGGCCGCCAGGCGCCGGGGGGAGGCCACGTGGACCTCACCTTCACCCCCGAGGAGCAGGCCTTCCGCGAGGAGGTGCGCCTCTTCCTGGAGCAGCGCCTCCCCGCCCCGACGCGCCGCTACGTGCTGGAGGGGCTGCACGTGCCCCCGGCGGAGACCGTGGCGTGGCAGCGCCTCCTCCACCGCCACGGCTGGGGCGGCCCCAACTGGCCCGCCGAGTTCGGGGGCACCGGCTGGGATCCCGTCCGCCAGTACATCTTCGAGGAGGAGTGCGCCGCGGCCGGGGCGCCGCGCCTGCTCCCCTTCGGCCTGAAGATGGTGGGCCCGGTCATCATGCGCTTCGGGAGCGAGGCGCAGCAGCGGCGCTTCCTGCCGCGCATCCTCTCCGGGGAGGACTGGTGGTGCCAGGGGTACTCCGAGCCGGAGGCCGGCTCGGACCTGGCCTCGCTGCGGACCCGGGCCGAGCGGCGCGGCGACCACTACCTGGTGAACGGCCAGAAGACCTGGATCACCCTGGCCCAGCACGCTGACTGGATCTTCTGCCTGGTCCGGACCGACCGGGCCGCCAAGCCCCAGGCCGGCATCTCCTTCCTGCTCGTCGACATGAAGAGCCCCGGGGTGACGGTGCGCCCCATCATCATGCTCGACGGTGGCCACGAGGTGAACGAGGTCTGGTTCGAGGACGTGTCGGTGCCGGTGGAGAACCTGGTCGGCGAGGAGAACCGGGGCTGGACCTACGCCAAGTTCCTGCTCGGCCACGAGCGCGCCAACATCGCCGGCATCGGCGCGTCGAAGCGGGAGCTGGAGCGGCTCAAGCGCATCGCCGCCTCCGAGCGCAAGCACGGGCGCCCCCTCGCCGAGGACCCCGCCTTCGCGGCGCGCCTGGCCCAGGTGGAGATCGACCTGATGGCGCTGGAGATCACCAACCTCCGCGTCCTCTCGGCCGAGGCGGAGCAGCGCACCCCCGGGCCGGAGGCCTCGCTCCTCAAGATCAAGGGCACCGAGATCCAGCAGGCGCTCACCGAGCTGATGCTGCAGGCGGTCGGCCCCTACGCCCTGCCGTTCCGGGTCGAGGCGCTCGACGGCGGGTTCCAGGGGGAGCCGGTGGGGCCGGAGTACGCCGCGCCGCTGGCCGCCACCTACTGCAACATGCGCAAGGCCTCGATCTACGGCGGCTCCAACGAGATCCAGAAGAACATCATCGCCCAGCTGATCCTGGGTCTCTAGGGGCGCGCCATGCACTTCAACCTCACCGAGGAGCAGCGGGCGCTGGCCGAGACGGTGCAGCGCTTCCTGGCGCAGCAGTACGGCTTCGAGGCCCGCCGCAGGATCCTCCGCTCCCCGGAGGGCTGGAGCCGGGAGACCTGGGCGAAGCTGGCCGAGATGGGGCTGCTCGGCCTCCAGGTCGCGCCGGAGCACGGGGGGATGGCCCCGGCGGCCATCGAGACCATGGTCACGCTCGACGCCATGGGGCGGGCCCTGCTGGTCGAGCCCTACCTGGCCTCCGCCGTCCTCGGCAGCGCGCTGGTGGGGGCGCTCGGGACCCCCGCCCAGCAGGCGGCGCTGCTCCCGGCCATGGCCGAGGGCCGGCGCATCGTGGTCCCGGCCCACGGCGAGGCGGGGGCCCGCTACGACCTCCCCCGGGTGGCGACCGCCGCCCGGCGGGGCGGGGCGGGCTGGGTGCTGTCGGGGAGGAAGGCGGTGGTGGTCCACGCCGCCGCCGCCGACCTGCTGCTGGTCACCGCCCGCACCTCCGGCGCGGTCGACGAGCCGCGGGGCATCTCGGTCTTCGCCGTCCCGCCCGGCTCGCGCGGCGTGAGGCTGATCCCCTATCCGCTCATCGACGGCCAGCGGGGCGCCGACGTGGTCCTCGACGAGGCGCCGCTCGAGCCCGACGCCCTGCTCGGCCCCGAGGGGGGCGCCTTCCCGGCGCTGGAGGCGGCCTGGGACCTGGGGGTGGCGGCGCTCTGCGCCGAGGCGGTGGGCGTGCTCCAGGCCACCCTCGACGCCACCACCGAGTACACCCGGACCCGCAAGCAGTTCGGCGTGCCCATCGCCCGCTTCCAGGCGCTCCAGCACCGCATGGCCGACATGCTCATGCACGTGGAGCAGGCCCGCTCCATGAGCTACCTGGCGGCCATGGTGGCCGGCGCGGCCGACCTGAAGGAGCGGCGGCGCAAGCTGTCGGCGGCCAAGGTCGTGGTGGGGCAGGCCTGCCGCTTCGTGGGGCAGCAGGCGGTGCAGCTCCACGGCGGCATGGGGGTCACCGACGAGCTGGCGGTGAGCCACTGCTTCAAGCGGCTCATGGCCATCGAGGCCTCGCTCGGCGACACCGAGCACCACCTGGAGCGCTTCATCACGGAGGGCAGATGAGCCAGGCCCAGTACTCGACGCGCGGCGCGGTGGCGGTGATCGCCCTCGACAACCCCCCGGTGAACGGGCTCGGGCACGAGCTGCGGAGCGGGATCGTGGCCGGCCTCGACCGGGCCGCCGCCGACCCGGCGGTGAAGGCCGTGGTCCTGGTGGGCGCGGGGAGGTCCTTCTCGGGCGGGGCCGACATCAAGGAGTTCAACTCGCCCCGGGCGCTGGCCGAGCCCAGCCTGCACACCGTGATCCGGGCGGTGGAGCAGTGCCCCAAGCCGGTGGTGGCGGCCCTCCACGGGGTGGCCATGGGCGGCGGCCTGGAGCTGGCGCTGGGCTGCCACTACCGGGTGGCGGGGCCGGGGGCCCAGGTGGCGCTGCCCGAGGTCAAGCTCGGGCTGCTCCCCGGCGCCGGGGGGACGCAGCGCCTCCCCCGCGTGGTCGGGGTCGAGGCGGCGCTCAACATGATCGTCTCCGGCGCCACGGTGCCCGCCGAGCAGCTGGCCGGGACTCGCCTCTTCGACGCCGTCCTCGACGGCGACCTGCTCGAGGGGGCGGTGGCCTTCGCCGGCCGGGTGGCCGAGGTCCGGCCGCTCCCGCTGGTGCGCGACCTGCCCCTCGCCGACCCGCGCGCGCCGGCCTTCCTCGGCTTCTCGCGCGGCGCGGTCCAGGCGGCGGCCCGGGACTACCCGGCCCCGCCCAGGTGCGTGGAGGCCGTGGAGGTGGCCACCACCAGGCCCTTCGAGGAGGGGCTGGCCTGGGAGCGGGCGGCCTTCCTGGCGCTGCTGCAGACCCCGGAGTCGCGGGCGCTGCGCCACGCCTTCTTCGCCGAGCGCGCCGCCTCCCGGATCCCCGACGTGCCGGAGGACACGCCCACCCGGCCCATCCGCACCGCGGCGGTGGTCGGGGCCGGGACCATGGGCGGCGGCATCGCCATGAACTTCGCCAACGCCGGCATCCCGGTGACGGTGCTGGAGGCCAGCCAGGAGGCGCTCGACAGGGGGCTGGCGGTCATCCGCAGGAACTACGAGGGGTCGGCCCGGAAGGGGAAGCTCACCGCGGCGCAGGTGGAGGAGCGGATGGCGCTGGTCCGCCCCACGCTCGACGACGCCGCCCTGGGCCAGGCCGACATCGTGGTGGAGGCGGTCTTCGAGGACATGGCGGTGAAGGAGAAGGTCTTCCGCAGGCTCGACGAGGTGATGAAGCCCGGCGCCATCCTCGCCACCAACACCTCGACGCTCGACGTCGACCGCATCGCCACCTTCACGCGGCGCCCCGGCGACGTCGTCGGCACCCACTTCTTCAGCCCGGCCAACGTGATGAAGCTGCTCGAGATCGTCCGCGGCAAGGCCACCGCCAGGGACGTGCTGGCCACCGTCCTGGCCCTCTCCAGGAAGCTCAAGAAGACCGGGGTGGTCTCGGGCGTCTGCGACGGGTTCATCGGGAACCGCATGCTCCACGGCTACCTGAACCAGTGCCTCTCGCTGCTCGCCGAGGGGGCGCTCCCGCAGCAGGTGGACCGGGCGCTGGAGCGATGGGGCTTCGTGATGGGGCCGTTCCGGGTCTCGGACCTGGCCGGCAACGACGTCGGCTGGTACATCCGCAAGCGCCACTACGCCGAGCATCCCGGGGAGCCGCGCCAGGTCATCGCCGACGGGATCTGCGAGCTGGGCCGCTTCGGCCAGAAGACCGGGGCCGGCTGGTACCGCTACGAGGCCGGGAAGCGCGACCCCATCCCCGACCCGGCGGTGGAGGAGATCGTCCTGGCCGGCTCGAGGGAGATGGGGATCGCCCGGCGGGCCATCGGCGACCAGGAGATCGTGGAGCGCTCCGTCTTCGCGCTGGTGAACGAGGGGGCGCGCATCCTCGAGGAGGGGATTGCGCTGCGGGCCTCCGACGTCGACCTGGTCTACCTCACCGGCTACGGCTTCCCGCCGTTCCGCGGCGGCCCCATGCGCTACGCCGACGAGGTCGGGCTCTACAACGTGGTCCGGTCCATGGCCCGCTTCGCCGCGCTCCCCCACGCCGACGCCGCGTTCTGGAAGCCGGCCGCGCTGCTGGCCCGGCTGGCGGCCGAGGGGAAGTCCTTCACCTGACCGGGGAGCCCGCCATGTCCGACGCCGTCATCGTCTCCACCGCCCGCACCGGCCTGGCCAGGTCCTGGCGCGGGGCGCTCAACATGACCCACGGCGCGACCCTGGGCGGCCACGTGGTCCGGGCCGCGGTGGAGCGCGCCCGGGTCGACCCCGGCGAGGTGGAGGACGTGATCATCGGCTGCGCCCTGCCGGAGGGCACCACCGGCGGCAACGTGGCCCGCCAGATCGCGCTCCGGGCCGGCCTGCCGGTCACCACCGCCGGCACCACCGTGAACCGCTTCTGCTCCTCGGGGCTGCAGGCCATCGCCATGGCGGCGCAGCGGGTCATCGTCGACAAGGTCCCGGTGCTGGTGGCCGGCGGCCTCGAGCAGATCTCCTGCGTGCAGGCGCAGCTGAACCAGCACATGTTCCAGGATCCCTGGCTCTCCGAGCACAAGCCGGCCGTCTACATGGGCATGCTGGAGACCGCCGAGAACGTGGCCAGCCGCTACCGGATCACGCGCCAGCGCCAGGACGAGTACGGGGTGAGGAGCCAGCAGCGGGCCGCCGCCGCCCAGGCCGCCGGGCGCTTCAAGGACGAGATCGTCCCCTTCAGGACGGTGATGGGCGTGGCCGACAAGGCCACCGGCCGCCTGGGGATGAAGGAGGTGACGCTGGAGGCCGACGAGGGCATCCGCGCCGACACCACCCTCGAGGCGGTGGCGAGGATCAAGCCGGTCTTCCCCGGCGGCACCATCGCCGCCGGGAACGCCAGCCAGTTCTCCGACGGGGCCTCGGCCTGCGTGGTCATGGACGCGAAGCTGGCCGAGCGGCGGGGGCTCGCCCCGCTCGGCATCTTCCGCGGCTTCGCGGTGGCCGGCTGCGAGCCGGACGAGATGGGCGTGGGGCCGGTGGTGGCGGTCCCGCGCCTGCTGGAGCGGACCGGGGTCAAGGCGGAGGAGGTGGGGCTCTGGGAGCTCAACGAGGCCTTCGCCGTGCAGGTGATCCACTGCCGCGACCGCCTGGGGATCCCCGACGAGCGGCTCAACGTGAACGGGGGCGCCATCGCCGTGGGGCACCCCTACGGGATGTCCGGCGCCCGGCTGGTGGGCCACGCCCTCATCGAGGGGAAGCGGCGCGGCGTGCGCCTGGTGGTGGTGACCATGTGCATCGGCGGCGGCATGGGCGCCGCCGGGCTCTTCGAGGTCGCCTGACCCCGTGCTCGACGCCTGGATCTACGACGGGCTGCGCACCCCCTTCGGCCGCCACGCCGGCGCGCTGGCCCCGGTCCGCCCCGACGACCTGGTGGCCGGGGTGATGCGCGCGCTGGTGGCCCGTTCCCCCTGGCCGGCGGAGGCCCTCGAGGACGTCTACCTCGGGTGCACCAACCAGGCCGGGGAGGACTCGCGCAACGTGGCCCGGCACGCCTCGCTGCTGGCCGGGTTCCCGGTCACCGTGCCCGCCCAGACCGTGAACCGGCTGTGCGCCAGCGGCCTGGCCGCGGTGGTGGACGCGGCCCGGGCCCTGACCGTCGGGGACGGCGACCTCTACCTGGCGGGCGGCGTCGAGAGCATGAGCCGCGCCCCCTTCGCGGTGGCCAAGGCCGCGGCGCCCTGGTCGCGGGAGCTCTCCGCCTTCGACACCACGCTGGGCGCCCGCTTCCCCAACCCGCGCCTGGTGGAGGCCTACGGCGCCGACACCATGCCGCAGACCGGCGACAACGTGGCCCGGGCGCACGGCATCTCCCGGGAGGAGGCGGATCGCTTCGCCGCCCGGTCGCAGGAGCGCTGCGAGCGGGCCCGCGCCGCCGGCTTCTTCGAGGCCGAGCTCCACCCCGTCGAGGTGCCCTCGGCCGGGAAGGGGCCGCCCACCGTGGTCCGGGCCGACGAGCACCCGCGCCCCGGGACCAGCCTGGACGGGCTGGCGCGGCTGCCGCCGCTCTTCGAGGGCGGCGTGGTGACCGCCGGCAACGCCTCCGGCATCAACGACGGCGCCGCGGTCCTGCTGCTCGGCTCCCGCGCCGCCGGGGAGCGCGCCGGGCTCCGGCCGCTGGCGCGGATCCTGGCGGCCGGCGCCGCCGGCGTGGAGCCGCGCCTGATGGGGCTGGGGCCGGTCTTCGCCATCCCCCGCGCGCTGGAGCGCGCCGGGCTCTCGCTGGCGCAGGTGGACCTGATCGAGGTGAACGAGGCCTTCGCCAGCCAGGCGCTGGCCTGCCTGAAGCTCCTCGGCCTCCCCTTCGACGACGCCCGCGTGAACCCCAACGGCGGGGCCATCGCGCTCGGCCACCCGCTCGGGGCCTCGGGGGCCAGGCTGGCCCTCACCGCGGCGCGGGAGCTGCGCCGCAGCGGGGGGCGCCACGCCGTGGTGAGCCTCTGCATCGGGGTGGGACAGGGACTGGCGATGGTACTGGAGGCGGCCTGATGTCGAACCATGTGCGGACGTCCACGGCGGAGCGGATCGCCAGCATCGAGCTCCACCGGCCGGAGAAGAAGAACGCGCTCACCGCCGGGATGTACACGGCCCTGTCCGAGGCGCTGGCCCGGGCCGAGGGCGACCCGGGCGTCCACGTGATCCTGCTGCACGGCCAGCCCGGCTGCTTCACCGCCGGGAACGACCTGGCCGACTTCCTGGCGGCGGGCGGCGGGGACGAGGCGGGCGCGCCGGTCACCGGCTTCCTGGCCGCCATCCGCACCGCCCGCAAGCCCATCGTGGCCGCGGTGGGCGGCGTGGCGGTGGGCATCGGCACCACCCTGCTGCTCCACTGCGACCTGGTCTACGCCAGCCCCACCGCCCGCTTCCAGCTGCCCTTCGTGTCGCTGGGCCTGGCGCCGGAGGGCGGCTCGAGCCTGCTGCTGCCCATGCGGGTCGGCCACCAGCGCGCCGCGGAGTGGCTGCTGCTGGGGCGGCCCTTCGGCGCCGAGGCCGCCCTGGCCGCCGGCCTGGTGAACGAGGTGGTCCCCGAGGCCAGGCTCCTCGACCACGCCCGGGAGGCGGCACGCGCCGTGGCGGCCCAGCCCCCCGAGTCGGTGCGCCTCACCAAGGAGCTCCTCAAGCGGCCCCACGCGCCGGCCCTCGAGGAGCGGATGGCGGAGGAGATCCGCATCTTCCGCGAGCGGCTCTCCTCGCCGGAGGCCCTGGCGGCGCTGACCGCCTTCTTCGAGCGGAAGCGGGGCTGATCGCCCGGGGCGCTAGACGCGCTCCTGGAACTCCTTGCCGAGCAGCCCCTCCGGCCGCACCAGCAGCACGGCCACGATGAGGATGAAGGCCAGCGAGGTCTTGAACTCCAGCGACACGTAGGCGCCGCCCAGCGCCTCGGCCACGCCGAGCAGCAGCCCGCCGAGGACCGCCCCGGGCAGGCTGTTCAGCCCCCCCAGCACCGCGGCCGCCAGCCCCTTGAACATGGCGTCGAGCATGAAGAAGGGATCGAGGAGCAGGACCGGGGCCAGGAAGACGCCGGCCACCACCGCCAGGGCCGCCGCCACGCCCCAGGCGAAGGCCAGCACGCCGCGGGTGGGGATGCCCAGCGTCTGGGCCGCCTGGAGGTTCTCGGAGGTGGCCCGCATGGCCAGGCCGAGCCGGGTCTTCTGGGTGATGAGGTAGAGGACCAGGCTGGCCGCGGCGGCGGCGGCCAGCGTCCCCAGCGAGAGCTCGCTCACGAAGACCGGCCCCACCTGCCAGACCCTGGTGTCGGAGAGCGGGAAGGGGAGGCGGTCGGGCTCGGCGCCCCACTGGTACATGGTGAGCCCCTGGAGGATGAGGGCCAGCCCCAGCGTGAGGATCACCTGCCCCAGGTGGTTGGCCCCCTTGCGCTGGGCCGGCACCAGCGCCGCGAAGTAGAAGACCACCGCCACGGCGGCGCCGGCCACGATGGCCATGGCGAAGGCCAGCCAGAAGGGCATCCCGCTGGTGATCATCGAGAAGGCGATGAAGGTGCCCACCGTGGCCATGTCGGCGTGGGCGAAGTTGAGCACGCGGGTGGACCGGTAGATGAGCACCAGGCCCAGCGCCACCATGGCGTAGAGGCTCCCCGCCTGGAGGCCCGACAGCGTGTACTGGAGGAGTCGCTCCATGGTCACCTAGCGGAACGGCCAGAGGCGGAAGTAGAGGCGGACCTTGAGCCACATGCCGGCCAGCCCCAGCGGCTCGAAGATCAGCACCGAGAGGATGGCCGAGCCGAACAGCACCGGCACCGCCCAGCGGAAGGCGCCGAAGAGGGCGGGCACCAGCACCACGAAGGCGGCGCCGAAGATCGATCCCTCCACCGAGGCCAGCCCGCCCACGATCACCGCCACGAAGAAGTTCATCGACTCGGAGATGTTGAAGGCCTGCGGCTCCAGGTGGCCGAGGTACTGGGCCATGAGGGCGCCGCTCACGCCGGTGTAGACGGAGGAGATGGCGAAGGCGAGCAGCTTGTAGCGCGACAGGCTCACGCCCATGGCCTCGGCGGCGATGTCGCTGTCGCGCACCGCCACCAGGGCGCGCCCCAGCCAGGAGGAGATGAGGTTGTAGGCGGTCCCGGTGAAGAGCAGGAAGAGGGCGTAGTAGAGCAGGTAGACCCAGGTGTCCCTCGGCAGCCCGAAGGGCGGCAGCAGCGGCGGGATGGCCAGCCCGGCCCGGCCGCCCGAGAGCCACTCGACGTTGGCGAAGACCTGGTAGGTGGCCGTCCCGAAGCCGAGCGTGGCGATGGCGAGGTAGGGCCCCTTGAGCCGCAGGGACGGGAAGCCCACCAGCCAGCCCGCCAGCCCCGCGGCCGCCCCCGAGGCGGCCAGCGCCAGCGGGAAGGGGAGCCCGGCGATGCGCAGGTGGCCGAAGGTGTAGGCCCCGATGGCGAGGAACCCGGCCTGGCCGAAGGAGATCTGGCCGGCGTAGCCGATCAGCAGGTTCTGGCCGATGACGCCCACCGCGAAGAGCCAGACCAGGCTGGCCCGGGTCAGCCAGGCCCGCGGCCCCCACCAGGGCAGGAGCACCAGCGCCACCAGCAGCAGGACCAGCAGCGCCCGGCCCAGCGGCTTGCGGGCGAAGCGCAGCTCCTCGCGGTAGCTCTCGACGAGATCCATCGCTCAGCCCCGGTACAGCGACTCGATGAGCTCGCCGTAGCGCTCCTCCAGGTTGCGGCGCTTCACCTTCTTGGTCGGCGTCACGTCCCCCTCCTCCTCGTAGAAGCGGCGGGGCAGGAGCGCGAACTTCTTGATGGCCTCGACCTGGGAGAGGGTGCGGTTCACCTGGTCCACCTCCTGGGCGATGAGCTTCTGGACCTCCGGCGCCTGGGTGAGCTCGGCGAAGGTGGCGAAGGGCAGGCGGTGGTCCTGCGCGTACTTGGTGACGTTGTCCTCGTCGATGAGCACCAGCGCCACCACGAACTTGCGCCGGTCCCCGATGACCACCGCGTCCTGGATGTAGGGGCTGAACTTGAGCTTGTTCTCCAGGTAGGCCGGGGCGATGTTCTTCCCGCCCGCGGTGATGATGAGGTCCTTCTTGCGGTCCACGATCTGGAGCCGCCCGTCCACCCACCGCCCCACGTCGCCGGTGTGGAGCCAGCCCTCGGCGTCGATGGCCGCGGCGGTCTGCTCCGGGTCCTTGAAGTAGCCCTTGAAGACGTGGGGGCCGCGGGTGAGGATCTCGCCGTCCTCGGCCAGGACGACCTCGATGCCGGGGATGGGCTCGCCCACCGTCCCCACCAGCGGGCGGTCCGGGCGGTTCACCGCGATCACCCCGGTCGACTCGGTCATCCCGTAGCCCTCCACCAGCGGGATGCCCAGCGCCTGGAAGTAGCCGAAGAGCTCCGGCGAGGCCGGGGCGGCGCCGCTGAAGGCGAGCCGGGCCCGGTCGAAGCCGATGCGCCGCTTGAGCGGCTCGAAGACCAGCCAGGAGGTGACGAAGCGGGCCACCCGCAGCGAGGCCGGCACCTGGCCGGCGTCGCGGGCCGCCACCCAGCGGCGCCCCACCGCCACCGCCAGCCGGTAGAGCGTCCGCTTCAGCCAGGTGGAGTCGGCCATGCGCAGCTCGATGGTGGAGGACAGCTTCTCCCAGATGCGCGGCACGCTGGCGAAGTTGGTGGGCGAGACCTCGCGCAGGTTCTGGAAGAGCGTGTCCAGGCTCTCCACGAAGTTGACGACGTAGCCCACCCGGAGGTGCAGCAGCACCGAGCCCAGGTTCTCGTAGATGTGGGCCAGCGGCAGGTAGGAGACGAGGTCGTCCCCCTCGCGCGCGCCGTAGGCCTCGACCAGCGCCTCCGACATGAAGAGCGAGCTGCCGTGCGAGAGCATGGCCCCCTTGGGGTTCCCGGTGGTGCCGGAGGTGTAGATGATCATCGCCGTGTCCCCCGGCGAGACCTGCCCGAGCCGCGCCTCCAGGCGGCCCGGCTCGGCCCTCCGCAGCGCGTCCCCCTCCTTCTCGAAGTCCTCGTGGAGGACCACCCGCGCGTCGTGGAAGCCCCACAGCCCCTTGGGATCCCAGACCACCATCCGCTCCACCCGGGTCCGGGCCAGGATGGGCAGCACCTTCTCGAGCTGCTCCTCGTTCTCGACGAAGATCACCCGCGCCTCGGAGTGCTCGAGCAGGTAGAGGATCTGCTCGGGCGACGAGGTCGGGTAGATGCCGCAGGTGGCGCCGCCGGCGGCCATGATGCCGAGCGAGGTGTAGAGCCACTCCGGCCGGTTCTCGCCGAGGACCGCCACGTTCTCCTGGTGGCGGAGGCCGAAGGCCAGCAGGCTGGCGGCCACCTTCCGGACGTTCTCCGCGTACTGGCTCCAGGTGACGCGGTGCCAGATCCCCAGCGCCTTGTGGCGGAGCGCCACCGCGTCGCCGCGGCGGCGGGCCTGGTCGAAGAGCATCTCCGGGAGGGTGCGGAAGGCGGTCACCAGCGCCTCCGCTTCCGGTAGAGCCGGAAGCTCTTCCCCTCGGGGGCGGCCCCCCCGATGCCCAGGTAGACGTCCCGGACGTCGGGGTGCTCGGCCAGCTCCTGCGGCGT
Source organism: uncultured delta proteobacterium (assembly GCA_963786945.1). GTDB lineage: Bacteria > Myxococcota > Myxococcia > Myxococcales > Anaeromyxobacteraceae > JADKCZ01. Next base: position 440,878 of record CAWBAO010000001.1, on the reverse strand, counting down.
CCCGGTGAGCACGATGCGGCCGGTCTCCAGGATGGCGGCGCGGTCGGCGATCCGGAGCGCCAGGCGGGCGTTCTGCTCCACCAGCAGGATGGTGGTGCCGGCCTGGCTGATCTGGACCAGCGCGTCGAAGACCAGCCTCGACATCTCCGGGGTGAGCCCCAGCGACGGCTCGTCGAGGAGCAGGAGGCGGGGGCGCCGCAGCAGCGAGCGCCCGATGGCGAGCATCTGCTGCTCGCCGCCGGAGAGGGTGTCGGCCTGCTGGTCGAGCCGCTCGCGGAGCCGCGGGAACAGGGCGTGGACGCGCTCCAGGTCCCCTCGCGCCTGGCGCCGCGGCCGGCCCCACATCCCCAGCTCCAGGTTCTCGGCCACCGTGAGCTCGCGGAACAGGCCGCGGTCCTCGGCCACGAAGACCACGCCGGCGTCGGCGACGTCCTCGGGCTGCCGCCGCTCGATGTGGCGGCCGTCGAGCCGGATGGTGCCCTTCCTGGGCTGGTCGCGCAGCAGGCCGGCGATGGTCTTGAGGAGCGTGGTCTTCCCGGCGCCGTTGGGCCCCAGCACCGCGAAGATCTCCCGCTCCCGCAGCTCCAGGGAGACGCCGGAGAGCGCGTAGATGCGGTCGAGGTAGAGCGTCTCGATGCTCGCCACCGCCAGGATGGGGGGCGCGGTGGACCCGGTCACTGGTCCCCCAGGTAGGCGCGGATCACGCCGGGGTGCCGCTGCACCTCCTCCGGCGTCCCCTCGGTGAGCTTCACGCCGCGGTCGAGCACCACCATGCGCTGCGAGAGCCGGGAGGCCACCCGCAGGTCGTGCTCCACCAGCAGCACGGTCACGCCGAAGCGGCCGCGCACCTCGTTGATCCAGTAGGCCACCTCCTCCTTCTCCTCGGCGGTGAGCCCGGACACCGGCTCGTCGAGCAGCAGCAGGCGGGGCTCGGTGGCGAGCGCCCGCCCCAGCTCGACCCGCTTCTGCACCCCGTAGGAGCAGCCCGCCACCCGCGAGTCGCGCCAGGCCTCGAGGTCGAGGAACTCGATGATCTCCTCCACCCGGGCCCGGTGGCGCACCTCCTCGCCGCGCAGGCGCATGGCGGCGGCCAGCAGGTTCTTGCGGAAGTGGAGGTGGCGCCCCAGCATCAGGTTGTCGAGCACCGTCATGTGCAGGAAGAGGCGGAGGTTCTGGAAGGTCCGGGCCACGCCGCGCGCGGTGACGCGGTCGGGGGAGAGCCCGAGCAGGCTCTCCCCCTGGAGCGCGATGTGGCCCGAGGTGGGGCGGTAGAGGCCGGTGACGCAGTTGAAGAGCGAGGTCTTGCCCGAGCCGTTGGGGCCGATGACCGCGAGGGTCTCCCCCTCGGCGATGGACAGGTCGACCCCGCCCAGCGCCGTGATGCCGCCGAACCTCAGTGTGAGGTCGCGGACCTCGAGCAGCGGAGCCGCCACCGGCGGTTCCCTAGAAGTGCGGCGCGAAGACCTGCCAGGGCGAGACCTGCTGGGGCACGGCGTCGGTGGCCTTGCCGGCCCGCATCAGCCGGACCGAGTTGAGGCCATGGTGCCGGGTGGGCCCGAAGGTGATCCCGGCCACCAGGCCCTCCTCCTGGTAGTCCTTGATGGTCTCCATCGCGGCCAGGAACTTCTCGCGGGTGAGATCGCGCCCGGCCCGCTTGAGCCCCTCGACCAGGACCAGCACGTCGGCGCCGCCCTGGACGCAGAAGCCCTCGCGCCCCTTCAGCTTGGGGTCGTTCTTGACGACGATGTCGATGATCTTGTCGGCGGCCGGCTCGCCGCGCAGCGCCAGGGCCGAGTCGTAGTAGGCCCCCTCCCAGAGGTCGCCGAGCAGGCGGAACATGGTGTCGCGGTCGTAGAGCGTGAAGGAGGCGAAGATCTTGGGCCGGTAGCCGACCTTGGCCATCTCCTTCACGATCCCGGCGGCGTGGGTGGGCGTGGCGTAGAGCAGGACCGCCTCGGCCCCCGACTCCTTCAGCTTCAGGGCCTGCGTGCCCAGCTCGCGGTCGGTGACCTCGTAGAACACCTCGCCCACGATGGAGACGCCGGGGTTCTTGGCGAGGCCGCGTCGGGCTCCCTCCAGTCCCAGCTTGCCGTAGTCGTCGTTCTGGCCGAAGAAGCCCAGCTTCTTCACCTTCTCGAGCTTGGCCGCCTGGCCCACCAGGAACTCGGCCTCGTCGGCGTAGTCGGGGTAGACCTGGAACACGGTGCGGATCTTCTCCTTCGGCTGCTTGGCGAAGACCTGCACGTTGCCGAGCGGGTAGATGAGCGGCAGGCCGGCCTCGGCCACCAGGTCCTTGTTGGCGTTCAGGACCGCCGTGCCCACCGTCCCGATCACCGCGAACACCGAGTCCTTCATCTCGTTGAAGTTGGCGACGGCGCGCCCCGGGTTGTAGCCGTCGTCCTTGAGGACCAGCTTGAGCTTGCGGCCGTGGACGCCCCCCTGCTGGTTCACGTAGGTGGCGTAGGCCTCGGAGGCCAGCGCGATGGTGCCCCAGGCCGCCGCCGGGCCCGAGAGCGGGCCGGTGATGCCGATGGTGATCTCGGTGTCGGTGACGCCGGGAACCGGGGCCGCCAGCGCCTGGCCGCCGAGGAGGAAGAGGGAGAGCAGTCCTGCCGCGAGGAATCGGAGCGCCATGGTGACCTCCAGCCGTGGGGTGCGGAGCTGCGCCTCCCGGGACCAGGGAGGGGAAGCGAACGTTATAACCAGGCCGGCGCCCGCGGCATTGCGCACCGCGTCCAGGGCGGCCGGCCCCGCGCCACGGGAGGCCTGACCTGGCGCCCGGCCCGCGCTAGAGTCCCTCCTCCATGCGCACCCTCCTCGTGGCCCTCGCCCTCGCCGTGGCGACGCCGGCCGCCGCCGCCTCGCTCCCCTTCGTCGCCGACGACTACCCCCGGGCCCTGGCCGACGCGCGGGCCCGGAACGTGCCGCTGGTGGTCGACGTCTGGGCCCCCTGGTGACCCACCTGCCGCTTCATGCGGGCCAGCGTCCTCACCGACGCGCGCCTCCTGAAGCTCGCCGGGCAGTTTGCCTGGCTCGACATCGACACCGAGAAGCCGGCCAACTTCGCCTTCGTCGAGCGGTTCCCCATCGAGGCCTGGCCCACCTTCCTCGTCATCGATCCGGCCACCGAGCAGGTGGCGCTGCGCTGGATGGGGACGGCCTCCGCCGAGGAGCTGGAGAAGCTGCTGCTCGGCGCGGCGCGAGGCCTGCGGCGCGAGCAGTCCGACGCGGCCGGCGCGGCCATGGCGCGCGGCGCGGCGCTGGCCGCGGCCCGGAAGCACGCCGAGGCCGCCAGCGCCTTCCAGGAGGCCATCGACGCCGGCGGCAGCCGGTGGCCCGGACGGCCCGGCGCGGCCGACGCGCTGCTGCAGGCCCTCTCGCTGGTCGACGACCCGGCCCGCTGCGCCGGTGCGGCGAGGGCGCTCCTGCCCACGCTCCCGCCCGGACCGGCCGCGGCCCGGGTGGCGGCGGCGGGGCTGAACTGCGCCACCTCGCTGGAGTCGTCGTCGGCGCGCACCGAGGCCATCGCGGTGCTGGAGCCGGCGGCCCGCGGCGCGCTGGTCTTCCCGGGGGTGCTGGCCGACGATCGCAGCGGCCTCTACGACGCCCTGCTGCGGGCGCGCCAGGCCAGCGAGGATCCCCGGGGCGCCAGGGCGGTTGCGGCCGAGTGGCTCGGCTGGGTCGAGGCGGAGTCGGCCCGGGCCGAGACGCCGCTGGCCCGCTCCGCCTTCGACGGGGCCCGGCTCGGCGCGGCCATGGCCCTCGGCGACGTGCCCCGGGTGATCCCGGCGCTGGAGGCGTCGGCCCGGGCCCTGCCCGGCGAGTACTTCGCGCTCGCCTACCTGGCGCGCGCCTACCTGGAGGCGGGCCGGCCGGCGGAGGCCGCCGCCACCGCCAGGGCCGCCGCCGCGCTGGCCGAGGGGCCGCGCAAGGTGAGCGTGCTGCTGGTCGAGGCCCGGGCGCTGCGGGCCGCCGGCGATCCGGCCGGGGCCAGGGCCGCCGTCGACGCCGCCATCCTCCACGGCGAGGGGCTGCCGGAGGCGGTCCGGCCACGGGGTGTGCTCAAGGCGGCCCGCACGCTGCGCGACCAGCTCCCGGCGGGGGCGGCGCCGCCTCCGGCGGCCGCCAGGTAGGCGGCAGGGCCTCGACGCCCTCGCCGCCGAACCGTCGCGAGCGTCGTGCAGGAAGCCAGCGCGCCCCGGCGCGCTCGTGCGACCCGCAATGGCATCGGCCGCGGCCGATCGGCCAATCCTGCGAAGTCAGGGCAGGAACCGGGTGGCCAGGCCGATGCACAGGGACATGAGCGTCCGTGCCACACCGGCGCGGGGGGACCCCATCGACCATGCCCGATCTCCTGTTCACTGTCGGTATCATGACCTTCTTCGCGGTCTCGCTGGCCTTCGCGGCGTGGCTCGACCGGCTCGGCTCGAAGGAGGCGCCATGACCCTCGAAGACGCGCTCGGTCTCGCCGTCACCATCCTCCTCCTCGCCTACCTCGGCTACGCGCTGGTGCGTCCCGACAGGTTCTAGGAGGCCTCCTCCATGTCCACCCCGGCCATCCTGCAGGCCCTGGCCTTCGTCGGCGTCGTGGCGCTCGTCACCAGGCCCCTCGGCGCCTGGCTCTTCCGCATCTACGAGGGGACGCCCCCGTTCCCGGCGACGCTGGGGCGGCTGGAGCGGGCCTGCTACCGGCTGGCCGGCGTCGACCCGGCGATCGAGCAGGGCTGGCTGGCCTACGCCGCCAGCCTGCTCCTCTTCAGCGGGCTCTCCATGCTCGGCACCTATGCCATCCTGCGCTGGCAGGCCTGGCTCCCCTGGAACCCCCAGGGCCTGGCCGCCGTGGCCCCCGACCTGGCCTTCAACACCGCGGCCAGCTTCACCACCAACACCAACTGGCAGTCCTACGGGGGCGAGAGCACCATGTCGTACCTCTCGCAGATGGCCGGGCTGGCCTGGCACAACTTCACCTCGGCCGCCGCCGGCCTCGGCGTGGCGCTGGCCCTGGCGCGCGGCCTGACGCGGCGCCGCGGCCCCGACGCCCCCCGGACGCTCGGCAACTTCTGGGTCGACCTGATCCGCTCCCTCGTCTACCTGCTGCTGCCGGCCAGCCTGCTCATCGCCCTCTTCTTCGTCTCGCAGGGGGTGCTGCAGACGCTGGCGCCCTACCGGGAGCTCACCACGCTGGAGGGCGCGAGGCAGGTGCTGGCGCTCGGGCCGGTGGCCTCGCAGGAGGCGATCAAGCAGCTCGGCACCAACGGAGGCGGGTTCTTCAACGCCAACAGCGCCCACCCCTTCGAGAACCCGACTCCGCTCACCAACTTCGTGCAGGTGGTCCTCATCTTCGCCATCCCGGCCGCCCTCACCTGGACCTACGGGCGCATGGCCGGCTCCCAGCGGCAGGGCTGGGCCCTCTTCGGCGCCATGCTGGCCCTCTTCCTGGCGGGCTTCGCCACCCTCACCTGGGCCGAGCACCGGCCCAACCCGGCTTTGGCCGGGCTGGGGGTGGACCAGGCGGCCGGCAACCTGGAGGGGAAGGAGGTCCGCTTCGGCGTCGACGCCACCGCGCTCTTCGCCACGGCCACCACCGCCGCCTCCTGCGGCGCCGTCAACGGGATGCACGACAGCTTCACGCCGCTCGGTGGCCTGGTGCCGCTCGTCAACATCCAGCTGGGCGAGGTGATCTTCGGCGGCGTGGGGGCCGGGCTCTATGGCGTCCTGGTCTTCGTCATCCTCACGGTCTTCATCGCCGGGCTGATGGTCGGGCGCACCCCCGAGCTGCTCGGCAAGAAGATCGAGCCGCGGGAGATGACCCTCGCCACCATCTACATCCTGGTCTTCCCGCTCGTGGTCCTCCCCTTCAGCGCCTGGGCGGCCGTGACCCCGGCGGCCGGGGCCGTGGCCAACGCCGGGCCGCACGGCCTGACCGAGATCCTCTACGCCTTCTCCAGCGCCGCCGGGAACAACGGCTCGGCCTTCGCCGGCCTCGACGCGACCCGGCCGTTCTGGACCGTGGGGATGGCGGCCGCCATGCTGGCTGGTCGCTTCCTCATGCTGCTGCCGGCGCTGGCCATCGCCGGCTCGATGGTCGGCAAGCGCTCCGTCGAGCCCGGACCGGGCACCTTCCCCACCGACGGCTGGCTCTTCGGGGCGCTCCTGGTCGCCGTCATCATCGTGGTCGGCGCCCTGACCTTCTTCCCCGCCCTCACCCTCGGGCCGCTGGTCGAGCACTACCTCGCGGCCGCCGGGAAGGTGTTCTGACCATGACCTCCAAGACGGCCTCCACCACCTCGCTCCTGGACTGGGCGGTGGTCCGCCCGGCGCTCCTCGAGTCGTTGAAGAAGCTCTCGCCGCGCGACGTCGCCCGGAACCCCGTCATGTTCGTCGTCGAGGTGGGGAGCGTGCTGGTCACGCTCATCTGGCTCCGCGACCTGGTGGCCCCCGTGCCGGGCGCCGCCCCGGCCTGGTTCACGCTGGCGGTGGGGACCTGGCTCTGGTTCACGGTGATCTTCGCCAACCTGGCCGAGGCGGTGGCCGAGGGGCGCGGCAAGGCGCAGGCCGCGTCCCTGCGCCGGACCCGCGCCGACACGCCGGCCCGGCGCCTGCGCCACGGACGGGAGGAGGCGGTGGCGGCCACGGCCCTCCGCAAGGGTGACGAGGTGGTGGTCGAGGCCGGCCAGGTCATCCCCGGTGACGGTGACATCATCGAGGGGATCGCCTCGGTCGACGAGTCGGCCATCACCGGCGAGTCGGCCCCGGTCATCCGTGAGTCCGGGGGGGACCGCTCCGCCGTCACCGGCGGCACCCGCGTGCTCTCCGACCGGATCGTGGTCCGCATCTCCGCCAACCCCGGCCAGTCCTTCCTCGACCGGATGATCGCGCTGGTGGAAGGGGCCGCCCGCCAGAAGACGCCCAACGAGATCGCCCTGCACATCCTGCTGGTGGGGCTGACCATCATCTTCCTCATCGCCTGCGCCACGCTGGTGCCGCTGGCCGCCTTCTCCGGCATCCACCTGGGCGTGACCGCGACGGTGGCGCTGCTGGTCTGCCTCATCCCCACCACCATCGGAGGCCTGCTCTCGGCCATCGGCATCGCCGGGATGGACCGCCTGCTGCGGAAGAACGTGCTGGCCATGAGCGGCCGCGCGGTGGAGGCGGCCGGCGACGTCGACGTGCTGCTGCTCGACAAGACCGGCACCATCACCCTGGGCAACCGCATGGCCACCGACCTGGTCCCATCACCCGGCGTCCGCGTCGACGACCTCGCCGAGGCGGCCCAGCTGGCCAGCCTCGCCGACGAGACCCCCGAGGGGCGCTCCATCGTGGTGCTGGTGAAGGAGCGCTTCGGGCTGCGCGGGCGCGAGCTGGGGGCCGGCCACGCCTTCGTTCCCTTCAGCGCGCAGACCCGCATGAGCGGCTGCGACGTCGAGGGGCGGGTCCTCCGCAAGGGGGCGGTCGACGCCGTGGCGCGCCACGTGGCCGGGCAGGGTGGCCGGATGCCGGACGAGGTCACGGCCGCGGCGGCGCGCATCGGCGACGGCGGGGGCACGCCGCTGGCGGTCTCGGAGGGCCCCCGGGTGCTGGGGCTCGTCCACCTGAAGGACGTCGTCAAGGGCGGGATCAAGGAGCGGTTCGAGCGCTTCCGGGCCATGGGGATCCGCACCGTGATGATCACCGGCGACAACCCGCGCACCGCCGCCGCCATCGCCCGCGAGGCGGGCGTGGACGACTACCTCGCCGAGGCCACCCCGGAGGCCAAGCTGGCGCTGATCCGCGCCGAGCAGGCCAGGGGGCGGCTGGTGGCCATGACCGGCGACGGCACCAACGACGCGCCGGCGCTGGCGCAGGCCGACGTGGGGGTGGCCATGAACACCGGGACGCAAGCCGCCAAGGAGGCCGGCAACATGGTCGACCTCGACTCCAACCCGACCAAGCTGCTCGAGGTGGTCGAGGTGGGCAAGCAGCTGCTCATGACCCGGGGCGTGCTGACCACCTTCTCCATCTCCAACGACGTGGCCAAGTACTTCGCCATCCTGCCGGCGCTCTTCGTGGCCGCCTACCCGGAGCTGGCACCCCTCGACGTGATGCACCTCACCTCGCCCTGGAGCGCCATCCTCTCGGCGGTGATCTTCAACGCCGTCATCATCGTGCTGCTCATCCCCCTGGCGCTGAAGGGGGTCCGCTACCGGCCCCTCGGCGCGGCGGCGGTGCTGCGCCGCTCGCTGCTCGTCTACGGGGTGGGCGGCGTGGTGGCCCCGTTCGCCGGCATCAAGCTCATCGACATGGCCCTCACCGCCATGCACCTGGTCTAGGAGGACGCCATGGCTCGAGAACCCGTCCTCACCCCCGCGCTCCTCTCCCAGGCGGCTCGCGTCACCGCGGTCACGCTGCTGCTCACCGGCCTCGCCTACCCGCTCCTCGTCACCGGGCTGGCCCAGCTCCTCGCTCCCTCCCGGGCCAATGGCAGCCTGGTGGAGGACGGGACGGGCCGGGTGGTCGGCTCCGAGCTGGTGGCCCAGGGCTTCACGGCCCCGGGCTACCTCTGGCCGCGCCCGTCGGCCGCCGGCCAGGCGGGCTGGGACGCCACCGCCTCGGGAGGGTCCAACCTCGGCCCCACCTCGGCCCGGCTCCGGGCCCGCGTCGCCGCCGAGGTGGCGCGGCTCCACCGGGAGAACCCGGCGGCCCGGGGGCCGGTGCCGGCCGAGCTGGTGACCACCTCGGGGAGCGGCCTGGATCCGCACCTCTCCCCGGCGGCGGCCAGCTGGCAGGTGCCACGGATTGCCGCCGCCCGCGGGCTCGCGCCGGAGCGGGTCCAGGCCGTGATCGACGAGGCCGGCGAGGGGCGGGACCTCGGGTTCCTCGGCGAGCCGCGCGTCAACGTGCTGCTGGTCAACCTGGCGCTGGACCGCCGCTTCGGGGCCGTCTCGGCCGCTGGCGGGACGCGGTAGATTGTCGCCCGGCGCGGTGGCTGCGCGCCGGCCGCGAGGGGACGCCCGGAGCCCGATGACCACGCCGAGACGCGCCAGGCCGGAGGACTTCCTCGAGCTGCTCGAGCGCAGCCAGCGCGGCAAGCTCAAGCTCTACCTGGGCTTCGCCGCGGGCGTGGGCAAGACCTTCCGGATGCTGGAGGAGGCCCACCAGCTGCGCGCCCGCGGCATCGACGTGGTGGGTGCGCTGGTCGAGACCCATGGCCGGGCCGACACCGCGGCGCTCATCGGCGGCCTGGAGCTGGTGCCGCTGCGGCGCGTCGAGTACCGCGGCGTGGTGATCGGCGAGCTGGACCTGGACGCCGTGCTGGCGCGCCGGCCGGCCATCGCCATCGTCGACGAGATCCCGCACACCAACGCCCCCGGCTCGAAGAACCGCAAGCGCCACCAGGACGTGCAGGACCTGCTGGCCGCCGGGATCCACGTGATCGGCGCCATGAACGTGCAGCACCTCGAGTCGCTCAACGACCTCATCGAGCGGTCCACCGGGGTGAGGGTTCGCGAGACCGTGCCCGACACCTTCCTCGACCTGGCCGACCAGGTGGTCAACCTCGACCTCTCGGTGGAGGACCTGCTCGACCGGCTCCGGGCCGGGAAGATCTACGCCCCCGAGAAGGTGGTCTGGGCGGTGGACCACTTCTTCAAGGAGACCAAGCTCAACACGCTGCGCGAGCTGGCGCTCCGCGAGGTGGCCGAGAGCCTGGAGCGGACCGCCGCCGGCGGGCCCGGCGGCGAGGCGGCGGCCCAGGCCGGGGCGCGCACCCGGGGCCGCCTCATGGCCTGCCTGTCGTCGAGCCCGCCGCGCGGCGCCGCCCTGCTGCGCAGGGCCTCGCGCATGGCGGGCCGGCTCAACACCGACTGGTTCGCGGTGTACGTCGAGACCCCCGGCGAGGCGCCGGACCGGATCGACGCCGAGGCCCAGCGCCACCTCCTCGACAACCTCGAGCTGGCCCGCGAGCTGGGGGCGGAGGTGGTCCGCCTGCGCCACCAGGACCCGGCCGCGGCGCTCCTCGACTTCGCCCGCTCGCACCGCGTCAGCGACGTCATGGTGGGCCGGAGCCGCAGGGCCTGGTGGCGGCGCGCGCTGGGTCGCTCGGTGGCACAGCGGCTCGTCGACGAGGCCAGCGACCTCGACCTGCACCTCATCGGCATCGACGAGGAGGGGGATCGGCCATGACGCTCCGCTGGCGGCTGCTGGCCGCGCAAGGGATCCTGGCGCTGGCGCTGCTCGCGGTCGGCGTGGTGGCGGTCACCAGCCTCCGGACGCTGGGGCGCTCCGCCGACACCATCCTCCAGGACAACTACCGGAGCGTCCTGGCGGCCCAGCGGATCAAGGACGCGGCCGAGCGGCTCGACAGGGCGGCGCTCTTCCGGGTGGCGGGGCGCGTCGACCGGGCCCAGGAGCAGGCGCAGTCGAGCCTCCGCACGCTCGAGGAGGAGCTGGCCGTCCAGGAGAGGAACATCACCGAGCGAGGCGAGCGGGAGGCCACCGCCCGGCTGCGGCTCGCCTGGCGCGAGTACCAGGAGGCCTTCGCGCGGCTGGCGGGGCTCCAGGACCGCGCGTCGCTGGCGCGCGCCTACTTCGACGACCTGGAGCCGCGCTTCGTCGCCGTCAAGGCGGCTGCCCAGCAGATCCTCGACATCAACCAGGACGCCATGGTGGGCAAGGCCGAGCGGGCTCGCCGCCAGGCCGCCAGCCTGGTCCTGGTGGTGGTGGTGGCCACGGCCATCGGGGTCCTGGCGGGCACCCTGCTCTCGAGCTGGGTGACCACCCGGGTCGTCCGCCCGGTGTCGGTGGTGGCCCAGGCGGCGCAGCGGATCGCCGCCGGCGACATGGCGGCGCGGGCCCGGGTGAGGGGACACGACGAGATCGCGGCGCTGGCGGCCGAGTTCAACGCCATGGCCGACAGGCTGGCCGAGTACCGGCGCTCCTCGCTGGGCGAGCTGCTCCAGGCGCAGCAGGCCGCGCAGGCCGCCATCGACGGGCTGCCCGACCCGGTGCTGGTGCTCGACGTCGGCGGCCAGGTGCAGAACCTGAACCAGGCCGCCGAGGCCATGCTGCGGCTCCCCCACGGCGCCGGCGACCTGGTGGCGGCGCTCGATCCGCCGCTGCGCGAGGTGGTGGACCGCGTCCGGGGCCACGTCCTCGGCGGCCACGGCGCCTGGCAGCCGAAGGGCTACGAGGAGGCGGTGCGGCTGGACCTGACCGACGGTGCGCGCTGGCTCCTGCCCCGGGCCACGCCGCTCCACTCCGAGGCCGGTGCGGTGACGGGCGTCGCCATCGTGCTCCAGGACGTCTCGCGCCTGATGCGCGTCGACGAGCTGAAGAACGACCTGGTGGCCACCGTGGCCCACGAGTTCCGCACGCCGCTCACCTCGCTGCGCATGGCCATCCACCTCTGCGTCGAGGAGGCGGCCGGGCCGCTCACCGAGAAGCAGGCCGACCTGCTGCTCGCGGCCCGGCAGGACTGCGAGCGGCTGCAGGGGATCGTCGACGACCTGCTCGACCTCTCCCGCATCCAGGGCGGGCGGATGGAGCTGCTGCGCCATCCGGTCCCGGCGCGGGCGCTGCTCGAGGAGGCGGTCGAGGCCTCCCGCGATGCCGCCGGGGCCGCCGGGCTTCGCCTCTCCATCCGGGGTGCCGTCGAGGACGAGGTGGCGGCCGACGCCGAGCGGGTGGGCCTGGTGCTCTCCAACCTGATCGCCAACGCCATCCGGCACACCGGCGCCGGGGGCGAGGTGGTGCTCGAGGCGTCCCGGAGCGGTGACCGCGTCCGCTTCGAGGTGCGTGACACGGGCGAAGGCATCCCCCGCGAGTACCTGGAGCGGATCTTCGAGCGCTTCTTCCGCGTGCCGGGGCGCGGCGCCGGCGGCGTGGGGCTCGGCCTCTACCTGGTCCGCGAGATCGTCCAGGCCCACGGGGGCGAGGTCGGCGTGGAGAGCGAGCCGGCGAAGGGGAGCAGGTTCTGGTTCACGCTCCCGGTCGCGGCCGGCCCGGCCGGGGCCTAGCGCCCCAGCCTCTTGCGCTTGCGCCAGAGCGTCGAGGCGTCGATGCCGAGGACGCGGGCGGCCTCGTCGAGGGTGGGGGCGCGGGCCAGCACGCGCAGCAGGTGCTCCTGCTCGATCTCCTCGAGCGTGAAGTCGCCCCCCAGCACCGGCACGGTGGAGACCTGCGCGCGCAGCCGCTCCGGCAGGGCCTCGAGGTCGAGCACCCGGGCCGGGGAGAGGATGGTGGCCCGCTCGATGACGTTCCGCAGCTCGCGGACGTTTCCCGGCCAGGGGTAGGCGGCCAGGGCCCGCTCGGCGGCCGGGGCCAGCTCCGCCACCGGCTGGCGGGCCGCCTGGCCGAAGAAGGCCAGGAAGCGGTGCGCCAGCGGGAGGATGTCCTCGGGCCGCTCCCGCAGCGGCGGCACCGTCACCTCCACCACGTTGAGCCGGTAGAGCAGGTCCTCGCGGAAGCGGCCGCTCTTCACCTCGGCCTCCAGGTCGCGGTTGGTGGCGGCCACGATGCGGACGTCGGCGGTCCGGGTCCGGGTCTCGCCGACCCGCTCGAAGGCCTTCTCCTGGAGGAAGCGGAGCAGCTTGGCCTGCAGCGCCGGCGAGATCTCGCCGATCTCGTCGAGGAAGACGGTCCCGCCCTCGGCCGCCTCGACGCGCCCGGGCTGGTCGCGGACCGCGCCGGTGAAGGCACCCCGGGCGTGGCCGAAGAGCTCGCTGGCCAGCAGCTCGTCGGTGAGGGTCGGGCAGTTGACCACCACGAACGGGCGGGCCCGTCGCGGCGAGACGGCGTGGAGGGTCCGGGCCAGCACGCCCTTGCCGGTGCCGCTCTCGCCGCGCAAGAGCACGGCCACGTCCGAGGCGGCGACCCGCCGCACGACCTCCAGCACCGCCCGCATCCCGGGCGAGGCCGTGTCCAGCGAGACCTCGGGGGCCGCCTCGCCCAGCCGCGACTCGAGGTCGCCGACCCGGGCGGCCTCGGCGCGTCGCGCGGCCAGCCGCTCCACGATGAGCCGGATCTGCGAGGGGGAGAATGGCTTGGGGACGTAGTCGGCGGCGCCGCGCTTCACCGCCTCCACGGCGGTGTCGAAGGTGGCGTAGGCGGTGATCATCACCACGTCGAGGCCGGGCCGCTCGGCGAGCAGCCGGGGGAGCAGGTCGAGCCCGCTCTCCTGGCCGAGCCGCAGGTCGAGGAAGGCGAGGTCGAACGGGGCGTGTCGCAGGGCCTCGAGCGCGGCCTCCGCCGTCGAGGCCTGGCTCACCTGGCAGCCGAGCGACTCCAGGCAGACGCCCAGCGTGGTCCGGATGTTCTTCTCGTCGTCCACGACCAGGACGCGGGACCCGGCAGGCACGCTCATGGAGGGCATCATGCCATCAACCCCGGCTCACCGGTTCAGCGGGTGGGGACGGGGGTGAGGATGGGACGGACCAGCTCGGCGCACGAAGCGTCGCACTCCGGCAGGGGCGCCACCGTCGCGGCCAGCTCCCGGCAGTGCTCCCGCAAGGCCGTCGGGTGGCTCGGGGCGCAGAGCACCCGGAGGTCGTCGATGGTCCGCTCGTACACGGCCTGCCGCTCGAGTGGCGGCAGGTTGCGTAGGGCCCGCCCGTCCTGGCCGATGCTCCCGACGAGCCAGGCCCCGGCCAGGATGGCGACCAGGAGACCCGAGAGGATGAGGGCCCGCTGCCGGACCCACCCGGGCGATCGAGCCCCGCCGGGGCGTGAGAGGAGTCGGAGGGAGGTCATGCCCTGGTGAACGAGCATTCGGCGTGCCACGCGCAGCCCACCCACGCCCGCGAGATCCGGGTGGCCCGCGGGGGACCTGCGTGCAGCTTGCACGGTCGGCCCCCGGGCGTCGTGCGCGCGCCACGGCGCCCGGCGCTTCAGAGCCGGTAACGCAGCAGGTGGATCTCCAGCGGCCCGTTCCAGAGCCGGTGGTCGATCTCGGCCTTGCGCCCCAGGGTCTGCGGCAGGAGCGGGTTGCCGGAGAGGAGCACCGCGCCCCAGCCGTGATGGCGCTCCAGCAGCTCGGCGAGGATCCGGTAGAAGCCGACCAGCTTGCGCTCCTGGGTCCGGGCCGCCGAGCGCTCCTCCGGCCCCTCCTCCTCGGCGATGAGCCGCTCGCCGTAGGGCGGGTTCATGCAGAGGGTGCCGCGCTCGCCGCGGGGCTGGAGGTCGCGCACGTTGGCCTGCTCGATGGCCACGTCGCCGGTGACCCCGGCGAGGTGGGCGTTGCGGCGGCAGGCGTCGACGGCCTTGGGGTGGAAGTCGGAGGCGAAGATGGGCGCCGGCGCGGCGGGGAGCACGGCGGCGCGGGCCTGCCCCTTGAGCTTGTCCCAGCGCGACTGGAGCTCGTCCCGGTAGCAGGCCCAGCGCTGGAAGGCGAAGGACCGGTCCAGGCCGGGGGCGACGCGCCGGGCCCGCAGGGCCTGCTCGATGGCCAGCGTGCCGGAGCCGCAGAGCGGGTCGACGAACGGCAGGTCGGTGTCGACCCGTCCCAGCAGCAGCACCGCCGCCGCCAGCGTCTCCTTGAGCGGCGCCACGCTGGTGGTGGTGCGCCAGCCGCGCTTGTGGAGCGGCTCGCCGGCCAGGTCGAGCGAGAGGGTGGCCTGCCCGCCGTCGAGGTGGAGCACGATGGGGACGTCGGGGTTCCTGGTGTCGACGTCGGGGCGGGCGCCCAGCTTGTCGCGCAGCATGTCCACCACGCCGTCCTTCACCTTGAGCGCGGCGAAGCCGGTGTGGGTGATGCCGGGCGCGAGGCCGGTGGCCTCCACCGCCAGCGTGGTCCGCTCGGTGAGCCACGGGGTCCAGTCGACGCCGCGGGCCCCCTCGTAGAGCGCGTCGGCGCCGTCCACCGGGAAGGCCGCCAGCTCCAGCAGCACCCGCATGGCGGTGCGCGAGTGGAGGCAGGCCTTGGCGCCGTGCTCGAGCCGCCCCTCGAAGTGGACCCCGCCGCGCCCGCCGCGGACCGCCGGCAGCTTGAGCGCCGCCAGCTCCTGCCGCAGGGCCCCCTCGGTCCCCTTGCTGCACGTGGCGAAGAAGCGCATCTCAGGGCTCCGGTCGGGGCGGCGGCGAGGGGGCGCCGGCCGGGCGGCTCCCGAAGGTCTGGGCGTGGATGGTGCCGCGGGCGAGCCGCTTGGCCTGGTACATGAGCTCGTCACCGCGGGCCAGCAGGTCGTCGTACCGATGGGGCGCCTCGACGAAGGTGGCCAGGCCCATGGAGAAGCCCACGTGCCAGCCGTGGCGCTCCATGGCCGCCAGCAGGTTGCTCCGCACCCGGGTCAGCAGGCCCAGCGCCGCGGCCGCGTCGGTCTCGTGCATGAGCAGGCCGAACTCGTCGCCGCCCAGCCTGGCCAGCACGTCGATGGCGCGGGTCGAGCCCCGCAGGGTCTGGGCCACCACCGCCAGCAGCGCGTCCCCCTCGCGGTGGCCCAGCGAGTCGTTGATGTGCTTGAAGCCGTCGCAGTCGAGGTAGGCGAAGGAGAGCGGGCGGCCGCTGCGCCGGGCCCGCTCCAGCTCCTGGGTGGCCGCCTCGCCGAAGGCGCGCCGGTTGGGCAGGCCGGTGAGCGGATCGGTGCGGGCCATCTGCTGCTCCACCTCGAGGCGGTCGCGCAGCCCGGTCACCAGCAGCACCAGGGCCAGGAAGACGCCGAGCTGGACCATCAGGTTCCAGGCCAGCACCGCCGCCGGGAGCGGCGCGCCCTGCCGGGCGTAGAGGTCGGCGCCGTTGGAGACGATCGAGGCCAGCCCCGAGAGCGCGAACCCCCAGCGGGTCGAGCCCAGCCAGGCGCCGAAGGCGATGGGGCCGAGGTAGAGCAGGGTGAAGTTGACGTCGGGGCCGGTGAGGACGTCCCCGACCCCGATGCAGAGGATGAGGCCGACCGCGATGAGCACGACGCCGGCGAGGGGCAGGCTGCCCAGGTCGGAGGCCGGGACCGCGTCGGTCTCGACGGTGTCGGTCGGGTGCAGGTCGCCGGGCGAGGCCGGCTGCGAGGTGCGGAGGTCCACGGGGCTCACCGCGAGGCGCGCGCCTCGATGCGCCGGTTGGCGGCCCGTCCACGCGCCGTGAAGTTCGGGACCAGCGGGTCCTCCCCGCCGCGGCCGCCCACGCCGACCCGCCCGGGCTCGACCCCCAGCTCGGCGAGGCGGCGCGCCGCCGCCTGGGCCATGGCCTGCGAGAGGCGGAGGTCGCCGGCCGGGTCACCCGAGGCGTCGACGTACCCGACCAGCTGGACGCGGAGGGCCGGTGCCGTGCGCAGCACCATGGCGAGATCGGCCAGGCCGGCCTCGCGGGCCAGCTCGGCGGTGCGCCCCGCGAACGCCACCTCCTCCAGGGTCACCGGCCCGCCCTCCCCGAGCCGCCGGGCCCATTCGCGCTGGCGCACGGTGCGGAGCACGGCCGGGCCGAAGATGGGCGGCTCGTCCGCGGCGGCGGCCGCCGGGGGCGCCGCGGAGGAGCCGAGCGCGACGGCCGCGGCGTGGAGCGCGTCGCGCCGCCGCCGGTCGAAGCAGCGCCGGGGCCCGGGGGCGCCGAGCCGGTCCAGCGCCGGGCGCGCCAGGTCGACGGTGCTCCGGCGCACCGCCGCCTCGACCGACTCCCCCGCCGCCGGCGTGACCGGGGCGCTGCCGGCGAAGACCAGCTCCCGGCTGCCGGCCAGGATGAGCCGGAGCGTCACCACCATCCCCGTGCCGCGCCCGCGGCTGCGCCCCTCCACGGCCCCGTAGAGGGCGGCGTCGGCCCCGAGCAGCTCCGCCAGCTCCAGCGCCGTCCCGCCCGAGACCCCGGCCGGCAGCTCCAGCGGCGTGTCGTCCAGCATGGCGCGCAGCTCGGCCACCGGGAGGGCCTGCGTCCGGGCGGGGTCGATGCTGGCCTCCAGGGCCCGGGTGGCGGCGCCGGCGGCCAGCGGCGCGTCGGTGGCGCTCTCGACGGGAGAGACCAGCAGGCACCGGACCCGCGCCAGCTCGGCCGGCAGCAGCAGCGCCGGCCCGGGGGCCGCCTCGGAGGGCGTGGTGCGGGGCCCGGCGCAGCCGGCCAGCAGGGCGAGGCACGGCACGACCATGGTCGCGTGGCGGCGCATGAGCCCGCATGGTACCCCGGAGTCGGGATGGAGGGGACCCCGGCGGGGTCCGGCCGGTGACGACGTCACCGCGCCGTTGCACGGCGGCCACCATCCTGTCACCGTGCCGTGCGGTGATCCGCGCGTGACCACGATTCTCCTCTGCGACGACGAGCGCGACCTCCTCTCGGTCCTCGACTTCAACCTGCGCGCGGCCGGGTTCGAGACCGTCCTGGCGACCCGGGGCGAGGAGGCGCTGCTGGCGCTGAGGCGCCGCGTCCCGGACCTGGTGCTGCTCGACCTGATGCTGCCGGACATCCCGGGCACCGAGGTCTGCCGGCGCATCAAGGCCGATGCGCGCACCCGGCACGTGCCGGTGGTGATGCTCACCGCCAAGGGCGAGGAGGTCGACCGGGTGGTCGGCTTCGAGCTGGGGGCGGACGACTACGTGACCAAGCCCTTCAGCGTCCGCGAGCTGGTGCTGCGCCTCCAGGCGGTGCTGCGCCGGGCCGGCGGCGGGCGCGGCGTGGACCTGCCGCGCGCCCAGGTCGGCCCCATCCGGGTGGACGTCGAGGCCCACCGGGCCTTCGTCGACGGCGCCGAGATGGACCTGACCCCGCTCGAGTTCCGGCTCCTCACCACCTTCATGTCGCGGCTGGGGCGCGTCCAGTCGCGCGAGCAGCTGCTCGAGGACGTCTGGCAGATGTCACCCGAGGTGGAGACGAGGACCGTCGACACGCACGTGAAGCGGCTGCGCGAGAAGCTGGGCGCCGGGCGCGACCTCCTCGAGACGGTCCGCGGCATCGGCTACCGGCTGGTCGATCCGGCCGACCGGGGCCAGGGATAGCCGCGCATGGCGCTGGGACGGACGCCGCTCTCCGCCGCCGTCAAGGCGCTCCGCGCCGAGCTGGCGGGCGGCCCGCACGCCGACCTCGGGCAGGAGGTCTCGGAGCTGGGCAGCCTGCTGCTGCAGCGCGAGCTGCGCCGCTTCGCCACGGTGCGCGACCCGGCCGAGCAGGAGCTGCTGGCCTCGCTCCCCGACGCCGCGGCGGTGGTGGCGGTGGACGGCCGGGTGCGGGTCTGCAACGCCGCCTTCGACGCGCTCTCGGCCGGCGGCCGGGCGGCCGGGCTCACCCTGCTGGAGGTGACGAGGAGCGGGGAGCTGGCCGAGGCCGTGCGCCGGGCGCTGGAGGGGACGGCGCGGCGGCTGGAGCTGGCGCTGCCGCACCGGGCCCTCTCGGTGCAGCTGACGCCGCTGCTGCGCGGCGAGGTGCTCTGCCTGGCGCGCGACGTGACCGAGGAGCGCCGCGCCGCCGCCACCCGGCGCGACTTCGTGGCCAACGCCTCGCACGAGCTGCGCACCCCGGTGGCCGCCATCCGCGGCGCCGCCGAGACGCTGCTGGCCGGCGCGCTGGAGCAGCCGGAGGCGGCGCGCGGCTTCGTGGAGATCGTCCACCGCCAGGCGGAGCGGCTCTCGCGCCTCACCCAGGACCTGCTCGACCTCTCCCGGCTGGAGTCGCGGCAGTGGCGCTTCGAGGTCGCGCCCGTCGACCTGGCCGCGCTGGGCCGGCTGGTGGCCGAGCTGCAGGGCCCCTCGGCGCGCAAGAAGGGGCTGGAGCTGCGGGTGGCCATCCCGCCGGGGCTCACGGTCATGGCCGACGGCCGGGCGCTGGAGCAGGTGGTGGTCAACCTGGTGGACAACGCCATCAAGTACACGTCGACCGGCTCGGTCGCGCTCGGCGCCGAGGCGCGCGGCGAGGACGCCGTGCTCACCGTCACCGACACCGGCCCGGGGATCGAGCCGCACCACCTGGCGCGCCTCTTCGAGCGCTTCTACCGCGTGGACGCGGGACGGGCGCGCGAGGCGGGTGGCACCGGCCTCGGGCTGGCCATCGCCAAGCACCTGGTGCAGGGGATGCGCGGAGAGATCGACGTGGCGAGCGGCGCCGACGGGACCCGCTTCACGGTGCGCCTCCCGGCCGCCTGCCCCACGGCCTGATGCGCCACCGGGTCCGGGTGTCGGCCTCACCGGATCGTCACCGAGGCGCCGCAGCATCGCCACGCAGCGAACCTAGAACCACCCCGCACCGAGCCGGCGCAGGTCGCCGGCTCTCTCCCAAGGGGTCGTTCACATGTTCGCACGCATCGTCGCCGTCCTCGCCGCCGTGGCCCTCGCGCCCGCGGTCGCCATCGCCCAGGAGACCCGGTCGCCGCTCCGGGCTCCAGCACCGCTCCTGCCGCGGCTTCGGCTCCCGCTGCCGACACGGCCGCGCTGGAGGGCAAGATCGACGCCCTGGCCGAGCAGTTCGCCGAGACCAAGGCCGACGTGGCGGCCATGAAGAAGCTGAAGCTCTCCGGCTACATCCAGGCGCTCTACGTCTGGCAGGAGGCGGTCAGCTACAACGGCTCGGCCGCGGCCACGTCACCCACCGCCCCGGCCGGGGTCAGCTTCACCGTCGCGCCGCGGCCGCTTCAAGGCGGCCTACGACGCCGACTGGTCGCAGTACGTGCTGCAGATCGACGTGGTCCCGACGCTGGTCGGCATCAAGGAGGCCTACGTCGCCCTCAAGCTCCCCTACGGCCTGGCGATCGACGCCGGCCTGCAGCTCCTCCCCTTCGGCTACGAGGTCTTCACCCGCTCCTCCGCGGACCTCGACACGCTGGCGCGCTCCCGGGTCACCCGCGCCTTCCTGCTCGGTGAGTACGACCTGGGCGTGGCCCTGCGCGGCAAGGTCTCGGTGGTGAACTTCAAGGTCGGTCTCTTCAACGGCAACGGCATCAACTCCGGCCAGGTCGGGCAAGGACAACGACCAGCTCAAGGACGTCATCGGCCGCGCCTGGGTCGACCTCGGCGTGGTGACCGCCGGCGCCTCCGGCTGGTACGGCAAGACCATCAACTACGCCCGCGCCGACGACAAGGAGTACCCGCGCACCCGCGTGGCGGTCGACGCCCAGCTGTTCCTCGACCTGCTCCCCATCGGCGGCACCGCCCTCAAGGGCGAGTACATGTGGGGCCAGACCACCATCGGCACCGCCAGCGGCAACCTCGGGCGCCGGCGGCAACCTGCCGGGCCTGACCTCGAACGCCCCGGTCCCGACCGGCTCCGGCTGGTACCTCATCGGGCTGCAGAACGTGGGTCCCTGGAACCAGCTGGCGGTCAAGTACGAGCAGTACCGGCCCGACCACACCGTGGACTTCGCGGCCAGCCCCAGCGCCGTGAAGGTCCAGGAGGAGCTGCAGGTCGCGCTCCACACCTTCATCGGCGGGAACATGAAGGTCTCGGCCGCCTGGTACCATCCCATGAACGGCGAGAAGGGCCCGACGGCGCCGGCTGACCCGAAGGCCGACTCGTTCCTCGCCCAGGCCCAGGTCAAGTTCTAGCCGGTGACGCGTCACCGGACGTCACCGGTCGACGCGGCGCCGTCACGTCACCCCAATCCCCGCAAGGAGAAACACATGAAGCGCACCGCCCTCGCCGTCCTCACCGCCCTCGCCCTGGCGCCGGCCGTCTCGCAGGCCGCCGTCACCGTCAAGGGCTCCGACACCATGGTCATCCTCTCCCAGCGCTGGGCCGAGAACTACATGAAGAAGAACGCCGGCAAGAAGGTCCAGGTGACCGGCGGCGGCTCCGGCACCGGCATCGCGGCGCTGATCAACGGCACCACCGACATCGCCAACGCCTCGCGCACCATCAAGGAGGACGAGAACGACCAAGGTCCGCGCAGCGCTACAACGTGCTGCCTGTCGAGACCGCGGTGGCCAGGGACGGCGTCGCCCTCTACGTCAGCGAGGCCAACGGCGTCACCCAGCTCACCATCGCCCAGCTCAAGTCCATCTACCAGGGCGACGTCACCAACTGGAAGCAGGTCGGCGGCACCGACGCCCCCATCGTCCTCTACTCCCGCGAGAACTCCTCGGGCACCTACGTCTTCTTCAAGGAGCACGTGCTGCAGCGGCGAGGACTTCGCCGCCAGCGCGCAGACCCTCCCGGGCACGGCCGCGGTGGTGAACGCCGTCTCCAAGGAGAAGAACGGCATCGGCTACGGCGGCGCCGCGTACGCCAAGGGGGTCAAGGAGATGAAGGTGGTCGGCAAGGACGGTCAGGGCTACGCCCCCAACGCCGAGAACGTGAAGTCGGGCAAGTACCCGCTGGCCGCGCGACCTCTTCGTCTACACGCGCGGCAAGCCCTCGCGGCGAGGCCAGGGACTTCATCGACTACTGCCTCTCCCGGCCGGGGCCAGGAGCATCGTGACCCAGGTCGGGTACTTCCCCGTCAAGTAGCGGCGTCACCGTCCCGTCACACGGCCGCCACGGGGCCGCCACGCTGCTGCGACATCCCATGGACCCGTGACGCCACTCCCCCACCCGCGGCGGGGGCCGAGCCCGGCCGCCGCCGTCCGCCGGCGGCAGCTCCGCGAGTCGGCCATCGAGCTCGGCATCACGCTGGTGGCGCTCACCGGCATCGCCGCCGTCGTCCTCATCTTCGTCTTCGTGGCCAAGGAGGCGCTGCCGCTCTTCACCGACCCGGAGATCGCCAAGGAGACCGACCTGGCCCGCATGTTCCTGCCG
This sequence comes from uncultured delta proteobacterium, assembly GCA_963786945.1. Taxonomy (GTDB): domain Bacteria; phylum Myxococcota; class Myxococcia; order Myxococcales; family Anaeromyxobacteraceae; genus JADKCZ01. The sequence goes on along the minus strand of CAWBAO010000001.1, from coordinate 419,271 downwards.
CAGGTCTGGCGGGCGGGGCGCGCCGGCCACCTTCACCTGGCAGCCGGTCGGCGACGTCCCCAAGTACTCGATGATCCCGCTCTTCGTCGGCACCCTCAAGGTGACCGCGGTGGCGATGCTGGTGGCGGTCGCCGGTCGGCGTCGCGGCGGCGGTCTTCTCCTCGGAGTTCGCGCCGCCGGCGCCTGCGCGAGGTGCTCAAGCCGACCATCGAGCTGCTGGCCGGCATCCCCTCGGTGGTGCTCGGCTTCTTCGCGCTGATGGTCATGGCCACCTGGCTGCAGGCGCCTTCGGCTTCACCTTCGCGGCTCAACGCGGTGGTGGCCGGCGCTGGCGCTGGCGCTCACCGTCATCCCGGTGATCTTCACGGTGAGCGAGGACGCGCTCACCGCCGTGCCGCGCGCCTACCGCGAGGCCTCGCTGGCGCTGGGGGCGACCCGCTGGGAGACCGCCTTCCGCGTGGTCCTGCCGGCGGCGGCGCCCGGCGTGCTGGCGGCGGTGGTGCTCGGCTTCGGCCGCGCCATCGGCGAGACCATGATCGTGCTGATGGCCTCGGGCAACGCCGCCATGACCACCTGGTCGCTGCGGCGACTCGGTCCGCACCCTGCCCGCCACCATCGCCGCCGAGATGGGCGAGGTGGTGTTCGGCGGCGGCCACTACGCGGTGCTCTTCTTCATCGGCGTCGAGCTCTTCCTCTTCACCTTCGTGCTCAACAGCCTGGCCGGCGGTGGCGGTGCGGCGGCTGGTGCGGCGCATGTCCGGGGACGGCCGCGTGAGCCTCCGCGGCAGCCTGCCGTCCGCCAGGCCGTCGGCGTCGGCCTGACCGCGCTCACCGGCCGCGGCCGCCGTGCTCGTGCTGGCCATGCTCGGCCTCATCCTCCTCGACGTGCTGCGCGGGCGGCGTGGCCCGGCTCTCCTGGGAGTTCCTCACCGCGGCGCCCAGCGAGGGCATGACCGCAGGGCGGCATCTTCCCCGCCATCTACGGCACGGCGGTGCTGACGCTGCTGATGACCGTGGCGGTGATGCCGGTGGGCGTGCTCACCGCCGTCTACCTGCACGAGTACGCCCCGCGCGACTCCCGGCTGGCGGCGCTGGTCCGCATCGCCGTGCAGAACCTGGCCGGCGTCCCCTCCATCGTCTTCGGCCTCTTCGGCCTCGGGCTTCTTCATCCAGTTCGTGGGGCGCGGCCTGGACCGGGCCCTCTCGGCCGCGGCGCGCTCCGCTACGGCCAGCCCGCGCTGATCTGGGCCGCGCTCACCCTGGCGGTGCTGACGCTGCCGGTGGTGATCGTCTCCACCGAGGAGGCGCTGCGGGCCGTGCCGCGCGACTGGCGCGACGCCTCGCTGGCGCTGGGCGCCACGCGCTCCCAGACGCTGTGCGCGGGTCATCCTGCCCAGTGCGCTCCCCGGCATCCTCACCGGCGCCATCCTGGCGGTGGCGCGCGGCGCCGGCGAGGTGGCGCCCATCCTCTTCACCGGCGTGGCCTACTTCCTGCCCGACCTGCCCCACCAGCCCGTTCAGCCAGTTCATGCACCTCGGCTACCACGTCTACGTGCTGGCCACCCAGTCGCCGGACGTCGAGGCGACCCGGCCGCTGCTCTACGGCACGGTGCTGGTGCTGCTGGCCCTCACCTTCGCCCTCAACCTCGTCGCCGTGGTGCTGCGGATGCGCACCCGCGCCGCGACCGCCGCCTGAGCCACTGGACGCCCGATGACCGCCGAGACCGCCACCGCCCACCGCACCAAGATGGAGACCCGCGGAGCTCACCATCTCCTACGGCGCCAAGGTGGCCGTGCAGCGCGGTCGAGCCTGAAGCTCCCCGAGAACCGGGTCACCGCGCTGATCGGCCCGTCGGGCTGCGGCAAGTCGACCTTCCTGCGCGCGCTCAACCGCATGAACGACCTCATCCCCGGGCGCCACGCCAGCGAGGGCGAGGTGCTGCTCGACGGCGCAGACATCTACGGGCGCGCGCTCGACGCGGTCGAGCTGCGGCGGCGGGTGGGCATGGTGTTCCAGAAGTCCAACCCGTTCCCCAAGTCGATCTTCGAGAACGTGGCCTACGGCCTGCGGGTCGCCGGCATGAACGACGAGGCCGCTGCTGCTCGACGCGGGTGGAGCCGCTCGCTGCAGGGCGCCGCCCTGTGGGACGAGGTGAAGGACCGGCTCCAGGAGAGCGCGCTGGGCCTGTCGGGCGGCCAGCAGCAGCGGCTCTGCATCGCCCGCGCGCTGGCCGTCGAGCCCGAGGTGCTGCTGATGGACGAGCCGGCCTCGGCGCTCGACCCCATCGCCACCGCCAAGATCGAGGACCTCATCCACGAGCTCAAGGAGCGCTACACCATCGTCATCGTCACCCACAACATGCAGCAGGCGGCGCGCGTCTCCGACCAGACCGCCTTCTTCTACATGGGCGAGCTGGTCGAGGTGGGCCCCACCGAGCAGATCTTCACCAACCCGCGCGAGCCGCGGACCGAGGACTACGTCACCGGCAAGTTCGGGTAGGATCGCCGGCGGGGATCGGAACGCACATGGCCAAGACCCACATCGACAAGACCTACGAGGCGGAGCTGCAGCGCGCTGCGCGAGCAGCTGCTGGTGATGGGCGGCCTGCGTCGAGGCGGCCATCGCCGACAGCGTCCGGGCCATCGTCGAGCGCGACGCCGCGCTGGCCGAGCAGGTCGATCGCGCGAGGACAAGGTCGTCAACCGGATGGAGGTCGACATCGACGGCGCCTGCCGGCGCATCCTGGCCCTGCGCCAGCCGGCCGCCAGCGACCTGCGCTTCATCACCACCGCCCTCAAGATCGTCACCGACCTCGAGCGCATGGGCGACCTGGCGGTCAACATCGCCGAGCGCGCCGTCGACCTGGCCCAGGCGCCGCCGCTCCAGCCGCTGCACGACCTGCGGCGGCTGGCGGCCCTGACCGAGGCGGCGCTGGCCAAGGCGCTCGACGCCTTCGTCACCGCCGACGCCGGTCAAGGCCGAGGAGGTGCTGGAGGGCGACGACCACCTCGACGCCCTCTACCTGAAGATCTTCGGCGACCTGCTCACCTCCATGATGGAGGACCCGCGCAGCATCCGGCGCGCCACCTCGCTCATGTTCTCCGCCAAGCACCTCGAGCGGTTCGGCGACCACGCCACCAACCTGGCCGAGATGGTCATCTTCATGGTTCGCGGCACCGACGTCCGGCACGCCAAGAACAAGGCGTGAGCGCTTCCCCCCGGTTGGAGCGTCAACGGGCGATGGCCGCGGAATGGCTGGACCAGCCCGATCGGGGCGCCGGTGTCCAGGTTGCGGCGGAGCGCGTCTCCGGCCGCCATGCCACCCGGACGCGGCGGTTCATCGCCGGCGGCGCGCGGCCGCTCCCACGCTGGGGGCCCCGGCGTGCCACACCGAAGGAGCAGGTCATGAAGCTCGCATCCAAGCTCGCCGCCGCCGCCGCGGTCCTGGCGCTGGCCGCACCGGCGCTCGCCTGCGACGGCATGAAGTCGAAGACCGCCGAGAAGCAGGACAAGGCGGCCCCGGCCACGGTCGCCACCACCAAGGCCGAGGCCCGGCCGGCCAAGGTGGAGGCCAGGAAGGCCGAGGCCAAGCCGGCCACCACCGCCGCCAACTGAGGTCGTGGCGCGGCCCCGGGGACCGCCCCCCGGGGCTGCCGTGCCCGGCGCCAGCCCGGTGGCGGGTCAGAAGAGCAGGCCGGTCGCCAGCCCGGCGACGCTGCCGAGCAGCGCGCCGGCGGCCACGTCGAGCGGGTAGTGCGCGCCGAGGTAGACGCGCGAGGCGCCGATGCCGACGGCCAGCGCAGGAACAGCGCGCCGAGGCCGAAGGGGGCGCCGGCGAAGGCCAGCGCCACGGCGAAGGCGGCGCAGGTGTGGCCGGACGGGAAGCTGAAGCGATCCGGGTTGGCCGCCTCGGGGACGAAGCCGGCGATGGCCAGGTCGGGGCGGGCGCGCTGGAGGAGCCGCTTGAGGGCCTGCGACAGCGCGGTGGCGAGGCCGGCGGCCGCGCCCAGCCGGAGCCCCAGCGAGAGCCCCAGTGGCGTGAACGTCGCGAAGAAGGCCAGCCCGACCAGCGTCCAGCCGCTCGCATCACCGAGCCGGGTGAGCGTGCGCGCCGCCACGGTCCGCCCCGGGGTGCGCCACCGGCGCGCCGCGAGGAGGGTCGCCCGGTCCCAGGCGAGCAGGCGGGAGAAGGCCCCGACCGCGATCGTGCCGACGCCGTCGGCGGTGGCCTCGTCGACCATCGCCAGCGGCTGAACGTCCTGAAGCTCTCGGTTGGCTTCCATCGCTGGATCCTTGATACCGGGCCGGGGTGTCGGTGCCGGGGATGCACCGTGAACTTCAGGTGACGAGCGCGAGCCCCTCGAACAGCAGGTGCGCTGCGAGGTGGCAGGTGAGATTGGCATGGTCGAGCGCAGGGCAGGCCTCGACCAGGTCCATGCCGACCAGCCGCAGGCCGGCGAGACCGCGGACCAGCTGCAGCGCCTCGCGCGAGGTGAGCCCACCGGGGACCGGCGTGCCGGTGCCCGGGGCGTAGGCCGGGTCGACGGCGTCGACGTCGAAGGAGAGGTAGGCCGGGCGAGCGCCGATTGCCTCGCGGATGAGGGAGGAGACGGTGGCGGCGCCGCGGGCGGCCACGTCGTCGGCGGTGAAGGCCCGTGCCCCATGCGTCCACGCTGATCATTTCGTCCTCGTCGCCGCCCCGCGGGCCGCGCAGCCCCACCTGGTGGAGCTGGCCCGGGAGGATCAGCCCCTCCTCGATGGCGTGGCGGAACGGCGTGCCATGGTGGAACGGCTCGCCCCAGGTCGCCGGGGTGCTGGTGTCGAGGTGGGCGTCCACGTGGATCACGGCCAGGGGCCCGTGGGCCCTGGCCGCCGCGCGCAGCGCCGGGAGCGCGATCGAGTGGTCACCGCCGACGAGGAACGGGGCGGCGCCGGCCCGGTGGACGGCGTGGCAGTCGGCCTCGACCCGTTCCCGGACGGCCGCGGCCTGGAAGGGCGGGAAGACCACGTTGCCACCGTCGATCGCCCCCGATTCGCTCGAAGACGTCGAGCCGATGGACCGGGTGCCAGCCCTGTACGAAGGCGCTGACCCGTCGGACATGGAACGGGGCGAAGCGGGCCCCCGGCGTGGCGGTGGTGCCGCCGTCATACGGGACGCCCAGCAGGACGGCCCTGGTGCCGCCCGGCAGCACGCCGTGGCGCGACCAGGTCGCCAGACGGAAGAAGGGGGTCTGGCCATGGGCCAGGTACTCGCCTGCGGACTGCTGGCTCACGCCGCCTCCAGCAGCATCGCCACCTGGTCGCGCACCTCGGCGGCCAGGCCGGCGGCCGTGGGGTGCCGGTCGGCCCGAACCGGATTCCCGAACCGGAGTCGCACGCCCGACCGCCCGCGCGCCGCCAGCCGCAGGTAGTGGGGCAGGAAGGTGGCGTCACCGGTCCAGGCCAGGTCGGCTGGCCGGTAGCGGATCGCCACCGGCACCACCGGCACGCCTAGCCGGAGTGCCAGGCCGAAGAGCCCCTTCTGGAAGGGGGCCACGCCTGGCACCGTCGGTGGTGGTCCCCTCGGGGAAGTTGAGGAGGGACACCTGGTTCCCCAGCGCCTGCGCCGCCTCGCGGAGGACCTCGCACCCCGAGCTCCGGTTGCCCCGCTCGTAGAAGATGACGCCGAGCCGGCTGGCCACCACCCCGATGAGCGGCCAGCCGCGAACGTCGAGCTTGGAGATGGGCGCGCACGGGACGTGTGCCGCCACCACGATGGGATCGAGCCAGCTCACGTGGTTGCAGGCGAGCAGTGCCGGGCCCACGGGCGGCAGGCCCTGCACATGGGCCTCGATCCCGTGGTGAGCGAGAACGGCGCGGCAGCCGTCGCGAAGGGCACGGGCGCGGGCCCTCGCCCGGGCCCCGCCCGTGCGGGAGTTCCCGGCCCGGGCGGCGGCCAGGGCGGCGGTGGTCCCGGTCAGGGCCATCCTCGCGCCGGCCCGGATCACCCCGGCGCCGGTGGCGAGGCCGGCCAGGGCGGTCATCAGGCCACCTCCTGGAGCGACTCGCGGTCGACGAGGCCGAGCCGCTCCATCCGGCCGCGAAGCGCCTCGAAGCCGGCCCGGTCGACGCGCGAGACCAGCCGCCGGTCGCCCGGGCCGTAGAAGTCGTCGCGGAAGCCCAGCTCGGTGGCGCCGAGGGCCCGGTGGAGCGAGCGGGCGGCGAGGTTGTCCTCCTTCACCGTGAACCAGCAGCTCGTCCACGCGGGCGGCGAGGCTGGCGACCAGCGCCCGCAGCAGCTGGACCGCCACCCGCGATCCCTGCCGGCCCAGAGGCCACGGCCAGCGTGGTGCAGTAGGCCTCGGGCCCCTTCACGAAGCAGAGGACGTAGCCGACGATCCGGCCGTCCTCGACCGCGGCGAAGCAGGTCTCCGCGAAGAACTCGCAGCAGAGCCGGACGTAGTAGGCGCCCAGCACGCCCTCGCCGGCGGCGCCGAACACCTCTTCCTCGAGCCGCATCAGCTCGGCGAAGTCGTCCTGCCTGAGCGGCCTGATCTCGCGTCGTGCCATGGGGGCCCCCTCCGTGGCCAAGGAGCGTGACGGCGCCGCGTGGCCGGCCCGTCGCGGCCCGGAAACGGCCCGGCAACGGCGCCACAGTTCACCTCCTCGACCGCCAGCGGTCCTCGATCCGTCACCGGACCGGTGTCCAATGCCGGCCTCGAGGAGGACACGTGAAGAGGACGCTCGCCCACCTGTCGGACCTGCACCTCGGCCGCAGCGGGGCCGATACCATCGGCCTGGGGCGCGCGGTGACCGCGCTGGTCAAGTCCGACGTCGACCACGTGGTGGTGACCGGTGACATCACCGACGGCGGCCAGTTCGACCAGCTGGCCACCTTCCGGCGCCTCACCGCCCCGATCGCCGACCGGATGACGGTGGTGCCTGGAAACCACGATCGGATCGGCGAGAACGCTGGCCGGCTGCTCATGCGTGGCCGGGTGGCCACCGAGACCCACCACGGGCTCTTCCTGGTCCGGGTCGACTCGACGGCGCCGCACAACCGCCGGCCCGTCGACGCCCACGGCCTGATCACGGCCGACGACCTCGCGGACATCGACGCGGCGCTCGATCGCGCCCCGGCCGCCATGCTCGTGGCGGTGCTCCTCCACCATCACGTGCATCGGCTGCCGGGGGACGACGTGTGGGAGCGCCTGGCGGCCCTGGTCGGCCTGCCCTGGACCGCCGAGCTCCGGCGCGGTCCGGCGCTCCTCAGGCGGCTGCGCGGCCGCTGCGATCTCGTGCTCCACGGCCACCGCCACGTGCCGGCCGAGCTGGTGCTGGGGCGCGGCGAGGAGCGGCCGCTGCGGGTCGTGAACGCCGGCTGCACGACCGGTCTCGGGCGTACCCGGCTCTTCCGCCACGAGGCCGGCCGGTTGACGGGCCAGGCATGGCTTGAGCATGGCGGGCGAAGGCCGGTCGAGCGGCCCGTCGTCGACCTGGTGGCAGCCTAGCGCCTGGAGGTGCAACCTCCCGCGCGGTGGCCCTGACCCGCCACCGCCACGGGGCCCCGGCGAGGCGCCTCAGGAGGTGCGGGGCACGGCGACCAGGGAGCCGGTCGCGCCGGCCGGTGCCGCGGCGCCGATGCGGGTGCCGGCCAGGACCCGGATGCGTCGTCCTCGCCAGAGGACGTGGCTGCGGACCAGGCCGAGGCCCAGCACCAGGCGAAGACCAGGTCCTTCACCGGCACCAGCAGGAGCTGCCAGCTCCGGAACCCGCCCGGGCGGAGCAGCCGGGCGCAGGCACCGTCGACGACGATCTTGGCGGCACAGATGGCGGCGAGCGCCGCCGAGGTCGTCACCCCGGGGTCGGCCAGCAGCGCGGCGGAGCCGAGGAGCACCGGGTTGAGCGTGGCCTGGAGGAGATGGACGCTGCGGCCGGTGGTGGTCCGGTGCAGCACCGACCAGCGCGTGTAGCGCCCTGTGAAGTCCGAGAGCCCCCGCCGCTGGCTCACGTTGACGATGGGCCGCCTCGCCACGGCGACCCGCTTGCCCAGGCGACGCGAGACCATCCGGCCCAGCACGTAGTCCTCCGCCAGCACGTCCTTGGCGGCCTCGAAGCCCCCCAGCGCCTCCAGGTCCTCGCGACGGAAGGCCATCGACTTGCCGACCACGATGTCCGCGCCGAGCAGGCACTTGGCGGCCACCACGCCGGGCGACACGTAGCCGGAGAGGTGAAGGTGGTCGAAGAGCGAGCCGAGGCGGCGCTCGCCGGCCCCGGCGATGGCGTGGGTGACCAGGCCGACCCCCGGGTCTTCCAGCAGGGCCGCGATCTCGTCCAGGTACCCGGGCCCGACCCGGACGTTGGAGTCGCTCACCACCAGCAGGTCGTGGCGCGCCGCGCCGGCCAGGGTGACGAGCTGGTTGACCTTGGGGTTGTGGCCCGGCTCGCCACGCTGCACCACCAGGCGGAACCGCCCCGGATGGCGCAGCGCCATGGCGCGGGCCAGGGGCCAGGCGGCGTCCCCGGCGCTCCGGACGCCGAGCAGGATCTCGAGGTCGGGCCACGCCAGCGTCGCGAAGCTCTCCAGGTTCTGCTCCAGGCCGTCGTCCACGCCGCAGAGCGGCTTGAGGATGGAGACGGGCGGGCGGCGCGTCGGCCGCTCGGGGCGCCCGCCGAGGTGCCGGCGCAGGGCCAGCCACTGGACGAGGAGGAGCCCCAGCCCCAGGGTGGCGGTGCCGAGCAGCCAGGCGGAGACGCCGCTGATCATGGCTGCGGAGCATGGACGAAGGCCGGGTCGGCCTCGTGAAAGGCCGGCCACGGCTCTGCAACGAATGCCGGGCCTGCCGCTCGGGATCCACCGGTGGGGCGCCTGCAAGATGGCGATTCGTCGTGGCTTTTCGCGGGGCCGACGGGTTCCCTCCGGGGTGGCACGACCAATCGATCAGGCCCGGATTCGGTCGCCTCAGAGACACGGATTCGTGCCGGACTCGTCACGTCATCGTCACACGGCTTTCGGCTACCTTCCCGCCCGAGAAGGAAGGGCCCACATGTCCGCACCTCGCGAGAAGATCTACCGCTGCACGTTGGTCAACCGTTCCGAACGCCTGACGAGCCACGTCCGCGCCTGGGACGAGCGCGAGGCCGTGCAGCTCTTCCGCGAGGAGCTGGCCGATGCTGGCGTCATGGCGCGTGGCAAGATCCTGGTGAAGAACCTGGCTGGCGGCGAGGAGCATCCGGCCCTGCTGGCCGCATCCTGACCCGACGGCGCGGCGCCCCGAGGGGCGCCACCGGCTGGTGCGCGGGCCGCGGCGACTGCGCCGGTCCCGAGCGCGGTGGCCTGACCGCGCCCGGGACCGGTCTGCCTCTCCCCCCGCCCCCTGTCAGCGGCCGTCGCGATTGCCGCCCAGGGCGGCCCGCACCAGCTTGAAGAACACGTCGGTGTTGGTCTGCACGCCCACGAACTCCCTCCAGGCGTCGCTGCCGCTGCTGTAGGCAGCCACGGGGATGTCGCCGGCCGTGTGGACGGCCTGGCCGCCAGCCACGTGGCCGCGCAGGTAGAAGCCGCCGGCGTCCGAAGCGCGCTGCAGCGGCTCGCTGGCGTACCCCCTGGTCTTGAGCTCGGCCTTGAGGTTGGTGGGCAGCAGGCTGTCGACCACCGGCAGCGGCTTGGAGAGCCAGGTCTCGTAGCGGTCGCCGCTGGCGCCGTATCCGATCAGCACCTTGCCGTCGACGTCCATGGTGGCGGGGTATCCGTCGGCCTGGATGGCATACCGCGGGAAGCCGGCCGCGTCGTAGGTGCCGGCCAGGCCCTGCCGGGCCGGTGCCCTGGAGGGATCCAGCACCGCCGCGTCGCTGGGCAGCGCCCGGGCGTTGGCGACGCCGCCGGAGAGCGCGCCGATGAGGCTGAAGCCGGAGCACTCGTGGTCGGCCAGCACCACGACCACCGTGTCCCCGGCCTGGTCGGCGAAGCGGCGCGCCACGCCCACCGCGGCGTCGAACTCCAGCGTCTCGCCGATGACCCGGTCGGCGTCCATCAGGTGCGACTGCTTGTCGATGTGGGCGCCCTCGACCATGAGGACGAAGCCCTTCTCGTTGCGCGACAGGACCGAGAGGGCGGCCGAGGTCATCTCGTCCAGCATGGGCTGGTCGGGCGCGTGGTAGTGGTCGACGACGTAGGTGCCGTCGGCCAGCGGCGTGCCCCGGCGCCTGGCGATCTTGTCGAGCGCCACGTTCATGTTGCCGTAGCCGAAGAGCCCCAGCAGCTTCCTGGGCGGCCTCGACAGGGCGGCCAGCGAGGTGGCGTCCTCGACGTAGGTGAAGCCGGCCTTCTGGAAGTCGGCGCGCAGCGCGCGAGCCGGGTCGGCCGCGCCGGCCGCGGCGGCCGGGAGGTGCCAGCCCGCCAGGAGGTCGTTCGGCAGGCCCGCGTAGTCGGTCGAGAGATCGCGGGACGAGCCGATCTCGGTGTTGGGGAGGAACCAGCGGCGCCCGCCACCCAGGAGCACGGCCAGGCCGCTGTTGCCGGACTCGTCGAGGTACTGGTCGGCGATGCCGGTCCCGGCGTTCCGGTTTCCGGTGTGGACGGCGTTGGCGGCCGGGGTGGCGTCCTCCAGGTCGGCGGTGGTGACGATGCCGAGCGAGGTGCCCTTCTTGCGGTGCAGGTACTCGCCCAGGTACTCGACGCGCGGCTGGAAGAACGGGCTGGTGACGTGGGCGGGGTAGACGCCCTCCTGGTTGTTGCTGGCGTGGTTGCCGGTGGTGTAGCAGGCCATGCCGGGCGACGAGTCGGTGACGATGCTGTTGAGCGAGTGGGTGCTCACCAGGCCCAGGCCGGGGAACTGCTCCATCTCCAGGCGGCCATTGGGATTGCCGCCGGCCACGCCGTACTTGACGATGCGCGCCGCGGTCCGGTGCGACACCCCCATGCCGTCACCGAGGAAGATGATGATGTTCCTGGCCGCGCTGCCGGAGCGGGCGCGATGGTCCCCGTCCAGCCCATGCACCAGCACCGTCGAGGTCGCCGAGACCGTGCCGGTCGAGTCGCTGAAGGTCGCGGTCAGCGTGTGCAGGCCGGGCTTCCTGAAGGCGAAGCCCCGGACGTTGAAGCCGCCCCACTGGCCGGCGGCGTCCTTGGCGCTGATGCCGTCGGTCTCGACGGTGTTCTGCGCGCCGGAGGTGAAGGCGACCGGCTCGCCGTCGACCGTCAGGGTGGCCTGGAAGGGGCCGGTGCCGAGCCCTTCCACGCGGATGTCGAAGCGCTGGTCCTCGATGAAGCGGGCGCCGCTCGGTGGCGTGACCGTCACCCTGGCGGGCAGCGCCTGCGCCGCCGAGGCGAGCATGACGACGGCGAGGGCGGGGAGAAGCCGGACGTGACCGTGAACGAGACTCATGGGACCTGACCTCCTTCGGGTGTGGTGCGGTGAGACTGGGGTGTCGGCGAGCCGGCGCCGGGAGGCGACGCCGGGGCGGGTTGCTCGATGTCCTGGGGGCGGTGGAGCGTGATCCTGAAGAAGGAGGGTCGTCCCTCCGCGTGCGCCACCGGGCCCAGGCCGAGGACGCCAGCGACCTCGATGGCGCCGGGGTAGAAGGGAATCTCCTGGTCGGAGGCGGACCGCACGATGACCAGGACCGCATCGGGCGGCAGGTCCCCGGTGCCGCCGCCGCCCTCGTCGCAGCGAACCGGCCGGGCCGTGAGGTAGAAGGCGCCCCGAAGCGGATCCTCGAGCTCCACCATGAAGCCGACGAGCCGGACCCGCCGCCCCGCCAGGGCTGCGAGCTTCGGCGAGGGGGCCAGCGTGGGGCCGGCTTCCAGCAGCTCGGAGAAGGAGAGCTGGACCGGCACGCCCTGCCCTGGCGCGGGGGCCGGCAGGTCGGCCAGCAGGAGAAGTGGCAGCAGCGGGAGCAGCCTGGACATGGGAGCGCCCCTTCGGGAGCGGCGAAGCGTCTGGTCCCGAAGCTAGCGGCTGGTGCGCCGACCGTCCGTGAAGAGGTCGTGACCTGTTGGTGGCCGTGGCGAGGCGGCCGCCGACCACGCCGGCGTCGACGCGCTCGACGCCGGCCGCGAGCCATGACGCCGGGTCAGAGCTGGTACGTCAGCACCTGGCAGGCCAGCCCGCCGTTGCGGACGGGGATGGCCTGCCGCGGGGGCAGCGGCAGCAGCCGCTCCAGGCCCCGGTCTGGACCGAGCACCACCAGCGTCCAGCCGGGGAGGCGCAGCGCCAGCTGCCCGAGGGAGCGCCAGGCGCCGGCCGCGTCCTCGTCGAGCCGGACGCCGAAGGGCGGGTTGACGGCGCAGACCCCGGCGCCCCCGGGTGGCGGAAGGGCCACGGCGGCGTCGGCCCGCTCGAAGCGCACCACCGCCTCGACGCCGGCCGCGGCGGCGTTCTTCTGGGCCAGGCGCAGCACCCCCATGTTCCGGTCGGAGGCGTGGATGGGGACGGTGACCGGCCGGGCCTCGGCGCGGAGCCGCTCGCGCAGCCGGGCGGTGCGGCGGGCGTCGTGGCCGGGGAAGCGCTCGAAGGCGAAGGTCCGGTCGAGGCCGGGGGCGCGCCGGGCCGCCATGAGCGCCGCCTCGATGGCCAGCGTGCCCGAGCCGCACATGGGGTCGAGGAAGGGGCGGTCGCCGGTCCAGCCGGCCACGCGCAGCAGGGCGGCGGCCAGCGTCTCGCGCAGCGGCGCCGCGCCGATGCGGGCCCGCCAGCCGCGGCGGTGCAGCGGCTCGCCGGCCGCGTCCACCGAGAGGGTCACCCGGCCCCGGGCCCGGCGCACGTGCAGGTCGGCGTCGGCCCCGAAGCGTCGCAGCGCCTCGGCGCGGGCGCCGTCGAAGCCCTGGCCGGGCCCGTCGTAGACCCGGAGCCGGACGGTCTCGGCGACGCGGGAGGCGAGGCAGACCAGCGCCGCGCCGTCCTCGCCGCGGGCCTCCACGCCACCGGGCGTCTCGGTGGCGGTGAGCCCGAGCTCGCGCAGCTCGGCGGCCAGCACCGGCTCGAGCCCCGGGGCGCAGGCGGCGAAGATGGGCTGGAGGTGGGTCGCCGTCACGGGCCTGGCCTGGCGGTGCGACGGCGGACGGCAGGCACCGGCACGGGTCAGCGCGGCGCCGGGCGGATGAGCGTCTCGACCATCTGCCGGAGCTTCACGACCTCGCGCTCCAGCTCGGTGACCCGCTCCACCACGTCCTCTCCCATGGTGCCGAGCTCGGAGGGGTCGCGGGTGTGGCGGGTGACCGAGTAGGCGCCGGCGCCGGGGACCGGCGCGGGGGTGGCCTCGCCGTAGTAGACGCGCCGGATGGCCCGCTCGATGGCCGAGGAGGTGGCCACGTAGACCTCGCCCTTGAGCCCGGAGGCCCGCTGGGCCTCCTCCACGGCCTCGGCCATGGTCGGGTCGAAGCAGGCCAGCAGCAGCCGCCGCGGCTCGTCGCGCCGGCCCAGCGGCATGACCCCGTACCGCTCGGCCACCTCCAGCGGCAGGAGCTGGCTGACGCCCGCCGTCAGCTTGAGCCGGTCGAGGTCGACGACCCGGAGGCCGAGCTGGCGGCCGATGGCCGAGGCCAGGTTGCCCTCCTCGACCAGGCCGAGGTTGAGCAGGATCTGGCCCAGCCGTCCGCCCCAGGCCGCCTGCTCGGCGAGGGCGCGCTCGAGCTGCTCGCGGGTGAGCACGCCGGCGTCGATGAGGACGTCACCGAGGCGGGAGCGAGCGGGCTGGCCGGACATGGATGATCTTCCCTATCAAGGGATCGCGAGAAGGTCGAGCCGCTTGGTCAAGGGACCGCCAGCAGGTCGAGCCGCGGGCGGCGCAGGGCGCTGGCCTCGGTGGGGGGCTCGGCGCCCGGCCCCCCGTCGCCGCCGAACCACTCGACGCGGTAGCCCAGCTCGCCGAGGGCGGAGAGCAGGGCCTGCCGCTGTGGCCGGCGGGCGCTGCGGCCGACCGCGACGCGCAGCAGGGGGCGGCGAGCGGCCAGCAGCGGCCTCAGCGCCTCGAGCAGCGAGGGGCCGTGGGCCCCGAAGCGGAACGAGACCCAGCGGAGCCGCCCCAGCAGCTCGGCGTGGCGGGCCGCGAGGAACGCCTCCAGCGGGAGGGCCTCGATGCCGAAGGGCGGCGCCAGCGCGCCGGCCCGGGCCACGGCGACCAGGTGCGGGTGCAGCCGGAGCCGGTCCCGGTTGAGGGCGGCGTTGGCGGCCAGCACCGGGAACAGGGCCCGGTCGGCCTCGAGGACCACCACCGCCCCGGCCGGCCCGACCGCCAGCCCGAGCTCGAGCGCCTCGCCGCCCCCGGCGGAGCCGATCACCAGCGCCACGTCGCCGGCGCCCAGGCGCGCCCGCATGGCCCCGACCCGCTCCGGCTCCACGCTGGCCGGGGCGCGCCCGGCCTCGGGCTGGAGGCGGCGGGCCAGCCGCACCGTGCCGAGCCCCGGCAGCTCCACCGCCACCACCTCGTGGCCGTGGATCGGGGCCGCGGCGCGGGGCAGGCCGAGGAGGGAGCGGAGCGGGCGCGTCGTCATGGTGGGCTCGGAGGGAAGGGGGCCTGGCTCCTGATTACCACACGCCCCCGTCGCTTCCCGCCGGTTGGCGCCAGGCGCCGACTTTGGCTAGGGTGCCGGGCCGATGGCCTCTCCCGAACAGGCGAACCCCGGGTCGGCGACTCCCCGCGGTGGGCACTCCCCCCGCTGGCCCGGGCTGATCTGGGCGCTCCTGCACGTCCCCGCCTTCCTCTGGCTCTACTCCGGCCCCATCGCCCAGGCGCTGCGGGGCGTCCCCGCCGGCTACCAGAAGGCGCTCTACCCGGCCTTCGCGATCCAGGCCCTGACGCTGGCGCTGGCGCTCTGGGTGGTGGCGCTGCCGCTCTCGCTCTCGCGCCGGCTCTACCGCTGGACCTTCCCCGTCCTGACGGCGCTGGCCACCCTGGTGCTGGCCATCGACGCCCGCACCTACGCCGCGGTCGGCTTCCACATCAACGGCTTCTTCCTGCGCGTGGCCATCCAGCCGAACGCGCTGCGCGAGACCGGCATCCCCATGTCCGACGTGGCCTGGTTCCTCGCCGAGGGGCTGGGCTGGCTGGCGGCCGAGGTGGTGGTCGGCACCTGGTTCCTGCGCCACTTCACCTCCCCGAAGCCGGTCTGGAGGGTGGCCCTGGCGCTGCTGCTGCTGGCCACCGGGGAGCGGCTCTACTCGGCCAGCGTCGCCTTCTTCGGCGGGCCGGGCGTCTTCGCGGCCGGCCAGGCGCTGCCGCTGCAGGCGCCGGTCCGGATGGGCAAGTTCTGGGAGAAGCTGACCGGACGCCCGGTGCTGGGCAGCCCGCTCAAGGGCGTCTCCGGGGAGAGCGCGGTGAGGCTCCCCCCCGGGATCGACCCCGCCGAGGTGAAGTTCACCCGCAAGCCCGACGTGGTCTTCGTCCTGCTGGAGAGCGCCCGGGCCGACTACCTCGATCCGCAGGTGATGCCGCTGCTCTGGGCGCGCGCCACCAGCGGCGGGACCATCTTCGAGCGCCACTACGCGCTCGCCCCCACCACCTACTTCACCGTCTTCGGGCTGCTGTTCGGCCTGGAGGCCCACAAGCTCGACGCCGTGGTCGGGGCCGGGCGCAAGCCGCTCCTCTTCCGGGCCTTCTCCGCCAACGGCTACCAGTCCAAGTTCCTGGCCGCCTCCTCGGTGGACTGGATGGGGCTGCGCGACCAGGTCTTCGGCGACGTGAAGCAGTCCCTGGAGACCGACTGGCCGCACGACCTCAACCCGGAGCAGACCGACGCCGCCATGCTCAAGGAGGGACGCCGCTTCGTGGAGCAGGCGGGAGACCAGCCGGTCTTCCTCTTCCTCTTCTTCGTGGGGACCCACTTCAACTACACCTACCCGCCGCGGGCGGCCAGGTTCTCGCCGGTCTGGAGCGGGGAGGGGATCCTCAAGGCCAGCGAGGCGCCCGGCGACCTCATCCTCAACCGGGCCCGCAACTCGGCCTTCGAGGCCGACATGAAGGTGGACGAGTTCCTCTCCTGGATGGAGCGGAAGCGCGGCCGCAAGCCGCTGGTGATGGTCACCGGCGACCACGGCGAGGAGATGCGCGAGCAGGGGCACGTGGGCCACGGCTCGGCGCTCACCGAGCAGCAGCTCCACGTGCCCATGGTGGTGACGGGCGAAGGGGTGCCGGTGGGGCGGCGCGACGCGCCCACCAGCCACGCCGACGTGGTGCCGACCCTGCTCCGGCTGCTGGGCGACACCCACCCGCCGGAGCTCTACTCGGACGGGATGTCGATGTTCGACGCGCCCCAGGACCGGTTCGTGCTCACCACGGTGGGATGGGAGCCCAAGTTCGCCGCCATCGGCAAGGACCTCAAGGTGGCCTTCAGCGGCATCGACGCCGGCTTCGGCGGCGTCACCATCACCGACCCGTTCGACCGGCCGCTCCCCGACGCCGAGGCGCGCTTCACCGCCGAGGCCCCACGCATCCTCAAGCTGTTCGGGCGGTAGCCGCCAGCTCCTCCAGCTCCCGCCGCGTCTCCAGCGAGGCGCCCAGCACGGCGGGCGGCAGCGCCGCCAGGGCCAGCTCGGCGAAGTCGCCGATGCCGTCGAAGTCGACCGGGACCCAGAGCCAGGCGCCGGCGGCCGCCAGGAAGAACCAGCCCGAGGCGGGGTTCCAGCGGATCCGCTGCACCTCCTTCCAGCGCATCCGCTTGGTGGTGAGGACGAAGACGCTCTCGAGGTGCTCCGGGTCGACGCGGACCTCCTGGCGGAACTCGGCGGCCAGCAGCGAGATGGCCGCCGCACCGCCACAGGCGAGGAGCGCCAGCGCCAGGGCCAGCCCGGCCTGGTCGGCCCGGGTCAGCTGCCTGGCCTGGAGGAGGAGCTCCAGCAGGATGAGGGTCGGGGCGAGCGCCAGGCCGGCGAGCATCAGGTTCCGCCCGCGCGGCGGCCGCAGCACCGCCACGCCGCCGTGGCGAGGCACGCGGGCGTGGACCCCGGTGGTCGGCAGCATCAGGAACCGCCACCCCAGCATCAGGGCGGTCATCGCCACGAGGCCGAGAAACGCAGACATCATCCAAGAACGTGCGGCCGGCTCCACGCGAAGGCAACTGGTCCGGCCCCGGTGGTTCAGGGTGCCACGATCGTCGATCCCCGCGCGGGTGCGGCCTCGCCGCGCCCGCGGGCCGGGGGGTGCGCGCGGACCGTCCCCGGAGCCCCGTTGCCCAGGACATGACCCGTACGGGGTGCCGGCCGGTGGGCTTCCGGAACGGTCGCCCATCCGCTAGAACCCGCCTCCCAATGATCTCGGTCCAGGAAGTCAGCAAGGCCTTCGGCCCCAAGAAGCTCTTCGAGGACGTGGACGTCTCGTTCGCGCCGGGAAACCGCTACGGGCTGACCGGGCCCAACGGCGCCGGCAAGACCACCTTCATGAAGATCCTCGCCGGCGACGAGGAGCCGGACAGCGGCCGGGTCCTCCGTCCCCGGCGGCTCGGCATCCTGCGCCAGGATCACTACCGCTACGAGGACTCGCGGGTCGTCGACACCGTGCTGATGGGGAACCTCCCGCTCTGGGCGGCCCTCTCCGAGAAGGAGGCGCTGCTCGCCAGGCCGGAGATGACCGACGAGGACGGCATGCGGCTGGCCGAGCTGGAGGGGACCATCGCCGAGGAGGACGGCTACGCCGCCGAGGCCACCGCCGGCGAGCTGCTCTCCGGCCTGGGCGTCGACGCCGAGTTCCACGACCAGCCCATGCGGGCGCTGGCCGGCGGCTACAAGCTGCGGGTGCTGCTGGCCCAGGCCCTCTTCGGCAAGCCCCAGGGGCTGCTCCTCGACGAGCCGACCAACCACCTCGACATCGAGTCGATCCGCTGGCTGGAGAGGTTCCTCCACGCCTACGAGGGGGTGCTGGTCACCATCAGCCACGACCGCCACTTCCTCAACTCGATCTGCACGCACATCGCCGACATCGACTACGAGGCCATCATCCTCTACCCCGGCGGCTACGACGACATGGTCCGGCAGAAGGGCCAGGTCCGCAGCCGGGTCGAGGCGGAGAACGCCGAGAAGAAGAAGAAGGTGGCCCAGCTCCAGGACTTCGTGGCCCGCTTCCACGCCGGGACCCGCGCCTCGCAGGTGCAGAGCCGCATCCGGGCCATGCAGAAGCTGAAGCTGGAGGACATGAAGCGGTCCAACATCGCCGCCCCCTTCATCAAGTTCGAGCAGAAGGTGCCCAGCGGGCGGCAGACCCTCACCGTGGAGGGGATCTCCAAGCACTACGGCGACGAGCAGGTCATCAGGGAGTTCAGCGCCCTGGTGACGCGGGGCGAGAAGGTCTGCATCATCGGCAAGAACGGCGCGGGCAAGACCACGCTGGCGAGGATGATCGCCGGCGACCTGAAGCCGGACCGCGGCCACGTGAAGTGGGGCCACCAGGCCCAGGTCGGCTACCTGCCGCAGGACCAGGCCGGGGTCATCCGCCCCGGCACCACGGCCTTCGGCTGGCTGCGCGAGCTGGAGGACAAGCTCTCCAACGAGGAGATCTCCGGCCTGCTCGGCCGCATGCTCTTCTCCGGCGAGGAGCGCATGAAGCCGACCGCCACCCTCTCCGGCGGCGAGACGGTCCGGCTGCTGATGTCGAAGCTCATGCTCTTCAAGGACAACGTGCTGGTGCTCGACGAGCCCACCAACCACCTCGACCTGCAGTCGATCGCGGCCCTCTCCGAGGGGCTGCAGCGGTACGAGGGGACCATCCTCATCGTCACCCACGACCAGGAGCTGATCCGCGAGGTGGGGACGCGGATCTGGTCGATCCACAAGGGGGAGCCGGTGCTCGACTTCCCCGGCACCTTCGACGACTTCGTCGAGAAGCACCCGGATCTCGCCGAGGCGCACCGGTAGGGGGGCCGGGGGCCGCGGCGGCCGGCCCCGGGACCGGCCGGGTGCTAGCGTCCCGTGGCGTCACCGGGCCGGGGCGGCGCGGTGGGAGCGCCGCCCGGCGCCACGACCTTCACGTCGTAGACGTGGAGGAACCCGCCCACCCGCGCCGAGCAGGTGGTGCGACCCGGCTTGACCGCGGTGATGACGGCCTGCGCGTCCAGCGTGATGGTGGCGATGCCCGGGTCGTCGCACTTCCCGCTGGCGCCGCCCACGGTGGCCCGCTGCCCGACCTCCAGCACCAGCTTGACGGCGCCGTCGTCGGCCGCGGCCGGAGCCGCTCCCGAGGCGAGCAGGGTGACGGCGACGGCGAGGGCGGCTGGGGTGCGCATGGACCGAGCCTCCCACCGGCCCGGGGACCGGTCAACGGTCCCCCGCCGGGGCGCCGCACGGTAGAGTGCCCGGCATGTCCGGTCGCACGCAGAAGAAGGGGAGCGAGGCGGCCCGCGAGCTGGCCCCCGGCCAGTCGCCCGAGCTGCTCCAGGCCCTCCACATCCTCACCCGCGACGGCCACCTCAACGCCGACAGCCTGCGCAAGCTGAAGCAGGTGAACCACCTGGCCCGGCTGCTGGCGCCGGCGATCGACGACGTCCTGGCCCGCTTCGGCGAGCCGGTGGTGGTCGACTGCGGCGCCGGCAAGAGCTACCTCGGCTTCATCCTCTACCAGCTCTTCCTGGCGCCGGCCGGCAAGGGGACGCTCCACGCCATCGAGGCCCGCGCCGAGCTGGTGGAGAAGGCGCGGGCGCTGGCGGGCCGGCTGGGCTACTCGCGCATGGCCTTCGAGCAGGCCGAGATCGGCGCGGCGGCGCCGCCGGCCCGGGTCCACCTGGTCACCGCGCTCCACGCCTGCGACACCGCCACCGACGACGCGCTGGCGCTGGCCATCCGCCACGGCGCCGACCACGTGGCGGTGGTCCCCTGCTGCCAGGCCGAGGTCGCCAGGCAGCTGGAGCGGGCCGAGGCGCCGGCGCCGCTGCTGGCCCCGCTCTTCGAGCACCCCTGGCACCGCCGCGAGTTCGGATCGCACCTCACCAACGTGGTCCGGGCCCTGGCGCTCACGGCCAGCGGCTACTCCGTGACCGTGACCGAGCTGGCCGGCTGGGAGCACTCGCTCAAGAACGAGCTCATCCTCGGCAAGAAGGTGCGGGCCGGCGACGCCCGCGCCCGCGAGCGGCTGCGGGCGCTGTGCGAGGCGGCCGGCGTGAGGCCGAAGCTGGTGCGGCTGCTCTGGCCGGAAGGGCCGCCCGCCGCCTGAGGCGGGCGGCGGACCCGGGCCGCCGGACGCGCTACCGCTCCACGAGCCGCCGGTGGACCTCCAGCAGCGAGGCCAGCCGCCGCCCCGCCCGGCCCGCCCCGACCGGCGGCGGGAGGTCGGCCCGTCCCAGCAGCCGCACCGCCTGCTCGACCCCGCCCGGCCGGCGCGACAGCACCCGGGCGCAGGCCAGGCGGAGGTCGGCGAAGTCGCGCCGAGGCGCTCCCTCGGCCTGGAGCAGCCCCAGCGCGTACGGGCCCCAGCCGCAGAAGAGGTCGCCCGGCCGCACGAAGGCCTCGAAGCGCGCCAGCGCCCGGGCCGCCGGCTCCCCGCCCAGGAGCCGCTCCACGGTGAGCTCCAGGTGCCTGGCCACGCCCGGCCCGAGCGGCCGCCGCGGCGCCAGCAGCGCCTCGAAGGTCTCTCCGGTCGCCGGCCGGGCGGCCACCAGCTGGATCAGCTCGGCCTCGCCCTCCATCCCGCTGCCGGTCGCCCAGGCGTTGGCCTCGGCGTAGACCGCCACCACGTCGGCCGGCCTCGACCGCAGCGCCGCCACCGTCACGTCGACGCGGGGGCGGCGCGCCCGGGGCCGGGCTCGCCGCCGCGGCGGGCCGATGCGCCGCTCGCGCTCGGCGATCTGGAGGTCGATCATCCGGTCGAACGCCTCCAGCATGGGCCGGAACCGCTCGGGCGCCCCCTCGAGCGTGCCCAGCAGGTGGGCCAGGGCCTCGATGGTGGAGACGCACTCCGCCGACGGCTCGGCGCGGATCCGGTAGTTGCTGGGCCGCTCCGGCGTGAAGGCCAGGCGCGGCAGGGCCTGCAGGAAGGGGTTCTGCCTGATGACCTTGCGCGCCTGCGACCAGGTGCCGTCCACCACGATCACCGTGGTGGGCGGCCGGGCGCGCAGCTCGGCCGGGTCGAGCGCCCCGTCGCCGGGGAAGAGCAGCGCCGTCCCCTCGGCGGCCGCCAGCGCCCGGACCCGCGGGTGGTGCTCGAAGGACACCCCGAGGTGCAGCTCCGAGTTGGGCAGGGACAGGTGGGCCATGCGAGCCGTGCCGATGGCCGTCTTGCGCTCGCCCAGGTGCTGGAGGATGCAGGCCCGGGTGGCGCTCTCCACCGGGCGCAGGTGCGGGCACCAGCAGGCCCGCCTCGGCCGGCGGCAGCGCAGGCAGAGCTCCCGGTGGGCCGGGAGGTCGGTCGCGGTCTTCAGGTGGAGGTCGGCTGGCATCCGCTCCGGCACCATCTACCACGCCGGCGCCGGCGTCAGCGCTCCACCCGCAGGATCTCGTTGCCGTCCCGGGTGACGAGGTAGAGGAAGCCGTCCGGCCCCTGGCGCAGGTCGCGGATTCTCGTGGACCCCGGGGAACAGCGCCTCGTGGCCGACCACCGCGGTGCCGTCCAGCACCAGCCGCCACAGGGTGCGGCCGGCCAGCCCACCGACGAACAGGTTGCCCCGCCACTCCGGGAAGCGGTCTCCCGTGTAGAAGGCCATGCCCCCCGGTGCGGTGGAGGTCGGGAACCAGTAGGCCAGGGGCTCGGCGTAGGCGGGGGCGTGGGTGCCCCCGCCGATGCGGCAGCCGGTTCCGACCGGGTCCCCGTAGTTGCAGCCGTAGGAGACGTTGGGCCAGCCGAAGTTGCGCCCCGGGAGGGCGAGGTTCACCTCGTCACCGCCCTGGGGGCCGTGCTCGGTGACCCACAGGTCCCCGGTCACCGGATGCAGCGCGGCCGCCTGGGGGTTGCGGTGGCCCACCGTCCAGAGGTGCGGTGAGGCGCCGGGCCCGAAGCCGGGGTTGCCGGCGGCGGCGTTCCCGTCGGTGTCGATGCGGACCACCTTCCCCAGCAGGCCGGTGAGGTCCTGGGCCGGGCTGCCCTGCTGGCGCTCGCCCAGGGTGACGAACAGCGTGCCGTCGCGCCGGAAGACCAGGCGGGAGCCGTAGTGGCCGCCGCCGGCGACCTTGGGGCGCTGCCGGAAGATCACGGTGCCGTTCAGCAGCGCCGAGGCCGCGGCGTCCAGCTCGGCACGGTAGACCGCCGTGCCGGAGAGGCCGGCCTCGGTGCCACCGCCGGGCTCGGAGAAGGTCAGGTAGACGCGGCGGTTGACCGCGAACTGGGGGTCGAGGGCGACGTCGAGGAGCCCGCCCTGGCCCGCGGCGTCCACGGCCGGGGGGCCGGCGACGGAGCTGACCGCCTTGCCGTCGGCGCTGACCAGCCGCAAGGAACCGCCCTTCTCGGTGACCAGCAGCCGCCCGTCCGGGAGGAAGGCCAGGCCCCATGGGCTCGCCAGGCCCGAGGCGAAGGGCACCAGCCGGACGGCGACGGCGCCCGGAGGCGGCGGCGGGGTGACGCGGACGTCCACGGCATAGGGGCCGCCGGGAGGCGCCGCGGCCGGCGCCGGCTCCGCGTGCCCGCAGCTGCAGGCCACGAGCAGGGCCGGGAGGGCGACCGCGGCCCAGGGGCCGCCCCGGGTGCCGGTCCGGGAGACGGGATGGTGGGGGTCGGATGGTCGAGCCATCCGGGATCAGTAACGCCGTCGGGCGGCGGGTGCTCTCCCGTGCACCCCGAGGCCCCGGCGCGGCCACGGGGAGGCGCGGCGTGGCCTGCTCGCGGGTCGCGGCCCGCCGGGATAAGGTCCTCCCGCGTGGTGACCTCCCAGGCCAGGCTCTGGATCCGGCTGATCGCCGTCGAGGCGCCGCGGTCCCTCCTGCGCCACAAGGTCCGCACGCTGCTCGCGGCCACGGGCATCGCCATCGGGGTCGCCGCCGTGGTCTGGGTGGTGGCCATCGGCCAGGCCGGCACGGAGCGCGCCATGGCCGAGTACCGGAAGCTCGGCGACAACCTGGTCTGGATCGAGGCCGGATCGAGGAGCGTGAACGGGATGCGGCTGGGGAGCCACGGGACCACCTCGCTCACGCCCGAGGACGCCGCCGCGATCCGGCGCGAGGTCCCGCTGCTCACCCGGGTCTCCGAGAACCTCGACGGCGGGGCCCAGGTGGCGTCGGAGCGCGCCAACTGGAACACCCGCTGGCGGGGCGTGTCCCCCGAGTTCCCCGAGATCCGGGCCTGGCCGGTGGCGGCCGGCGCCTTCTTCACCGACGACCAGGTGCTGCGCGCCGAGAGCGTGCTGGTGCTCGGCGAGACGGTGCGGCGGCGGCTCTTCGGCGCGTCCGACCCGGTGGGCCGGCTGGTCCGGGTGCGCGGCTTCCCGTTCCTGGTCATCGGGGTGCTGGCCGCCAAGGGCCAGTCGAGCCACGGGGGCGACCTCGACGACACGGTGCTGATGCCGTGGACCACCGCCCAGAGGAAGATCCGGGGCGGCCGCATCACCTGGCTCGACGACGTCCTCTGCTCGGCGGCCTCCATGGAGGCCGTGGACGAGGCGGTGGCGGACGTGAAGGCGCTGCTGCGGGAGCGTCACCAGATCCGGCCCGGGGAGGACGACGACTTCAACGTCCGCCGGCCCGACGAGGTGATCAAGGCCCAGATCGCGGCGAGCCGGACGCTCTCCGTGCTGCTCGTCATCCTGGCTGCCATCGCGCTGCTGGTGGGTGGCATCGGGATCATGAACGTGATGCTGGCCTCGGTGTCGGCGCGGACCCGGGAGATCGGCGTGCGCCTGGCGGTGGGCGCCACCGCCAGGGCCGTGCGGGTGCAGTTCCTCGGCGAGGCCGCGCTCCTCAGCCTCGTCGGCGGACTGGGCGGCGTGCCGCTGGCGCTGGCCGGGGCGTCGCCCATCGGCGGACTCATCGGCTGGTCCCTGGCGCCCTCGACCGCGGCGGCGGCGATCGCGGTGGCGGTCTCGGCCGTGGTGGGGGTGGCCTCCGGCCTCTACCCGGCCTGGCTGGCCTCCCGCCTCGACCCCATCGCGGCGCTGCGCTTCGAGTGAGGAAGGGCGGCCTGCCGCCAGGCGCCGAGGCTGTGCCTACCCCTTGAAGCCGGCCAGCGCCGCCCGGACGAAGCGCGACCTGACCTGCTCGCTGGCCATGGCCCGCGACGCCACCGGGAGGCGGGTGAGGGCCCGCACCGCGTGGTGCAGGAACCGGCTCCCCGCCCCGGCCCCCTCGTCGAAGAGGAGGTCGGCCAGCCGCCCGCGCTCGATGGCCATGCGCACCACCCGCTCCACGGCGTTGGCCGGCACCTGGCGGGGCGCGCCCCCCACCTCCATCTTCAGCGCCCCCTTGTGGCAGGCGGTGGCGCAGACCCCGCAGCCGATGCAGCGGTCCCCGTCGATCCGTGGCGCCAGCCCGTTCTTCTGCGCCCCGGCGTGGCGCTCCGGCACCATCTGGATGGCCCCCACCGGGCAGGCCCGGGCGCAGCGCGAGCAGCCGCTGCAGGCGGCCGCCTCCCGGCGCGGCGCGAAGCCGCTGGGGTTGACCGAGGCCAGCCCCCAGCGGTTGGCCCCCTGCAGCTGCTCGCAGCAGCAGCCGCAGCAGTTGCAGACGAAGGTGGGGCGGTCCCGCACGTTGTCGGCGATCTGCACCAGCCCGGCCTCGCGCGACCGGGCCAGCAGCTCCAGCGCCTCGCTCCGCTCCACGGCCCGGCCGAAGCCCCGCCGGACCACGAACTCGGCGCCGCCGTTGACCGAGAGGCAGTTGTCCATGGGGGCGCCGCAGGCCTGGCCGAGGTGCTCGGCCTTGTGGCGGCAGAAGCAGAGCGAGACCGCCCAGGCCCGGGCCTCGCCGATCACCGCGCTGGCCCGCTGCCAGTCCAGGACCTCGGGGAGCGGGTCGTCGCGCAGCGCCGGCTCGTGGACCAGCGCCCGGCCGATGACGGTGTCGCCGCCGAAGACCTCGCGAGCGAAGGCCTCGTCACCGTGGGTGTAGGCGTGGAGGGCCTCGGCCATCCGCCTCTTGGGCACCGAGTCGGCGGCGCGCATCAGCGAGTACTCGAAGAAGCCGACCACCGGCGGCGAGAGGAACCAGGCGGTGCGGCCGGTGCCGGCGTGCACCAGGTCCATCACCAGCCCCTTGTCGGCCATGGCCTCGAGCCGCGGGCGCAGCGCCTCGGCCGGCACGCCGACCCGCGCCGAGAGCCGCTCCAGCGACATGGGGCGCACCGGCAGCCGCGCCGCCAGCGCCGCCTCCTCGGGCGTGTAGAGGATCTCCAGGATCTCCCGCCAGCCCTCCCGGGCCACCGGGTCGTCCGGCTCCGGGTAGGCCACCGGGCCGGCCTGGAGCCGATCGGCCAGCTCCCGGTACTCCGTCTTGAGGCGTCCGAGGTGTCCCATGGTCCACGCCTTCCCCGCGGCCACCGGCCGCGGTGCGGGCTCACCTCTTCTGGCCCGTGGCCGGGGCTGGAGGGTCGACGAGATCGTCGATGCGCGCGGCCGCCTCCGGATCGACGCGCCGGAGCAGGTCCATCTCCATGTCGTAGTCGCGCAGCGCCACGCCGTCCCAGCCGACCTGCTCGGACTGGTTCCGCTCGATCTGGGTGAAGATCACGCGCAGCCCGCCGGCGTCCGGCTCCGCCTCGGCACGCCACCGGTAGCCGTACTGGTTCCAGCCGGTGTCCATCACCAGGCCGCCGGTCTCGGTCGAGCGGGTCTCCTTGGCGGCCGAGGCGAACTGGGCCATGACGCCGGACTTCTGGCCGACCACCTTGGCGTCCTGGCCGGCCAGCGCCAGCCCGCGATCGGCCAGCAGCCTCCGGACCTCGGGCCAGACCACGTCCAGCGGCTGGCGGTAGCGGAAGGCGGTCAGCTCGCGTCGCAGGACCTTGGCGCCGCCGGGGCTCGCGGAGAGGGAGGCGCAGCCGGAGGCGGCCAGGGTGACGGCGGCGAGGAGCCAGGCGACGGGTCGGGACATGCGTGGTTCCCTCTCTGGGTTCCCTCTCGGGGTGTGCGCAGCCCAGTCTAGCGCGCCCCGGTGCCGCCGGGTGACCCTCCCAGGGGACCCGGCGGAGGGGAGCTCGGTGGGGGCCTCCCGCACGGGTTCCGCCACGTTGCGGCCGGCGACCGACTTCCCCCATTTGCCGAAGCCAGCCCGATGGTTATTGGTGCAGGAGGGCGCACCGGCCACCGGCCGGCGCGGCTCCGTGGAGATCGCCCATGACCCCGAAGATGCGCTTCAACCTCTTCTACGTCTCGCTGGCCGTCCTCGGCGTGCTGGTGCTGCAGGACCTCTGGTCCCGCTCGCAGGCGGTGGTCAACCTGCCCTACTCCCAGTTCCAGGAGCTGGTGCGCGCCAAGCAGGTGGAGAAGGTGGTCATCGGGCCGGATCACATCGACGGGACGCTCAAGGCCCCGCTGGAGGGGAAGACCCGCTTCATCACCACCCGGGTCGACGCCGACATCGCCCGCGAGCTGGACCAGGCCGGGGTGACCTACTCCGGCCGGCTGGAGAGCAACGTCCTGCCCATGCTGCTCTCCTGGATCCTGCCGGTGCTCTTCTTCTTCGGCGTCTGGATGTTCCTGGCGCGCCGCATGTCCGGCCAGGGTGGGCCGGGGGGCGGGCTGATGGCCATCGGCAAGTCCAAGGCCAAGGTCTACGTGGAGACCGACACCAAGACCTCCTTCGCCGACGTGGCCGGCGTGGACGAGGCCAAGGCCGAGCTGCAGGAGGTGGTCTCCTTCCTCAAGGATCCGAGGAGCTACGGCCGCCTCGGGGCCCGCATGCCCAAGGGCGTGCTGCTGGTCGGCCCGCCCGGCACCGGCAAGACGCTGCTGGCCAAGGCGGTGGCCGGCGAGGCGGGCGTGCCCTTCTTCTCCATCTCCGGCTCCGAGTTCGTGGAGATGTTCGTGGGCGTCGGCGCGGCCCGGGTGCGCGACCTCTTCGAGCAGGCGCGCCAGAAGGCCCCGGCCATCATCTTCATCGACGAGCTGGACGCCCTGGGCCGGGCCCGCGCCTCCATGCAGGGGCTGGGCGGGGGCCACGACGAGAAGGAGCAGACCCTCAACCAGCTGCTGGTGGAGCTGGACGGCTTCGACGCCACCAGCGGCCTGGTGCTGCTGGCCGCCACCAACCGGCCGGAGATCCTCGACCCGGCGCTGCTGCGCGCCGGCCGCTTCGACCGTCAGGTGCTGGTGGACCGCCCCGACCGGCTGGGGCGCATCCAGATCCTCGAGGTGCACGCCAGGAAGGTGCAGCTCGACGCCGCGGTGAAGCTGGAGCAGGTGGCGGCGCTCACCCCCGGCTTCACCGGGGCCGACCTCGCCAACCTGGTGAACGAGGCGGCCCTGGTGGCCACCCGTCGCGGCGCCGACCAGGTCGGCATGGACGACTTCAACCTGGCCATCGAGCGGATCGTGGCCGGCCTGGAGAAGAAGAACCGCCTCCTCAACCCCAGGGAGCGGGAGATCGTGGCCCATCACGAGCTGGGGCACGCCCTGGTGGCCGCCGCGGTGCCGGGCTGCGACCCGGTCCACAAGATCTCCATCATCCCGCGCGGCATCGGCGCGCTGGGCTACACCATCCAGCGCCCCACCGAGGACCGCTTCCTCATGACCCGCGACGAGCTGGCCAACAAGATGGCGGTGCTCATGGGCGGCCGGGCCGCCGAGCACCTGGTCTTCGGCCACCTCTCCACCGGCGCCGCCGACGACATCGCCAAGGCCACCGACATCGCCCGCTCCATGGTGACCCGCTTCGGCATGGGCGGCCACCTCGGGCCGGTCTCCTACGAGGAGGAGCCCCGGGGCTTCCTCGGCCAGGCCCTGCCCGGGGCCCGCCGCTACGCCGAGGACACCGCCCGCGAGATCGACATGGCCGTGCGCGAGCTGGTCGAGGGGGCCTTCCAGCGGGCGCGCCAGCTGCTGCTGCGCAACCGCGACCTGCTCGACGCCGGGGCCCGGCAGCTGCTGGAGCACGAGACCCTGGCGGACGCCGAGCTGGCCGCGGTGCTGGGGAAGGTCCGGGTGGAGGAGAAGCAGGCGGCCTGAGGCGGCCGTCCTGGCGGGGCGCTAGTAGGCGAAGTAGGGGCCGAGGCCAAGCCCGGAGGACCGGGTCGCCTCGATGCCGAAGTAGACCTGCTGTCCGAAGAAGAAGGGCAGGCCGAAGTCGAAGCCCGAGCTGGCCGGCATGGAGCCCCCGACCTCGTCGACGGCGCCGTTGCCCGGGCCGAAGAGGGCGAGGGCGTTCCCGATCGAGAAGCTGACCAGGCCGCTCGGCGAGCCGGAGCTTCCCGCGTTGGTGGCCGAGAGGGCCACGGTGGCGGCCGGGCAGTACCAGGCGGCGTCGGGGGCCGGGCAGGCCGGGAGCGCGCCGGAGCGAGGCGCGGGGAAGAAGAGCCCGTTCGAGCCGGTGTCGAAGAAGCCGCCCAGGTTCGCCCCGTCGAAGCTGGTCCGGATGTCACCGGTCTGCGGGCTGGCGGCGTAGGCGGTGGCGCCGGTGGAGCGGTTGTTGGCCCGGGTGTCGATCCCGAGGATGAGCGACCCCTCGACGGAGAGCTGCCCACCGGGGGCCACGGGTGGCAGGACCACGATGACGCCGTTGTTGTCGGCCGGGAGCCGCGCCACCGGGTTGGGGACCTGGCCGGAGAGCGGGACGGCCGTCCCGCTGCACGCCGTCGAGGAGCAGGCAAAGTAGAGCCCGTTGGCGGCGCTCGAGACGCAGCCGCCCCCGCAGTCCTCGGCGAAGAGCCCCACCCCCAGGATCCCGTTGAAGCCGGCGGCCGCGGCGCTGGTCTCCGGCGAGGCGCAGGCCGAGGGCCGGTGCCCGAAGGTCGAGTCGATCACCTGGACCAGGACGCGGATCGACGGCTCCCCGCCCAGGACGACGTCGGCGCTGGCCACCGGCCCCCAGTCCGAGCTGCCGTCCAGGAACGGGACGCACTCGGCGAGCGTGCCGGCCCCGGCCGCCACCAGGGGCAGCGAGAACGGCAGCACCTCCTTGAAGAGCCGCAGGCCGTAGCTCCCGGTGTCGAGCAGGACGTCGTCGATGGTCGCGCAGGTCGAGGTCCCGGGCTGGCAGACGGTGACGCGCACGCAGGGCTTGTTCTGGTAGGAGCCGGCGCCGGCGCCGCAGGTGGACCCGTTCACGGACAGGGCCATGACGTTGGCGCCCGGCGGCAGGATGGGCGTGAAGGTCGCGGTCACCGTGCGGCTCGAGGTCATGGTCACCGTGCAGCTCCCGGTGCCGGCGCAGTCACCGCTCCAGCCGGCGAAGGTCCAGCCGCTGCCGGCCGCCGGCACCAGCGTGACCGAGGTGCCGCTGGGCTGGGCGCTGGCGCAGGCCCCCGACGAGCAGCTGGCGGAGGGCGGGGTGCCGGCGACGCTGCCGAGGCCGGTCACGGTCACGGAGAGGACGGGTGAAGGCGGGGAGCCGCCGCCCGAGCCACCGCAGGCCGCCAGCGCCGCACCGATGGCGAGGAGGGTGGCCCTAGCGGATGGCATCGGCGGTCACGCCTGGCGGAAGGAGGTCCGGGTCCCAGGCCCGGCCCTGCACGTGGCGCATGTGGCCCCACCGCTCCACCACCAGGTGCGGCGCCATCACGGTGCGGGAGCGGCGCCCCGGGACGCGTGGCGCCCGGCGGTCGGCCTCGCGCCAGGCCGGTGCGTAGGCGCCGAGCAGGGTGTCGAGATCCGGCTGGGCCAGGCCCTCCCAGGCCACGCCGAAGACGACGCCCGCGGCCGAGAGGTACTCGCGGACCCGCGTCCCGCCGACCTCGGCCTCGTGGACCTGGTAGCCGGCCCGGGCCACCGTCGGCAGGCGGCTGGCTGCGAGGGCCCGGCGGTCGGCCTCCACGGAGGCGGCGGGGCCGCCGAGGGCCGCCACGGCCGGGGTGGCGACCGCGAGGCACAGCACGGGGAGGAGTCGACCTGGCGTGAACATGGTGGGCCGGAGAGGCTCCTAGTCGAACCGCCCCGGCCCGGCCACGATTCCCGCACGGCGCCGGGAGCCCGGAAGGGGGAGGCGCCCCGACGGGGCGCCCCTACCTGGCGAGGAACTGCACCACGCCGGTGGTGAGGATGGGCAGGTAGGTGATGGCCAGCACGCCCGCCGACATGATGAGCAGGAAGGGGAAGGCGTTGCGGTAGAGCTGGGGCAGGGGCTTCTGGAAGCGCTGCGCCGAGAGGAAGAGGTTGAGCCCCATGGGCGGGAAGAGGAACCCCAGCTCCAGGTTGGCGAGGAAGACCACGCCGAGGTGGATGGGCTCGATGCCGTAGGCCACGCCCAGCGGCGCCACCAGCGGGGCCAGCACCACGATGGCCGAGTAGATCTCCAGCACGCTCCCCAGCACCAGCAGCACGGCGTTGAGCATGAGCAGGAAGAGGGCCGGGCTCTGCACGTGGGTGGTCATCCACTCCACCAGCCGGGTGGGGATCTCGGCGTCGACGAACCAGCTGGTGAGGCCGAGGGCGGTGCCGAGCAGCAGCACCACCGAGCCGACCAGGGTGGCGGCGCTGGAGAGCACGCCGGGCAGGTCGCGGAGCGGCTTGATCTCGCGGAAGATCACCAGCTCGACGATGATCGAGTAGGCCGCCGCCAGCGCCGAGGCCTCCACCACGGTGGCGTAGCCGGTGCCCACCGAGACCACCACCAGCAACGGCAGGCCCAGGTCCCACTTGGCGGCCCAGAGCGCCCGCCCCGCCTCGCGCGGCTCGAAGCGCTGCCGCGGCGCGCCGGCCCGGACGCCCGTCCAGACGCCGTAGGCGGCCACCAGCAGGACCATGAGGATGCCGGGCAGCAGCCCGCCGATGAAGAGCTGGTCGATGGCGGCCCCGGCCACCACCGCGTAGAGGATGACCGGCAGCGACGGGGGGAAGAGCAGCCCCAGCGAGCCGGAGGCGGTCACCAGGCCGAGCGAGAAGCCCTCCGGGTACTTGTCCTCCAGCAGCGCCGGGAGCAGCAGGCCGCCCACCGCGAGGATGGTCACGCCCGAGGCCCCGGTGAAGGTGGTGAACACGGCGCAGACGCTGGTGGCCATCACCGCCACGCCGCCGGGCATCCAGCCGAACATCCCCTTGTAGGCCCGCACCAGCCGCCGGGCCGCGCCGCCCTCGGCCAGCACGTAGCCGGCCACGGTGAGGAGCGGGATGGCGGGCAGGGTGGAGGAGGACACCAGGTTGAAGGTGGCGGTGGGCACCGCGGCGATGGTGGCGGCGCCGTCGTCGCGGAAGAAGAGCGCCATGGCCACGCCGCTCATGGCCACGAAGACCGGCGCCCCCACCAGGAAGGCCGCCAGCGTCACCAGCAGCAGCACCGTGATCAGCAGCGGCGAGGGGGTGGCCCGGCCCAGCAGGAAGACGGCGGGGATGGCGGCCAGCGCCAGGCCCCGGGGGATCCAGCACCAGGGGCCGCGGTGCTGCGGGCAGGCGCCGGCCCTCCAGGCGAAGCGCAGCGCCATGACCGCGAAGCCCAGCGGCATCACCAGCTGGCTCCAGGCCACCCGGATGCCGAAGGCCACCTCGCCGTGGCTGTCCCACTCCACCTCGACCAGCTTGGTGGAGGCCCAGGCCAGCAGGGCGCAGGCGGCGGCGCTGGCGATCTGGCCGAAGGCGTGGAGGGCCCGGCGCGGCGGCCCGTCGGGCAGGATCCCCAGCGTGGAGAGGCCGAGGTGGCGCTCCGAGGCGGTGGCCAGCAGCGCACCCAGGAAGCCGACCCAGAGCGTGATGTGCTGCGCCAGCACCGAGGCGCCGGGGAGATCCCGGCCCAGGAAGCGGCGGGACAGGGTGGAGGCCGCCGGCAGCGCGATCATGGCGAGCAGCAGCACGGTGACCGCGGCCCGCTCGAGCCGGGTGCCGGGCTTGGCGACGACGATGTCGGAGGGGATGGCGGTGGTCACGGGAGGATGTAATTGACCCCCGCCCGGCGGGGGGCCTATGAGTACCACGAACTCCTCCGGGGAAGAGCCCCATGCGCCGCCTCACCGCCCTCTTCGCCGCCGCCGCCGTGGTCACCGCGCCGGGCTGTTCCGGGTTCGCCGCCAGGATGGCCGCCAACGCCCTCACCTCCGGCGGCGACACCTACGCCACCGACGACGATCCCGAGCTGGTCCGCGAGGCGGTCCCCTTCGGGCTCAAGACCATGGAGTCGGTGCTGGCCTCCGACCCCAGGAACGAGAAGCTGCTCCTGGCCCTCTGCTCCGGGTTCACCCAGTACGCCTACGCCTTCGTGGCCGCCCGGGCCGACGCCGCCGATCTCGACGGCCGGCTGGCCGAGGCCAGGCAGGAGCGGGCGCGGGCGCGCCGGCTCTTCCTGCGGGCGCGCGGGTACGGGCTGCGGGCGCTCGACGAGCAGCGCGACGGCATGGGGTCCGCGCTCCAGGGGCTGCGCGACCTGCCCGGCGTGCTGGCCAAGGCCAGGAAGGACGACGTCCCGGCGCTCTACTGGACCGCCACGGCCTGGACGCTGGCCATCGTCAGCGCCAAGGCCGACCTCGGGCTGGTGGCCGAGCTCCCCGCCCCGGTGGCCATGATGGAGCGGGCCCTGGCGCTCGACGAGGCGTGGGACGAGGGGTCGATCCACGAGTTCTTCGTCGCCTACGACGCCACCCGGACCGAGCGCGAGGGAGGCGGGGCCGCCCGGGTCAGGGCCCACTACGACCGGGCCCTGGCGCTCTCCATGAATCAGAAGCTCGGCCCGCGCGTCTCGCTGGCCGAGGGGCTGATGGTGCAGACCCAGGACCGGGCCGGCTTCACCGCCCTCCTCGAGGAGGTGCTGAAGGCCGACGTCGACGCCGCGCCGCGCTTCCGCCTCGCCAACACGCTGGCCCAGCGGCGCGCCCGGCTGCTGCTCGATCACGCCGACGACCTCTTCCTCTAGCCCCGCCGCCCGCCACCGCCGAAGAAGGAGCACCCCGTGCAGAAGCTCGTCGTCGCCGCCCTCGCCGCCCTCATCGCCTCGACCGCGCAGGCCCAGGTCACCATCAAGCTGGGGACCCTGGCGCCGGCCGGCTCCACCTGGCACGAGATCCTCAAGGAGCTGGCGCAGCGCTGGGAGCAGGCCTCGGGCGGCCAGGTCAAGCTGCGCGTCTACGCCGGCGGCACGCAGGGGAGCGAGGGGGACATGGTCCGCAAGATGGGGATCGGCCAGCTGCAGGCCGCCTCCATCTCCAACGTCGGCATGCACGACATCCTGCCCGAGCCGCAGATGTTCTCGCTGCCCATGTTCTTCAACGACGAGGCCGACGTGGAGTGCACCTTCGGCAAGATGCGGGGGCGGGTCGAGGCCGCCTTCGACGCCAAGGACTACGTGGTGCTGCAGTGGAGCCGCATCGGCGCCATGTCGATGTTCTGCGACAAGCCCTTCCGGACCCCGGCCGAGATGGACGCCGCCAACGCCAAGGTCTTCGCCTGGGAGGGCGACCCCAAGAGCGTCGAGGCCTGGCGCGCCGCCGGCTTCCGGCCGGTGGTGCTCTCCTCCACCGACGTGGTGCCGTCGCTGCAGACCGGCATGATCAACTGCATCACCAACGTGCCGCTCTACATCCTCACCACCCGGCTCTTCGAGAAGGCCGACAACATGGTGGACCTGCCGTGGGGCTACATCTACGGCGCCACCATCGTCCGCAAGGACGCCTGGGAGAAGATCGCCCCCGACCTGCGGGCCAGGCTGAAGGCCATCGCCGTGGAGCTGGGGGTGAAGGTGGACGCCGAGGTGCGCCGGCTCAACGTCGACGCGGTGACCGCCATGAAGAAGCAGGGGCTGCAGGTGGTGAGCGTCGACGCCCGGCCCTGGCGCGAGATGATGGAGAGGTCCTGGCCGGTGGTGCGCGGCGGGGTGGTGCCGGCCGCCTGGTTCGACGAGGTCAAGGCGGCCCGCGACCAGTGCCGCGCCGGCAAGAAGAAGTAGCGCGGCGGGCGCCGCCTCCGCCCCCCGGTTAGGATCCCCGCAGCGGCGGGAGGCGAGCCATGGCGCGCTGGCGACCGGACATGAAGGAGGCGGAGGCGACGCCGGAGGCGCTCTGGCTGCGGCGCCGGGACTTCCTCAGGCTGGGCGCGGCCGGGGCGCTCGCGCTGGCCCTCCCGGGGCGGGCCGCGGCGGGCCAGCCGGGCGGCGCGACGCTGCCGGTGGCCTCGCGGCTGGACCTGGCCGTCGGCGAGGCCCCCACGCCCTGGGACGACGTCACCAGCTACAACAACTTCTACGAGCTGGGGACCGAGAAGTCGGACCCGGCCGAGCACGCCGGGACGCTCCGCCCCCGGCCCTGGACCATCACCATCGACGGCGAGGTGAAGACGCCGCTCACCCTCGACGTCGACGCCCTCTGGAAGCGCTTCCCGCTCGAGGAGCGCACCTACCGGATGCGCTGCGTGGAGGCCTGGTCGATGGTGATCCCCTGGGTCGGCTTCCCGCTCGGCGCGCTGCTGCGCCAGGTCGAGCCGACCTCCAGGGCGAGGTTCGTCGCCTTCCAGACCCTCCTCGACCCGGTCCAGCTGCCCGGGCAGCGGCGGGCCGTGCTCGACTGGCCCTACGTGGAGGGGCTGCGGATCGACGAGGCCACCCATCCCCTCACGCTGCTGGCGGTCGGCCTCTACGGGCGGGTCCTGCCGGGGCAGAACGGGGCGCCCATCCGGCTGGTGGTGCCGTGGAAGTACGGGTTCAAGGGGGTGAAGTCGATCGTCCGCATCACCCTCACCGAGCGCCAGCCCCCCACCAGCTGGAGCCGGCTGGCGCCGCGGGAGTACGGCTTCTACGGCAACGTCAACCCCGAGGTGGACCACCCGCGCTGGAGCCAGGCCCGCGAGCGGCGCATCGGCGAGTTCCTGAAGCGCAAGACGCTCCCCTTCAACGGCTACACCGAGGTGGCCCCGCTCTACGCCGGCCTCGATCCGCGCACCCTCTACTGATCGTGGACGGCGCGGCCCGGCACCGGCTGGTGAAGGCGGCGGCCTGGGGCGCGGCCCTGGCGCCGGCGGCGCTGCTGCTCCTCGACGCGGCCCGCCACCGGCTCGGCGCCAACCCCATCGAGGAGGTGCTCAACCGGCTCGGCTTCTGGACCCTCACCTTCCTCTCGGCGTCGCTGGCCCCCACCCCGCTCCACCGCTGGCTCTCGCTCAACTGGCCGCTCCGGGTGCGGCGGCTGCTCGGCGTCACCGCCTTCGCCTACGCCGCGCTCCACTTCTCCTGGTACCTCGGCGTCGACCAGTTCTTCGATCTCCGGGCGGTGGGGGCCGACGTGGTGAAGCGCCCCTTCATCACCGTCGGCTTCGCGGCGCTGCTGCTGCTGCTGCCGCTGGCGGTCACCTCCACCGACGGCTGGGTGCGCCGGCTCGGCTTCGCCCGCTGGAAGGCGCTGCACCGGCTGGCCTACCTGGCGGCGCTGCTGGGCGTGGTCCACTTCCTGTGGCGGGTCAAGGCCGACAAGCAGAAGCCGACCCTCTTCGCGGTGGTGGTGGTGGCGCTGCTGCTGCTGCGGCTGCGCCGGCCGGGGCGCCGCGCCCCGCCGCCCGACCATTCGGGGCGGCTCGTTGACACCCTCCCGGGCCGGAAGTAAACGCGAGCGTGGCCGACGAACGGGAGCAGGGAGGCGCCGCCAGCGCGGTCTTCGGGCGGGCGCAGCCGCCGAGGCTGGCGCTGCCGACCCGCGGCACCTTCGTGGGGCTGGCGTGGAGCGGCGTGGAGGGGGCGGGCAACAAAATCGTGGCCGCCAGCCTGGAGTGCGACCGGGAGCGGGTCCGCCTGGCGCGGCTCTGGCGCCCCTTCGCCGACGCCCCGGGGCGGCGCGACGTGCGGGCCCGGTTCGCGCCCTGGCTCGAGGAGCAGCTGCGCTGGGCCGAGGGGCGGCTGGTGGTCGGGGTGGACTTCCCGCTCTCGCTCCCCGAGACCCACGTGCGGCAGCTCGGCCTGCTGCGCCAGGCGCTGCGCGGCCCGGCGGTGCTCGGCAAGCACCTCGAGGAGCGCTTCCTCGGCGAGACCGGCGACTTCACCGGGGCCGCCGCCCGGCTGCGCGCCGAGCTGGGGCGCGAGCAGCGCCGCGTCACCGACTGCTACCGGGCCGAGCTGCAGCCGCCCACCTCGCCGCGGGCCCTGCGCCGGACCTTCTTCGGGCTGGTGGCCATGGCCAGGCTGGACGCCGCCTTCGTGCCGTGGGAGCCGCCGCGCGGCAGCGGCGCCACCATCGTCGAGGTGCGGCCGGCGCACGTGGCCCGGGAGCTCTGCGGCCGCTGCGACACCCGGGACGACGCCGCCGGCGGGTCGCGGCGCTCGGCGCGGGCCACGGTGCTGCGCGTGCTGCGCAACGCCGCCCGCATCGAGTTCCAGATGGAGCAGGCCGCCCCCATCGTCGAGGACGGGAGCGGCGACCACCTCGAGGCGCTGCTGGCGGCGGTGGGCGCCGCCGCGGCGGCGGCCGACGGCTTCCAGGGCGTGCCCCACGACGTGCCGCGCTGCGAGGGGTGGATCTACTCGGTCCGCGAGGAGCCGTGGCGAGAGGGCCCGGGGCGGTGACCGGCGCGCGCCGGCGCTCGGCCGAGGCGGCGCTGCGGGCCCTGCACCGGGAGCTGGCGGCCTTCCGGCCCCGCGGCTTCGGCCCCACCGTGCACGGCCCGCCGGTGGTGAGCGGCGTCTTCCTGCTCGGGCAGGCGCCGGGGCCGCACGAGGCGAGGCTGGGCCGCCCCTTCGCCTGGACCGCCGGCAAGACGCTCTTCCGCTGGCTGGAGCAGGCCACCGGCGCCGGCGAGGGCGCGGTGCGCGACGCCTTCTACATCTCGGCGGTGGCGCGCGGCTTCCCCGGCAAGGCCCGGGGAGGCGGCGACCGCGTGCCCACGCCGGCCGAGATCGAGCGCTGGCGCCCCTTCATCGTGGGCGAGCTGGACATCCTCCGGCCGCGCCTGGTGGTGCCCATCGGCCGGCTCGCCATCGGCGAGGTGCTGGGGGCGCGGCCGCTCACCGAGGTGATCGGCCGGTCCTTCGAGGTGCGCTGGCACGGCCACGCGGTGGAGGTGATCCCGCTCCCGCACCCCTCGGGCGCCTCCACCTGGTTCAAGGTGGAGCCGGGCCGGACCCTGCTGGCCCAGGCCCTCCAGCTGCTGGGGCGCCACCCCGAGGTGCGGCGGGCGCTCGACGGGGCCAGGTGAGCCGGGCCGCGCTCGCCGTGGCGGTGGTGGCGCTGGCCACGGGCTGCGCCGGCCGCCCGCACACCGACGCCGGCGCGCCCGACCCCGGCGGCGGTGCCGAGCAGGGGCTGGCCAGCTACTACGCCGACGCGCTGCGGGGCCGCCCCACCGCCAGCGGCGCGCCCTACGATCCGGCCGCCCTCACCTGCGCCCACCGGAGCCACCCGTTCGGCGCCCGGCTGCGCGTCACCGAGCTCGCGCGCGGCCGGAGCGTGGTGGTGACGGTCAACGACCGCGGCCCCTTCGTGGCCGGCCGCGTGGTCGACCTCTCGCGGGCCGCGGCGGCGGCGCTGGGGATCGTCGGCCACGGGGTGGCGCAGGTCCGCGTGGAGCGGCTGGGCTCCGGGGGGCGCTGAGGGCTACCCGGCCCGCCGCCCGGCGGCGGCGCGCAGGTCGGCGATGGCCCGGGCGTAGTCGGGCTGGCCGAAGACGGCGGTGCCGGCCACGAAGACGTTGGCGCCGGCCGCGGCCACCGCGGCGATGGTCTCGGGCTTGATGCCGCCGTCCACCTGGAGCTCGAGCGGCTGCTTCCGGGCCTCGGCCATGGCCCGGAGGCGGCGCACCTTCTCGGTGCAGGCGTCGATGTACCGCTGGCCGCCGAAGCCGGGGTTCACGGTCATCAGCAGGATCATCTCGCAGTCGCCGAGGACGTACTCGATGGACTCGAGGCCGGTGGACGGGTTGAGCGCCACGGCCGGCCGGGCCCCGGCGGCGCGGATGGCCTGCAGGGTCCGGTGCAGGTGCGGCGAGACCTCGGCGTGGACGCTGATCACGTCGGCGCCCGCCCTGGCGAAGGCCTCCACGTACCTCTCCGGCTCCACGATCATGAGGTGGGCGTCGATGGGGAGCCGGGTCACCTTGCGGACCGCCTCCACCACCAGCGGGCCGATGGTGATGTTGGGGACGAAGCGGCCGTCCATCACGTCGACGTGGATCCAGTCGGCGCCGGCGGCCTCGGCGGCCCGCACCTCCTCGGCGAGGCGGCCGAAGTCGGCGGAGAGGAGCGAGGGGGCGATGCGGATGGGAGGCGCCATGGCGGTGGAGTCTAGCCGACCCCCCATCCGGTCACTACCCTGGGATGGGCCGGACCAGTCGGGCGGCGTAGAAGCCGTCGGCGCCGTGCCGGTGCGGCAGGGTCAGCAGGTCCCCGTGGGCATCCAGCATGCCGCGCGCCACCTCGGCCGGGGCGGCGTCGCGGCGCCACCCCTCCTCCAGCAGCGCCTGCACCACCGCCGGCCCCTCGGCGCGGGAGAGCGAGCAGATGGCGTAGGTGACCGGTGCGCCGGGCCGGGCGTACCGGGACATGGCCCGGAGGATGGCCAGCTGCAGCGCCGCCAGCCGGGGCAGGTCGTCGGCGCCGCGCCGCAGCTTCAGCTCGGGGTGGCGCCGCAGCGTCCCCAGCCCGGCGCAGGGGGCGTCCACCAGCACGGCGTCGAAGCTGCCCGGCTCGAGCCCGGGGATGGGCCGGGTGGCGTCGGCGCAGATCACCGTCACCGGCAGGCCCCGCCGCCGCGCCTCCTGGCGCAGCGCCTCGGCCTTGCGCGGGTGGAGCTCGACGGCCACCACCTCCGAGCCCGGCCCCAGCAGCTCGGCGAGGTGGAACGCCTTGCCGCCCGGCGCCGCGCAGGCGTCGAGCACGCGCGCGGTGCGGCCGCGCAGGTGGCCGGCCGCCATCAGCACCGTGGCCTGGGCCCCCTCGTCCTGCACCTGGAACGGCAGCCCGGCCGCGGCGCGGGAGAGGTCGGCCACCGAGCCGCCGCCCAGGGTGACCCCATCCGGCGAGCCGGCGCAGGGTCGGGCCTCGAGCCCCGCGGCGCGCGCCCGCTCCAGCAGCTCGGCGGCGCGCGGCGAGCGGACGGTGAGCGGCGCCGGGCCGTTCATGGCCGCGGCCAGCGCCAGCGCCTCCTCGGGCCCCAGCCACGCCACCCACTCCTCGGCGACCCAGCGCGGCAGGGCCTCGGCGGCGGCGACGTGGCCGGCCGGGTCCTCGGCCAGCGGCGGCGGCGCCGGCGGCGGGCCGGCCCGCAGCAGGGCCCGCAGGACGGCGTTGACGAAGCCGGCGGCGCGGCCGTGCTCCGACTGCTTGGCCAGCTCCACGGTCTCGCCGACGGCGGCGTGGGGCGGGGTCTGGAGCACCAGCAGCTGGTAGGCGCCCATGCGCAGCAGCACCCGGGCGGCCGGGTCGAGCTGGCCGAGCGGCCGCGAGCAGTGCGGCGCCAGCCAGGCGTCGAGCTGGAGCGCGCGGCGCAGCGTGCCGTAGACCAGCGCGGTGGCCAGCCCGGCCTCGCGTGGCGGCAGCGCCCCGGCCCGGGCCAGGGCGGCGTCGAGCGCGCGGGAGGCGAAGGCGCCCCCCTCCTCGACGCGGAGCAGCACCTCGAAGGCGATGGAGCGGGCGCTGGGGGCGTGCGGCTTCACGTGCCGAGCACCAGGCCGCCGGCCGGCAGGCCGTTGACGAAGTCGCGCGCCGCCATCCGCCGCCTCCCCTCCGGCTGGACCTCGAGCAGCTCGAGCGCGGTGCCGCCGCCGCAGGCCACCCGCAGCGACCCGTCCGCCACCGCGGCCGTCCCGGGCGGGCCCGGCTCCGCCCCGCCGGCGACCGGCGCGGCGCGGTGGACCTTCAGCACCCGGCCGGCCAGCGAGGTGTGGGTCCCCGGCCAGGGCGTGAAGCCGCGGACGCGGCAGGCCAGCTCGGCGGCCGGCCGGGTGAAGTCGAGCCGGCCGTGCTCCTTCGTCAGGATGGGGGCCAGCGTCACCTCCCCGGGCGCCTGCCGGACCGGCACCAGCGCCCCGGCCGCCAGCAGCGGCAGGGCCTCGACGATGGCCTGGCCGCCCAGCGCCGCCAGCCGCGGCGCCAGCGCCTCGGCGGTCTCCTCGGCGCCGATGGCGAGGGTCCGGGCCAGCAGCAGGTCGCCGGTGTCGAGCCCCTCGTCCATCTGCATGACGGTCACGCCGGTCTCGGCGTCGCCGGAGGCCACCGCCCACTGGATGGGGGCGGCCCCTCGCCAGCGCGGCAGCAGCGAGGCGTGGACGTTGATGGCGCCGAACGGCGCCAGCTCCAGCAGGTCGCGCCCGAGGATCCGGCCGTAGGCGGTCACCACCAGCGCGTCGGGCCGGAGCGCCGCCAGCGCGGCCGCCAGCGTGCCGTCGCGCACCTTCTCCGGCTGCAGCACCGGGACGCCGTGGGCCAGGGCCCAGGCCTTGGTGGCGGGCGCCTTGAGCGCGTGGCCGCGCCCCGCCGGCCGATCCGGCTGCGCCACCACCGCCAGCACCTGGTGGCCGGCCCGGGCCAGGGCCTCCACGGTGGGGACGGCGAACTCGGGCGTGCCCAGGAAGACGAGGCGCATGTAGGGCCGGGTATACGCGGAAGGCGGCGGCGGGTCGAGCCTCCGGCCGTGGCCCAGGGCCCGGCCCGCGGGGTACACTCCGGGGCCCAAGGGGGCCCCCGCATGCGCACCATCCCGCTCCGTCCCGTCGCCTTCGCCGCGCTGGCCCTGCTCACGGCCTGCTTCGACCCCACCGACGCCGCGGGGTGGGCGGAGCGGGCCGCGTCGCGCAACCGGCTCGACGAGAAGCTGGCGGCGCTGCAGCAGGCCCGCACCGCGCCCGGGGACCGGAAGGCGGCGGTCAAGCCGCTCACCGAGGTGCTGAGGCAGGCCCCGCGGGCCCGCGCCGAGGCCGCCCTCATCCTCGGCGAGATCGGCGACCCGGCCGCGGTGAAGCCCCTGCTGGAGGCCATCGACGCCTCCGGCAAGCCCGAGCGCGACGTCAACGACGCCAACCAGAAGATCGCCACCGCGCTGGGCGCGCTGCGGGCCCGCGAGGCGGTCGGGGCCCTGGGCAAGCTCACCACCTCGCCGGACCCCTTCACCCAGGTGGCCGCCATCGACGCGCTCGGGGCCATCGGCGACCCGGCCGGCGTCGAGCCCCTGCTGGCGGTGGTCGACGCCGAGCGGGGCGAGCCGTTCGCCGTCAAGAAGGCGCTGCTGGCCCTGGGGCGGATCGGCGACGCCCGGGCGGTCCCCACCGTGGTCCGCATGCTCTACGTGGAGCGGCCCGGGGCCATCTTCTTCCCCGAGGCGGCCTTCGCGGCCTCGCAGCTGGGCGCGCCCATGTCGGCGCCGCTGGCGGCGGTGGTGGAGGGGAAGGACGCCGAGCTCTCGCGCTGGGCCGCGACCAGGGGGGTCCACCCCGCGGCGCTGCGGGCCAAGGCGGCCCAGGTGCTCGGCGACGTGGGCGGCCCGGGCGCGGTCCCGGCCCTGCTCGCGGCGCTCGGCTACACCGACGCCGACGCCGGCGCCCAGCTCTTCGTGCGGGTCTTCGCCGCCGAGTCGCTGGGCCGGCTGCGCGCCGTGCCGGCGGTGGCGCCCATCGGCAAGCTGCTCGCCCAGGCCAGGGATCCCGACGCGCGCGACCGCTACGCCGAGGCGCTGGCCCTCATCGGCGACGCCGCCGCGCTGGCGCCGCTGCGGGCCGCGGCCACGGCCGGCGACCTCGACGCCCGCCAGGGGCCGCTCGACGCCCTCTCGCTCCTCGGCGGCGAGGCGGAGCGCGGGCTGGTGGCCGCCGCGGCCGCCAGCTGCGCCGCCATCTGCCCGGCCACGCGCAAGGCGGCGCTCGACGGCATGGTGGCCCGGCTCGACGCCGCCCGGGCCTGCGCCGGCGCGGTGGGGTGCTGGGCCGGCAAGCTGGGGGACGCCACCGCGGGCGTCCGCGACCGCGCCGCGCTGGAGGTGGGGCGCGGCGGCGACGCCTCGCAGGCGGGCCCGCTGGTCGAGGCGCTGGTCAGGCCGGTCCAGGCCGACGCCGAGGTGGCGGCCCGCTACCACGCCGTGCTGGGGCTCGACTGGCTGTCGCGCCGCGCGCCGCTGGGGCCCCGGGGGGCCGAGCTGGCCGCCGCCATCGACAAGATGGTGGCCGCCGACAAGGGGAGGACGCTGACCGCCGCGGTCAACGAGGACGCGCTCCGGCTGGCCGGGCGGCTCCGCCGGGCGGCCAGGTAGCGCGGCCGCGGCGGGCTCACCCCGCCGCCACCCGGGCCCGCACCGCCGCGGCGTGGCCGAGCCGCGCCGCCACCCGCTCGAGCAGGACGGCGCGCCGGCGCTCCACCTCGGCGGGGGAGAGGCCCAGGGCGCCCCCCACCAGCCGGTCCAGCTCCCGCTGGGCCGGCCGCGCCAGCATGGCCTCGAGGTCGGTGGTCACCTCGTCGAGGGCCAGCCGGGCGCGCAGCGCGGCCAGCGGCGCCTCCAGGCGCCGCAGCGCCTCCCGCGACGGGACCGGCGCCGCCGCCAGCACCCGGCAGTCGACGTCGGCGATGGCCTGGGCCCCGGTCAGCTGCCTCGCCCCCTCGTCGATGGCCAGCCGCACCGGCGTGGCGGCCAGCACCAGCGAGAGCACCCAGGGCTCCAGCTCGCGAGGGAAGAGGGCGTGCCACTTCTTGTCCTCGAGCAGCCCGGACGCGTTCAGCACGGCGAAGGCCCGCGCCCCCAGCTTGGCCGGGTAGAGCAGCGGGGCCGGGGGGCGCCCCGGGGCCACCCGCCACCAGGGTGAGCGGGCGGCGCAGGTGGGGCGGCGGTGGATCCCGGCCGACTCGCCGCGCGCCACCCAGGCCCGCGCCGCCCGGGACGGAGGTCCGGCGGGGCGGAAGAGCAGGCGCGAGGGCTGGCAGCGCTCCGGCGCCCGCGCCTCCTTGAGCGAGCAGAGCAGCGGGACCACGTCGCCCGGCTCGAGCGCCACCTCGCCCAGCAGCGCCGAGCGGTAGCGGCCGCCGCCCAGCGGCGCGAGGTGGAAGAACCCGTTGCAGCCGGTCTTCACCCCGAAGCGGACGTCGCAGAGGGAGGA
The DNA here is from genome assembly GCA_963786945.1 of uncultured delta proteobacterium. Taxonomy (GTDB): domain Bacteria; phylum Myxococcota; class Myxococcia; order Myxococcales; family Anaeromyxobacteraceae; genus JADKCZ01. Next base: position 376,330 of record CAWBAO010000001.1, on the reverse strand, counting down.
GAGCGGGACCGCCTCCGGCGGGGACGCGGTCGCGGCCCGGCGGCGGAGGCGGCCGGTGCGGGGCCCGTCCCCGGGAGCGGCCAGCCCGAGCAGCTCGGCGTCGGCGAGGGCGCCGAGGGCCACGCCGGCCTCGAGGGGCGGCCGGTCGGCCTGGCCGGCCACCCAGCAGGTGAGCCAGGTGTCGATCGAGGCGGCGAAGCTGCCGGCCGCGGCGGAGCGGAGCCTCAGCGTGAAGCCGCCGCGGGCGGCGGCCTCCGCGAAGAGCGGCGCGGCGGAGCGGCTGGCCTCGAGGGCGCGGGGCAGCACCAGCCCCACCACCGGCGCGTGGCGCAGCGCCAGCGCCGCCAGGTGGGCCGAGAGATCGGCCTGGCGTGGCAGGCCGCTCCGCGCCGCGGCGCGCGCCTTCTGCGCGGCGGGCAGCGCCTCGTGGCGGAGGAAGGGCGGGTTGCCGAGGACCAGATCGGCCTCCGGCCAGCGGGCGGTGACGGCGTCGGCGCGGCGCAGGGTGGCGTCGGCGCCGAGGGCCTGGAGCCGCTGGCGCGCGGTCCGGATCGCCAGCGGTGCCACGTCCAGGCCGAGCAGCGCGAGGCGCGCCCCGTGGCGGCGCGCCAGCGCCTCGGCCGCCACCAGCAGGGCGCCGGCGCCGCAGGCGAAGTCGAGCACCCGGGCGCCGTCGAGCGCCTGCCCCACCGCCCGCGACGGCCGTCCCGAGAGCAGGGCGTCCAGGGCCACGTGCGGCGGCGGCCCCCCTCGCCGGGCGGCCAGCTGCGCCATCGAGAAGGCGGCCAGCAGGCGCGCCTCGGGGACCGGGGTGAAGACGGCGCCCCGGCGTCCCTGCAGCGCCTCCGCGCAGCGCCGCTCCAGCGCCGCGTCGTCGGGCCCGGCGGGCCCCCGGCGGGCCGGGGTCACGGCTCCCCCCCGGCGAGGGCCGGGCGGCGTCGGGCCGGAGCGGGCCGTCGAGCGGCAGGTCGAGGAGCGGCAGGGCCGCCGCGCCATGGGCGTCGAAGTGCCACCACTCCATGGGGTTCACCGAGAAGCCGGCCGCGGTCATGGCCGCGCGCAGGGCGTCGCGGTGGCGGCGGGCCGTCGGCGTCACCCCGTCGGTGGCCCAGGCCCGGGCCCGGGGCTCGAAGGCGTCGAAGCCGGTGGGCATCTCCACCGGCACCCCGGTGAGGTCGGCCAGCGCCAGGTCGACCGCGGCGGCCCGGTTGTGGTTGGAGCCGGTGGCGGGATCGGCCACGTAGCCTCGCCTCGGCATCACCTTCCAGAGCTGGCGCTGGACCGAGAGCGGCCGGTAGCAGTCGAAGAGCAGGAGCCGGAAGCCCTCCCGGCGCAGCCGCGCCGCGGCCCGGGCCAGCCGCTCGGCCACCTCGGCGCGCAGCAGGCAGCGCGCCACCGGGTAGAGCGGCCGGCCGGTGATGTTCTCCGCGGTGGCGTAGCGGAGGTCCAGCACCGCGTCGGGGAGGCGCTGCCCCACGTCGACCAGCGCCGGGGCGGCCGCCGGTGCGGACGGCGCGGCGGCCAGGGCGAGCGCGGCGAGCAGCGGCAGCACGGCCCTGCTCAGGGACGAGCCGGCCCGGCGGCCGGGTCGGGGGGGAGCCGCGGGGCGGCGATGGCGGCGAGGAGATTGGGGCGGGAGGGATCGCGCCGCAGGGTGGGGTGGCGCGCCCCGCCCTGGTAGTCGAGGCGCGCGGTGAGGAACACCTCGGCGTCCTGGAGCAGCAGCTCCACCGGGACGCCCCGGGCCGAGCCGGCCACCGCGTCGGCCAGCCGCTCCTTGGAGAGGACGCGGCCATTCACGCCCAGCAGCCTGGCCCCGGCCGGAACCCCGGCCCGATCCGCCGGCGAGCCGGGCACCACGTCGACGACCGCGCTCTCCCTGGAGAGCCACAGGCCGAGCGAGGCCGAGCAGTCGGTGCCGCCGTCGGCGGCGGCCAGCGCCCTCTCATGTGAGGTCGGCTCGCCCACGTGGGCCAGCGACCAGCCGCCCGCCTCCAGCCCGGCCACCGGCGGGGCGGCCCGCACCCGGTCCACCCGCTCGGCGAAGAAGCCGCGCCAGTCGGAGGGCGCCACCGCGCCGAGGGCCGCCAGCACGTCGTCGAGCCGGTAGGGTCGCACCGAGGGCGCGCCGCCGGTCCCGCCGAGGAAGGCGCGGGCGAAGTCGTCGAGCGAGCGGGCCCCGCCGGTCCGCTGCCGGATGAGCACGTCCGCCTCGAGCCAGAGCAGCGCCCCCTCCGAGTAGAAGTCCACCCCTCGCCGCCAGGCCGAGCCCTCGCGCCGCGCGTCGTAGAGCACCGCGGCGGCGGTGGCGGTGTCGGCGAGCGGCCGCCAGGAGCGGCCAGCGTGCGCCGTCATCTCCTCGGCCTCCAGCGCCAGCAGCTCCTGGAAGCCCCCCTCGCCGGAGAGGCCGCTGCGGGCCGCCAGCACCTGGCCCAGGTACTGGGTCAGCCCCTCGTAGATCCAGAGCAGGTCGGCGCGCATGGGCTGCTGGAAGTCCCGGGTGGCCAGGCCGGCCGGCCGGCGGTGCTTGCCGTTCCAGGCGTGGACGAACTCGTGCGCCAGCAGCTCGCCCACCAGCGGCCGGGTCAGCGGATCGAGCAGGGCGCGCTCGCCCATGCGGACGTCGGACGACTCGTGGTGCTCGAGGCCGAAGGAGGCCACCTGGTCCGAGAGCGTGAGGAGGAAGGTGTAGCCCCGGTAGTGGCGCGCGCCGAACAGGGCGCCGGACTCGCCCACCAGCCGGTCGAGCTGGGCCTTGAACTCCGGCGGCACCGAGGCCGCCTCGGGGGCGTCGGCGGCCACCACCAGCGCGTGCGGCGTCCCGGTGGCCGGGCCGAGCGCGGTGCGGACCAGGTGCAGGCCGGCCAGCACCGGGGAGTCCACCAGCGTCTCCAGGCTGACCGGCTCGAACTGGACGCGCGCCCCCTCCTGCCGGGCCACCGGCAGCGCCGTGCCGAAGGCCCAGGCCGCCGGCAGGGTCATGCTGGCGGCGACGCGCAGCGAGCGGGGATCGGCCCCCCGCGGGTAGAGCAGCAGGTGGTTCCAGGAGAGCAGCGCCAGCCGCGGCGTGGCCGAGGCGCCGCCGGTGAAGCCGCCCGGGCCGGGGGCGGTCTCGATCGAGTCGAGGGCCACCTCGAGCCGGGTGGCGCCCGGCGGCACCACCACGTGGAAGGCGAACAGGTCCTCGGGGTCGCGGGTCCAGGGGACCGGCGCGCCGCCGGCGGTGATGCGGAGGCCGGCCAGGTCGGCGATCGGTCCGGTCGGCCCGTGCTCGCCGGGGATCCACTTCGGGTAGACCAGCGTGGCCGGCCCCGGCGAGGCCGGGAGGACCAGGGTGGCGTGGAGGCGGCGGCGCGGCGCCTCGCGCAGGTCGACGGCCAGCTCGATCGGGGCGGCGGGCGGCGCGGCGACGGCGAGCAGCGTGAGCGCGGCGAGCAGGTGCATGTGGCCCTCGGAGGCGTCAGGTCCCGGTGGAGGCGAGCCCGAAGCCTACGCGCGGCCCTGCCGGCGGGCAATGGGAGCGGCGACGGCGGGGCCGAGGGCTGGCCCGCCCGAAACTGGCGCTGCCGGGCCCGGCCGCTAGGATGCGACCAGCCTGCACAGCCTTGGCACGCAACGAGGTCCCGATGGCGCGTCGCGGCCGGATCCGGAACCAGAGCACGATGACCTACACCGAGGAACGCGTCGCCGCCGAGACCGGGCGGGTCCTGCTGGCGCTCTACCGGGCCGGGCTGGAGGTCCACCTCACGCCCGACGGGCTGAGCGGCCAGGCCAGCGCCCGCATCGTGGCCGGGCCCCGTTCCCGCCGCCGCAGCCCGGTCACCCGCACGGCGCGCGGGACCGGCGACTCGCCGCTGGCGGCCATCTGCGCCGCGGTGGAGCGGCTCAACGAGCGGTCCGGCGCCATCGTGGTGGCGCTGGACGAGTGAGGCCGGGCGCCGCTCAGGTGAAGAGCTTGTCCAGCTTGGCCTCGATGTAGTCCTCCACGGTCCCGACCAGCGCGCCGCCCAGCAGGCCGTGGGTCAGCTCGACGCGGATCTTGCCGTCGGTCACGGTGCAGAGCCCCTTCAGCCCCATCTTCTCCGGCACCACCACCCGCCGCCCGGCCGCGTCGAACTGGCAGGCGATGCCGTACTTCTCGCCCAGCCGGCGCAGGATCTTCTCGGCCTCGCCGTAGAGCTGCTCGGCGCTCTTGCCCGGGTACGCCTGCTCGATGATCCTGGTGGCCATCACGTCCTCCGCTTCGCCGCCCGCGCATAGGGCGTCGGATCAGGAATGCCTGCCTCCTCGAAGCCACGGCGCCGCAGCTGGCAGGCGTCGCAGCGCCCGCAGGCCCGGCCGCGGACCGGATCGTAGCAGGACAGGGTCCGGCCGTAGGGCACGTGGAGCCGGGTGCCCAGCCTGACGATCCCGGCCTTGGAGAGGCGCAGCAGGGGCGCCACGATCCGCAGGGGACGGCCGGCGACGCCGGCCCGGGTGGCGACCCGGGCCAGCCGCTCGAAGGCGGCCAGGAACTCCGGCCGGCAGTCGGGGTAGCCGGAGTAGTCGACGGCGTTGACGCCGACGTGGATCTCCTCGGCGCCGATCACCTCGGCGTGGGCCAGCGCCAGCGCCAGCATCACGGTGTTGCGGGCCGGCACGTAGGTGACCGGGATGTCGCGCCCCATGGCGCCGGCGCTCCGCCCCTTGGGCACGGCGATGGCGGCGTCGGTGAGGGCCGAGCCGCCGAAGGCCGAGAGGTCCACCTTGACGACCCGGTGGCTGGCGGCGCCGAGCGCCCGGGACAGGGCGCGGGCGCGGGCCAGCTCGCCGCGGTGGCGCTGGCCGTAGTCCACCGAGAGGGTGTGGGCCTGGCGCCCGGCCGCCAGCGCGGCGGCGAGGCAGGTGGTGCTGTCGAGGCCGCCGGAGAGGAGCACCACGGCGCGGACGGGTCGGCGGCTGGTCATCGGGTCCCGGTGGGAAGGGCCGAGAGGGCGTAGGTGGCCCGGCACGGCGTGGTGCAGGGGGCACAGCTGGCGCCGGCGACGGCGGGATCCTGGGTCTGCTCGTCGACCAGCGTCCCGGTGAAGCCGGAGGGGGCGCCGCCCGGATCGCGCTGCACGGTCCCGGCCACCTGCTGGTGGACGGTGACGGCGCAGAGGGCGTTGCAGCCGCTCAGCAGCGCGCCGCGCGTCTCCAGCGAGACGTCGATGGCGTCGGCCGCCCCGGTGCCGGTCAGCGGCTCGGCGTCGGGCCTGGCGACGCAGAGCGCGGCGGCGGTGCCGGAGCTGAAGGAGGTGATCGTCCCGGCGAATTCGACCGTCGCGGGGAAGAGCGCGTTGACCCCCGCGGCGGGGGCGCCGGCGGCACAGCTCACCAGCGCCAGGGTCCCGCTGAAGGAGAAGGTGGCGACCGGGCTGCCGGGGCAGGGGAAGCCCTCCGGCTCCTGGTTGCAGCCGGCGGCGAGCAGGGGCAGGAGCAGGAGGGCGGGGGAGGGTCGGCGCACGGCCGCGTCAGCCTACCACCGCCACCCGGAGGTCGAGGAAGGGCTCGGAGAGGGCCAGCGTCGCCAGCTCGTGCAGCGCCGGGAGGCGCAGCGCCTCGGCGCCGGTGGCGGGGTGGGCCGGCGGCTCGGCGGCCAGCAGCGCGGCGAAGGCGCCGGCCGGATCCCCGGTGGCCAGCAGCGCCACCCGGGCGCTGCTGCGCCGCAGCGAGGCGGCCAGCGACTCCAGCCTGGCGGAGGCCAGCTCGTCGGACGCGGCGTGGCCGAGGGAGGCCACCCTCGCCGCCAGCACCGGCGGCACCCCGCGGGCCAGGGCCGAGAGGAAGGCGCCGGCCCGGGCCGCGGGGAGGCCCAGCGACGCGGGCTTCCCACCCGCGAAGCGGCAGGCCAGCTCCAGCAGGATGCCGACGTCGCGCGGGGCGAACTTGCCCACCAGGGCCCCGCCGCGCTGCAGCAGGTCGACGGCGCTGGTGGCGAGGACGCGGCGGGCGCCGGGCGGCAGCGCCGCGAAGCCGGAGGGGACGAGCAGCGCCGGCGGCCGGGTGTTCTCGAGGACGATCTGCGCGCCCGGGCGATCGACCAGGAAGACGGCGAAGGCGCGGGCGGAGAGCTGGGTGGCGGCGGCGTCCAGCGGCTCCAGCACCTCGGGGGCGCGGGGCGCCACCAGCCGGTCGGCGGCGGTGAGGCCATGGCGCCGCAGGTCGGCCGGGAAGAGGGGCTCGAGGTAGGGCGTCAGCAGCGAGAGCAGCTTGCCGAGCGGGCCGGTGGTCTCGGGCCGGGCGACGCGATCCCGGGCCGCGTCGGAGAGGGCCGCGGCGAGCGGCGGCGCCTCGGGGGCCCGGATCCGATGGGGCGCCACGAAGGCGGCGATCGAGGCGGCCAGCCGGGCCAGCTCGCCGAGCCGGTCGTGCTCGGAAGGGGAAGCGGTGCCGGCGAGCTCGGTGGCCAGCTCGTTCACCTCCAGCAGCGCGTCGACGTCGGTGGGATCCTGCCGGGCCGCGGCGAGGGCGCGCGCCAGCGCCTCGGCGGGCGGGACCCGGGCGGGCGCCACCTCGGCCGGGAGCTCCGGGCCGAACAGCGCCTCGACCGAGAGCTCCGGGGTGGCCGCCTCGGCGGGCGGCACCGGGGACGACGGTGCCCCGGCGGGCGGCAGCGGGGCGGTCGCCCTCCGGAGCGCCGCCACCGCGCCCTCGCGGGCCGGGTCGCCGGCCACCAGCGCGTCGAGCCAGCCCCAGGTCAGGTCGCGCTCGGGATCGGCGGAGAGGGCCTCGATGAGCGCGTCGGCCGCGGCGCCGGGTTGGCCGGTCCGCTCCAGCATGCCCGCCAGCCGCTCCAGCGTCCCGGCGCGCTCGGAGCCGGTGGCGGCATCGGCCTCGGCGCGGAGGTGGAGCAGGACCGGGTCGGTGACGGCGGGCTCCGGGAGGGAAGGGGCCTCGCCGGCCGGCGGCGCCGCCTCCTCGACCACCCCGGCGAGGCGGAGCTCGGGAAGCGGTGGCTCGGTGGCTTCGTCCGCCGGCTCCTCCTCCGTCAGCTCGACGATCGAGGGCTCGTCGGGTGCCGGCTGGGCCGGCTCGGCCGGCTCCACGGCCGTGGCCATGACCTGCTCGTCCACGATGCGGAGCAGCTGCTGGTGGACGGCCCGGGCTCCCGGCCCGAGCTGGTCGGGAAGGACCCCGGCCAGCAGCCCGGCGGCGGCCTCGCCCCACCCGCTGGCCAGCGCCTCGGTGGCCTGGAGCAGGTCGGCCGGCACGCTGGCCCCGTCGCCCAGCGCGGCCGCGCGCAGCGCGCGGACGGCCTCGGGCGGATGGCCCTGCTCCAGGAAGAGCCGGGCCGCCAGCAGCGCCGCCTCGGCGGCGGCCGTGCCCTCGGTCCGGATCGAGGCCGCCAGGTGTGCCCGCGCCGCCGCCATGGGATCGCCGTGGGCCAGCTCCAGCTCGGCCAGCGCCGCCCACGGCCCTGGCGCGTCGGGGTCGGACTCGCAGGCCAGCTCGATGGCCAGCCGCACCTGCTCGACCGGATGGCCGGCCAGGCGCCCGGCGCTGGCCGAGGCCAGCCAGGCGTCCGCGCGCGCGGCCGGATCGGACGTGGACTCGGCGAGGCGGGCCAGCCGCCCGGCCTCGTCGCCCGGGGTGGGCGGTTCGGCCGCCGGGAGCACGGGCGCGGGGAACTCGAGCGTCATGGCCCCGACGGTGGGCGCGAGAGGGGCCTCCAGCGCGGGTTCCGGAGCGGGCTCGGGCCAGGGCTCCGGCAGCGGCTCGGGCTGGGGTTCCGGCTCCGGGCCGGACGCGGCGGGCTCGGGCACCTGCGGCTCGATCTCCGCGCGCTCCGGTGCGGGGAGCACCGGCGCGGGGAACTCGAGCGTCATGGGCCCGACGATGGGCTCGAGAGGGGGCTCCGGGGCGGGCTCGGGTACGGGCTCCAGGACCAGGCCATATCCTGGCTCGGGCTCCAGCTCGGGCTCCGCCACCTGCTCGGGCCCGGGTCCGGGCTCGGGTTCGGGCTCGGGCTCGGCGAGCTCGGACGTCGGCGGCTCGACCGTCGGGCGCTCCGGCGCCGGGAACTCCAGCGTCATGGGGCCGACGATGGGCACGAGAGGGGGCTCCGGGGCGGGCTCGGGCACGGGCTCCAGGACCAGGCCGTATCCTGGCTCGGGCTCCAGCTCGGGCTCCGGCTCCTCGGGCTCGGGCATCGGCGGCTCGACGGCCGGGCGCTCCGGCGCCGGGAACTCCAGCGTCATGGGGCCGACGATGGGCACGAGAGGGGGCTCCGGGGCGGGCTCGGGCGCCGAGAGGGCCTCCTCGATCGACGCCGGCGCCGTTGGGGGCGGCGGCCCTCCGGCTCGCTCCAGCTCCTCGGCCAGCGCCCGGTCTTCCGGGTTGGCCCGCACCAGGGCGGCCAGCAGCCGGACCGCCTCGGGCGCCCGCCCGCAGGCCACCAGGGCCGAGGCCGCCTCGCGGCGCGCCGCGGCGTCCTCGGGCAGGTCGGCGGTGACCGCCAGCAGGACGTCGGCCGCCAGCGTGGCGTCGTCGGGGTCATCGGTGGCGGCCAGCAGCCGGGCCGCCTCGCGGCGCAGGCCGGCGCGGGCCTCCGGGTCGGACTGGCGCCGGGCGCGATCGAGCAGGACGCGGCCGCGGGCCCCCGCCCGGCCCTCGCCGGCGAGCAGGGCCAGCAGCTCCGCCTCGGTGGCCAGGTCGTCGGGCTGCTCGGCGAGCGCCCGGCGCAGCGTCGCCTCGGCGGCGTCCCGGTCGAAGCGGGCCTCGATTGCCGCGAGCCGCCGGAGCCCGTCGGGATCCCTGGGGTCGCGCTCCAGCGCCCGTCGCGCCACCGCCATGGCCGAGGCGTCGCCGCTCTCGGCCAGCAGCTCGGCCGCCAGCCGGGCCCGCGCCGCCGCAGCGCCCGGCGCGCCCGCGGCCACCAGCAGCTCCTCCAGCGCCAGCAGGTCTCGCGCCGCCCCCGCCTTCATGCCCCGCTGCCGCTGCTCCGCCACCGCCTCCTCCAGCAGCTCGCGGGCGGCGTCGGCGTCGCCGGCGGCCCGCGCCGTCTCGGCGGCCTCGTGGAGGGCGCCGAGCAGCGCCTCCGGTCCCAGCTCGCCGAGCCGTGTCGCCGCCAGCCGTCGCCGCTCCAGCCGGAGCGGCAGGCCGGGGGTGAGGGCCGCCTCGGCCCGCGCCTCCCGGAAGAGCCGCTCCCCCAGCCCGCGGTCGTGCAGCTCCGACAGCGCCCCCTCGGCGGCGGTGGCCAGCAGCTCGATCCTCGAGGCCCGGGAGCGGACCTGGTCGGCCACCGCCTCCAGGGAGGTCACGGCGCGCCGCCGGTCCGGGTCGAGGCGGAACCGCTCCAGGGCGGCGCCGGTCTCCTGCGGGCGGAGCGCCAGCAGCTGGTCGAAGGCGTCCAGCGCCAGCGCCGGCTCGCCGGCCTCGGAGGCCAGCTCGGCCAGCTGCCGGCTGAGCGTGACCACCTCGGCCTCGTCGAAGCCGGGGAAGCCCATCTCGAGCAGGGTGCGGTGGACCACCAGGGCCTCGGCGAAGGAGCCCTGCGCGTAGAGCAGGCGGGCCAGCAGCGGGCCGGCCAGCGCGGGCGTCTGGCGCGAGCGGCCGAAGGCCCGGCGCGCGCAGCGGAGCGCGGCTCCGACGTCGCCCGCCTCCCAGGCCAGCGCCGCCGCCGCCGCCTGGGCCCTGGCCGCGGCGGCCGGGTCCTCCAGCCGCCCGGCGAACCGCTCCAGGGGCTCGGCGGCGGGCCGCGCCGGGAGGTGGCCCCGGCGCAGGCGGGACTGCTCGAGGGCCAGCCCCTGGTCGGGGGGCAGCAGCGCCAGGCCCTCGCTGAACGAGTCGTCGGCCGCCTCGAGATCGCCCAGCCGGGCCAGCCGCCGCGCCCGATCCAGCAGCAGCGCGCCGGCCTCGCCGGCGTCGAGCCGGGCTTCCTCCTCGAGCCGGGTGACCACCAGCCGCTCGTCTCCGGCCGCGGCCGCCGCCAGCCGGGCCTGGCGCACCGTCGCCAGGCTCCGGGGGGCCAGGGTGCGGGCCTGCTCGGCGGCCTCCAGCGCGCCGGCGGCGTCCCCGGCCGCGGCGCGCAGCTGCGAGAGCCGCAGCAGCCGCTCGGGCCGCTCGCCGGTGGGCACCAGCGGCACCAGGGCCGCCAGCGCCTCGGCCTCGGCCGGGCCGTCGCCCCGCTGGGCCGCCAGGTTGACCAGCGCCGCCAGCGCGCTGGCCGATCGCTCCGGCTCGGGGTGCAGCCGGAGCGCCTCGCGCAGCGTCGATTCACCCTCGGTGATGTCTCCGGCCTCGACCAGCGCCAGCCCGGCCTCGACCAGCCGCTCCGCGGCGCCCGCCTCCGAGGCGGCCTGCGCCCGGCGCGCCCGCTGCAGCTGGAGCCGCGCCGCCTGGCGGTGGAGGCCGGCGGCGGCCGCGGCCTGGGCCTGGAGCTCCAGCGACTCGTCATCGTCGCCGCGCAGCCGCGCCGCGGCAGCACGGGCGGTCGTGGCGCCGGCCACGTCACCGGCGGCCTGGCGGTCGGCGGCCACGGCCTCCCAGGCCTCGGCGCGCTCGGCGGCGCCCGCCCCGTCGTGGCTGGCCAGCGTGGCCAGCAGGCTCTCGCGCTCGCCGTCGTGGAGCAGGGCGGCCCGCGACGGCAGCAGCATGGCGCGCAGCGGCTCCAGCGCCACCGGGTCGACGCGGAGCACGGCGCGCCAGGCGTCCATGGCCTCGGCCTCGCGCCCGAGCCGGGCCAGCAGCGCCGCCAGGTCGAGCTGGAGCGGGGCCACCTCGGTGAGGGGCGCGCTGGCGACCCGGCGGGCCAGGGTGGCGGCCAGCCCGTCGAGGTCGTTGGCGGCGCGGTGGAGCTCGGCGAGGTGGGCCAGCTCGGAATCGGTGGGATTGCCGGTCTGGGCGTAGGCCGCCAGCCGCCGGCGGGCCAGCTCCCGGTCGCCGCTCCGCTCGGCCAGGCCGGAGGACAGCCGCAGCAGCTCGGGCCGGGTGGCGGCGTCCAGCCCGTCGCCGGCCAGCGCCGCCTCGGCGTCGAGGAGCGCGGCGGCGGGATCGCTGGCGGCGCGGCGGGCCGCGCGCTCGGCGCGGGCCGGGGCGAAGGAGGGGTCGGCCTCGGCGGCCAGGTCGAGGGCGCCGGCGTCGCCGGTGAGTGAGAAGGCGCGCCACGCCAGCGCGGCCCCCTCGCGCCCGCCGGCGCGGCCGGCCGCGGCCAGCAGCGTGGCCGCGGCGCCCCGGGCGTCGCCGGCGGCGGCGTGCAGGCGGAGCAGGTGGCGCAGCGCCTCGCCGGCGGTCTCCCTGGCCTCGGCGGCCCGCTCCAGGGCCTGGAGGGCGGTGGGCAGGTCGTCGAGCCGCTCCGCCAGCGCGGCCGCCTCCAGGTGGCGGCCGACCCGCACCAGGGCCTCGACCTGCCCGCGCCCGTCCCCGCTCTGCTCCAGCGCGTCGACCAGCACCTCGCCCGCCTCGCGCAGGCCGGCCGCCAGCGCCCGCTGGGCGTGGGCCTGCGCCGCCGGGAGCTCGCCCGCCGCCAGGGCGGCCCGGGCGGCGCGCAGCTCCAGCGCCCCGTCGCCGGTCGGCGAGCCGGCCAGCTGCGTGCGGAGCGCGCCCAGCGCCCGGTGGTGATCGCCGACCTGCTCGGCCAGCGCCGCCTCGAGCCGGAGCAGCGCCGCATCGGCCGGGCCGAGGCGGCGGGCCTCGTCGACCGCGGTGAGGGCCAGGGCCGGGTCGCTCTCGGCCAGCAGGGTGGCCCGCTCGCGCCAGGCCGTGGCGGCGCCGGCCCGATCCCCGGCGGCGAGGGCCGCCTGGGCCTGCTCGGCGAGCAGCGCGGCCAGCGCCGGGCGGTCACCCGAGCGCCGGGCCAGCCCGGCCGCCGCGGCCAGCCGTTCCCGGGACGGCTCCACCCGTCGCGCGGCCGCCACGGCACGGGCCGCGGCGGAGTGGTCGCCGGCGCGCTCGCAGGCCGCCGCCAGCCGGTCGAGCATGGCGGCCTCCTCGGCCGGGCCACGCGCCAGCGGCACCAGCTTCAGGAGCGCGTCGCGCTCGGCCGGTCCGTCGCCGCGCTGGTGCGCCAGCGCGGCCAGGCCCTCGATGGCCGGCCGGCAGCCGGGATCGAGCTGCAGCGCGGCGCCGTAGCGTCCGGCGGCGAGGTCGGGGCGGCCCAGCGGCCCGCGGGCGAGGTCCCCGGCCTCCGCCAGCAGCGCGGCGCGCGGGCCGGCACCCTCGGTGAGCGGGGCCAGCCGGTCGAGGGCATGCAAGAGCTCGGCGGTGCGCCCCAGCCGCCGGTGGAGCGCCGCCAGCCTGGAGAGCTGGGCCACGTCGAGCGGGGCGGTGGCCAGGGCCGCCTCGAGGTGGGTGGCGGCGCCGGTCTCGTCGTCGAGGTGGCGCTCGGCCACCTCGGCGAGCGCCAGGTGGTGGGCCGCGGCCAGCGCCCCGGCCTCCGGCGCGGTGCGATCGAGCACCGCCAGCGCCGAGGCGTGGTGGTCGGCCGCCTCGGTCCAGCGGCCCAGCCGCTCGGCGCAGCCGGCCGCCAGCCGATGGGCCTCGGCGGCCCGCGGGCCCAGCTCGGCCGCGTCCCGGTAGCGAAGCAGGGCGTTCTCGACGTGGCCCAGCTGCTCGTCCCAGATCCGGCCCGCCTGCAGCGCCAGGTCGACGGCGCCGGCGCGGTCCCCGGCGCGGAGCCGCAGCGCCCCGAGCCGATCCAGCGCGCCGACCGCGCGCAGGTGCTCGCCGGCGGCGGTGCAGGCGCGGGCCAGCGCGGAGAGCGACTCGACGTCGTCGGGGGCCAGCCGCAGGGCCCGATCGAGGTGGAGCCGCGCCCCGGGCGGATCGCTCTCCAGCAGCAGCTCGCCCAGCTCGGCGTGGGCCCGCGCCTTCTCCAGGTCGGTGGGCGCGTACGCCAGGACACGGCGGGCCGCCCGGATCTGCGCGCCCTTGTCGCCGCGCTCCCGCGCCAGGGCCCGCAGCGCCCGCAGCGCGGGGAGGTGGTCGCGCCGGGCGGCCAGCGCGGCGTCGACGGCCCGCGCCGTCAGGCCCCGGGAGACGTCGGGCAGCGCCAGCACGGCCTCGGCGGCGGCCACCGCGGCCAGCCGCTCGCCGGCCGCCACCGAGCCCTCCGCCAGCGCCACCAGCGCCGCGGCGGCCCGCTCGTGCTCGCCGCGCGCGGTGCGGACCCAGGCCTCGGCGCCCAGCGCCGGCGCGAAGCCGGGACGCCGCTGCAGCCAGCCGGCGGCCAGGTCGAGGGCCTCGTCGTGATACCGCTCGTCCAGGCACAGCAGCGAGAGCAGCCGGTCGGCGGCGAAGGCGTGGGTGGTGGGCGCCGCCGAGGCCAGCCAGGCCTCCCGGGCCCCGGCCCAGTCGCCGGCGGCCGCCAGCGCCTCGGCCTCGGCGAAGGCGCGCGAGCCTTCCAGGGCCGCCAGCAGGTCGGGGTCGGCCGGGACCGGCGGCGCCGCGGCGGCGTCGCGCGCCCAGGTGAGCCGGACGCCGGAGGGGGCCACCGCGGCGGCGGCCAGGCGGACGCCACCCTCGCGCGGCACCTTCCAGCCGCGGGCCACGAGCAGGCGGCGCGCCAGCAGCGGCAGCGGGTCGTCGGGGAAGCCGAGGGCCGAGAGGGCGCGCGCCGCCAGGTGCGGCAGGGCCGCTGACGGCAGCGCCGCCGGCTCGTAGAGCCGCGGCGCGTAGGGCACCACCGTCACCCCGCGCTCGAAGCCAGGCAGCAGGCCGAGCCGCATCGAGAAGGAGGGCCCGCTCGCCAGCCGGCCACCCACCTCGGCGAAGCCGTCCCGGAGCGCCACCTCCAGGGACCCCAGCCCGAGCTCGCCGAGGTCGAGCCGGGCCGCCGCGGCCGAGACCGAGGCCTGGTCGGCCAGCACCGAGAGCGCCTCGAGGTCGCAGAGCCGGTGGCGGAACTGGGCCGGACCGCCGCTGGCGTCGAAGGGGAGGGCGAGGTCCGGCACCCTGAGCTCGAGCCGCTCGACCAGCAGTCCGGCGATGGCGGCGGGCGCGCCGAGGCGGACGTGGGCGCCGCCTCGATCGAGGCGCAGCTCGAAGCCGTTGCCGGTCCGGGGCCCGGCGGCCGGGGAGGCCGTCGAGGCGGTGGGTCGAACCTCCGCCATGCGTCGGAAATCCTAGCGGGAAATGGTCGGGGGAGCGAAAAAGCGCCCCCCGATCACCGATCGGGAGGCGCTATCGCGCGGGCCGGTCCGGCCCGGTCGGCGCTAGGGGGTCCGGGTGGCCGGCTTCCTGGCGCTGCTCCCCTCGGCCACGTCGGCGGCCCCCTTGCGGAAGATGACCACCGAGCGGTGCGACTGGAGCTCCTGGTCCTCCCGGGCGAAGACGGTCACCACGTTCTGCCCGGGCTTGAGCGGCAGCTCGGTGGTGAAGTCGAGCCGGCCGTTGGCCACGGCGGCGGTCGAGCCGCTGGCGGCCTCCGGCACCACGCGGAAGAAGACCTTCTCGTCGTTGACGAAGATGTAGACGTCGCGGAGCCGCGCGTCGGGGTCGGCCGAGGGCGGCAGCAGCGCCGAGCCGGAGAGCTTGAAGGTGTCGGTCTCGACCACCGGGGCGCCCCGCGCCGGGTCGGGCACCAGGGTGATGCGGGGCTGCTCGTGCTGCCAGGCCTCGACCGCGCCGCCGCTGCGGGGCGCGCGGCTCGGCGTCAGGTCGGCGCTGGCCACGAAGCCGAACCGGCCCCGGGCCCACTCCACCCGCCGGAAGCCGGCCACCTCGCCGGTGAGCGGCAGGACCGCCCCCTTCCTGGCCGTCGCCACCACCGGGGCGGTGGCGCTGGCGCCGCCGCGGATGGCCACCTCGGCCCCCTCGATGCGGATCCCGCCGGTCTCCTCGACCACCCGCCCGGCGCCCGCGGCCACCGGCAGGTCGAGCTTCTGCGACAGGTACTCCCCGCTCTTCTCGTCCACCACCTGCACGCGGATGGGGAGGCTGGCGCCCGGGCCGGGCTTCAGCTCGATCTCCATCGAGGCGGCCTTGCTCTCGCCCGGCCTGAGCGCGCCCACCACCTCGCGCCCCTTCTTGATGAAGAGCTTCTCGTCGCCGAGGTTCTTCAGGGTCACGTAGGTCTTGTCGCCGCTGGGCCCCGGGCCGACGTTGCGCACGTCGATGCGGACCGTGAAGGACTCGCCGCGGGCCGGCAGCCCGTCGCCGTTGCCGCCCTTGCGGTCGTCCACCTGCAGGCTGTAGGCGAAGAGGGGGCGGGGCACCTCGACGACGTCGAGCGAGGTGAGCACGTCGGCCGGGGCCTTGCCGGCCTCGTCCTCGAAGTGGAGCGTCACCTCGTCGCGCCGGCTGTCGAAGCTGCGCGGCAGCCGCAGCGGCACCGACCAGCTCCTCCGCTCGCCCGGGCGGATGGTGCCGAAGACGAACTCGCGCCGGTCGAGGAAGTAGTTCTTCTCGTCGAGCGACCAGGCGCGCAGGCGGCGGAAGGGGGCGTCGCCCCGGTTCTCCACCGTCACCGTCCACGGGACCACCTCGCCGGCCTTCTGCGGCCGGCCCGCCGGCGGCGTCACCGTCACCACCGCGCGCGGCGTGCCGGTGGCGGTCCCGTGGGGCGCCGACCAGTCCACGCCCAGCTGCTGCGAGCCGGGCCTCGAGCCGCTTCTCCTCCTCGGCGCGCCGCTCGGTGACCAGGCCGCCGGCCGCCTCCAGCAGCCGGGCGCGGTCCGGGAACGGGGCCCGGGCCAGCAGCTCGCGGGCGAAGCGGATCTGGTAGTCCTCCTTGACCTGGTCGGGATCGGCGTCGAGCTCCTCGTCCTCCACCTGCTCGGCGGAGAGCGCGGTGTCGTCGCCGTGGGCGTCGCGCGCTGCCTCGCGCTTCAGCGCCCGGGCCACCGCGTCCTCCTTCTCGTCGAGCAGGTAGCGCAGCTCCAGCGGTGACTTCTCGGCCCGCTTCTTCTTGAGCTCGGCCGTCTTGCCGCCGTTCGGGTTGGAGAGGTGGCGATCGAGGTCCACCTCGCCCATGGCGCGGGGAGGGGCGAAGACGTTGATCTGGTCCTTGAGGGCGCGGCCGGGGAGCAGGGCCACGTCCGGGATGATGCCGACCTCCTGGATCGAGACGTCACCCGGGGTGAGGTACTGGGCGATGGTGAGCTTGAGGGCGGCCTCCTCGTTGGGCCGCCCCGGCTCGGGGAGCTCGATGAGGGTCTGGACCGAGCCCTTGCCGAAGGTGGGCCGGCCGACGATCAGGGCGCGGCCGTTGTTCTTGAGGGCGCCGGCCACGATCTCGCTGGCCGAGGCCGAGCTGCCGTTGACCAGCACCACCAGCGGGAGGCCGACCAGGTCCTTGGGGTCCCTGGTGGCCTCGCGCACCTCGCGCTGCCGCTGGGCGCCGTCGCTCACCGTCTTGACGATCACCCCCTCGGAGAGGAAGAGGTCGGAGAGCTCCACCGCCTCGTCGAGCAGGCCGCCGGGGTTGCCGCGCAGGTCGAGGATCAGCCCCTTGAGGCTGCCGCCGGCCTTGGCCTTCTGCTGCTGGATGGCCTGGAGCACGTCGCGGGTGCCGTTGCGGGAGAAGCCGGCCAGCCGCAGGTAGCCGATGCCCTGCTCCAGCAGCTTGGCCTGGGGGATGGTCTCGACGCTGATGGTCTCGCGCGTCAGCTGCAGCCGCTTCGGCTCCGGCCAGGCGGCCCGGGCCACGGTGATGGAGACCGGGGTCCCGGGCTTGCCGCGCAGGCGATCGACGGCGTCCTGCAGGTCCATGTTGACGGTGGACTGCTCGCCGATGCGGGTGATGAAGTCCTTGGACCGGACCCCGGCCCGCTGGGCCGGGGTGTTCTTGAGCACGCGCACCACGGTCAGGTTGCCGTCGCGCATGGCGATGACGAAGCCGAGCCCGCCGAACTCGCCGCGGGTCTGCAGCTTCATCTCCTTGAAGTACTTCGGCTCCAGCACCACCGAGTGCGGGTCGAGCGTGGAGAGGACGCCGGAGGCGGCCGCGTACTCGATCTCCCGGAGGTCCTCGTGGGCGATCAGGTTCTCCTGCACGAACCCCATCACCTCGCCGAGCAGCAACCGGGCGTTCCAGATGGTGTCGACGTCCTTGATCTGGAAGTCGCGGGTGGCGTTGCCGACGGTGACGGTGAGCTGGTCGCTCTTGGCGTCCCCCTTGACCATCACCTCGGCCACCGTCCGCTCCACCGACTCGAGCGCCGCCACCACCATGGCCTTGGGATCGATCCGGGACGGGTCGACGTAGGACTGGTGGACGTTGCGGAAGACGAAGCCGAGGATGGGGAGCCGGTCGAGCCGGTAGTCCTCGTCGCCGCCGGGCGCCTTGCCGCGGGCGGCCGCGCTGGTGGCGTAGGCCAGCTCGTCGGCGGCGGGGGGCGCGCCGGCGGAGGGCAGGGCCGGGAGGGAGGGCGAGGTGCCGGCGGCGAGCAGGGCCCGGGCCTGGGGCGGCGCCACGGCCCCTGCCGGATTGGCGCGGACGAAGCGGACCGCGACGCCGAAGGCGAGGGCGGCGGCGACCGCGAAGGTGGCGACGAGCCGGAACGAGCGGTTCATTCTGTCTGGCTTTCCCGGGGGTTGCGGGGGGAGGGGGAACGGGGCGGAAGATCGAGGATAGGAGGAGCCTGCGGTGAAAACAAGGGAACCGCCCCGGCCATGCCCGGGAACCTTCGGGCCTTGGCCGTTCGGGGGGGTCGGAGGTAGGTTCCCCCCGTGTCGCTCGATGCCAAGGTGAGGGAGAGCCCGCCCGTCGGTGGGGTGGAGGAGCTCACGGGCTGGTTCCGCCGGCACGAGCGCCCCCGGGGGGACTGGAAGGTCGGGCTGGAGCACGAGAAGATCCCGCTCCTGGCCGGGACGCTCGACCCGGTCCCCTACCAGGGCCCGCGCGGCATCGGGGCGGCGCTGCAGGCCTTCACCCGCTTCGGCTACGAGCCGTTCCTCGAGGACGGTCGGATCATCGCCGCCCAGCGGACCGGCCTCACCGTCTCCATCGAGCCGGGCGGGCAGATCGAGCTGTCGGGGCGCCCCTTCGCCGACGTCCACGCCGTGGCCTCCGAGCTCGACCGCCACCTGGTGAAGTGCCGGGAGGTGGCGGGCGCGCTCCAGCTGGAGCTGCTCGCCACCGGCTATCGCCCCTGGGGCCGTCCCGCCGAGGTGCCGTGGATGCCGAAGAACCGCTACACGGTGATGCGCCCGTTCCTCCGGGCGCGGGGGCGGCTGGCCGAGGACATGATGGCCATGACCGCCGCGACGCAGGCCTCCTTCGACTTCTCCGGCGAGCGGGACATGGCCGAGAAGCTGCGGGTGGCGCTGGCGGTCCAGCCGGCCATCACCGCCATCTGCGCCAACTCGCCGATCGTGGACGGCCGGGAGTCGGGGTGGCTGAGCTACCGCGTCGCCGTCTGGGAGGACACCGACCCGGACCGCTGCGGGCTGCTCCCCTTCGCCTTCGAGCCTGGCTTCGACGACGACGCCTACCGGCGCTACGTCGAGTGGGCCCTCGACGTGCCCATGGTCTTCCTGCGCCGGGACGGCGGCTACCTGGCGACCGGCGCCCGCACCTTCCGCCGCTTCCTCGCCGAGGGGCTGCACGGCCACCGGGCCACGCTGCTCGACTGGGAGGACCACCTCTCCACGCTCTTCCCCGAGGTCCGGGTCAAGGGGGTGGTGGAGGTGCGCGGCGCCGACTCCTGCGACGCCGACACCACGCGGGCGGTGCTGGCCCTCTGGAAGGGGCTGCTCTACGACCAGCAGGCGCGCGACTGGGCCTGGGACGCGGTCAAGCGGTTCACGGTCGGTGAGCGGCGGGCGCTCATGGTGGCCGCTGGACGGCACGGCCTGGCGGCGCGGGCGCCGGACGGCCGGACCCTGGCGCAGCTGGCCGGGACGCTGCTCGACGCCGCCGAGGCCGGCCTGTGCCGGCAGCACGCCTGCGGCGAGCAGGGGGAGGACGAGCGCAAGTTCCTGGCCCCGCTCCGGGCCCGCGCCGACAGCGGGCGCACGCCGGCCGAGGAGGCGCTGGAGGCCTTCCGGCGCGGCGGGGATCGGGCGCTGGCCGCGCACCTGCGGTGCGCGTGAGGCGACCCCGCTGACCCGGGGCGACCCCGGGCGGCCTAGCGGACCTTCACGGTGACGGTGGCGGAGAGCCCGGCGCGCAGGGCCACGTCGGCCGGCGGGTCGGCGAGGGCGATCCGCACCGGCACCCGCTCGACCACCTTCACGAAGTTCCCCGAGGCGTTGTCCGGCGGCAGCAGGGCGAAGCGCGACCCGGTCCCGCCCGAGAGGCTCTCCACCTTGCCGCGCAGCCGCCGCCCGGGGTAGGCGTCGATCTCGATCTCCACGTCCTGCCCGGGGCGCATGCCCTGCAGCTGGGTCTCCTTGAAGTTGGCCACCACGTAGGCCTGGTTCGGCACCAGCTGGCCGACCACCTGGCCGGCGGCCAGCAGCGCCCCCTCGCGCGCCACCAGCCGGGTGACGGTCCCGTCGACCGGCGCCAGGACCCGGGCGTAGGAGAGCTGGTTGCGGGCGAGGTCGAGCGCGGCCTGGGCACCCCGGACCCGGGCCCGGGCCACCGCCATCTGCGCCTCGATGGGGGTCGAGGTCTCCAGGCGGCCGGCCGCCTCCTGGGCGCGCCCCTCGGCGGCGCGGCGGGCCTCCTCGGCGGCGGCGAGCTGGGCGCGCGCCGAGGCCAGGGCGGCCACGGCGGCCGCGTGGTGGGCGCCGGCGGCGTCGAAGCTCTCCTGCGAGATGGCGTCGGCCGCGTGCAACGCCTGGAACCGCTTCCAGTCGGCCTCGGCGCGCGCGGCGTCGGCCTCGGCGTGGATCAGCGAGGCCCGGGCCGCCTCCACCTGCGCGCCGGCGCCGGCGACGCTGGCCGACGAGGCGGAGAGGCCGGCCCGGGCGCTGGAGAGCCCGCCGCGCGCGCTGGCCTCCACCACCGAGACCTGCGCCGCCGCCATCTCCAGTTCGGCCGCGGCCTGCTGCACGCGCGCGGCCAGGTCGGCCGGGTCGAGCTCGAACAGCAGGTCCCCCTTCCGGACCGGCTGGTCGTCCCGGACCAGCACCCGCAGGACCTGGCCGGGGATGCGCGGCGCCACCGCCACCACGTCGGCCTCGACCTGCGCGTCGTCGGTGCTCTCGGTGCCGGCGATGAGCACGGCGCGCCCGCCCAGGACCAGGACCACGACCGAGAGCAGGCCGGCGGCGATGAGCAGCGGGCGGCGGCGGGACGGGGCCGGGACGGTGGCCGGGGCGGTGGGATCGGGAGTCATTCGACGTGCACCTCGATGCGGGGGGCCGCCCCGGGGCCGCTGCGCTTCACCTTGAGGAGCAGGAGCAGCGGCATGACGGCCAGGAAGAGCAGCCCGGTGATGAGGAAGACCTTCTCGAAGGAGAGGACCGCGGCCTGGCGCTTCACGGTCAGGTCGAGCGCCTGCAGGGCCGCCAGCTGGGCGCTCACCGCGTCGTACCCGCGGGCCAGGAAGGCCGAGGTCATGGCGGAGAGCCGCGCCACCACCTCGGGCCGCTCCGGGCCCAGGTGCGAGACCAGGCCGTGCCGGGCCACCGCGGATCCGCGGGAGAGCAGCGTGGCGAAGATGGCCAGGCCGGCCGAGCCGCCGATCTGGCGCAGCAGCGAGTTGAGCCCGGTGGCGTCGGTGAGCCGCTGCCGCGGCACGTTGGAGAGGGCGGCGGTGGTGAGCGGCACGAACAGGCAGGCGAAGCCGACCCCCTGCACCAGCAGGGTCCCCACCACGCCGGCGGCGGTGGTCTGGAGGGTGAAGTGGCCCTGCTGCCAGGCCCCCAGCACGGTGCAGAGGATGCCGAAGGCGATGACCACCCGCGGCGAGACGGAGTTGTAGAGCCGCCCCACGATGGGGGTCACCACCATCATGACGAGCGTGCGCGGCATGAGGGCCAGCCCGGACTGCATGGCGGTGAAGCCGAGCAGCTCCTGCATGAAGAGCGGCAGCAGGAAGACGCTGGAGATCAGCATGGCGAACATCACCGCCCCGATCACCGTGCCCGAGGTGAAGACCGGGTCCTTGAAGAGCCGGAGGTTGACGGCGGGGACCGGCGCGGTCAGCTCGCGCCAGGTGAAGGCGGCCAGGCCGAGCACGGCCACCACGGCCACCGCGGTGATGGTGCGCGACTCGAACCAGTCGTCGCGCTGCCCCTCCTCGAGGAAGTACTGCAGGGCGGCCAGGCCGACGCAGAGCAGCGAGATGCCCTGCCAGTCGAAGTGCTTGCGCACCTCGACGGCGGCGGCCTGGTTGGCCCGCCGGATGTCCTCCGGCTCGTGGACGAAGCGCCAGACCATGAAGAGGCCGAGCGCGCCCACCGGCAGGTTGATGAAGAAGATCCACGACCAGTGGTAGTTGTCGACGATCCAGCCGCCCAGCGTCGGCCCGATGGCCGGGCCGATCATCACCGCCATGCCGAAGAGCGCCATGGCCATGCCCTGCTCCTGGGGCGGGAAGGTCTGGCGCAGGATGGCCTGCTCGGTCGGCTGCAGCGCGCCGGCGCCGAAGCCCTGGATGGCGCGGAAGGCGACCAGCGACCAGAGGCTGGTGGCCAGGCCGCACAGCGCCGAGCCGGCCAGGAACAGCACCAGGCTGACCAGGTAGACGCGCTTCTGGCCGAAGAGCCGGCCGAGGAAGGCGGTGAGCGGCATGACCAGGACCGTGGCGATGGCGAAGCCGGTGGAGATCCAGGTGATCTCCTGCACGGTGGCGCCGACGGCGCCCCGGATCTGCGGGAGCGCCACGTTGACGATCGAGGCGTCGATGGCGCCCATCAGCGTGCCGAAGGTCACCGAGACGGTCACCAGCCACTTGTTGACGGGAGGGCGGGGGGTGGACACGCGGAGGTGGAACAAGCCACGCTGGCCCGGTGTCGTCAAGCATCGTGGGGGGCCCGGCCGCGGGCGTGATCACGGCGCCGGCCGCGCTGCCGGCCTACTGCGAGCGGACCGGCCCCGGCCCCTGGGCCGAGCCGCTCGACGCGGCCTCCAACCTCGCCTTCCTGGTGGCCGCGGCGGTGGCGCTGCGCGCCTGGCGCCGGGCCGGGACGCGCGACGGGCCGCTCCTCCTGCTGGTGGCCGACGTCGCGGCCATCGGCCTCGGCAGCCTGGCCTTCCATCTGATCCCCGGGCCGTCGACCTGGGCCGCCGACGTCTGGCCCATCCGGCTCTACGTCCTCGGCCACCTCGGCCCTGGCGCTGCGCCGGCTGGGTGGGGCCGGCGGGCTGGCCACGCTGGGCAGCCTCATCGCCCTCGCGGTGGCGACCACCGCGGCGACCCGGGCCTGGCCGGAGGCCCTCGCGGGCGGCGTCGGCTACCTGCCGGTGCTGGCGGCCCTCACGCTCCTGGGCGGCTGGCTGGCCTGGCGCCCCGGCCGGCCGCGGCGGCGCGAGGCCGGGCTGGCGCACCTGGCCGCCGCCGGAACCTTCGCGGTGGCGCTGGCCTTCCGGTCCGTCGACCTGGCCGCCTGCGCCGCCTTCCCGGCCGGCACCCACTTCCTCTGGCACCTGCTCACCGGGCTCACCGTGGGGCTGCTGCTGCTCACGCTGGTCCGGGCCGGGCGGCGGCCCGTGGCGCCGCGAGGTTGACCGCTTGGCGGGAGACACGGTGACGCGGGCCGGACCCCTCGATGATCGCCACCGGCGGCGCTACCCTTCCCAGGACGGAGGGGGATCGCCATGACCATCGCCACGCGAAGCGCACTTGTCTCCTTCACCCTCGGCCTGCTGGCCGCCTGCGGCGGCGGGAGCGACAGCAACCCGCCGCCTGTCACGCCGTCCTTCGACGGCACCTGGGCGGTCTGCCGGAACGATGGCGGGACCGACTACCGGGAGATCTTCACCATCGCCGGGACCAGCGGCAGCATCGGCCAGCTCGACTACGCCACCACCGATTCCACCTGCGACGGGGACACCACGTCCGACCTCTCCGTGCCCGTGACCGCGGTCTACGGTGCCCAGGTGAGCGCGGGCCTCGGGGCCGGCAGCGTCACGGCGACCAAGGTGGACGTCACCCTGCCCCTGATCCCGCCGGAGACCTTCTACACCCTCATCTACCGTGACACGGCCGCCAGCCCCGACGCCCTTCACCTCGGTGATGACTCCGGGGCGTACGACGGCTCGACGGCGGCGCTCCGGCCCATCGCGCTCCAGACCCTGGCCCGCGCGCTGCAGACCGCCCCGGTGCCGGGCGACCTGACCGGCGAGTGGCGGTACTGCCCGGCGGCGGAGGGCGAGATCGTGACGCTGAACGGCTCGACGGGCGCCTTCGACCTCAGGAAGTTCTCCGGGACGTGTGGGGTCGGCACGATCCTGGAACAGCGCACCGGGGCCTTCACGCTCGCCACCCCGGTCTACGCCTCCCTCGGCGGGACCACCGTCACCGCCTTTGCGGTGAACCTCGCCATCACCACGCCCGCCGCGGCCAACATCTACCAAACGCTCTGGGTCGACACCGAGGCCTCGCCGCGCCGGCTCTACCACGGTGACAACACCAGCCACGGGATGGACGGCTCGACGCCCTCGCTCCGTCCGCGGGTCCTCTGGCGCGACGTCTACCTGAAGCAGTGAGCCGGTGCCGGGCGCCGGTCCCGGAGCCGCTAGAGCTGCAGCTCCATGTAGACCACGCCCGGCAGCGGGTTCGGGTAGTAGGGCCCGATCTCGACGAAGCCGAGCGAGCGGTAGAGCGTCCGCGCCGCCGTCATCGACTCCAGCGTGTCGAGCCGCACCACCCGGTAGCCCTGGGCGCGCGCCGCCGCCAGCAGCGCCTCGGCCACCGCCCGGGCCACGCCCTGGCCGCGATGGGCGGGGCGGGTCCACATCCGCTTCAGCTCGGCGACGCCGGGGCCGAGCGGCCGCAGCGCGCCGCAGCCGGCCAGCGCCTCGCCGCGCCACGCCAGCAGGAGCCGGCCGGCCGGGCGGGCGTAGGCGGCGGGGAGCGCGGCCAGCTCGGCGTCGAATCCCTGGAAGCAGAGGTCGACGCCGATGGCCCGCTGGTACTCGCGGAACAGGGCCCGGGCCAGGTCGAGGTCGCCGGCCTCGACCGCCTCGGTGAGCCGGACCGCGGTGGCCACCACCGCCATCAGACCACCTCCAGGTCGGCCGAGGCCACCCAGCCCTCGAGGCCGTTGAGCAGCCGGATCCGCGCCAGGTCGCCCTGGGCCTCGAGGATGCGCACCGTGGTCCCCTCGTGCAGCTCGAAGGCGGCCTTGAGCGTCCGCGACGGCCCCTCGCGGACCGGGCAGACCGGCGCGATCACCACCGCCGTCGGGGTCTGCCGGTCGGCTGCCTTGCCCGCCAGCAGCGCCCCGCCGCCGATGGCCAGCAGGGCCGCCAGCAGGGCCGCCGGCCCGAGCCAGCGGCGCGCGCTGCGGCTCGACCGGCTGCGGAGCCAGAGCAGGAGCCAGAAGGCGCTCCACGAGCTGCCGAAGAGGGCCAGGGCGACGCCCTCCGGCGTCCGCGCCAGCACCCGGACGTGGAGCGGCGGCTGGGCCTCGCCCACCAGCCGGTCGACGTTCTGGGCGCGGGCCAGCTCCAGGTTGGCCTGCACGTCGGCGTCGCCGGGGTCGAGCTGGAGGGCGCGCAGGTAGCTGGCGATGGCGCGGCCGCGGTGGCCGAGGCGCAAGAGCGCGTTGCCCAGGTCGAGGTGGAGCCCGACGCTCTCCCAGCCCTCGTCGACCAGCGCCCGCCAGGCCCGGGCGGCGCCGTCGTAGTCGCCGGCCAGGTAGAGGGCGCTGGCCTGCTCGGCCCGGGTCCCGGGATCGGCCGGCGGTGCCGGCGTGGCGCCGGCCAGCCAGAGCAGCAGCAGGGCGGTCACCGACCACCTCCGGGGACCTGCCAGTGGGCCTCCTCCAGCGCCCCCATGGCCCGGCCCGCCAGCGCCAGCACCTCCTCGCGCGCCACGGCGCCGCCGAAGCGCCCGGCGTCGCAGGCGTCGAGCGCGGCCGCCAGCGCCCGCAGGGCGGCCACGTGGGCGCCGGCCTCGGCCAGCGCGCGCGCCAGCTCCTCGCGCGTCAGCCCGCTGGCGGGCCGGCCCAGCTTGTCGCTGCAGTAGCCGACCAGGGCCCGCTCCACCTCGGCGAAGAAGGGGGCTCCGTCGGCGCCGGAGAGCAGGCGGCTCGCCTCGGCCAGCCGCCGGCGCGCCACCCGGCCGGCGATGCGGACCCGCCGCGCCCCGCCGTCGGCCAGGCGGCGCTCGCGGAGCCGGTCCACGCCGCCCAGCACCAGGAAGGCGGCCACCGGGCCGACCAGCAGGGCCCAGAGCGGCCAGCGGGCCCCGGGTGCGCCGGTGCGGACCAGCGGGCCGCTCGGCCGGATGGGGCGGAGCCCCGGGAAGAGGGTGTTCTGGGTCGGCCCCGCCGTGCCGGCGACGGTGGCGCCGCCGGTCACCTCGAGCCGCAGCTCGGGGGTCTTGAGCTCCCGGTAGGCGCCGGCCTTCGGGTCGAAGGTGGCCCAGGCCAGCGAGGGGATCACCAGCGTGCCGGGGGTCTCCGGGACCAGCACCGTCTCCAGCGTCCGTGAACCGGCCAGCTTCACGCCGCGCGGCTTGAGCTGGTCGCTGGAGGTGGGGGCGAAGGCCCGCGCCCCGGCCACCGGCGGGAGGGTGGGGAGCGACCAGGCCTTGACGTTCCCCTCGCCCTCGGCGACGAGCCGGAGGGTGACCGGCTGGCCGACCGCGACGCTCCTCTGCGAGAGGGTGGCGGCCAGGGTGGCGGTGGCCACGTTGACCTGGTCGAACTGGGCCGGGGCGCCGGGTGGGAGCGGCTTCACGGTGATGGCCACCGGCTGGCTCCGGCGGGTCACCCGCTGCACGTCGCCGAAGGGGTAGAAGGGGTCGTCCGAGGCCACCCGGACCACCAGGTCGATGGCGTGCGGCCCCAGCTCGAGCGGGCCGGACCGGGTGGGGAAGAGGGCGATCCGCTGCAGCAGGTAGGCGCGCAGCGGCAGGCCGTCCTTCTTGCGCAGCTGCTGGACCGGCTCCTTGGGGAGCTCGAGCTGCTCGGTCCAGAAGCCGTCGTAGGCGGGCGGCTTGAAGTTGCCGGTCTCGGCCACCCCGACCGGCGAGAGCACCCAGACCGAGGCCGTCACCTGCTCGCCGAGGAAGACCTCGGTCCTGTCGACCTCGACGCTGAGCTGCAGGTCGCGCTCCCAGCCGTGCCAGGCCCGGCTGCTGCCGCCGCCGGCCGCCGCGCCGCCCGGCGCCCCCGGGAAGGAGGGGAAGCCGAAGACCGGGGGCGGGGCGGGCAGGGCCCGCGGTGGGCGACCCGGCCGGCAGCACCTTCACGGTGAGTGGCTGGGTCTCGCCCCGCGCCTCGCCGGCCACCACCTCCACGGCCGGGATGGCCAGGTCGCCGACGCGGCGGGGCCGCAACCCGAACTGGAAGACGAAGGTGTGCTGCACCTTCACGCCGCCGCCGCCGCCCATGTTGATGGAGGTGCTCCGCGAGCTGCCGCGCGAGACCACGTCGAAGTCGAAGCCCTGCGAGGGGAGCGAGACGGTGGGCGCCTCGGCGGCCTCGACCCGGACCTCCAGGGTGACCAGCTCGTCGAGCGCCACCTCGTCGCGGTCGAGCGAGGCGGAGATGGCCATGCCGGCGGCGCCCGCCGCCGCCGGGAGCAGCAGCAGCGCCGCGGCGAGGAGCCCCGCCCTACCAGTCACGCCCGGTCTCCTTCCTCCCCGGCGGCGGGCCCACCGGCCCGAGCGGCATGGTCCGCTCGCGCGAGCGGAGGGCGTCGAGCAGCCGCTCGGCGTCCCGCTTCCCGACCGGCTCGGGCCGCCCGGGCGCGCCGCTGGCGCTCCGCGTCCTGGTCCCCCGCTCGTCCCGTCCCCGCGTCACGCCCCGGCCGCTCCTCTCGCCGCTCCTTCGCCTGTTCCTCCCGCTTCGGCTCGCCTCCCTGCGGCTCGGGGCGCCCGTCCTGCTTCCCGGCCCCCGGCCGGTCCTGCGTCCCGCCGGCGCCCGGGCGGGGTTCGGCGTCGGGCCGCTTCGCCCCCTGGTCGCCGGGCTCCTTGGGCGCGCCCTTCCCTTCCGCCTTGCGGCGCAGCAGCACCTCGAGGTTATAGCGTGCGTCCTCGTTGCCGGGGTCGCGTTGCAGCGCCTCGCCCAGGGCGCGGATGGCCCCCGCCTGGTCGCCGGCCTGGTCGAGCGCGCTGGCGGTGTTCTGGAGCGCGCGGCTGGCCAGCGGGGGTGGCGCCCGCTCGGCCGCCTTCTTCCACGCCGCCCGGGCCTCCTCGAGGCGGCCGGCCGCGTGGAGCGCGTTGCCGCGGTCGAAGTCGATCTCGGGGTGCGGACCGACCTCCCGCTCGGCCGCGTCGTAGCGCGGCAGGGCGGCCGCCGGGCTCCCGTCCCGCAGCGCCTCGTTCCCGGCCCGCACCTCGGGCTGCTCGGCCTCGAAGGGGGAGGCGGACAGCAGGAGCGCCACCAGCGGGAGGGCGGCGGTCATGGCGGCTCCTCCTCGTCTCCCACCGCGCGCCGCGGGCCGGCCTCGCCCAGCAGCAGCCCGGCCAGCAGCAGCAGCAGGGCCGGGAAGGCGGCCAGGGCGAAGCGGTCCTCGAACTGGACCGTGAGCCGGCTGGTGAGCTCGCTCTTCTGCAACCCGTCGAGGGCCGCCTTGAAGGCTGGCAGGCCGTGATCGGGCGAGTCGAGCTGGAAGATCTCGCCACCGCCGCGCGAGGTGATCTCGCGGAGGGTGGCGAGATCGAGGCGGGACACCACCGGCTGGCCGGCCCGGTCCTTCTTGTAGCCGGTCACCTGCCCCCGGGCGTCGAGCAGCGGGATGGGCTCGCCGGCCTCGGTCCCCACCGCCAGGGCGTGGACGCGGATGCCGGCGTCGCCCAGGGCCCGGGCCGCCTCGCCGGCGTCGCCCTCCAGGTCCTCGCCGTCGCTGACCACCAGCACCACCTTGCCGCGCCCCTGCGAGTTCTCGCCCTGCTCCAGCACCTGGCGCGCCGCCCGCAGCGCGTGGCCGAGGTCGGACCCCTGCTGCGGCACGCTCCCCGGCCCCACCGAGCGCAGGAAGAGCCGGGCCGCCTGGTAGTCGGTGGTGAGCGGGCACTGCACGAAGGCCTCGGCGGCGAAGACCACGACGCCGACCCGGTCGCCGGCCAGCTGGTCGAGCAGGCTGCCCACCTCCAGCGTGGCCCGGGTGAGCCGGTCGGGCGCCACGTCGCGGGCCTGCATCGAGCGGGAGACGTCGAGGAGCACCACCAGGTCGACGCCGTAGCGCCGGGAGAGCTCGGTCCGGGTCCCGCACTGCGGCCGCGAGAGCGCCACCGCCAGCAGCAGCAGCCCGGTGAGCCAGAGCGAGGCCCGGGTGGCGGGCCGGGCCAGGCCGGCGCGGGGCGCCAGCCGGGCGGCCTGCGGGCCGGCGACGCGGCGCAGCAGGTCGCGGCGCTGGAGCAGGCGCCAGGCGGCCAGCCCTCCCAGCGCGGCCACCGGCAGCAGCAGCCAGAGCGCCTCCGGGGCCAGCAGCCGGGCCGGCGCCCCCAGCACCTGGAAGGTGAGCGGCGAGGCCGGGGTCACGGGAAGGACCTCCAGCGCGTCAGGCCGAGCAGCAGCCCCAGCGCCACCAGGGCGAAGGCCGGCCCGAGCAGGCGCGGGAAGAGCTCGGTCACCTGGCTGCCGCCGGTGGTCTCGATGATGCGCGTCTTCTCCATCCGGTCCAGCACCGCCTGCAGCCCACCCTCCAGCCCGGCCCGGTCGGTGGCGGTGGCGAAGGCGCCGCCGGTGGTGGCGGCGATGTCGCGCAGCAGCCCGGGGTTGACGTCGAGCTGGACCGGGCGGTAGCTGGGCCGGCCCAGCAGGTCGGTGCCGTCGGGGTAGGGGACCACGCCGCCGGTGCCGACCAGGATGGGGAAGACCCGCACCCCCATGGCCTGGGCGAGGCGGGCCGCCTCCAGCGGCGAGATCTGGCCGCGGTTGTTGTCGCCGTCGGTGATGAGGATGACCACCTTGCTGCGGGCGTCCGACTCGCGCAGCCGGTTGACCGCGGTGGCCAGGGCGTTGCCGATGGCGGTGCCGTCCTCGATGACGCCGATCTTGAGCTGGTCCACCAGCGAGCGGAGCAGGCCGTAGTCGAGGGTGAGCGGGGCCTGGGTGTAGGCCTCCCCGGCGAAGACCACCAGCCCGATCCGGTCGCTGCGCCGCCGGCCGATGAAGTCCTTGAGGACCTCCTTGGCGACGTGGATCCGGCTCTCCGGCTTGAAGTCGGCGGCCAGCATCGAGGTGGAGAGGTCGAGGGCGATGACGATGTCGATCCCCTCGACGCTGCGCCGCTCCGGCGTGCGCCGG
Organism: uncultured delta proteobacterium; assembly: GCA_963786945.1. Lineage (GTDB taxonomy): Bacteria > Myxococcota > Myxococcia > Myxococcales > Anaeromyxobacteraceae > JADKCZ01. The sequence goes on along the minus strand of CAWBAO010000001.1, from coordinate 347,110 downwards.
TCGGCCTGGGGGCGGGCCAGCCCCACCGCGGTGAGGGCCAGGCCGGCCAGCAGCAGGGCCTGCGGCAGCCACCAGAGCCGCGCCACCCAGCCGCGAGGCCCGGCGGCGATGGTCCCGGCCCGGGGGTGGAGGAGCCGGGGGGCGCGCCAGCGGTCGAGGCGGAGCGCCAGCGCCACCAGGGGGAGGGCGAGGAGCAGCAGCAGGGCCCAGGGCCGGGCCCACTGGAGCGCGTCGCCGGTCATGGCGGGGCTCCCGGAGGGGGCGGCGCCGGCGCCGGCGGCGTGACGGCCGGCGCCGGCCGGGTGCGGGCCAGCAGCTCGCGCGCGAAGGCCACGCCGTCGGCGCAGGCGCGGCCGTCGGCAGGGAGGCGGGCGAACTTGACGAGGTCGGCGGTCTCGGAGAACCGCTGCAGCGGCTCGAGCGGCAGGCGCGGGTCGGGCTGGCGGGCCAGGGCCTCCAGCAGCTCCTCGGTGGTGAGGTCGAGGGCGTTCACGCCGGTGACGGCGCCGAGGTAGTCGCGCACCGCCTCGGAGAGCCGGAAGAAGTGCTCGCGGCCGCGCCCCTGCTCCCCCAGCCGCTCGCCCTCGAGCTGGTCGAGCCGGGCGGCCAGGCGCACCTCCGGCGGCACCGGGGGCGGCGGGGCCTCCCCGTCCCGCCGCCGGGCGCGCCAGCGGCGCCACAGCCACCAGCCCAGCAGGGCCGCGGCCAGCCCGCCCAGGCCCCACCAGAGCAGGCGCCAGCTGGGCACCAGCAGCGGCACCGCCGGGGCCGGCGCCCGCAGCTGCAGCTGCTCGGCCGGCACCGCGGGATCGATGATGCCGTTGCCGGTGAGGCGAGGCCCGGGGATGTCGAGCACCCGGGGGCCCTCCGGCGTCGAGGCCGAGAGCCGGAGCGCCGGCAGGTCGACGGCCCCCAGCGCCAGCAGCGCCACCCGGAGCCGGCAGGTGGTGGTGGCCTCGGTGGGCGTCTCGGCCCGCTGGCAGCCGAGCGGCTCGGCGTGCCAGGGCCCCTCGGGCAGCGCCGCCTCGAACCGGTAGCGCTCGGCCGGCGCGTGCTTGAGCTCGATTTCCCACTCGATGGGCTCGCCCAGCCTGGCGCTGGCGGCCGAGGTGCGGGAGTGGACCTCCCGCGGCGCCGCCTGCTCCACCGGGGCGGTCGGCCCGGCCGGCGCCGTCGCCGCCAGCACCAGGGCCAGCCACGCCGCGCTCACCCGATCCTCCGCGCCCGCGCCTGGAAGAAGGCCAGCAGCGGCCCGACGTAGTCGGCGTCGTCGGCCCGGACCCGGGCGTGGTCCAGGTCGAGGCGGGAGAAGAGGCGGGTGAGCCGCTGCTCGGCGGCGCCGGCCTCGGCGGAGAGGCGGTCGCGCACCCGCCGGTCGGAGAGGTCGACCCGGACCGTGGCGCCGGTCTCGGGGTCCTCCAGCAGCGCCAGGCCGGCCGGCGGCAGGGTGCGCTCCAGCCGGTCCTCGATGCGGATGGGGACCAGGTCGTGCTTCCGGGCGGCGATGCGCAGCGGCTGCTCGAAGCGGGCCTCGTCGTCGAGGAAGTCGGAGAGCACGAAGGCCACGCAGCGCCGGCGCACGGTGCGCCGCAGCTGGGTGAGCGCCGCCCCCAGGTCGGTGCGGCGGCTCCTCGGCCGGAACTGGAGGATCTCGGAGACCAGGCGCAGGGCGTGGCGCCGCCCCTTGCGCGGCGGCACGAACCGCTCCACCTCGTCGGTGAAGAGGTACAGGCCCACCCGATCGCCGTTCTGGACCGCCGAGAAGGCCAGCAGCGCCACGATCTCGGCCGCCACCTCGGCCTTGGTGCGCGCCCCCGAGCCGAAGTCGGTGGAGGCCGAGAGGTCGCAGAGCACCATCACCGTCAGCTCGCGCTCCTCCACGAACCGCTTGACGTGGAGGTGGCCGGTGCGGGCCGAGACGTTCCAGTCGATGGCCCGCACCTCGTCGCCGGGCGCGTAGGCGCGCACGTCGTGGAAGTCCATCCCCCGCCCCTTGAAGACCGAGTGGTACTGGCCGCCGAGCGAGTCCTCGACGGCGCGGCGGGTGGTGATCTCGATGCGCCGGATGCGCTGGATGAGATCGCGGGCGTTCATCGGTGCGGCGCGCGGCCGGCGGTCAGGGGACTTCGACGCGGTCGAGCACGCGGGAGATGATCTTCTCCGGCGTGACCTCCTCGGCCTCGGCCTCGTAGGTGAGGGTGAGCCGGTGGCGGAGCACGTCGTAGGCCACCGCCTTGACGTCCTCGGGGGTGACGAAGGCGCGCCGGCGCAGGAAGGCGTGGGCGCGCGCGGCCAGGGTGAGGAAGATGGTGGCCCGGGGCGAGGCCCCGTACTCGATGAGCGGCGCCAGCTCGGCCAGGCCGAAGGCGCTCGGATCGCGGGTGGCGAAGACCAGCGAGACCACGTAGTCCTTGACCTTCTCGTCCATGTACAGCCGGTGCAGGGTGGCCTTCCCGGCCGCCAGGTCGCCGCCGCCGATCACCTTGGAGGCGCGCGGCGGCGCGGCGGTGGCCATCAGGTCGAGGATGGCCCGCTCCTCCTCGCGGGTGGGGTAGCCCACCTTCACCTTCAGCATGAAGCGGTCGACCTGCGCCTCGGGGAGCGGGTAGGTCCCCTCCTGCTCGATGGGGTTCTGCGTGGCCAGCACGATGAAGGGGTCGGGCAGGGCGAAGGTCTGGTCGCCGATGGTGACCTGCCGCTCCTGCATGGCCTCGAGCAGCGCCGACTGGACCTTGGCGGGGGCCCGGTTCACCTCGTCGGCCAGCACCACGTTGGCCACCACCGGCCCCTGCCGCACCGAGAAGGTCTGGGTCCGCGGGTCGTAGACCTGCGTGCCCACCACGTCGGCGGGGAGGAGGTCGGGCGTGAACTGGATGCGGCTGAAGCTGCAGTCGATGGCGTCGGCCAGGGTCTTCACGGTGAGCGTCTTGGCCAGGCCCGGCACGCCCTCCACCAGCACGTGACCGCCGGTGAGCAGGCCGATGAGGGCCCGCTCCACCAGGTACCGCTGTCCGACGATGACCTTGCCGGTCTCGGCGAGCAGCGCGTCGACGAACGCCGACTGCCGCTGCACCTCGTCCGAGACGGCCCGGATGTCCGGGTTCATGCACCCTCCGCGCGTGGAGCCATGGGAACGGGCGAAGATAGCCGCCGCCCGTCCCGGTGAACAGCCCACCGGTCCCGGCTCTTCCCGGCGGCGTGGCGGCGAACGGGGGGAGCGGACCGCGGCCCGGTGCGGGGCCGCCCCGGACGCCGGCCCGTCGCTTGACCCTCGAGGGTGCGCGGGGGGAGAACCGCCGCGTGAGGATCCTGGCCCGACGGGCATTCGGCGAGGCGACCGCCTTCCTCCGGCACCCCCGGCGGCTGGGCTGGGCCGACCTGGTGGTGGTGGCGGCGCTGGGCGGCGTCCTCTTCGCCGCCTCCCGCCTGGCCCATGGCGCGGCGCTCCCCATGCGCCCGGCCGTGGAGATCGATCTCTCCCTCCGCGCCCTCCCCGGCTACACCCTGCTCTCGCTGTCGCGCGGCCTGGCGGCGCTGGCCCTCAGCCTGCTCTTCACGCTGGTCTACGGCTACTGGGCGGCGCGTGACGCCCGGGCCGAGCGGGTGCTGGTGCCGCTGCTCGACGTGCTGCAGAGCGTGCCGGTGCTCGGCTTCATGCCCGGCCTGGTCTTGTCGCTGGTGGCGCTCTTCCCCGGCTCCAACGTCGGCATCGAGGCGGCGGCCATCGTCATGATCTTCACCGGCCAGGCCTGGAACATGACCTTCAGCTTCTACCGGTCGGTGCGGTCGGTGCCGCCCCTGCAGCTGGAGGTGGCGCGCCACCACCGCTTCTCGTGGTGGCAGCGCTTCAAGTGGGTGGAGCTGCCGGCCTCGGTGATCGGCCTCACCTGGAACGCCATGATGTCGATGGCGGGCGGCTGGTTCTTCCTGATGGTGAGCGAGGCCTTCGTGCTCGGCTCGCGTGACTTCCGGCTGCCCGGGCTGGGCGCCTACATGAGCGTGGCGGTGGCGGCCGGCGACGGCCGGGCCATGGTGGGGGCGGTGGTGGCCATGACCCTCATGATCGTGGCGCTCGACCAGCTGCTCTGGAGGCCGGTGGTGGTCTGGGCGCAGAAGTTCCGGCAGGACGAGGGGCAGGGGGGCGAGGCGGCCCGCTCCTGGTTCCTCGACCTGCTGCGCCGCTCGCGGCTGGTCCGCCTGCTGCGCCGGTGGCGCCGCCGCGCCGCCCGCTCGCTGGCGCCGCGGCCGCGCCCGCCCGCGGAGGCGGGGCCCGCCGCCGGCGTGGCGGCACGGCTCCTGCCCGTCGCCCTCCTCGGCGGGCTGCTGGTGCTGCTGGCGATGGGGACGCTGGAGCTGTTCCGGCTGCTGCGCCACGTGCCGGCGGAGACCTGGGGCACCACCCTGCTGGCCGCCGGCGCCACGCTGGCCAGGGTGCTGGCGGCCGTGGCCCTGGGCACCCTCTGGGCCCTCCCCGCCGGCCTGGCCATCGGCCTGTCGCCCCGCCTCTCCCGCGCCCTGCAGCCGGTGGTGCAGGTGGTGGCCTCGTTCCCCGCCCCCATGCTCTTCCCGGCGGTGGTGGCGCTGCTGGCCCAGCTCGGCGTCGGCCTCTCCGGCGGCAGCGTGGTGCTGATGCTGCTGGGGACCCAGTGGTACATCCTCTTCAACGTGGTGGCCGGGGCCATGGCGGTCCCCTCCGACCTGCGCGAGGCGGCGGCCAGCTACCGGATCGGCGGCTGGCGCCGCTTCAGGGCCCTGCTGCTCCCCTCGGTGCTCCCCTACCTGATCACCGGCTGGGTCACGGCCGCCGGCGGCGCCTGGAACGCCTCCATCGTCTCGGAGTACGTGGCCTACCGCGGCCGGACCCTCACCACCTTCGGCCTGGGGGCCCGCATCGGCGTGGCCGCCGAGGCCGCCGACTTCCAGGTGCTCGCCGCCAGCGTGGTGGTGATGTCCGCCGTGGTGGTCCTCTTCAACCGCCTGGTCTGGCACCCGCTCAACGCCTACGCCGAGCGGCGCTTCGCACCCTGAGGGTACGCCCATGGCCGACGACGCCACCCGCCCGCCGCTCTGCGCCCTCGAGGACGTCAGCCACACCTTCGTGCTCCCCTCGGGCCAGCGGCTCGAGGTGCTGCGCGACGTCTCGGTGGAGATCCGCGAGGACGAGGTGGTGGCGCTGCTCGGCCCCTCGGGCTGCGGCAAGTCGACCATCCTGCGCATCCTGGCCGGCCTGATCCGCCCCAGCCGCGGCACCGTCCGCGTCCGCGGCGAGCCGCTGCAGGGGCTGGCCCCGGGCGTGGCCATCGTCTTCCAGGGGTTCGCCCTCTTCCCGTGGATGACCGTGGTGGAGAACGTCCGCGTGGTGCTGCAGGCCGCCGGCTACCCGCCCCAGGAGTCCGCCGCGCGCGTCGCCGAGGCCATCCGCATGGTGGGCCTGGCCGGCTTCGAGGAGGCCTACCCCCGCGAGCTCTCCGGCGGCATGAAGCAGCGGGTCGGCATGGCCCGGGCCCTCTCGCTCCGCCCCGAGGCGCTCTTCATGGACGAGCCCTTCAGCCAGCTGGACGCGCTGACCGCCGAGGCGCTGCGCGCCGAGATCCTCGACATCTGGGCGGCCCACCACCAGAACCCCTCGGCGCTGCTCCTGGTCTCGCACGACATCAAGGAGGTGGTGACCATGGCCGACCGGATCGTGGTCCTCTCCGCCAACCCGGGCCGGGTGCGCACCGTGATGGAGAACCGGCTGCCGCGCCCGCGCGACGCCCGCTCGCCGGAGGTGCTGGCGCTGGTCGATCGGCTCCACGATCTCATCACCGGCCACGAGCTGCCCGACCTCCCCGAGCCGGCCGCGGCGCCGGCGGCCGCCCCGCCGCCGGAGATCCTGCCGTCGGCCCCGGTGGGCGACGTGATCGGGCTCGTCGAGTGGCTCGACGCCCGCGGCGGGCAGGAGGACGTCTTCCGCGTCGCCGCCGAGACCGGCCGGGAGTTCGGCCAGCTGCTCCAGGCGGTCAAGGCGGCCGAGCTGCTCGACCTCGTCGACACGCCGAGGCGGCTGGCGGTGCTCACCCCGGAGGGGCGCGCCTTCGCGGCGGCCGCGCCGGAGCGGCGCAAGGCGCTGTGGCGGGAGAAGCTGCTGGGGCTGAGGCTCTTCGCCGACGTGCGCGACGCGCTGCTGGTGGCCCCCCAGCACCGGCTGCCGCGCGACTTCGTGCTGGAGACCATCGTGCTGCGGATGCCGTCGGAGGACTACCAGCGGGTCTTCCAGGTCTGGATCGGCTGGGCCCGCTACGGTGACCTCTTTGCCTACGAGGAGGACGACGGGACGGTGTCGCTGCAGTAGTCGCCGGTCAGCGGGCGGCCGGCAGCGGCGCGGGCGGACGCGCCCGGTCGGGCGGCGGCGGGGGAACCGGCGACAGGTCGGTGACGCTGCCGAGCGGCACGCCCGGGGCCGGCTCGGCCGAGAGCTCCAGCGCCGGCACCGATTCGGACTGCACGGTGATCGCCCCGCGGCTGATGAGCTCGCCGATGGGCGCCTCGATCACCCCCATGTCCTCGACGAGCCCGCCCCGCTCCGAGTGGAAGACGCGGAAGCGGACGGTGCGCCGCTCGAAGCCGTTGGCGCCGACCACCACCGAGGAGGTCAGCGTGCTGTAGAGGCCGCGGTGGTGCGGGGTGAGCAGCGGCGGCCCGCCCGGCGCGGTCACCTCGATCACCACGTTGGGCTGGTTCTCCCGCGGCACCTGGTTGAGCATCAGCAGGAACGGCACGGTGAGCCCGGAGCCGCCGACCCGAACCACCTCGTTGGCCACCTTGACCACGGTCCGGCTCGGCGGGCCGACCCAGGGCACGCCGTCGGGGCGCAGCGGGGTGACCAGCACCGAGCGGAGGCGGAGCGCCCACGGCCGCACCGCCACCCGGCCCAGCTGGGAGGCGGCGTACCCGTTCCGTTCCACCCGCAGGTCGACCATCTCCTGGTAGCCGCGGGTGGCGGCCGGCCAGTCGCCGCGCTCCACGGCGGCGTCGGCGGTCAGGGCCAGCCGGGCGTACTGCTCGCCGGCACGGGCCCGGTCGTCGGGGACGGCGGCCCCCGCCGCCTTGAAGCGGGCGGCCGCCTCGGCCCAGGCGTTGCGGGTGAGCAGCTGGTCGCCCTCGGCCATGAGCCGGTCGTGCTCGGCGCGCAGGAACGCCGCCTGCTCGCGCTTCACCACCTCGACCCGGTCGCGCAGCCCGGGCTCGTAGGGGAGGGCCAGCTGCAGGGCGGCCAGCGCCTCGGGGAACTGGCGGGCGGCGCGCCGGCGATCCGACTCGGCCACCGCGGCCACCACCAGCTGGCCGGACACCTGCGAGAGCCCCTGCCTCACCCGGGCGTCGTCGGAGTGGCGCTGCGCCCCGCGGATGGTGGCGTCGGCCTGGCGGAGCTGCCCCTGCGCCACCTGCGAGCGGGCCTGCTCCACCTCGACCAGGGCCAGCTCCCGCCCGGCCTCGCGGCGCAGGTCGGAGAGCTCGGTGTTGCCGGGATCGATGGAGAGGGCGAAGTCCGCCTCGCCCACGGCGCAGCCCCAGTCGCGGCGGGCCAGGCAGCCGCGGGCCGAGGCCGCCGAGGTAGCCAGCGCCTGGCTGCGGGCGGTGGCGTACTTCTCCTTCATCTTCGGGTCGTTCGGCTCGTCGGCCAGGGCCTGCCGGTACTCGGCGTAGGCGGCCTTCCAGTCGCCCAGGGCGGCGGCGCGGTCGCCGGCCTTGTCGTGGGCGGCGCAGGCGGAGAGGGCGAGGGACAGCAGCAGCAGGACCCGGGCGTGGGGGGTTCGCATGTCCCATCCACTAGCAGAGCCGGATCGCCGGTGCGAGATTCCGATCGGTGGCCGGGGTCGGGAAAGGTGGCCTAGCGGAACTGCGGCCGCGCGGCGATGCGCGCCAGCGCGTCGCCCGGCGCGTCGGCGGGGAAGGGGGCCGAGGAGCGGGCCAGCCGCGCCAGCCAGCGGGCATCGAGGGGCCGGGCCGGGAGGGCCGGCGGCAGCGCCGCGGCGGTGGTCTCCTCCTTGGGGCCGGAGGCGTCGCCGTGCCCCACCGCGAAGCCGGCCAGCAGCAGCGCGGCGCGGGTGGCGGTGGCGGTGGAGTAGGTGAAGAGCATGGCGCCCGGGGCGCAGCGGGCGGCCAGGCGGGCGAAGGCGCCGGCCGTCCAGAGCGTCCGGTTGACCTTGGGAGAGAAGGGATCCCAGTAGACCAGGTCGGCGCGGAGCGGCTCGGCGTCGAGCCGCTCGAGCGCGTCGCCGAGCTCGAGCCGCCAGGTGATCCCCGGCTCCTCGTGCCGCCCGTCGCGGAGCAGGGCGCGGGCCGCCGCGGCGTCCGCCGGGGACCACTCCAGCCGGGCGGCGCCCGGCTCCGAGGCGGCCAGCGCCAGCGCCCCCAGCTCCCGCTCGAAGCTGACCACCATGAGCGGCCGGCACCCGGTCGGCGCGGCGCGGGCGGCCCGGAGCGCGGCCAGCGCGTTGCCGGCGGCGCCGAGGCCGACGTCGAAGAGCACCAGCGGCCCGCCGGCCGGCTCGAGCAGCCGGGCCGCGAGCCGCGACTGGGCCACGTAGAGCCGCTCCGACTCGACGGCGGCGCCGATCACCGGGTGCATCACCTCGCCGGCCTCGGCGTCGCGCATCGACGGCGCGCCGCTCGAGGTGGCCACGATCTCGAAGCGCAGGCCGGGGGTGGGCGGGGCCGGGGTGGCGGGCGGCGGGGGCGCGGCGCGGCGCCCGGGCGAGCGGCCGCTCCGGTCGTGCTCGTGCCGGTCGATGGCGCCCATGGTCTCGCGCAGGAAGGGGCCGTAGCGGCCGGCCTCGATGGCGGCCCGGGCGGCGCGCATCAGCGCGAGGTAGTGGTGCAGGTTGTGGATGGAGAGCAGCCGCGGGCCGAGCGGCTCCTTGCACTTCATGAGGTGGTGCAGGTAGCCGCGGGGGTGCCGGCGGCAGGTGGGGCAGCCGCAGGCCGGGTCGAGCGCCAGGTCGGAGAGCCGGTGCTCGGCGCGGGTGAGGCGCACCCGGCCGGTGCCGGTGAAGGCGGTCCCCTGCCAGGCCAGGGTGGTGGGGATGATGCAGTCGAACATGTCGACGCCGTGGGCGATGGCCTCGAGCAGGTCGGGCGGCGTGCCCACGCCCATCAGGTAGCGCGGCTTCCCCGGCGGCAGCAGCCCGGCCGCGGTGCCCACCACGTCGAAGCGCTGGCTGCGGGTGTCACCCACCGCCAGCCCCCCGATGGCGAAGCCGTCGAAGGGGTGCTGGGAGAGGAAGGCGGCCGACTCGGCCCGCAGGGTGGGCGAGAGGCCGCCCTGCACGATGGCGAAGAGGGCCTGCCCGGCGCCCCGGCGCGCCGCCAGGCTGCGCAGCGCCCAGCGGTGGGTCCGCTCCATGGCGGCGCGGACCTCCGCCTCGCCGGCGGTGGACGGCACGCAGACGTCGAGCACCATCATCACGTCGGAGCCGATGGCCTCCTGCATGGCCACCGAGGTCTCCGGCGTGAGCAGGTGGTAGCGGCAGTCGATGTAGCTCTGGAAGCGCGCCCCGGCCTCGGTGATGGTCCGAGCCGAGGGGAGCGAGAAGATCTGGAAGCCGCCGGAGTCGGTGAGGATGGGCCCGTCCCAGCCCATGAAGCGGTGCAGCCCGCCGAAGGCGCGCATGGCCTCGGGCCCGGGCCGGAGCAGCAGGTGGTAGGTGTTGCCGAGGATGATCTCGGCGCCGAGCGCCCGCAGGTCCTCGGGCGTGAGGCCGGTCACCGTCCCGCGGGTGCCCACCGGCATGAAGGCGGGGGTCTCCACCCGGCCGTGCGGCGTGGTGAAGGCGCCGCGGCGGGCGTTGGTCTCGGTGTCGCGGACCCCGGGCTGGAAGGCGAACGGCATGGCGCCGCGCCGGTATAGACCGGCGCCCCCCCTCCGGTCACGCCCCGCCACCGGCGCGAACCGGCTCAGCCGCGGCGGGGGGCGCGGCGGGCCAGCGCCTCGTCGCGGTAGGCGCGCTCGCCGGTGACCTCGCGCACCACCGCCGGCTCCAGCCAGGCCGGGGTGGCGGCGTCGGCCCCCGCCTCCACCACCGCCAGCACCAGCCGGCGGTCGGTGAACTCCTCGAAGCGCCAGCCCGGGAGGGCCTCGATCCGGTGGACGCGTCGGGCCAGTCGCCGCCCCTCGGTGAGCGGCCACCAGGCCTCGAAGTCGGCGCGCGAGATCGACTCGATCTGGATCGCGCCGCGCGGCGCGGCGCGCTCGCGGAACCACCCCTCGCCCGACGCCGAGCGGGCCAGGCCGACGCGCTCCTTCTCGCCCGGGAGCCAGCCCAGCTCGGTCTCCACGGCCTCGCCGCCGCCGGCCTCCGGCGGCAGGCCGGCCAGGAGCAGGCGCCGCTCCGACGCGACCGCCGCGGCGTCCGCCGCCTCCGCGTCCGGCGCCCCTTCCAGCCCCGCCACCACCGCGTAGGCGAGGTCGAGGACGCCGGTGGCGCGCCCCCGCAGGTAGCTCCCGGCCAGCCGGCCGTAGGTCTCGTCGGCCTCGCGGGCCGCCAGCTGGTCGATGGCCAGCAGCCCGGGTCGCAGGTCGCCGCTCGGTGCGCCGCGGTCGCGGCGGGCCCGGTCGGCGGCCGCCTCCAGCAGCGCCCCGGCCAGCGCCTCGCGCGCCTGGTGCAGGTCGTGCCACCGGCCCAGCAGCTCCTGGAGCCCCTTGAGCGCGTCCACCGCCGCGGCGGCGTCGGCGCCGGCCACGCCGCGCAGCGGCTCGAGCAGGTAGCGGAGCCGCTTCCCCTCGATGCGGGCCCGGTGCAGCCCGGCCGCGTCCTCGCCGCCCACCACCGCGCCGAGCGCCTCGCGCAGCTCGCGGACCTGGGCGCGCAGGGCGCTGGCCAGGAGCGCGGCCAGGGTGGTCGGGGCGGAGGCGCCGGCGGGCGGCCGGGCCGAGAGCCGGCGGCCGAGGCGGGGGGCCAGCCGCCGGAAGCGGGGCAGGGCCACCTCGAGGACGTCGCGAGCCCCCTCGGCGCGGCGGCGCTCGACGCGGTCGAGCAGCCAGTCGAGCGCGCCGCGATACGGGGCGGCCAGCCGGCCGCGCGCCTCGCCGAGCCAGGCCACCAGCACCTCGGCGTCGCGGGCCGGGTTGGTGCGCCGGGCCAGCCTGGCGAGCCGCCGCCGCTGCCTCCCGGTGAGCACCCCCTCCAGCGCCGGGGCCAGCGGGCGCAGCGTGGAGCGGAGGCGGCGGACCGCGACGCGGAAGTCGTGGAGCGCCTCGAGGTCGGCGGGATCGCCGAGCCGGGTGGCCGCCTCCTCGGCGTCGGCGAGCCGGCCCAGGGCCAGCACGCGGGCGCCGGCGGCCGGGGGGCCTTCGAGGAGTTCCGGGTCGAGGCGCATGCGGGGTCCCTCCGGGTCAGCCGCCGATCCGGGCGCTGGCCGCGTCGATGGCGGCGCGCAGCCCCGGGTAGTCCTGCACCACCGGGAACTGGGGGAACTCGGCGATGACGTTCTGCGGCGGCCGGAAGAGGATGCCGGCGTGCGCCTCGCCCAGCATGGCGGTGTCGTTGTAGGAGTCCCCGCCGGCGATGACCTTGAAGTTGAGCCCCTTGAAGGCCCGGACCGCGGCCCGCTTCTGGTCGGGCAGGCGCAGGTGGTAGCCGGCCACGAACCCGGACGCGTCGGCCTCCAGCCGGTGGCAGAACAGGGTGGGCTGGTTGAGCTGCGCCATGAGCGGCATGGCGAACTCGTAGAAGGTGTCGGAGAGGATCACCACCTGGTAGGCCAGCCGCAGCGAGTCCAGGAACTGGCGCGCCCCGGGCTCGGGGGCCATCCCGGCGATCACCTGCTGGATGTCCTTCAGGCCGAGCCGGTGGCGGCGCAGCAGGTCGAGCCGGAAGCGCATCAGCTTGTCGTAGTCCGGCTCGTCGCGCGTGGTGCGGCGCAGCTCGGGGATGCCGGTGCGCTCGGCGAAGGCGATCCGAATCTCGGGGACGAGCACGCCCTCGAGGTCGAGGCAGACGATCTGCACCTGGGAGGCTCCTCGGCAGGAGGCGGGTGGAGCGGCCATCCTAGCAAACCCGCGCCACCAGCACGCGCACCCATGAAATCCCCGGCCGGCCGCCGGCCGGCGCCGTGCCATCATCGGGCGGCCATGGCCACCCGAGACCCGGCCCCGCCGCCGGCCCCCTTCCATGCCGCACTGGCCGGACTGGCCGCGAGGCGGGCCGAGCTCCCGCCCGGGCCCGCGGCCCCCGCGCCGCCGGCCGGCCGTCCGCCGCCGGCGCGAGCGGTGGTCCGCATGGAGCGGGCCGGGCGTGGCGGGAGGACCGTGACGGTGGTGGAGAAGCTCGACCTGCCACCGCGCCAGCTGGAGGCCTGGCTCGGCGAGCTGAAGCGGGCGCTCGGCTGCGGCGGGGCCGTCGAGGGCGGGGCGCTGGTGCTGCAGGGGGACATCCGCGAGCGGATCGCCAGGCTCCTCGAGGCCCGCGGGGTGAAGAAGGTGACGGTGGGCTGACCGGGGCCCGCCCCGCCGTGGCCCTTGCAGCCGCGGCGGCCGGGGGCTTTCATGTCGATGGACCGGGCGGCACCGCGGGGGACCCATGGACGGAATGGCCAGTCGTGTGATCGTCGCTGCACTCCTCATGGTGGCGGCGCCTGCCCTGGCGACCGGCCCGCGGCTCACCATCGGGCCGGTCCAGGGGGATCCCAAGCTGGTCATCCCCACCCAGCTGGCCGAGCAGCTCTGTGGCACCTGGGACTGCGTGCTCTGGAAGGAGGTCTCCACCCGGCAGCAGCCCGACCTCGCCAAGGCGCGCCGGCTCGGCGTCGGCGGCATCCTCACCGGCGCGGTGGCGGGGGCGTCCGGCGCCAGGAAGCTCAGCCTCTCGCTCCTCACCACGTCGACCCGCCCGGCCCGGACCTGGAGCTTCCCGCTGACCGCGGCGGGGCGGCTTCCGGGGAGCGCCACCCGCCAGCTGGACCAGGACCTCGAGGCGCTGCTGCGCCCGCCGGCCCCGGCGCCGGCCCCGGCGCGTCCCGCCGAGCCCGCGGCCGCCGCCGCGGCGGTGGCTCCCGCCGCCACGCCGTCGCCGGCGGTCGCGCCACCACCCCCCGCGACCGCGGCGCCTGCGCCCGCCTCGAGGTCGGCCGCTCCCGCCGAGCGCCGGTGGCTGGTGGCCGCCGAGCTGGGCCTCTTCGTCAGCCAGCGCACGCTCAGCTACAGCGGCGTCTCGGCCAGCACCGGCACGCTGCTCGGCTTCGACGCCGGCGGCCTGGCCGGCCCCGCCCTGTCGCTGGAGGTCCAGCCCCTGGCCCGCAGCGGCTCGGCCGCGCTGGGTGGCCTCGGGCTGCGGCTCGGCCTGGCGATGTCGGTCGGCCTGGAGACCGAGTCGCTCACCGGCGAGAAGCTGCCCACCCAGTTCACGCGGCTGGAGGTCGGCGCCCGCTGGCGGGCCCCGCCCATCTCCGGCCTCGCGCTGGTGCTGATACCCGAGGTGGCCTGGGTGTCGCAGAAGCTGACCGTCGACCCGGCCATCCCCGGCCTCCCGAACAGCGACCTCTCCGGCGTGAGGGTGGGGCTGTCGGCCGAGGCCCGGGTGGCCAGCCGGCTCACCATCCTGGCGGGCCTCGGCTGGGTGAAGTGGCTGACGGCGAAGGAGCTCATCGACGGCGACCCCGCCTACTTCCCGGGCTCCGGGGCCTCGGGCCTGGAGGCGGAGATCGGCGCCGGCGTGGCGATCTGGGGCCCGCTCTCGGTGCGGCTCCTCGGCACCTACGCCTCGACCCGCTACACGCTCGACCCGGATCCCACCGGCACCTACGCGGCCACCGGCGCCGAGGATCGCTACCTGGGGATGCGCGCGGTCCTGCGCGGCGAGTTCTGAGCGCGGCGCGGCCCGCGCGGCGCATCACGGCGCCGCGGGCGGATGGCGCCAGACGCTCACGAAGAGGGGGCAGGGCACCTCGCCTCCCGGCGCGTAGCCGGTGCGCCCCTCCAGGCTGGCGGCCACGGGCTCGAAGTCCATCCAGCGGGGATCGAGGTGATCGGGATCGCCGATGACGGCGTGGCCGACCTCGTGGACCAGCACCGTCTGCTCCACGCAGGCGAACGGCGTGCCCAGGTCCTGGGTGGAGACGCGGAGGTCGCGGCCGTCGAAGCAGCCGGTGGCGGACGCATGGCCGAGGCACTGCACGTACCGGCCGTCCTCCAGCGTGATGGTGACCTGTCTCAGGTCGGACCAGCTCCCGCCCCAGTACCCGAGCGCCGCCTCGACGGTGGACCCGAGGCGCCCCGGGAGATCCGCTTGCGTGGCGAAGGAGGTCTGGGACGCCACCACGACCGGCACGCCGTGAAGCTCGAAGTCCGGCCGAGGGCCGCAGGCGGCCAGCAGCCCCGCCAGCACCAGCGCGAGGTCGAGGCGACGAGGCGGCAGACGAGGGCACCACATGGCACCTCAATGACTGCGCCCTCGGGTCCCGAGGTGGTAGCGGGTGGTCGGGTGTCACCCGACCGCTGGACCTACGTGCCCGGATTCACCCGGGATCGAACCCCTCCATGGCCCGCAGGGCCACCTGGCCCGGGGCCGCGCCGGCGATATCGATGTAGGTTCAGGAACTACAAGTATGCATAACCATTAGTAAATTCGCCACGGATCTCCCCCTGACGGGGCTGTTTCCAGGCTCCCGAGTCGTGGTCCTGTCCCCTGGTCACGTGACGTTTGACACAGGGAGAAAGCCGCATGCTGAAGCTCGTCTCAGGCCTCGTTCGGACCCCGCGCAGCGCCGCCATCCTCGTCCTCCTCGCGGCGCTCGCCAGCGGCTGCTCCAACACGCCCCAGCCAGCCTCCGCCGGGGGCGCGGCGCAAGGGGTCGCGGTGGCCATCGAGCCGCCCAGCGCCACCGTGGCCACCGGCGGCCAGCAGGTCTTCGCCGCCGCCGTGACCGGCACGGCCGACACCTCGGTGACCTGGCAGGTCACGGAGGCGAGCTGCGGCACCGTCTCGACCAGCGGTGTCTACACGGCGCCGGGCGCCGCCACCACCTGCCACGTGGTGGTCACCAGCAACGCCGATCCCACCAGGAGCGCCTCCGCCGTGGTCACCGTCCAGGCCGCGCCGCCGGTGGTGACGGTCGCGGTGAGCCCGCCGGCGGTCACCCTGGCCGGCTCCGGCCAGACCACCTTCACGGCCACCGTGACCGGGAGCACCGACACCGCCGTGACCTGGCGGGTCCAGGAGGCGGGCTGCGGCACGGTCACCGCCGGCGGCGTCTACACGGCGCCGGCCGCCGCCGCCACCTGCCACGTGGTGGCCACCAGCCACGCCGATCCGGGCCGGAGCGCCAGCGCCACCGTGACCGTGACCGGCCCGCCGCCGGTGGTCACCGTGGCGGTGACCCCGACCTCGGCCAGCGCCTTCGCCTGCGAGACCGCCAACTTCTCGGCCACGGTGACCGGGACCACGAACAAGGCCGTCACCTGGTCGGTGGCCGAGGCGGGCGGCGGCACCATCAGCACGGCGGGCGTCTACACCGCCCCCGCCACCGACGGCACCTACCACGTGGTCGCCACCAGCGCGGCGTCCCCGACCTCCACCGCCTCGGCGCCCGTGGTGGTCACCTCCAAGGTCCTCTCGGTCAGCGTGTCGCCGTCCACCGTCACCGTGGCGCCCGGCGCCACCGTGCAGCTCACCGCCACCGTCAACACCACCTGCGGGACGACCACCGCGCTCACGCTGTTCCAGGCCCCGGCCGCGGCCGGGACCACCAACTGACCCGTCAGGCCTCGTGGTTGACGAGCTTGAGCGCCCACATGAGCGCCAGGCCCGCCAGCAGCGCGCCGGTGAGCCGCCACTTGGAGCCGGCGCGCCGGTGCAGGTCGGGCAGGATGTCGGAGAGCGACAGGTGCAGGAAGGTGCCGCCGGAGAAGGCCAGCGCCACGGCGGTGAAGCGCTCCACCGCCACCAGCTCGCGCAGCCCGACGTAGACGGCCGGCGCCCAGCGGCACCATCAGCGCGAAGAAGGCGTTCATCCAGAGCGCCCGCAGCCGGCCGTACCCCTCGGCCCGCAGGATGGCCGAGAGCGAGAAGCTCGAGGGGATCTTGTGGGCCAGGATGGCGGCGAAGACCAGCAGCCCCAGCCCGGCCTCGTGGTTGGCGGCGCCCAGCGCGAAGCCGTCCACCATGGTGTGGATCGACATGCCCACCCAGGCCGCCAGGCCCAGGGTGTGGACCTCGCAGCCGGCCTCGTCGCCGTGGACGTGGCCGGGGTGGTCGTGCGGGGCGGCGATGGTCCCGGTGGAGAGGGCCTGGTTCATCCCCGGCTCGCCGCAGATGTGGATGAGGACGAACCGCTCCAGCAGGTAGAGGGCCAGGAAGCCGACCAGCACCCAGGGCACCACGCCCGCCCCGCCCAGCACGATGGCCTCGGGGAGCATGTGGAAGAAGGCGGCCCCCAGCATCACGCCGCCGGAGAAGGAGAGGAGCAGGTCGCTGCGTCGCATGGGGCCGACCAGCGGCATCACGCCGCCGGCGATGGCCCCGCCGAGGATGGCGACGGTGTAGAGGGCGAGGGACTGGAGCTCGGTCATGGATCCTCGTCCTCGCCATCCTGCGCCGCGGTCCACCCGGCGTCGAGCTCCCACGGGGCGCCGGGCGGGAACTGCTCGTCGATGAGCGCCCGCACCTCGGCGGCGGTCTTCACGTGGGTGCCACCGCGCCGGAAGGCCACGCCGCCGCGCCGGCCGCGCGAGTACCACAGCAGGTGGCGCCGCAGCTCCCTCACGGCGTGCTCCTCGGCCGCCGGCGGGGGCTGGTGGGGCCGCTGCCGCTGCCGGTGCTCGACCTGCAGCGCCACGTGGCGCATCACCACCTCGACCCACTCCTCGCGGGTGGGCGGCGGCGGGATGGGCTCGCCCCGCTCGGCGGCCCGGAGCTCGCGGAAGATCCAGGGGTTGCCGCAGGCGCCGCGCGCCACCAGCACCGCGTCGCAGCCGGTCTCGGCCCGCATCCGCAGCGCGTCGGCGGCGGTCCAGACGTCACCCGAGCCGAGCACGGGGATCCGGACCGCGGCCTTGACGGCGCCGATCAGCTCCCAGCGGGCCCTCCCCGAGTAGCCCTGGGAGCGGGTCCGCCCGTGGAGCGCCACCGCCGCGGCCCCGGCCTCCTGCGCGGCGCGGGCCACCTCGACGCAGTTGATGGCACCGTCCTCCCAGCCCGCCCGGATCTTGATGGTGACCGGGACGCCCGGCACCGCGGCCACCGTGGCCGCCACCGCCGCGCCCACCGCCGAGGGATCGCGGGCCAGGGCCGCCCCCGCGCCGGAGCCGCAGACCTTCCGGACCGGGCAGGCCATGTTGATGTCGACCATCCCGGCCCCGGCCCGCACCGCCGCCTCGGCGCCCCGGGCCAGCACCTCCGGCTCCGCGGCGAAGATCTGGACGGCGAAGGGGACCTCGGCGGGGTCGCGGTCGAGGTAGCTGAGGGTCTGGGCGGTCCCGTGGAGCAGGCCGTGCGCGCTGACCATCTCGGTGTAGGCGAAGGACGCACCCATCTCCCGGCAGATGGTGCGGAACGGCCGATCCGAGACGCCGGCGAGCGGCGCGAGGAAGAAGCGTCCGGAGAAGCGGTGGGGACCGATCTGCATGGGAGGGACCGGGCGGGTACCTAACACGGTCCCCGGGCCGCCGCGACTGAGCCTCGGTCCCAGCGAGGGTGACGGCGGTTTTCTTCCCAGGGGCCTGCCCCGAAGGCATTGTTCCCAGAGGCCGCCCACTTCCGGTACAAAGCGACCCCGTGCGCCCAGCTCTCCTCATCCTCCTGACGCTGCTGGCCCCGGTCGCGGTCCGGGCCGGGCCGGCGACCGCAGCGCCCGACGGGCCCTCGGCGGCCCGGGGCGCGGCGCCGCGGCCACTCCGAGCCGGCGGGCGATCCGCCCGAGACCGGCCCGCAGGCGACCCAGATCGACGCGGCCTCGGCCGAGCTGGAGGCGATGCGCTCCGCCGAGCGCGCCGCGCACCTGCAGGAGGTCCCCAGCCTCGAGTCGCGCGCGGCCGAGGCCACCGAGGGGATGGGGCTCGGCTCGCCGCTGCGCGACCGGCTCGAGGAGGCGCTCTCCCGCGAGGTGACCGCCCCGCAGGCCGAGTCGGCCGACCGCATCGCGCTGCTGCCCGAGATCGACCACGGCCTCGAGAAGCTCCGCGCCGAGTACGACATCCCCATCGACGTCAACGAGGCGGTGGTCAGCTACATCCGCTTCTTCCAGCTGCCGCTGGTCCGGCCCCACTACGTCAAGTACCTGGGGCGCGGCCACCGCTACATCCCGCGCTACCAGCAGATCATGCGCGAGGAGGGCGTGCCCGAGGACACCGTCTACCTCGCCATGATCGAGAGCGGCTTCGCCAACTACGCCACCAGCCGCGCCCGGGCGGTCGGGCCCTGGCAGTTCATCGCCCCGACCGGCAGGCTCTTCGGGCTGAAGCAGGACTTCTGGGTCGACGAGCGGCGCGATCCGGAGAAGTCGGCGCACGCCGCCGCCCGCTTCCTCAAGGAGCTCTACCAGCAGACCGGCGACTGGCGGCTGGCCTGGGCCGGCTACAACGCCGGGCTGGGGACCGTGCAGCGGGCCCAGGCCCGGGGCTACCCGGACTACTGGTCCATGGCCGCGGCCAAGGGGCGCCGCGCCCTGCGCGCCGAGACCAAGGGGTACGTCCCGAAGCTGATGGCGGCCGCCATCATCGCCCGCCACCCCGAGGCGTTCGGCTTCAGGCCCGAGGAGATCGAGCCGGAGCGCTGGCCGGACGTCGAGGAGGTCACCATCCCCGACGCGGCGCCGCTGGCCCTGATCGCCGCCGCGGCCGGGGTCGGCGAGGCCGAGCTGGTCGACCTGAACCCGGAGCTGCGCCGCGCCATCACGCCGCCGCGCCCCTACCAGCTCAAGATCCCGGCCGCCGCCGCCGCCACCTTCGCCGCCAACTGGCCGAGCATGAGGTCGCAGGTGCGGGTCGCCATCTTCGAGGGCCACGTGGTGCAGCGGGGCGAGACGCTCTCCGGCGTCGCCACCCGCTACGGGGTGTCGCTCGACGGCATCCTCGCCCTCAACCCCGGGTTGAAGCCCCGCGCCCTGCGGCCAGGGACCGAGCTGGTGATCCCGCGCCTCGCCAGCCAGGCCCGGGCGCAAGCCGCCAGGCCGCCCGCGGCCGCGCCCGCCAGGCCGGCCCCGCCCGCCGCGCCGGCCACCGTGGCCGGCGAGGCCCGCGCCGGCGTCTGGAAGGTCAAGCCGGGCGACACGCTCTGGTCGATCTCGCGCGACACCGGCCTGCCGCTCGGCGAGCTCTGCCGGCTCAACGGCATCGGCAACCCGCGCCGGCACACGCTGCAGGTCGGCGCCACGCTGGTGGTCTCCAGCAGCCGCGGCTGAGGCGGCGCGGGCGGCCCGCTCGCCGCTAGGAGAGCGCCCGGGCCGGGTCGACCCGGCTCGCCGCGGCCGCCGGCGCCAGCGCGCCGATCACGGCCGAGAGCGCCGCCAGCGCCACGCCGGCCAGGAGCAGCCAGGCGGGGAAGACCAGGATGGCCTCGGGCCGGTAGGGGAAGTCGGGGAGCAGCCGGTGCCAGGCCAGGTTGCCGAGCAGGCCCAGGCCCCGCCCCACCGCCATGCCCACCAGCCCGCCGCCCCCGCCCAGCAGCAGGGCCTCGACCAGCACCAGCCGGCGCACGTCGCCGGCGGTGGCGCCGAGCGCCTGCAGCAGCGCGATCTCGCGGGCGCGCGCCGCCACGCTGGCGGCCCGGGAGCGGGCGATGGCCAGCGCGGCCAGGGCGGCCATGAGCAGCGCCAGGCCGACCAGCGCCCCGGTGGTGATCCCCACCACCGTCCCCACCCGCTCCGCCGTGGCCTGCCCGGACCGGTCGACGTTGAAGCCCATGCGCCGCGCCGCCGCCGCGATGGCCGGGGCATCGGCCGGCGTGGCGGCCAGCAGCGTCACCTGGCCGATAGCCCGGGTCGGGGCGGTGGTAGAGCCGGTGGAGCCGCTGGACGGTGGCCAGCGGCACCGCCATGGCGTAGAGCGGCACGCGGTCGGAGAGGCCGGCCAGCCGGACCCGGACCTCCAGCACCTGCGGCTCCGACCGGCCGGGGACGATGGAGGCGCCGACGCGGACCGGCAGCTCGAGGCCGACCGGGTCGAGCCCGGGCGGCAGGCCCGGGATGCCCCAGCTCGGCGCGATGGTCTTGTTGAACACCTCCACCAGCCGGCGCGAGAGCACGACCGGGATGGGGCCGTCGTCGGCCGGATCGACGAAGGGGACGCCCCGGCGGGTGTCGTCGGCCACCAGGCCCGGGTCGACGCCGACCACCGGGATCTGGATGGTCATCCCCGCCGGCCAGGCCGCCTCGAGGCCGCGCGGCGCCTCGGGGGCGGCCACCGGGACCAGCAGGTTCTGCCGGGGCCAGGCGGCGCGCACCCCGGGCAGCGCGGCCAGGCGCGCCCGCGCCACCTCGTCGAGCCGCCCGCCGCCCAGCAGCCCGCCCAGCGAGACCTGCGCCGGCACCACCTCGACCAGCCGGGCGTCGGCGGGGAACACCCGCCGGGCCGCGTCGCCCACCCCCAGCCCGAGCGCCACGAAGACCACCAGCGCCGCGGCCCCCACCGCCGCCGCCGCCGCATCCACCAGCGTGGCCCCCGGGTCCGACCGCAGGTTGGCCCACGCCACCGCCAGCAGCCCCCGCCAGCTCACGACAGCCGTCCTTCCCTCAGGGTGAGGACGCGGGAGGCCGCGCGTGACACCCGCTCCTCGTGCGTCACCACCAGCACCGCCGTCCCCTCGCGGGCCAGGTCGCCGAAGAGCCGGATGATGGCCTCGCCGGTGGCGGCGTCGAGGTTGCCGGTCGGCTCGTCGGCGAGCAGCAGGGCGGGCCGGGTCAGCAGGGCCCGGGCGATGGCCACGCGCTGGCGCTCGCCGCCGGAGAGGCGGGCCGGGCGGGCGTGGGACTTGGCGCCCAGCCCGACCCGCTCCAGCGCGGCCAGCGCCCGCACGCGCAGGGCCTCGAGCGGCTCCCCGTCGCCGTGGCGCAGCAGGCCGGGGAGCAGCACGTTCTCCAGCGCCGGGAAGGCCGGCACCAGGTTGAAGGACTGGAAGACGAAGCCGACGCTCCGGTTGCGCAGCCGGGCCAGCGCCACCGGGGAGAGGCCGCGCAGCCGCTGCCCGGCCACCACCGCCTCGCCGCCGAAGCCGGAGTCGAGCGCCCCGGCGATGGCCAGCAGCGTGGACTTCCCGGAGCCGGAGGGGCCGATCACCGCCACCACCTCGCCCGGCGAGACGGCCAGGTCGACGCCCCGGAGGACCTCGACCTCGCGCCCCTCGTCGACGAACGAGCGGGTGATGCCGGTGAGGCGGATCATTCAGTGTGGGGGCGCTGCCGCCGGGGTTCCGAGCTTCAGGTCGAGGGTGAGCTTGAGCGCGCCGGCCGGCAGGTCGGCGCGCAGGGCCAGCGCCGCCCCCTGGCCGAGCGAGCCGATCACCTGGTCCGCCAGGGACCGGCCCACCACCGCGTCGGGACCGGCGCCGAAGGCCGAGGGCGGGAGCGCCCGCAGCGCGGCCACCAGGTTGTCGCCGTGGAGCACCAGGCCGCCCAGCCCCCCGGCCAGCGCGCCGGCCGTTCCCGCCGGCGGCTCGAAGCCGCGGCCACCGGCCTGGAGCCGCGCCCGCAGCGGTGGCAGGCCCCCGGCCACGCCGGCCGACAGGGCCACCGCCCGGCCCTGCACGGCCCAGGCGACCTCGGCGTCGCCGCCGCCCATGGTCCAGGTCCCGTGGCCGGCCGGGGCGCCCAGGAGCGCCATGAGCTGGTCGCAGGCGGCGGTGAAGGCGGCCGGGTCCTTCAGGCCCGCCAGGGCCTCGAGGCGGGCCACCCGGAGCGGCTGGGCCAGCGCCCGCCCGCCCACCAGGGCGTTGAGATCCGCCCGGGGCGCCAGGCCGACCCCCACCTCGACCGGCGTGGCCAGCTGCGCCGCCATGGCCGCGACCGGCTCGATGAGGGCCTGGCCGCGCTGCTCCGAGACGAGCCGGAGCGCCACCGCCGGGTCGGCCGAGAGCCGGAGCGCCACCACGGTGGCCGGGTCCAGCCGGGAGGGCTGGCTCGAGCCCTCGCCGGGCCCGGCCAGCGGCCGCACCCTGGGCTCCTGTGCCCCCAGCATGGCGGCCAGCGCCAGCCGGAGGCCGGAGGCCGTGGCCGAGAGGCCGGCCGCCACGCCGTCGGTGGCCGGGAGATCGAGGAGCGCGGGCGCGTCGCGCGGCGCGAAGAAGAGGAGGGGGAAGCCGTCGCCCAGCGCGGCCCGGGCTCGCTTCCAGCTCGGGCTCTCGGCCAGCGAGACCGCCGGGTCGAGCGCCAGCACCGCGCGGAGCACGTCCGGTCCGGTGGGGCCGATGGCCAGCAGCATGGAACCCTCGACCTGCGCCACCGAGAGCAGCGCCGGCTCGCCGGCGGCGCGCCGCCAGACGGTGAAGGCGAGGCCGCTGGCGGCCTGCTGGCCGCGGTCGCCGGCCCCCAGCCGCTCCTGCGCCAGCCGCGTCACCTGCGCCTCCAGGCGGGCGGCGTCGCCGACCGGCAGCACCAGCAGCGGCGCGCCCGGCTCACCCGGCCGGGTGGCCAGCTCGGCCACCGCCAGGCCGCGCTGCACGTCGAGCCCGGCTCCCCGCAGCGACTCGGGATCGAAGACGTCGAAGGTGAGCTGCTGGCGGAGGCTGGCCCGCACCTGGCCGAGCGGCTCGCCGCCGGGGCGGGCCGCCAGCGCCCCGTGCAGCGCCGCCGCCTGCCGCGCCGCCTCGGCGATCACCGGGATGACGAGCGCGCCGGAGCTGGCGGCGGGGACGAACCGCTCGGGCGGCGGGCCGGCGCGGGGCGCGCCGCAGCGGGAGCAGCCGGAGAGCAGGGCCAGCAGGACGAGGGCGGGGGTCAGGTGGGCGCGGCGCACCGGCGCTATCTATCATGGCGACGAGCCCTCCGAAGATCTTCCCCGGCGCCGACCAGGCCCGCAGCGCGATCGACCGCTTCCCCGGCGGGAGGGCCCGCCGCGGCGCCGCGGCCTCCCCGGCGGGAGCCGGAGACTGGTTGCGCCACGGAGGCAAGTAAACGATTGTCGGCCCCGCGGCACGAACCGTGGGTCCGGAAGTGGCGGGATGGCCTCACGCTCAGGTGGACTCCTTCGAGGTACGCCGTCGTGTTGAGCCCTGCTTGAGGCACTGGCGGGGCTGAAAGCCCATCGTTACCCAACGAGTCTCCGTCTCGTCGTGCCTGCCAAGGGGGACCGGGAGCGGATGGCCAGCGCAGCGCCACAGGAAGGCGTGGTCTACTCGTTCGGCCCCTTCGCGCTGGACGCGGGGCAACGCGTCCTCGCCAGGGACGGCCAGCCGCTCCACCTCACGCCGCGCGAGCTCGACATCCTGGCCGTGCTGGTGGTGCGCCACGGCGAGCTGGTCGACAAGGGATGGCTGCTCCAGGAAGTGTGGCGTGGCGTCTGCGTGGAGGAGTGCAACCTCTCCCAGCACGTGGCCGCCTTGCGCCGGGTCCTCGAGGACGACGCCCGCCAGCCGACTTACATCGAGACCGTCCCCCGCCGCGGATACCGGTTCGTGGCGCGGGTCGCGATCGGGGCCGAGGCGCTGCGGGTGGGTGCGACGGCCCCGACCGCACCGGTGGCGGCAGGGCCCGCGCTCCGCCAGGAGCCGTCGCTCCAGGCGACGGTGGTGCCCGACGTGCCGCCAGCCGTGGCGCCCCCGCCTCCCGAGGTGCCGCCAGCCGTGGCGCCCAGGCGCCGCCGGCCCCGAGGCGCCGATCCAGGATCGCGCTCGCGGCGCTGGCGCTGGCGCTGGCGCTGGGGACGTCCTCGCTCGGCGCCTGGACGCAGCTCTCGCACACGGCGGCGCAACCCAGCCTGCTCCGGATCGGGTCGATGGCCATCCTGCCGACCGCCAACCTGACCGGCGACGGCCACCAGGATGCCGTTGCCCGGCAGCTGACGAGCGAGCTCTCGACCGACCTGGCCCGGACCACCGGGCTGCGGGTCGTGCCGGCCGAGCCGGCCGCAGGCGCCAGCCACCCGGCCGGCGGAGCGGAGGCGATCCTGGAGACAGCCCTCCTGGGAGGCCAGGAGAGGCGCCGCGTGGCGGTCGAGCTCATCGACGCCAGGACCGAGCGGCTCCTCTGGGCCGAGGTCCACGACTTCGACCTGGTCACCTGGGGCGAGGTGCGGCGCAACCTGGTGCGGGCCCTGGTGGGCCAGCTGGGAGGTGCCCGGCAGGGCGAGCCCGACGACCTGGCCGCCGGCTGCCGCGCGTGAGCAGGCGCTGGCGCGCCAGTACCTTTCACAGGGCTCCGGCCAGGTGGTCGAGGAGGCCCTGGAGCACTTCCAGGCCGCAGCGGCCCTCGATCCGAAGCTCGCCTCGGCCCACGTCGGCGTGGCCGAGGCCTTCCTCCTTGGCCTCGAGCGGCGCGTCCTGGACCCGAAGGCGGCGCTGGCTGGCGCCGAGGCGGCGGCGCGCCGGGCGCTGGAGATCGCCCCCGACCTCGCCGAGGCGCGCGGTGCGCTGGGGGAGGTCGCGGCGGCCCGGTGGGACTTCGAGGCGGCCGAGGCCTACTACCGGAGCGCGCTGGCCCTCGATCCGAGCCTCGCCGGCGTCCACGCCGACTACGCGATGATGCTCGCCGTCCTGGGCCGGCGGGACGAGGCCGTCGCCGAGGCGCGGGTGGCCCGCGACCTGAACCCGGCCTGCCCGGTGGCGGCCACGGTCCTGGCCGCGGCGCACTTCAGCGCCGGCAACCACGAGCAGGCCCAGGAACGGGCGCTCGCCGCGCTCCGGCTCCAGCCGAACTTCGCGCCGGCCTATGCCGTGCTGGGCTGGGCGCACCAGGCCAGGGGACGGCACGCCGAGGCCGTGGCCGCCTTCGGCGAGGCGGCGCGCCTCTCCGGACGGGCGCCCCACCACGTCGCGGCGCTGGCGCGGGCCCACGCCCGCGCGGGGGCACGCAGCGAGGCGCTGGCGCTGCTCGGCGAGCTGGAGGGGCGGGCGTCGCCGCTCGAGCTCGCCGAGGTGCGCGCGGCGCTCGGCGAGCCGGACCAGCGCCGCCCAGCTGCTCGAGCGCGCCGTGGCGGAGGCGACGCCGTGGCTCCAGCAGGTCGAGTCGGGCATCGGCCTGGCGGTCCTCCCCGGCAGGCCGCCCCCGGCGCACCACGTGGCGCGGCTCCGGCTGGCGTCCATCGGCGCGGTCCGGCCGCTGGCGCAGAGCGGCCCGTAGGCCGGCCGTCGGCACCCGAGATCCAGGCACGCCGCATCCTCTCTGCCGGTGCCGGCCGTGTCGCCTGCAGCCGCGCCATGCCCGGCCGGGTCCTGCCGCCGTGAATTCACGGCTCCCGATCGTCGCTGCAGCGACGCGTGCCCACGCCCGGGCGGGGCCTGCACGGGGTGGCGCCGGGCTCCGGGTGGCGGGTGGGGCGCTGCCTGCGGCGCCGCCACGCTCCGGCCGGGTCCTGCCGGCGTGAATTCACGGTTCCTTCATGGTTCCTTCAAGCGGCGCCGCTGCGCCAGCCGCAAGTCGTGGTGCGAATCCCAGCCACAGGGAGACGTCCATGGCGCCACATATCGACGGTCTGCAGCACGGGAACCCCACCAGGAACTGGCTCGGCGGACGCGGGATCCGCGCCGGGCTCGCCGCGCTGGTTGCGTCGCTGCTCACGGCCCTGATGCCGGCCGGAGTGCAGGCCGCGCCGCTCCAGGTGACGGTCATCGGGGTGGATCAGAACGGCGTGCAGGCGCCGGTCACCACCTTCCGCTGGACGGTGGAGGAGGACGCCACCAAGCCCTCCATCCCCGGCCGGATCGCCGACCGGAGCAACTACTCCTACGGGTTCCACACCAGCTACATGCCGGTGGTGGCCGCCGGCCGGATCGAGGGCGGCACGCAGGTCGTCGGCCCCGTCCCGGGCGACCCGGATCCGGCCCGGGTCTACCAGGCGCTCCCCGAGCTCGACCCGGCCAGGCGCTACTACGTCTCCGTCCTGGCCGACGAGGGCCACCAGATGGGCGGCGCCGCGGTGGCCCCGGGACAGGCCTCGGTGACGGTGTACGTCAACAAGTACCCGGTCCCGACCGCGCAGCTCTCCGTCCACGTCTTCCGGGACGACCACCCGCTCAACGGCGCCCCCGACCTCCCCGAGGAGCTGGGGCTGGAGGGCTTCTTCGTCAGCCTGATCGAGGCGGGCGGCACCTACGGCATGTCGGGCGGCCAGGTGACCCAGGACGCCTACGGGAACCCGCTGGGCACGACCTACAAGCCCGACCACAGCGTCGACGTCGTCGGCAGCGGCCTCATCTACACCGACTCGCAGGGCACCGCGCTCATCAAGAACCTCTTCCCGGCCAAGTACACCATCGTCATCCGCCCGCCAGCCGGCTCCGACTGGACGCAGACCTCCACCATCGAGGGGACCAAGGGGATCGACGCCTGGGTCAAGAACCTCGAGCCGCCCTTCTTCCAGGAGTTCGGCCCGCCCGGCCACCACGTCTTCGTCGGCTTCACCCACAGCGGCAACCTGCAGCCGGCCGTGCTCAACGGCACCAAGTCGGTCACCGGCCGGGTCGTCAACATCCACAACTCCAGGCCCCCCGACTACACCTTCTACAGCGGCGCGCCGGTCCCCAAGTGCTGGGTGGCCCTCAACGAGCCGAACGGCGGGCGCGCCCTCTGGGCCGGCCCGTGCGACGCCGACAGCCGGTTCACCATCCCCAACGTCCCGGCCGGGACCTGGGAGCTGGTGGTCTTCGACGAGCCGCTCGACGTCATCATCGCCGCCACCACCATCACCGTCGCGCCGGCCGACTCGGTCCTCGACCTGATCGAGGTCCCGGTCTTCAGCTGGTTCGCCCGGTACGAGGGGCGGATCTTCTACGACGAGGACGAGAACGGCTGGCCGCTCGACGCCACCGGCGCCCCCAAGCCGCCCATGAAGGAGGTCCCGGTCGACATCCGCTTCCGGGACGGCAGCATCTACCAGGCCAGCGCCACCTCGGACGACGGCACCTTCACGTTCGCCGAGCTCTTCCCCTTCTTCAACTGGATGGTGGGCGAGGTGGACTACGCCCGCTTCAAGGCGACCGGCGCGACGGTGGTGGTGGACGCCGGCGGCGCCGTCCCGCCGGACTCCGGCTACGGCGGCACCCCCTCCTTCGGTCGCCTCAATCCGCAGCCGCAGTTCCAGGTCGACCCCAACACCGGCCTGGCCACGGGCGCGGCCGACGTCAACCCCCACTCCGGCAACAACCTGTCGCGCACCGAGACCGGCACCGTGCTGCTGGAGGGCATCCAGGCCTTCCTGGGCGAGACGGTCCACGTCGCCTTCGGCAAGAAGGCCTACGCCTTCGGCGAGAACGGCGGCATCGCCGGGATCGTCCACTACGCCATCACCCGGGCCGAGGTCGATCCGCGCTACGCGGCCGCCGAGCCGTGGGAGCCGGGCGTGCCGCGCGTCCAGGTGAACCTGTTCCTCGACTGCGACCGCGACGGGAAGCCGGACCAGCCGGACCACGCCAGCCCCGGGACGTGCAGCGCCCTGAGCTCGGGTGGGTACGTCGCGCAGCTGCCCGACGTGGACAACCACCCGTTCTGCTGGCGCGACCCGGCCTCGTGCGGCCTCGCCGCCCCGCAGAAGGGGCCGGAGGACGTGGTGCGCAGCGGCAACGGCACCGACTTCAGCTACGGCGACGTCTTCACCTGGGGCGCGGATCCCGAGGCCAGCGGCGCGCCGTTCGTCGGGCTCTCGGCCACCGACTCCTGGGACGACAGCCCCCCGACCGGCTGCCAGCCCGACCTGCAGGGCAAGCTGTACGCCATCCCCTACGGCCCGGACGCGGGCCAGGTCCTCGACTGCTACGACGGCCTGCGCAACTTCAACCAGGCGCGGCCCGCCGTCTTCGACGGCGGCTACGCCTTCGGCCGGGTCGCCTTCCAGGACGAGCTGCCCAACGTCGACTACGTGGTCGAGGCGGTGGCGCCCCCCGGATACCGCCACCAGGGCTCGGGCGACATGAACGTGGTCTTCGGCGACGTGGTGTCGCCGACGCCGCAGGCCCTGCCGCTCCGCTGCGTCGGGCCCGAGCTGCCGGTCCCCGAGTACCTCAACCTGTTCCCTGGCGCCGCCGAGCCCAACCCGGCCTACGCGCCCGGCGCCACCTGGAACCGCTGCGACATGAAGGCGGTGGCGCTCCGCTCCGGCCAGAATCCGGCGCCCGACTTCCACCTCTTCACCGACGTCCCGGTGGCCGGCCACGGCGTCGGCTTCATCCTGGACGACCTCTCCAGCGAGTTCGACCCGAACGCCCCGACCTTCGGCGAGAAGCACGCGCTGCCCTGGCTGCCCATCTCGGTCCGGGACTGGACCGGCCGGGAGCTGAGCCGCGTCTACTCCGACCAGTGGGGCAGCTACAACTTCCTCACCCCCTCCACCTTCACCATCAACCCGCCGTTCCCGTCGGGCGTCTCGCCCAACATGGTCGTCTCCTGCATGAACTCGCCGGGGCCGATCCCCGATCCGTCCGGTGCGCTCGACCCGGTGACGGGCCAGCCGGTGATGGTCATCGACCCGCACTTCGACCGGCAGTACAGCCAGTTCTGCTACACGCTCCAGTACCTGCCGGGGAAGACCACCTACCTCGACACGCCGGTGGTCCCGGTGGCCGCCTTCGCGGGTCCGGGCCAGAACCCGGTGGACTGCGAGCTCGAGGACGGCACGCCGGTCATCTACAGCGTCGAGGGGCGCAGCGCCGGCGGCGCCTCCTTCAACGGGCCGTACGTCACGGTCGACACCACCCCCCCTCAGAACGATCCGGCGCCCAGGCTCACGATCGTCTCGGCCGGGACCGTCCAGGTGCGCAACCCGTACTACAACCCGGCGGTCGCCGGCTCGACGCCCACCATCCCGCGCAACTACGGCTTCGGCAGCGGCGGCGCCGGCGCCGCCGTGCGCCTCGGCGGCACGGCCCTCCCCATCCAGTTCCTGGAGCGACGACCTCATCGTCGCCCGGGTCCCGAACGGCACGGACCTCGGTCCAGGCCAGCTGATGGTCCAGCGCGCCACCGCCCAGGGCGGCCGGGCCAGCCCGGTGGGCGTCACCGTCACGGTCGCCGCCGCCGGCAGCCGCGCACCGATCCTGGTGGCGCCGGGCCAGAGCATCCAGGCGGCCATCGACGACCCCAACACCCTCGACGGCGACCTGATCCTGGTCGCCCCGGGCACCTACAACGAGTACCTCATCATGGACAAGCGGGTCCGCCTCCAGGGCTGGGGCGCCCCCTCGACCGTCATCAACGCCGCCAAGTTCAGCTCCAACGGCCTCAAGGCCTGGCGGTCGCTCCTGGCGCGGAAGATCGACGCCCAGCAGCCGGCCTGCACCACGCCCGATCCAGACACCGGGGCCTGCCCGGTGATCTCCGGGGCCGAACCGGACCTTCGACCTGCTGCCGGGCCAGGCGCTGGGGGCCAACATCTCCAACAACGAGCCGCTGCTCTTCGGCGCCGAGGAGGGGCCGGGCGTGCTGGTGGTGGGCGCCAACCCCGACCTGCCCTCGCCCCGCGCCCACCGCTTCGACCAGGGCGGCCGCGCCCGCATCGACGGCCTCACCATCACGGGCGCCGACGCCGGCGGCGGCATCCTGGCGAGCGGCTACGCCAGCCGCCTCCTGGTGACCAACAACCGCCTGGTCGGCAACTACGGGACCTACGGCGGCGGCGTCCGCATCGGCCACACCGACCTGCTGGACGAGACCAACGCCACCTACGGCGGCTACACCGACTCCGGCAACCCCAACGTGGACGTCCGGTACAACTGGGTGTCCGAGAACGGCAGCACCGAGGCCGGCGCCGGCGGCGGGATCACGCTCGGCAACGGCTCGACCGGCTACGCCGTCCGCGACAACCACGTCTGCGGCAACTTCTCGATGGCCGACGGCGGCGGCATCGGCCACCTCGGCCTCTCCGACGGCGGCACCATCGCCGGAAACACCATCATCTTCAACCAGACGTTCAACCAGAGCGCCAACGTCACCGGCGGCGGCATCTTCGTCGGGGGCGAGCCGGCCCTGGCCCTGTTCGGGCCGCTCTCGGCCGGGAGCGGGTCGGTCGCCATCTCCGCCAACCTGATCCAGGGGAACAACTCCGGGGCGGGCGAGGGCGGCGGCGTGCGGCTGGCGCGGGTGAACGGCCTCGACGTGAGCCGCCGGCCGAACCAGCCCAGCCAGTGGTTCCAGGTCGCCCTGGTGAACAACATCATCGTCAACAACGTGGCCGGGTACGCCGCGGGCGGGGTCTCGATCCAGGACGCGCTCACCGCGAGCGTCGTCAACAACACCATCGCCAACAACGACAGCACCGCGACCAACCAGCAGAGCTTCTCGGTCCCGGGCACGTCCGACCCGCAGCCGGCCGGCCTGGTCTCCCACGCGACCAGCGCCGCGCTCCAGGCGGCCATCGGCACCGGCAACGCCAACGTGCGGGCCATCAAGAACGTCCCGTTCTCGAACCCGACGCTGCTCGACAACATCGTCTGGCACAACCGGTCCTTCTACTGGAAGGTCGACGAGAGCCAGCTCGACCCGGTCACCGGCCAGCCCGTCTACGGCCTCTTCGACCCGGGCTCCAACACGCCGGCCGGCACCAACCCGGTCTACCGGGACCTGGCGGTCCTCGACACCGCCAACCAGGGGACCTTCGACGGCCAGTACGTGGGCGCGGGGGTCTCCAAGCTGAGCCCGCGCGGCTGCGTGCTCTCGCAGACGGCCAACGTCTCCACCACGGCCGGCTACGGACCCTTCACCGCCACCCGCAACCTGGCCCTCTCCAACGCGCGGCTGGTCAGGGTCCACCCGAACGAGAACCGGCAGCAGTCGATCATCGTCCCGGGGATCACCACCACCATCCAGACCGCGGCCACGGTGGACGAGGGCGGCAACTTCATCGAGGTCCGCTACGGCCCGCTCACGCAGTGGAACTGCACCGTGACCGGGTGCCCGGCCTACGTGGACTCCCACCTCACCGGCGCGGGGACCCCGAGCACCGCGACGGTCCCCGGCACCACCCCGCGGAACAGCGGCATCAACGCCGGCGCGTCCACCACCGACTTCTTCGGCGAGGACCAGAGACGAACAGCACGAGCGAACCCCAACGACATCGGAGCGGACGAGTACGGCAGCCCGTGACGGAGCCGTGCCATGCCATCCCCCCGCCGGGCGCGAGCCCGGCGGGGACCGGAAGGACGGAGGCAACATGAACGCCAGGACTTCTCGCAAGCTGATGCTGGTGGCGGCGCTGGGCGTCGCGGTGGGGGCGGCCGCGCCGGCGCGGGCGACCTTCTGGGTGCAGTGCGGCCCGACCGGCGCCAACCTGGATCTCGACCAGGACGCCGTGCCCGACGCTCCCGCGCCGGGCATCCACTGCAAGCACCTCACCGCCGGCGACGGCTTCGTCCGCATGGCCGACGGGCGGGTCCTCTACACCTTCGGCTTCAACGACGTCACCGGGACGCCGGCCGCCGCCCTGACGATGGACACGACCGCCGCCAACTTCGCGGCCCCGACCATCGAGCTCAGGGAGGACGAGGACTTCTACCTGACGCTGTCCAACGTGGGGATGACGCTGCGGCCCGACCTCTTCGACCCGCACACCGTCCACTTCCACGGCAAGGAGAACGCGGCGCCGGTCTTCGACGGCATGCCCGAGGGCTCCTTCGGCGTGAACATGGGCTCGTCGGTCACCTACTTCTACCACCACCCCAAGCCCGGCACGTACATGTACCACTGCCACCAGGAGGCGACCGAGCACATGCAGATGGGGATGCTCGGCAACCTCTTCGTGCGCCCGGGCCAGGACGGGACCCCGCACACCTGGGACGGCAAGACCTACAGCCAGTTCGTCTACAACGACGGCGACGGGTCGACCGGCTTCGAGCGGGAGGCCGCCCTGCAGCTCGGGTCGATGGACCACGTCTTCCACGAGCTGCACCTCGGCATCCAGCCGCTGCCCTTCGCCAACATGCGCGACACCTACGCGCTCATCAACGGGCGAGGCTACCCGGACACCGTCAACCCCGATCCGCTGCCGCCGCCCGAGGAGAACGGCTTCCAGCCGTCGCAGCCGGTCACCTCGCTGGTGACGGCCGTCCAGGGGCAACGGCTGCTGCTGCGGCTCTCCAACCTGAACGTCACCAACCACTACACCGTGACGGCGCTGGGGCTGCCCATGCAGGTGGTCGGGCGCGGCGCGCGCCAGCTGCGCGGCCCGGACGGGAAGCTGGTCTACGTGGACACCACCTCGGTCACGCTGGGCGGCGGCGAGTCGACCGAGGTGCTGATCGACACCAGGGCGGTCCCGGCCGGGACCTACTTCCTCTACACGACCAACCTCAACTTCCTCAGCAACTTCGACCAGGACTACGGCGGGATGATGACGGAGATCGTCATCACCGCCCCCTAGCCCGACGCCGACCAGCGCGAGCGCGCAAGGAGACGGGACATGGCTACGATCAAGAAGTCTCCGGGGCCGGGGCTCCGGGCTGCGGTGGTGGCGCTGCTCCTGGCGGGAGCCGGGGCCGCGGGCGCGACCGTCGAGGGGCTGAGCGGGACCAGCTTCACCCTCACCGCCAGGCAGGACATCGTCAGCACCGCCGACGGCAACAGCCACTACGCCTGGGGCTACGCCAACGGCACCGGCCGGATGCAGTACCCCGGCCCGACGCTCATCGTGCAGCAGGGCGCCACCATCACCATCACGCTCCAGAACCAGCTGCCGGTGCCGGTCTCCATCGTCTTCCCGGGCCAGCAGGGGGTGGCGGCGAGCGGCGGCGTGGCGGGGACGCTCACGCAGGAGGCCCAGCCCGGCGGCAGCGCCGTGACCTACAGCTTCGTGGCGTCCCAGGCGGGCACGTACCTGTACCACAGCGGCACCAACCCGGCGCTGCAGGTGGACATGGGGCTGGTGGGCGCGCTCATCGTCCGGCCGGCGGCGGCCGGGCGGGCCTACCCGCAGCCCGGCACCCAGTTCGACCGGGAGTACCTGTTCCTGCTCTCCGAGATGGATCCGGCCATCCACGCCCGGGTCTACGACCTGGTGATGGCGGGGCAGCCGGTGGCGGTCGACACCACCTCCTTCCGGCCCACCCTCTGGTTCATCAACGGCCGCAACGCCGTGGACACCATGCAGGACTCGGGGGTGCCCTGGCTGCCGACGCAGCCGTACGGGAGCCTGCCGCGCATGCACCCGGGAGAGCGGCTGCTCATGCGGATGATCGGTGCCGGCCGCGACCTCCACCCCTTCCACCACCACGGCAACCACGCCCTGGCCATCGCCCGGGACGGGCGGGTCCTGTCCACCAACCCGGCCGACCCGACCCTGGCGCCCGACCTGGCGACCGCCGACTTCACCGTCAACTCGGTGCCGGGCCAGACCATGGATCTCATCTTCGAGTGGACCGGCGCGGAGCTGGGCTGGGACGTCTACGGCACCGCCGACGTCCACCCGCACGGCTGCTCGCCGGCGCCCGGGACGGACTTCGACGCCTCCACCCACGAGTACTGCCCGGACCACTACAAGAGCATCCCCGTGATCATCCCCGGGTCGCTCGACCTGAGCTTCGGCCCCTACTACTCGGGCTCGCCGTACCTGGGCAGCTTCGGGACGCTGCCCCCCGGCACCCCGATGCTCAACGAGCAGGCCGGTCACTTCCACATGTGGCACTCCCACAACGAGAAGGAAGTGACCACCGACGACATCTTCCCCGGCGGCATGATGACGATGCTCGTCATCGAGGCGCCGTGGGTCACCATCCCCTGAGGCGGAGGGCACGACCATGACGAGCACGAGACACGTTCAGGGGCTGGGCACCAGGCTGCTGGTCGCGATCGCCACCCTCGCGGTGGGGACCATCGAGGCGCGGGCCGCGGAGGTCTGGCTCCGGGCCGGCGTCGCCAGCTTCACGCCGCCGGGCGGCGGGGCTCCCATCGCGATGTGGGGCTACGCCACCTGCGGGGCCGACTTCACCGCCTGCGGCACGCCGACCGCACCGGGCCCGGCGCTGGTGGTCCCGGCGGCCGACGCCGGGCTGACGGTCCACCTGCAGAACACCCTGCCCGAGCCGACCTCGCTGGTCATCCCCGGCCAGGTCACCGCCATGACGCCGGTCTGGGCGGAGCCCGACGGCAGCGCCACCTACTCGGGATCCCGTCCACCCGGCAACCTGACGGCCAGGGTCAGGTCCTTCACGCACGAGGCCGGGGCCCTGGCCGGCACCGCCACGTACGACTGGCCCACCCTGCAGCCGGGGACCTACCTCTACGAGAGCGGCACCCACCCCCAGGTCCAGGTGCAGATGGGGCTCTACGGCGCGGTGACCAGGAACGCCGCCGACGCCACCGCGACGACGCCGGCCGAGGCCTACGCGGGGGTGACCTACGCCCAGGCCGTGACGCTCCTCTACTCCGAGGTCGACCCGGTCCTCCACCAGGCGGTCGCCTCGGGGACCTACGGCACGGCGGCCGGGCCGTCCAGCACCTTCGACTACAATCCCAGGTACTTCCTGGTGAACGGGGCGCCCTACCAGGCCGGTGCGCCGCCCATCGCCACCGTGGCCGGTGGCACGCGGACGCTGCTGCGCTTCCTCAACGCCGGGCTCAGGACCCACGTGCCGATGGCCCTCGGCCAGCACCTCGAGCTCATCGCCGAGGACGGGAAGCCCTATCCGTGGCCGGATCACCCGCGCCGCCAGGCCACCATCCAGCTGGCCGCCGCCAAGACCACCGACGCCATCCTGGCGGCGGACAACCCCGGTGCCGCCACCGCGCGGATCGCCATCCTCGACCGGAAGCTGGACGTGACCAACGCCGGCGCACCGGACGGCGGGCTCATCTCCTTCGTCGACGTCACCACCGGCAGCGCCGCGTCGGCCCCGATCATCACCTCGGCGCCGCCGCTCACCGGGACGGTGGGCCTCCCCTACGCGTACCAGGTGACGGCCACCGATCCGAACCCGGGTGACACGCTCACCTACTCGCTCGACACCTTCCCCCTGGGAATGACCATGTCCGGCTCCGGCCTGGTGGCCTGGACGCCCTCGGCCACCGGCAGCTTCCAGGTCTCCGTGCGCGTGACCGACCCGGGCGGCCTCTTCGCCACCCAGGCCTACTCGGTCGCGGTGGCCGCGCCCAACAGCCCGCCGGTCGCCCGCAACGACGGCCCGTACACCATGGTCGAGGGCGGCACCCTCTCGGTGGCGGCGCCCGGCGTGCTCGGCAACGACACGGACGTCGACGGCGGCCCGCTGACGGCGGTGAACCACTCCGCGGCGTCGGTCGGGACGCTCACCGGCAGCCCCAGCGGCTCCTTCACCTGGTCCTTCCCCACGGGGAGCGCCGGCACGCGGAGCTTCACCTACCAGGCGCGGGATCCGGCGGGCGCCCTCAGCAACGTGGCGACGGCGACGGTGAGCGTGCTGGCCAACCGGCCGCCCACGGCCGTGGGCGACACCTTCAGCGCCAGGCGGCGGACCAACGCCAACTCGGGCACCTACGGCACGGTGACGCTGACGGTCCTGGCCAACGACTCGGATCCGGACACCGTCCTCGATCCGGCCAACGCCATCGCCCCGTCCACTGTGGTCATCACCGTCAGGCCGAACCAGGGCGGGACCGCCACCGTCAACGCCAACGGCACCATCTCGTACGTCCCCAGGCTCAACTTCAGGGGGACCGACACCCTGAAGTACCGGGTCCGCGACACCCGCAACGCGCTGTCCAGCGAGGCGACGGTCCGGATCAACGTGCAGTGAGCCGGCGCGGCGCCGGGTGGCCCCTCGCGGGCGCCCGGCACCGCGGCCTGGTGCGGACGGCAGGCGGGCGACGCCGGAGGAGGACGCGATGAGCCGGACCGACGGAAGCGCGCAGCAGGGCAGGCCGGGCCGGAGGACGGGCCGGGGCCTGGCCGCCGCACTGGCCGTGGCCGCGGCGCTGGCCGGCTGCGCGGCCCCGCAGGTGCGCGAGCCCACCAGGTCCCTCGCCGCCGAGCCCTCCGGCATCCGGCCCGAGGCGCTGCGGCTCTCGGCCGCCGGTTACATCCTCGACTTCCGGTACCGGGTGGTCGACCCGGCCCGCGCGGCGCCACTCCTCGACGGCCGGAAGCGCCCCTTCCTGGTGGACGGGCGGGGCGCCAGGCTGGGCGTCCCGGACACGCCGATCCTCGGATCGCTGCGGCAGACGTCCCGCAACGGCAAGGTCGCCACCGACCACAGCTACTTCATCCTCTTCGCCAACCCCGGCAAGTACCTGCGCCCCGGCGACCGCGTGACGCTGGTGGTGGGCGACTCGAAGGTGACCGACCTCACGGTCGAGTGAAGGGGGAGGGACCATGAACGCGACATCCCTGAAGGCGGCCGGCGCCCTCGCCCTGGCGGCGATCCTGGGCGGCGCCCCGCTCCACGCCCGCGCCGGCGCCATCGCGCCCGGCCTGTCCCGGGAGCTGGCGGCCCGCGCCCCGGGTGACGAGGTGGACGTCATCGTCCAGCTGGCGGAGCGGCTGGACCCCGCCCGGTTCGCCGTCCGTGACCGGCGCACCCGCGACGGCCGGCTGCGAGCGCGCCCTCCGGGAGGCGTCGGCCAGGAACCTCCCGCCCGTCCTGGCCGAGCTGCGGGCCATCGGGGCGCGCGGCGTGCGCGAGCTCTGGATCGCAGGCGCGGTGGCCGCCACCGTCCCGGCCGGCGAGGTGGCGCGGCTGGCCGCCCTGCCCGGGGTCCAGCAGGTCAGGCTCGACGCCGTGGTCGAGGCGCCGGCCTCCCCGGCCGGCTCGTCCGCGCCGGCCGAGTGGAACCTCGACGCCATCGGCGCCCCGGCGCTCTGGGGCGCCGGCCTGACCGGGGAGGGGGCCGTCGTCGCCGGCCTGGACACGGGCGTCGACGCGGCCCACCCGGACCTGCAGGGCTCCTGGCGCGGCGGGAGCAACAGCTGGTTCGATCCCTACGGCCAGCACGCCACCCCGGCCGACGCCAGCGGCCACGGCACCCAGACCATGGGGATCGTGGTGGGCGGCGCGGCCGGCGGCTCGGCCATCGGCGTCGCCCCGGGGGCGCGCTGGATCGCGGCCCGGATCTACGACGACGCGGGGCGGGGGACGCTCAGCGGGATCCACCAGGCCTTCCAGTGGATCCTCGATCCCGACGGCAACCCCGCCACGGTGGACGCGCCCGACGTGGTCACCGCGGCCTGGACGCTGGCCTCCGCGCCCGGCACCTGCGACCTGGAGTTCCAGGCCGACCTCGCCGCGCTCGAGGCGGCGGGCATCGGGGTGATCCTCGCGGCCGGGAACGACGGCCCCGCCAGCGGCACCAGCGACAGCCCGGCCAACAACCCGGGCGCCTTCTCCGCCGGCGCGGTCGACGCCACCGCCACCGTCGCCGCCTTCAGCAGCCGCGGTCCCTCGGCCTGCGACGGCTCCATCTTCCCGACGCTGGTGGCGCCCGGCGTGGACGTCCGGACCTCCGACCTCTCCTTCGGCGGGTTCGCGTCGTACGCCTACGTCTCGGGCACCTCCTTCGCCGCGCCGCACCTGGCCGGGGCCCTGGCCCTGCTGGCCGCGGCGGCGCCGGCCGCCTCGCTGGCGGAGCTCCGCTCGGCCCTGATCCAGGGGGCGGTCGACCTGGCACCGGCCGGCGCCGACGACGCCTCGGGCCACGGGGCGCTGGACGTGTCGGCCGCGCTCGGCCACCTCGGCCTGCCCGCCGGGAGCCCGCCCACCATCACCTCCTCGCCCGTCACCACCGCGACGGCGGGGGCGCTGTACCTCTACCAGGCCCAGGCCACCGACCCCGACGGCACCGCCATCGCCTGGTCGCTCGACGCGGCGCCGGCGGGCCTGGCGGTCGGGGCGTCGACGGGGCTGGTGACCTGGACGCCCGGCGCGGGCCAGGAGGGCGCCAACGCCGTGACGGTGCGCGCCACCGACGCCTCCGGCCTGTGGGCCACCCAGTCCTTCACCATCCAGGTGGCGGCCGCGAACCAGCCGCCGGTCGCGACGGCCGACGCCTACGCGGCCAGGTCCGGCGTGACGCTCTCGGTGGCCGCCCCGGGCGTGCTCGCCAACGACTCGGATCCCGACGGGGACCCGGTCGGCGCCGTGCTGGCCTCGGGACCCGCCCACGGGGTGCTGGCGCTCGCCGCCGACGGCGCCTTCACCTACACGGCCAGCGCCGGCTACGTCGGGACCGACGCCTTCGCCTACGCGCCCTCCGACGGGCAGCTCCTCGGCGCCGCGGCGACGGTGACGATCACCGTCCAGGCCCCCAACCAGCCGCCCGTGGCCGCCAACGACACGGCCAGCGCGCCGATCCGGAAGAAGGTCGCCTACACGCCGGTGGTGATCAAGGTGCTGGCCAACGATCGCGATCCGGACGGCAGCCTGGTGCCGGGCAGCGTGCGGATCGCCACCGCGCCCAGCAAGGGCGGCAAGGCCGTGGCCAGCTCGAACGGAACCGTCTCCTACACGCCCAGGCTCAACTTCAAGGGGACGGAGACCTTCACCTACGACGTCCGGGACGACCAGGGCGCGGCGTCGAACGCCGCGACCGTGACCGTCACGGTCAAGTGAACGGGGCCAGGGGAGAGGAGCGAGCCATGGAGCGGCACGTGACGACGGCGGCGAGGTGGGTGGCTTCGATGGCGGCCGGGCTGCTGCTGGCGGCGCCGGTCGCCCGCGGCGACGAGGCCGGGGGGAAGGAGGGCGGCGCGGGCCACGCGCACTGCCACCCGGCGGCGGCGGCGGCGGCGCCCACGCCCGACGCGGAGCAGGGGAGCGCCAGGTACACGCGCTCGGAGCGGCGCTACGCCGTGCCCGACGTCACCCTGGTGGACGAGGCGGGGCGGCCGGTGCGCCTGCGCGAGCTGCTCGCCGGCGACGAGCCGGTGATGGTGAACTTCATCTTCACCACCTGCCAGGTGATCTGCCCGGTGATGAGCCGGATCTTCGCCGGGGTGCAGCGCGAGCTCGGCCCGGAGGCGGCCCGGGTGCGGCTGGTCTCCATCTCGATCGACCCGGAGCAGGACACGCCGGAGCGGCTCCGGGCCTACGCGGCCCGCTTCGGGGCCGGGCCGGGCTGGACCTTCCTGACGGGCCGGATCCAGGACGTGGTGGCGGTGGAGCGGGCCTTCGACGCCTACCTGGGCGACAAGATGAACCACCGTCCGGTGACGCTGCTGCGCCAGCGCCAGGACCGGCCCTGGGTGCGGCTCGACGGCTTCGCCAGCCCGGCGGACCTGGCGCGCGAGTACCACCAGCAGGTCGCCAGCCGGTGACCGCGATGCCCCGCCGCCCGCCGCCGGCCGCGCCCCTGGTCGCCCTGGCCCTCCTGCTCGCTCCCCGGCCGGGGGTCGCCTCGGCCGACGACCACGGGGCGGGCGCGCACCCCGTGGACGCCGCCGACGTCGCGGCCGGCCTCCGCATCTACCGGGAGGGGATCCTCCCGGATGGCAGGCCGCTGCGCGCCGTGGCCCAGTCCGGCACGATCCGTTCCGGGGCGGACGCCGCCTGCACCGCCTGCCACCGGCGCAGCGGCTACGGGACGAGCGAGGGGCCCGTCACCATCCCTTCCATCACGGCCACGGCCCTCTTCGGATGGAGCGAGCGGCCGCCGGAGCGCCCGCTCGCCCCCGGCGCGGCGGGAGGCCTTTCCCCGGCCAACGCCACGGTGGCCGCGCAGGCGGCCCTGTCGGCCGCCCGCCTGGCCCGCATCGCCGCGGCCAGGGGGGCGCAGCGCCGTCCCCCCTACGACGAGGCCTCGCTGGCGCGGGCCATCCGGGCGGGCGTGGACGTGACCGGCCGGCCGCTGGCGCACGGCATGCCCCGGTACGCGCTCGGGGACGAGGACCTTCGGGTGCTCCTGGCCTACCTGCGGACGCTCTCCACCGGCCCGGCGCCGGGCGTCACCGCCGAGGAGATCCACTTCGCGACCGTCATCGAGCCCGGCGTGGACCCTGCCCGGCGACGCGCCATGCTCGACGTGATGGAGGCGTTCGTGCGGGACAAGAACGCCGGGACCCGCAAGGAGGACAGGCGCCGCAGCGCCGGGACGGAGCGCGAGTACCGCGCCTACCGCACCTGGATCCTGCACGTGTGGGACCTGTCCGGCCAGCCGGAGTCCTGGGGCCGTCAGCTCGAGGAGCGCTACCAGCGGCAGCCGGTCTTCGCCCTCATCGGCGGCCTCGGCCCATCGGGCTGGGGCCCGGTGCACCGCTTCAGCGAGCAGTACGGGGTCCCGTGCCTGTTCCCGCAGGTGGACCTGCCGGCCGCCGCCCCGGGCTTCTACACGCTCTACCTCTCGCGCGGGTTGCCGCTCGAGGCGGAGGCCCTGGCCGCCTGGCTGCGCGAGCACCCTCCGGCGGGCGGCGTGACCCAGGTCTTCCGCCAGGAGGAGGCGAGCGCCGCGGCGGCGGCCGCCTTCCGCACGGCGCTGCCCGAGGGCGCACGGCCGGCAGAGCGGGTGGTGGACGGGCCGCCGTCCCGGGAGTTCTGGGACCGGCTCGCGGCGGAGCGGGCCGGAGGCGCGGTGGTCCTGTGGCTCCCGAAGGGCGACCTGGCGGAGGCCGGCGGGCTGGTCGGACCGGCCTCGCCGGTCGGGGCGGTCTACCTGTCCGCCACGCTCCTGGGGAGCGCCCGCCCGGCGACGTGGGACGGGGGCGGGCCGGTCCGGCTGCTCCACCCGCTCGACCTGCCGCAGGCGCGCGGGTCGAGGCTGCTGCGGGTCAAGCGGTGGCTCCACGACCGGGCCATCCCGCTCCTCGACGAGAAGGTGCAGATGAACGCCTACTTCGCCGTGGCGGTCACGGCCGACGCGGTGGGGCAGACCTCCGACCTCTTCTCGCGCGAGTACCTGGTCGAGCGGCTCGAGCACATGGTGGGCAACACCGTCACGCCGTCCATCTACCCCAGGGTGAGCCTGGGACCCGACCAGCGCTTCGCCTCGAAGGGGAGCTACATCGTGAGGCCTGGCGGCCGCGGGGCGGACGACCTGGAGCCGGTCTCCGGGTGGGTGACGCCGTGACGGCAGGAAGGGAGCCGTGCCCGGCCCGGCCGGGCCGCTGGACGGAGGAGGAGACGAGATGAAGGGGATGACATGGATGCTGGTGGCCGGGCTGGCGTTCCTCGGCTGCGCGGTGGTGGCGCTGCACCTCATCGACAGGTGGGCTGACGGGTCGACGCTCGCCGGCCGCGGCGGGATCGGGTCGCAGGCCGGGGCCGCCGGGCAGGTCGCGCCGCAGGGCCAGGATCCGGACGATCAGGCCGCGCCGGCCCTGCCGGAGCGGCCCGACCAGCAGCGGGAGCTGGCCCTGAACGAGTGCGTCGAGCGGCTGGCCCACGACCGGGGCCTCGACGAGGTCAAGCCGGTGGCGCCAGGGCGCTGGCCGGCCATCAAGCGCGCCCGGGAGGTGCGCCGCCTCAAGCGGCTCCAGGCGCGCCAGGACTGCGAGCAGCAGCTCGCGGTCGTGGGCGCGCCGTGACGGCGAGCCGTCACCGGGGCCGCCGCCCGGAGGCTCCCCGGAACGGGCCGCCCCGCGGCGCGGGCGCGCCCGGCGCCGGCGGTCATGGTAGAGAGCGCCGCGATGATCTTCTCCGGCGCCGACCAGGCCCCCATCGCGATCGATCGCTTCCCCGACTGGCGCGCCCGCTTCGGTGCCCTGGCCGACCGGCTGGAGCTGGAGATCGGCTGCGGCCACGGCGGCTACGCGGTGGCCTTCGGGCAGCGCTGCCCCGACCGGGCGCTGGTGGGGATCGAGCAGCGCAGGAAGTTCGCCGCCATGGTGGCCGGGAAGGTGGAGCGTCGCGGCCTCGCCAACGTCCTCATCCTGCAGGGGGACGGCCGCCTGCTGGCCCCGCGCCTCTTCCCGGCCGGCTCGCTCTCCGCCATCCACGTCCACTTCCCGGACCCGTGGTGGAAGCGGCGCCACGTGCGCCGGCGGCTGGTGGACGACCGGATGTCGGTGCTGCTGCTGCGGCTGCTCCGGCGGGGAGGCCTGCTCGACTTCCGCACCGACGTGGAGCGCTACGCGCTCGACGCGGTGGCCCGCCTGGAGGAGGTCGGGTTCGAGAACCAGGCCGGGACCGGGCGCTTCAGCGAGGCGCCGCCCGACGAGATCCCCTCGACGCGGGAGAAGCGCTACCTCGCGACCGGCCAGCGGGTCTGGCGGCTCCGGATGCGGCGGGCGGGGGCGTAGGCCGGACCATGTCCTCCGAGCTCGCTGCCGCGCTCCTCGGCCTGGCCTCCGCGGCCTCGTGGGGTGCCGGGGACTTCAGCGGCGGGCTGGCCGCGAGGCGCTCCCCGCTCCTCGGCGTGCTGGTGCTCGGCCAGGCGGCCGGGACC
The DNA here is from genome assembly GCA_963786945.1 of uncultured delta proteobacterium. Lineage (GTDB taxonomy): Bacteria > Myxococcota > Myxococcia > Myxococcales > Anaeromyxobacteraceae > JADKCZ01. The sequence goes on along the minus strand of CAWBAO010000001.1, from coordinate 304,720 downwards.
TCGCTCATCGCGGCGGTGGCCCTCCTCACCGGCGAGGGCGCGCCGCCCGCGTCGTCGCTGGCCTGGGCGGTGGCGGCCGGGGCCTCGGGCGCGGTGGGGCTGGGGGCGCTCTACCGCGGCCTGGCGGTGGGGCGCATGGCGGTGGTGGCGCCGGTCTCGGCGGTGCTGTCGGCGGCCATCCCGGTGGCCTGGGGGGCGCTGTCCGAGGGGCTGCCGCCCGCGCTCCGGCTGGCCGGCTTCGCGCTCGGTCTCCTCGGGATCTGGCTGGTGGCGCGCTCCGGCGACGCGGGCGGCGCGGGGGCCGGCCGCGCCGGGCTCGGGCTGGCGCTCCTGGCCGGGGTGGGCTTCGGCGGCTTCCTGGTCTTCATGCACCTCGGCGCCCGGGGCGGCACCTTCTGGCCGCTGGCCGCGGCGCGCGCCACGGCGCTTGCGCTGTCGCTGGGATCGGCCCTGGCCAGGGGACGCGCCTGGCGGCCGGCCATGGGCGCGCTGCCGCTCGTCCTCCTCTCCGGCGCGCTGGACGCGGGCGGCAACGCCCTCTTCGTCCTGGCCAGCCAGGCCGGGCGGCTCGACGTGGCGGCGGTGCTCTCCTCGATGTACCCGGCCAGCACGGTGCTGCTGGCGGCCGCCCTGCTCGGGGAACGGGTGAGGTGGACGCAGGCGCTGGGCATCGCCGCGGCGCTGGGGTCGATCGCGCTCATCGCCGGGTAGCGTCCGCCCGGCACCTCTGTTATCTCCAGAGACCCCCGGGGCCCCCGTGCCCGGACCCGAAAACGCCATGAAGACCCTCTCCGCCGCCCAGATCCGCGAGGCCTTCCTCCGCTTCTTCGAGGAGCGCGGCCACCGCCGCGTCGCCTCCGCCGCCCTCGTCCCCCAGAACGACCCGACCCTGCTCTTCACCAACTCGGGCATGGTCCAGTTCAAGGACGTCTTCACCGGGCGGGAGAAGCGCGACTACACCCGCGCCACCACCGCCCAGAAGTGCGTGCGCGCCGGCGGCAAGCACAACGACCTCGAGAACGTGGGCTTCACCGCGCGGCACCACACCTTCTTCGAGATGCTGGGCAACTTCTCCTTCGGCGACTACTTCAAGAAGGACGCCATCGCCTGGGGCTGGGAGTTCGTCACCAGCGACCGGTGGCTCGGCCTCGACGCCTCGCGGCTGGCGGCCACCGTCTTCGACGGCGAGGGGGGCCTGCCCTGGGACGAGGAGGCCTTCGACCTCTGGAAGGCGCAGGGCGTCCCGGCCGACCGGATCCACAAGCTCGGCGCCAAGGACAACTTCTGGGCCATGGGCGACACCGGCCCCTGCGGCCCCTGCTCCGAGATCCACTACTTCCAGGGGAACGACATCCCCTGCGCCGAGGAGAGGGCCGGCAGGACGTGCCAGGGCGTGGCCTGCGACTGCGACCGCTGGCTGGAGATCTGGAACCTGGTCTTCATGCAGTTCGAGCGGAGCGCCGACGGGAAGCTCACCCCGCTGCCCAAGCCCTCCATCGACACCGGCGCCGGGCTGGAGCGCATGGCCTCGGTGGCCCAGGGCAAGCGCTCCAACTACGACACCGACCTGTTCCGCAACCTGATCGCCGCCATCGAGAAGGTGGCGGGCAAGCGGTACGGCGGCGGCGAGACCCCCGACGACGTCTCCATGCGGGTCATCGCCGACCACGCCCGCGCCACCACCTTCCTGGTCGGCGACGGCGTGCTGCCGTCCAACGAGGGGCGCGGCTACGTGCTCCGCCGCATCATGCGGCGGGCCATCCGCCACGGGAAGCGGCTCGGGCTGGAGAAGCCCTTCCTGGCCCAGGTCTGCGGCGCCGTCCTCGAGGAGATGGGGCGGCCTACCCGGAGACCGCCGGCAACGAGCCCTTCATCCGCAAGGTGGCGCAGCAGGAGGAGGAGAGCTTCCGCCGCACGCTCGACAAGGGGCTGCTCATCCTCGAGGAGGAGATGGCGCGCCTGGGGCGGGCCGGCCAGGAGACCGTGGCGGGACAGGTGGCCTTCCAGCTCTACGACACCTACGGCTTCCCCATGGACCTCACCCGCGTCATCGTCTCCGAGCGCGGCCTGTCCGTCGACGAGGCCGGCTTCGAGCACCACATGGAGCAGCAGCGGGCCCGCTCCGAGTGGAAGGGCTCGGGCGAGACGGCGGTGGGCGACCTGCACAAGGCCATCGCCGCCGAGCTGGGCGAGACCCGCTTCGTCGGCTACGAGGCCGAGGCCACCCACAGCGAGGTGATCGCGCTGGTGGTCGACGGCGCCCGGGCCACCCGGGCCGGGCCGGGCGACCGGGTCGAGGTGATCACCGCGGTGACCCCCTTCTACGGCGAGTCGGGCGGCCAGGTGGGCGACACCGGGAAGATCGCCGGCCCGCGAGGCACGGTCGAGGTGTCCGACGCGCAGCGGCCGGTGCCGGGCCTGGTGACCCACCTGGGCACGGTGGCCGAGGGCGAGCTGCAGGTGGGCGACCGGGTCGAGCTGACCGTCGACCGGGCCCGCCGCGACCTGATCCGCGCCAACCACTCGGCCACCCACCTGCTCCACCTGGCGCTGCGCGAGACCCTGGGCGAGCACGTCAAGCAGGCCGGCTCGGTGGTCGGTCCCGACGCGCTCCGCTTCGACTTCGCCCACTTCCAGCCGCTCACCACCGAGGAGCTCCACCGGGTCGAGGCCCGCGTCAACGAGCTGGTGCGCCAGAACGCCGGGGGCGAGACCGCCGAGCTGGCCATCGACGACGCCCGCAAGACCGGCGCCATGATGATCTTCGGCGAGAAGTACGGCGAGACGGTGCGGGTGGTGACGCTGGGCCCGTCGAAGGAGCTCTGCGGCGGCACCCACGTGCGCCGCACCGGCGACATCGCCTTCTTCAAGATCGCCAGCGAGGAGTCGATCGCCGCCGGGGTCCGCCGCATGGTGGCCCACACCGGCCCGCGCGCCGTCGAGCTGGCGCAGCGGATCGAGGACGAGCTGCGGCGCTCGGCCGGGCTGCTCCGGTCGGGCGCCTTCGAGGTGGCCGCCAAGATCGAGGCGGCCCAGCGGCGGGTGAAGGAGCTGGAGCGGGCGCTCGAGGAGGCCGGCGCCAAGCTGGCCTCGGCGCAGTCGGGCGACCTGGCGGCCCAGGCCGAGGCGGTGGGCAGCGCCCGGATCCTGGCGACCCGGGTGGCCGGCGACGCCAGGGCGCTGCGGGAGCTGGCCGACAAGCTGCGGGACAAGCTGGGCAGCGGCGTGGTGGCGCTGGGCGCCGAGGTGGACGGCAAGGCGGTGCTGCTGGTGGCCGTCACCAGGGACCTCACCGCCAGGCTGAAGGCCGGCGACCTGGTCAAGGAAGGCGCCCGGCTGGTGGGCGGCGCGGGCGGAGGCAAGCCGGACCTGGCGCAGGCCGGCGGCGCCGATCCGGGCGGGCTCGACGCCGCCTTGGCGAGGATCAAGGCGCTGGCGACGGCCGCGCTGCAGTAGCCGCCGCGCCGCGTCCGCTCGGGCGGCGGCGCGCGGCAGGGAGGCCGTTGACCGGCGCCGCGGGCGGTGCCTACATTTCTGCGCGCCGATGCCCGCCGCCCGGACTGCCCCCACGCAGCGCGTTCGCGACCTGATGGTCGTGGACCTGTGCGCGGCCCGCGAGGCACGGCGGCTGCGCGAGTTCCAGGCCCGCACCCGCGCCGTCGACGACCTCAACCGCAAGGCGCTGGCGCGGCTCTACCAGACGGGGCTGGTCTACACGCGGCAGGGGGCCCGGCTGGGGCGCGACCTGCTGCTGGCGCACCAGCACCTGCTCCGGGTCGGCGACCTGCTGATCCGGATCGGCGAGCTGGCCGGCCCGGCCGCGGCCGCCGACGCCGAGGGCTTCTACGCCGAGGCGCGCGACCTGCTGGCCCGCACCGCCAAGCTGACCAGCCGCACCGGCCTGATCTTCGCGCGCGGGCGGTAGCGCGGCCCTCGCCCCCGCCGCCTGTGCCATCATGGGGCGCATGAACGGCCGCCTCCTCGAGCTGGAGCTCGACTCACCCGCGCTGGCCGGCAACCCGCTCGGCGACCCGGCCCGCCGCCCCCTCCTCGCGTACCTCCCGCCCGGCCACGCCGACGGGGCCGGGCTGCCCGCCATCTACTTCCTCCACGGCTTCACCGGGAGCGGCCGGGGCTGGCTCAACGTCTCGCCCTGGAGCCCCACCGTGCCGGAGCGGCTCGACGCGCTGGTCTCGGCCGGCGAGGTCCCGCCGCTGGTGGGCGTCTTCGTCGACGGGTGGACCGCGCTGGGGGGCAGCCAGTGGATCAACTCGCCGGCCATCGGCCGGTACCAGGACTACCTGGCCGACGACGTGGTGGCCCACGTGGAGCGGACCCTCTCCACGCTGCCGCGCCGCGAGGCGCGGGCCGTCGTCGGCAAGAGCTCGGGCGGCTACGGCGCCCTGCGCCTGGGGCGCGACCGGCCCGAGGTCTTCGCCCACCTCGCCTGCCACGCCGGCGACGCCGGCTTCGACTGGTGCTACGGCCCGGACCTCCCCAAGGCCGCGGCGGCGCTGCTCTCGGCCGGGGACGCCGCCACCTGGCACGCCGCGGCGGTGCGGAGGGCCGGCGAGACCAAGCTCTCCGGCGGCGACCACCCGGTGCTCAACGTCATCGCCATGAGCGCGGCCTACTCGCCCGACCCCGCCGCCCCGCTCGGCGCCGGCCTGCCCTTCGAGCTGCCCAGCGGCCGGCTGCGCCCCGAGGTCTGGGAGCGCTGGCTGGCCCAGGACCCGGTCCGCTTCGTGCCGCAGTCGCTCCCGGCCTTCCGGCGGCTGTCCACCGTCTTCCTCGACTGCGGCACCCGCGACGAGTTCAACCTGCGCTGGGGCGCCCGGCAGGTGGCCGAGGCGCTGCGCGCGGGCGGCGTGGCCGTGGTCCACGAGGAGTTCGAGGACGGCCACATGGGCATCAACTACCGGTATGACAGCTCGCTGCGGCTGCTGGGGAGCCGGCTGGCCCGTGTCTGACATGGCACGACATCGGCCGGTGGCAGGGACACGCCACTCCGGAGTATGGGAGGGCACGTCACCTGCCAGGAGTCACCACATGCGTCGCCTCGTCACCGCCGCCCTCGCCGCCTCGCTGCTCGCCGCCGCACCCGCCCTGGCCGCCGATCCGCCGCCCGCCGGCGGGTACGCCAGCAAGTCGTTCGTGGGCTGGGCCATCCTCGGCTGGAGCAACTCCATCGGCCTCGGCGCCTCGTTCCAGCTGCCGCTGGTGCCGCAGGGGCTGATCCACGACCCCGGCTTCAAGCTGCACGACAGCCTCGACTTCGACGTCGGCGTCGACTACCTGAGCTACTGGGACACCCAGCACTCGGGCCCCTACTCCTACGACGTCAGCGAGTTCAACCTGCACGCCGGCGTGCTCTGGAACTTCTGGCTGACGCCCAAGGTGGCGCTCTACCCGAAGGTCGGGCTCGGCTACTCCTTCGCCCACTACTCCTACTCGCCCGACTGGCCGCCGGGCTACGACCACTCCGAGTACGGTGGCCTCTACCCGGAGCTGGCGGTTGGCGGCCAGCTCAAGCTCGGGAGCGCGATGTCGCTGCGCGGCGAGCTCGGCTGGTCGGGCCTGAAGGTCGGGCTCGGCTTCGACTTCTAGGCGCGCGCCGCTACCGCTCCTCGCGCCCGCCGCCCTTGCGCAGGAAGGCGGGGATGTCGAACTGGTCCTCGTCGCCGGGCTGGTAGGCCGCCCGGACGCCGACCTTGACGGTGGCGGGGGGCTGGGCGGGGCGGGCCCGCGCCAGCGGGAGCTCGGCCGGCCGGGCCGGGGCCGGGGCGGGCGAGGGCGCGGCGCGCGCCGCGGCCGGCAGCGGCACCGAGAGCTGGACCGGCCGCTGCACCGGGCGCGCCGCCCGGGCCTGGTCGAAGCCGGTGGCGATGACGGTGATCTTCACCTCGTCGCCCAGCCGCTCGTCGATCACCGAGCCGAAGATGATGTTGGCGTCCTCGTCGGCGGCGGCGTGGGCCATGGAGATGGCCTCGTCGACCTCGTGGAGCGTCAGGCCCGGGCCGCCGGTGATGTTGACCAGGAGCCCGGTGGCGCCGTCGAGGGTCACGTCCTCCAGCAGCGGCGAGCTGATGGCCGCCTGCATCGCCTCCACGGCCCGGCGCGCCCCGGCGGCGCGCCCGGTGCCCATCAGCGCCATGCCCTGCGCGGCCATGATGGTGCGGACGTCGGCGAAGTCGACGTTGACGATGCCGTGCACGGTGATCAGGTCGGAGATGCCCTGCACGGCGTTGAGCAGCACCTCGTCGGCCCGCTTGAAGGCGTCGGCCATCGACATGTTCTCGCCCGCCACCGAGAGCAGCCGCTGGTTGGGGATGACGATGAGCGTGTCGACGGCGGCTCGCAGCTCCTCCAGCCCCTTCTCGGCGTGGCGCCGGCGCTTCTTCCCCTCGAAGTTGAAGGGCTTGGTGACCACGCCCACGGTGAGCGCGCCGGTGTCCTTGGCGATGTCGGCCACCACCGGGGCGGCGCCGGTGCCGGTGCCGCCGCCCATGCCGGCGGTGACGAAGACCATGTCGGCGCCGGCCAGCGCGGCCCGGACCTCCTCGACGCTCTCCAGCGCCGCGTCGCGCCCCACCTCCGGCCTGGCGCCGGCCCCCAGCCCCTGCGAGGCCGTCCGCCCCAGCTGGAGCTTCAGCGGGGCCTTGTTGGCCGAGAGCGCCTGCAGGTCGGTGTTGGCGGCGATGAACTCCACGCCCTCCAGCCGCGCCGACACCATGGTGTTGATGGCGTTGCCGCCGCCCCCGCCCACGCCGATGACCTTGATCTTCGCCCCGTCCGTCTCGTATGCGCCGTCGTTCATGTGCCGGTCTCCCACGGGCTAGAAGATCTCACCGAGCCACTGCTTCATCCGGTCCTTCACCTTGCGGTAGACGTTCTCCTCCCGGATCTTGAAGTACGGGCTGCCGGCCCGCTGCTTGGCGCCGTAGATCACCAGGCCGACCGCGGTGGCGTACATGGGGCTCTTCACCACGTCCACCAGCCCGCCGATGTGGCGCGGCATGCCGCGGCGGACCGGCATCCCCAGCACCTCCTCGGCCATCTCCGGCATCCCCTCCAGCAGCGTCGAGCCGCCGGTGATCACCACCCCCGAGGCCAGCAGCTCCTCCATCCCGCACTTCTGGATCTCGTGCTGCACCAGCATGAAGATCTCCTCGACCCGCGGCTCGATGATCTCGGCGAGGATGTGGCGCGAGAGGATGCGCGGGGCGCCGCCGCCGACGCTGGGGACCTCGATGGTCTCGCTGCCGTCCACCTTCTTGGCGTTGGCGTGGCCGTACTGCTTCTTGATCCGCTCGGCCTCGTGGGTGGGGGTGCGCAGCCCGATGGCCACGTCGTTGGTGAGGTGGTTGCCGCCCAGCGAGATGACCGCGGTGTGGCGGATGGCGCCGTCGTGGAAGATGGCGATGTCGGTGGTGCCGCCGCCGATGTCGACCAGGCAGACCCCCAGCTCCTTCTCGTCCTCGCAGAGCGTGGCCAGCGAGGAGGCCAGCGGCTGCAGCACGATGTCGGAGACGTTGAGCCCGGTGCGCTGGGCGCACTTGACGATGTTCTGGGCCGACGAGACCGCGCCGGTGACGATGAGGGCCTTGGCCTCGAGCCGCACCCCGCTCATGCCGATGGGGTCCTTGACCCCGTCCTGGTCGTCGACCACGAACTCCTGGGGCAGGACGTGGATGACCTCGCGGTCGAGCGGGATGGCCACCGCCTTGGCCTGCTCGATGACCCGGTCCACGTCCTGGGGGCGGACCTCCTTGTCCTTGACCGCCACCACGCCGTGGGAGGGGAAGGCCTTGATGTGGCCGCCGGCGATGCCGGTGTAGACCGTGGAGATCTCGCACCCGGCCATGTGCTCGGCCTCCTCGATGGCCCGCTTGATGGAGGCGACGGTGGCGTCGATGTTGACCACCACCCCCTTGCGCAGCCCCTTGGACGGGTGGGTGCCGATGCCGATGATGTCGATGCCCTCGTCGGTGATCTCGCCGACGATGGCGCAGATCTTGGTCGTGCCGATGTCGAGGCCGACCAGGACGTCTCCGCTCTTGCCCATGACGACTCCTTGTAGGCGGAAGGCGCGCCGCGCCCACGCCGATTCGCTGCGTCAGGGCCCTCTCGGACCCCGCCCATCCACCACGCCCGTCCGCCCCTTGACCCGCACGGCCACCCAGTCCGGGTGGCGCCGGTTGTCGAGGTGGATCACCTCGCCCTGCACCCCGTCCGACTCGAGCCGCGCCAGCAGCGCGTCGAGCCGCTCCAGCTTCCGCGGCAGGTCTCCCTGGCCGAGCCGGATCTCCATCCCCTCGTCGCCCGCGTAGATCGTGGTCCCCAGCACCGGGTCGAGGTGCACCTCGGAGACGGCCGCGCGCCGCTCCAGCCCGGCCTCGCGCCAGCGCCCCAGCAGGCCGAGCGCGCTCCGCAGCCGGAGCTCCTCGCCGCCGTCGTCGCGCCGCGCCTCGAAGGCCTCCCGCTCCAGCCCGGTCACGATGGGCAGGTCGAGCCCGTCGCCGGGCGCGGCCCGCTTGTAGACCTGCCCGGCGGTGTCGACCAGGTAGAGCCCCCCCAGCTCGACCAGCGCCGCCGCCTGGCGCTCGGTCACCACCACCTCGAGCGCGGGCGGGAGCCGCCGGTGGACCTCCACGGTGGCCACCCACGGGTTGCGCCGCAGCGCCCGGGCCATGGCCTCGGTGTCGGAGAGGAGCAGGTGGTCGCCGGGCCGGACGGGCGAGAGCTCGGCCAGCGCCGAGGCCTTGAGCTGGGAGAGGCCCAGGTAGCGCACCTCGCGGATGCGGAGCAGGTCGCCCCGCACGCCGTACGCCCAGGTGGCCCAGCCGGCGCCGGAGATGGCGGCCAGGGTGACCAGGGTGGGGAGGAGGAGGGCCACGGCACGGCGGAGCCGGCGGGTCGTCTCGCCTGGCTGCCTCGCCGCCGTCCGCCGGTTCCGACCCCGCGCCACCCGCCGCTCCCGGCCCGGAGGGCGGCCGCGCTGCCGGCCGCTTCCGGGCGCTATCGCCCAGTGGCCCACCTTGCCGCAGCAGCCCGACCTGTAAAGTTTTTGCCCGGCCCGCCGGCACGGCCGCTCGCCGAGGCGCCATGGGGGCCTCCTCCTTCCTCGGCGGCACGGTGGCGTGAACCTCCTGGACCCACGCCCCGCAGGCCCGACGGAGCCGCGTGGCTGCTCCGTCAGAGGGTCAATCCGACTCCGACCTCCCATCCCTGGAAGCGGGCCGCCGGGCCCGTGCGTGAGTCGGCGGCCACGTCGATGACCCGGTAGCCGACCAGGAGGGAGAGCTGGCTGACCCGGAACGCGGTCGCCGCCCGCAGGTCGACGATCTGGACCGGGAAGGGCGTGATCCGGGCGTGCCCCTCCAGGCCGACTGGGCCGATGAGCCCGACGTGCGCCGCGGCCCCCAGGTCGAGGCCCAGGGCATCGGACTGCGCCCCGGAGGCGGAGGCTGGCACCGAGAGCCAGGAACCTCCAGCCTGGAGGTTGAGCCCATAGAACGGTCCCTCCAGGAGCAGGTAGACACCGTGGACCGCCGCCAGGCCATAAGGCTGCTCGGCGCTCCAGACGTCTTCGGTCATCACGCCCCCGCGGCTCGGCGAAAGGACGTCGGCCGCCAGGTCGAAGTGGAAGCGACCGCTGCCCAGGTCGGCCGCCACCCCCAGCGCGGCGCTGTCGCCCGAGCCGAAGGCGACGGTGACGCGCGCGGTCATCATCTGCTCGGGAGCGGCCGGCACGGCGTAGGCGGGACCTGGTTCCGGGTAGAGCGGGTAGTAGCCGAAGCCCCAGCCGAAGCCCCACCAGAACGGAGGCGGGCTGGTGGCCGGAGGCGGCGGCCCTGCCGGACCCGGCCCGGGACCGGGAGGTGTCGGATGGCCCGAGGCGGGGGGCGGAGGCCGGTCCGCGTCGGCCTTGGGGGGCGGTGGGCGAGGCGGTCGGGAGGGGGAAGCCTGGGCCGGCTCCGACGTCGTCGGCGGCGTCGAGGGCTTCGGCTCAGTCGTCGGCGTCGAGGGTGGCGGCGGGCGGGCCCGGTCCTGCGCCCACGGGAGCGCCGGAACCGCGAGGAGCAGGGCGACCGGGATGGCGGCGAGCCGCAGGCCACGGCGGGGGGAGGATGCGGCCAGCCCCGGATCAGGCCTCATCGGGCTCCCTCCCATGGCACGGAGCGTCCGCCTCCGGCCATCGTCCGGCAAGGGCCGCGATGCCTCAGCCCGGCGGGGGCGACTCCGTATGGCGAGCCGAGGCAGACGGAATCGACAGGCGTCGCCTCAGCCCTTGAGCGCGGCCCCGTCGAGGAGCCGCTCGCACAGCTCGGGGAAGGGGATGCCGTTCCCCGCCGCGATCTTGGGCACCAGCGAGGAGGCGGTCATGCCCGGCAGCGTGTTGACCTCGAGGATGTAGGCGGTCCCGTCGGCGGCCAGGATGAAGTCGGTGCGGGTGACGCCGGCGCACCCCAGGCCGCGGTGGGCCAGCTCGGCCGCCTCCAGCAGCTTGCGGGTGTCGGCCTCGGAGATGCGGGCCGGGTAGAAGTACTGGGTGGTCCCGGCCGTGTACTTGGCGGCGTAGTCGTAGAACTCGTTGGCGGGCACCACCTCGATGACGCCCATGGCCTTGCCGTCGAGCACCGCCACCTGCACCTCCTTGCCCTTCACGTACTTCTCGACGATGACGTCGCCCTTCCAGCGGGCCGCCTCGACGCAGGCGGCGCCGAGGTGGGTCGGGTCCTTCACCAGCGAGACGCCCACGCTGGAGCCCTCGCAGGCCGGCTTCACCACCACCGGGAAGGTGAAGGGGAAGTCCCTGGCGTGGAGCGCGGCGGCCCGCGCGGCGGGGAAGACGCGGTAGTCGGCCACCGCCAGGCCCAGGCTCCTGAAGACCAGCTTGGAGAGCACCTTGTCCATGCCCACCGCCGAGGCCAGCACCCCCGAGCCGGTGTAGGGGATGCCCATCGACTCGAGCAGCCCCTGGATGCTCCCGTCCTCGCCGTGGCGGCCGTGGAGGGCGATGAAGGCCACCTCGGCGCCGCCGTCGCGCAGCCGGGCCGCCACGTCGAGCCCGACGTCGACCAGGGTGACGTCGAGGCCCCGCGACCGGAGCGCCTCGGCGCAGGCGGCCCCGGTCTTGAGCGACACCTCGCGCTCCGAGGACCGCCCGCCGTAGAGCACCGCGACCCGCTTGCCCGTCCACTTGCCCATGGCCCCTCCCGCCGCGCCCCGGCGGCGCTCGCCCTTCATACCTCGCCGGCCCCGAACTGGCCGAGCAGCTTCACCTCGGCCTGGAGCCGCTCGCCGAACCGCTCCTCGACCCGCGCCCGGGCCAGCCGCATCAGCGCCAGCACGTCGCGCGCGGTGGCCTCGCCCAGGTTGACGATGAAGTTGGCGTGCAGGTCGGAGAACATGGCGCCCCCGATCCGGTGCCCCTTCAGCCCCACCGCCTCGATGAGCTGGCCGGCGAAGCGGCCGGGCGGGTTCCAGAAGGTGGACCCGAAGCTGGGCTGGTGCAGGGGCTGGGTGCGGCGCCGGTGGGCCACGTCGGCCTCCATGGCGGCCCGGCTGGCCGCCACGTCGCCGGGCCGCAGCCGGAGCTCGACGCGGGTCACCACCGCGCCGGCCGGCAGCAGGCTGTGGCGGTAGGCCAGCTGGAGCGCCGCGGCCGGGACGAAGCCGAGCCCGTCGGCGGTGGCCAGCTCGACGCGGGTGAGCAGCTCGACTCATCTCGCCGAGCCGGGTGCCGGCGTTCATGGCGGTGGCGCCGCCCAGCGTGCCGGGGATGCCGGCGCTGAACTCCGCGCCCACCAGCCCCAGGGCGTGGCCGCGCGCCGCCAGCCGGCCGATGGGGGCGCCGGCCGACAGGAGCAGCGTCTCGCCCTCGGCGCGCTCCTCGCCGAAGTCGGCCGGGAGCCGCACCACCACGCCGCGGACGCCGGCGTCGGCCACCAGCGTGTTGGCGCCGCCGCCCAGCACCGAGAGCGGGAGGCCGAGCTCGCGCACGGCGGCCAGCAGCGCCGCCAGGTCGGCCGGATCGGCGGGGCGGACCAGCAGGTCGGCCGGGCCGCCCACCCGGATGGAGGTGCGCGGCGCCAGCGGCTCGTCGGCCCGGCACTCGCCCCGCACGCGGCGGGCGATCTCGCCGCGCCAGCCGGTCACGCGCCCAGCAGCCCGAGCAGCTCGGGCCCGACCTGGGTCACGTCGCCGGCGCCGAGGGTGATGACGATGTCGCCCGGCCGCAGCCGGGGTCGGGCCGCGGCGGCCAGCCCGGCCCGCGGCAGGTAGTGCGGCGTCGCGGTGGCCGCAGCCGCGCACCGCCTCCAGCAGCCGCTCCGCCGTCACCCCCACCAGCGGGTCCTCGCCGGCGGCGTAGATGTCGGTGAGCAGCAGCAGGTCGGCGTCGTTGAAGGCGGTGGCGAACTCGTCGTGCAGGTCGCGGGTGCGGGTGTAGCGGTGGGGCTGGAAGATGCAGACCACGCGGCGGCCGAAGGCCTCGCGGGCGCCGCGCAGCGTGGCCTGCACCTCGGCCGGGTGGTGGCCGTAGTCGTCCACCACGGTGACGCCGCCGGCCTCGCCCCGGACCGTGAAGCGCCGCTGCACCCCCTGGAACGAGGCGAAGGCGGCCCGGGTGGTGGCCGGATCGATGCCCAGCTCGTCGGCCAGCGCGATCACCGCCAGGGCGTTGAGCGCGTTGTGGCGCCCCACCATGGCCATCTCGAAGCGCCCCAGCGGCTGGCCCCGCCGCGAGGCGTCGAAGCGCACGGCGTGGCCGGAGACCTCGATGCGCTCGGCGCGGAAGTCGGCCTGGTGGCTCTCGCCGTAGGTGACGTAGCGCTTCCCCACGTCGGGGAGCAGCCCCTGGACGGTGGGGTGGTCGAGGCAGAGGATGGCCAGCCCGTAGAACGGGACCCGGTTGACGAAGGAGACGAAGCCCTGGCGCAGGGCCTCCTCGGTCTTCCAGTGGTCGAGGTGCTCCGGGTCGATGTTGGTGACCACGGCGATGGTGGGCGAGATGTGGAGGAAGGAGCCGTCCGACTCGTCGGCCTCGACCACCATGTACTCGCCCTTGCCCAGCTTGGCGTTGGAGCCGAAGGCGTTCACCTTGCCGCCCACCACCGCGGTCGGGTCCAGCCCGGCGAAGGCCAGCAGGTGGGCCGCCATCGAGGTGGTGGTGGTCTTGCCGTGGGAGCCGGCGATGGCGATCCCCTGCTTGAGGCGCATCAGCTCGGCCAGCATCTCGGCGCGCGGGATGATCGGGATCTTCCGGGCCCGGGCCTCCACCACCTCGGGGTTGTCGCGCCGGACCGCCGACGAGATCACCACCACGTCGGCGTCGCGGACGTGGGCGGCGTCGTGCCCCACCTCGATGCGGCCGCCCAGCCCGGCCAGCCGCCGGGTCAGGTCGCTGGCCTTCAGGTCGGAGCCGGAGACGGCGTAGCCGAGGTTGAGGAGCACCTCGGCGATGCCGCTCATGCCGATGCCGCCGATGCCGACGAAGTGGATGCGGGCGTGGCGCGAGCGGAACAGGGTCATGTGGCCCCCGGGCCGGCCGACGGGGCGCTGCCGCCCGGCCGGACCGGCTTGAAGTCGCGGCCGCGATCCTGGCCGAAGCGCGAGCCCCAGCGGCGCTCGCTCAGGCCGGCGCAGAAGTCGGCGATCTCGCTGGCGGCGGCCGGGCTGCCCAGCCGCCCGGCGGCGCGGGCCATGGCCTGGCGCCGCTCGGGGTGGGCCAGGATGGCCCGGATCTCGGAGGCCAGCAGCTCGCCGGTCAGGTCGCGCTCCTCGATCATCACCGCCGCGCCGGCCCGCAGCAGGCTGGTGGCGTTGATCACCTGGTGGTTGTCGGCCGCGGCGGCGAAGGGGACGAGGATGGAGGGCTTGCGGCAGACGGTCAGCTCGGCCAGCGTGGTGGCGCCGGCGCGGCAGACCACCAGGTCGGCGGCGGCGTAGGCGCTGCTCATGTCCTCGATGAAGTCGCGCACCTCGGCCGCGAACCCGACCGCCTGGTAGCCGCGCGCCACCGCCTCGCGATCGCGGGCGCCGGTCTGGTGGACGATGCGCAGGTGGCCACGCAGGTCGGCGAGGTGGGGCATGGCCTCGATGACGCGCATGTTGAGGGCGTGGGCCCCCTGCGATCCGCCGAAGACCAGCAGCCCGGGCAGGCGGTCGCCGTCGCCGGGGCGCATGAAGCTCTCCAGCAGCTGGCGACGGATGGGGTTGCCGAGCTGGAGGGCCTTCCCCCGGGGGAAGCTGGCGGCGGCCTCGGGGAAGGCGGTGAAGGCCGCGTCGACCACCCGGCCCAGCAGCCGGTTGGTGAGGCCGGCCACGGCGTTCTGCTCCTGCACCGCGGTGGGGATGCGCATCAGCCAGGCCGCCAGCACCAGCGGGCCGGAGGCGTAGCCGCCCACCCCCACCACCACGTCGGGCCGCCAGGCGCGCAGGATGCGGATGGACTTGAGGAAGGCCCGGGGGAGGAGCAGGAGGTTCCTCAGCGCCGACACCAGGCCCTTGCCCTTCAGGCCCTTGACGTCGATGAGCTCGATGGGGAAGCCGGCCGCCGGCACCACCTGGGCCTCCAGGCCTCGGGGGGTGCCGACGAAGACGGCGTCGTTGCCCGGGTGGCGGGTCACCACCTCCTCGGCCAGGGCCAGGCCGGGGAAGACGTGGCCGCCGGTGCCGCCGCCGGCGATGAGCATCCTCACGAGGCCGCCTCCGCGCCCGCCGCCGGCGCCACCCGCACCGCCTGCACCCCCTGGCGCAGGAAGCCGCCGCGGTCCCCGGAGATGGAGAGCAGCACGCCGGCCGCGGCCAGCAGGGTCATCAGCGAGCTGCCGCCGTAGGAGACGAAGGGGAGCGTCAGGCCCTTGGTGGGCAGCAGGCCGAAGACCACCGCCAGGTTGAGCAGCGCCTGGCCACCCAGCAGCGTGGTCAGCCCCAGCGCCGCGTAGGCGCCGAACGGCTCGCCGGCGTGGAGCGCGGCGCGCAGGCCCCGCCAGGTCACCAGCACGTAGAGCAGCACCAGCACCCCGACCCCGAGCAGGCCGACCTCCTCGGCCACCACCGCGGCGATGAAGTCGGTGTGCGCCGCCGGCAGGTAGAAGAGCTTGCCCTTCCCCTGGCCCAGCCCCTGGCCGATCCAGCCGCCGTTGCCGATGCCCAGCAGCGACTCCACCAGCTGGAAGCCGGTGTCCTTGCGGTGGCCCCACGGGTCGAGGAAGGCCAGCCAGCGCTCCATGCGGTAGGGCGTGCTGGCGACGAGGCGCCAGCCGATGGGGACGGCCAGCAGCAGGCCGCCGACCAGGTAGGAGATCCGGGCCCCGGCGGCGAAGAGCATGGTGAAGAGCACCAGCACCATGATCACGCCGGTCCCCATGTCGCGCTCCAGCAGGCAGAGCCCCACCAGCACCCCGGTCACCAGCACGTGGGGGAGGAAGCCGATGGAGAAGAGCCGCACCTTGTCGCGCTGCCGGGCCAGCGAGCGGGCCAGGTAGAGGACCAGCGCCACCTTGGCCAGCTCGGCCGGCTGGAAGTTGACGATGCCGAGCGGGATCCAGCGGCGGGCCCCGCCGGCGACCCGCCCCACGCCGGGGATGAGCACCAGCACCAGCAGGAACAGGGTGAAGACCAGCAGCGGGTAGGCCAGCGGGATGAGCCGCCGGTAGCCGACCCGCAGGGCCACGATGAGCAGCACCAGCCCGATGGCGAAGGCCACCGCCTGCCGCTCCAGGAAGTAGAACTCGTCGTGCAGGTTGCGGGTGGCGGTGATGGCGCTGGCCGAGTAGACCATCACCGCGCCGCCGGCGCCGAGCACCAGGATGGCGAAGAGCAGCAGCCAGTCGAACGGCGCCGGGCGCTGGCCGGGGGCGGAGGCCGCGCTCACGGCAGGGCCCCCACCAGCTGGCGGAAGCGCTCGCCGCGCTCCTCGTAGCTCTTGAACTGGTCGTAGCTGGCGCAGGCCGGCGAGAGCAGCACCACGTCGCCCGGCCCGGCCAGGGCCGCGGCGCGGGTGACGGCCGCGGCCAGCGTGCCGCAGCCCTCGGTGGGGACCGCCTCGCCCAGCTCGCGCTCGATGGCCGGGGCGTCCTCGCCGACGGTGAGCAGCGCCTTGACCCGGCCGGGGAAGAGGGCCCGGAGCGGCGCGTACGGGGCGTGCTTGCCGCGCCCGCCCAGGATCAGCACCACCCGGGCGGTGCCGGCCGGGAAGGCGGCCAGCCCGACGCTGGTGGAGTCGACGTTGGTGGCCTTGGAGTCGTTGATCCACTCGACGCCGGCCCGCTCGCGGACCAGCTCGAGGCGGTGGGGCAGGCCGGCGAAGTGGTCGAGGCCGCGCTGCACCGCCGCGCCCGGGACGCCCAGCAGCCGCGCGCAGAGCAGCGCCGCCATGGCGTTCTCGAGGTTGTGGCGGCCCCGCAGCGCCCGGTTGGCGAGCCGGTAGCGCTCCGGCGAGCCGGCCGCGTAGCGGTAGAACCAGAGCTCGCCGCCGCCGCCCTCCGGGGCGCGGGCCGCGGCCCGGGCCGGCGGTCCGAAGCCGAAGGTGTAGAGGGCCGCGCGCGAGGCGGCCGCCATGGCCATGGCCCGGTCGTCGCGCACGTTGGCGACGGCGAAGTCGCCGGGCTGCTGGGTCTCGAAGAGGCGGGCCTTGGCGGCGGCGTAGGCGTCGAGCCCGTCGTAGCGGTCGAGGTGGTCGGGGGTGACGTTGAGGATGGCGGCCACGCGGGCGCGCAGCCGCTCGATGCCCTCGAGCTGGAAGGAGGAGAGCTCGGCCACCACCACGTCGGCGGGCTGGCCGGAGAGCACGTACTCGCACAGCGGGGTGCCGAGGTTGCCGCCCACGAAGGCGCGGCGGTCCTCGGAGAAGAGGGCGCCGGCCAGCGCGGTGGTGGTCGACTTGCCGTTGGTCCCGGTGATGGCCACCAGCGGCGTCGAGCCGATGAAGCGGGCGGCCAGCTCGACCTCGCCCCAGATCGGCACCCCGGCGGCCCGGGCGGCCTTCAGCTGCGGCGTGGCCATGGGGACGCCGGGCGAGACCACCACCAGGTCGGCGGCGGTGAAGTCGCGCTCGTCGTGGCCGCCCAGCATGCGGCGCAGCGGCAGGACCTCGAGCGCCTCCAGCGCCGGCCCCAGGGCCGCCGCCGGGCGCGAGTCGGTGACCGTGACCGAGGCCCCCTCCCGCACGCAGAGCCGCGCCGCGGCCAGGCCGGAGCGGGCCAGGCCCACCACCGTGATCTTCCTTCCTCGCAGGATGAGCGGAGTCGCCACGGCTACCTCAGCTTGATCGACATGAGGGCCACCAGGGCCAGCATGACGGAGATGATCCAGAAGCGGACGATGATCTTGGGCTCGGCCCACCCCTTCAGCTCGAAGTGGTGGTGGACCGGGGCCATGCGGAAGACCCGCTTGCCGGTGTACCTGAAGCTGGCCACCTGGATGATGACGCTGACGGTCTCGGCGAGGAAGACGCCGTGGAGGATGGCGCTGGCCACCTCGTTCTTGGTGAGCACCGCCAGCATGCCGAGGCCCCCGCCCAGCGCCAGCGATCCCACGTCGCCCATGAACACCTGGGCCGGGTAGGTGTTGAACCAGAGGAAGGCCACCCCGGCGCCGAACATGGCCGCGCAGAAGACCCCCAGCTCCTCGGAGCCCGGGATGGAGACGATGCGCAGGTACTCGGCGAGGCTGAAGCCGGCGATGGTGGCGCCGGCCACGTAGCTGAGCGCCAGGAAGGTGATGGCCGAGATGATGGTGGGGAAGATGGCCAGCCCGTCCAGCCCGTCGGTGAGGTTGACGGCGTTGCGAGGTCGCCACCACCACGAAGACCATGAACGGCAGGTAGAGCCAGCCCAGGTCGGGGTTGAAGAGCCGGGTGGGGACGAACGGCAGCGTCAGGTGGGTGTCGATGCGGCTGCCCACGAAGAGCCAGGGGAAGCGGGGATCGGCGTGGAAGTGCCAGTCGGTGAGCAGGCCATAGTAGACGGCCAGCACCACCAGCACCTGGAAGACCAGCTTCTTGCGGCCGGCCAGCCCCTTGGAGTCGCGCCGGGAGATCTTGAGCCAGTCGTCGGCGAACCCGATGGCGCCGTAGCCGATGGTCACCAGCAGCGCCGCCCAGACCAGGCGGTTCTCCAGCCGGCCCCAGAGCAGGGTCGAGGCCGCCAGCGAGAGCAGGATGAGCGCCCCGCCCATCGACGGCGTGCCGGCCTTCTTCTTGTGGCCGTCGGGGGTGTCCTCGCGCACGTTGCTGGCGCCGTACTGGAGGACGCGCATCCGCTCGATGAAGGCCGGGCCGAGCAGCAGCCCGATCACCATGGCGGTCAGCCCGGCCGCCACGATGCGGAAGGACGGGTAGCGCAGGACGTTGAGGAAGCTGACCCGGGTCGAGAGCGGGTAGAGGAAGTAGTAGAGCATCTAGCGCAGGGCCTCGACGAGCCGCTCCAGCCTCATGCCACGGCTCCCCTTGACGAGCAGGACGTCGCCGGGCGCGGTGGCGTCGCGCACCGCCGCGGCCAGCGCCGCCACGTCCTCGGTGTGGAAGGCGCGGTCCGGCGGGAGCCCGGCCGCCAGCGCCCCGGCCAGGGTCTCCCGCGAGCGCGGGCCGAAGCCGAAGAGCCGCGCCACCGGCAGGCTGGCCGCCGCGGCCCCCACCTCGCGGTGCAGCTCCGCCTCGCCCGGCCCCAGCTCCAGCATGTCGCCGAGGGCCGCCAGCGGCCGGCCCCCCTCGGCGCGAGCCAGCTCGGCCAGGGTGCGCAGGGCCGCCGCCATGGAGAGCGGGTTGGCGTTGTAGCAGTCGTCGATCAGCAGCAGCCCGCGCGGCAGCCGCTCCAGCCGCAGCCGCCGCCCCACCGGCCGGACGCCGGCCAGCCCGCGGACGATCTCCTGGTCGCTGCAGCCCAGCGCGATGGCGGCGCAGGCCGCGGCGGCGGCGTTCTGCGCGTTGTGGGCGCCCACCAGCGGCAGCACCACCTCCAGCTCGCGGTTGCCGACGCCGAGCAGGAAGCGCATCCCGGCGGCGTCCTGCGCCAGCACCTCCAGCACCGCCACGTCGCCGCGCCGCTGCCGCCCCGCCGCGAAGGTGAGGAGGCGGCGTCCCGAGGCGCGGGCGCGGGCCAGCATGCGGGCGTCGTCGGCGTTGACCACGGCGATGCCGCCCTCGGGGAGGCCGGCGTAGAGCTCGGCCTTGGCGTCGGCCACCCCGTCGATGGAGCCGAGCCCCTCCAGGTGCGCCGCCGCGGCGTTGGTCACCACCCCCACCTGCGGGCGGCTCATGGCGGTGAGCCGGGCGATCTCGCCGGGGTGGCTCATCCCCATCTCGATGACCGCCGACTGGTGGCTGGCCGTCGAGGCGGAGCAGCGTGAGCGGCACGCCCACCTCGTTGTTGAGGTTCCCCTCGGACTTCAGGACCGGGCCGCGCTCGGCGAGGATGGCGGCGATCATCTCGCGGGTGGTGGTCTTGCCGCTGGAGCCGGTGACGCCCACCACCGGCAGCTCGAACCGGCGCCGGTGGTGGTGGGCGATGGCCCCGAGGGCCGCCAGCGTGTCGGCCACCCGCAGCCGCGGCAGCCCGGCGGGGGCGGCCGCCTCCTCGGCCACCACCGCGGCGGCGGCGCCGGCGCTGGACGCGGCCGGCAGGAAGGCGTGGCCGTCGAAGCGGGCGCCGCGCAGGGCCACGAAGAGCGAGCCGGCGGCGATGGTGCGGGTGTCGGTGGAGACGCCGGTGACGCCGGCGGGCGGCGCGTCGAGCCAGCGGCCGCCGGTGGCGGTGGCCAGCTCGTCGGCGGTGAAGCGCGGCCCGGTCATGCGAGGCCCAGGGCCCGGCGGGCCTCCTCCCGGTCGTCGAGGTGGCGGCGCTCGGCGCCCACCAGCTGGTAGTCCTCGTGCCCCTTGCCGGCGAGGAGCACGGCGTCGCCCGGGCGGGCGCAGGCCAGCGCCAGCTCGATGGCGGCGCGCCGGTCCGGCTCGATCACGTAGCCCGGCTCGCCGGCCACGGCCTCGGCCGCGGTGCGACGGGGGCGGCCCGCCTGGGAGAGGCCGGGCTCGATCTCGGCGATGATGCGCAGGGGGTCCTCGGTGCGGGGGTTGTCGCTGGTGACCACCACCACCTCGGCGCCGCGCCCGGCCACCGCCCCCATGAGCGGCCGCTTGCCGCGGTCCCGATCGCCGCCGCAGCCGAACACCACCACCAGGCGCCGCGGCCCGAGCGAGCGGAGCGCCTCGATGGCGCGGGCCAGCGCGTCGTCGGTGTGGGCGTAGTCGACGAAGACCGAGAGGCCGCGCCCGTCGATCCGCTCGAGGCGCCCCGGGGCGCCCCGGCTGGCGTTGAGGCCGGCCTCCACCGCGGCCAGCGGCAGCCCGGCGGCCAGCGCCAGGCCGGCGGCGCAGAGCAGGTTCTCCAGGTTGTGCGCCCCCACCAGCGGCGAGCGCAGCGCCAGCGGCCCGCGCGGCGTGCGGACCGTGGCCTCGATGCCGGCCATGGTGAGGCGCGGCGACTCGGCCCGCAGCTGGTCCTCGGCGCGGGTGCCGTAGCGCCAGGCGATCCGGCCCGGGCCGAGCTGGTCGGCGAGGCGCGCGCCCCACGGATCGCGGGCGTTCACCACCGCGGTGCCGTCGGGGGCGAGGTGCTCGACGAAGAGCCGGCGCTTGGCGGCGAAGTAGCCGTCCATGTCGCCGTGGTAGTCGAGGTGGTCGCGGGTGAGGTTGGTGAACCCGGCGGCGGCGAACCGCAGTCCGGCCACCCGCTCCTGCGCCAGCGCGTGCGACGAGACCTCCATCACCACCAGCCGGGTGCCGGCGTCGCGCATCTCCCCGAGCAGCGCCTGGATCGCCGTCGACTCGGGCGTGGTGTAGGCGGCGGGGCGCTCGACCCCGGGGAACCGGTGCGTCACCGTGCCGATCAGGCCGGCCGGCCGGCCGGCGGCGCGCGCGCAGGCCTCGACCAGCCAGGCCACCGTGGTCTTGCCGTTGGTGCCGGTCACGCCGACGAGCTGCAGGGCGTCGCCGGGCCGGCCGTGGAGGTTGGCGGCGCAGAGCGCCATGGCGCGCCGCGCCGACGGCGCCAGCAGCAGCCGCGCCGGCGCGCACTCGACGGGCCGCTCGGCGACCACCGCCACGGCGCCTCGGGCCGCGGCCTCGGCCGCGAAGGCGTGGCCGTCGACGCGGGCTCCCGGGAGCGCGCAGAAGAGCGCACCCGCGACCACCTCGCGCGAATCCCCGGTGACGCGGACGATCTCCGGATCGTCGGAGAGCGCGCCGCGCGCGCCGGTGCCTGCGATGACGTCCGAGAGCCGCATCGGTGAAGGTTCTCACGCGCGGGGAGGACCGGCCAATTTCCGGCGTCCGGGCGGGAGGTTGCGTGGCGCCGGTCCCGGCCGGAGCCGGCGCCGACGATAGTACGTCAGCCGGAGGGCGCGAGGGTAATCTTGACGCGCGCGCCCCGCTCCACGACCCGGCCCGGGCGCGGCACCTGGGAGACGACCCGCCCCGAGCCGGTCAGGTCGGCGCCCAGGTCGAGGGCCTCCAGGGCCCGGACCGCGGCGCGGGCGGGCAGGCCTGCCAGCGCCGGCACCGCCACCCCACCGGTGGTGCCGGCGACGCGGCGGGCGGCCACGTCGACGGGCGGGGGTCCCGCCGGCTCCGGCTCGGGCTCGGCGGCGGGCGCCGGGGCGGCGGCCGGGCGGCGGGCGGCGGAGGCGACCGGCAGGGTGGCGGGGGCGCCGGCCGGCGCCGGCCGGGGAGGGAGGAGGGGCCTGGGCGGCACCCCCAGCATCTTCAAGGCGTACTCGGCGATCTCGCGGAACGGCGGGGCCGCCACCTCGCCGCCATAGATCTCCCCCTGGGGCTCGTCGATGAACACGCCGATGACCACCCGGGGCGCCTCGGCGGGGGCGAAGCCGACGAAGGAGCTGAAGTGGCGCTCGGCGGAGTAGCCGCCGGTGACCGGATCGGCCTTCTGGGCGGTGCCGGTCTTGCCGGCCACGCGCCAGCCCTCCGAGCGGGCCCGATGGCCCGTGCCCTCGGGGTCCTCGACCACCCCGGTGAGCCACCGGGCCATGGTGGCGGCGGTCGCGGCCGAGATCACCCGCCGGACCGGCACCGGCTCCGGCTGGTCGAGCACCGAGCCGTCGGCCGGATCGAGCACCCGCTTCACCAGCCGCGGCCTCATGAGCGTCCCGCCGTTGGCGACGGCCCCCATGGCCGAGACCACCTGCAGCGGCGTGGCGGTGAGCCCCTGGCCGAAGCTCTGGGTGGCCAGGGTGATGTCGGCGCGGGGGAAGGGGAGCTGGCCGCGCCGCTCGCCGGGGAGGTCGATGCCGGCGCGCTCGCCGAAGCCGAAGGAGGCCAGCACCTCGGAGAGCCCCTGCTTCCCCAGCCGGGCGCCGATGCGGGCGGCGCCGACGTTGGACGAGGCGGCCAGCACCTTGGCGGGTCCGACCCAGCCGAGCGGCTTGTGATCGTGGATGGCGTGTCCACCCACGGTGTATCCGGCGCTGCAGTCGATGGCGTCGCCGGGCCGCAGCACCCCGCGCTCGAGGGCCCCGGCCAGGGTGAAGGTCTTGATGGTGGAGCCGGGCTCGAAGGCGTCGGTGACGGCCCGGTTGCGCAGCTCCTGCCCGCTGCGGGGTGCATTGGGGTTGACCGGCGGGTCGCTGGCCATGGCCAGCACCTCGCCGGTGAAGGGATCGAGGGCCACCGCCACGCCGGAGAGGGCCCGCGAGCCGCGCACGGCGCTGCCCAGCGCCCGCTCGGTGGCCAGCTGCAGGCCCTGGTCGATGGTCAGCTCGACGCGCGCCCCCTCGCGCCCGCGCGCCGAGCCCGGGGCGTCGGGGAGCGCCAGCCGCCCGGCGCCGTCGCGCAGCGAGGGGACCCGGGTCGGCTCGCCGCGCAGCAGGTCGTCGAGGGCCAGCTCCACGCCGTCCAGGCCGGATCCGTCGTCCCCGGTGACGCCGAGCAGCTGCCCGGCCAGGGTGAGCTTCGGGTAGTAGCGCCGGGTCTCGGCCACCAGGCCGACCCCGGGGATGGCCAGCCGCTGCACCGCGCCGGCCTCGGCCGGCGAGACCCGCCGCTTGGCCCAGACGAAGCGCGAGCCGCGCTCCACCTTCCTGGCCAGCGCCTTCCAGTCGAGGCCGAGGGCGGTGGCCAGGGGCCGGAGCGCCTGCGGGGCGGCGCCGGCCCGGTCGGCCAGCACCTCGGGGTCGACGAAGACCGACTCGGCGTCGGCGCTGCCGGCCAGCAGCACCCCGGCCCGGTCGGTGATGGCCCCGCGGCGCGGCTGCATCACGAACTGGCGCAGGTACTGGTCGCGGGCCTCGGCGGAGAGCCGGTCGCGCTGCACCACCTGGAGCTGGACGGCGCGCCAGGCCACGCCGGCGAAGCCGGCCAGGAGGAGGAGCCCGACCACGCCGACGCGGATGGCGATCCAGCGGGTGGCTCTGGGGTCCGGCCCGGGGCGCATGGGTGCCGATCACTGCGGCGAGGCGGGCACCCGCGACGGCCCCCGGAGCGCGATCCGCTGCACCCCGGGGACCTCCGCGTCCCGCCCGGCGTTCGCCGACGCCGTGCGGGCACCCGCCGCCGCCCGTCCACCATTGGGCTCCACCGCCGGCCGCGACGCCGTCGACGGCGACGCGGCGGGCACGCCGGACGGAGCCGCGGCCTGCACCGCGATCACCGCGCCGGGCGGGGGTGGAGCCATCGAGAGCCTGGTCCGCGCGAACCGCTCCAGCGCCGCCGGCGCCTTGAGCGCCTCGACCTCCAGCACCAGCCGATCGTGCTCGGCGGTGAGCCGGGCGTGGGCCTTCTGCAGCTGGCCCAGCTGGTAGGCGGCCGCCAGCGTGCGCGTGCGCGACCAGGTGAAGGCCACCAGCATGGCCGCCAGCAGCGTCACGAAGAGGGTGGCCCGCAGGACCGGGCCGGCCACGGCGGGCCGCCTCGACGCCGTGCGGATCATCGCAGCCGCTCCACCACGCGCAGCCGCGCGCTGCGCGACCGCGGGTTGCGGGCCACCTCGTCGTCGCCGGCCACCGCCGGCTTGCGGGTCACCGGCTTGAAGCTGGCCTTGGCGCCGCAGCCGCAGACCGGCATGCCCGGGGGGCAGACGCAGGCCTGGCAGAGGGCGCGGAACTTCTCCTTCACGGCCCGGTCCTCGAGGCTGTGGAAGGCGATGGCGCCGGCGCGGCCGCCCGGGCGCATCAGCTGGGGGAGGGCGTCCAGCCAGGCCGCCAGGGCGCCCAGCTCGTCGTTGACGGCGATGCGGAGCGCCTGGAAGGTCCGGGTGGCCGGGTGGATCCGCTTCGGCCAGGCCTTGCGCGGGATGGCGCCGCCCACCAGCTCGGCCAGCCGCGCCGTGTCGAGCGGCTCCCCCGACTCGACGGCGCGCTTGATGGCGCGGGCGATGGGGCGGGCGAAGGGCTCCTCGCCCCAGGTCGAGAGGATGCGGGCGAGCTCGCGCTCGTCGACCCGGGCCAGCAGGTCGGCCAGGGTCTGCCCCTCCGGCCCCATGCGCATGTCGAGCGGCCCCCCCTGGCGGAAGGAGAAGCCGCGCGACGGATCGTCGAGCTGCGGCGAGGAGACGCCGAGGTCGACCAGCGCCCCGTCGACGCCTTCCAGCCCGAGGGCGGCCAGCGCCTGGCGGGCGTCGCGGAAGTCGCCGCGCACGGCGCGGAAGGCCTCGCCGTAGCGGGCCAGCCGGGCGCTGGCGGCGGCGAGGGCGCGCGGGTCCTTGTCCATGCCGATCACCGCGGCGCCCGCGTCGAGGAAGAGGGAGGCGTGGCCGCCCCCGCCCAGGGTGCCGTCGAGGAAGAGCAGCCCCGGCCCCGGTCGGAGCAGCTCCACCACCTCTCGTGCCAGCACCGGCTCATGGACGAACTCCTCGGTCACGCGGCCCGGATGGCGGCCTCGACGTCGGCGAACATCTCGACGTACCCGCCGGCCCCGCCGGCGTGCACCAGGTCGCGAACGTAGCGGGTGGCCCCGGCGGCGCGCAGCCCGGGGATGGCCTTGAGCAGGGCCGCGCCGGCGTAGTGGAGGTGGGTGACCCGCTTCAGGTCGATGACCACCGTCCGCCCCAGCGACCGGGCCTGGGCGGCCACCCGCGCGATGGAGGCCAGCTCCTCGCGGGTCAGCTCGCCGGCGCCCCGGATCACCGTCACCTCGTCCACCTGCCTCAGCTCGTACATGCCCGCGCCCTCCACGCCCTACACCTTGAAGAAGTCGATGCGCTCGCCCGCCGGGATCTCCGCCGCCATCTCCGCCTCGTAGGTGGCCTGGTCGTAGAGCTGGATGTACCCGCCCATCCCCACCCAGACGACGTCCTTCACCAGCCCGGCCCACTCGCGGAGCGGCGGCGGCACCAGCACGCGGCCGTGGATGTCGAGGTCGACCTCGTGGGCCGAGGCGATGAACTTGAGGACGTTGCGCTGCATGAGCGCGTCGAAGGGCGAGGCGGCCGCCACCTTCCTGGCCAGCTCGGTCCACTGCGACTGCGGCAGGGCCAGCAGCGACTTCCCGTGGGAGTTGCGCAGCAGCACGATGCGAGGCTCGCCGGCGGCGGCGAGCGCCTCGCGCAGCTTGACCGGGAGGCTGGTGCGCCCCTTGCCGTCGATGGTGTGGTTGTAGGTTCCGAAGAACACGGCCATCCCGATCCTGCGCGACTGATCCACTTCCTGCCACTTTTTGCCACGAAGTGGTTCGGATCTAGTTGGATCCGGCCTGGGATGTCAACGGACCCCTTCGAATGGCCGATCCCGGTGCTGCCGGCATGTTCAGTAGGTGCCGGTAGGAGAGCCGCTGCTGGGGTGCCGTCGGAGGGCGCCTGCGATGGTGGGTCCACCTGGCGCCGTTCGTCGACCGGCCCGGTCGACGAAAAGCGGTTGCGCCTCCCGAGCGCCCCAGCCATCCTCGGCCCATGGCGCGGATCAGGCTGGGCCGGGTGGAGCTGGCCGAGGGGGAGATGCGCGGCTTCCCGGACGGCCCTCGCCCCGGCATCCTGCTCGCCCGCGTCGACGGTCGCTACCTGGCCCTCGACGACTGGTGCCGCCACGCCGGCGGCACGCTCTCGGAGGGGACGCTGGAGGGCGGCGCGGTGGTCTGCCCGCTCCACCGCATGGCCTTCGACCTCGCCACGGGCCGGCTCCGCTCCACGCCGCGGCTCTGCGACGACCAGGCGTCCTACCGGGTGGAGGTGGTGGATGGCGAGGTCTGGGTGGAGCTCCCGCCGTAGCCGGTCCTGCGCCTGCGCCTGCCACGCCACCCCGCGCCGCCGGCGTGGCGGATTCTTGCCGTCACGGACCGCATCTGTTCTCCTTCCCTCCAATGAGAGCCTTGCTGCGCAGCTCGCTCGTCGCCCTGGCCTGCCTCGCCCTGGTCGCCCCGGAGGCCCGCGCCGAGGGGCCCGCCCGCGCGCCGCCCGCCACCGCCGCGCCGGCACCGTCCACCGCGCCGCCCGGGCCCCAGCCCGGCCAGGAGGTGGTGGTGGTGCTGAAGGACGGCCAGAAGCTGAAGGGGAAGCTGGTGAGCCAGGACGCCACCGGCGTCACCATCGAGTCGTCGGGGGCGCGGATGCAGTTCCCCTCCGCCTCGGTCCAGGCCGTGGCCGTGCCCGGCAGCGAGGCCGCCGAGGGGGCGTGGCCTCGCGATCCCAACCGCACCCGCTACCTCTACTCGCCGAGCGGCTTCATGCTCAGGCAGGGCGAGGGGTACCTCTCGCAGACCGAGCTCCTCCTCACCACCGTGGGCTTCGGCGTCACCGACTGGCTCACGCTGCAGGCCGGCACCATCCTGCCGTGGCTGATCTACGAGCCCTCCACGCTGCCCTTCACGGTGGCGCTCAAGGCCGGCGGCTCGGCCTCCGAGTACGTCCACCTGGCGGGCGGCTTCCAGGTCTTCGCGGCGCCGGGCCTGGCCACGGGCGCGGCCGGCCTCCTCTTCGGGACGGTCACGCTCGGGACCGAGAGCCTGAACCTCGGCGTCTCGGCCGGGCCGCCCTTCGCCATCGGCAGCGGCACCAGCGAGCTCGGCAGGGTGGTGGTGTCGGTCTCCGGCAACTGGCGGGTGGCGCGGTCGATCGCCCTGGTGAGCGAGAACTGGTTCGCCCAGGTGGAAGGCTCCACCGAGTGGATCGGCAGCGCCGCGGTGCGCTTCATCGGCGACCGGCTCGGCGTCGACGCCGGCTTCCTCTTCGCCAGCGGCACCACCTTCCCGGTCCCCTGGCTCGACTTCACCTGGCACTTCGGCGAGGTGCCTCGCTGAGCCGTCCCGGGGCGCCGGCCCGCCCCGGCGACCGGGGCTACACCGCCACCTTGGGCAGGTGGCGGAGCGACTCCTTCACCTTCTCGGCCGGGTACTCGAAGTCCTCCAGCTTGCCGGCGAAGTAGGCGTCGTAGGCGCCCATGTCGACGTGGCCGTGGCCGGAGAGGTTGAAGAGGATGGTGCGCGGCTTCCCCTCCGCCTTGGCGGCCAGCGCCTCGTCGATGGCGCCGCGGATGGCGTGCGACGACTCGGGCGCCGGGATGATGGCCTCGGTCCGGGCGAAGGTGACCGCCGCCTCGAAGCAGGACAGCTGGCCCACGGCGCGGGCCTCCACCAGGCCGTGGTGCACCACCTGGGAGACCAGCGGCGAGGCGCCGTGGTAGCGCAGGCCGCCGGCGTGGATGCCCGGCGGCATGAAGTCGTGTCCCAGCGTGTACATCTTGGCCACCGGCGCCATCTTGGCGGTGTCGCCGAAGTCGAAGGCGTAGACCCCCTTGGTGAGGGTGGGGCAGGAGGAGGGTTCCATGGCCAGCACCCGCACCTGCTTGCCGGCGGCCTTGTCGGCGAGGAAGGGGAAGGCGATGCCGGCGAAGTTGGAGCCGCCGCCGTGGCAGCCGATGACCACGTCGGGGTAGTCGCCGGCCAGCTTCAGCTGCTCCTTGGCCTCCAGCCCGATGACGGTCTGGTGCAGGCAGACGTGGTTGAGCACCGAGCCGAGCGCGTAGCGGGTGTCGTCGTGGGTGGCGGCGTCCTCCACCGCCTCGGAGATGGCGATGCCGAGCGAGCCCTGGTTGTCGGGCTCGCGGGCCAGGATGGTGCGCCCGGCGTTGGTGCGCGGGCTGGGCGAGGAGAGCACCTCGGCGCCCCAGAGCTGCATCATGGAGCGGCGGTAGGGCTTCTGGTCGTGCGAGACCTTGACCATGTAGATGGTGCACTCGAGGCCGAACATCTGGCAGGCCAGGGCGATCGAGGTGCCCCACTGCCCGGCGCCGGTCTCGGAGGCGATGCGCCGGGTGCCGGCCAGCTTGTTGTAATAGGCCTGCGGCACCGCGGTGTTGGGCTTGTGCGAGCCGGCCGGCGAGACCCCCTCGTACTTGAAGTAGATCCTGGCCGGCGTGCCCAGCAGCTTCTCCAGCCGGTGGGCGCGGATGAGCGGGGTGGGGCGCCAGAGCCGGTAGATCTCGCGCACCTCGTCGGGGATCTTGATCCAGCGCTCCGCCGACATCTCCTGCTCGAGCAGGCCGGGCGGGAAGAGCGGCAGCATGTCGGCGGGGGTCACCGGCTGGAGCGTGCCGGGGTGGAGCACCGGCGCGGGTGGCTCCGGGAGATCCGCGACCACGTTGTACCAGTGGGTGGGGATCTGGTTCTCGCCGAGCAGGAACTTGGTCTGCATGGGTCTCCTTGCGGAACGGGGAACCGCCGATTAGGCAGGGCCGCCCGCGGCTCGTCAAGCCGGGAATGGGCGGGGGCGACCCGGGCGGCTCCGGCGGGCCGGGACCGCTCACCCGAACGAACCACCGGCAAACGGGGGAGAAATCGAGGGAGGAAAATTCGGCTCCCACCGGCGGTGCGCTAGGATGTAGGTGTTCAACTCACCCTCGAGCCGAGCGAGCCAGCCGGGCGATTCAACGGGAGCCGTGATGTCCAGGGAGCGCCGCGCCTGTCCCCGATTCCCGCTCGTCCTCACCGTCAAGTACCTGGACGCCGACTCGGTGCTCGACTACACCGAGAACCTCTCCGCCTCGGGCCTCTTCATCCGCACCGATCGCGAGTTCCACGCCGGCGAGCGGACCAGCCTGGTCCTCTCCTTCCCGCAGCTGGTCGAGCCGGTGGAGCTGACCGTGGAGGTGGTCCGCTCCCAGCGGGGCGAGGGCGACCAGCCCGGCGGCGTGGCCGTGCGGGTGCCCGACGACCTGCCCGATCACCGGGCCCGCCTGGCCGAGGTGACCCGCTTCGTGGCCACCGCGGCCCGGGTCCCGGTGGCCACCTGCCGCATCCTGCTCTGCGAGGACAACGGGCTGGTGGCCAACATGTACGCGGCCGCGCTGCGCCGCATGGCCGAGACCGACAAGCTGGAGGGGCTGGCCGTGGAGGTGGTCAACGACGGGGCCGCCGCCTGGGACCGGCTGCTGCGGACGCCGACCATCGACCTGCTCATCACCGACGTCTTCATGCCGGCGGTCACCGGCATCGTGCTGGTGGACCGGATCCGCTCCGAGCCCAGCCTGACCCACCTGCCGGTGGTGGTCATCACCTCGGGCGGCGAGCGGGAGCGGGAGGAGCTGGCCGCGATGGGCGTGACCCTCTTCCTCAACAAGCCCATCAAGTACCTCGACCTCGCCGACACGGTGCGGTTCCTCATCCGGGCGCGGCAGGGCCGGGTCACCAGCCCGCCGCGCGCCGCCGTGACCCGGCCGGTCGAGCCCAACCCCAGGGCGCTGGTGGACGCGCCCCAGGGCCGGCCCCTGCCGGGCGCCACCAAGCCCACCGTCGGCAACTGAGGATCGAGGCGGACCCGGGGCCGGGCGCCACGTCGTGGTGGCCAGCCGCGCGCGAAGCGGCTAGCCTGAGGTCACCCCCCGCGTCACCAGCCAGGAGCCCCACATGGCCGAGAAGGTCGCAGCCCATATCACCGGGACCGTGGTTCGCATCGAGAAGTCGAAGGGCGACGCCGTGGCCCCTGGCGAGGTGGTGGTGATCCTCGAGTCGATGAAGATGGAGATGGCGGTCGAGGCGCTGGTGGGCGGCACGGTGGTGGAGATCCGCTGCGCGCCCGCCCAGGCCGTCAACGAGGGCGACATCCTCGTCGTGCTGGGATGAGCGCGGCGCCGCGGATCCGGGTCGAGGACCGCGGGGCGCTCCGGGTCCTCGTCCTCGACAACCCCAGCAAGCGCAACGCGCTCGACTTCCGCGCCCTCGACGAGCTGGAGGCGGCCTGCGCCGCCGCCGAGCGCCGCGGCGTGCGCTGCCTGCTGCTGCGCGGCGCCGGAGACGAGGCCTTCTCCTCCGGCTTCGACCTCGCCGAGATGGGGCAGGTGAACGGGCGCGGCCAGCGGCCGGACGAGGCGGTGGAGCGGGCCGCCGAGGCGCTCGAGGCGGTGGGCTGCCCGACGGTGGCCTTCCTCAACGGCCCGGCCTACGGGGGCGGCTTCGAGCTGGCGGCCACCTGCGACCTGCGCGTGGCCCGCGAGGGGATCATGCTCGGGCTGCCGCCGGCCAGGCTGGGCGTGGTCTACCCGGAGGGCGGCCTGCGCCGCTTCCTGCAGCTGGTGGGGGGGGCGCGGACCCGCGAGCTCTTCTTCTCCGGGCGGCCCATCGACGCCCACGTGGCGCACGCCTGGGGGCTGGTGAACCGGCTGGTGCCGGCCGAGGGGGCCGAGGGGGCGGCGCTGGCCCTGGCCGAGGAGATCGCCGGCAACGCCCCGCTGGCGGTGCAGGGGATGAAGCGGATCCTGCGGCTGCTGGAGATGGCGCACGAGCGCGGCCTCTCCGAGGCGGAGCGGGCCGAGATCGCCGAGCTGCGGCGGCGCGCCTTCGAGAGCGACGACATCCAGGAGGGGCGGCGGGCCTTCGCCGAGCGTCGGCCCCCGAGGTTCCGGGGGACGTGACCGCCCCGGGGCGGGGGAGCGCGGCGTGAAGGGCCTGCTCGCCTGGCTGGCCGCGGTCGCGCTCACGGCCGCCTGCTTCGCCTTCCAGAACCGGACCGGTCCCACCTACCCGCTGGAGGGGGCGGTCGAGACCTCCCGCGGCCCGGTCCGCTTCCTGTTCCTGCGCAGCGAGGAGATCGGCACCCCGCTGCAGCTCATGCTGCGGGCGCCGATCCCGGCGGGCGTGACCGGCTCGGTCCGCTGGCGCCGCTTCAAGTCGCACGACGGCTGGCGCACCACCGCCATGGAGCCCGGCACCTTCCGCTTCACGCGGCGGGGAAGCCCCGAGGAGGTGCGCGGCGTCGGGGCCCGGCTCCCCTCGCTGCCCGAGCGCGCCGGCAAGTACGAGTACTTCGTCGACCTCGACGACGGCACCGGGCCGAGGTCGGTCACCGGGGACCGCCCCATCTTCGCCCGCTACAAGGCGCCGGTGCCCATCGGCGTCCTCCTGCCGCACATCCTCGTCGTCTTCCTCTCCATGACCCTGGCGGTCCGCACCGCGCTGGCGGCGCTGGCCGGCGGCGAGGTGCGGCGGCTGCTCCTCGCCACCATCGGCTCCCTGCTGCTGGGGGCCTTCGCGCTCGGGCCGCTGGTGCAGTGGTACGCCTTCGGCGTCTGGTGGTCGGGCTTCCCCTTCGGCTACGACTGGACCGACAACAAGGTGGTGGTCGAGCTGGCGGCGTGGCTGCTGGCCGGCGGGGCCGTGCTCGCCTGGCGCGGCACCGGGCGGGCGCGGGTGGCGGTGCTGCTGGCGCTGGCCGTGACGCTGGCGGTCTACTTCATCCCGCACAGCATCTTCGGCTCCGAGTACGACTACCGGCGGGGCGCCGGGCACGGGACGGCGGGCTGAGCGGTTCGACCGGGCACCCCGTGGCGGGCTACCATCCCGGCCGCGTGACGCCCATCGAGTCCCTCGGCTTCGGCCCCTTCTTCTCCCAGCAGCTCGACCTGCCCGCCGAGGCCGGGCTCGCCCCGGCCCGCGTCCTGGCCGACTTCGGGGCGCGCCTCCTCCTCGACCTCGGCGGCGAGCAGCGGCCGGCCCTGCTCCCGGCGGCGCTCCAGGGGGCCGCCGCCGTGGGCGACTGGGTCCTGTGCCAGCGGCTGCCCGACGGGGCCGCCGTGCTGCGCCGGGTCCTGGCGCGGCGCTCGGTCCTCTCGCGCCAGGCGGCCGGGGCGGCCACCGGGGAGCAGGTGCTCGCGGCCAACGTGGACCTGGTGATGCTGGTGGAGCCGCTCGACCCCGGCCCCAACCTGCGCCGGCTGGAGCGGATGCTGGCGGCGGTCCGGGCCTCGGGCGCCGAGCCCGCCGTCCTGCTCACCAAGGCCGACCTGTGCGCCGCGCCCGAGGAGGCCGCCGCGGCGGTCGGCGAGGTGGCCCTGGGGGCCGTGGTGCTGGTGGTGTCGGCGCGCGTCGGCCGGGGCCTGGAGGCGGTCCGCGCCCTGGTCCCGCCGGCCACCACCGCCGTGCTGCTGGGCCAGTCCGGGGTGGGCAAGTCGACGCTGGTGAACGCGCTGCTGGGCGGCGCGGTGGAGGCCACCGGGGCGCTCGACGCGGACGGCGGCGGCCGCCATACCACCAACTGGCGGCGCCTCTGGCCGCTCCCCTCGGGAGGCCTGCTGGTGGATGGCCCCGGCATCCGGGAGCTCCAGCTCTGGGCGGGGGAGGGGCTGGAGGCGGCCTTCGCCGACGTGGCGACGCTGGCGGCCGGCTGCCGCTTCAACGACTGCACCCACCGCGACGAGCCGGGCTGCGCGGTGCTGGCCGCGGTGGCGGCGGGCGACCTGCCCGCGCCCCGGCTGGCCAGCTACCAGAAGCTGGCGCGAGAGGCGGCCTCCCTGGCGGCGCGCCACCAGGCGGCGGGGCGGCAGGCGGAGCGGCGGGCCGGCCGGGTGCTGGAGCGGGCCATCCGCGACCTGCAGCGGCGGCGCGGACGGTGACCGTCTCCACCCCCACCGATCCGGTCCGGGAGATGAATCCGGTGCGGGACCCCCGGGCTCGGGCGGGTCTAGACTCGCGCCGGATGGCTCCCGGACCCTCGCCACGGAGCGGCTCGGTGCCGGGCCCCCGGCCTGGGACCATCCTCCTCGCCCTCGCCCTGCTGGCGCCGGTCGTCGCGGGCGCCAGCAACCCGGAGTCGACGCCGCTTTCGACCGAGGCGGCGTTGACCGGCGGGGCCGTGCTGGCGGGCGACGATCCGGCCGGGGCCGGCTGGTACAACCCCGCCGCGCTGGGCGGCCTCCAGCGGAGCAGCGCGCAGCTCGGGGCCAGCGCCTACTCGGTCGCCACCACCGAGGTGCAAGGCGCCCTGGTCACGGTCCTCCCCTGGGGCACCAGCGCCGCCGACGCGGTCGACCGGCACTACGTCTCCGTCCCCTCGGTCCTGTCCCTCTCCTACAAGGTTCGCGATGGGCTCGGCTTCTCGGTCGGCGTCTGGACGCCGTTCCACTCCACCTTCGCGGCCAGCATCGGCGGGAGCTCGTCCGGGCCCTATCCCGGGTACCCCGCCCTGGAGGCCTCCTACGAGCAGTCCTACAGCGCCACCTACCGGTGGGATGACACCTGGGCCGGAGCGTCGATCGGCTGGCAGGCCACCCCCAGGCTCCGGGTGGGGGCCTCGCTGCAGGGCGCCTACTCGACCTCGTCGGCGGTCGTCGACCTCGACACCGGCCTGCAGACGAACTCCACCGACCCGCTGGAGCAGGGAGCCCACCTCAACGTCAGCGTCCGGGGTGACGAGACCTACCTCGCCGGGCGCGCCGTGGTCGGCCTGCAGTGGGACGCCACCGAGGAGCTCCGGCTGGCGCTGGTGCTGCGCAGCCCCGCCGTCCAGGTGGCGGCGTGGGGCCAGGCCACGAGGGTCACCTCGGTGGCCGCGCTCCTCCCCGGGTTCGCGCCCCAGCAGGCCCAGCTCCTCGAGCAGGCCGACGTGGCCGGCGGCGTCTCCATCGTCGAGGTCGGGAGGATCTACGGCGGCGGCGCCTGGAGCCGCGGCCGGTGGAGCGTCCGGCTGGAGGGGGACTGGGGACCCGGGCTGATCCGCACCCTCGCCACCGAGCGGGCCAGCTGGAACGTCCGGGGCGGCGCGCTCTACCAGTGGGATGCGAACACCTGCGTCGGCGCCGGGCTGTTCCGGGAGGGCGCCCGGAGCCGTGCCTCGGAGGGGCGGCTCGCGCTCGACACCTACGGGATCTCGGGGGGCGTCGACTTCCGCCCGGAGAAGGTGGTGCGGGCGCTTGGCGGCGGGGAGTCCTGGGACCTGCTCACCGGGATCGCCGTGCGGGCGGCCTTCGGCGTCGGCCACGGGCCGGGCATGACCGTCGTCCCCTTCGACTTCTCGCAGAGCGTGGTCCCCATCTTCCCGGGCCAGCAGGGCCAGGGGTTCCAGGAGGTCCCGGCCCGCTCCTTCGAGGGCTCGCTCAACTTCTTCACCGCGCTGAAGTTCTAGGTCAGCAGCAGGAAGCAGGCGGCCATCACCACGGTGGGGAAGAGCGCGCCGGCCAGCAGGCCGGTGGGGGCGACGCCCTCGGGGAAGTACCTGGCCAGCGCCGACTGGCCGGCCGGGTTGGGGGCGTTGGCGATCACCGTCAGCCCGCCGCCCACCACCGCGCCGGCCACCACCGCGTACTGCAGCGGGGCCGAGAGGTCGGGGACCAGGGAGGCCAGGTAGGTGATGGCGGCGTTGTCGTTGAAGGCGGTCAGCCCCACGGCGCCGAAGAAGAGCGGCAGCTCGTCCAGCCGGGAGAGGACCGGGGCGATCCACCACTGCTGGCCGGCGCCGTGGATCACCAGCCCGGCCAGGAAGAAGCCCACCAGCATGGGCGGCCGCAGGTCGAGGGCCTGCTGGTGGGGTGCGGTGGCCTGCTGGAAGGCCAGGAAGAAGAGGAAGCCGCCGATGAACACCGCCGGGGTGTGCGCGGCGAAGACCGTCAGGCCGAGGAAGAGCAGGTGCACGGCGACGATCCAGTGCGGCACCGGGGGCGCCGGCAGGGGCTGGAGCCCCTGCGCCCGCGCCAGGGCGCGGCCGGCCAGCTCGGCGAACTCCTTGCGGAAGGCCACCGCGTAGGCGGCGTTGGCGACCACGATGCCGACCACCGCCTTCCAGCCGAAGTGCGACAGCATGAAGCCGGTGTCCCAGCCGAAGGCCCCGGCCACCATGAGCACCGGCGGCGCCGCGAAGTGGGTGAGCGTGCCGCCCACCGAGATGTCGACGAAGAGCAGGCCGAGGGTGGCGTAGCGGAAGGCGGTGCGCGGCTCGAGGTCGAGGACGCGCCGCCCCAGCAGCATGGCGCAGATGATCATGGCGGCCGGCTCGGTGATGAAGGAGCCGAGCAGCGGCCCGAGGGTCAGCACCGACAGCCACCAGGCCAGCGGCGTGCCGCCGCCGAGGCGGGCCGCCAGCCCCATCAGCTGCTCGGCGAACCCCAGCACCGGGCGCGTCGAGGCGATGGCCATGATCACCACCACGAAGAGCGGCTCGGTGAACTTGACGCCGCCGAGGAACTGCTCGGCGGCGCGGGCGCCGCGGGTGGTCCCCAGGATCACCAGCAGCGGGACGACCCAGATCCCGAAGATGGCCTCGATCTCGCCGAGGAAGTGGAGCAGCTCCACCTGGAAGCTGTGCCCCTCGCCGCCGCGGGCCGCGTCGAGCCGGTGCTTGAGGCGGTGGGAGGCGGCCATCAGGCTGGGGGCGGCGAAGGTGTGGAGGATGGCCAGGGCGAAGATCAGGGTGGCGGCCAGGTTGAGCGGGTCCGCGGCGGCGCGGGCGGCCAGCACCGCGCCCAGCCCCAGCCCGTCCTCGCCGGCGTAGCGATCGAGCGGGAGCGGGAAGCCGCCTGCCGTCCCGGCGTTCATCCCAGCAGCCTCCGGAGGGCCAGGCCGATCAGCAGGCCGCCCGCGAGGGCGGCGACGCCGAGCCGGAGCAGCCGCCCCGCACGGGCCGGGTCCGGCCCGGCCACCGGGCCGCCGGGTGGAGACGCCGGGCCGGCAGCCGCCGGGTGCGCGGTCGGGGCGGACCTGGCCTGGCCCGGAGCCACCTCCACCACCGGCATGGGGTCCGGCCGGGTGGCGGCGGGCAGCGGCGGCGGCGTGTCCGGCCCGGCCACGGCCTGGTCCTCGGGCAGGACCACCAGGTCGTAGGCCCCGATCTCGACGAGATCCCCGGGGCGGACCCGCCGCCGGGAGTCGATGCGCTCCCCGTTGAGCCGCGTGCCGGTGAGGCTGCCGAGGTCCTCGACGAAGATGGTGCCGTTGGACCGCGTGAACCTGGCATGGCGCCGGGAGACGTTGCGGTCGGGCAGCCGCCAGCCGATCCCCTCGGTGGCCCGGCCGATGACGATCTCGTCGGCGGTGAAGGGGACCACCGTGCGCGTGCCCGCCTCGTCCTCGATCACGAGCCGCATCGCCGTTCCCTACCGGGCCTTGCCGGCCCCCGGCGGGGCCGGGGTCAGGGTGCGCCGCAGGTGGGTGCCGTCCTTCTCCGGCAGGATCACCACCTGGTCGATCTCGTAGCCGCCGAGCTTCAGGTCGACGCGGTGACGCTGGTCGAGCCGCACGTCCTCGATGGTGACCGGGGCGTGGCCGACCGGCTGGTCGTCGAACCGCACCTCGGCGCCAGGCGGGTCGCTCACCACCTCGATGCTCCCGACCGCCGAGCCGAGCAGGGCGTGGACCCGCAGCGACAGGCGCCCCGGCTCGGGCTTGACCGGCACCAGGGTGGGGCGGAGCGTGGGCCCGGTGAGGAGCACCTCGTGGGGCTGCTGCACCGCCACGTCCTCGATCACCGCCGGGGTCCGCTGGCCGGTGGGCGTGCCGTCGACCGAGATGTCGGCGCCGCTGGGGACGCTGGTGACCACCAGCGCGCCGCGCCGCAGGTAGGGCGTGCCGAGCCAGGTCCCGCCGGCCGCGGCCCCGGCCGCCACCAGCGCCACCAGCGCCACGGTCGACCAGGCCGCCCCGCGCCGCACCACCATGGGCCGGCGCACCGGCCGCGATCCCGAGGGGGTGCGGTGGTCGAGCTGGAGCTCGGGGGCCGCGGCCAGCGGCTCCAGCTCGGGAGGCGCGCCGTCCGCCCCCGGCGGGCGAGGCTCCGCCGACGCGGCCGCCAGCCGCTGGTCGCGGCGGGGCCGCTCGGCCAGGTTGGTCAGCACCTTCATGATCAGCGCGTCGTGGGCCCGGGCCTGCCGCTGCTTGGCGATCCGCTCGGCGAAGACCTGGTGCAGCTGCTTGTCGAGGTGATCCGAGATGGCCGAGTGCGGGGTGGGGAAGAGCA
Source organism: uncultured delta proteobacterium (assembly GCA_963786945.1). Classification (GTDB taxonomy): domain Bacteria; phylum Myxococcota; class Myxococcia; order Myxococcales; family Anaeromyxobacteraceae; genus JADKCZ01. Next base: position 267,560 of record CAWBAO010000001.1, on the reverse strand, counting down.
CGTCCACCAGCGCCTCGGCGAAGGCCCGGGCGTCGGCGTAGCGGCGGGCCGGGTCGTAGGCCAGGGCCTTGGAGAGGATCTGGTCGAGCTCCTTGGGCAGGCGCGGATCGATGGTGGTGACCGGGACCACCCGGGCCTTGCGCGAGATCACCAGCGAGTCGACGTCGGTGGCCTTGGGGAAGGGCTTCTGCCTGGTGAGCAGCTCGTAGAGGACGATGCCGGCGGCGAAGATGTCGACGCGGTGGTCCCAGGGGGTCTCCAGCGAGGCCTGCTCGGGGGCCACGTACCCGAGCTTCCCCATCAGCATCCCCTCCTTGTAGTTGGAGAGGCCGGTGGCGGCCCGGGCGATGCCGAAGTCGAGCAGCTTCATCTCCCCCTCGAAGGAGACCAGGCAGTTGTCGGGCGAGACGTCGCAGTGGACGATCTGGAGCGGGTTCCCCTGCCCGTCCACCTTGCGGTGCGCGTAGTCCAGGCCGTGGAGCAGCTGCATCACCATGTAGATGGCCTGCTCCGGGGAGAGGGTGGCGCCGGCGCGCGCGAAGGCCTGCATCACCTCCTTCAGGGAGACGCCGTTCACCAGCTCCATGGAGATGAAGTAGTCGCCGTCGACGATGCCGCACTCGTAGATCTGGGCGATGTTGCTGTGGGTGAGCTGGACCGTGAGCTTGGCCTCGTTCACCAGCATGGAGATGAAGCCCTGGTCGCGGGCGCGGCTGGGGAGGATCCGCTTGACCACCAGCTCCTTCTCGAAGCCGGCCGCCCCCACCACGCGGGCCCGGAAGATCTCCGCCATGCCGCCCACGGCGAGCCGCTGGAGCAGGAAGAACTTGCCGAAGGCGTGGGGCTTGAAGTCGGTGCTGGCCGGCGCGTCTGCCACGATGGCCGGATGCTACCGTGAAGCGACCGCGTAGACCACGTGCCAGGTCCCCGGGACGCTCCGGGGCCCCTCAGCCACCGCGCCCAGGTGCGGTGGCCGGGGGGGCGGGCGGGCCGGGACTCCACCCGCCGCCGCCGGCCCAGGCCCGGCGCAGCCAGTCGCCGGCCGCCGGCGAGCGCCACCACGGCCCGTCGCCGGCCAGGGCCGACAGCGACGCGGAGAGCTGGCCGGCCAGCACGGCGGCGCGCAGCGCGTCCGCGGCCCGCAGCAGCGGATCCGGCTCCAGGCGCCACGGGGGCGGCTCACCGCGCTCCAGCGGGTGGCCGAGCGCGCGAGGGCCGAGCGCGGCCCAGCGGGCGGCGGCGCCGGCCGGATCCCGGGCCCGGGCCACCTCGATCAGCACCTGGGCCGCGGCGACCCGGGTGGCGTGGGTCCGCCGGGCCGCGGCGACGCGCGCCTCGCGCCCGGCCGGCTCCGCGGCGAGCCCCCGGGCGCGCAGCCAGGCCGGGTCCGCGGCGATCTCCTCGAAGAGGAGGCCCCAGGCCTCGCTGAGCCAGGCCGGCGGGAGGCGCCGGTCCTCGAAGGGTGCGGACGGGGTGACGTGGGCGAGCGAGAGGGCGACCCCCACCTCGTGGAGGGCGGCGCGGGCGGCGTCGAGGCCGGCCAGCGGCGTCAGCGCGAGCCGGACCTGGTCCGGCACCGCCACCGGCACCGCCAGCGGCCGCGGGATCTTGCCGGGGCGCGGCGCCGCGTCGACGGTGAGCCGCCCGCCCGCCGAGAGGTCGAGGCCGAGGCCGGCCAGCAGGGCCACCAGGTCGGGCACCAGCCGCTCGGCCGGGAAGACCCCCGGCTCGGCGGTGGTGCGGAAGAGGCGGGGGAGATCGTACTCGCGGAGGCGGGCGGCGGTGGAGCCCAGCTCGAGGCGGGCCAGGCCATCGAGCGTCGCCGGCCAGGCGGCGTCACCCGCGGCCAGCGTGGCCTCGGCCAGCGCCGCCAGCCGGTCCGGGTCGTCGAGGCGGAGCGCGCCGGCCAGCGCCAGGGAGCCGGTGAAGCCGCGCTCGGCCCCGGCGCGGAGCAGCGCCGCGTCCCGGGCCGAGGCCAGCTTCTCGAGCTTGAGGACCGAGGCGCGCCACGCCTCGGCGGCGGCCTTGCGGCGCGGCGCCTCGGGCTCGCCGGCCAGCAGCGGCTGGAGCTGCCGCACCGGGATGGTCCGCTTCTCCCAGGCGAAGCTGGCGGCGGAGCGCGCGGCGGCGAGGGCGCGCGTCGGCTCGGCCGCGGCGCGGGCCAGCTGCTCGCCCAGCACGAAGGCGCGGAGCCGCTCCAGCCGGCCCCGCTCGGGCGCCGGGGCGCTGGAGATGGCCTCGGCGAGCCGTGGGAGCAGGGCTGGATCGAGCAGGCCCTCCCGCCCCTTCCAGATGGCGGCCCGGTCGGCGGGCTCGCTGCTGGTCCAGCCGCGCCAGGCGGCCTCGCCCTGCGCCGCGAGGAGCGCCTCGGCGTCGGCCCGGACCGGGTCGAAGCGGTCCACGGGGCCCGGCCCCGGCGCGGGACCCGGTGCGGGGGCCGCCGCCGTGGGCGCGGCCGGCGCCGAGGCCGGGTCCGGGTGGGCGGGCGCCGGGGCGTGGGCGCAGGCGGCGAGCAGCAGCAGGCAGGCGAGCAGGGCTCTCACGGTTCCGCATGCTACACCGCCACCGCCCCGGTCGACGGGGCGCCTCGTGAACCGGCACCCGAGCGGCTAGACTCCGCGCCGTGACCGCGCTCCATCGCCGTGAGTCGGCCCGCGCCCGCGCCCGGCTGGCCGCCGAGACCCGCCGCGTGCTGGGCGCCCTCGGCTACGAGGAGGTGGAGACCCCCACGCTGGTGCCGGCCCCCGGCATGGAACCCCACCTGGCTCCCTTCGAGGCGGCGTTCCACCCGGAGCAGGGAGGAGGGACGCGCCGGCTCTGGCTCATCACCAGCCCCGAGTACGCCATGAAGCGGCTGCTGGCCGAGGGCTTCGGGCGCATCTTCCAGCTCTCCCGCGTCTTCCGCGACGGCGAGCTCTCCGCCACCCACAACCCCGAGTTCACCATGCTCGAGTTCTACCGGGCCGGGACCGACTACCGGGGCATCATGGCCGACCTGGAGCGGCTCATCGAGGCGGCGGCGCGGGCCCTGGATCCGGCGGGGGAGAGCCACGTCGAGCGGCAGGGCCGGCGCCTCGACCTGGCGGCCCCGTTCGAGCGGCTCACGGTGCAGGAGGCCTTCGCCCGCCACGCCTCCGTCGACCTGGCCGCCTGCCGGGGCGAGGGCGACCGGCTCCGGGCCGCGGCCCGCGCCGCGGGGCACGAGGCCGGCCCCGACGGCGAGCCCTTCGAGGACGCCTTCTTCCGCCTCATGCTCACCGCGGTGGAGCCGAGGCTGGGCGCCGACCGCCCCACCTTCCTCGTCGACTGGCCGGCCTCCATGGCCGCCCTCTCCAGGCTGAAGGCCGACGACCCGCGCTGGGCCGAGCGCTTCGAGCTCTACGCCGGCGGGCTGGAGCTGGCCAACGGCTTCACCGAGCTCAATGACCCCGTCGAGCAGCGCGCCCGGCTCCTCGAGGAGCAGGCCCTGCGCCGCCGGCTGGGGCGCCCCGCGCTCCCGCTCGACGAGCCCTTCCTGGCGGCGCTGGGGCGGATGCCCGACGCCGGCGGCGTGGCGGTCGGCTTCGACCGGCTGCTGATGCTGCTCACCGGCGCCTCCTCCATCGCCGAGGTCCTGCTCTTCCCGGCCGCCGGCTTCCTCGGCCCCTGAGCCGCGACGGACCGGGGGCGGCGCCGCTACCGGCTGGCGGCCCCCGGGGCCGGGGCCGGGGCCGACGTCGGCACCGGCGGCGGTGGCACGCGGGCCAGCGTCCCGGGCGCCTCGGCCAGCTGCCACGCCATCACCGCCACGGCCGCCGTCGAGGCGGCCAGCTCCGCCGGGACCACCTTGTCGAAGGTGTCGGCGGCCGAGTGGTGCCAGTCGAAGTAGCGGGAGGTCTCCTGGGAAAGGCCGAGCACCGGCACCCCGGCGGCCCGCAGCGGCTCGAGGTCCGAGCCGCCGCCCCCCGCGCTCACCCGGGCGGCGCCGAGCGCGGCGAGCGGCGCCGCCAGCCGCGTCGCCAGGGCCAGGCCACCTTCACCCGCGGTGACAGCGAACCCCAGGGGCCGGCCCGCGCCGCTGTCGGCCTCGAGGGCCGCCACGTGGCCGGGAAGCTCGGCGGCGTGGCGATGGGCGTAGCCGAGGCCACCATCCAGCCCGTTCTCCTCGTTCATGAACAGGACCGCCCGGACGGTGCGGCGCGGCGCCTCCGGCAGGCGGGCCAGCTGGCGCATCGCCTCCATCACCATCACCACCCCCGCGCCGTCGTCGATGGCGCCGGTGCCGAGGTCCCAGGAGTCGAGGTGGGCCCCGATCACCACCACCTGCTCCGGCCGCTCCCGGCCCCGGAGCTCCGCCACCACGTTGGCCGAGGCGACGGTGGGCGGCGAGGCGAAGCCGCAGCCCAGGCTCAGCCGCACCCGGACGCGGCCGCGCGCCAGCAGCCGGTGCAGCAGCTCGGCGTCCTCCACCGAGATGGCCGCGGCCGGGATGGGCGCCGGGGCGCCCTGCCAGCTGGTCATCCCGGTGTGCGGGTCGCGCAGCGAGGCGGTGGCCAGCGAGCGGACCAGGGCACCGGCCGCGCCGAGGCGGGCCGCGGCGGCCGGACCGCGGACGCGGAGCACCGAGGTGTCGCCGTACCCGGCCCCCGCCCCCATGGCGTGGTTGAAGAGGACCCACCGGCCGCGCACGGCCTCGCCCAGCGCCTGCAGCTCCTCGATCGACCTGGCCTCGACCACCTCGGCGGCCAGCCCACCGGCGGGCGTCCCCGGGCTGTTGCCCAGCGCCGTGACCGCCAGCGCCTGCGGCCTCGTCACCGGGCCCCCGGCCAGCAGCTCGCCCCGCTCCTCGCCGCGGCGCCAGGCCGGCACCGTCACCGGCTCGGTCCAGGCCCGGAGCCCGTCGATCCGGAAGCCGCGCAGCGCCCACGCCACCGCGGCGTCGGCCCCGGGCGACCCGGTGAGCCGCGGGCCGATGGTGTCGGTGAGCTCGGCGAGCCGCGCCGCCGCCTGCCCGTCGGCCAGCGTGGCGTCCAGCAGCCAGGCGGGTGGATCGGCCGGCGCCGCCGACGGCGCCGCGGCGAGGAGCAGGATGAGCGTGGAGATCACGTGGGCCTCCGGTCCCCGACTTGTAGCGGACGGGGCTCGCGGGGTCGAGCGCCGGGTCCGCTCGGCCCCGGGGCCCGGCTCAGTCCGGGTCCAGCGGCTCCGGCGGCGGCATCATCACCACCGGCTGGCGCGGGAGGTCGAGCAGGAAGCGCGGCCCCGCTGCCCGGTGCGCTCTCCACCCGGATGGTCCCGCCGTGGGCCTCGACGATCCGCTTCACGATGTAGAGCCCCAGCCCCAGGCCACCGTAGTTCTGGCTCGACACCGCCCGCTCGAAGCGCTCGAAGATGTGACGCTGGTCGGCCTCGGCCACCCCGATGCCGTGGTCGCGGACCTGCAGGAAGGCGCGGTCCCCCTGGGCGCCGTAGCGGATCTCCACCGGCTTGCCGCCGCCGTACTTGGCGGCGTTGGCCAGCAGGTTGACCACCACCTGGCCCACCCGCAGCGGGTCCCATCGCCCCACCACCGGCTCGCCGCGGATGTCGAGCGGGGAGCCGGCCTGCGCCAGCTCGTCGGCCAGGGCCGCGGCGGCCTCGGCCACCACCGCCCCCAGCTCCACCTCGGCGACGTCCAGCTCGAGCCGGCCCATGTGGATGCGCGACACGTCGAGGAGCGCCTCCACCAGCTTCTCCAGCCGCTGGCCGGCCCGCTCCGAGGCCGTCAGCACCCGGTCGATGGAGCCGCCGGCCGCGCCCACCGCCCCCTCGCGGACCATCATCCGCCGCAGGTTCTCCAGCGCCAGCCGCAGCGAGGTGAGCGGCGTGCGCAGCTCGTGGGAGGCGATGGAGAGGAACTCGTCGCGCGCCACCACCGCGGCCTGCGCCTGGCCGTAGAGCCGGGAGTTCTCGATGGCCTGGGCGGCGCGGTGGGCCAGGTCGTCGAGCAGCGTCTCGTCCTCGCGGGTGTAGCCCGGGCCGCCCAGGTCGCGGGTGAGGGTGAGGTGGCCGATGACCTGGCCGCGCCGGGCCAGCGGGGCGATCAGCATCGAGGTGGCGCCGTCGAGGTAGGGCCAGTACTCCGGCTTCATGTTGGCGCGGACGAAGCCCCGGGTCAGCTCGGGGATGCGCAGGGTCTCGCCGGTGGCCAGCACCCGGGCGGTGATCCCCTCGCCGACCCGCTGCGGCGCCGCCTGGAGCACCTCCCGGCGCAGGGCCGCCCGGGCCGGATTCGGGTGGTGGAGGGCCGCCGGGACCAGCCAGCCGCCGTCGGGAGAGACCAGCCGGATGAGCGCCCCGTCACCGATCAGCTCGGAGAGGCGCCGCGCCACCGTGTCCAGGGTGGCCTGCTCGTCGAGGCCGCTGGCGAAGGCGCGCGAGGCCTCGGCCTGCGCCTCCAGCCGGAAGGCCTGCCGCCGCAGCCGCTCCTCCGCCTCGTGCAGCTCGGTGGTGTCCGAGGCCAGCCCCACCAGCTCGAGCAGCTGCCCCTTGTCGTCGCGGACCGGCGCGAGGCGGGCCTCGTAGTAGCGATCGCCCAGCGGTCCGCGGGCGGTGGCGATCCGCCCGCTCCGGGCGCGCTGCACCGCCTCCCTCACCCAGGCGGCGTCGGGGAAGAGGTCGTCGATGGTGCGCCCCACGCCCGGCGCGGCGCGGCGCCCCAGCGCCCGCAGCAGCCGCCCCTCCGCCATCACCACCCGCCCGTCGAGGTCGAGCACGAAGAAGATGCTGGGGGCCTGCCCCACCAGCGCGCGCAGGCGCCGCTCGGTGGCGCCCTCGCCGGCTCGCTTGCGGAAGAGGCGCATCGGGGGTCCTAGTACTCGAAGCCGCTGCCGCCGATGAACTCGCGCAGCAGCGAGGTGGGGGGGACGTGGTCGGGGTGGATGGAGACGAACCGCTCCACCAGGTGGCGCAGCCGGTGGGCGGTCGGGTAGGCGGCGTGGTCCGGCGGCACCTCCAGCAGGTAGCGCTCGGCGTAGATCTTGAGCACCGCCGGCTCGTAGACCAGCGACGAGTCGAAGACCAGGTCGGCCTCGGCCTGGAACGGGAAGATGTGCTCGCGCTCGCCGGCCTGCACCGACGGCCAGCGGGCGATGTTGTCGGCGGCGCGGTATCCGCGCTGGTGGCGATCGCGGACGATGCGGCGGAGCAGCCGCAGGTCGGTGGCGCTCACCCGCGTCAGCCGGTCGAAGGGGAGGGTGGTGGCCGGGTGGACGAAGATGCGGAAGTGCTCGCCGGGACGCGGGATGCCGTCGAGCAGCCGGGGGTTGAGCCCGTGGATGCCTTCCAGCATCAGCAGGTCGCCGGAGCGCAGCTGCAGCTCGGGGCCGCCGGCCGGGTGGGAGTGGCCGGTCTTGAAGTCGTAGGTGGCGGTGCGGATGGTCTCCCCCGCCAGCAGCCGGCGGACGTGGTCCTGGAGCAGCTCCAGATCGAGCGCCTCCAGCGCCTCGAAGTCCCACTCCCCGCGCCGATCGCGCGGGTTCTTCTCCCGCTCGACGTAGTAGTCGTCGAGCGACAGCGCCACCGGGTTGACGCCGTCGATCTGGAGCTGGACGGTGAGCCGCTTGATGAAGGTGGACTTGCCGGAGGAGGACGGGCCGGCGATGGAGATGACGCGGACCCGCTCCCGCGCCGCGGCGATGTGGTCGGCCATGCGGCCGATCTGCTTCTCGTGGAACCCCTCGGCGACCCGGATGATCTGCGAGACGCGACCGTCGATGCACCGCTCGGAGAAGGCGCCGACGCTCTGCAGCTCCATCGACCGCAGCCAGCGCTGGTGCTCCCGCACCATGCCGCCGTCGCGGTCGGGCCGGTCGGCCGGCGCCAGGTGGGGGCCGCGGCCGCGCGGATCCTCCGGGCCCAGCCCCAGGGCCAGCCCGTCCGGGTGCGGCTCCAGCGTGAAGCCGGTGAGCAGGCCGGTGGACGGCACCAGCGGGCCCATGAAGAGCGCGTAGCACCTCCCGCAGGAGACCAGCCGGACGGTCGACGGGCGCCGCAGCCGCAGCAGCTCGGCGGCGTCGGTCCAGCCGCGCTCGGCGAACCAGGCGCGGGCCTCGTCGGTGGCCCAGTACTCGACCCGGAACGGCGCGTCGGCGGCGGCGAGCGAGGCCATGGCGGCGTGGAGGCGCGCCGCCAGGTCGGGGGGCACGCCGCCCGGGGACCCCTCCACCTGCACCACCTGGATCACCCCCCGCGACGGTCCCATCCGGACCCGCAGCTGCGGGGCCTCGGCCAGGGCCGCCTCGAGCAGCAGCAGGCCGACCGACTGGGCGTAGACCTGCCGGCCTTCCCAGTGGGCCATGGTGAGCGGGGCCACGGCGCTGTCGGTGTACACGGGGGTGTGCAGCGAGGCCGGCCGGGAGTTGAGGAGGCCGGCCACCACCAGCGCCCCGTCGTGGCGGGCCGGGAGGATGTCGCGCAGCCGCGTCCCGGTGGCCACCTCGCGGACGTGGCCCAGCACGGCGGCGCGGATGGTGCGGGCGCGAGGCGCGGAGCGGCCTCGCAGCCCGGTGGCGAGGTCGCCGGAGAGCCGCGCCAGCTCCTGGCCCAGGCCGTCGACGGCGGCCAGCGCCAGCTGGAGCGCCAGCGACGGCGCCTGCCGCTCCAGCTCGTCGAACAGGGCCGTGGAGATGCGGGCCACCAGCAGGGGCCCCTCGCTGGTCACCTGCTCCCCGAGGTGGCGCTCGCCCAGGGGCGACAGCTCGCCGTAGTGGTCCCCCGGGCCGAGGTGCCGGACCGCCAGCTGCTCGCGCCGGCACACCGCCCGCCCCTCGGCGATCAGGTCGAGGTGGCGGCCGGCGTCGGCGTCCCCGTGGACGCGCACCCCCGGCGCCAGCCGGAGGTACTCGACGCGGTCCAGCAGCAGGCCGCGATCGGCGGGCGCCAGCCGCGAGAGGAGCGGCGCGGCGTCGAGCGCCGCCCGCTGCCGGTCATCGAGGTCGCTCCTCCGGATGGCCATCTCCGTCAAGCTCCCGGGGACGAGGGGAGAGCCATCGTAGCGCCCTCAAACCACGCGGAGGAAGAGCACCTTGAGGTAGCGGGTCTCCGGGACGCCCAGCAGCACGGGGTGGTCGCGGCCGGCCCCGCGGCGCTCCAGCACCTGCACGTCGCGCCCGGCGTCGCGGGCCGCCTCCAGCACCAGCTCCTCCAGCAGCGCCTCGGACAGGTGGTAGCTGCAGGAGGCGGTCACCAGCACGCCGCCGGGCTTCAGCACCTGGAAGGCGCGCAGGTTGATCTCCTTGTAGCCGCGCCGGGCGGCCGGCAGCGCCTCCTTGTTCTTGGCGAAGGCGGGCGGATCGAGCACCACGGTGTCGAAGGCGGGCGGCTCCTCGGCGCGGTCGCGCAGGTAGTCGAAGGCGTTCAGCTCCACCAGCTCGAGGTTGCGGGTGCCGTTCAGCTCGGCGTTGGCGCGCAGCAGGGCCGAGGCGGTCGGCTGCATCTCCACCGCCGTGACCTGGTCGCCGCGCCGCGCCAGCTGGAGCGCGAAGCCGCCGGCGTAGGCGAAGCAGTCGAGGCAGCGCCCGCGGGCGTACTCGCCGGCCCGGACGTGGTTCTCGCGCTGGTCCAGGAAGGCGCCGGTCTTCTGCCCGGTGAGGACGTCGATGCGCAGGCGCACCTCGCCCTCGCGGTACTCGAGCGGCCCGGGCGGCGGGCCGCGCAGCACCCCCTTCACCTGCGCCAGCCCCTCCAGCTCCCGCACCCGCACGTCGTTCCGCTCCACCACCGAGGTCACGCCGGTGGCCGAGGCCACCAGCTCCGCCAGCAGGGCCTTGCGCCGCTCGGTGGCCGGCACCAGGGTCTGCAGCACCGCCACCTCGCCGTACCGATCGGCCACCAGCCCGGGCAGCAGGTCGGCCTCGCCGTGCACCAGGCGCCAGGCGGTCTCACCGGGGAAGGCCCGCTGCCGCAGCTCCAGCGCCGAGGCGATCCGGCCCGCCAGGAAGGCCTCGTCGACCGCCTCCTCCTCGCGGGTCACCACCCGCAGGGCGATCTGCGACTTCTCCGACCACCAGGCCTTGGCGAGGAAGCGGCGCCGCCCGTCCACCACCGCCACCGCATCGCCGGCGACGGCCCCCGGCGCCTTGGACACGTCGCCGCGGTAGATCCAGAGGTGGCCCTTCTGCAGCCGCTCGGCGCCCCGGCGCGTGACCTCGACGATGGGCTCGTTCACCGGGAAACCTCCGGCGAGGCGGCCAGGGCGGCGGCGGCGGCCTCCAGCAGCGGCCGGGCCGAGACCGGCTGGCCAACGGCGTTCCTCATCCACGGATCGGGCCCCAGGTTCCCGAAGCGGGTGACCCGCTCCACCTCGGCCCCCAGCGCCCCCGGCGGCAGCGCCGCGAAGTGGCGCTCCAGCTGGACGCCGATGAGGTGGCCGAGCGGGTAGTCGGGCAGGTAGAGGAGGGAGCTGACCAGGTGGGAGTAGACGGCCAGCAGGGTGGCGTCGCGGGGGCCCAGCACCGGGGCGTACCAGCGGTTCCAGAGCTCGCGTGAGATCCGGAGCACGGCCTGGCGCAGCTCGGCGGGGGTGGCCGCAGGGTGCCGGTACATCCAGCGCCAGGCCTCGAGGTCGAGCAGCGCCACGCCGGCGATCTCCCAGGTCATCCACAGGTCGTTCAGGGCCAGCAGCCGCCTGGCCTCGGCGTCGGCAGGCGGCAGCCCCAGCAGCTCCAGGTCGCGGGCCTGGAAGACGAAGGCCACCGCCTCGGTGAAGGCGGTGTTGGGGACCCCCTGCAGCAGCGTCGAGTCCACCTCGTGGAGCGAGAAGGTCTGCTCGACGTTGTGCCCCAGCTCGTGGACGGCGATGTTGAACCCCTTGTAGTCCATGCCGCCGGCGCCCACCCGGGTGCGCAGGTGGGCCTGGTCGCCCCGCCGGGCGGCGCCCAGCGCGTGGCCCGCGCCGCGGGCCGGATCGACGGTGATGCGGGCCGCCAGCCAGGCGGCCTTCTCGGGCGTGAAGCCGAGCGCGCCGAGCAGGCGCGGCAGGTCGGCCTCGAAGGCGGCCGGGGTCGGGTAGCGGGCCCGGGTCCGCGCGTCCAGCTCGGCCTCGGTGTACCGGCTGCGCGGGCGGAAGCCGTCGTACCAGATGTCGAAGGGCTCCAGCGGGCGGCCCAGCCGCCGCTGGATCAGGGCCGCCACCTGCCGCACCTCGGGGGCGCCCAGCACCTCCTCGAGCAGCGCCACCACCCGCGCCTCGGGCAGCTCGCGGTCCACCTCGAACCTGCGGGCCACCCAGGTCGGCGCCGAGGGCACGTACGGGTCGGCGGCCTTCACGGCGCGGAAGGTGTCGAGCCAGCGGGCGTAACGGGTGTCGGGCTCGCGGGCGGCATCCACGGCGGCGCGCGGCTGGCCCCGCTCCAGCTCGGCGGCGGGGGCCGGCTGCACCGCGTTGCTCCACGGGTTCCAGTCGACGCCGGGATCGTCGACGACCGCCGCGGGGATGGTCTGGTCGACGATGCGGCTCATCACCTGCTGGAGCGCCCGCTGGCGGGCCAGCCCGCCGGGCTGGGCGTACTGGGCCTTGATCTCGTCGCGCAGGTTCCAGTGCGAGAGGAGCCGCGGCCCCTTCCCGAAGAGCCGCTGCCCCTGCGCGTCGAGCAGGTGGTGCGGGTAGACGTTGTAGCCGGCGACGTAGAGCTCGGCCCGCGAGGTGGCGGCGGCGATCCGCTGGTTCACGGCGGCGGGGACCCGCTGGGCGAAGCGGCCGGCCAGCCGGGCCTCGGCCCACTGGCGGCGGGTCCAGCCGTCCCCGGCGGCGAGCCGCTCCTCCAGGGTGGTGAGCGGGAAGTTGAGCAGCGCCGCGAAGGCGACCTGCCCGGCGAAGAGGTCGTCGACGGTGTGGGCGCCGGCGTCGAAGGCCGAGAGCAGCGGGTCGACGGGCTGCAAAGGGCCGAGGTCGAGGACCGCCCAGCGGGAGAGCTCGCGGTTCACCTCCACGGCGTGCCCGGCCAGCTGCTCCAGCGCCGCCTCCAGCCGGATGAAGAGGGCGTCGAGGGCCGGGCCGGCCGGCGCGAACTGGGCGGTGCAGAGCGCCTCGAAGGCCGCTGCGTCGCCGTCGGCGGGGCGCCAGGCGCCGGCCCCTGCCGGACGCCGCGCTCGATGCGGGCCCGCTCTGCCTCGCCGTGGCGCTGCAGCAGGGCCGTCACGGTGCGGGCGGCGGCGGCACGCAACGGCGGGGGCGGCTCGGCGGGGGCCTGAGGCGGCACCGGTGCGGCGGCCGGGGCGGCGAGGGCGAGCAGCAGCGCGATGGCGGCGAACATGGCGCGCACCATAACCCGGCGCCTGGTCCCGCGCGCAGCGGCGCCGTCAGGGGACCGCGGCGCGGGCCGCGGCGAAGCCGCGCTCGAGGTCCTGGCGCAGGTCGTCGACGTGCTCGATGCCAGCGGAGACGCGGATGAGGCCGTCGGCGATGCCGAGGGCGGCCCGGGCCTCGGGGGGCACGCTGGCGTGGGTCATGATGGCCGGGTGCTCGATGAGGCTCTCCACGCCGCCGAGGGACTCGGCGCAGGCGAAGACCTTCACCGCCTTGAGGAAGGCCACCGCCGCCGGCAGGCCGCCACGGATGGTGAAGGCCAGCATGCCGCCGAAGCCCTTCATCTGGCGCGCCGCCAGCGCGTGCTGGGGGTGGCTGGGGAGGCCCGGGTAGATCACCCGCTCGGCCTGGGGGTGTCCCTCGAGGAAGCGGGCCAGCGCCAGGGCGTTCTCGGCGTGCCGCGCCATCCGGACGTGGAGGGTCTTCAGGCCGCGCAGCACCAGGAAGGCGTCCATGGGGGAGGGGACGCCGCCCACCGCGTTCTGCAGGAACTTGAGCCGGTCGTGGAGCGCCGCATCGCTCAGCATGACGGCGCCGCCGATCACGTCGGAGTGGCCGTTCAGGTACTTGGTGGTGGAGTGGGTGACCACGTCGACGCCCAGCGCCAGCGGCTGCTGGAAGAACGGCGTGGCGAAGGTGTTGTCGACCACGCTCAGGGCGCCCCGGCGCCGCGCCAGCCCGGCCACCGCCGCCAGGTCGACGATCTTGAGCATGGGGTTGGTCGGGCTCTCGATCCAGACCAGCCGGGTGTTGTCCCGGAGCCCGCGCTCCACGTTGGCGGGATCGGTCATGTCCACGAAGGTGAACTCCAGCCCGTGGCGCCGGTAGACCTTGTCGAAGAGGCGGAAGGTGCCGCCGTAGACGTCGTCGCTGGCCAGCACGTGGTCGCCGGCGGAGAGCAGGTGGAGGATGGCGTCGGTGGCGGCCAGTCCCGAGGCGAAGGCCAGCCCGAAGCGGGCCCCCTCCAGCGCGGCCAGGCAGTCCTGCAGCGCGTGGCGGGTCGGGTTCTGGGTCCGGCTGTACTCGAAGCCCTTGTGGCCCCCGGGGCCGTCCTGCACGTAGGTCGAGGTCAGGTAGACCGGCGTCATCACCGCGCCGGTGGTCGGGTCGGGGTGCTGCCCGGCGTGGATCGCCAGCGTCTCGAAGCGGCTCTGCTGCTCGGCCATGGCTCGACTCCTCGGCGCGGGGCGCCGGCTACTTCATGCGCTGCCCGAGGAAGTCGATGAGGTCGATCTTGGTGAGGATGCCGGTCACCGAGTCCCCCTCGCGGACCACCGCCACGTTGTCGTCGTTGAAGATGTCGCGCAGCCTGGCCACCGGCGTGTCGGGGCCGACCGTGCCCTGGAGGGGCTGCACCAGCGGCTCCACCACCTCGGAGAGCCGGTGCTTCCCCTCGATGAGGAAGTTGAGCAGGTCGTACTCGTGGATCATGCCGATGACGCGCCCGCCGTCGTCCACCACCGGCATCTGCGAGATGTCGTGCTCCTTGAGCTTCTTGACCACGGCCTCGACCTTGTCGGTCTTCCTGGCGGTGATGACGGCGCCGCGGCGGGACCCGAGCACGTCCTTCACCGTGGCGGTGGCCACCGAGGGGCTGCCGTCGCCGAGGGGGAAGCCGTTGTCGCGCATCCACTCGTCGGAGAAGAACTTGGAGATGTAGCTGCGCCCCCCGTCGGGGAGCGGCACCACCACGGTCTTGCCCGCGCCCAGCTCGGCCGCCACCTGCACCGCCACGTGGACCGCCGCGCCGGACGAGCCGCCGGCGAAGATCCCCTCCTCGCGCGCCAGCCGGCGCGCCATGGTGAAGGCCTGGGCGTCGTTCACCTGGCGGACGTCGTCGAGGACCGAGAGGTCCATGGCGCCGCACATCATGTCCTCGCCGATCCCCTCGACCTTGTAGACGTGCGGGGTGGAGAGCTTCCCGGTCTTGAACATCGAGTGGTAGACCGAGCCGACCGGGTCGGCGCCGATGCACAGGATGGCGGGGTTGCGGGCCTTGAAGAACCGGCCGCAGCCGCTCATGGTCCCGCCGGTGCCGACCCCGGCCACGAAGGCGTCGAAGGCGCCGCCGGTCTGCTCCCAGATCTCCGGGGCGGTGGTCACCTGGTGGGCCTCGATGTTGTCGGGGTTGTGGTACTGGTTCAGGTAGAAGCTGTTGGGCGTCTCGGCGGCGATGCGCCTGGCCACCGAGTAGTAGCTCTCCGGGGACTCGGCCGGCACGTTGGTGGGGGTCACGATCACCTGCGCCCCGAAGGCCTTGAGCGTGTCCTGCTTCTCCTTCGACATCTTGTCCGGCATGGTGAAGATGCAGCGGTAGCCCTTGACGGCGGCGGCCAGCGCCACCCCCACGCCGGTGTTGCCGCTGGTGTTCTCGACGATGGTGCTGCCGGGCTTGAGCAGCCCGGCCCGCTCCGCCTTCTCGATGATGTGGAGCGCCATGCGGTCCTTGATGGAGCCGCCCGGGTTCATGTACTCGAGCTTCACCAGCACGGTGGCGGAGCGGGGGCCGACCACCTTGCCCAGCCTGACCAGCGGCGTGTGGCCGATCGCGGAGAGGACGTTCTCGTGGTAGGCCATGGGCGCGCTCCGGGGGAGGAAGGTCGAGCCCTTATAGGCGTGGCCCCGGGGGGCGTCAACGCGCGCCCGGGGGCCCGAGGACACGGCCGATGAGCCAGGATCACGCCACCGAGCAGCGCGTCCGCGACGCCGTGGCCCGCGCCACCGGTCGCCCCACCCACGGACTCCCGGTGACGAGGCTGGCCGGCCACGCCTCGATGCGGAGCTACTGGCGGGTGGGCGCCGCGCCCGCCTCCCAGGTGGTGATGGTGATGCCGGTGGGCGCCGCGCCCGAGGAGGTGACGGCGGGCGGGCGGCCTCCGGTCGATCCCTTCGTGGACGTGCAGCGCTACCTGGCCGGCCTGGGCGTGCGGGTGCCGGCCATCCTCGCCTTCGAGGAGGCCGAGGGGCTGATGGTCCTGGAGGACCTCGGCGACGACATGCTGGAGACCCGGCTGCTGGCCGGGGACGCCCCGGCCGGCCTCTACCAGCGGGCCGTCGACCAGCTGGCCCGGCTCCGGGCTCGGGCCGAGGCCCACCCCGGTGGCTGCGTGGCCTTCACGCGGGCCTTCGAGGCCGGCCTCTACCGCTGGGAGCTGGACCACTTCCGCGAGTGGCTGCTGGAGGCGTGGAAGGGGGCGGCGCTCACGGCCGGCGAGCGGTCCGAGCTGGACGGGTGGTTCGATCGGATCGCCGCGGCGCTGGCGGCCGAGCCGCGCGGCTTCACCCACCGCGACTACCAGTCGCGCAACCTGATGGTGCTGGCGGGGGGCGAGCAGGCGGTCATCGACTTCCAGGACGCCCTGCTGGGACCGCGCCAGTACGACCTGGTGGCGCTGCTGCGCGACAGCTACGTCGAGCTGCCGGACGACCTCGTCGAGGCCATGCTGCACCGCTACCTGGAGCGGCTCGAGGCCGAGGGCGGGCCGCGCCTCCCCTCCGGGCCGTTCCGCGAGACCTTCGACCTGCTCACGGTGCAGCGCAAGCTCAAGGACGCCGGCCGCTTCGTCTTCATCGACCGGGTGCGTGGCAACCCGGGCTTCCTGGTCTCGATCCCGGCCTCGCTGCGCTACGTGCGCGAGGCCCTGGCGCGGCAGCCGGAGCTGGCGCCGCTGCGGCGGCTGCTGGCCCGCCACGTTCCCGAGCTGGGGTAGCCCGGAGCGGCAGCGGGGCGGGCCCGGACAGGCCCGCCCCGATCTCCGCCGCCGCGGGGCGGGCGCCGGCTATTCGGCGCCGATGCCGAGGTAGGTGCGCAGCTTCTCCGACTCGAACTTGCTCTGCGCCTCGGGCTCGGGGGTGAGCAGGGAAACCACGATCCCGGCCAGGAAGGCGGCCGACATCGAGAAGATGGCCGGGTTCTTCATGGGGAAGATGGCGTGCTCGAAGTGGAACAGGTCGACCCAGACCGTCTTGGAGAGCACGATCATGCCGACCGAGGTGACCGCGCCCACCAGGATCGACCAGACCGCGCCCCAGGTGGTGAAGCGCTTCCAGACGATCGACATCAGCAGCGCCGGGAAGTTGGCGCTGGCGGCGATGGCGAAGGCCAGGCCGACCATGAAGGCCACGTTCTGGCCCTGGAAGGCGATGCCCATGGCCACGGCGACGATGCCGAAGACCACGGTGGCGATCTTGGCCGCCTTGACCTGCTCCTCCTCGGTGGCCCGCCCCTTCTTGATGACGCTGACGTAGATGTCGTGGGAGTAGGCCGAGGCGCCCGCCAGGGTCAGGCCGGCCACCACCGCGAGGATGGTGGCGAAGGCCACCGCGGCGATGAAGCCGAGGAAGGCCGAGCCCCACATGGCCTCGGCCAGCAGCGGCGCCGCCATGTTGCCGCCCTTGTCGAAGCTGCGGATGACCTCCTGGCCGAAGGCGAGCAGGGACCCGTCGGCGCCCTTCACCGAGAGCAGCACGGCGGCGCCGAAGCCGACGATGGGGATGATCAGGTAGAAGTACCCGATCAGGCCGGTGGCGTAGAGCACCGAGACGCGCGCCGCCTTGGCGTCGGGCACGGTGTAGAAGCGCATCAGGATGTGGGGCAGGCCGAGCAGGCCGAACATCAGCGCCAGGCCCAGCGAGACGGCGTCGACGGGCGACTTGGTCAGGTCGCCCGGCACCAGCAGGTGCTGCGCCGGGTAGAGGTCGTTGGCCGCCTTGTAGAGGGCCGGCAGGCTGAAGCCGAAGTGGGAGAGGACCAGCACGGTCAGCACGGTGACGCCGCAGAGCAGCAGCACCGCCTTGATGATCTGCACCCAGGTGGTGGCCAGCATGCCGCCGAAGAGGACGTAGAGGAGCATCACCGCGCCCACCAGCACCTCGGCCAGCACGAAGGGCATGCCGAACATGAGGGCGATGAGCGAGCCGGAGCCGACCATCTGGGCGATGGTGTAGAAGATGGTGGTGAGGATGCCGCCGACCGCCGCGGCGATGCGGACCGGCCCCTGCCGCAGGCGGTAGGCCACCACGTCGGCGAAGGTGAACTTGCCGAGGTTGCGGAGCGGCTCGGCCACCAGGAACATCAGCGCCGGCCAGCCCATCAGCCAGCCGGTGGCGTAGATCATCCCGTCGTAGCCCTTCAGCGCCACCATGCCGGAGATGCCCAGGAAGGAGGCGGCCGACATGTAGTCGCCGGCCAGGGCCAGGCCGTTCTGCGCCGCCGACACGCTGCGGCCGGCCGCGTAGTACTCCGACGAGGTCTTGGTCTTCCGCGCCGCCCAGTAGGTGACGATCAGGGTCACCAGGACGATGAGGAAGAAGAAGCCGACGGAGGCGAAGGTGGGGTGGCCGAGCGTGGACTCGTAGGCCGGGGCGGCGGCGGTGGCGGGAGGCATGTGGTCGGTCTCCGGAGGTCGTGGACGGCGTCAGCGCTTCAGCTGGTTCTTGAGCCGCTCGACCTCGGGGTCGTAGGAGCGGTTGGCCCAGACCACGTAGATGGCGGTGAGCACCCAGGCGAAGATCAGGGTGCCGATGCCCAGCACCAGGCCGAGGTTGGTGATGGCGTCGGGGGCGTCGGAGAGGCGGCGCGCCACCACGTCGGGGCGGGTGGCCACCAGCAGGATGTAGCCGTAGTAGCCGACGAAGAGCAGGACGAGGAGCACGGAGCTCACCGCGAAGCGGGTCTTCACCAGCGCGCGGAAGGCCGGCGACTCGATCAGTTCGGTGGCGTTCTTGCTGGCGTCGGCGGGCCTGGCGGTGGTGTCCATCGTCGTCTCCTGCGGGTGGGCACGAAGGTTGAGGCCGTCCCAATTAGCAGAAAGATTGCGACACGCATAGTGATTGCCGTCGCCCGATTGCCGCGGCGGTGACGTTCGTCAATCTTCGCGCCCCGGCGCGGTCCACGATGGCCGCCGACGCAAGGGCTGCGCGCAGCCTCTGCGGCGCCGGCGCATCGCTGTCGCCCCGGGTGCGCCTTCCTGTCGCAGCCTGGGAGGAGCACGTGGCGGGTTCCTCGGTGGCCGGGGCGCGCGGCACGCCGAGGCCATCGGCCTCCGGGCCGGAGCGGAGCCGTCGCGCGCCGGGGGACACGCTGGGCGTCGCGGGCCGGCTGGCGTAAGCTCGCCCCGGATGGCCACCCTCGATCCCGTCGCCTTCCTCCGCGCCACCCCGCCCTTCAACGCCCTGCCGCCCGCGCTCTTCGACGCGGCCGCCGCCTCGCTCGAGATCGGCTACTACCCCGCGGGCGCGGAGCTGGTCCGGGTCGGCGGCGAGCCGATGCAGCACCTCTACGTCATCCGCAAGGGCTCGGTCCGCCTGGAGCGCGAGGGGCAGACGCTGCAGGTGCTGGAGGAGGGGGAGACCTTCGGGTACACCTCGCTGATCACCGGCAAGGCCACGCTCGACGTGCGGGTGGAGGACGACCTGCTCGCCTACCGGCTGCCGGCGGCGCAGTTCCAGCAGCTCATGGGCGACGCCCAGTTCGCCGGCCACTTCGCGGTGGGGATGTCGCAGCGGCTCAAGAGCAGCCTGGAGCACTCGCCGGTGACCACCTTCAAGGCCGACCTGCAGCTGGAGGTGGGGCGGCTGCTGCGCCGCCCCGCCATCTGGGTCGAGGCCGAGGCCACCGTGGGTGACGCGGCCCGCGTCATGCGCGACCAGAAGGTCTCGTCGGTCCTGGTCCGCGGCGAGCCGGCCGGCATCGTCACCGACCGCGACTTCCGGAACCGCGTGCTGGCCGAGGGGCTGGGGCCGGAGACGCCGGTGGCCACCATCATCACCCGCCCGCTGCGCGCGGTGGAGGCCTCCACGCCGGTCTCGGCCGCCTGGACCACGCTGCTCGACACCGGCAGCCACCACCTGCCCATCCGGCGCGGCGAGGAGATCGTGGGGGTGCTCACCTCCACCGACCTGCTCAAGGTCCACGCCCCGGGACCGGTGGCCGTGCTCCGTCGCGTCGAGCGGATGGCGGACCGGTCCGGCCTGCCCGGCTACGCCGCCAAGGTGACGGAGATGGTGGCGACGCTGCTGGCCGGCGGGCTGGAGGCCGACGTCATCGCCGGCTACGTGGCGCGCCTCAACGACGCCCTGCTGCGACGGCTGCTCGCCTTCGCCGAGGCCGACCTGGGCCCGGCCCCCGCGCCGTATGCCTGGGTGGTGATGGGCTCGGAGGGGCGCATGGAGCAGACCCTCCTCACCGACCAGGACAACGCCCTGGTCTTCGACGATGCGGGGGAGCCCCGGCGCGCCTGGTACCAGTCGCTGGCCGAGCGCGTCAACGCCGACCTCGAGGCGGCCGGGTTTCCTCCCTGCCACGGCGGCTACATGGCGAAGAACTGGCTCGGCACCGTGTCGGACTGGGCGCAGCGCTTCGCCGGCTGGTTCGAGGCCCGCAAGCCGCAGGAGCTGCTCGAGGCCTCCACCTTCTTCGACTACCGGAAGGTGGGGGGCACGCTCGACATCGAGCCGCTGGAGGCCGCGCTCCGCAGCACCGCCCAGCACCCCATCTTCCTCCGCTACCTGGCCCGCGCCGCCCTCGACCTGCGGCCGCCCAGCTCGCTGGTGCTGCGCCTGCGCGAGTCGACCGAGCTCGACCTGAAGATGCAGGGGCTGGCGCCCATCGTGCTGCTGGCCCGCTGCTACGGGCTGGAGATCGGCTCGTCGGAGCGGAACACCCACGCCCGGCTCGAGGCGGCGGTGAAGGCCGGCCTGATGAGCCAGGAGGTCTTCAACGTGGTCGGCGAGGCCTACAAGTTCCTGCTGGGCCTGCGGCTCCGGGTGCAGCTCAAGCAGGCCTCGGAGGGGAAGCCCATCCTCAACAAGGTGGCCTTCAGCAGCCTCACCGCCATCGAGCGCAGCCGCCTCAAGGAGTCCTTCCGCGCCATCAAGAGCTGGCAGGACATGGCCGCCTACCACTACCAGGCCTCCTTCTGATTCGGCCCCGTCGCCGGGCCGCGGGGTAGAATGTCCCGTGTTCTTCTCCTCGCCGGCCTGGGACTCGGTCACCTACTGGTCCCTCGACATCGAGACCGGCGGGCTCGACCCGAAGCGGGATCCCATCATCGCGCTCGGCATGCTCCCCATCCGCGCCGGCATCATCAAGCTCGGAGAGGCCTACCGGACGCTGGTGCGCCCCGAGGACGGGCGCGAGATCCGTCCCGAGTCGGTGCGGGCCCACCAGCTGGTCCGGGGCGAGGTGCGGGAGGCGCCGCCCCTGCCCGAGGTGCTCGGCGAGGTCGACCGGCGGGTGCGCGAGGGGGCGCTGCTGGTCCACCACCAGGGCATCGACGTGGCCTTCCTCAAGCAGGCCTTCGCCCGCCACGGCCGCCCCTGGCCGGCGCCGCCGGTGGTGGACACCGTCGAGCTGATCCTCAAGCTCAACCGCAGGCAGCGCTTCACCAACCCCGGCTACGCCAGCGAGGATCCGAGCGTCAACCTCACCGAGGCGCGGCGCCGCTTCGGCCTCCCCGACTACCTGGCCCACGACGCCCTGACCGACGCCGTCGCCACCGCCGAGCTGTTCCTCTACCTGCGCCGGGCGCTCGGCGCCCGGACGCTGCGCCAGCTCTGAGGCCGGTGGACCAGGTGCTCCCATGAAGCTCGCCCTCTTCGCCGACATCCACGCCAACCTGGAGGCCTTCGAGGCCTGCCTCGAGCACGCCGGGGAGCAGGGCGCCGAGGAGATCGCCTTCCTCGGCGACCTGGTCGGCTACGGCGCCGACCCGGCGGCGGTGCTGGACCGGGTCCGGGCCCGGGCCGCGGCCGGGGCGGTGGTGGTGCGCGGCAACCACGACGCCGCGGTGGTGGCCGGCACCGAGACCATGAACAAGAGCGCCGAGGCGGTGGTGGGCTGGACCCGCCGGCAGCTCGACCAGGGCCAGCTGGCCTTCCTGGCCGCCCTGCCGCTGGTGGTGCGGCGCGACGCCATCTGCTTCGTCCACGCCAGCGCCAACGGCCCTGCCGACTGGACCTACGTCCACGACGCCTCGGCGGCGGCCCACAGCATGGCGGCGGCCGGCGCCACCTGGGTCTTCTCCGGCCACGTCCACGAGCAGGCCCTCTACCACCTGACCCGGACCGGGCACGCCCTGCCGTTCAAGCCGGTGCCCGGGGTCGCCATCCCGGTGCCGGCCCACCGCGGCTGGCTGGCGGTGGCCGGCTCGGTCGGCCAGCCGCGCGACGGCAACACCGCGGCGTGCTACGCCATCTTCGACACCGGGCGGGCCACGCTGACCTTCCACCGGGTGCCCTACGACTGGTCGGCGGCGGCCGCCAAGATCCGCGCCGCCGGCCTGCCCGAGTTCTTGGCGCTCCGGCTGGAGCGCGGGGAGTGAGCCGGTGAACCCCAACCTCCAGACCGGCGACGTCGTCGACGGCTTCACGCTGGGTGAGCGGCTGCACGGCGGGGGCATGGGGATCATCTTCCGGGCCACGCCGCCGCCGGGGCGCGCCGACCTCGGCTTCCCGCTCATCATCAAGGTGCCCCGGCTCGGCCCCGGCGAGCCGTCGGAGACGGTGGTCACCTACGAGGTGGAGTCCACGGTGCACGCGGCGCTCACCGGGCCCCACGTCCCGCGCTTCGTGGCCGCCGGGGACCTCGCCGCCCAGCCCTACCTGGTGATGGAGTTCGTGGAGGGGCGGTCGCTCAAGGAGTGGGTCGGGAACGGGCCGGTGGAGCCGGCCGAGGTGGCGCGGGTGGGGACGGCCCTGGCGCGCGCCATCCACGCCATCCACCTGCAGGAGGTGGTGCACCTCGACCTCAAGCCGGGCAACGTCATCTTCCGCCCCGACGGCGAGGCGGTGCTCATCGACTTCGGGCTGGCGCGCCACGCCCACTTCCCGGACCTGCTGGCCGAGGAGTTCCGCCACCCCATGGGCTCGGGGCCGTACATCTCGCCGGAGCAGGTGCTGGGGGTGCGCCACGATCCCCGCAGCGACGTCTTCGCGCTGGGCGTCATCCTCTACGAGCTGGTCACCGGCCAGTACCCCTTCGGCGCCCCCTCCAGCCAGCGCGCCCTCCGCCACCGGCTCTGGCACATGCCCATGTCGCCGCGCCGGATCGTCCCCGCCTGCCCGGAGTGGCTGCAGGAGGTGATCCTGCGCTGCCTCGAGGCGCAGGCCGCGGACCGCTACGCCTCGGCGGCGCAGGTGGCCGCGGACCTGGCGCACCCGGAGCAGGTGACCGTGGGCGAGCGGGGCCGGCGGCTGCGCCGCCCCGGGCCGGGGACGCTGCTCAAGCGCTGGATCATGGCGACCGGCTACGAGCCCTCCCCGCTGGATCGGCCCAGCCAGCAGCTCTCCACCGCGTCGATCGTGCTGGCGGCGGTGGCCACCCTGCACAAGAACGAGCAGCGCTTCCAGGTGCTCCGCGACGTGGTGAAGCGGCTGCTGGCCATCGACCCGGACCGGCGGCTCACCTGCGTGACCGTGATCCCGCCGGCCTCGGAGCTGGCCGGCGGCAAGGAGGAGGAGGCCGGGACCTCGATGCGCATCAAGCACCTGGTGCTGCTGCGCAACTGGGCCGAGCCGCTGGGGCTGCCGCCCGAGCGGATCAGCTACCACGTGATCGAGTCGGGGGACCCGGCCGCGGCGCTGATGGAGTACGCGCGGGTCAACCAGGTGGACCACCTGGTGATCGGGGCGCCGCCGGCGGACGTGCCCATGAAGGGCAGCTTCGTCTCCACGCGGGTGGCCGCCGAGGCGCCCTGCTCGGTGACCGTGGTGCGGCCGCGCGCCGGCAGCAGCGGAGGCTAGCCCCCCCCGGGACGGGCCGGCCCGTCATCGCCCCGGCTCCCGCCCCACCGACAGCCTGGAGGCCAGCCGCTCCCGGCGCCGGGAGCGCGTCGCGTCGAGCAGCATCTTCCCCGCCCACCGGTAGACGTTGAACTCGGCGACGAAGGCCCGCAGGGCCCGCATCCGCTCCTCCTGCTCGTCGGGGGGCATGGCCAGCGCCGCCGCCAGCGCGCTGGCGGCGGAGTCGATGTCGTAGGGGTTGACGATCAGGGCCTCGGTGAGCTCCCGGGCGGCCCCGGTGAACTGGGAGAGCACCAGGACGCCGCGCAGGTCGTCGCGGGCCGCCACGAACTCCTTGGCCACCAGGTTCATGCCGTCGTGGAGCGACGACACGTAGCAGAGGTCGGCGGCGCGGTACATGCGGAAGAGGCTGGGCTGCTCGTGGTGGAAGCGCTCCAGGATGATGGGGCGCCAGCCCTGGCGCCCGAAGCGCAGGTTGATGCGCTCGGCGAGCGCCTCGACCCGCTCGTTCACGGCGCGGTAGGCGTCGATGGTGACCCGGCTCGGGGCGGCGATCTGGACGAAGCAGAACCGCCCCTGGTACTGGGGCCAGCGCTCCAGCAGCCGCTCCACCGCCAGCAGGCGCTCCTCGATCCCCTTGGTGTAGTCGAGGCGGTCGACGCCAACGCCCAGCAGCGCGTCCTCCGGGAGCCCCAGCTCCCGCCGGACCTGGGCCCGGCACTCGGCCACCGGGGCCGCGCCCACCGACCAGTGGCTCGGCCAGTCGATGGAGATGGGGTAGGCCCGCACCAGCGTCTCGCGCCCGCCCTGCACCACCGACTGCCGCTCCCGGTCGAGGCGCGACTCGAGGTAGCGGTCCACCGACTCGATGAAGTTGTTGCAGTGGGCCTGGGTGTGGAAGCCGACGATGGAGCTGCCCAGCAGCCCGTCCAGCAGCTCGCGGGCCCAGGGGCAGATGCCGAAGCGCTCGGCGCTGGGCCAGGGGATGTGCCAGAAGGTGAGGATGGTGGCGCGCGGCAGCCGCTGGCGCAGGTACGTGGGCAGCAGGGCGAAGTGGTAGTCCTGCACCAGCACGATGGGGTCGGGCGAGCTCGCCTCCTCGGCCACGGCGTCGGCGAAGCGCCGGTTCACCTGCTGGTACATGGCCCAGTCCCGGGAGCGGAACTCCGGGCGGGCGTGCGCCACGTGGCAGAGCGGCCAGAGCCCCTCGTTGGAGAAGCCGTAGTAGTACCCCTGCTCCTCCTGCGGGGAGAGCCGGAGGCGGCGCAGGTCGTAGACCGGCCGATCGGGCGGGACCCGGACGTGGTCCCGGCCGTCGATGACGTCGTAGTCGCCGCTGCCGCTGCCGTGGGCGATCCAGGTGCCCGAGCAGGCGCGCATGACGGGCTCGAGCGCGGTGACCAGGCCCGAGGCCGGGTGCACCACCCGCAGCCCGCCCTGCCCGTCCCGCTCGTGGATGTAGGGCTCCCGGTTGGCGACCAGCAGGATCCCTTCCCCGCCCAGCTGGCGCCGGAGCACCTGCTGGAGCCGGTCCGGGGTCCAGCCCGCCTCGCTCCGGGCCTCCTCCACGGCCAGGCTCGAGACCAGGTCGCGGACGTCGGAGAGGAGGGGCTGGAAGCGCCGCGGCGTGGCCATCTCCATGGCGCGGAAGGGGGCGAGCAGGACGGTGCGGAGCTGCGTGGTCCAGGAGAGCCAGGAGAGGCGGGCCACCACGCTGGCGGCCGCCGCGCCGAGCAGGCCCACCAGCCCGAAGGCGAGGAAGGTGTAGAGGCGCGTGGTGTCGGCGCGGCGATCCACGAAGCTCATGTCGTGGACCAGCAGCAGCAGGCGGGGCTGCTCGCTGGCCGTGGCGACGGGGATCACGGTGAGGTGGGCGGCCCCGGCCGGGGTCGAGGCCGTGCCATCCCAGCCCTCGTCTCCGGTGGCCCTCGCCTCGCTGGACAGGGCGTGGCACCCCATCGAGGCCGGGAAGCCGTTGCTGGCCACCTCGGTCCGTCCGTCACGCAGGCACAGGGCGGCGCCCAGGAGCCGCTCGTCGCGGACCATGGCGTCCAGCAGCCGGCGGGCGGAGGGCCCGGTGGCCTCCTCCAGCGACGGGGCGGCCGCCGAGGCCGCCAGGCGGGCGCGCATGCCCGTGTCCCGGTCGGCCCAGGCCCTGGCCTGGCGGTTGAAGAGGGCCGACGCGCCCCAGGCCACCAGGGCGAGGCTGGCGACGAGGAGCAGGAGGAAGCGGATGCCGGCGCGCACGGTGGTGATTCCCGGGTCGGATGACCTCGCCCGTAGACGTAGAACAGCCACCCCGGCAGGTCAAACCAGCCGGGCCCGGGCCGGGCGGCTCCGTGCGGTGGCGTCGCAGGTGCCGACGCGGCCGGGGAGTGGCATTCTCGGCCTCCATGGACCACGTCATCGCCGCGCTCCTGGCCTCGCTCCTGCTGGCGCTCCCCCAGCCGACGCCCGCGGCGCCGCCCATCGCCGAGGTCACGGCGGCGCCGGGGATCGCCCCGCCGGAAGGACCCGCCGGCGGCGCCGTCGCGGCGACCCCGCGGGAGCTCGTCGAGCGCTTCCTCGACCTGACCCACGACGGCCGGTTCCGCGAGGCCGCCTCGCTCCTGGACCTCGCGCCCGCGCAGCGGCCCGACGGGGAGGCGCTGGCCCGCCAGCTGAAGGCCGTGCTGGACCGGAGCCTGCTGATCGACCTGCAGGCGGTCTCGGACGCGCCCGAGGGCCGCCCGGGGGACGGGTTGCCGGCCGGCATGGACGAGCTGGGACGGGTTCCCGGCGCGGCCGGCCAGCTGGAGCCGGTGCGCCTGGCCCGGCTGGACGAAGGGGAGGCGAGGACCTGGCGGTTCGCGCGCTCGACGGTGGAGCGGATCCCGACCTGGTACGGGAGGCTGCCCGGCCGATGGGCGCTCGACCGCCTGCCCGCGCCGCTGCTCCGGGCCGGGCCCATGGACCTCCCGTGGTGGCAGTGGCTGGTCCTGCTGGTCGTGGCCCCCGTGGCCTGGGCCCTCGGCGCCATCCTCGGCCGGGTCTCCCGGGCCGTGCTCCTTCGCCTCGCCAGGCGGACCGGGTCGACGTGGGACGACGAGATCGCCAGCCGGCTGGGAGGGCCGCTGACGCTCGCCTGGAGCCTGGCCGTCGCGGGGCTGCTCCTGGCGCGGCTCGACATGTCCCGGCCGATCCAGCTGGTCACGGACCGGGCGCTGCGCACCGGCCTCCTGGTGGTGGTGTTCTGGTCGCTGCTGCGCGCCATCGACGTCTCCACCAGCGCGCTCTCGAGGGCGCCGTGGGCCCTCGAGCGGCCGGGCTCACGCTCGCTCCTCTCCATCACCGGCCGCATCGCCAAGGTGGTGGTGGCCGCGCTGGCCGTGGTGGCCGCGCTCTCGGAGCTCGGCTACCCGGTGGGCAGCCTCCTGGCCGGCCTCGGCCTGGGCGGGCTGGCGTTCGCCCTGGCCGCGCAGAAGACGGTGGAGAACCTCTTCGGGGCGCTCTCCCTCGGCCTCGACCAGCCCATCCGGGAAGGCGACTTCATCAAGGTGGAGGAGCTGGTCGGGACCGTCGAGGCGATCGGGCTGCGGTCGACGCGCATCCGGACGCTGGACCGCACCCTGGTCTCCATCCCCAACGGGCGGCTGGCCGACATGCGGCTCGAGTCGTTCGCGGCGCGCGATCGGATCCGGCTGGCCTGCGATCTCGGCCTGGTCTACGAGACCAGCGCCGACCAGGTGCGGGAGGTGCTGGCGGGGCTCGAGGCGGTGCTCCGGGGCCACCCGCTCATCTGGCCCGACACCGTGGTGGTCCGCCTCAAGCAGTTCGGCGCCTTCTCCCTCGACATCGAGGTCATGGCCTGGTTCCGGACCGCCGACTGGGGCCAGTTCCAGGCGATCCGCCAGGAGGTGCTCCTCCAGTTCATGGGGGTGGTCCGGGCCGCCGGCACCGCCATGGCCTTCCCGACGCAGACGCTGCACCTCACCTCCCGGGCCGCCCGCGGGCCGGCCGCCTCGCCGGATCGCGGCCGAGCCTGAGGGCCTCCGGGATGGTGGGCGCCGCCCCGGCCGGGCCTCTCGATGGTCGGCCGGATGCGGTAGCCTTCCTCCAGCTGCACGGAAGGCCCCTTGCCCGGTAGGCGCCCGGAGCCCGCGTGACCACCCGGACCACCCTCGACCCGCTCTGGTACAAGGACGCGGTCATCTACGAGACGCACGTCAAGGCGTTCTGCGACGGCAACGGCGACGGCATCGGCGACTTCCAGGGCCTGACCGAGAAGCTCGACTACCTGGAGACGCTCGGCGTCACCTGCCTCTGGCTGCTCCCCTTCTTCCCGTCCCCGCTGCGGGACGACGGCTACGACATCGCCGACTACCGCGGCGTCCACCCCAGCTACGGGACGCTCGACGACTTCCGGCTGCTCCTCGAGGAGGCGCACCGGCGCGACATCGCGGTGCTGGTCGAGCTGGTGGTCAACCACACCTCCGACCAGCACCCGTGGTTCCAGCGGGCCCGGCGGGCCCCGCCCGGCTCCCCCGAGCGCGAGTACTACGTCTGGAGCCACACCGACCAGAAGTACGGCGGCACCCGGATCATCTTCACCGACACCGAGAAGTCGAACTGGGCGTGGGACGAGGTGGCCGGGGCCTTCTACTGGCACCGCTTCTTCAGCCACCAGCCGGACCTCAACTTCGACAACCCCCGCGTCCTCGAGGAGCTCGAGGAGGTGATGCGCTTCTGGCTCGACCTGGGCGTGGACGGCTTCCGCCTCGACGCCATCCCCTACCTGGTGGAGCGGGACGGCACCTCCTGCGAGAACCTCCCGGAGACGCACGCCATCATCCGGCGCCTGCGGGCCTTCGTCGACCGCCACGCCCCGGGCCGCCTGCTGCTGGCGGAGGCCAACCAGTGGCCCGAGGACGTGCGCCCCTACTTCGGCGAGGGCGACGAGTGCCACATGGCGTTCCACTTCCCGGTGATGCCGCGCATCTTCATGGGGCTGCGGCGGGAGAGCGCCGAGCCCATCATCGACATCCTCGAGCGGACGCCGCCCATCCCGCCCTCGTGCCAGTGGGGCCTCTTCCTGCGCAACCACGACGAGCTGACCCTGGAGATGGTGAGCGAGGACGAGCGGGCCTACATGAACCTGGCCTACGCCAGCGACCCGCGGGCCCGGGTCAACGTGGGGATCCGCCGCCGGCTGGCGCCGCTGGTGGAGAACGGCCGGCGGCGCATCGAGCTGCTCAACGGCCTGCTCTTCTCGCTCCCCGGCACCCCCGTCCTCTACTACGGCGACGAGATCGGCATGGGTGACGACGTGCACCGCCCCGACCGCGACGGCGTGCGCACGCCCATGCAGTGGACCGGCGCCGCGAACGCCGGCTTCTCCGCGGCGCCGGCGGATCGGCTCTACTCGCCTCCCATCTCGGACCCGGTCTACGGGACGGCCGCCGTCAACGTGGAGGCCCAGCTCGGGGACCGCTCCTCGCTGCTCCACTGGATGCGCAACATGATCCGGCTGCGCAAGCAGTTCCGGGTGTTCGGGCGAGGGTCCATCGAGTTCCTGCCGGTGGCCAACCGGAAGATCCTGGCCTTCGTGCGGCGCTGGGAGTCCGACACCATCCTCTGCGTCGCCAACCTCTCCCGGCACGCGCAGCCGGCGCTGCTCGACCTCTCCGAGTTCAAGGGGCTGGCCCCGGTGGAGATGCTGGGGTACACGCCGTTCCCCGTCGTCGGCGAGCACCCGTACTTCCTCACGCTCGGCGGGTACGCCTTCTACTGGTTCGAGCTGCGGCGCGACGGCTGATCAGGCCCGCTCGAACAGGCCGGAGAGCTCGCCGAGCCGCGCCGCCAGCGCGCCGGTGAGCTGCCCCTCCCGCAGGCGCCAGCGCCAGTTCCCGGACGCGGTGCCCGGCCGGTTCATGCGGGCCTCGCTCCCCAGCCCGAGCAGGTCCTGCACCGGGGCGATCACCGTGCCGGCCACCGAGGCCTGCAGCGCGCGCAGCATCGTCCAGGGCATGTCGCGGCCGTCGGCATCCAGGTACCGGAGCGCCAGCGCCTTCTCCGCGGCGACCTCCGCGGGGGTCCGGGTGGAGTCGCCACCCTGGCTGGCCCACCAGCCCGCCACCGTGTCGTTGTCGTGCGTCCCGGTGTAGGCCACCAGGTCCCGCTGGTAGCGGTGCGGCCTGAAGCCGGGCGCCTGGGGATCGGTGCCGAAGGCGAACTGGAGGATGGCCATGCCCGGCAGGTCGAAGCGGCGCCGCAGCGCCTCGACGGGCGGCGTGATGACGCCGAGGTTCTCGGCCACGAAGGGGAGCCGGCCCAGCGCGAGCCGGAGCCGGTCGAAGAGCGCCGCGCCCGGGCCGGGCCGCCACCGGCCGCCCTCGGCGGTGGGGGCCCCGGCGGGGATGGACCAGTAGGCCTCGAAGCCGCGGAAGTGGTCGAGCCGGATCTCGTCCACCCAGGCCAGCGCGGCCCGCGCCCGCTCGGCGAGGAAGCCGGCGCAGTCCTCGAACCGGTCCTCCCAGCGGTAGAGCGGGTTGCCCCAGCGCTGGCCGGTGGCCGAGAAGTAGTCGGGCGGGACCCCGGCCACCTCGGTGGGCGCGCCGCGCGGGTCGAGCTGGAACAGGTCGCGCCGGGCCCAGACCTCGGCGCTGTCGTGGGCCACGTAGATGGGGAGGTCGCCCATCAGCTCGACGCCCCGGGCCCGGGCTTGCGCCCGCAGGGCCCGCCACTGCCGATCGAAGAGGAACTGGGCCACCACCTGCGCCTCGACCTCGGCGGCCAGCTGCCCGGCCGCGCGGGCCAGCGCGGCCCGCTCCCGGCTCGCCAGCCCGGGGGCCCAGTCCGGCCACGGGGCGCCCCGGTGGGCGGCCTTGAGGGCCAGGAAGAGCGCCAGGTCCGGGAGCCAGCCGGCCCGCTCCTCCCGGAAGGCCTCCAGGTCGCGCCGCAGCGCGGGGCCGCCCCGCCCGTCGAGGCGCTCGGAGACGTGACCGAGCAGGGCCTGCCGGCGGGGGATCAGGTCGCCGTAGTCGACGGGGCCGTCGCCCGCGACGCGGGCCTCGGCCAGCTCCGCCGCCGTGAGCAGCCCGTCCTCGGCCAGCCGCTCGGGGCTGACGAGCAGCGGGTTCCCGGCCAGGGCGCCCAGCGACTGGTACGGGGAGTCGCCGTAGCCGGTGGGGCCGAGCGGGAGCACCTGCCAGAGCCGCTGCCCCGCCTCGGCGAGGAAGTCGGCGAAGGCGAGCGCGCCGGGGCCGAGGTCGCCGATCCCGAACCGCCCGGGGAGCGAGGTGGGGTGGAGCAGCA
This sequence comes from uncultured delta proteobacterium, assembly GCA_963786945.1. GTDB lineage: Bacteria > Myxococcota > Myxococcia > Myxococcales > Anaeromyxobacteraceae > JADKCZ01. The sequence goes on along the minus strand of CAWBAO010000001.1, from coordinate 237,199 downwards.
CGCCGCTGCGGCGCTCTCCTTCCTGGTGGTCCGGCTCCACGGGCGCTCCCCGTCAGAGGTGGTGGATCTGCTCGCCCGGCGTGGCGTCCCGCTTCTCCGGTTCCTGGAACCTGCGCTCGAGCGATCTCGCCACCACCTCCCGGGCCCCCAGCCCGACGGCCAGCGACAGCGACAGCACGATGCCCCCGAAGAGGATGCTGAACGCGGCCGTCAGGATGGTGCCACCGATGCCCAGCTGCTCCAGCGCCATGGCCGAGGCCAGGATGATCAGGAGCCAGCGGGCGCCGAGGCCGAGCAGGCGGGCCGAGTGGAGCCCCATGTTCACCGACCCGATGAGGATGCTCCGCTCCAGGGCCCGCGAGCCGGCCACGCCGGCCGCGAGGATGACGAGCCCCACCAGGGCGTGGGGGACGTAGTCGAGGAGCCGCTGGGCCAGGGCGCTGGTGGCGCTGGACTCGAGGACGCTCAGGCCGACCAGGAACCCGATGGCCACCACGGTCCAGGCCGCCAGGCGGGCCGTGAAGCGCGTCGGGCCGAGGTGGCCGGCCTGGGCGGGCCGCGCCATGCCCCACTCGCGGAAGCGGCGGTCGACCTCGAGCCGGGCGCCGATCCGTCGCACCAGGGCCGAGGCCACGAACGCCAGGGCGGCCGAGAGCAGGGTGAGCAGGAGCATCACCAGCAGGCCGGGGAGCAGCCGGGCCAGCGTGTGGACGACGCGCTCGACGGCCTCCAGGAAGGTGTTCTTGGTCTGTTCCCACATGGCTCGACCTCCTCAGGGGTTGAACTCGTCCGGCCAGCGCCAGCGCGCGATGAGGTAGCGCTTCTCCCGTTCGAAGGCGCTGGCGGTCGCCTCCACCCTGGCCTCGAAGCCCGGCTCGTCGAGGGTGACGGCGTCGCGGGCCAGGCCGGCCAGCCAGCCCAGGTAGAGCGGGGCCAGCGAGCGCAGCAGCTGGCGGCGCTCCACCCGGCGGGTCAGGTGCGCCACCGAGAAGTCGAAGATGGCCCGGGCCCAGAGCTCGTCCGGCAGCCCGCCCGCCTCGATGGGGCGCGCGGCGTGCCGCTGGAGCTCCAGCAGCGTGGCGGGCGGCAGGACCAGGCTCCAGACCGGGAGCAGGTCGCGCAGGCCCCGCGTGAAGGCCTCGAAGAGGCGGGCTGGATCGGGCCGCTCGCCGCCGGGCTCGAAGCCGCCGCTGCCGAAGGTCGGCACCGGGCGCGACGGCCCGGTCCGCTGCCACTGGGCGGCGCTCCGCTCCATCTCGCCGAACACCAGGCCGAGCGCCCGGATCAGGACCTCGCCCAGGTCCTCGGGTCCCGACGACGGGCGCGGCCAGGCGCCGAGCCACGCCTGCGCCACGCGCGCGCCGCTGCCGAGCACCTTGGCGAGCAGCCAGGCGTCGGACCCGGCCTCGGCCGGCCGCCGCCGCCAGTCCTCGTCGTCGAGCAGGCGCCGCGCCAGGGTCGGCGAGAGGGCGGCCTCGATGCCGAGCGGCTGGCGAAGCCGCTGCCCGTAGAGCGTCCGGATGAGGGGCGCCACGATGCCGGTGTTGATGGCTCCGTCGGTCCGGTGCCGGAGGTAGGCGGGGCAGACGAAGTCGAAGCCGCCCTCCACCACCGGCGAGAGCAGCCGCTCCAGCCAGTCGATGGAAGGGTCGTGGGCCTCGGCGGCCACGATGGCCAGGGCGAGGGCGCCCCGGGCCACGCCCTCGCGGAGCAGCGGTCCGAGCGGGCTGGCGGAGGCCGGGATGGCGCCCTGGCTCGCGGCCGGCGTCAGGCCCGCCGGGGGGCCGGGCGGCCGCATCGCCTCCGGCTCCGGGGGCACCAGGGTCACCACGCCGCCGCGCTGGGAGCCCACCAGCACCACCGGCTCGAGCGGCGCGAAGCGGGCGTGGAGCCGCTCCGCCAGGGCCCGCCCGGTCGCCAGCGCCTGCTCGGGCTGGCCCTGGACGGCGACCAGGATCGACCCGTGCGCGCTCGCCCCGGGTGGCTCGCCCCCCGGTCGCGTCCCGGCGGCGGCAGGCGGAATGGGTCCCTGGGCGGCTGGCACGTGGAGGGCCTCCGCCCAGCACCTTACCGCGGCGCGTGCGCCGCGCCCGTGGCTGGTTGGGGCGCGGCGCCTTCGGTGCCGGGCGGCCTCCTGCCCCCTCAGTCCTCCCTGGCCAGGGCCCCGGCGAGCCGCTCCAGGATCCGGACGGCGGCCGCCGTCTCGGTGGCGCTGGAGCGGGCCAGGACGCGACGGACGCACGCCTCGATGGTGCCTCGCTGGCGCCGATCGATCCGCCGGCCGGCCGGCGTGAGGGAGAGCACCCACCGGCGCGAGTCCTCCGGGTGGATCCGGCGCGCCACCAGCCTGCCGGCCTCGAGCCGCTGGACGATCCCGGTGGCCGCGCTCCGATGGACGTGGAGCAGGCTGGCCAGCTCGGCCGGCCCGATGCCCTCGCTCCGGCCGATGAGCCGGAGGGCGAGCCGCTGGGGCCCGGTGGCGCCGATGGACCGCTTCATCCTGGCCGAGAGCTGGGCCATGCCGTGGTCGACCGCCCAGAGGGTCCGCAGGAACGCCAGGGCGGAACCCAGCGAATCGGCCTTCGGGGGCCTCGGGCTGGCGCGCCGCCTGGTCGGGGACATGATCTCGCGAGCGGTGACGGGGCGTCGAGCCCTTCGAGCCCGTGAACTCGGACGCATCGGGCGACCCGTGGCCACCCGATGCGCTCGCTGGGCTCGATCGGCCGGAACCCCGGCCTAGCCCTTGCGGTTCATGAACTTGAGCATCAGCCAGATCACCAGGCCCATCGCGGCCACGCCACCGATGAGATAGAGGAGCGGCATGATGCCGTGCATCTCACCGAGCCCCTCGGGGCCTTCGGAGGCGAGGGCCGCGGTGGCGGCGGTGGAGAGGACGGCGGCGGCTGCGGCGCGTACGGACGACTTCATCGTGAAGCTCCTCATGGAAGCGGCCCTCGTCACCTGAGCGGCGCGGCCTGGTTTGGATGGCAACAATCTACCACGAAAGAAAGGAAGCGGCCCCCGGCGCCGTGGGCACCGGGGGCCGCCGATCAACCGAGACCCACCGCTAGTCGATGTGGTGGATGGAGCCCTGCGTGTCGGAGTCCTTCATGAACAGCGAGCCGACGACGAAGGTCATGAGGGCGATGGTGATGGGGTACCAGAGGCCGTAGTAGATGTCGCCGGTGGCGGCCACCAGGGCGAAGGCGATGGTGGGCAGGAAGCCGCCGAACCAGCCGTTGCCGATGTGGTAGGGCAGCGACATCGACGTGTAGCGGATGCGAGCCGGGAAGAGCTCGACCAGCCAGGCGCCGATGGGCGCGTACACCATCGTCACGTAGATGACGAGGATGACGAGCAGCAGGATCACCATGGGGGTGTTGACGCGGCTCATGTCGGCCTTGGCCGGGTACATCTTGGTGGCGGCGCCCAGGGCCTTGGCGAGCTCGGCGTTCTTGGCCTTGAAGTCGATGCCCGGCTCGTTGCCGTTGAAGCTCTGCACCACCGTGGGGCCGACCCGCACCGAGGCGATGGTGCCGGGGGGGGCCGCCTCGTTGGTGTACGGGATGGCCTTCTTGGCGAGGATGCTCTTCACCTGGTCGCAGGAGGACTTGAAGGTCTTCTTGCCGATGGGGTCGAACTGGAAGGCGCAGTCATCCGGGTCGGCCACCACCACGACCGGGTCGGCGATGGTCGCCTCCTCGAGCGCCGGGTTGGCGTAGTGGGTGAGCGCCTTGAAGATGGGGAAGTAGGTCAGGGCGGCGATGAGGCAGCCGGCCATGATGATCCACTTGCGGCCCACCCTGTCCGAGAGCGCGCCGAAGATGATGAAGAACGGCGTGCCGATGATCAGCGAGAAGGCCACGATCAGGTTGGCCGCCTGCGACTCGAGCTTGAGGGTCTGGAGCAGGAAGAAGAGCTCATAGAACATGCCCGTGTACCAGACCACGCCCTGGCCGGCGACGCCGCCGAAGAGGACGAGGAGCACGATCTTGAGGTTGCCCCAGCGCAGGAACGACTCGGTCAGCGGGGCGCGGGTGACCTTGCCCTCCTCCTTCATGCGCTTGAAGACCGGCGACTCGGCCAGCTGCAGCCGGATCCAGACGGAGATGCCGACCAGGATGGCGGAGAGCAGGAAGGGGATGCGCCAGCCCCATTCCTCGAAGGCCTGCGTGCCGAGGGCGAGGCGGCAGGAGAGGATGACGATCAGCGACATGAAGAGGCCCAGCGTCGCCGTGGTCTGGATGAAGGAGGTGAAGAAGCCGCGCTTGCCGTTGGGCGCGTGCTCGGCCACGTAGGTGGCCGCGCCGCCGTACTCACCGCCCAGCGCCAGGCCCTGCAGGATGCGCATGGTGATGAGGATGATCGGCGCCGCGATGCCGATGCTGTTGTAGTTGGGCAGCACGCCCACGATCACGGTGGCGCCGCCCATCAGGAGGATGGTGACGAGGAAGGTGTACTTGCGGCCGATCAGGTCGCCGATGCGGCCGAAGACGATGGCGCCGAAGGGGCGGACGAAGAAGCCGGCCGCGAAGGCGAGCAGGGCGAAGATGAACGAGGTGGTCTCGTTCACCGCCACGAAGAACTGCTTGGAGATGATCGCGGCCAGCGAGCCGTACAGGTAGAAGTCGTACCACTCGAAGACGGTGCCCAGGGAGGAGGCGAAGATGACCATCCGCTCTTCCTTGGTGATCCCGGTTCCCTTGCTTGGGACGTTCGCCACATTCGACTCAGCCATTCGTGAATCCTCCGGATAGGAGTTTGGAGACAAGACGGGGGGCCGCGGGTATCCAAAGCCACTACCACGGGCTCACATGGGGATACAAGGCTGAGCGCAAAGTCAGCGCGCAGAAAGAACGCGCCAAATGCACAAAGTGCGGTGAGACAAGGTCTCCTAGTGAAATCGGCCGGATAGGTCGCTTAAGCCGACCCGCCCGAGGGGACACGGGAATTCCCAACCCGGCAAGATTGACGCATTCAGCCAAACCGGGATTTCCGCATCAGCAATGCCGCACCCAGGAGCGGCAGCAATTCGACCGCAGCCGCCCAGGCGAAGAGCGGAGGGGCGCGGCCATAGTGGTCGAGGGCCAGCCCGGCCAGCTGGTAGCCGACCGCGTTGCCGACGCCGAAGACCACCGCGGTGAAGAGGGCCTGCCCGGTGGCGCGCAGGGGCGCAGGGACGAGGCGCGACATCGACTCCACCGAGCAGCTCCAGAACAGGCCGAAGGTGAGCCCGTGGAGGAGCTGAAGCGCGATCACCGCTGCGGCGCTCTCCGCCTGCGACAGGGCCAGCCAGCGGAGGGCCGAGCCTGCGAAGGCGGCGGCGAACAGGCCGGTGAGCGACCAGCGGCCGGCCAGCCAGGGGAAGGCCAGCAGCACCGCCATCTCCGCCATCACCCCAGCCCCCATCCCCAGGCCGGTGACCACCGACGGCAGCGCCCGGTCGCGCACCAGCACCCCGAAGAAGAGGTGGAAGGGGGCGCAGGCCAGCCAGTGCAGGGCGCCGCCCACCAGCAGCAGGAGCAGCCGCCCGTCGCCGAGGAGGGAGCGGACCGCCAGCCAGCCGGGTCGCTCGCCCCCCGGCGGCTCGGCGTGGGGCAGGCCCCGGACCGCGAGGGCATAGCCCGCCACCAGGGAGAGGATGAGCCACGGCACCAGGGGATCGGCCGGCCGGTCGCCGCGCCAGGCCAGCAGCCCGCCGCCGAGGAGCGCCAGCACCGTGAAGCCGAGCGAGCCGCCCAGCCGGATGCGGGAATAGGCCTGGCCCGGGCTGCGCCGCACGTGCGCCATGGTGATCGAGTCGAGCAGCGGCACCACCGCCCGGTCGCCCACCGACTGGAGCAGCACCACCGCCCCGACCGCCAGCGGGGTGCGGGCCCAGGGCAGGAAGACGGCCGCCGCCAGCGACACCGTGGTGGCGAGCCGCAGCATCCGCTCCGGCGCCCCGGTCCGGTCGGCCAGGGCGGCCCAGCCCAGCGCCGCCGCCGGGGCCACCAGCGGCGCCAGCATCTGCACGGTGCCGATGGCGCTCCCGGAGAAGCCCAGATCGCGCAGGTAGGGCGCGAAGTAGGGGAGGGTGGTCCCGACCGCGCCGTAGTAGAGGAAGTAGATGAGGCGCAGCCGCCAAGCCGGAGCCATCTGGTAGGGTGGCCCATACCATGGCGCTCGTGGGGATGGTCCTCTGCGCCGGGCTCGGCACCCGGCTTCGCCCGCTCACCGGGCTGCGCCCCAAGCCGGCGGTGCCGCTGGTCCAGGTCCCGCTCCTCCGCTACGCCCTCGGCCTGCTGGCCGGAGCCGGGATCCGGCGGGCGGTGGTCAACGTCCACCACCTGCCGGAGGCGATGGAGGCGGTGGCCGGTGCCGCCGCCGAGGAGCTGGGGCTGGCCCTGCGGATCTCCCGCGAGCCCGTCCTCGCCGGCACCGGCGGGGCGCTGCGCCAGGCCCGGCCGCTGCTGCGCGGGGCCGAGGCGGTGGTGGTGCTCAACGGCGACGTCCTCTTCGACGTCGACCTGTCCGCCGCGCTCTCCGCCCACCGCGCCACCGGCGCGCTGGCCACCATGGCGCTCCTGCCCATGCCGCCGGGGTCCGGCTACGGGAGCGTCGAGATCGACGCGGGAGGGCGGGTGAGGCGCATCGCCGGCCGTTTCGGGCCGGGCGGCGAGCAGCTGACCGCGTGGCACTTCCCTGGCCTCCACGTGGTCTCGCCCGAGCTGCTGGAGCGGGTGCCGGCCGAGCCCTTCCAGGTCGACGTCAACCGGGACGTCTACCCGCCGCTCCTGGCGCGAGGGCTGGTGCGCGGCCTCGTCACCCACGGGACCTGGCGTGACCTCGGGACCCCCGCCAGCTACCTGGCCGCCAGCCTCGAGGTGGCCGCGGGCCGGATCGGCCTCGGCCGCTTCGGCCTGCCGCCGCCGCGGCGCATCGCCGCGAGCGCCCGGATCGACCCCTCGGCCCTGGTGGGCGAGGAGGCCGTCGTCGGCGAGCGCTGCCTGGTGCCGGCCGGCGCGCGGGTGGAGCGGGCGGTGCTCTGGCCGGACACCCGCCTGCGCGAGGGCGAGGTGGTGATCGACGCGGTGGCGGCCGGCGACCTGCGGGTGGCGGCCGGCGGCGCCGCCGGCGTATCGTCGCCCGGGAGGACCACATGACGACGGCGCGGCCACGGAGAGGCGCGGCGCTGCTCCTCTGGCTGGCGGCCTGCGGCAGCGGGCTCCCCACCGACCCCAACCCGTTCGGCGAACCCCAGGCGGTGGCGATCCAGGGCTACGGCGGCGACGCCATGGAGCCGGCGCTCTCACCGGACGGCCAGCTCCTCTTCTTCAACGACTCCAACGCGCCCGGCGCCGACACCAACCTGCACTGGGCCGCGCTGGACACCGCCCGGCCCGACGGCCTCCACTTCACCTACGGCGGCCCGGTGACGGCCGCCAACGGCAACGCCCTCGACGCCGTGGCCTCGCTGGACGTCCACGCCAACCTCTACTTCATCTCGACGCGCAGCTACGCCGAGACCAACGCGACCGTCTACCGGAGCACCTTCGGCGGCGGGGTGGCCACGGCGCCGGAGCTGGTGCCGGGGCTCACCTCGGTCCCCCCCGGGTGATCTTCGACGCCTTCGTCTCCGCCGACGGCACCCAGCTCTGGTTCGCGGAGGGGAACTACGCCACCGGGGTGCTCGGCGCCGCCTCCCTCGGCCTGGCGGTGCGGCAGGCCGACGGCAGCTTCGCCCGCTCGCCGGATGGAGACGCCCTGCTCCGGGCGGTCAACCAGCCGGCCGCGGCGCAGTACGCCCCGGCCGTCTCCGCGGACGGGCTGGAGCTCTACTTCACGCGGCTCACCGGGGCCGGGACCACGGCCGCCGTCTACCTCTCGAGGCGCCCCAACACGGCCTCGCCGTGGGGCGCGCCGGCGCCCATCGACGCGCTGGCCGGCGGCCTGGTGGAGGCCGCCACGCCCAGCGCCGACGGCACGGCGCTCTACTACCACCGGCTGGTGGGGACCACCTTCCGGATCGAGCGGGTGACGCGCGACTGAGCGGCCCCCAGGCCCGCCGCGCTACTCCACCGTCACGCTCTTGGCCAGGTTGCGCGGCTGGTCCACGTCGGTCCCCTTCAGGTCGGCCACGTGGTAGGCGAGGAACTGCAGGGGGACGATGGTGAGCAGCGGCGCCAGCAGCGGCGCGGTCTCCGGGACGGTGAGCGAAAGCTGCGCCAGCGAGGCGGCGTGGACGTCCCCCTCGCTCACCAGGGCGATGACCTGCCCGCCGCGGGCCCGCACCTCCTCCATGTTGCCGAGGGTCTTCTCGTAGGCCGGCTCGCGCGTGGCCAGCACCACCACCGGGAGCTGCTCGTCGATGAGGGCGATGGGGCCGTGCTTCATCTCGCCGGCGGCATACCCCTCGGCGTGGATGTAGGAGATCTCCTTGAGCTTGAGGGCCCCCTCCAGCGCCACCGGGTACTGGGCCCCGCGGCCGAGGAAGAGGACGTCGCGCGCCGTCATGCACCTCCTGGCGATGGGGAGCACCGCCGCCTCGGCCCGCACCACCTGCTCCATGAGCGAGGGGACCTGGCGCAGCGCCTCGAGGTGGGCTCGCGCCTGCGCCTCCGAGAGGGTGCCGCGCAGCCGCCCCAGCCTCACCGCCAGCAGGAAGAGCGCCGCCAGCTGGGTGGTGAAGGCCTTGGTGGAGGCCACCCCGATCTCCGGGCCGGCCCGGGTGAAGAGCGTGCCGCCGTCGCACTCGCGCGGGATGGCGGCGCCCATCACGTTGCAGATGGCGAAGGCCCTGGCGCCCCGGGCCCTGGCCACCTTGACCGCCGCCAGGGTGTCGGCGGTCTCGCCCGACTGCGAGATGGCCAGCACCATCACCCGGGGGCCGACCAGCGGGTCGCGGTTGCGGAACTCGCTGGCCAGCTCCACCTCGACCGGGAGCCGGGCCAGCGCCTCGATCATCAGCCGGCCCACCAGGCCGGCGTGCCAGGACGTGCCGCAGGCCACCACCGTGACCCGCTCCAGCCCGCGGGCATAGGCCTCGTCGAGCGCCACGCCGTCCAGCAGCACGTCCCCCTGGGCCAGCGAGATCCGGCCGCGCAGCGTGTCGGAGACCGCCCGGGGCTGCTCGTGGATCTCCTTGTGCATGAAGTGCTTGTGGCCGTCCTTCTCGGCGGCCACCGCGCTCCACTCGATCCGGCGCGGCGCCCGCTCGACCGGGGCCCCGGCCAGGGTCGAGATCCTCACCCCGCCCGGGGTCAGCACCGCCAGCTCGCCCTCCTCGAGGTAGACCACGTCGCGGGTGTGCTCGAGGATGGCCGGCACGTCGGAGGCGAGGAAGTTCTCGCCCTGCGCCGTAGCCGATGACCAGCGGCGAGGCGTTCTTGGCGGCCACCACCTCGTGGGGCCGGTCCTCGGCCACCACGGCGATGGCGTAGGTGCCGCGCACCCGGCCCAGCGCGGCGCGGACCGCGGACAGCAGGTCGGGAGCGCCGGCGGCGAGCGCGCCGGCCACCAGGTGGGCGACGATCTCGGTGTCGGTCTCGGAGGAGAAGGCGTGGCCCGCGCCGGTCAGCTCGGCGCGCAGCTGCAGGTGGTTCTCGATGATGCCGTTGTGCACCACCGCCACCCCCCGGTAGGCATGCGGGTGGGCGTTCTCGTCGGAGGGGCGGCCGTGGGTGGCCCAGCGGGTGTGGCCGATGCCGGTGGTGCCGGCCAGCGGCTGGGTGGCCAGCCGGTCGACCAGGTTCTGCAGCTTCCCCTTGGCGCGCACCACCTTCAGCCCGTCCGGCCCGATGGCGGCGACGCCGGCGGAGTCGTAGCCCCGGTACTCCAGCTTGCGGAGCCCACCGACGATGAGATCGACGCACTGCCTCGGGCCGACGTAGCCGACGATTCCGCACATGGGGCCGCTTATACCGCGGGAGCGGTCCGCGCTCCCAGCGCCGGGTCGAGAGCGTGACCTCGACGCCGGATCGTGCTTTCCTTCCCCCGTCCCGTGAACCAACGACCCAGCCAGGCCACCGCACTCCTGCTCGGGCTGCTCGCCGTGGTCGCCGCCACCTGGGTCCGGTGGACGGCCGTGGAGCGGCTCCCGCCGGACTTCGACGAGTTCGCCTACCTCCCGGCCGCCTTCCGCTACGCCGAGCGGATGGAGCCGGGGCGGTGGGCCGAGATCGCCGACGTCAAGGACAACGACGAGCATCCACCTCTGGTGAAGCTGGCCTACGGCGCGGTGCTGCGCAGGACCGGCGCCCCCGAGCCGGAGTGGGACCGCGTCGAGGTGGGCAAGCCCATCCCGCCGGCGGCCCGCCCCGCCTTCATCGGCCCGCGGGCCTTCTCGGCCGCGACCGGCGTGCTGCAGGTGCTCCTCGAGGCGCTGGTCTCGCCGCTGGGGGCGCTCTGGCTGGCCTTCGACACCTACCACGCCAAGTACACGGCGCAGGCCTACATCGAGGGGCTGCCGGGGCTGTTCGCCATCCTCGCGGTGCTGCTCTTCGAGCGGGCGCTGCGCCAGCGCGAGCCGCAGGGGCTGGTCCCGGCGCCGGCGCGGCTCTCGCCCCTGCCGCTGCTGGCCGCGGCGGTGCTGGTGGGCCTGGCCACCGCCGGCAAGTACCCCTACGGCCTGGTGCTGCTGCTGACCTTCCTCCCCTTCCTGGTCCAGCGCCGCCACGACCGTCCCTGGCTGCTGGCCGGCGCCGGCCTGGCGGCGCTGCTGGCCTTCCTGGCCGCCGACCCCTACCTCTGGAACGACACGGTCGACCGGCTCTGGAAGACCGTCACCTTCCACTTCCAGTACACGCAGACCGAGCACGTCAAGAAGACCGGCCTGCCGTGGTGGTACCAGCTCTACTACCTGACCCGCTCGACCCCGGTCCGCTGGCACCCCGGGGTCTTCGCCATCGGCTGGCTGGACATGCTGCTCCTGCCGGTCGCGGCGCTGGGCGTGCCGTCGGCGGCGCGCCACCGCCCGGTCTGGCTGGCCTGGGCCCTGGTCGGGCTGCTCTTCCTGCTGGCCTGGCCCACCAAGTGGCCGCAGTACACGCTGCTGGTGCGCCCGCCGCTGGCGGTGCTGGCCGGGCTCGGGCTGGTGGCGGTGAAGGACCGGCTGCTGGGCCGCCGGCTCGAAGCCGGGCCGCGGCGCCTGTAAGGCCTGTCGTCCGGCCGGGCCGGCGTCGCCGTCAGGCCCAGTCGAACTCCGCGGTGAAGTGGCGGAGGTACCTGCCCTGCCTGGCGATGCGCACCCCCCGCACCGTCGAGGCCCTGGCCTTCAGCTCGCAGATCACCTCGGCGGCGTAGTCGAAGTGGCTCTGCGTGTAGACGCGCCGCGGGAAGGCCAGCCGCACCAGGTCCACGTGGTGCAAGGTCTCGGTGCCGTCGTCGAGCCGCTTGCCGAACATCACCGAGCCGATCTCCACGCCGCGCAGCCCGCCCTCGAGGTAGAGCGCCGCGCACAGCGCCCAGCCCGGGTAGCGCTCCGCCGGCAGGTGCGGGAGGAAGGCGCGGGCGTCGATGTAGACGGCGTGGCCGCCGGTCGGCTCGACGATCTGGACGCCGCCCGCCAGCAGCTTCTCGCCGAGGTACTCGGCGGTGCGCAGCCGGTAGCGCAGGTAGGCCTCGTCGAGCACCTCCTCCAGGCCGGCGGCCATGGCCTCGAGGTCGCGCCCCGCCAGCCCGCCGTAGGTGGGGAAGCCCTCGGTGAGGATCAGCAGGTTGCGGGCCGCCTCGACCCAGCGCTCGTCGCGCAGGGCGATGAAGCCGCCGATGTTGACCATCCCGTCCTTCTTGCCGCTCATGGTGCAGGCGTCACCGAGCGAGAAGAGCTCCTGGGCGATCGACTTGACGTCCCGCTGCTGCTGCCCGGGCTCGCGCAGCTTGACGAACATGGCGTTCTCGGCGAAGCGGCAGGCGTCGATGACCAGCGGCTTGCCGAAGCGGCCCAGCAGGGCGCGGTAGGCGCGCAGGTTCTCCAGCGACACCGGCTGGCCGCCGCCGGAGTTGTTGGTGAGGGTGATCATGCCGAAGGGGACGCGGTCGGCCTGCTCGCGCAGCAGCGCCTCGACGCGGCCCAGGTCGATGTTCCCCTTGAAGGGGTGGCGGGTGCGCGGCTCGCGCCCCTCGGGGATGACCAGGTCCACCGGCTCGACCCCGCCGTACTCCAGGTTGGCGCGGGTGGTGTCGAAGTGGGTGTTGCTGGGGACGACCTCGCCGCGCCGCGTGGCCACCGAGAAGAGGATGCGCTCGGCGGCCCGTCCCTGGTGGGTGGGGATGACGTGCTGGTACCCGGTCAGGTCGCGGACCACCGCCTCGAGCCGGTAGAAGCTCCTCGCCCCGGCGTAGCTCTCGTCCCCCACCATGACGCCGGCCCACTGCCGCGCCGACATGGCCCCGGTGCCGGAGTCGGTGAGGAAGTCGAGGAGCACGTCGTCGGCGTGCAGCGCGAAGACGTTGAGCCGGGCCGCCTCCAGCAATCGCGCCCGCTCCTCGCGGGTGGTCATCCGGATGGGCTCGACCATCTTGATGCGGAACGGCTCGATCATGGTGCGAGGCACGTGGGCTCCAGTCCGGGGGGCTCGAGCCTTCCGGTCGCGCCCTGGGCGCGAGCTCCCTCATCCAGCCTCGCTGGTCTAACCGCCTGCCGGGTCTTGGCGCCAGCGAAGTCCGCTGGCGCCGGCCGCCCGACCCGGGTCAGAAGGCCCGCACCGCGCGGGCGTAGCGGGGATACTGCTTCGAGCTGTAGCTGACGTAGCCATTCCACCCGAAGTCGACCGTGTATCCGTAGGCGGCCGAGTTCTGGCTGGAGCTGAAGTAGCTGGTGCCCGCCATTCCCCCGAGCCCCTGGGCGGTGAGGTTCGTCCACACCAGGGACAGCTCGTCGACCGAGGGCAGGAACCAGTCGGTGTAGCCGGCCGACGTCAGGCCGTCGGCGGCCTTGGCGGCGAAGCTGGCCTCGCCGCAGGAGGCGACGATGGCGGCGGTGTTGGTCGCTCCGGTCCCGACCGCCGTGCCGGTCGGGACGTTCGTCCCCGCGCACCCCCACGGCAAGTACCCGAGATCCGTGGGAGAGACCACCAGCCCGTGCAGCCCGCTGCCGTCGACGTAGAAGACGATCCCGCCCGCGTAGCTCTGGCCCAGGTACGGGGTCGAGGGCTCCAGCGTTGTGAAGACCACCTGGGGCCCGTAGCTGGTGCCCACGCTGTTGGTGGCGTAGGCCCGTCACGTAGTAGGTCCGGTTGGCGTAGAGCGGCGTGAGGCTGGAGACGAAGGGCGCGCTGCCGCTCCCGTCGCTGGTCCTCGGGTTGCCGATGGTCGGGTCGGGGTTCCAGCTCCAGGCCACCCCCTTCTGCGTGATGGCGCAGCCGCCGTCGTCGGCGATGGCGCCGCCCGAGGTGGCGCCGTAGAACCCGATGTCCGTGACCGCCGCGGTGGTCACCGTGGGCATGAGGCCGGTGCTCACCGTGACCTGGTTGCCGTAGCCGGTGCCGGTGGCGTTGGTGGCATAGGCCCGCACGTAGTAGACGACGCCGCAGCCGCCCAGCCCGGTGACCGTGGCGGAGAAGTAGCCGATGCCGGCGCCGCCGTCGCTGGAGCAGGCGTCGGCCAGGGTCGGATTCTGGGCCGTGCTCCAGCAGACGCCCCGGGCCGTGACCGTGGACCCGCCGTCGTTGCTCACGTAGCCGCCGCTGGTGGCCGTGGTGGCGCCGGTGATGGCCGAGGTGGAGGTCCCCACCACCGGGACGGTGGGGCCGGGGGTGACGAGGTCGGTGGTGGTGAAGGCGAGCTCGTCGCCGTAGGCGGTGCCGAGCGCGTTGGTGGCGTAGGCCCGGACATAGTAGGTCGTCAGGGGATTCAGCCCCGTCATGGTGCTGCTGAAGGCGGCCGGGCCGGAGCCGTCGGTGGTCCTGCTGTTGGCGACGGTGGGCGCGTGGTTGACGCTCCAGCAGACCCCCTTGGCGGTGATGGGGGAGCCGCCGTCGGTGCTGATCACGCCGCCCGAGCCGGCCAGGTCGGAGGAGACGCCGATCACCGGCCGGGTGGTCAGCGCCGGCGCCGACGTCGCCAGGGTGGTGAAGCTCACCTCGTTGCCGTAGGAGGTGCCGCCGCCGTTCACCGCGTAGGCGCGCAGGTGCCAGGTGGTGCCGGGGGTCAGCCCGGTCAGGCTGGCGGTGAAGGTCCCCAGCCCGCCGGCCTCGGTCGAGCAGGTGCCGGCCGTGGTCGGCGCCGGCGTGGTGGACCAGCAGATCCCCCGGCGGGTGACCGGGGCGCCGTGGTCGCTCACCACCGTGCCGCTCCCGGTGGCCGTGGTGTAGGAGACGGCGGTCGCCGCGCCGGTGGTGACGGTCGCCAGCGGCAGCAGGACGGTGGTGAAGGTCAGGTCCTGCCCGTACCCGGTCCCCTGGGCGTTGGTGGCCCAGGCCCGCACGTGGAAGGTGGTGTTGGAGGCGAGCCCGGTCATCAGGGCCAGGTAGCTCCCCGCCCCGACACCCTCGTCGACGCAGGCGTCGTCGGTGGTGGGATCCGGCGCCAGCGACCAGCAGACGCCGCGGGCCAGGACCGGGGTCCCGCCGTCGTCGGTGATGGCCCCGCCGGAGAAGGCGGTCGAGTCGGTGACGTTGGAGACCGCCGCGGTGGTGAGGGCCGGGGTGGTGAGCGCCAGCGTGGTGAAGGAGCGCTCCTCGCCGTAGCTCGTGCCCAGGGCGTTGGTGGCGAAGGGACGGACGAAGTAGGTGGTGTCGGGCGCCAGCCCGTCGCAGCGGGTGGCGAAGGGGCCCGCCCCCGCGCCCGAGAAGGCGATGGCGTCGTGGATGGTGGGCGCCGCGTGGGTGGCCAGCGCCACGCCGCGCGCGAAGATCAGCTCGCGGCCGTCGTCGGTGACCTCGGCGTCCACGGTGGCCTCGGTGTAGCGGACGGCGCTCACGTCCACGGTCACCACGGTGGGCAGGGTCGCGCCGGAAGGCGCCCCGCTGCAGAGGTAGGAGGCCGGCCCGGTCCCCACCTGCAGCTTCACCCCGCCGAGGCCGCAGTTGATCCCCGCCGGCTCGGGCGTCATGGTGACGCTGGTCCCGTCCTGCCCGGTCGCGCCCGGCGCGCCGTTGCAGACGTAGGCCGCGGCGCCGGCGCCCACCTGGAGCCGCTGCCCCCCGGAGGCGCACTGGGTCCCGGCCGGCTCGGGGGTCATGGCGACGCTCTCCCCGGCCGGCCCGGCCGCGCCCGGCGCGCCGTGGCAGACGTAGGTCGGCGTGCCGGCGCCCACCTGGAGCCGCTCCCCGCCGAACTCGCAGCTGGCCCCCGCCGGCTCGGGCGTCACCGTGACGCTCTCGCCGGCCACCCCGGTCGCGCCCGGCGCGCCGCTGCAGACGTAGGTGGGAGCGCCACCCGGGGGCGTCACCTTCACGCCGCCCTGGGGGCAGCTCGTCCCCGCACCCTCCGGCGCCACCGCCACCGGCTGGC
This sequence comes from uncultured delta proteobacterium, assembly GCA_963786945.1. Lineage (GTDB taxonomy): Bacteria > Myxococcota > Myxococcia > Myxococcales > Anaeromyxobacteraceae > JADKCZ01. The sequence continues at coordinate 221,764 of CAWBAO010000001.1, read as the reverse complement.
CGTCCGCCCCGTTGCAGACGTACACCGTCGAGTCGACCTCGGCGGCGTCCAGGGCCTGGTTGCCGTTGTCGTCGAGACCGGCCTCCACCCGGGTGCCACCGCTGGAGCAGTGCGTCCCGGGCGCCTCGATGGTGGCGCGCAGCAGCTGGCTGGTGCCGGTGGCTCCCGGGGCCCCCTGCTCGCCGGAGCAGGCGGTCACCGCCAGGAGGATGATGGCGGCCAGCGAAGTCGTCCTCATGATGTCGTCCCCTCGTCGCGCAGGTCGATCGGGTGGTGCCTGCCGTCGCCCCGGGCTCGCGCCTGGTCCAGCCACGTGGCGCGACCTGGCAGGCGGCGCCGGCACCTCCCCGACGCCGAGAGGTTACGCCCGCCGGCCAGCCTGTCACCTTTTTACTCTTGGTGGATGCCCCGGCGTGCGGCGAGGTGGGTGCCGGCGCACATCCGCCCCGGGGCGGTGCGCCACCCGGGCCCCGGCGGCGACGGCTACTTCCGGCTGGGGCCGCGGCCCGCGGCCCGGGCGGCCCGGAGCCGCGCCACCCAGCCCTCCTTGTTCACCTGCTTGGCACGCCCCAGCGCCAGCGCGCCGGGAGGCACCTTCTCGGTGAGGGTGGAGCCGGCCGCCACGTAGGCCCCGGCGCCGATCTCGATGGGCGCCACCAGGATCGAGTCGGAGCCGATGAAGGCGCCGTCGCCGATGCGGGTCTCGTGCTTCTTCTCGCCGTCGTAGTTGCAGGTGACGGTGCCGCAGCCGACGTTGACGCCGGCGCCGATGACCGCGTCGCCGAGGTAGGTGAGGTGGTTGGCCTTGGTGCCCTTGCCCAGCCGCGCCTTCTTGGTCTCGACGAAGTTGCCGAGGTGCACGTCCTCGCCCAGCTCGGTGCCGGGCCGGATCCGCGAGAAGGGGCCGATCACGGCGCGGGCCCCGACGGTGGCCGGGCCGTTGATCACGGTGTAGGGGTTCACGGTCACGCCGGCGGCCAGCACCGCGTCCACCAGCACCGAGCCCTGGCCGATCCGGCAGCGCGGGCCGATGCGGGTGGCGCCGCGCAGCCGGACGTCCGGCTCGATGGTCACGTCGGGGGCGATCACCACGCCCTCGTCGCAGAGGAAGCGGGCGGGGTCCTCCAGCGTCACCCCGGCCCGCATCAGGGCCGAGGCACGGCGGCGCCGCAGCACCCGGCCGGCGCGGGCCAGCTCCTCGCGGTCGTTGACGCCGGCGGCCTCCAGCGGCTCGACCTCGACGGTCACGACCGGCGCCCGGCGCGCCGCCAGGGCCACCAGGTCGGTCAGGTAGAACTCGCCCTGGGCGTTCCTCGAGCCCACCCGGGCCAGCGCCCTCCAGAGGAACCCGGCCTCGGCGCAGTAGAGCCCGGCGTTCACCTCGCCGACCGCCCGCTCCGCCGGGGTGGCATCCTTCTCCTCCACGATCCGGGCGGGGCGACCGTCCTCGCCGCGCACCACCCGGCCGTAGCCGCGGGGCTCGGCCAGGTTCATGGTGGCGAGGGCCAGCGGGGCCCGGGCGCGGGCGCGGGCCTGGACCACCCGCTTCAGCGTGGCGGCCGAGAGCAGCGGCGTGTCCCCGGAGAGGATGGCGATGGGCCCGTGCACGCCGCGCAGCGCGCCGCGGGCCGCCAGCACCGCGTGCGCGGTGCCGCGCTGCTCGGCCTGGCGGGCGAACTTCAGCGGGGCGTCGGGGAGGGCGGCTCGCAGCGCCGCCTCGACCGCCTCGGCCTGGTGGCCGACCACCACCACCACCGGCGAGGCGCCGGCGTCGAGCGCGGCGCGGATGGGGAACCAGGCCAGCGGCCGGCCCGCCAGCGGGTGGAGCACCTTGGCGGTGCCGGACTTCATGCGGGTCCCCTTTCCGGCGGCGAGGACCACGGCGGCGAGCGGATGACGGGTCGGAGCAGGAGCCATGGCGGGGGAGTCTCGGCCAAGCCGGGGGCGGCGGCAAGTCGGCGACCGGTGCGGGTGCGGCCCGGTTCCTGATACCCTCGGGCGCATGAAGGCGCCGCTCGACGAGCAGCTCCCCGACCGGCTGCTGGCCGGGGTCGCGGAGGCGCTGGCCCGCTCGGTGGGGCTCTCGCTGGGCTCCGGGCTGGAGCGGTCGCTGGGACTGGCCGTGAAGGCGGCGGCGAGCGAGCTGGGCCTGTCCCCGGTGGCGCTGGCGACCGCGGCGGCGGCCGGCCGGCCGGAGGCGCTCGAGGTGCTGGCCGAGCACGCCGTGGTGGGCGAGACCTCGCTGTGGCGACACGGCGAGGGGCTGGTGGCGCTGGCGGGCCTGCTGGCGGCCACCGCCCGGCCGCTCCGGATCTGGAGCGCCGGCTGCGCCACCGGCGAGGAGCCCTACAGCCTGGCCCTGGCGCTGCTCGACGCCGGCCGGGATCGCGAGGAGGACCGCATCCTCGGGACCGACGTCTCGGCGCGGGCGCTGGCCAGGGCCCGGGCGGGTGTCTACGGGGCCCGGGCCACGCGCAACCTGCCGCCGGCGCTGGCGGCGCGCTGGTTCCACCCCGCCGGTCCGGGCGCCCGGGTGGACCCGCGGCTGGAGGCGCTGGTCCGCTTCGAGCGCCACAACCTGCTGGAGCCACCGCCGCAGCGCGACTGCGACGCCGTGGTCTGCCGCAACGTCCTCATCTACTTCGACCCCGGGGTGGCGGCGGCGGCGCTGCTCCGGCTGGCGGAGGCGGTGGCGCCCGGCGGCCTCCTGCTGCTCGGGCCGGTGGAGCTGCCGCTGGCGCACGGGCTGGCCTGGGAGTGGGTGGAGCGGGGCGGCGCGACGCTGCTGCGGCGGCCGCGGTAGGGGCGGAGAGGGGGGCCAGGCCCCCGGCCTACTCGACGACCACGACCTCGTTGACGAAGTACTCGGTCTCGCCGAAGCAGCTGGTGGGGACGCCGATGTGCTGCTTGTACTTGAGGGTGACGCGGCGGCCCAGCGTCCGGTTGAGCTGGGCGGCGATGGCGTCGGAGCGGATCGAGAAGTAGAACTTCTCCGGGATGGCGCCGGGCATGGTGACCATGGCCAGCTCCCCCTCCCAGGTCTTGCAGATCCAGCCCTTCTTGGAGAGCTTCTGGACGTAGCCGACCCGGTCGCCCTCGGAGTAGTTCCAGGTCAGGGTGGCCCAGGTGTAGGCGGCGAAGGCCCCGGCCGCGAGGAGCAGGACCAGCAGGGCGACGAGGAGGGCCTTGCCCGAGGCGGAGGTGCGCACCGGGAGAGGAGACCACGATCCGCCCCGCCGCACCAGCGAGGGTCGAAGGGCCCCGGGCCCCACCCAGGTGTCACGGCGGTGGCGCCGGCCCCTCCTGTGAGAGACTCCCGCCCATCCCCGGCCCCACGGAGGTCCACCGTGCCCCTCGCCCGAACGTCCCGCCACCTCACCGTGCTCGCGCTCTCGCTGGCGCTCGCCGTCCCGGCCACCGCCCGCGAGCGGTCCGAGATCCCCACCGCGCTCACCTGGAACCTGGCCGACCTGTTCGCCAGCGAGGCCGACTGGGTGAAGGCCAGGGACGAGGTGGCGGCGCAGATCGCCGCCCTCCCGGCCAACCGGGGCCACCTCGGCGACTCGGCCGAGGCGCTCTGGAAGGCGCTCGACGCCAACTCCAGGGCCGAGCTGGCGCTCTCCCGCGTCTCGGTCTACGCCTCGACGCTCTCCGACCAGGACACCCGGGCCGCCCGGCCGCGCGAGCTGAAGCAGGCGGCCCAGCGGCTGGCGGTGGAGCTGGGGATGGCGGTGAGCTGGGTGCGCCCCGAGCTGCTGGCCATCGACGAGGCCCGGCTGCGCGGCTTCGTCGCCTCCGAGCCGCGGCTGGCCCCGTGGAAGGTCTACCTGGAGGAGGTGCTCCGCTGGAAGCCCCACACCCTGGCGGCGGGCGAGGAGCAGCTGCTGGCCCGGGCCGACGACCTGGCCAACGCCGGCCAGGCCGCCTACTCCATCCTCAAGGACGCCGACCTGCCGTACCCGACCGTGACGCTCTCCACCGGCGCGCAGGCCCGGCTCGACCCGTCCGGCTTCACCCTCCACCGGGCCTCGCCGGTCAAGGCCGACCGCGACCTCGCCTTCGAGAAGTTCTTCGGCGCCCTCAAGACCTACGAGCGGACCTTCGGCACCACGCTCGACTCGCAGCTCAAGGCGCACCTCTTCACGGCCAGGTCCCGGAAGTTCGGCAGCGCGCTCGAGTCGTCGCTGTTCCGCTCCAACGTCCCCACCGCCGTCTACAGGCAGCTCATCGGCGACGTGCACCGCTCGCTGCCCACGCTGCACCGCTACCTGAAGCTGCGCCAGCGGATGATGGGGGTGGCGCAGCTGCGCTACCAGGACCTCTACGTGCCGCTGGTCGGCAAGGTGGACCTGGCCTACACGCCGGAGCAGGCCCAGGCGCTCACCCTCGAGGCCTTCGCGCCGCTGGGCAAGGACTACGTGGCCGCGCTCAGGACCGGCTACCGGCAGCGCTGGACCGACTACCTCCCCTCCACCGGCAAGCGGGCCGGCGCCTACTCGACCGGCGTCTACGGCGTCCACCCCTTCCAGCTGCTCAACTTCAACGGGAAGTACGACGACCTCTCGACCCTGGCCCACGAGTCGGGCCACTCCATGCACACCTGGCTCGCCAACCAGGCGCAGCCCTTCCCGACCTCCGACTACCCCATCTTCGTGGCCGAGGTGGCCTCGACGCTCAACGAGGCACTGCTGCTCGATGACATGGTGCGGAAGGCCAAGGACGACGCCACCCGGCTGGCGCTGCTCGGCAACCGGCTCGACGGGCTGAGGACCACGCTCTTCCGCCAGACCCAGTTCGCCGAGTTCGAGCTGGCCGCCCACGAGGCGGCCGAGCGGGGCGACCCGGTCACCGGCGAGACCCTGACGGCGCTCTACCTGAAGATCGTGCGCGAGTACTACGGCCACGCCCAGGGGGTCTGCCAGGTGGACGACCTCATCGGCATCGAGTGGGCCTTCATCCCGCACTTCTATTACGACTTCTACGTCTACCAGTACGCCACCAGCCTGGTGGCCTCCTCCTCCATCGCCTCGCGCATCCTCGCCGAGGCCAGGCAGGGGAAGACCGCGGCGCGCGACGGCTACCTGGCCATGCTCTCGGCGGGGGGCTCGAAGTTCCCCATGGACCTGCTCAAGTCGGCGGGCGTCGACATGACCACCTCGGCCCCCTTCGACGCCGCCATGAAGGAGATGAACGCCACCATGGACCAGATGGAGCAGATCCTGGCCCGGCAGGCCAAGGCGGGGAAGTAGGGCGCTCAGCGCCGCGGGCGGGGCGCGCGGCGGGCGCGGGATGGGGCGGCGCGCCAGGTGCCGGTGCGGCCGCCCCGCTTCTCCAGCAGCTCGACCGACTCCAGCACCATCCCCTGCTGGTACCGCTTCATCATGTCGTAGACGGTCAGGCAGGCGGCGGCGGCGGCGGTGAGCGCCTCCATCTCCACGCCGGTCCGGTCCACGGTGTGCACGGTGGCCACCGCCTCGACGCCGCTCCGGGTGAGCCGCACGTCCATCTCCACCGCCGACAGCGCGATGGGGTGGCAGAGCGGGATCAGGTCCGGCGTCTTCTTGGCGGCCAGCACCCCGGCCAGCCGCGCCGCCGCCAGCACGTCGCCCTTCTCCACCTGGCCGGACGCCACCCGCGCCCGGGTGGCCTTCGACATCCGCAGCCTGGCGCGCGCCACCGCCACCCGCTCGGTGGGGGGCTTGGCGCCGACGTCGACCATCCGCATGCCCGGCTCCTATCCGTGCCCGGCGAGGAACCGCTCGGCGTCGATGGCGGCCATGCAGCCGGTGCCGGCCGCCGAGATGGCCTGCCGGTAGTTCGGGTCGGCCACGTCGCCGCAGGCGAAGACCCCCGGCACGCTGGTGGCCGTGGTGGGCGCCTTCACCGTGAGGTAGCCGACCTCGTTCATCTCGAGCTGCCCCTTGAAGAGGGCGGTGTTGGGCTCGTGGCCGATCCCCATGAAGAGCCCCTGCACCTTGAGCTCGCGGGTCGAGCCGTCGACGGTGCTCTTGAGCCGCAGCCCGGTGACCGCCTTGCCGTCGCCCAGCACCTCGTCGACGACCGAGTGCCACTGGAACTCCAGCTTGGGGTTCTTGAGCGCCTTCTCCTGCATGATCTTGGAGGCGCGCAGCTCGGCGCGCCGGTGGATGAGGTGGACCCGGGTGGCGAACTTGGTGAGGAAGGTCGCCTCCTCGATGGCGGTGTCACCGCCCCCCACCACCGCCACCTCGACGCCCTTGAAGAAGAAGCCGTCGCAGGTGGCGCAGGCGGAGACGCCGCGCCCCTGGTACTGCTTCTCCGAGGGGATGCCCAGCCACTTGGCCGAGGCGCCGGTGGCGATGATCACCGCGTGGGCCGTGTAGGCCTCCTGGTCGGCCCAGAGCTTGAAGGGGCGGCTGGAGAGGTCGACGCGGGTCACCTCCCCGGGCACGAACCGGGTGCCGAAGCGGGTGGCCTGCTTCTTCATCTCCTCCATCAGCGCCGGCCCCATGATGCCGTCCGGGAAGCCGGGGAAGTTCTCCACGTCGGTGGTGATGGTGAGCTGGCCGCCGGGCTGGAAGCCCTCGAAGACCAGGGGACGGAGCGTGGCGCGGGCAGCGTAGATGGCGGCGGTGTAGCCGGCCGGACCGGTGCCGATGATGACGACCTTCTCGTGCTGGGCCATGTGGTTCGGTTCCCTTCCCGCGGGAGGCGAGGCGACTGGTTGTAACCCCTGGGAGCCAGGCTGTCACCGTGGCGGTTCGGCTCACCCCCGGTCTGGTATCGTGCCCGCCATGGACGCCGCCGTCCTCCGCGCCTGCCCGCTCTTCCAGGCCCTCTCCTCCGAGCAGCGGGAGCGGATCGCCTCGATGGCGGTGCGGCGCGAGCTCCCGGGCGGGGCCACCATCTTCGCCGAGGGGTCGTCGGGTGACGAGATGTTCGTCATCATCTCCGGACGGGTCCGCATCTCCAGGCAGGTGCCGGGGGTGGGCGAGGAGGCGCTGGCCATCCTCGAGCCGGGCGCCTGGTTCGGGGAGATGGCGATGATCGACGACTCGTCGCGCAGCGCCGACGCGCTGGCCCACACCGGCTGCGCCCTGGCGGTGCTCAGGCGCGAGGACCTGGAGCAGCTGATGTTCGTCGACAAGGACCTGGCCTACGTCCTGCTCTGGACCCTGGTGCGCACCCTCTCGCAGCGCCTGCGCGAGACCAACGCCAGGCTCCAGGGCCTCCTCGCCATGGCCGGGCCCTTCCGGTAGGCGGGCCCACCGCTCCTCGTGACGCCAACCCACCTCACCTCCGCGCTGGTCGCCGTGGCGCTGCTCTCCTGCGCCGCCAGCCCGGCCATCCACCCCTTCAAGAGCGACGGCTGCACCCTCTTTCCGGACGGCACGCCCGGCGATCGCCGGCGCTGGTGCGACTGCTGCTTCGTGCACGACCTCGCGTACTGGCGTGGCGGGACGGAGGCGGAGCGGCTGCAGGCGGACGAGGCGCTGCGCGCCTGCGTCCTGAAGCGGACGGGCGACGCCTGGCTCGCGGCCACCCTGTACGAGGGGGTGCGCCTGGGCGGCTCGGCCGCCTTCCCCGTCTGGTACCGCTGGGGCTATGGCTGGTCGTACGGACGGGGCTACCAGCCGCTGACCGCCCGGGAGCGCGCCCGGTCCGAGGAGCGGCTGCGGGAGTACCTCCGCGCCAATCCCGGGGGCTACTGCGCGAGGAAGTGAGACCGGCCGGCCCCGTGCCCCGGCTCACCGTCTCGCCGAAGGCGGTGGCCCGCCGGCCGGGGGGAGGCTATGAGGTGGGGGCGGTCGAGGCAGCGCGCGGTCCACGGGAGAGGACGTGGCGGCGGCGCACGGGGCGCTGCGGCAGGCAGCGGAGGAGAGGATGATGGAGCGCGTCGGCCTCGTCCTGACGGGCGGCGGCGCCCGGGCCGCCTACCAGGTGGGCGCGCTCGGGGCCCTCGCGGAGATCGCGCCCGCCGGGCCGGTCCCGTTCGACGTGCTGGCCGGCATCTCCGCAGGCGCCATCAACGCGGTGGTGGTGGCCACCGGCGCCGCCGACTTCCGCGGCGGGACGGCGCGCCTGGCCGAGACCTGGCGGACGCTCACGCCCGACCGCGTCTACCGCACCGGCGCGATCAAGCTGGCTGCGACCGGCGGGCGCTGGATTCGCGACCTCTCTGGCGGCGGCCTGCTGGGGGGGCGCAGCATCAACTACCTGCTCGACTCCTCGCCCCTGCGGGCGCTCCTCGCCGAGCAGATCCCCTTCGCCCGCCTGCGTCGCCAGATCAGGGCGGGCCGGCTCCACGGCGTCGCCGTCTCCTGCACCAGCTACCAGACCGGCGAGGGGGTCACCTTCTACGAGGGCGCCGAGGAGATCCGGCCGTGGTCGCGCTCCAACCGCGTCGGCGTCCGGGCCCGGCTGACCCTCGATCACGTCATGGCGTCGGCCGCCATCCCGCTCTTCTTCCCCCCGGTGCGGCTCGCCGACGGCCACTACGGGGATGGCTGCGTGCGCCTCGTCTATCCCATGAGCCCGGCCATCCACATGGGGGCCACCCGCATCGTCGCCGTCAGTGTCCGGGCCGACCCGCCGCGCCTGCCAGCCCCGGCGCCCCCGCCGCCCGGCACCCCGCTCCCGCTCTCGCAGATCGCCGGCGTGATGCTCAACGCCGTCTTCCTCGACTCGCTCGACACCGACCTGGAGCGGGTGGAGCGGATCAACCGCATGCTGGCCGAGGTCCCGGGCGGCGCCATCGACCGGGGCGACCTGCGGCTCCGCCCGCTGCCGGTGCTGGCGCTGCGCCCTTCGCAGGACCTGGGGGCCCTGGCCGAGGACGAGTACCACCGGTTCCCGGGGATGCTGCGCTACCTGCTCAAGGGGATCGGGGTGGGGCCAAGCTCCGGGACCGACCTGCTCAGCTACCTCGCCTTCGAGCCCATCTACCTGAGGCGGGTGATGGACCTCGGCTACCGGGACACCATGGCTCGGCGTGACGAGGTGGAGGCCTTCCTGCGTGGCGGAGAGCGCTCCCGGGCCGGTTCGGCGTAGCCACGTCGAAAGGGACGATCCAGGCGCCGGCCGGTGACCGGGCCTACGGCTCCCGCGGCGAGGCGCCCTCGTCGCCGGGCGCCGCCTCCGGGGCGGCCGCGCGACGCACCAGCACCGTCTCGCCGATGGCGGGGGCCCGCACCCGCTCGGGCGGGAGGCCGCGCCGCACCCGCCCCTCCTCGAGCAGGCGGGGCGGCTCGTCGAGCGGCTCGTCGGCCAGCTTGAAGGTGCCCCAGTGCATGGCCAGGAAGGTCCGGGCCCCGAGATCGACGAAGGCCTGCAGCGCCTCCTCGGGGTCGACGTGGGCCGCCTTCATGAACCAGCGCGGGTCGTAGGCGCCGATGGGCAGCAGGGCGGCGTCGATGGCGAAGCGCTCGCCGATCTGCCTGAAGCCCTGGAAGTAGGCGGTGTCCCCGGCGTGGTAGACGGTGGCCGACGAGCCCTGGATCACGAAGCCACCCCAGAGCGTCTGGTTCCGGTCGCCCAGCCCGCGCTGGCTGAAGTGCTGGGCCGGCACGAAGGTGATGCGCACGCCGCCCACCTCGGTGGATTGCCACCACCCCAGGTCGGTCCCCGTCAGCTCCTCGTCGCGGAGGAGGGTCGCCATCCCCAGGCCGGCCACCACCGGCGCGCCCAGCCGCCTGAGGGTGGGCAGGTCCATGTGGTCGTAGTGGCTGTGCGAGACCAGGACCGCGTCGATCGGGGGCATGCGCTCGATGGGGATGGCCGGCGGAACGTTGCGGCCGATGAAGCCGGTGATCGAGTCGCCCAGCACCGGGTCGGTGAGGAAGCTCAGGCCGTCGAGCTGCACCAGCCAGGTGGCGTGGCCGATCCAGGTGAGCCGCGCCCCCTCGCCCTTGCCGGGCGGCGTCGCGATCGCCTCCCAGTCCGGCTCGACGCGAGGCACCGGCGCGCGGTCGGGCGACTTCCGGTTCTTGCCGAGGATCCAGCCGTCCCACACCTTCCAGCGAAGCACCGAGGAGAAGCCGTGCGGCCCCTCCCCGTCCAGGTTGACGAAGCGCTCGTCGCGGCTGCGCGGCTGCACGAAGACCTCCGGGCCGGCCTCGGCCAGGGCACCACCGGCGAGCGCCAGGGCGCCCGCCACGACGAGGCGCCTTGCGGCCCGGACCGGCATCCCCTGCGGAGTAACACGGGATCGGCGGCGCCGCACGGGATCCGGTCCCCGGCGCCCGCGTCGACGATCGACCTTCGGGACCCGCCGCGCTCAGGGCGTGAGCACGGCGCGGAATCGCACCCTGCTCGCCATCATCTCCTGGAAGGCCTCCTCCGCCCGCTCGAGCTTGAAGGTCTCGGTGCGCGCCTTGACCCCGGTGAGCGCGCTGAAGTTCATGGTGTCCTCCGAGTCGATGGCGCTCCCGCTCGGCCAGCCGACGATCCTCCTCCCGCTCAGCAGGGCGAAGGCCGAGACCTGGAACGGCTCGGGCGCGGCGGCCACGATGAGCAGGGTGCCGCGCGGCTTCAACCCGCCGACCGCGCCCGCCAGGGTCTCGCCGCTGGGCGCCGTGGCCAGCACCACGTCGGCCCCTCCCAGCCGCTGGAGCGCCTCGGCCGCAGGTCCCCTGGACGTGTCGACGTACTCGTGCGCACCGAGCTGCCGGGCCAGCGCCTCCTTGTCGCCGCCCCGGGAGATGGCCACGGTGCGGAAGCCCATCTTCGCGGCGTACTGGATGCCGAGGTGCCCCAGCCCTCCGATGCCCTGCACCGCCACCGTGTCTCCAGGCCGGGCCCCGCTGTTGCGGAGCGCGTTGTAGGTGGTGACGCCGGCGCACAGCAGCGGGCCGGCCTCGACGGCGCTGAGGCCGTCGGGGATGCGAGCCAGCGACTCCGAGGGGGCCACCACGTACTCGGCGTAGCCGCCGTCGTGGGAGATGCCGGTGATCCCGGACCTGGCGCAGTTGATGAAGAGGCCCCGGCGACAGGCCTGGCATTCCCCGCAGTGTCCGCCGTGCCAGCCGATCCCGACCCGCTCTCCCGGCTTCCAGGCGGTGACGCGCGCCCCGACGGCATCGACCCGCCCCGCGATCTCGTGCCCGGGGATGCGAGGCAGCGCCAGGCCCGGGAACGCCGCGAACTTCACCATCGCGTCGCTGTGGCAGACGCCGCAGGCCTCGACCTTGACGCGCACCTGGCCGGGGGCGGGCTCCGGGATCTCCCGCTCGACCAGCTCGAATGGAGCCCCCGCCCTGGTGACCTGGACTGCCCTCATCGTGGCCATGTCCTGCTCCTGATTGCCGTCGGGTGAACGGTGGTCGCCCGGGCGCGGCGCCCCGGGCACCTGTCAGTCGTACTCCGTCTCGAGGGCCGGGAGGAGCTGGGCGCCGAGGTAGCCCAGCAGCGTCCGCTGGTGGTGGGTCAGCCCGTGGAAGGTGTAGCGGACCGAGCCCGTGACGGCGTCACGGGCCAGGAGGAGGAGCGCGAGCTCCTGGCACTCGCGCACGCCGCTGAAGTCGAGGTCGAGGACGGTCCCGGGTGGGACGCGCCCCATGAGCCGATGCAGGGCGACCGCCACGCCCGGGGTGAGCTGCCTCGGCAAGTGGACGCTGACCTCGGTCATGTTCGCCTCGCTCTCCACCTCGTCCAGCCGGCTCCCGGGCTCGACGGAGGAGGCACGGCCCGGTGGTCCCTGGAACTGCAACCCACCGGGCCCCGACCTTGTTCGTCCCAGGGCCCAAGAAGGGCTGGACCAGGCGGCGCCCCGCCCAGGTCACTGCCGACCTGGCGGCCCCGCGGCCTATGCTCCGGTCACCCGCCCGCTCCCAGGCGCGGTGGAGGTGGCGCATGGCGGTGCCAGACCGGGTGGCCGTGGTGACCGGGACCAGCGCGGGCCTCGGGCTGGCGACCGCCCGGATCCTCCTCGCCAGAGGGTGGTCGGTGATCGGCGTGGCGCGGCGGCCGGCCTCCCTCACCCACGAAGCCTACCGCCACGAGCAGCTCGACCTCGGCGACCTCCCCCTGGTCGAGGCCTTCGCCGCAGGGCTCGCCGCCGACGCCGGCATCGCCCGGGCGACCCGGCTCGGGCTGGTCAACGACGCCGCCCAGCTCGGGCCGATGCGGCCGCTGACCCGGCTCACCGCCTCCGACCTGGTCCGCGCCCACGCGGTCAACACGGTCGCCCCGCTGCTCCTGTCTGGCGCGATGGCGCGCCTGGCCGGGAGCCGCCCGCTCCGGATCGTCGACGTCTCCTCCGGCGCCGCGACCCGCGCCCGGGCCGGGCGGACCACCTACTCGTCCACCAAGGCGGCGCTCCGGCTCGGCGGCATGGCGCTCGCCGCCGAGGCGGAGGCCGGGGTCGGGGGGACCGCCCGGGACCTGGCCGTCGTGAGCTACGAGCCGGGCATGGTGGACACGGCGATGCAGGCCGAGAACCGGGCCGCCAGCCCGCAGGACCTCCCCGACGTGGAGCTGTTCGTGGCGCTCCAGGCCCAGGGCCGGCTCGCGCCTCCGGAGCGGCCCGCCTTCGAGGTCGCCGGGTTCCTCGAGCGGGACGACCTCCCGGCGTTCTCCGAGCGCCGCCTCGGGGCGTGAGGGGCCACGGCTGGTCGCCGCGGAGCAGGTCGCCGGATCGGCCGGTCGGGAGGCGGTGGACGCTGGCCCGCCGCTTCAGGGGCCCCCGACCTGGGCCGGCCCGAAGGTCCCCACCGCGTGGGGCCGCCCGTCCTCGGCGTCGAGCACCGCGAAGCCGGTCCCGCGCCCCGCCGGCCATTCACGGAACGTCACCTGGCCGGGGAGCAGCACCGGGAGCTTGAAGGCCACCTCGAGCACCGCGCCGCCGCCGGGCACCCGCGGCTGCAGCTCGGCGGCCGCGCGGGCCATGGTCCACATGCCGTGGGCGATGGCGCGCTGGAAGCCGAAGAGCCGGGCGGTGGCCGCGCTCAGGTGGATGGGGTTGTAGTCGCCGGAGACCCGGGCGTAGCGGCGGCCCAGGTCGGCCGGGAGCGACCAGGTGGCGGCGCCAGCCCCGGCAGGGGCCACCGGCCCGGGGGCCGGGCGCGGCGGGCGCGGGCCGTGGCCGCGGGCCAGCAGCGTCTGGATCTCCGACCAGGCCACCTGCCCGCCGGTCCGCGCCTCGGTGTGCAGGTCGAACTCCTGGCCGCGCTCGGTGTCGCGGTGGCCCTCCACCCGGCAGCGCAGGTCGAGCGGCTCCCGCTCGCCGATGGCGCGGGCCGCCTGGATCCGGCTGCGCAGGTGGATGAGCCCGAGCACCCGGACCGGGAAGTCCTGGCCGGTGAGCAGCGCCAGGTGGAGCGGGCCGGCCAGCGCGTGGGGGAAGGTGATGGGGAGCTTCCCGTCGGGCTCGAAGCCGCAGACCTCGCGGTAGGCCTCGAGGTGGCCCGGCGCCGGGGGCTGCAGCGCGAGCCGGGCCTCCAGGGGGGGGATGGTCCGTCCCGGGGCCAGCCGCGGCGGCCGGCGCGCCAGCAGGGCCCGGGCCAGCAGGGGCCAGACCGCCGGGGGCCGCTGGAAGGTCAGCGGGGCGAGGCTGGGCATGCACCCACCCCTACCACGTCCGCGGCCTGGAACCGCCGGTGCACCTCGAAGGCGAAGCCGTCGAGCGCCGCCTCGTCGAGCGGGTCGCCGTTGAGGGAGAGGGTGAGCGACAGCAGCCCCTCGCGCTCGGCGACGTGGTGGAGCTGGGCCTCGGCCAGCTTGTTGGGCATGCACTCCAGCGGGCCCACGCTCACCACCGCGTCGATCTCCCGCCGGCGCCAGGCCCGCACCGGCACGCCGATGGTGAGCAGGGTCTCCACCTCGACGTGGTGGTCCAGGTACGGGCCGGCCGCCGCCACCGCCTCGTCGATGGGCGGCGGCGCCGGGAGGCCGAGCGGGCCGGCGGCGGCGGCGTGGCAGCGGTCGAGGATCCGGTCGCGCAGCCAGCGGTCGAGCCGCGCCACCAGCCCCTGCTTCCAGCCGCGCTTCCACGCCACCCAGTCGGTGTACTGGATGAACTCGGCCAGCGGCTCCAGCCGGACGCGCAGCCCGCGCCGCTCCAGCGCCCGCGCCACCTCGCCGTTGGCGAAGGGATCGCAGCGGACGTAGATCTCGCCGGAGAGCAGGACGCTGGGCACCGGGCGCGCCGTCTTGACCGCCGCGAGCGCCCGCGCCGCCTCGCTCACCAGCCGCGGGATGGACCAGGCCCTCCCGGTGGAGACCTCGCGCAGCACCGCGGCCGCCGAGAGATCGCCGCGCACCGCCTCCTCGACGAGGGCGGAGAGGCGGCGGGCGGCGTCGGCGTGGATGGCCTCGGCGGCGCCCGGGGTGCGCTCGACCGGGCGCACGTCGTGGAGCGCCTCCTCCAGCGCGCCGTAGGCGCAGAAGCCGGCGTAGACGATGGCGGCGAAGCCGGGGGGCAGGCCGCGGAAGTAGTCGCCCAGCGGCGGCGACCAGATGGCCACCCGGTCGCGCCAGCCGAGCCGGTCGAGCACCAGCTGCTGCAGCTGCCGGTAGGCGCCGAAGCGGCAGGGGCCGTCGGACCCGGGCATGAAGAAGGCGAAGCGCTCGGTCCCCGGCCCGGCCCGCTCCAGCCGCTCCAGCAGGCTCCCCAGCGTGATGGTGAGCGGCAGGCACTCCTTCCCGGAGGTCTGGCGCCGCCCCAGGGTGAGGGTCTCGCGGGTCGGGCGCGGCAGCACCTCGGCCGGCATGCCCAGCCCGCGCAGACCGGCCACCAGCGCCTCGGCCTCCGGCCCCATGGGCGGGACGAGCACCCGCTCCCCGCCGGCGGCCAGGTCCGGGAGGGTCCGCCGCGCCACGCCGAGCCGGGCCGGGTCGTTGGGGGCGCCGCCGCGGCCCAGGCGCTGGTCCTCCCGGACGCAGTGGAGGAAGGCCTCGACGCGGGTGCGGGTGCCGGCGTCGCCGGCGTGGCCGTCGGTCTCGATCACCGCGAATGGCTTCCCCTCCATGAGGAAGGCCAGCTGGTGGCCGGTGAAGCTGTCGGGGCCGCAGGCGTAGTTGGAGCAGAAGATCCCGTAGAGGCCGGGGGTGCGGCGCACCTGCCAGGCGCCGCGCAGCATCCGCTGGGCGTGGCCCCAGAAGACGTCGTCGAAGACCGGGGCGTCGGGGGCCACCGGCAGGCAGTCGAGCGGGATGGCCACCGACCCCTGCTGGCGCAGGATGGCCGGCACGTTGGAGTTGAGGACGTCGTCGTGGATGGTGTAGTTGCGCCCCAGCACCGCCACCGGCGTGACCGCGTGCTGGCGGCACCAGTCGAGGGCGCGCTGGCCCAGCCCAGGCAGCCGGGCGTCGAAGTCGGCCTGGGCGGCCCGGGCGGCCGAGAGCGCGGCCCCCACCAGCGCGGCGTCGGCCACGCCGAGCGCGCCGGCCAGCCCGCGGCAGGAGCGCTCGAACGCCTCGCTGGCCAGCCCCTCCGGCCCCATGTCGATCACCGGGGAGAGCAGGCGCGCCGCCGCCTCGGCCGGCAGGTCGAGCCGCAGCACGTCGGGGGCCCCCATGACGATGGGGCAGACCGAGGAGGTCCGCTCGCCGGCGGCCCGCGGCAGGTGGCGCAGCAGCGGCACCAGCACCAGGTCGTGACCGCGCTCGGCCAGGCCGGCCACCAGCCCGTGGTACTGCTGCATGGGCGCGCAGAAGGGGACGTTGGCCTCCTCGATGCCGCGCCTGCAGCGCCGCCCGGTCGCCGCCCGGCGCCACCGCCACGTCGAGGCCGAGCCGGTGGATGAAGGTGGCGAAGAAGGGGAGCAGCCCCTTGAGCTGGAACTCGTCGGCCAGCGCCACCACCCGCCGGCCGCCGCGCCGGGGCAGCCCCGCCACCACCGCCTCCACCAGGGCGCGGCGCTCGCGGAACGGGTCGGGCGCCAGGTCGGGGAGCTTGGCGGTGCGGGTCCCCTGCTCCCAGAGCGCGCACCCGCCGCCCCAGGTGAAGCGCCGGGCCTCGCCCCCCACGTCGGTGGCGAGCCGGTCGATGCGGCAGCTGGTTCCCGGCCCCGCCGCAGCCCTGGGTGGAGGCGCAGACGAACTGGTCCTTGCGCGTGACCCGGGCGGTGAGGAAGGCGCGCAGGTCGGCGGGGGACCGGGTCGGTGACCGGCAGCTCGGCCGCCGCCAGCAGGGCGATGCCGATGGCCCCCTGCAGCCCCGGGCGCGGCGGCACGATCACCTCGGCGCCGGTCTGGCGCGCCACCGCGGCGGCCAGGGCGTCGGAGGCGAAGGGCATGCCCTGGCAGAAGATCACCTGCCCGACCGAGCGGCTCCCCTTCACGCGGTTGAGGTAGTTGGCGACCACCGAGTCGTGGAGCCCGGCCAGGATGGGCCCGCGCCCCACCCCGCGCGCCACCGCCGCGTCGATGACCTCGGCCATGAAGACCGAGCAGTGCTGGCCCAGCGCCACGCCCTCCGGCGCCGCCAGCGCCTCCTCGCCCAGCTGCCCCACCGACTCGACGCCGTCGAAGCGCCGCCCCTGCTCCTCGATGAAGGAGCCGGTGCCGGCCGAGCAGGCCTCGTTCATGGCGGCGTCGACCACGCGCCCGCCGTCGAGCCGGATGTACTTGGCGTCCTGCCCGCCGATCTCGAAGATGGTGTCGACCCGCGGATCGACGTGGCGCGCCCCGGCCGCGTGGGCGGCGATCTCGTTGACCACGTGGACCGCCTCGCCGCAGTAGCAGGTGGCCAGCAGCGAGCCGACGATCTCGCGCCCCGAGCCGGTGGCGCCGAAGCCCAGCACCCGGTGGACGCTGGCCTCGCTGCCCAGCAGCCGCTCCACCAGCCGCTGGGCCGCCCCGACCGGATCGCCGTCGGTCCGCAGGTACCCGTCCCAGAGCAGGCGGCGCGTGCCCAGGTCGAGGAGCGCCGCCTTGGAGCCGGTCGAGCCGATGTCGAAGCCGAGCACGGCGTCGCGCGGGCCGGCCACGGCCGCGCGGGGCGGCTCGGGGAGGCGGCGGACCCGGGCCAGGGCGCGGGCCAGCGGGGGCAGCGTCTCCAGCGGGGCCTCCCGGCCGGGCTGGACCAGGCCCGCCAGCGGCGGCGGCGGGACCGGCCTCGCGGCCGCGGAGAGCGCGGCGCCCAGCGCGTCGAGGTGGAGGCCGTCGTCGGCGCTCCAGCCGGCCAGGGTCATGCCGTGCCGGCGCGCGAAGCGGCCGAAGTGGTCGCGCACCCGGGCGGCCCGGGCCACGCCGCCGGCCAGCGCCAGGCGGGCCGGGCCGCGGCGGGGCTTCACCAGCACCTGCGCGCTCTCGGCGATGGCGTCCAGCAGCCCGGCGAGGATCCGCTCCCGCCCCTCGCCCTTGTTGGCGAGGTGGGTCATGTCGGTCTTGAGGATGACCGGGCAGCGGCCGCTCAGCGGGGCCGGGTCGGTGACGCCGTCCGCCAGCGCCGCCGCCTGCTCCACCTCCAGCCCGAACCGCTGCACCAGCTGCCGCAGGAAGTGGCCGGTCCCCTGCGCGCAGCGGGCGTTCTCGCGGAAGAGCTCGACCCCGCCGCCGCGCCGCTCCAGCACGGTGCAGCCGTGGGCGCCGATGGAGACCACCGTGACCGGCTCGTCGCCGAGCAGGTAGCCGGCGCCGTCCGCCTGCGCCTGCTTGGTGGGGACCCGCGGCAGCGCCACCCCGGCGCCGAGCCGGCCGGTGACCGCGGCGCCGGCCACGGTGGGCCAGTCGAAGCCGGCCAGCAGCCCGGCCAGGGCGGCGGCCGGCTGGCCGCGGTGCTCGGCCGCGGCGCGCCGGGTCCAGCGCAGCGCGCCGGGCTGGCCGGCCAGCTCCACCACCTTGATGGCCTCGGCGCCGACGTCGATCCCGATGAAGCGGTTCATGGGCGTCGCGCCCAGAGCAGGAGCCGGCGGTAGGTGTAGAGGAAGGGGCGGTGGTCCGGCAGCGCCGCGGCCAGCCGCTGCCGGTAGCGGTCGAGGAAGGCGGGCCAGAGCGACGCCGGCAGCCGCCGCTGGTAGTCGGTGAGCAGGGTGCCGCGCACCCACTCGGCCACCTCCTCGCGCGTGGCCAGCGGGTGGCCGTAGACCTCGACGCGGACCCGCCGCTGCGTGAAGCCGAGCCGGAAGAGCTCCAGCGCGTACCACTCCGGCGCCAGCACCGGGCTCACCCGCCGGTAGCCCCCCAGCGCCGCGGCGAAGGGCGGCTCGGCCGCGGTCGCGGCCGCCTCGAGGTGGGAGGGGTGGTGCTCGTTCATGGGCACCTGCACCGCCAGCTGGCCGCCCGGGGCGAGCAGGGCGGCCAGGCGCGGCAGCAGCGCGGCGTGATCCGGGACCCAGTGGAGCGCGGCGTTGGAGATGACCAGGTCGAACGGCCCACCGCTCCAGGTCGCGGCGTCCCCGGCCTCGAAGCGGAGCCCGCCCCCGGCCCGGGCCGCGGCCCGCTCCAGCATGGCGGCCGAGCTGTCGACCCCCACCGTCTGCCGCGCCCCGAGCCGCGCGTGCAGCTCGGCGGTCAGCGCCCCGTCGCCGCAGCCGAGGTCGAGGACGCGGGGCCCCGCCAGCGGGGCCAGCAGCGCCGTGAGGTCGTCCCACGGCTGGCGCCGCTCCTCGCCGAAGCGGGCGTAGCGGTCGGGATCCCATGGGTCGGGGGCGGTCATGGCGGGAGGCGGAGTCTAGCGCTTCCGGGCCCGGAGGGAGCCGCCCGGAGGAATGGACCGGGGCCTCCGCCGATTGACCTCGGGGGCCGGGAAGATGCAAATTGCCCCGTCCCATCCTCATCCCTCCTTGGAGCCACATGCGAATCCGTCACATCGCCCTCGGCGTGGTCGCCACCGCCGTCCTCGCCTGCCAGTCCACCCGCCCGACCCAGGCCGCCGTCGGCGGCCGCCGCCGCGGGCCCCAGCGCCCCGGTGGCCCGGATCGGCACCGAGGTGATCACCGCCGGCGAGCTCGACACGTCCATCCGCGGCGAGCTGAACGAGATGGAGCAGCGCACCTACGACCTGCGCAAGTCGGCGCTCGACCAGCTCATCAACCAGCGGCTGGTGGAGGCCAAGGCCAAGGTGGCCGGCAAGCCGGTCGACGAGTTCCTCCGCGCCGAGCTGGCGCCCAAGGTCGGCGAGCCGACCGACGAGGAGGCGCGCGCCCTCTACGAGCGCGCCAAGGCGGCCGGCCAGGTGAAGGAGCCCTTCGACCAGGTGAAGGCGCAGATCGCCCAGTTCCTGCGCCGCCAGAAGAGCGAGGCGGTGCTGGCGCAGTACCTCGAGCAGGTCCGCGCCGAGGCCAAGGTGGAGGTGCTGCTGCCCCCCTACCTGCCGGCCAAGGTCGAGGTCGCGGCCACCGGGCCGTCCAAGGGGCCCGACTCGGCGCCGGTCACCATCGTGGAGTTCTCCGACTACCAGTGCCCCTACTGCTCCAAGGCCGAGGCCACGGTGAAGGACCTGCTCGACCTGGAGAAGTACAAGGGCAAGATCAAGCTGGTGTACCGGGACTACCCGCTCCCCAGCCACAACCTGGCCCCCAAGGCGGCCGAGGCGGCCCACTGCGCGGGCGACCAGGGCAAGTACTGGGAGATGCACGACCGGCTCTTCGCCGCGGCGCCCAAGCTCGAGGTCACCGACCTCAAGGGCTACGCCCGCGAGCTCAAGCTCGACGAGGGGCGCTTCACCAAGTGCCTCGACTCGGGGGAGAAGGCCAAGGTGGTGGCCGACCACTTCAAGGCCGGCAACGACGCCGGCGTGCGCGGCACCCCGGCCTTCTTCATCAACGGCCGGCTCATCTCGGGCGCCCAGAAGCTCGAGGCCTTCACCGCGCTGGTCGACGCCGAGCTGGCCGCCAGGAAGTAGGCCCCGCAGCCAGGGTGGAAGCCCGGCGGTCCGGCCGTTAGGATCCGGGCCGCCGGGAGGTTCACATGGGCGGATACGGTCAGGGCGAGGCGTCGGCGCTGGGCGCCAGGCGCCCCACGCGGCAGGTGAAGGTGGGCGGCGTCGCCATCGGCGGCGGCGCGCCGGTCTCGGTGCAGTCGATGACCACCACCGACACCGCCGACGCGGCGGCGACCCTGGCGCAGATCCGGGCCCTGGCCGAGGCCGGCGCCGACATCGTCCGCCTGGCGGTCCCCGGCAGCGAGGCCGCCGACGCGCTGCCCGCCATCTGCAAGGCCACGCCGGTCCCGCTGGTGGCCGACATCCACTTCGACTACCGGCTGGCGCTGCGGGCGCTGGACGCCGGCATCCACGCCATCCGGCTCAACCCGGGCAACATCGGCGCGCGCGAGCGGGTGCGCGAGGTGGTGAAGGCGGCGCGGGAGCGGATGGTGCCCATCCGCATCGGCGTCAACGCGGGGTCGCTGGAGCAGGACATCGTCGACAAGCATGGCTGGCCCACCGCCGAGGGGATGGTGGAGAGCGCCGAGCGCCACATCCGCTTCCTCGAGGACGAGGGGTACCAGGAGATCAAGGTCTCCCTGAAGGCCCACGACGTGGCCATGACGGTGGCGGCCAACCGGCTGTTCTCCAGGCGCTTCGACTACCCGCTCCACCTGGGCGTGACCGAGGCCGGGACCCTGCTGGCCGGGACGGTCAAGTCCTCGGCCGGGCTGGGCATCCTGCTGGCGGACGGGATCGGCGACACCATCCGCATCTCGCTGACCGCCGACCCGGTGGAGGAGGTGCGGGTGGCGCGCCTGCTCCTCAAGTCGCTGGGGCTGAAGTTCGGCGGGGCGACGCTGACCTCGTGCCCGACCTGCGGGCGCTGCTCGGTGGCCATGATCCCCATCGCCGAGCGGGTGGAGCAGCGGCTCTCGACCGTGAAGGGCGAGGTCTCGGTGGCGGTGATGGGCTGCGAGGTGAACGGGCCGGGGGAGGCGGCGGCGGCGGACGTCGGCGTCGCCTACGGCCACGGCGGCGTGGGGCTGCTCTTCAAGGCCGGCCAGGTGGTGAAGCGGATGAAGGCCGAGGAGCTGGAGGAGGCGCTGGTGGGCGAGGCGCTCCGCATCGCGGCCGAGCGTGTCCCCGGGGGCGGGGCCTAGCCTTCAGGGCTGCCGGGCGCGTCCGGCGCCGAGCGCCGCGAGGAAGCTGGCCAGGGCCCGCCGCTCCTCCTCGGTGCCCTGGAAGGGCGGCATGCCGGCGCGGGGCACCTCCGGGAGCCGGCCGATGACCTCGTAGGCCCGCTGCGCCGACCAGCCGGCGACGCGCCCCGGCAGCGGCAGGTCCCGGTGGCAGGGCGCGCAGCGGAAGGCGAACACGGCCTGGCCGGCGGCCACCGCGGCCGGCGACTCGTCGAGGGGCGGCCGCCGCGGCGCCAGCAGGCCGGCGTCCCAGGCCAGCCCGGCGCCCACCAGGACGGCGGCGACGACGAGCGCGATCCAGGCCCGGGCGGTCACGGCCAACTCCTAGCCCGGGGCGGGGCGCAGGGGAAGCGCCCCGGCCGGCGGCCGCGCCGCTTCGGGCGCGGCGTGGCCCGGCTCCGGTGTATAACGCGCGGACCATGCCCGTCGTCCGCGCCTCGAAGGCCTTCATCCCCACCCTCAAGGAGGCCCCCACCGACGCCCAGGTCGCCTCCCACAAGCTGCTGGTCAGGGCCGGCTTCATCCGGCAGCTCGGCGCCGGCGTCTACGACCACCTGCCGCTGGCCCGGCGCTCGCTCGCCAGGATCGAGCAGGTCATCCGCGAGGAGATGGACGCCATCGGCGGCCAGGAGTTCCACCTGCCGGCCCTCCACCCCGCCGACCTCTGGAAGGAGTCGGGGCGCTGGGAGGTCATGGGCGACAACATGTTCCGGCTCAAGGACCGGAAGGGCGGCGACTACTGCCTCGGCATGACGCACGAGGAGATCTTCACCGCCATCGCCCGCGACGAGCTGCGCTCCTACCGGCAGCTGCCGCAGGTCTGGTACCAGATCCAGCCCAAGTTCCGCGACGAGCCGCGCCCCAAGTCCGGCCTGCTGCGCGTCCGCCAGTTCACCATGAAGGACGCCTACTCGTTCGACGTGGACCGGGCCGGGCTCGACCGGAGCTACGAGGACCAGCGGCGGGCCTACGAGCGCATCTTCACCCGCTGCGGCCTCGACTTCGTCGCGGTGCAGGCCCACTCCGGCTCCATGGGCGGCTCCGAGTCGTCCGAGTTCATGGTCCGCACCGAGGCCGGCGAGGACCTGGTGGCCGCCTGCCCGTCGTGCCGCTACGCCGCCAACACCGAGACCGCCACCTCGCGGCTGGAGCGGCTCGCCGATCAGCCCGGCCCGGCCGGCCTGGAGAAGTTCGCCACCCCCGGGGTGGTGACCATCGAGGCGCTGCAGCGCCAGCCCTACGGCGTGGGCGCCCGCCGCCAGCTCAAGACCCTGGTCTACGTCGCCGACGGCAAGCCGGTGCTGGCGGTGGTGCGCGGCGACCAGGACCTCAACGAGGCCAAGCTGCAGACCGCCACCGGCGCCATCGAGGTCCGCCCCGCCCACCCGGAGGAGATCCCGCCGCTCATGGGGGCCCACGCCGGCTCGCTGGGCGCCGTGGACTTCACCCGGGCGCCGGTCTTCGTCGACCCGTCGCTGGCCGGGCGGACCAACATGGTCACCGGCGCCAACGAGGACGGCTTCCACCTGCGCGGCGTCGACGTCGATCGCGACGTCCTCGCCCAGGGTCGCCTGGCCGACCTGCGCACCGTCAAGGCGGGCGAGGGCTGCCCGCGCTGCGACGGCACGCTCGACGTCTTCAAGGCGCTCGAGGTGGGCCACATCTTCAAGCTCGGCACCAAGTACTCCGAGTCGCTCAAGGCCAGGGTCCTCGACGCCGCCGGCGCCCAGGTGCCCATCGTCATGGGGAGCTACGGCATCGGCGTCGAGCGGATCCTCGCCGCCGCCGTCGAGCTGCACCACGACGCCGACGGCATCGTCTTCCCGCTCGCCATCGCCCCGTTCCACGCGGCCGTGCTGCCCATGGGCAAGGAGCCGGAGCTGGTGCAGGCGGCCGAGCAGGTGGCCGCGGCGCTCTCCGCCGCCGGGGTCGACGTGCTGCTGGACGACCGCGACGAGCGGCCGGGCGTGAAGTTCAAGGACGCCGACCTCATCGGCCACCCCATCCGCATCGCCGTCGGCAAGAAGGGGCTGGCCGAGGGCAAGGTGGAGTGGAAGCTCCGCAGCGCCAGGGACGTGACCCTGGTGCCCATGGGCGAGGTGGCCGCCAGGGCCGCGGCGCTGGTGCAGGCGGCGGGGCGCTCGCCAGGGAAGGTGGCCGGTGGGTGAGCCGGGGCGCAGCGACGAGGCGGGGCTGACGCCGCCGCGTGACGGCCGGCCGTGGCTGGCGGGCACGCTGTCGGCGCTCACCATCATCGAGGTGGTGCAGCTGGTCTTCACGTCGCTGAAGAGCGGCGTGCTGCGCCTCTCCTTCGCCGGCCCCGGCGGGGCCTCCGCCGGCCAGCGCCGGCACCGGCGCAGCCTCTACTTCCGCGAGGGGCAGCTGGCCTTCGCCGCCTCCTCGGAGCCGTGCGACCGGCTCGGGCCGGTGCTCTGGCGTGCCGGCCTGCTCGGCTGGGAGGCGCTGGCGCGCTGCAGCGCCCAGGTCGGGCCGGGCCGCCCGCTCGGGCAGGTGCTGGTGGACGCGGGCGTCATCACCTCCGCCGATCTCTACGCCGGGGTCACCGCCCAGGTCCGCGAGATCCTCTTCGAGGCCTTCCTCGACACCGAGGGCGAGTTCCTCTTCGTGGAGGGCCCGCACGACGAGCTCAACCAGGTCCGCCTGCCGGAGCGGACCCGCGAGCTCCTGCTGGAGGGGCTGAAGCGGGTCGAGGAGACGGAGCGGCTGCTGGCGGTGGTGGGGGGCCGGGGCGCGCGGCTGCAGCGCGCCGGGGACCCGCCGGCCGGCGCCAGCGAGCACACGCTCCGCCTGCTGGAGGCGCTGGAGGGGAGCGCGACCTTCGCCGAGGCCGCCGACCAGAGCCGGCTGGGGCTGCTGGCGGCGCTGCGCCAGGCCGTGCCGCTGCTCGAGGCCGGCCGGCTGGTCCGGGCCGCGCCGGCCGCCGCCGAGCCGGAGATCGAGGTGGCGGTGGAGCCGGCCCCGGCCCCCGTCGCCACCCGGCTCACCGGCCCGTTCGAGCTCTACCGGCGCATCTTCCGGCGGGTCCACGCCGCGCTGGCCGCGGCCCGGCCCGGCGCCGAGCGGCGGCTCGACAGCTGGTTCGAGCGGGTGCCGGAGCCCCGGCGCTTCGTCTTCGAGGGCGTCCGCTTCGGCGCCGACGGCGACCTCGACGTGGCCCGGGTGGTGGCCAACGTCACCAGCACCGGCGCCTACCGCGGCGCGGCGGCCAAGGCCCGCTCCCTGGAGGGGCTGGAGGAGCTGCTCACCTTCGCCCTCTTCGAGGTGAAGAACGTGCTGCCCAGGGCCGAGGCCGAGCTGCTGCTCCGCGAGGTGGGGAAGATGCAGGTCGGGAAGGCATGACCGCGGGCCGCGACCGGATCTGCTGCGCCCTCGACTTCGCCGGCTGGACCGAGGCCGAGCCGTTCGCCCGCGCCATCGCCCCGCAGGTGGGCATGCTCAAGGTGGGCCTGGAGCTCTTCGCCGCCGAGGGGCCGCCGGTGGTCCGCGCCGCCGCCGCGCTGGGCCGCCCCGTCTTCCTCGATCTCAAGCTCCACGACATCCCGGCCACCGTCGAGGGGGCCGCGCGCAGCGCCGCCGCCACCGGGGCCTCGCTGCTCACCGTCCACGCCAGCGGGGGAGCGGAGATGGTCCGGGCCGCCGTGCGCGGGGCCGGCGGGCGGCTCCGCGTCCTCGCCGTCACCGTGCTCACCAGCCTCGACGGCGCGGCGCTCGACGCCATCGGCCTGGCCGGCCCGCCCGAGGCGGCCGTGGTGCGGCTGGCCCGGCTGGCGGTCGGGGCCGGGGCCGGCGGCCTGGTCTGCTCGCCGCAGGAGGTGGCCGCGGTCCGGGCCGCCGTCGGCCCGGGGCCGCTGCTGGTGGTCCCGGGGGTCCGGCCCGCCGGCAGCGCCCGCGGCGACCAGGCCCGCGTCGCCACGCCGCTCGAGGCCGTCCGCGCCGGCGCCGACGTGATCGTGGTGGGCCGCCCGCTCCGCGACGCGCCCGATCCGGTGGCCGCCGCCCGCGCCATCGCCGCCCAGCTGGCCTGACCGCGGGGCGCCCCCCGGCCAAGGAGGTCCACGTGCTCACCCCCGTCATCGCCGCGCTGCTGCTGGCCAGCCCCCCGGCGGCCGCCGCGCCCGGCGCGCCGCCCCCGGTCCCGGTGGCCGTCGCCAACGCCGGCTTCGAGCGCGGGCTGGAGGGCTGGACCGGCAGCGGCACGGCCTCGGTCACCGTCTCGGAGGTGGCCCCGCTGGCCGGGGCCCGGTCGCTGGCCGTGGCCGCGCCCGCGGCCGGCGCGCAGGCCAGCGTCCTCTCCGCGCCGGTGACGCTGGAGGTCGGCAAGCTCTACCGGCTCTCCGCCGTGGTCCGGACCCGCGGCGTCGCCGCCGACCCGCTCCCGCGCTACCCGACCGCGCTGGGCGCCTGCATCTCCATGCGCTCGACCCCCTTCACCAACTGCTCGCCGTCGCTGGCCGGCGACCGCGAGGAGCGCCTCGAGCTGCGCTTCTTCGCCGTGGCCTCGCGCGACCAGGTGGCGCTCCACCTCGGCCGCAACGGCAGCGCCACCGGCACCGCCTCCTTCGACGAGGTGCGCCTGGAGCGGCTCGACGACGTCACCGCCTACGTCCCGCTGGAGCAGGTGCGCTGGGCCGGGCCCGGCTTCCGCTACGACGACGGCGGCTGGATCTTCGTCCACGTCGAGGGCGAGCCCTACCAGCGCGGCCGGCAGTACGGCGAGCTGGTGGCGCCGGAGCTGGCCCGCTTCCTCGAGAAGCTGGCGGTGCTGCAGGACAAGGGCGACCCCGAGAAGGGCTGGGCCAGCCTGCGGCTGCTGGCGGACGCGCTCATGCTGCGCAAGTTCGATCCCGAGTACCTGGAGGAGATGAAGGGGATCGCCGACGGGGCCGTGAAGGGCGGGGCGAGGTTCAGGGGCCGCGAGCTCGACCTGCTCGACGTCGTGACCCTCAACAGCGCCGTCGACCTGGGCGAGCTCGGCGCGGCGGTGAAGGTCACCCCCACGCCGCTCTCCGGCAAGAGCTTCCTCAAGGCCGAGGACGAGGCCGACCCGGCCGTCACCGAGAAGGACCGCTGCTCGTCCTTCGTGGCGACCAGATCCGCCACCCCCTCCGGCCGCTTCGTCATGGGGCAGCTCTTCATGTGGAACGGCTACACCGGCGTCCACTGGGAGGTGATCCTCGACGTGGTGCCGACCCGGGGGCACCGGGTGGTGCTGCAGACCTTCCCGGGCGGCATCCACTCCGGCTCGGACTGGTACCTGAACGACGCCGGCATCGTCATCGGCGAGACCACCGTCGGGCAGACCCCCTTCCAGGCCGACGGCACGCCGCAGTCGAACCGGGCCCGCAAGGCGGCGCAGTACGCCACCTCCATCGACCAGGTGGCCCGGATCCTGCGCGAGCGGAACAACGGCCTCTACACCAACGACTGGACCATCGCCGACGCCAAGTCCGACGAGGGGGCCGACCTGCTGCTCGGCACCAGGGCCTCGCGCCTCTGGCGCACCGGCAACGGCGACACCCCGGGGAAGCTCAAGGACTTCATCTGGGCCAACAACAACACCCGCGACGCGGCGGTGCGCGCCGAGTACGCCGTCACCTCCGACGGGGCGCCGGCCGACATGGCCTTCAACACCTGGAACCGGGACGTCGCCTTCTGGAGGTTCTACGCGGAGAAGGGGAAGGGGGGCATCGACCTCGAGGCCGGCATCCGGCTCCACGCCTCGTCACCGGTCACCCGGCCGCACGCCTGCGACGGCAAGCTCACCACCGGGGAGATGGCGGAGAAGCTGGTCTTCATCGCCCACCAGGGCAAGCCGACCATGCGGGAGAAGTGGGTCGGCGGGCGGTACATGCCGGACCTGCCCAACGCGCTCCCCCACCTCACGCTCGGCTACACCACCTTCAGCCCCGTCACCGTGGCCGATGGCCTCAAGGCGGCCCGGGCCCGCGCCGGCCGGCCCCCCAAGGAGGCCAGGGCGCCCAGGCTCGACGCCGGCTCGGCGGCGGCCGGGCTGCAGTTCGACGCGAAGCTGCTCTGGCAGGGGACCATCTTCCCGGCCAGCGACGCCGACAACTGGCTCACCAGCGGATCGGCCGCCTACCACGCCCTCCTCAAGAAGCTCCCGGAGGATCCGCAGAAGGCGCTCGAGGCCCAGCGCGACGCCCTCGGGGAGCTCGACCTGCGCCACAACTGGCTGGCGACCCGCGAGCCGCTGGCGGCGCCGCTGGCCACGGTGAGCGCCTACGACCGGTACGGCCCCTACGCCATCCCCCGGGTGCGTGGCACCTTCGCGCTCCACCAGCTCCGGCTCTCGCTCGGCAATGGCGCGTTCTCCAGGGTGATGGGGGCGGTGCAGGCCCGCTTCGCCGGGAAGCCGGTCAGCACCGCCGCGTTCATCGCCCTGGCCAGCGAGGTGGCCGGCCGCGACGTCGCCCCGATCCTCGAGCCCTGGCTGAGGCGCACCGACCTCCCCGACCCGCGCGTGGCCGTGGCGGTGACCCAGGCCGGGGAGCAGGTGGAGACCAGCCTGACCGTCACCCAGGCCGGCGCCCCCTGGCGCTACCTCGCCAGCGTGGCCCTCGAGGGCGAGAAGACCCGGCGGCTGGAGCGGGTCGAGATCACCGGCGCGGAGCAGCGCTTCACCTTCACGACCGCCGAGCGCCCGATCCGCGTGGTCTTCAACGCCGGGCTCGACGTGCCGGTGGTGCGCGACGACGTCTACTCGCTCCCCGCCATGCTCGACGAGTTCGACCGGCTGCTCTGGGTGCAGGGGACGTCGCGGCAGGTGGAGGCCAACCGGACGCTGGCGCTGGTCTGGCGGGACACCGTGGCCGACGCCTTCGTCGAGGTGCTGCCGCCCATGAGGCCCGACGCCGGGCTGGGCGAGCCCGAGCTGGCCGCCCACGACCTGGTGGTGGTGGGCGGGCCGGCGGACAACGACGTGGCGGCGCGGCTGGCCCGGCGCTGGAGCTTGCCGCTGGAGACCGGCCCGGGCTGGTTCCGCTGGCAGGGGACGCTGGAGACGCGCCCCGACGCCGGGCTGGCCGTCGCCTTCCCCAACCCGTGGAACGGGGAGCGGGCCGTCTACCTCTACCTCGCCAACTCCAAGGTGCAGCTCTGGCGCATGGTGAAGGGCTACCAGCGCGGCCAGCAGTCGTTCAGCCTCTGGCGGGAGGGGGAGATCGTCCGCAAGGGCTGGCTGGGGGCCGAGCGGCTCGAGGTGACGGTCGCCCCCGCGCCGGCCGCGGCCCCGGCGAGACCCGCACCCCCCCCGGCCGGAGCCGGCACGCCATGAGCAAGGCGCCGTCGACGCCGGCCACGCGGCTGCTGCGCGAGCGGAGGGTGCCCTACACCGAGCACCTCTACCGCTACGAGGAGCGCGGCGGCACGGCCGTGAGCGCGCGCGAGCTGGGCGTCGACGAGCACGCCGTGGTGAAGACGCTGGTGATGGAGGACGAGACCGGGGCGCCGCTGATCGTGCTGCAGCACGGCGACCGCGAGGTGTCGGTGAAGGCCCTGGCCCGCCAGCTCGGCCGCAAGGCCATCACGCCCTGCAAGCCCGAGGTGGCCCAGCGCCACTCCGGCTACCTGGTGGGCGGGACCAGCCCGCTCGGCACGCGCAAGGCCCTGCCCATCTACGTGGAGCGGAGCGTGCTCGACCTCCCCACCATCTACGTCAACGGCGGCTCACGTGGCTTCCTGGTGGGCGTCGAGCCCAGGGCGCTGGCCGCGCTGCTGGCGGCCACGCCGGTGGACGCGGCCATCGAAGGCTGACGCCCCGGCTGCGGGCCGGGCTGGGCCGTCGGGCCGGGCCCGTTCCGGGGAGGGGGCGGCGACGATGGGTCGCCAGCGGTCACTTAGCGACGGGCGCTCGTATCTGATGGGACGGCGGGCGACGAGGTCGCTGGAGCCGCCCGCGGGGAAGGAGCCGCACATGCCCACCGTCATGAGATCGCCTCACCCGTCGTTCCGCGTCCACGACCGCCACCCGGCGCTGCATGGCCTCGCCTGGCTGGTCCTCTGCCTGGTGGTGCTGCTGGCCTTCCTCGCCACGGTCGTGCCCGGGGCGCCCGGGCTGGCGCCGTCCCCGGACGGCGCCGGGCAGGCCGCCTCGTACCTGGAGTGAGCAGCCGGGCCGCCCGGGCCGGGATCGACCTCGCGGGTGAGGGCGGCTACCATGCCGCCATGCCCGCCATGCCGGAAGACCGGGTCAAGGAGCTGCTCGCCGCCGGGGACCGGCGCGCCGCCGCCACCCTGGCGCTGCGCGAGTACGGGCCGAAGATCCTCGGCTACCTGCAGGTGGTGCTGCGGGACGAGGCCGACGCCGCCGACGCCTTCTCGACCTTCGCCGAGAACCTCTGGCGCGGCCTGGACGGCTGGCGCGGCGAGGCCTCGCTGCGCACCTGGTCCTACAAGCTGGCCTGGAACGCCGCCATCCACCTGCGCGACGAGGCGTGGCGGCGCCGGGGCCGGCGCTTCCGCCCCAACGAGGCCTCGCAGCTGGCCGACGAGATCCGCACCCGGACGGTGGTGAAGCTGGAGCAGCAGGCGGCCCAGCTGGCCGCGCTGCGCGCCGAGCTCAGCCACGAGGAGCAGACGCTGCTGGTGCTCCGCATCGACCAGGCCCTGGCCTGGGAGGAGATCGCCGAGGTGCTGGCGACGCCCGAGGCCAGGCCCGACACCGCCACGCTGCGGAAGCGGTTCGAGCGGCTGAAGGAGCGGCTGGGCAAGCTGGCGCGGGAGCGGGGCCTGGTCGAGTAGCGCGCCGGGGCCGCCCGTCCGGGCGCCGCGGTGGCTAGCGTGCCAGCGCCGCGAGCCGCGCCTGCCAGTCGGCGGAGAGGCCGGCCTCCCGCGCGCCCCTCAGCATCACCGCCAGGTAGGCGGGGGCGGGAGGGGCCTCGGCGGGCAGCCGGCGATCCGGGGCGGCGCGGAAGGCCACCGCCGGGATGGGGGCGCCTCCCGTCACCGGCTGCAGCGCCACCTCGACGGCGGTGGAGAGGCCGGAGACCACCCCCTCCTTGTGCTCGACGAGGCCGCGGGCGGCTCCCGGCATGGGGACCGCCAGCCCCTCGACGAACTGGCCAGGGGCCTCGGCCAGGCTGGCCACCGCGCCGCCCCAGTGCCTCGAGACCACGTCGAAGGCGAGCCGCCAGCCAGCGAGGCGAGCCGGCCGGGCCCCGGCGAAGTCGGGGACGGCGTAGCCGTGGGCCTGGGCCCACTCGGCGAAGGCGGACCGGTCGAGCGAGGAGCCGTAGACGAACCAGGTGAAGTCGGCGCCAGCGGGGGCCTGGTGGGCCTTGCCGAAGATGGGGATGGCCGTCATTCGGTCAGCCCCTGCTCGCGCGCCAGCCGCGCCAGGTCCGCCTTGAGCCGCTCGTACCGCTTGCGGACCGTGGCCGCCTCCACCGGCTCGCCGGGGCCGGACAGCACCTCGGCGACGTCGTTCCACGCCAGCTGCTGGTCGAGCCGGAGGTAGAGGAGCGTCTGCTCCTCCGGCGTCAGGGTGGCGCGCAGCATGTCCAGCCCGCGCCGCTGCACCTCGTCGCGGATCGCCGACCGGGTCCGGATGTCCGCCACCAGGCCCGAGGTCTCGCCGGTCTCCAGCCGGCGCCCCAGCCGCCGGTAGGTGTCGGAGCGGACGTGCATGGCCGCGCACCAGGCCAGCTTGTAGGCCCAGGTCTTGAAGGAGGCCTCGCCCCGGTAGCTGCCGATGGAGCGCCAGAGGTCCTCGGCGAAGTTGGAGAAGGCGTCGGCGGCGTCGTTCTCGTCGCGCAGGACGGAGCGCAGGTACCCCAGCACCTTGGGGCCGAAGCCCTGGATGGCGGCGGTGGCGGCGCCCCGGAGGTCTCCGGTCGCCAGCAGCTGCTGCACCCTGGCCTCGACGGGCATCCGCACATGGTAGCCGCGGGACGGGCGCCGGGCGAGCGGATCTGCCCGGGAAGGCGAGCGGCGAGGGTCCGGGCTCCTGGAGCCAGCCCCGGACCCTCGCGCTCACGGCGGCCCCCCGCCTCGAGGCGGCGAGCCGAGAGCCCCCCGGCTCCTGTGGATGAGACCGGCATCCCGGCCCGATGTGACAGGGGCCCCGGCCGCACCCGCCGGTCAGGTGGCCCCGGCGAAGAGGCCGCGCCACGGCCAGCGGCCGCGCAGGCCGCTCCGCACCGCCGCCAGCTCGTCCAGCCACTCGGCGGCCGACTGGAGGCGCCCGGCCGGATCGGGCGCCAGCCCGGCGGCGAGGAGCCGGCGCAGCCGCCGCGGCACGGCCACGCCGTTCGGGTGGGCGGCCCGCCCGGCGCCGGTGGTGGCGGTGAGCATCTCCTGGAGGAGCACGGCGAGGGCGTACAGGTCGCTGCGCTCGTCGCCCGGCCAGCCGGCCTGCTGCTCCGGCGAGACCTCCGGGCTGGTGGCGTTCTCCGGGTGGGAGGGGTGGCCGCGCCCCGGCGAGAAGTCGAGCACCTTCACCGCCCCGTCGTCGCAGACGAAGACCTTGGCGGCGGTGAGCCCGCGGTGGATCACGCCGATCGCATGGGCGTGGGCCAGCGCCTTGCCGACGTCGGCGGCGATGCGCAGGGCCCCGTCGAGCTCGAGCGGCCCGTCCTCCAGGCGCAACCGCAGCGTCCGGCCGCGCAGCAGCTCGAAGACCAGGTAGGCGCCCGCCTGGCAGGTGCCCACCCCCTGCAGGGCCACGATGTTGGGGTGGTCGAGCCGCCTGAAGTCGGCCGCCTCGCGCTGGGCCCAGGCCGCGTCGCGCGGCGCGCCGGTCGGCCCCGGGGTGAGGACCTTCAGCGCCACCGGGCGCTCCCGCTCCACGTCGAGGGCCTCGTAGATGGTGCCGCTCCGGCCGCGCCCCAGCTCGTGGCACAGCAGGAAGCGGCCCAGCCGGGCGCCGGGGAGGAGCCGGGGCCCGGTCCCGTGGGCCAGGTCGACCGACGGGGTGTGCGCCAGCATCGCCAGCAGCCCGCTCACCGGGTCGGCCTCGGGGGCGGGGGCGGGGGACGGCGGGGCGGACTGGCGCTCGGAGGCCATGGCGGGCGTGGGGGGCGGAGCCCCTCCAGCGTTGACCGGGCGGCCGGTCAATCGTGACAGCCAC
The DNA here is from genome assembly GCA_963786945.1 of uncultured delta proteobacterium. GTDB lineage: Bacteria > Myxococcota > Myxococcia > Myxococcales > Anaeromyxobacteraceae > JADKCZ01. The sequence goes on along the minus strand of CAWBAO010000001.1, from coordinate 189,669 downwards.
ATCCTCGATGAAGGGGGCAGGGGATCAGCGGCCGGGGCGGCGCAGCAGCACGTAGAGGGCGCCGGCGCCGCCGTCGGCGGGACGGGCCGTGGCGAACGCCAGGACGTGGCGCCCGAACCGGTTGGTCGAGAGCCAGCCCCGGAGCGCCTCCTTGAGGACGGGCAGCTGCTCCCGGGAGTGGAGGCCGCGGCCGTGGACCAGCAGGACGCACCGCTTGCCGCCCAGCCGGGACGCGCGGAGGAAGCGCTCCACCGCCACCCGGGCCTCCTCGCGGGTCAACCCGTGCAGGTCGAGGTGGCCCTGCACCGCGTAGTCGCCGCGCCGCAGCTTGCGGACGATGCCGGCATCCAGCCCGGCCACCCGCCCCTCGATGAACTCGTCTCCATCGCCGAGGTCGAACGGCGTGTCACCGCTCACCAGGGCCCGCAGCTCGTCGATGGCGTCGAGGTCCGGGTACCAGACCCGCTCCGGCGGGCCGCGCGGGACGTGGCGCGGCACCTGCCCGGCGCCGGGGTCGACCCGGCGGGCGCCGGCGGTCGCCTCGGCCCAGAGCTCCTCCTCGGTCCTCGCCCGGGGCGGGATCGGCGCCGGCGGCGGCGGCGGGCGCGCCGGGGGGGAGGGCGCCTCGAGCCGCTTCTTCAGGCCCGACAGCTTCTCGAAGGGGGCGTGGAACGGCTTCTTCCTCACCCAGGGACTATAACCGGGGACGTGGACTACGAGGTCGAATGCCCCCACTGCGGCGCGCTGGTCACCATCTTCATCGACCCGGGTGGCGGCGAGCGGCAGGAGTACGCGACGGACTGTCCGGCCTGCCATCGGCCCTGGGTGGTGGCGGCCGTGGAGGAGGAACCGGGCGGCTTCGCGGTCGGGGTTGCGCGCGGGGACGACTGAGGCGAGTCTATCGCCCGGCCAGGCACGGGGGCACCCATGTCGATCATCGCGGTTCGGGACGTCACCAAGGACTACCTGCTGGGCAAGACCCACGTGCATGCCCTGCGCGGCGTCACCCTCACCGTCGACCAGGGGGAGTTCCTCTCGGTGGCCGGGCCGTCGGGCTCGGGCAAGACCACGCTGCTCAACCTGATCGGCTGCGTCGACACGCCCACCACCGGGGTGGTGGAGGTGGCCGGGCAGGACACCTCGAAGCTGACCGAGCGCGCCCTCACCGACCTGCGGCTCCACCAGATCGGCTTCATCTTCCAGAGCTTCAACCTGGTGCAGGTGCTCTCGGTCTTCCAGAACATCGAGTTCCCGCTGCTCCTGCAGGGCGGGCTGACCCGGGCCGAGCGGGCCGGGCGGGTCGAGGGGCTGCTCGAGGCGGTCGGCATCCCCGAGTACGCCCGCCACCGGCCCAGCGAGCTGTCGGGCGGCCAGCGGCAGCGGGTGGCGGTGGCGCGCGCCCTGGTGACGCGCCCGGCGCTGGTGCTGGCCGACGAGCCGACCGCCAACCTCGACTCGAAGACGGGCCAGAACATCATCGACCTGATGCGCGACATGAACCGGAAGGACGGCACCACCTTCGTCTTCTCCACCCACGACCCGAAGGTCATGGCCCACGCCAACGCCATCATCCGCATCGAGGACGGCGTGGTGACGGGGCGGGAGCCGGTCGGGGCGCCGGCCTAGGACGCCGCCATGCCCGCCACCGTCGACGCCACCCGCGTCCTCCTCCGCATCGCCTTCCGGAACCTGGTGGCCAGCCGGGTGCGGACCGTCATCATCGGCCTCATCGTCCTGGTCGGCGCGCTCATCGTGGTGGTGGGGGCCTCGCTCATGGAGAGCATCGACCGGGGCATGCGCACCTCGATCCAGGGGAGCCTGGGCGGGCAGCTGCAGGTCTACCAGTCGACCTCCGAGGGGCAGCTGGAGCTCTACGGCGGCCTCCGCGGCGAGTCGCTGCTCGATCCCATCCCCGACTTCGCCCGGGTCAAGGAGGTGCTCTCCAAGGTCCCCAACGTGAGGATGATCGTCCCCATGGGGATCGACCAGGCCCTGGTGGCGACTGGCAACGCCTTCGACGTCACCCTGGCCAGGCTGCGCGAGGACGTGCGCCGGCTGCAGGCCGACCCGAAGGACGCCGAGGCGCGGCGCGGGCTGGAGGCGCGCGAGGCCCACGTGAAGCGGCTCATCGCCCTGCTCGGTGAGGAGCGGGCCCAGGCCCGGGTGCTGGTCGATCCGAACGGGAGGGACGCCTCCCTGCGCAGGTCCCAGCAGGCCGACCTGCTGCGGGCCGCCGACCCGGCCTTCTGGGCGGAGTTCGAGCGCGACCGGCTGGCCGGCCTCGAGTACCTCGAGAACAAGGTGGCGCCGCTGGCGATGGACTCCGGCTTCACCTTCATCCGCTACGTCGGCACCGACGTGGAGGCCTTCATGAAGGCCTTCGACCTGGCCGAGATCGCCGAAGGCCAGCCCATCCCGCCCGGCCAGCGCGGCATCCTGCTCGGCCGGCAGTACGCCGAGGAGTGGCTCAAGCTCAAGAACGCGCGCCGGCTCGACCAGATCAAGGACAAGCGTGACCGCTTCGGCGACCGCATCGCGCGCTCCGAGGAGCTGCAGCGCTGGGTCAAGGACACGAGGAGCCGGGCCCGCGAGATCCTGGTCCAGCTCGACCCGCTGCAGGCGGCCGAGGCCGAGCGGCGGCTGCGCCCGGCGCTGAAGGCCCCGGCCGGCGAGGAGCTGCCGGCGCTGCTGGCGCGGCTCTTCGACCTCGACGACGCCAACTTCGACGACCACTACCGCATCTTCTACGAGCAGCTGGCGCCGCTGCTGCGCCTCTACCAGATCAGCGTCGGCGACGTCATCACCATCAAGGCGCCGGGCAAGACCGGGGCCTTCAACTCGGTCAACGTCAAGGTCTACGGCTTCATCCAGTTCAAGGGCATCGAGAAGTCGGGCATCGCCGGCACCACCAGCGTCATGGACCTGCAGTCCTTCCGCGACCTCTACGGCTACGTCAGCAGCGACAAGGCGGCCGAGCTGGCCAGGATCCGGACGCAGATGGGGGCCACGGCGGTCTCGCGCGAGGAGGCCGAGGCGGCCCTCTTCGGCGGCGAGGCGGCGCCGCTGGTGGAGGCCACCCGCGCCGGGACCATCGACGAGAAGGCGCTGCTGGCCGGGGTGGGGGAGAAGCGGAAGACGGCGCTGGCCGAGGCCACCCGGGCCTACACCCAGGCCGAGATCGACCAGGGCGTGGCGCTCAACGCCGCCATCCTGCTCGACGATCCGTCCCGGCTCCGCGAGACCCAGGCGGCGGTGCAGGCGGCGGCCGACGCCGCCGGCCTCAAGCTCAAGGTCATCGACTGGGAGGCGGCCTCCGGGATGGTCGGGCAGTTCGTGCTGCTGCTGCGCGGCATCCTGGTCTTCGCGCTCATCATCTTCTTCGGCGTGGCCCTGGTGATCATCAACAACGCCATGGTGATGGCGGCGCTGCAGCGGGTCAAGGAGGTGGGCACCATGCGGGCCATCGGGGCGCAGCGGCGCTTCGTGGTGGCCATGCTGCTGGTCGAGATCGTCTCGGTGAGCGTGGTCTTCGGCCTGGCCGGCGCGGCGCTGGGGGGCGGGGTGGTGGCCCTCATCCGCGCCGCCGGGGGCATCCCCGCCACCACCGACCTGCTCTTCTTCCTCTTCTCCGGGCCGGCGCTGATGCCGCACCTGGGCGGGGCCAGCGTGGCCGCGTCGCTCATCCTGGTGCTGGGGGTGGCCGTGGCCTCGGCCCTCTACCCGGCCTTCATCGCCATGCGGGTCACGCCCGTCGAGGCGATGTCCACGGAGGACTGACCATGCTCCTCGTCGACCTGCAGGTGGCCGGCCGCAACCTGACCCGCCACACCCGCCGCAACCTCTTCCTCGCCGCCGCGCTCGCCATGGTCACCGGGCTGCTGGTGCTGCTGGGGGCGCTCACGGCCGGCATCGAGGCCTCGATGATGGAGTCGGCCACCACGCTGATGACCGGCGACGTCAACGTGGGCGGCTTCTTCAAGGTCACCAGCGGCTCGGCCGCGCCGCTGGTCTCGGGCTACCCCAAGGTGCTGGAGGCCACCCGCGCCGCCGTCCCCGAGCTCGACTACTACACCATCCGCGGCCGGGGCTGGGCCAAGGCGGTCTCCGACAGCGCCTCGATGGACCTGGTGCTGGGCGGCGTCGACATCGCCAACGAGCCGGCGGTGCGCCGGGTGCTGCAGCCCATCGCCGGCACGCTCGACGAGCTGGCCAAGCCCAACACCATCCTGCTCTTCCAGGGACAGGCGGAGCGGCTCAAGGTCGGGGTCAACGACGTGGTCACGCTCTCCGCCCCCACCGAGCGCGGCGTCAACAACACCGTCGACGTGCGGGTGGCGGTGGTGGTGAAGAACGTCGGCATCATGTCGGCCTTCTCGGCCTTCATCCAGGCCGGCACCCTGCGCGGGCTCTACGGCCTCTCCCCGGAGGCCACCGGCGCCATCCACCTCTTCCTCAAGGACCGCGACCAGGCCAACGTGGTGGCGGCGCGGCTGCGGGACGAGTTCCAGAGGCAGGGCTGGCGCGTCATGGAGCCCGACCCGCAGCCCTACTACATGAAGCTCTTCCAGAGCGTGCCCAGCGAGGACTGGACCGGCCAGAAGCTCGACGTCACCACCTGGGAGGACGAGCTGGGACAGTTCAAGCAGTTCATCTGGGGCATCAAGGTCTTCACCGGGCTGCTGGTCTTCATCCTCATGGTGGTGATCGTCATCGGCATCCTCAACACCCTGGCCATCGCCATCCGCGAGCGGACCCGCGAGATCGGCACGCTGCGCGCCATCGGCATGCAGCGGCGCAAGGTGCTCTGGCTCTTCATGCTGGAGAGCTTCCTGCTCGGCCTCTCCGGGTGCGCCTTCGGGGCCCTCGCCGCCGGGGCCCTGGCCGCGGCCTTGAACGCCGCCGCCATCCACGTGCCCGAGGCGGTGCAGCTCTTCCTCTCCCAGGAGCACCTCACCTTCCTGCTCCGCCCCGGCGCCGCCGCCGGCGACGTCCTCCTGCTCACGCTGGTCACGGTGGTGGCCTCGCTGGGGCCGGCCCTGCGCGCCGCCCGGCTCAAGCCCATCACCGCCATGCACCACATCGGGTGAACGCCATGCATCGAGCCCTCGCCGTCCTGCTCCTGGCCGCGGTGGCCGCCCCGGCCGCGGCCGCCGCGCCCGACCCGGCCACGCCCGGCGGCCTGGCCGCGCTGGTCAAGCTCATCGACGACCGGCAGCGCAACCAGGGTGACTGGAAGGCGCTCTGCTACATGGAGGCCAAGGAGAAGGGGAAGACCGACGTCGTCTCCGAGCTGCTGGTCTTCCGGCGCGACGCCGACGACAAGCAGATGTTCCTCTTCACCAAGCCCAAGTCCGAGGCCGGCAAGGGCTACCTGCGCATCGAGAAGAACCTCTGGATGTACGACCCCTCCACCGGGCGCTGGGAGCGGCGCACCGAGCGGGAGCGGATCGGCGGCACCGACACCCGGCGCGGCGACCTCGACGAGTCGAAGCTGGCCGAGGAGTACGACGCCACCTTCGTGGGGGTCGAGCCGCTCGGCAAGTACCAGGCCTGGCACCTCTCGCTCAAGGTGAAGGCCGGGGTGGACGTGGCCTTCCCGCAGGTGGAGCTCTGGGTCGACCAGGCCACCCAGAACATCCTCAAGCGCCAGGAGCTGGCCCTCTCTGGCCGGCTCATGCGCACCGCCTACTACCCGCGCTGGAAGAAGGTCCTCTCCCCGTCCAAGGGGAGCGAGGTCTGGTACCCGGAGGAGATGCGCTTCTTCGACGAGATCGAGAAGGGCAACTCCACCCTGGTGCTGATCAAGGAGATCGACCTGCGCCCGCTGGAGGCCAACCTCTTCACCAAGGCGTGGCTGGAGTCGAGGAGCCGGTGAGGACCCCCGCCGCCAGGGCCGCGCTCCTGCTGCTGGCCGCCTGGCCGGGCCTCGCCGCGCTGGCGCAGGAGCGGCCCAGCGAGGCCGACCTGTTCGGCGCGCCCCCCGCGTCCTCCCCGGCCGGCGGGCCTCCCGCGGCGGCCGAGCCCCCCGCCGCCGCGGCGCCGGATCGCCCCGGCAGCGGCGACGCGCGGGGTGACGCGCTGCTGGGCGAGTCGAGCGGGAAGGGGGCCACCGGGCTCATCAGCGGCGAGCGGGAGGACTGGCTCAAGCTGGGCGGGCTGGCCTACCTGCGGGCCCTGACCAGCTGGACGCAGTCCGTGCCGCCCTCCGACTGGATCTTCGACGCCCCGACGCTGCTCGACGTCTACCTCGACGCCCGGCCCAACGACCGGGTGCGGGCCTTCGCGCTGGGCCGGCTCCACTACGACCCGGCCGGCGCCGGGACCCAGTCCCTGGCGCTGGGCCTGCCGGCCACCAGCACCACCAGCGGGGCCACCAGCCGGGCCGTGCTCGACCAGCTCTGGATCAACTTCGACGCCGACCGGACCGTCTTCTTCACGGTCGGGAAGCAGCACGTGAAGTGGGGCACGGGCCGCTTCTGGAACCCCACCGACTACCTCCACCCCGTCCGGCGCAACCCGCTCTCGCAGTACGACGAGCGGGCCGGCGTGACCATGGTGAAGGCCCACCTGCCGTGGGAGAAGCGCGGCTGGAACTTCTACGGGATCGCGCTGCTCGAGGACCTGTCGGGGGGGCTCCAGCCGGACGGCTCGGTCACCACCGTCTCGACGCTGGGGCAGGTGGGCTATGGCGGCCGGGCCGAGGTGGTCCTCGGCAGCGTCGAGCTGGCGGTGGACGGCATGGCGCAGCAGGGGCACGAGCCCCGCTTCGGCGTCGACGGCTCCTTCCCGCTCTGGGACTTCGACCTGCACTTCGAGGTGGCGCTGCGGCGCGGGCGCGACGTGCCGCGGTGGGAGGAGGTCCCCGGCACCACCGCCGCCGACCCGCTCATGTCGAGGTATCGCCTCAAGCAGTTCGACGGCCTGACGCCGGCGGCGGTGCTGGGCCTGGAGTGGACCTGGAAGTACTCCGACCAGGACACCCTCACCCTGGGCGGGGAGTACTCCTACGACGCCTCGGGCTACGCCTCCGCCGACATCTACCCGTTCCTGCTGGCCACCACCTACCTGCCGCTCTACCTGCCGGACCTGGCGAACGTGGTCCTCCCGGACCAGCGCCCGGCCTTCACGCCCTTCTACCTGGCCAGGCAGTACGTCGGGCTGTACGCGTACCTGCCGGCGCCCGGTTCCTGGAACAACACCAGCTTCACGCTCTCGGCGCTGGCCAGCCTCGTCGACGGCTCCGGCGTGGTGCGGCTCGACCACTTCGTGGTGATCAACACCTACCTGCGCGTCGAGACCTTCGTGGCCGGCCACGTCGGCCACGCCGGGGGCGAGTTCCGGTTCGGCGCCACCGTGCCGCCGCAGTACCTCGGCAACGGGCCACCGCCGGACTCCAGCCCGGTCTACACGCCCGCCATCACCATCAACCCCCCGGTGCTCGACCTGGGCGTCGCGCTGCGGGTCTCGCTGTGACGCCCGGGTCCCCGGCGCGCCGGCCGGGGCGGGGAGCCCCACCCCCCGGAAGGGAGCAGGCGCGAACCCTCCCGGCGGGCGCAGGCTCTGGACCACGGGAGGCAACCATGGCCGGGATTCGGAAAGACGTGGACGCTGAAGGGCCGGTACGACGATGTGCTGGCGCAGGTGCCGGAGCGGCTCAAGGGCGAGGGGTTCGGCGTCCTCACCCGCATCGACGTGAAGGCCACCATGAAGGAGAAGCTGGGCGTCGAGTTCCGGCGCTACCAGATCCTCGGCGCCTGCAACCCCACCTTCGCCCACCAGGCGCTCGGCATCGACCTCGCGGTGGGGGTGCTGCTGCCCTGCAGCGTGGTGGTCTACGAGGCGGACGACGGCAGCACCGTGGTCACCGCCGTGGATCCCATGCAGACGCTGGCCGGGCAGGACGCGCGCTTCGCCGCGGTGGCCGGCGAGGTGCGCAGCAGCTCCACCGCGCGCTCTCCGGGCTGGCCGGATGAGCGACTTCCTGCAGCTGGTCCTCTTCATGGCCGGCTGGTGGGTGCTCCAGACCTGGGTGCTGCCCAGGCTGGGCGTGCCCACCTGAGGCGTCCCCTACCGCCCCCGTGATGGGGCGGCCAAGGACGACGGCGAGCCGCCGCGCGGCTGCTGACGTGGCGCAGAGCCCGGACCGGGCCCCGCGCCCCGCGGCGATCCCTAGAACAGGAACTGGTCGCCCTGCGCCCGCAGCGCGGTGATGGCGGCCAGGTTGACGATGGCCTGCACCGAGCAGCCCATCTGCAGCACGTTGACCGGCTTGTGCATGCCCAGCAGCACCGGCCCGATCACCTCGGCCCCGCCGACCCGCTCCAGCATCTGGTAGGCGATGTTGGCCGAGTCGAGGTTCGGGAAGATGAGGACGTTGGCGTCGTCGGTCAGCGTCGAGAAGGGGAACTCCGAGGTGCGGACGTCGTGGCTGGTGGCGATGTCCACCTGCACCTCGCCCTCCACCTCCAGGCCGGGCCGGCGCTGGCGGACCAGCTCGGCGGCCTCGCGCATCTTGCGCGGGCTGTCGCCGGCGGCGCTCCCGAACGAGGAGTAGCTGAGCATGGCGATGCGCGGGGTCACGTCGAAGTAGCGGGCCAGGTCGGCGGTGGCCAGCGCCACCTCGGCCAGCGCGTCGGGGGTCGGGTCGACGTTGACGGTGCAGTCGGCGAAGAACTTGAAGTCGTTCTTGGTGACCACGATGTAGACGCCGGCGGCCCGCTTGCCGACCCGGGTCCGGATGACCTCGAGCGGCGGGCGGATGGCGTCGGCGTAGCCGGTGGTGAGGCCGGTGATGAGCCCGTCGGCCGTCCCCGTCTCCACCATCACCGACCCGAAGTAGTTGCGGGCGCGCAGGGTGCGCCGGGCCGACTCGAGCGTGACGCCGCGGCGCTGGCGCCGCTCCCAGAAGGCCTTCAGGGACGTCTCGAAGTCCGGGCTCTCCTCCGGGTTGATGACGGTGACGCCGTCGAGGGCCTCGAGCTGCAGGTCGGTGATCGACTTGCGGATGGCCGCGACCGGCCCGAGCAGGATGGGCTCGCAGATCGCCTCCTCGCGGAGGATGGCGGCGGCCTGCTGGATCTTGGGGTGGTGCCCCTCGGCGAAGACGATCTTCTTGATCGACTGCTTGGCCTTCTCGAAGACGCCGCCCATGACCTGGTGCGACCGGCTCTGCATCTTCCGCAGCCGCTCGCGGTACTCGACCAGGTCGACCTTGACGCGGGCCACGCCCTCGTCCATGGCGGCCTTGGCCACGGCCGGGGCCACCCAGAGCAGCACCCGGGGATCGAGCGGCTTGGGGATGATGTACTCGCGGCCGTAGCGGAACTTCTCGCCGCCGTAGGCGCGGGAGACCGCCTCGGGCACGTCCTGCTTGGCCAGCTCGGCCAGGGCGCGCGCCGCGGCCATCTTCATCGACTCGGTGATCTGCCGGGCGCGCACGTCGAGGGCGCCGCGGAAGAGGTAGGGGAAGCCGAGGACGTTGTTCACCTGGTTCGGGTAGTCGCTGCGCCCGGTGGCCATGATGACGTCGGCGCGGGCCTCCTTGGCGTCCGGATAGCTGATCTCCGGATCCGGGTTGGCCAGGGCGAAGACGATGGGGTCCTTGGCCATCGACTTGACCATGTCCTGGGTGAACTGCCCCTTGACCGAGCAGCCCAGCATCACGTCGGCGCCCTTGGCCGCCTCGGCGAGCGTGCGCGCCTTGGTGTCGCTGGCGAACTGGGCCTTGTACTTGTTCATGCCCTCGGTGCGCCCCTTGAAGACGACGCCCTTGGTGTCGACCATGATGACGTTCTCGACCTTCACGCCGAGCGCCAGGTAGAACTTGGTGCAGGCGATGGCCGAGGCCCCGGCCCCGGAGACCACCACCTTGATCTCCTCGATCTTCTTGCCGTTCAGGTCGAGCGCGCCCAGCAGGGCGGCGCCGGAGATGATGGCGGTGCCGTGCTGGTCGTCGTGGAAGACCGGGATGTTCATCTCCTTCTTGAGCCGCTCCTCCACCTCGAAGCACTCGGGGGCCTTGATGTCCTCGAGGTTGATGCCCCCGAAGGTCGGCTCCAGCGACTTCACGATCTGGCAGAGCAGGTCGACGTCCTTGCAGTTGACGTTGATGTCGAAGACGTCGACGTCGGCGAAGCGCTTGAAGAGGACGCCCTTGCCCTCCATGACCGGCTTGCCGGCGGCCGCGCCGATGTCGCCGAGGCCGAGCACGGCGGTGCCGTTGGAGAGGACGGCCACCAGGTTGCCGCGGGCGGTGTAGAGGTACGAGGTCTCCTCGTCCTTCTCGATCTCGAGGCAGGGCTCGGCGACGCCGGGCGAATAGGCCAGCGCCAGGTCGCGGGCGGTGGCGCAGGGCTTGGTGGGGACCACCTCGATCTTCCCGGGGCGTCCGCGCGAGTGGTACTCGAGCGCGTCCTCGCGGCGGATCTTCTTCTTGGGAACCGGGCTCGACGGGGGATTCGGCTTGGGCGTGAAGTCGGTGGCCATCGCTCGTCCTCGTGACGTGGGGTTGGAGGCTCGCTCGTGTTTGGTGGGCGGGGAGAAGAGCCCCATCGGAAGGGCCTGTCAAGCGTTCACAGGACGAAGGCACGCCTTTTGCACATATGGACATCATCGGTGGGTGAAACCGCGCCCCGGCCGCGGTGCGTGAGCACCGATCCACCCAATCCCCGGTTCATACTCGGTTGACGCGCAGCGCCAGCGGCGCGCCCGCCCCGCCGCCGCGTCGCGCGGGACGCAGGAGCGCGAAGGCGGCGACACGGCAGGCGCGCACGGAACCTAGAAGCTGCCGGAGAGGGTCAGGAACCTGGGCGTCGCCGGGGGGCTCGCCGGAGGCTGCGAGCCGTGGCTGCGGTGAAGCCAGGGCACGGTGAGCCCCACCGCGGTGCCGGTGGCGGCTCCCGCCAGGACGTCGGTGAGCCAGTGCCTGTCGGCCGCGATGCGGAGCCAGCCCGTCGCGGCGGCCGCCGTGAAGCCCACGCCGTAGACCCAGGGCCAGTGCTCGTCGCCGCGAAGCTGCGCCAGCATCCCGGCGGAGGCCGCGGCGGCGAAGGCGATGGTGGCGTGGCCGCTGGAGAAGGAGCGCCGGTCGTCGGCGCCTTCGCCGGGGAGCGTGCCGTGCAGCGCGGAGGGGCGCTCCCGGGCCACGATGAACTTGGTGGTCTGGCCGATCAGGCCCGCGATGGCGATGGACTCGGTCATCACCAGCAGGTCGGGCCCGGCCGCGTGGGCACCACCCACCGCCACGGCGTCGTAGACGGCGAGCCCGACCGGCACGCCCACCACCAGCACGTCGCTGGCGGTCCTGGCGGCCCGGGGGTCCGACCAGGCCAGCTGGTCCCGCGTCCATGCGTCGAGCGGCGGGGGCGTGCACCAGCGACACGTGGCCGGCGTGAGCCGATCCCTGGCCAGCTCGGTGCCGATCCAGAGGGCCAGGGCGGCCCCGGTGACGGCCCCGTCCACCTTCCCGTCCACGGTGATGGCGGAGGGCTCCTCGGCGCCGGCCGGAACGGCCAGGAAGGCGAGGAGGACGGCCGCGGCCAGCCTGGTCGGCGTGGTGCCCATGGAGGGCGGCAGCCTACCCGGTCGGTCCAGCCGGATCACGCCACTTCATGCCTGGCTCGCGTCGGCCTCCCTCCGCAATTCGCCCTCCCCGCGCTGCCGGGCGCGCTACCATCCCGGCATGCCCGCAGCCCCGTCGTCGCGCCGCGACTTCCTCCGCCTGGCCGCCGTCGCCCCGCTGGCCGCCGCCGGCTGCGCCACGCTGCGCGTCGGCCCGCCCGCCGAGCCGGCGGCCGGTCCCTCCACCGCCGCCGGGGACCCGCTGGCGCTGCTGCGCGCCGTGCCGCTCCCACCCTCGGTCGAGCCGGCCCTGGTCTTCCGGGTCCTGGGCGGTCGCGGGAGGTGCGGGTGAGCCTGCTCCCCGACGACGTGCTCTTCTCCGGGGTGGCCGCGCTCTCCGAGCAGCTCCGGGCGCGCCAGCTGTCGCCGGTGGCGCTCACCGAGAGCTGCCTGGCCCGGCTGCAGCGGCTCGGACCGCGGCTCGGCGCGGTGGCCACGCTGACCGCCGAGCGGGCGCTGGACCAGGCGCGGGCCGCCGAGGCGGAGCTGGCCCGGGGTGCCTGGCGCGGGCCGCTGCACGGCATCCCTTACGGCCTCAAGGACCTGCTCGACACCCGGGGGATCGCCACCACCTGGGGCGCCCGGCCCTTCGCGGACCGGGTCCCCACCGAGGACGCCACCGTGGTGTCGCGGCTCGACGCCGCCGGCGCCATCCTCTGCGCCAAGCTCTCCATGATCGAGCTGGCGGGCGGGCTCGGCTACCACACCGGCGAGGCCTCGCTCACCGGCCCGTGCCGCACGCCGTGGGATCTGGCGCGCTGGGCCGGCGGCTCCTCGTCCGGCCCGGCCGCGGCGGTGGCGGCCGGGCTGGTGCCGTTCGCCATCGGCTCGGAGACCTGGGGCTCGATCACCTGCCCGGCCGCCTTCTGCGGCGTCACCGGCCTGCGCCCCACCTACGGCGTGCTCTCGCGCCACGGCGCCATGCCGCTCTCCTTCACGCTCGACAAGCTCGGGCCGATGGCGCGGAGCGCGCTCGACGTCGCCCTGGTCCTCACCGCGCTGGCCGGGGAGGACGCGCGCGATCCCTCCTCGATCCAGGCGCCGCCAGGCCTGCCCAGGGTGCGGGCCGAGCTGACCCCGGGGCTTCGGGTGGCGGTGCTGGGCTTCGAGCGGATGCCGCCGGCGGCGCGCTCGCCGGGGGCGGTGGAGGCGTTCGAGCGGGCCGGGGCGCTGTGGCGCGAGGGCGGTGCGCTGCTCGAGCCGGCGGCGCTGCCCGACCTGCCCTGGGAGCCCATCACCCAGGTCTTCCTCGAGGCCGAGGCGGCCAGCGTCTTCGAGGAGCTGATCCGGAGCGGGCGGACCCGCGAGCTGGCCGACGCCTCCCACCGGACCCGCTCGCCGCAGGACTACCTGCCGCGCGCCACCTCGGCGGACTACGTGCGCGCCATGCGCCTGCGCGGGGAGGGCCAGCGGGCCATGGCCCGCTTCTTCGAGCGGTACGACCTGGTGCTGGCGCCCAACCTGCCGGTGGCGCCGCCGCGGGTGGAGGAGAACTTCGACGCCGCGCTCGACTTCCCGGATCCGCTGGGCGCCGCCGGGAACCTCTGCGGCCTGCCGGCGCTGGCGCTCCCCATGGGCTTCGTCGACGGGCTGCCGGTGTCGCTGCAGCTGGTGGGCCCGCCGCTGTCCGAGGCGCGCCTGCTCTCGGCCGGGGCCTGGTTCCAGCGCCAAACCGACTTCCACCTGGCCCGGCCGCCGCTGTAAGTTGGGGGCGTGCGCAAGGTCATCGAGTACCTGGGCTGGGCCGAGGCGCTCCTCATCGTCCTGGTCGGCCTGCCCATCCAGTTCGTGCTCTGGGTGGTGACGCGCCCCTTCGATCGCAACGTGGTGATCCCGGGGAAGTTCCTGCGCTTCGTCGGGCTCCTGCTCAGCCGCACCTATCCTCCCTGGAAGTTCCGGCTGGAGGGGGCGTGGCCGGCCGGGGGCGGGCCCTTCGTGGTGGTGGCCAACCACCAGTCGATGCTCGACATCGTGCTGCTCTGCAGGCTGCCCCGCGAGATGAAGTGGGTGATCAAGGAGGAGCTCTTCAGGATCCCCTGGATCGGCTGGATGCTGCGCCTCACCGGCGACATGGCGGTGCGGCGCGGCGACCCGGAGAGCGGCGGCGAGGCCGTCACCAGGGCCAGGGCCTACCTGCAGCGCGGCATGAACGTGATGATCTTCCCGGAGGGGACCCGCTCGAAGGATGCGCGGCTCCTTCCGTTCAAGAAGGGGGCCTTCCGCCTGGCCATCGAGTGCGGCGTGCCGGTGCTGCCGGTGGTGATCACCGGCACGGCCGAGGGGTTCCAGAAGGGCGGGACCACGGTGGGACCCTGCGACGCGGTGGCCCGGCATCCTCGCCCCGGTGCCGACGGCGGGGCTGACCCAGGCCGACGCCGGCGCCCTGCGCAACCAGGTGCGCGCCGCCTTCGTGGCCGCCCTGCCGCCGGAGCTGGTGGCGCCCGCGCCGGTGGAGGCGGAGGGCGGGTGATCGAGCTGGGGTACGGGGCGCGACCGCTCCCGCTCCGGCTGCCGGCGGGGCTCGAGGCCGAGGTGCTGTGGCCGCCGGCGCCCCCGCCGGTGCCCGACCTGCGGCGCGCGCTGGCGGAGGCCCTGGCGCAGCCCATCGGGACCCGGCCGCTGCGCGAGGTGGCGACGGCGCGGACCCGGGCGGTGGTGATCGTCCCCGACGCCTCTCGCGACCTGCCGCGCGCCGAGCTGTTCGAGGCGGTGCGGGCCGAGCTGGGCGCGCTCCCCGACGACCAGGTCACGCTGGCGGTGGCCAACGGCACGCGCCGGCCCGGGCCGGTGGAGCGGCTCGGGCTGCCGGCCGGGCTGCTGCGGCGCCACCGGGTGGTCAACCACGACGCGCGGGACGAGGCCCAGCTGGTGGAGGTGGGGCGGACCTCGCGCGGCACGCGGCTGCGGGTCGGCCGCTGCCTGGCCGAGGCCGACCTGATCGTCACCACCGGGCGCATCGGGCCGCACCCCTTCGCCGGCTACGGCGGGGGGACCACGGGGATCTTCCCGGGGCTGGGGGCGGAGGCCGACGTCGGGCAGCACCGCCTGCTCCAGGCCGATCCGGCCAGCGCGCTGGGTCGCGCCGACCTGAACCCCTGCCGAGAGGACCTCGAGGAGGCGGCGCGCCGGCTGGGGCGGGACACCTTCATGCTCGACGTGGTGGCGGCGGGCGGCGTCATCACCGGGGCGGTGGCCGGGGACATCGTGCTGGCCCACCGCGCCGGGATCCGCCGCCTCAAGCGCTGGGTCGAGGTGCGGGCCGCCCGGGCGCCGGTGGTGGTGGTGTCGGCGCCGCTGCCCGTCACCGCGAGCCTGGAGCGGGCGACGCGGCTGCTGGCGCCGGCCGGGCTGCTGCTGCAGGACGGGGGCGTGGTGATCCTGGTGGCCGAGTGCCGCGAGGGGACCGGGCCGCTCGAGGCCGTGGGCGAGGCCGCCGTGGCGCGGGCTGCGGGCAGGTACCTGCCCGGGCGCCACACGCTGCTCCTGGTCTCGGGGCTCGACGAGGCCGCGGTGCGGCCCACCTTCGCGCGGCCGGCGCCGTCGCTCGACGCGGCGGTGGCCGAGGCGGCTCGGCTGGTCGGCGGCCGGGCGCGGGTGGTGGTGATGCCGGATGCCGGGGACCTGGTGCCGATCCCGGTGCCGGGCGGCCGCTGATCGCTCGCGGGCCGGCCCGCCCCACCCCCGTCGGGGTGATGGGTCGTCCCGTGCCACGAAACGGCCCTGGGTCAGGAGCAGGGGCAGTTGCGGCATGGACGAGGCGGGGACATATTCCGGTCAAGCCCTGGACGTCGCCGGCAGCCGGAGCCCACATGAGGCCGCTCACCTATCCCATCCGCGCCGTCGCCAAGCTGACCGGCATCTCGGTCGACACCCTGCGGGCCTGGGAGCGGCGCTACCGCGTGGTCGAGCCGGGACGTGACGAGCGGGGCCGGGTCTACTCCGAGGCCGACGTGGAGCGGCTCACGCTGCTGCGCCGCGCCGTGGAGCGGGGCCACGCCATCGGCCGGGTCGCCCACCTCGGCGTCGAGGAGCTGCGGGCGCTGGTGGGCCGCCCGGCGTCCGCGGCGGGGGGCGCGTCGCTGGCCATCCCCGTCGCCATCGACGACCTGGTGGCCGCGGCGGAGCGGCTCGATCTCGAGGCGCTGCGCCGCGAGCTCAACCGCCTGGCGGTCATGCTGACCCCGCGCCAGCTGGCGCTCGAGGTGGCGCTGCCGCTGATGCGCGCCGTCGGCGAGGCCTGGCACGAGGGGCGGCTCACCGTCGGCCAGGAGCACCTCGTCACCGCCGAGATCCGCAGCCTGGTGGGCGCGCTGGCCCGGCTCCGCGAGCCGCCGGCCGGGGCGCCGCGCCTGCTGTTCGCCACGCCGGAGGGCGAGCTGCACGAGCTGGGGGCGCTGGTGGCGTCGATGCTGGCGACCGGGGCCGGTGCCGCCTCCTTCTACTTCGGCCCCGGGCTGCCTCCCCGCGAGCTGGCGGCGGCCGCCCGCAGGCTCCACCCCCGGGCGGTGGTCCTCTCCGTGGCCTACTCCGGCGAGCACGGCCGGGTGCCCGAGGCCATCGCCGAGCTGGCCAGGGCCCTGCCGGACGGGACGGCCTGCTGGGTCGGCGGCGCCGGCGCCGAGGCGGCCCGCGCCACGCTCACGGCGGCCGGTGTCGAGGTCTTCGCCGACTTCGACGCCTACGAGCAGGCGCTGTCCCGGCTCACCGCGTAGGCGCGGCAGGGGCGCGTCCCGCCGCGCCCGGCATCGCTCGCCGCAGCAGGCCGGGGGCCATGGGACGCGCGCTACGGCCGGGCCGGCGCGTGGGTGTGGGCCGCCAGCCCGGCCACCCGGCCGACCAGGCCGTGCTCCAGCCGCCGCTGCTCCAGCCACGCCACCCACCCGTCGAGCCCCTCGCCGGTGCGGGCGGAGAGCTTGAGCACCCGGGGCCTGGGCATGACCCGCGCCAGGGCCTCGTCCAGCCGGGCCATGTCGAAGTCGAGGTGCGGGAGGAGGTCGCACTTCGACACCAGCACCAGGTCGGCCGCCAGGAACATGGTCGGGTACTTGAGCGGCTTGTCCTCGCCCTCGGTGACCGAGAGCACCACCACGTTGGCGGCCTGGCCGAGGTCGTAGATGGCCGGGCAGACCAGGTTGCCGACGTTCTCGATGAAGAAGACGTCGGTCTGCCGCCAGGGGACGTCGTGGAGCGAGCGGTGGACCAGCTCGGCGTCGAGGTGGCAGGCCTGGCCGGTGGTGATGGCCCGCGAGGGGATGCCGGCCGCCTGCAGCCGCACCGCGTCGTTGTCGGTGGCGAGGTCGGCCGAGACGGCGCCGAGCCGCCAGCCCCTGGCGGCGGCGGCGCGGGCGGTGGCCTCGAGCACGGCGGTCTTGCCGGAGCCGGGCGAGCCCATCAGGTTGAGGGCCAGCACGCCGGCCTCGAGGAAGTGCTCGCGGTTGTGGCGCGCGGCGCGGTCGTTGCCGGCCAGGATCTTCTCGTGCAGCTCCACCGGGACCAGCGCGGTGTCACCGCAACCACAGGTCGTGCACATCAGGGGACCTCCAGTTCGATGCGTTCGAGGGTCAGGGCGTCGCCGCCCTCGTCGAGCCGGGCGGGCTGGCCGCAGTCGGGGCAGCGGAGCGCGGCCCCGCGCGGGATGGCGGCCCGGCAGGCCGGGCAGGACCAGCTGGCCGCCACCGGCGTCAGGGTGAGCGGGGTCTCGGCGCAGAGGGTGCCGGCGCGGAAGGTGTCGCAGGCGGTCTGGAACAGCGCCGGCGTCGACGCCGGCCAGCTCGCCCACCCGGACCGAGAGGCCGTGGACCTTGAGCGCCCCGCGCCGCCGGGCCTCGGCCTCGACGCGGGAGAGGAGCGCCTCGACCAGCGAGTACTCGTGCATCAGCCCGCCTCCATCAGCAGATCCGCGGGAGCAGCTCGCCCTCGGGCTCGGCGAGGAGCCGCTTGCCGAGGCCGGTGTCGAGGATGACCGAGCCGGGCCGCTCGGCGATGGCGCGGGCGAAGATGGCCGCGTCGCGCCCCAGCGGGTGGGCCCGCAGGGCCGCCAGCACCCGCTCGGCCGAGGCCGCCCGCACGCCGATGACGGCCTTGCCCTCGTTGGCCACCAGCAGGGGGTCGATGCCCAGCATGTCGCCGGCGGCCCGCACCTCGTCGCGCACCGGGACCGAGGGCTCGTCGATGATCACGCCCACCCTCCCCTTGGCGGCCATCTCGTGGAGCGTGGCGGCCACGCCGCCGCGGGTCGGGTCCTTCATGGCCACCACGTCGTCGCCGCCGGCCGCCAGCGCGGCGCGGACCAGGCCGTTGACGGGGGCCACGTCGGAGCGCAGGTCGCCCTGCAGCCCCAGGTCGTGGCGCTTCGACATGATGGCCATGCCGTGGTCGCCGACGTGGCCGGTGATGATGAGCAGGTCGCCGGGGCGCAGCCCGGCGTCGGTGACCACCCGCCGGGTCAGCGCCACCCCGGTGGTGTTGATGAAGATGCCGTCGCAGTCGCCCCTTGCCCACCACCTTGGTGTCGCCGGTGACGAAGGGCGCGCCGGCCTCGGCGGCGGCCGCCTTCATCGAGTCGCGGATCCGCTCCAGGTCGGCGCGGGGGAAGCCGTCCTCGAGGATGACGGCGCAGGTGAGGCCCAGCGGCTCGGTGGCGCCCATCATGGCCAGGTCGTTGACCGTGCCGCAGACGCCGATGCGGCCGATGTCGCCGCCCGGGAAGAAGATGGGGTGCACCACGTGCGAGTCGGTGGTCACCACCAGCCACTGGTCGCCGACGCGCAGCGCGGCGCCGTCGTCGAGGGCGGCCAGGCCGATGCCGTCCACCGGCGAGGCCAGCTCGAGGAAGACCTCCTCGATGAGCTGGCGCATGGCGCGCCCGCCCGACCCGTGCTTGAGCCCGATCTTCTGGACCACCCTCTCCATCACGCGCCTCCCTGGCGGGCCGGGGCGCCCACGCCGCGCAGGTCGGGAGCGCCGCCGTAGGCGTGCCAGATGCGGCAGGTGCCCTCGGAGGAGACCATGCAGGCCCCGACCGGCGACTCGGGGACGCAGGCCTTCCCGAAGAGCGGGCAGTCGTGGGGCGTGGCCAGCCCCATCATGATGGTGCCGCAGAGGCACTCCCGCTCCAGCCCCGAGGCCGCCTCGTCGCGGACCGGGGCGGTGTCGATGCGGAAGCGCCGCCGGGCGTCGAGGTGGGCGAACTCGGGTCGCAGGTCGAGGTTGCCGTTCGGCACCGCGGCGATGCCGCGCCAGGTCCCGGTCCGCGCCTCGAACACCTTCCAGAGCGTCCTCTGGGCCGGCTGGTTCCCCTCCCGGGTCACGCAGCGCGGGTAGGCGTTGAAGACCTCGGCCTTCCCCTCCCGGATCAGGTCGGTGAGCTTGACGATGGCGGCCAGGATGTCGAGCGGCTCGAAGCCGGCCACCACCACCGGCGTCCCGGTCTTCCGCGCGAACGGCTCGAAGATCCCCCAGCCGGTGACGATGGCGGCGTGGCCGGCGGCCAGGAACCCCTCGATGCGGCTCTGCTTCGAGTCCGCCACCAGGTCCATGGCGGCCGGCACGTACTTGTGCACCGAGAGGATGGAGAAGTTCTCCGGCAGCGGGCCGAGCGCCACCGCCGCGGTGGCCACCGCGGTGGTCTCGAAGCCGGAGGCGAAGAAGCACGACCTGCTCGCCGGGGTGGGCCCGCGCCTGCTCGACGGCCTGGTCCACCGAGTAGACCACCTCGACCCTGGCGCCGTCGCCCTGGGCGTCGGCCAGCGACCGCGAGGTGCCGGGCAGCCGCAGCATGTCGCCGTAGGTGCAGACGCGGACGCCCTGGCTGGCCAGCGCCACCGCCTCGTCCACCTCCGGCCCGTCGGTGACGCAGACCGGGCAGCCCGGCCCCATGATCAGCTGCAGCGACCTCGGCAGCACCGCCCGCAGGCCGAAGCGGGCGATGGCCTGCTCGTGGCTGCCGCAGACGTGCATCACCGAGACCTCGCGCCCGATGGCGTCGAGGTTGCGCTGCATGGCCTCGGCCAGGGCCCGGGCCTTGGCCGGGTCGCGGAACTTCAGCTCCTGGGTCAGGTCCCTGGGCATGCGCGTCAGGCCTTGGCCTTGCGCCGGCGGCCATCTCGCCACGCACGTCGGCGGCCATCAGGTCCTCGCGGGCGCCGGAGACGTCGAGGATCTGCTCGAAGAGCGCCAGGGTCTCCTGCACCTCCTCGGGCGGGATGCGGCGGATGGCGAAGCCCACGTGGTTGAGGACGTAGTCACCCACGCCGACCGGCTCGTCGACGATGTCGAGCCGCAGCTCCTTGCGGACCCCGAAGAAGTCGACGGTGGCCACCAGCCCGTCGACGGCCAGCACCTTGCCCGGCACTCCGAGACACATGACCTGCTCCCTTCCTCACCCGCGCGCCACGGCGTCGGCGACCAGGGCCTGGCCGAGGGCCAGCCCGCCGTCGCCGGGGGGCACCTGACCGTGGAGGTATACCTTGAACGACCCCGAGAGCTCTGCCCCGATGCGCTCGGCCAGGTAGGCGTTCTGGAAGCAGCCGCCGGTCAGGACCACCGGCAGCGCCCCGTCCCGCGCCGCGGCCCCGCGGACCAGCTCGGCGCCCCCGGCCGCCAGCGCGGCGTGGAACCGGGCGGAGATGGCCCCGGCGCCCACGCCGGCCCGCAGGTCGGCCACCAGGGCCCGCCAGAGCGGCCGCAGGTCGAGCTGGGTGACCGGCCCGGCGCCGTCCAGCTCGAAGGGGTAGCGCCCGGCCTCCGCCTCGTCGGCGGCGCCGTCGAGGGCCAGCGCCAGCTGTCCCTCGTGGCGGGCCACCGGGCGGCCGAGCGCCAGCGCGGCGGCGGCGTCGAAGGCCCGCCCGGCGCCGTGGGCCAGCGGCGAGTGGAACCGGCCGGCCACCATGCGCCGCACCACCTCCAGCTCGGCCGGCGGCAGGCCGGCGAACAGCGGCAGGTCGAGCGGGGCCTCGTCGCCGAAGGCGTCGAGCAGCGCCGCCAGCGCCACCCGCCAGGGCTCGCGGATGGCCCGGTCGCCGCCCGGGAGCGGCAGCGGCCGGAAGGTGGCCAGCCGCTCGAACCGCTCGGGCCAGCAGCGGAGCAGCTCGCCGCCCCAGGCGGCGCCGTCGGTCCCCAGGCCGGTGCCGTCCCAGCAGAGCGCCAGCACCGGGCCGTCGAGGCCGTGCTCGGCCATGGCCGAGGCGGCGTGGGCGTGGTGGTGCTGCACCTCCACCAGCCGGGCCCCCAGCGCGGTGGCCCGCTCGCGCGCGTAGCGGCTGGAGAGGTAGAGCGGGTGCAGGTCGCAGCCGATCACCTCGGGGCGGAAGTCGAGGAAGGCCTCGAGCCTCGCCACCGCCGCCTCGAAGGCGCCGTAGGTGCTCGAGGTCGTCGAGGTCGCCGACGTGGGGCCCGAGGGTGGCCTCGTCGCCGCGGCCGAGGCAGCAGGCGTTCTTGAGCTGCGCCCCGACGCCCAGGGTGGGGCGGGCGAAGCGGCGCCGCACCCGCACCGGCCGCGGCACCCAGCCCCGCGAGCGGCGCAGCACCAGCGGCCGCCCCGCCACCACCCGGGCCACCGAGTCGTCGCAGCGCGAGGCGATGGGCCGGTCGTGGGTGAGGAACAGGTCGGCCACCCCGGAGAGGCGCGCCAGCGCGTCCCCGTCCTCGAAGGCGATGGGCTCCTCGGACAGGTTGCCGCTGGTCATCACCAGCGGCCGGCCCGCCTCGGCGAGCAGCAGGTGGTGGAGCGGGGTGTAGGGGAGCATGAGGCCGAGCCGCGGGTTGCCCGGGGCCAGGCCGTCGGCCAGCGCCGCGCCGGGGCGCTTGCGGCACAGGACGATGGGGCGCTCCACCGAGCCGAGCAGGGCGCGCTCGGCCGGGCCCAGCAGCGCCACCGCCTCGGCGGCCCCGAGATCGGCCACCATCACCGCCAGCGGCTTCTCCTCGCGCCGCTTGCGGCGCCGCAGCCGCTCCACGGCGGCCGGGCCGGTGGCGTCGCAGCAGAGGTGGAAGCCGCCCAGCCCCTTCACCGCCAGCAGCCGCCCCTGCCGCAGCGCCAGCCGCCGCCACCGCCAGCGGGTCGCCGGGCTGCGGCGTGCCCCGGGGGTCGAGCAGCGTGAGGCGCGGCCCGCAGGCCGGGCAGGCGTTGGGCTGGGCGTGGTAGCGGCGGTCGCGCGGGTCGCGGTACTCGGCCTCGCACGCCTCGCACATGGTGAAGCCGGCCATGGTGGTGGCAGGCCGGTCGTAGGGGACCCCGAGCGCGATGGTGAAGCGCGGGCCCGCAGTCGGTGCAGTTGGTGAACGGGTAGCGGTGGCGGCGGTTGGCCGGGTCGGCGAGCTCGGCGGCGCAGGCCGCGCAGGTGGCGAGGTCGGCGCCGATGGCGACGCGCGGCGGGCCGCCGGCCACGCTGGGGGCGATCTCGAAGGTGGCCGCCGGCAGGCCGGGCAGCGGGGTGACCTCGAGCCGCTCGACGCGGGCCGCCGGAGGCGGGGCCTCGCGCAGCAGGCGCTCCAGCCGGTCGAGGTCCCCGGGTGGGCCGAAGGCCTCCACGGTCACCCCCTCGCCGTGGTTCCAGACCCGACCGGTGAGCTGGAGCGCCTCGGCGGCGCGGAAGACGAAGGGGCGGAAGCCGACCCCCTGCACGGTGCCGGAGACCACCAGGCGGCGCCCGGTGGCGGGCCCGGAGCGGTGCGGCGGCGTCCCGCCGGCTGCAGGGGCCCCGGTCACGTGGGCACGTGCTGCGGCTTCTCCCACCACAGGTCGGGCGGGAGCGGCGGGTCGCGCCTCACCGCCACCACGCCCATGGCGGCCAGCGCGGCGCGGACCGCCTCGACGGCCCCGTCGATGGCGCCGCGGACCTCGGGGGTGAGCCGGCAGCCGAAGTCGATGGAGCCGGCCACCACGCCCACCAGGTTGATGACCGGGGGCGAGACCCCCTGGAACTCGGCGTGGAGGATCGACTCGCGCAACCCCGGCTCGTGCTGGCTCATGGCCACCACCGGGCCGCGGTTGAGGATCCCCTTCTTGTCGTAGACCTTCACCTCGCCGGCGGTGCCGGTCCTGGTCTTGATGGCGTCCACCACCACCAGCCCCTCCAGCCCCATCAGGTAGGCGGTGAGGTCGAGGCCGGGCGTGCCGCCGTCGATGATCGCGACCTCGTCCCCCACGGCGTAGCGGGCCTCGAAGACCCGCACCACGGTGGGGCCGATGGCGTCGTCCCCCTCGAGGACGTTGCCGATGCCGATGACGCTGAAGCGGGGCACGCCGGCTCCTGTTCTCCCCTGAAAAGGACATCCCGCCGCCGGGCCGTCCGGCGGCGGGATGGGACTATCGCACGACCGGCGGGCTGGCTACCCGGTCACCTGGATCCGGCCCAGCTCGGTGCCGTCGGCGTCGTGGGTGTGGATGGCGCAGGCCAGGCAGGGGTCGAAGGAGTGGATGGTGCGGAGCGCCTCGAGCGGCAGCTTCGGGTCGGCGACCGGGTTGCCCACCAGGCTGGCCTCGTAGGGGCCGGCCTGGTCCTTCTCGTCGCGGGGGCCGGCGTTCCAGGTCGACGGCACCACCGCCTGGTAGTTCTTCAGCTTCATCGACTTGCCGTCCGACTCGATCACGCTCCAGTGCGAGAGCGAGCCGCGCGGCGCCTCGTGGAGGCCGACGCCCTGGTAGGTGGTGCCGGCCTTCAGCACGGCCATGGGGTCGTTGAAGATGGTGGTGTCGCCCTTGCCGATGTTCTCCACCAGCAGCCCCCAGTGCTTCAGCGAGAGCTCGCCCATCATGGCGCAGCGGATGGCGCGGGCGGCGTGGCGGCCCAGCGTCGAGTGCAGCATGGCCGGGGTGACGTCGATGCCGTGGATGGCCTTGACCGTGCCGATGGCGGCCTTCACGTACTTGACGGTCAGCTCGTGGCCGGTGAGGAAGCCGACCAGCACCTGGGCCAGGGGGCCCACCTGCATGGGCTGGCCGTCGAGGCGAGGCGCCTTGACCCACGAGTACTTCTCGGGGGCCGGGGCCTCCTGCTTCCACTCCCCCGTGTACTTCGGGTTGGTCTCGCCCTTCCACGGGTGCAGCTGGGCCTGGCCCTCGTAGTACGAGCGGGCCACGCCCTCGGTCACCTTCTGGATGAAGGGCTGCTTCTTGTCCCAGCCGCCGATGATCTCGGGCCTGGCCGCGCCCGCCATGATGATGCCGCCGGGCAGGTCGAAGCTGGTCATCCTGGCGTCGGTGGGCAGGTCGGGGACGGCCAGGTAGTTGGTGACGCCGGCGCCGTACTTGAACCAGTCCGGGTAGAAGCCGGCCACCGCCGCCACGTCCGGCAGGTAGACCTGGGTGATGAAGGCCTGCACCTCGTCGAGGATGTCCTTCACCTTGTAGAGCTTCTCCATGTTCAGCGTGGCCGGGTTGTCGAGGTTGATGGCGTTGGCCACGCCGCCCACGGCCAGGTTCTGGATGTTGGGGGTCTTGGAGCCGAGCAGCCCCACCACCATGTTGGCCTTGCGCTGGTACTCCAGCGCCTGGAGGTAGTGGGCCACCGCCAGCAGGTTGACCTCGGGCGAGAGCTTCATGGCCGGGTGGCCCCAGTAGCCGTTGGTGAAGGGGCCGAGCTGCCCGGCCTTGACGAAGGCGGCCAGCTTCTCCTTGACGGCGATGAGCGCCTTCTCCGAGTTGCCCGGCCAGTCGCTGATCCTGGCCGCCAGCGCGGCGGTGGCCCGGGGGTCGGCCTTGAGCGCCGAGACCACGTCGACCCAGTCCAGCGCCGACAGGTGGTAGAAGTGGACCATGTGATCGTGCTGGGTGTGCGCCGCGATGATGATGTTGCGGATCAGCTGGGCGTTGAGCGGGATCTCCAGGTCGAGGGCGCTCTCCACGCTGCGCACCGAGGCGATGGCGTGGACCGTGGTGCAGACGCCGCAGATGCGCTGGGTGAAGACCCAGGCGTCGCGGGGATCGCGGCCCTTGAGGATGGTCTCGATGCCGCGCCACATGGTGCCCGACGACCAGGCCTTGGAGACGCGGCCGCCATCGACCTCCAGGTCGATGCGGAGGTGCCCCTCGATGCGGGTGATGGGATCGATGGTGATGCGCTGGCTCATGGCGTGAACCCCTGGTGGCTGCTGGCGGAGCGGTCGTCGTCGACGACCACGACCGGGAAGAGGCGGGAGATGAAGATGTAGATGGCGAGCCCGAGGCAGGCCATGCCGACGGTCACCACGGTCTCGCCGACGGACGGGAAGTAGTTCCAGCCGGCGGGGTTGGCCACGCCGTCGGTCCAGCCGGCGGGCCGGTACATGGTCATGTAGGTGTCGACCCGGTAGCAGGCCCCGCCGGCCAGCGCCAGCAGCGCCGCCCCGAAGAGCTTGCCGCGGTCGGCCGCCACCCGCGGGGAGAGGAACATGGCGGCGGGCACCGCGAAGAGCGCCAGCTCGAAGAGGAAGAGGAAGGTGGGGAAGTTCGGGCCCAGGTAGCGGAGCTTGCCGTGGACCACCACCTCGCCGACGCGGAGCACGAGGTAGAGGATGAGGAGCCCGGCGTTCACCTTCGACATCTCGGCGAAGAGCCGCTGGTCCAGCCTGGCCTTCCAGGTGAGGTTGAGGATGTTGACCAGCACCACCACCGCGCCGTAGCCCATCGAGAGGCAGGAGACCAGGAACAGCGCCGGCAGCAGGGCGTTGTGCCAGAGCGGGTGGATCTTCGGGCCGGCGATGAGCATCAGGCCGCCCAGCGAGCTCTGGTGCATCGTCGGCAGCACCACGGCCAGGGCGATGATGTAGGGCATCAGCTTCTGCAGCCGCGGCCCCCAGGTCCGGCCCAGCGACCGGAGGAAGGCGTTGCTGCTGGCGGCCGCCCCCTCCAGGATCGAGGGCAGCACCTCGATCCAGAGCACGATCACGTAGGCGAGGACGCAGACCGCGACCTCGAGCAGCGCCGAGCTGAGGTTCCAGTAGGGGATGAAGGGCAGCCAGTAGGCGTTCCAGTACCGGCCCAGCGCCACCATGATCGAGGCGGCGCCCAGCGTGTAGGCGACCGCCCCCAGCAGCACCGCCGGGCGGACCAGCGGGTGGTACTCGCCCCGGTTGAGCAGGTAGCAGAGCAGGCCCACGCCGAGGGCGCCGGCGCCGATGCCGGTGAAGACCACCACGTTGATCGGCTCCCAGATGCCCCAGGTGAAGCCGTCGCTCATGTTGGAGACCGGCCCGATGCCGGCGAAGAAGCGGTAGACCATCACCACCGCGGCGACGCCGAAGACGGCGAGCAGCAGCTTCATGGGCGAGGCCAGCAACGGGCCGCCGATGGGCCTGGCGTGTTCGTGGGCGCTCATCTACTTGCCCTCCTGGCCGTGGCTGGCGGCTTCCTTCTTCTGGTTGCGGTTGATGACCAGGGCCACGGCCGCGTACAGCACGACCGGGGTCACGCCCATCAGGTAGGGCGCGTGCGAGACCGACTCGGAGAAGTGGGCGCTCGACTCCTCGGGCAGCCGGGGCAGCCCCAGCTGCTCGAAGCGGATCCCCTTGGCGGTCAGGTAGAGCACCTGGGTGCCGCCTCCCTCGGTGGTGCCGTAGACGTGCTGGTCGTAGGCCTCCGGGTGGGCGGCCACGCGGGCCGTGGCCTGGGCCAGCAGCTCCTCGCGCTCGCCGAAGATCACCGCGCCCCTGGGGCAGACCTCGCAGCAGGCCGGGTTGGCCTGCGCCAGGGGGCCGGCCTTCTTCTCGTCGCCCCGGTGCCGGCACAGCTCGCACTTGACGATGAGCGGGAAGGGCTCGCGCCACTCGAACTTGGGCACGTTGAAGGCGCAGGCGATCTGGCAGTAGCGGCAGCCGACGCAGAGCGAGCGGTCGTAGAGGACGATGCCGGTGCCGGCCTTCTCGGGCCGGATCCCGGGCGTGCTGCGCTTGCCCTCGCCCTCCTTGTGGAGCGCCCCCAGCATGCAGACCGAGACGCAGGAGGGGTCGACGCAGTGCATGCACTGCTGCTTCATGAACTGCGAGCGCTCCCCGTCGTGCATCAGCTTGATGACGTTCTTGGTGGACGAGTTCAGGTCGGTGGGCGCGTCGTAGACCCCGCCGGCGCTCCGGACCAGGTCGGGCGGCAGCTCGTTGGACGCCTTGCAGGCCTGCTGGCAGGCCCGGCAGCCCACGCAGAGGGTGGAGTCGAACAGCATGCCGAGCGCGTGGGGCCGGGCTGGCCGCTCGGCCCGGGCCTCGGCGTCGGTGGCGAGGGTCGCCGCGGCGCCCGCCGCGCCGGCGGCCACCACGCCCTTCAGCAGGTCACGTCGTGAGAGCCCCATGGCGCGCTACTCCTTCTTCTCGGCCTTGGACTCGTCGGAGAGCTTGCGGCTGGCCACCACGCCCGCGCCCACCAGGGCGCCGACGATGGCGCCGCCGAGGCCGACGGCGATGGTCCCGGCACCGGCGCCGACCACGCCGTGCTCGGGCTGGATGCCCGGGTAGGCCATCGGGGCGGTGGGCTTCTCGATGTCCATGTTCTTGTAGATGGGGACGTTGAAGACGATCCCCTGCTCGGTGCAGCCGACGCAGGGGTGGCCGATGCCGATGGGCCAGGCGCCGGGCACCTCGCAGAAGTGGAGCAGCGAGCAGTTGGCGTGGGTCTGGGGTCCCTTGCAGCCCAGCTTGTAGAGGCACCAGCCGGCGTTGTGCCCCGGGTCGCCGAAGGCCTGCGCGAAGCGGCCGTTGTCGAAGTGGGCCCGGCGCGGGCAGTCGTCGTGGATGACGCGGGCGTAGGCGAAGAGCGGGCGCGCCTTGTCGTCCAGCTTGGGCAGGGTCTTGAAGGTGGCGTACTGCAGCACGGTGCCGAGCAGGTTGTAGGGGTTGGCCGGGCAGCCGGGCAGGGTGACGATCTTCCCGGCCTTGAAGGCCTCGGGGAGGATGTCCTTGACGCCGACCGCGTCGGTGGGGTTGGGCGCTGCGGAGGGGACGCCGCCCCAGGAGGCGCAGGAGCCGATGGCGATGATGGCGGCCGCGCCCCCGGCCAGCTCCTTGAGGGTGTCGACCGCCTTCTTGCCGCCGACGACGCAGTAGATGCCGTCGTCCTTGCGCGGGATGGCCCCCTCGACGACCAGGATGTACTTGCCCGCCTCGCGCGCGACGGTCTGGTGCAGCGCCGCCTCGATCTGGTGGCCGGCGGCCGCGAAGAGGGTCTCGTGGTAGTCGACCGAGATGAGGTCGAGGATCAGCGAGCCCAGGTCGGGGTGGGCGGTCCGCAGCAAGGACTCGGTGCAGCCGGTGCACTCCTGGAAGTGGAGCCAGATGACCGAGGGCTTCTTCCCGGTCGCCACCTGCTCCGCCATCTTCTCGCCGGCCCAGGCCGGGAGGCCCACGGCGCCGGCGGCCATCGAGCACACCTTGATGAAGTCGCGGCGGGAGTAGCCCTCGCTCACCGGCGCCGGGATCTGTTCGTAACCAATCTCGTTCATTGAGCGGCCTCCAAGTGGGCGAAAGCCTACAAAATCGCCTTCGTTTTACAACCACCTTATTTTCATGATCTTTTTGGACGAATTGCCGCACGCAGCAATTGCGCGGCCCGCTCCGGGCTCCAACTGACACGCCGTCCTGAAACGGTCTTCAGATGGGTCGAAAATTGACCGCACTCAAATTGGACCGGGACAAGATGTCCGAGTGAGGCCCCGATTCGGGCAAGTTGGACCGGTGCGGGCAATATTGACTGTAAATGTCCGCATCAAATTTGCGCGTCTGGAGATCCCCAAAAAAGTGGAGCGCGCGACCACTTTCCACTCTCCGTCAACGGGCGATGGCGTGGCGCCTTCCGGGGGCCGGTGCTAGCTTGATCCGTGTCAAGGAGGTCGCCATGGTGCAGAGGAGCGCATGGGACGCCGAGCTGGAGCTCGGCGTCGGGGCCGTCGATGCGGAGCACCACCTCCAGGCCCGCCTGGTGTCGGTCCTGCGGCAGGCGGTCGAGTCGCGGCGCGACCCCGCCGTGATCGAGGAGATCCTGCAGCGCGTCGAGGACACCTCCAACGTCCACTTCATGAGCGAGGAGCTGCTGATGCGGCTCCACGCCTACGACCACTACGGCGTCCACGTGGAGGCGCACCGCCAGCTCATCGACGGGCTCAGGGCCCTGCGGGTCCGCATCGAGTCCGAGCCCGGCGCCGACCTGCTCGGCTCGATCCGCTGGGTCGAGGAGTGGCTGGCCGCCCACATCCAGGGGATGGACCGGCGCTTCGTCGAGGCCATGTCGCGCGGCACGCCCAGCCCGAGCTGAGGCCGCCGGTCCACGTGGACGCCACGCCTCGCCCTCGCTAGAAGGTCGGGATGCTCAACGCCCTGCTCGTCGCGGCGCTCGCCGCCGGCGCCACGCCAGCCCAGCCCGCCAGCGCCCCGCGCGGCCCGGCGGCCGCGCCCGCCTCCGTGGTCCCGCCCCGGCTGCGGCTGCCCGCCGGCGCGCGACCCACCCGCGGGGCCATCGAGCTCACCGTCGATCCGTCGGCGGAGCGCTACCTCGGCGCGGTCCGCTACCAGGTGACGCTCACCGCGCCCACCCGGGTGGTCTGGCTCCACGCCGAGGAGCTGGAGATCACCGGGGCCACGGTGGGCGGGCGGCCGGCCCGGGCCGTCTCCGCCCCGGGCGGCTTCCTCGGGCTGGTCCTGGAGAAGCCGGCGGCCGCCGGCGAGACCGAGGTGGCGGTCCGGTTCGGCGGCGCCTTCGACCGGGTCCGCTCGCGCGGCCTCTACGCCGTCGCCGAGGGGGAGCGCTGGTACGCCTACACCTTCTTCGAGCCCACCGACGCGCGCCGCGCCTTCCCCTGCTTCGACGAGCCGGGCGTCAAGATCCCCTGGCGCGTGACGCTCCGGGTGAAGCCGGGCGACCTGGCCCTCGCCAACGCCGCCGTCGAGTCCGAGACCCCGGAGGACGGCCTCACCCGGGTGGCGTTCGAGGAGACCCGGCCGCTGCCCTCCTACCTGGTGGCCTTCGTGGTCGGGCCCTTCGACCTCGTCGACGGCGGGGCCGCCGGCCTCCACCGCGTGCCCATCCGCTTCGTGGTGCCGAAGGGACGGGGGCCCGAGACCCGCTTCGCCGCGGCCGCCACGCCGCGCCTCATCGAGGCGCTGGAGGCGGAGGTGGGGCGCCCCTACCCGTACCCCAAGTGCGACGTGGCGGTGGTGCCGCGCTTCTGGGGGACCATGGAGCACCCCGGGCTGGTGGCGCTCGGCCAGCCGCTCACGCTCATCCCGCCCGCCGAGGAGACCCGCGAGCGGCGCGAGGCCTACGCCACCATCGCCATCCACGAGCTGGCCCACCACTGGTACGGGGACCTGGTCACCCCGGCCTGGTGGGACGACGTCTGGCTCAACGAGTCGTTCGGCACCTGGGAGGACGCCAACGCCACCGAGCGGTTCGAGCCGGCCTGGCGGACGCTGGCCACGGCGCGCTGGGCCCGGCGGGCGGCCGGGCTCGACGCCGACGTGCTGCCGTCGGCCAAGCGGCTGCGCCAGCCGGTGGCCTCGCGCCACGACATCGAGGGGGCCTTCGACAACGGCATCACCTACGACAAGGGGTCGTCCGTCCTGACCATGTACGAGGGCTTCCTCGGTCGCGACCGGTGGCGCGGCGTGGTGCAGGCCCACCTCGACGCCCGGGCCCACGGCGTGGCCCGCAGCGAGGACTTCCTGGCGGCGCTCTCGGCGGCGGCCGGGCCGGAGGTGGCGGCCTCCTTCAAGGGCTTCCTCGAGCAGCCCGGGGTGCCGCTGCTCAAGGCCAGCGCCGCCTGCGGGAAGGGCGGCGCCCGCGTCACCTTCACGCAGGAGCGGTTCCTCTCCACCGGGCCGCGCGACCGGGCCACCCGCTGGAAGGTGCCGGTCTGCGTCCGCGCCGGGCAGGGGGAGCGGGAGGAGACGGTCTGCGGCCTGGTGGGGGCGCCGCGCGGGGAGCTGGCGCTCCCCTTCTGCCCGGAGTGGCTCTGGCCCAACGCCGGCGGCACCGGCTACTACCTCTCGGCGCTGGCGCCCGCCGAGCTGCCGCGGCAGCTGCCCCACCTGGCGCCGGCCGAGAAGCTGGCCCTGGTGACCGACGCCGGCCTGCT
This sequence comes from uncultured delta proteobacterium, assembly GCA_963786945.1. Lineage (GTDB taxonomy): Bacteria > Myxococcota > Myxococcia > Myxococcales > Anaeromyxobacteraceae > JADKCZ01. Next base: position 159,013 of record CAWBAO010000001.1, on the reverse strand, counting down.
GGCCCGGCGCGGCGACCTGCCCATGGCCGACGCGCTCGGGCTGGTGGCGCCGCTGGCGGGGGAGGGCGACCGCCTGCTGGTGAAGGGCTCGATCGAGCTGGCCGGGCTGATGGAGCCCTCCCGGCTCGGTGACGCCGACCTGGCGCGCTGGCGGGCCTTCGTGCGGCGCACCTGGGGGGAGCGGGCCCGGTCCCTGGGCTGGCTGCCGCGGCGCGACGACGACGACGAGGCCCGTGCCCTGCGCCTGGAGCTGGTGCCGCTGGTGGCCGGGCCGGGGGAGGAGGCGGTGCTGGCCGGCGAGGCGCTGGCGCTGTCGAGCCGCTGGCTGGCCGACCGCCGGCAGGTGCCGGCCGAGGTGGCCTGGCCGGCGCTCCAGGTGGCGGCGCGGCGCGGCGACCGGGCGCTCTTCGACCGGATCGTGGCCGAGGCCGAGAAGGCCACCGACCGGAACGACCAGCGCCGCCTGCTGGCCGCGCTGGGGCGCTTCGAGGATCCGGCCCTGGCCCGGGCGGCGCTGGCGCGGGTGACCGCGCCCGGCGCCGACCTCCGCGACACCGGCCCCATCCTCCGCCAGCAGCTCTCCGGCCGGGCCACCCGCGGCCTGGCCTGGGCCTTCCTGGTCGAGCGCTGGGGCACGCTGGCGCCGAAGCTGCGGGCCGACGAGGCCACCTGGCTCATCACCACCGCCGCCTCGGTGGCCTGCGACCCGGCCCGGCGTGCCGAGGTGGCGGCCTTCCTCACCCCGCGCGCCCGGCCCTTCGACGGGGCCCCGCGGGCGCTGGCCTCGGCGCTCGAGGAGGCCGACGCCTGCGCCGCCGCCAGGGTGCGGCACCAGAAGGCCATCTCCGCCTTCCTGGCCCGGGCCGCCACGCCTTGACCGGGCGGGCTGGCCCGGGCACTACTTGGAGCCATGCCCGCCAACCTGTCGGCGCTCGAGGCCCTCGATCGGCTCCGGGCCGGGAACACCCGCTTCGCCTCCAACGTCATCTCCATCGACTCGCTGGCCCGGCAGCTCGACCGGAGGGCGCTCAAGCAGGCCCAGGCCCCCTTCGCCATCGTGCTGGGCTGCTCCGACTCCCGGGCCCCGGCCGAGCTGGTCTTCGACCAGGGGCTGGGCGAGCTCTTCGTCATCCGCGTGGCCGGCAACGTGGTCTCCCCCTCGCAGGTCGGCTCGGTGGAGTTCGCCGCCGAGCGGTACGGCGTCCGCCTGGTGGTGGTGATGGGCCACACCCAGTGCGGCGCCATCGAGGCCACGCTGGAGGCGGTGGAGCAGGGCAGCCCGCCCGCCTCGGACAACGTCATGTCGATCGTGGAGCGGGTCCGGCCCGCGGTGGAGGCGGCCCGGCTGGCCGGCGGCGATCGCGAGGCGGTGGCCCGGGCCGCGACCCGGATCAACGTGCGCATGGCGGTGGAGCACCTGCGCCACGGCACGCCCGCCATCGAGCGGCTGGTGACGCGCGAGGGGATGATGGTGATCGGCGCCGAGTACGACCTCGAGTCGGGGCGGGTCGAGTTCATCGGCTAGGGCCCGGCCCAGGCAAGATGCCGAAGACCCTCGCGCTCACCGACGACGACCCGGTGGTGGACCGGCCCGCGCCGGTCCCGCCGCTGGCCCCGGGCGAGCTCCTCGACGGCCGCTACCGGATCTCGCGGCTCATCGCCGAGGGCGGGATGGGCGCGGTCTACGAGGCCGAGGCGGTGCGCATCGGCCGCCCGGTGGCGGTCAAGGTGCTCCACCCGCGCTTCGCCGCCAGCCCCATGGAGGTGGAGCGGTTCCGGCGCGAGGCCCGCACCGCGGTGCAGGTCTCCTCCCCGCACGTGGTGGAGATGCTCGACTTCGGCCAGGCCCCCACCGGCGAGCTGTTCCTGGTGATGGAGCTGCTGCGGGGCGAGTCGCTGCGCGATCGGCTGGCGCGGGAGGGGGCGCTGCCGCCGTCGCAGGTGGCCGACCTGATGCGCCAGCTCCTGCGCGGGCTGGCGGCGGCCCACGCCGCCGGCATCGTCCACCGCGACCTCAAGCCCGACAACCTCTGGCTGGTGCCGGAGGAGGGGCACGAGCGGCTCACCATCCTCGACTTCGGGATCGCCAAGCAGGCCGGCGGCGTGCCGGGCGCCGCCACCACCCAGGCCGGGCTGGTGGTCGGCACCCCCGAGTACCTCTCGCCGGAGCAGGCGGTGGGGGGCGAGCTCGATCACCGCGCCGATCTCTACAGCGCCGGGCTCATCGCCTGGGTGCTGCTCACCGGCCGCCACCCCTTCCCCTACGCCGACACCCGGGCCCTGCTCAAGGCGCAGGCCTACGACCCGGTGCCCTCGCCGGAGCGCGAGGCCCCGGAGCTGGCCGCCCACCCGGCGCTGCTGCGCTTCGTGGCCCGCGCCACCGTGAAGGACCGCACCGGCCGGGCCCAGTCGGCCGGCGAGCTGCTCTCCATCCTCGACGGGCGCGAGGGGGGGCGCGCCACGCCCCGCCACGAGGTGCGCCCCGCCCCGGCGCCGCCCCGGCGGCGCGGGCCACGCCCGGTCTCCAGCTTCCTCTGGCCGGTGACGGCGGGGCTGCCGCGGGCGCGGACCCTGACCCTGCTGGCGGCCGAGATCGACGGCTGGGGCACGCGGGCCGAGGCGCTGCCGCCCGAGGAGCGGGCCCGGCTGCTGCTGGCCCACGACCGGCTGGTGATCCCGGCGCTGCACGCCTTCGAGGGCCGGCGCGCCCTGGTGGAGGGCGAGGCGCTCACCGCCGACTTCGGCTCGCCCACCAACGCCGTGCTCTGCGCCATGGCCATCCAGGACCGGGTGGCGGCCTGGAACGCCGGGGCGCCGGAGGCCGATCGGCTGGCGCTGCGGCTCGCGCTCCACGCCGGCGAGCTGGCCGGCGGGCGGGTGGTGCCGCAGGCGCTCCCGGTGGCGCTGGCCGCGGCGACCCGCCAGCGCACGCCGCCCGGGGCCATCTGGCTGACGCGCGCGGTGGCGCTCACCATGAACCAGACCGAGGTGCCGCTGGAGCCGGTGGCCGACGCGGTGGCGCTGCCGGGCGGCGAGCCGCTGGCGCTCTACCGGGTGCGACCCTCGGAGGGGCCGCTGCCCTTCGGCGGGCGCGAGGCCGGGCGGGTGCCGCGCGACACCGGCGTGTCGCGGCTGCTCGAGCCGGTCACCGACACCATCGGCTCGCTGGAGGAGGGGGGCGAGCGGCGCTGGCGGGCCGCGGTGCGGGTGGCCTGGGCGCTGCTCTCGCTCGCGGCCCTGGCGGTGGCGTGGCTGCTCTCGCTGGTGGCCACCGCGCTGGTGGCGCTGCTGGGGCGCCTCGCCGGGTGGGGGCGCGAGGCGGGGTGGGCGACGCGGGGCCGCGGGCGGCTGACGGCGGCGCGCGGCTGGCTCTCGCGGCGCTGGATGGTGAGCCGGGCCTCGCTGGCCCGGCCGCTGCGGGCCCGGCCCCGCGCCGCCCCGCCTCCCGGCGACCCCGGGGAGCCCGAGATCACCGAGGCGCCGCTGAGCGAGGGGCCGGACACCGACCCGGGACCGGACCCCGGCCGCGGAGCGGGGTGAGCCACCACCATGCGGACCGAGAGCCGGGTGGTGATGCTCACCGACATGAAGGGCTTCACCGCCGCCACCAGCCGGCAGACCCGGGAGGAGAACGCCCGCATGCTCCGGCTGCACGACGCGCTCCTCTCCCCGGTGATCGCCGCCTTCGGCGGCCAGCGGATCAAGACCATCGGCGACGCCTACCTGGTCCTCTTCGCCGCCCCCACCGAGGCCCTGCTCTGCGCGGTCGCCATCCAGGATCGCCTGGCCGACCACGCCCACCGGGTGGTGGAGAGCGAGCGCATCGAGGTGCGCATCGCCCTGGCGCTCGGCGACGTGCGGCTCGACGGCGGTGACGCCTTCGGCGAGGCGGTCAACCTGGCGGCCCGGATCGAGGGCGCGGCCGAGTCGGGCGAGGTCTGGTTCTCCGAGTCCATCTACTGGACGCTCGACCGCGCGCGCATCCCGGTCGAGGAGATGGGCTGGCGGGCGCTCCCGGGCCTGAAGGAGGAGGTGAGGCTCTTCCGCGTGGCCCGGGCCGCGGCGCTGGCGCCGGGCGATCCGCCCTACGCCGGCATCGGCCTCGGGCTGGTGGCGGGCCTGCCGCCGCCGGTGCCGGAGCGGCTGCTGCGGGCCCGGCCACGGCGCCGGCCGGCGGCGCTCCCGGGCGCGATGGTGGCGCGGGTGGCGGTGCTCGCGGCGGTGGTGGTGGTGGCGGGCGCGGCCAGCTGGTGGTTCAGCCTGCCGGCGGCCGAGCGCTGGACGCGGCTGGGGCGCTTCGAGGCGGCGCGCCAGGAGCTCGACGCGCTCGCCGCCCGGCGCGGGGCCGAGGACGGCGAGGTGCTCTACCTGCGCGGGCTGCTGGAGCTGGCGCGGGCCGACGCCGCCGCGGGCGGCTCGCAGCGGGCCGCCTTCCACGACTGGAGCCGGGCGCTGGCGGCCGGCAGCCGGGACGCGCTCTCGGCGCTGGCGCGGGAGGGGCGCTCGCCCGAGTGCCTGCGGCGGCGGCTGGCGGCGCGGGCGCTGGGCGAGAGCCGCGCGCCGGAGGCGCTCGGGCCGCTGGAGGCCATGGCCATGGCCGAGCCGCCCGGGCCGGAGCCGGTGGGGCCCATCGAGCGCCTCAAGCGGGCGCTGGCCGGGGACGGGCGCTGCGGGGCCGGCGACCTGGCCCGCGAGGCGGCCCAGTCCATCGCGGAGGCCCGCCAGGGGCCGGCGCGCTGACCCCGCCGCCGCCCGCGGCGCCCCCGGGCTCACCCGCCGTCGAAGGAGGCCGTGACCGGAGGCAGCCAGCCCACCTCGGCGGCGGTGACCGGGCCCACCCCGATCTCGGCGGCCACCGTGGGCTGCCGGCCGGCCAGCGGGCCGAGCGGGATCTCGCCGACCATCAGCTCGGCCAGCCGCTGCGGGAAGCGGGGGACGAGGTCGGGCTCGGCCAGCCCGGCCGGCAGGCGGGCGTGGCCGAGCGGGTCGTACTTGTCGGTGGCGCCGAGGCAGTGGAAGGCCTCGTGGAACACCGCCGCGGCCGCCAGCAGCGCGCTCCCCTCGTCGAAGCGGGCCCGCACCACGCCCAGCTCGCCGCCCTGCTCGCCGAGCCCCTCGGCGTAGTGCGGCGTCTCCTCGTCGGGCGCGGCGGCCACCAGGTAGATCCGGACGTCCCAGGCCTCGGGGAGGAAGTCGGGGGCCGCGGCGTGGGCGGCGCGCGTCGCGCCCCAGAGGTCGAAGGCGTGGAGGGCCCGCGACAGCGGGTCGGTGTCGGGCGGGGCCACCGGCGGCAGCCGCCCGACCCGCAGCGGGCCGACCAGCTCCACCGAGAAGGTCTCGCCCGAGGCGGACGGCTGGTAGGCGGCGCGGACCGCGGCCAGGCGGCGCGCCAGGGCCTCGAGCGTGGTGCGCAGCGTGCCCATGGCGGCGGGGGAGGCCTCGCCCAGCACCAGCACGGCGATCCGCACCGGCTGCGCCCAGGTGGTGCGGGCCCGGCGCGCCGTGGTGCGCCCCACCGCCCACATGGCGGTGATCGCCAGCAGGACCAGCAGGATGGCGACGCGGGCGGCCTGGCGGGGCATCCGGGGAGCGGGGGGCGGGCTCAGGCGGTCGGCCCGGCGTCGGGCTGGGGCGGCAGGCCGAAGCGGAGCGTCTGGATGGCCATGAAGACCTCGCGCAGGAAGCAGAGCAGCGCCACCACGTAGGCCGCCACCGCCAGCAGGAAGAGGATCGCCAGCCCCACCCCGACGTGGGCGCCCAGCAGGTAGCCGACGAAGGCCACGGCGATGACCAGGCAGATGAGGATGCCGCAGCTGGTGCCGAAGGTGAGGGCCAGGTGGATGAGGCTGGCGCGGACCGAGAGGCTCTGGAGCTCGAGCCGGTGGGCCTCGGCGGCGGCCGGCGTGTCGCCGGGCGGCCGGGCCTCGACGCGGCGGGCCCGGTCGACGATGCGGCCCAGCCGGGTGGTGAGGACCGAGAGCGTGGTGCTGACGGCGGTGAGCAGGAAGACCGGGGCCACCGCCAGCTGGATGGTGTGGGTGATGTCGGTGAGCAGGGGCGCGGGGTTCATGGTGGGCCAGCCTAGCGGAGGCGCGGGCGCCGCGCGATCGGGGGGTGGCCGGGGCGGGGCGGGTTTCGAGTATATTGCCGCCCCCGCCGAGCCACCCCGTCCCGAGAGCTTCCCGCCATGCCCCAGTACGTGATGTCGATGCACAAGGTCTCCAAGATGGTCCCGCCCAAGCGGCAGATCATCAAGGACATCTCCCTGTCGTTCTTCGCCGGCGCCAAGATCGGGCTGCTGGGGCTGAACGGCGCGGGCAAGTCGACGGTGCTGCGCATCATGGCCGGGAAGGACGACGAGTTCGACGGCGACCTGAGCCACGAGCCGGGGATCAAGATCGGCTACCTGCCGCAGGAGCCGGTGCTGGACCCGAAGAAGACCGTGCGCGAGGAGGTCGAGTCGGCCCAGGGCGAGGTGCAGGCGGCCCAGGCGCGGCTGGAGCAGGTCTACGCGGCCTACAGCGAGCCCGACGCCGACCTGGAGAAGCTGGCCGAGGAGCAGGCCCGCCTCGAGGCCATCCTCGCCAACGCCGGCGCCGACACCGGGCTGGCGCTGGAGCTGGCCGCCGACGCCCTGCGGCTGCCGCCCTGGGAGGCCCGGGTCGAGCACCTCTCCGGCGGCGAGAAGCGGCGGGTGGCGCTCTGCAAGCTGCTGCTCGGCAAGCCCGACATGCTGCTGCTCGACGAGCCCACCAACCACCTCGACGCCGAGTCGGTGGAGTGGCTGGAGCAGTTCCTCACCCGCTTCCCCGGCACCGTGGTGGCCATCACCCACGACCGCTACTTCCTCGACAACGCCGCCGAGTGGATCCTGGAGCTGGACCGCGGCCGCGGCATCCCCTGGAAGGGCAACTACTCCTCCTGGCTGGAGCAGAAGGAGCAGCGGCTCGAGGTGGAGGCCAAGCAGGAGAGCGCCCGCATCAAGGCCATGAAGCAGGAGCTGGAGTGGGTGCGCGGCAACCCCAAGGCGCGCCAGGCCAAGAGCAAGGCCCGCCTGCAGCGCTTCGAGGAGCTCTCCAGCGTCGAGTACCAGAAGCGCAACGAGACCCAGGAGATCTTCATCCCGGTGGCCGAGCGGCTGGGCGAGCAGGTCATCGAGTTCAGGGGGGTGAGCAAGGGCTTCGGCGACCGGCTGCTGATGGACGACGTGAGCTTCATCGTCCCGCCCGGCGCCATCGTCGGCATCATCGGCCCCAACGGCGCCGGCAAGTCGACGCTCTTCCGGATGATCACCGGGGTGGAGAAGCCCGACGCCGGGCAGGTGGTGGTGGGCAAGTCGGTGAAGCTGGCCTACGTCGACCAGAGCCGCGAGAACCTCTCCTCCGGCAAGACCGTCTTCGAGGAGCTGGCGGGCGGGCGCGACCAGATCACGGTGGGGCGCTTCGAGATGCCCAGCCGCGCCTACATCGGCCGCTTCAACTTCAAGGGGGGCGACCAGCAGAAGGTGGTGGGCACGCTCTCCGGCGGCGAGCGCGGCCGGCTCCACCTCGCCAAGACGCTCATGACCGGCGCCAACGTGCTGCTGCTCGACGAGCCGTCCAACGACCTCGACGTGGAGACGCTGCGGGCGCTGGAGGACGCGCTGCTGGAGTACGCCGGCAGCGTGCTGGTCATCAGCCACGACCGCTGGTTCCTCGACCGCATCTGCACGCACATCCTCTCGGCCGAGGGCAACTCGCAGTGGAGCTTCTTCACCGGCAACTACCAGGAGTACGAGGCCGACAAGCGGCGCCGGCTGGGCGAGGACGCGGCCCGGCCGCACCGGATCCGGTTCAAGCCCGTCCTTCGATAGGGGGGGCGCCGCGAGGCGGCGCCGCGCAGGCCTGACCGCCCTACTTCTTGGCGACCCGCTTCTTCGGCTTCTGCCGGGTCGGCGCCTTGGCACCTCTTCACCTTCGGCGCCGCACCTTCGCCTGCCTTGGCCGCCTTCGGCGTCGCCGTCCTGGCCTTCGTCGCCGTCGCCTTCGTGGCCCTGGCCACCCGCGCCCCCCGCCCGCCCCGGCGCGCCGCCCGCAGCGCCGCCTTCTCCTGCCCCTCGGGCGAGGCCAGGTACTCGCGCCGCTCGGCCAGCAGCTCCTGGGCCCGCTCCGGGGTCAGGTCCTCCGGCTGGTCGCCGCGCTTGAGCGTGGCGTTGGTCTCGCCGTCGGTGATGTAGAGCCCGAACTTCCCGTCCTTCAGGGTGATCGCCTTGCCCGAGACCGGGTCGGCGCCGAAGGTCTTGAGCGGGGCCCGCGGCGCGCCGCGGCCGCGGAACTGCTTCGGCTGGGCGAAGATGGCCAGCGCCTGCTCCAGCGTGATGGTGAGGGCGATCCGGTCGTCCTCGCCGCCGAGGTTGCGGCTGTCACCGCCCATGGTGAGGTAGGGGCCGAACTTGCCGTAGCAGGCGCGCACCTCGTCGCCGCCGGGCGAGGTGCCCAGCAGGCGCGGCAGGGCGAGGAGCTGCAGCGCCTCGTCGAGCGTCACCGCGGCCGGGTCCATCGACTTGAGGAGCGACTGGGTCTTGAGCGGCTTCTCCGGCTTCGCCGTCGTCTTCTCCCCGGCCTTGGCCACCGGCGGGGGCGGGGCGAGCTGCACGTAGGGGCCGAAGCGGCCCGACTTGACCCGCACCTCGAGCCCGGTGGCCGGGTCGAGGCCGAGCAGCCGGCCGCCGGTCGGCGCCGAGAGGATCTCCAGCGCCTTCTTCACGGTCAGCTCGTCGGGGGCGAGGTTCCCGGGGATGGAGGCGGTGTCCTCGCCGCGCTTCAGGTAGGGGCCGAACTTGCCGGGGCGGGCCTCGATGAGCACGCCGTCGGGAGCGGTGCCGATGGGGATGGAGTTGATCCTGGCGGCGTCGATCCGGTCCAGGTCGGTGACCAGCGCCTTCAGGCCGGTGTGCTTCCCGTCGCCGAAGTAGAAGAGCTTGAGGAAGTCGACGCGGCCGCGCTCCTTGTTGGCGATCTGGTCGAGGTCGTCCTCCATCTCGGCGGTGAAGGCGTCGTCGACGAGCTGGGAGAAGTGCTCGGAGAGGAGCCGGACCACCGAGAAGCTGACCCAGTCCGGCACCAGCGCCTGCCCCTTCTTCCAGACGTAGCGCGAGGCCAGCGCCCCCATGATCGAGGCGTAGGTGGAGGGGCGGCCGATGCCCAGCTCCTCCAGCTTCTTCACCAGCGAGGCCTCGGTGTAGCGGGCCGGCGGCGAGGTGACGTGGCCGATGGGCTCGAGCGCCTCGACCGGCACCGGCTCGCCCTCGACCAGGCGGGGCAGCGGCGACTCCTGGTCGTCGAGGGCGGCCTCCGGGTCGTCGGCCCCCTCGACGTAGGCGCGCAGGTAGCCGGGGAAGGTGATGGTGCGGCCGCCGGCGCTGAACTCGCAGCGCTGGCCCCCCGCGGCGGTGGCCTCGAGCTTCACCGCCACCGACTCGCCCACCGCGTCCTCCATCTGCGAGGCCAGGGTCCGCTTCCAGATCAGGTCGTAGAGCCTCAGCTCGGCGCCGTTCAGCTCGCCGGCCAGCGACTCGGGGGTGCGGAAGGCGTCGCCGGCCGGGCGGATGGCCTCGTGGGCCTCCTGGGCGTTCTTGGACTTCTTGACGTAGCTGCGCGGCTGGGCCGGCAGGAACTGGTCGCCGAAGAGCTCGCCGATCTGGGCGCGGGCCGCCGACAGCGCAGTGGCCGAGAGCGTGGTGCTGTCGGTGCGCATGTAGGTGATGTAGCCGCGCTCGTAGAGCCCCTGCGCCAGCCGCATCACCTGCTGGGCGGAGAGCCGCAGCTTGCGGCCGCCCTCCTGCTGCATGGTGGAGGTGATGAAGGGGGGCTTGGGGGAGCTGCGGTAGCCGCGCTTCTCCAGCGAGCGGACCGTGAAGGGGCGCCCCTCCAGGCCCGAGGCCAGGGCGCGGGCCTCGGCCTCGCCGAGCGGCCGGGCGTCGGAGGCGAGCACCCCCTGCGCGTCGAAGTCCTTGCCGGTGGCGACGCGCCGGCCGTCCACGGCGGAGAGCGTGGACCGGAAGGCGGGCGAGGTGGCGTGGCGGGCCTGGACGTCCCAGTAGGAGGCGGAGCGGAACCTCATCCGCTCCAGCTCGCGCTCGACGATGAGGCGGAGCGCCGGCGACTGGACCCGGCCGGCCGAGAGCCGGGGGGCCACCTTCTTCCAGAGGACCGGCGAGACCTCGTAGCCGTAGAGCCGGTCGAGCGTGCGGCGTGCCTCCTGCGCGTCCACCAGGCCGGTGTCGAGGTCGCGCGACGTGGCCACCGCCTCGGTGATGGCCTTCTTGGTGATCTCGTGGAAGACCATCCGGTGGACCGGGACCCTGGGCTTGAGCTGCTGCAGCAGGTGCCAGGCGATGGCCTCGCCCTCGCGGTCCTCGTCGGTGGCCAGGTAGAGGGCGTCGGCGTCCTTCAGCGCCGCCCTCAGGTCGGCGATGACGTTCTTCTTGGTCACCTCGTAGGTGAGGGCGAAGTCGTTCTCCACGTCGACGCAGAGGGGGCTCGACGGCAGGTCGACCACGTGGCCGACCGACGCCATCACCTTGAAGTCCTTGCCGAGGTACCTCTCGATGGTCTTGGCCTTGGCGGGCGACTCGACGATGACCAGGGACTTGGCGGGCATTGGGGGGGACGGATAGGTGGTGAGTGGTGGTCTTGTCAACCTCGGAGGGCCAGAATGGTGGCTTCGGGCCAGGGTCCCCAGGGAGCGAGACCGATGGAATCCAAGGCGGTTGGACGAGGGACGGGACGCGCCGGCGAGTGGGTGGCGCTGCTGCGCGCGGTGAACGTCGGGGGGAGGAACCGGCTGCCCATGGAGGCGCTGGCGTCCTTCTTCGAGGAGGCCGGCTGCACCTCGGTGCGGACGGTGATCCAGAGCGGCAACGTGCTCTTCCGGGCGACCACGGCGGTGGCCCGGGCGGTGCCGGACCGGGTGGCGGCGCGCATCGAGAAGGCGTACGGCCACCGGCCGCCCATGGTGGTCCGCTCGGCGGCGGAGCTGGCGGCGGTGCTGCGGGGCAACCCGCTCCAGCTGCAGGGGTTCGACGAGGAGCTGCTCCACGTGGTCTTCCTCCTCGACCGCCCGGCGGCGGCGGCGGTGAAGGCGCTCGATCCGGGCCGGTCGCTGGGCGATCGGTTCGTGGTGAAGGGGCGGGAGGTGTTCCTGTTCCTGCCCCGGGGCGTCTCCGGGACCCGGCTCACCCCCGACTACCTGGACCGGACGCTGGGGACGGTGGGGACCTGGCGGAACTGGCGGACGGTGCGGCGGGTGGTGGAGGGGTAGGGGGGCTTCACCGCGGACCTTCGTCTCCGACTCTTCGCGGTGGCGAGCCCGACCGGCCATCCCGCCCGCGGTTGGTGGAAGCCGCTGTCCCTCTTGGGTTTCGTGAAGAATCCGCTTGACCGGCTCCTCGCCAAGTCGACGCACGAAAGGTGAAGTCCCGCGAGAAGGCCCGCCTGGCGGCCCCTGGCTGCCCCAGCGGCGCGTCCGGCGATGCCGGCCGGGGTCACGAGGCCCCGGCCACGATCGCGTCGCTCGGGGCGAATGCGCGCGTCAGGCGAGGCCCGAAAATCCCGTGAGACCATTGGTGCATGAACCCTCTCGCGCACCCGACCCCTCCCTCGGCCGCGGCCTCGCCTCACGCTCCGGCCACCGCTCCCCTCGAGCTCCGTGAAGCCCGGCAGCTCCGCGACGCGCTCAGGCTCCTGCTCCGCCAGGAGCAGTCGGCCATGGCCGACTTCCTCCTCGCGCTCTCCGACTTTGACCGGCAGCGCGGCTGGGAGCTGCTTGGGGCACGCCTCGCTCTTCGCCTTCCTGACGGTCGAGCTCCACCTCTCCCGCAGCGCCGCCTTCTGGCGGCTCAGCGCGGCCCGCCTGCTGCAGCGCTTCCCCGGGGTCATCGAGCCGCTCCGCGACGGCCGGCTCTGCCTGTCGACGACGGCCGAGCTGGCCAAGGTGCTCACCGAGGAGAACCAGGTGGAGGTCCTGCCCCGCTACTTCCGCCTCTCCGCTCGCGAGGCGGCCGAGGTCACGGCCGCGCTCCAGCCCCGGGCAGAGCCGCCGCTCCGGACCGTGGTGACCGGCTTGCAGCCGGTGCGGGCGTCCGCGCCGACGGTGGCCGGGTCCCCTGCACTCCCGGCCGCGGTGAGCCTGGCGCTGCCGCCGACACGTACTGAGGGTGCGGTTCTGACGTCAGAACCTGCCCCGCCCCACCCCTCGCTGGCCGAGCCGCCCCGCCACGACGTCGAGCCGCTCACCGCCGACCTGCGCCGGCTCCACGTCACGGTCGGCCGGCAGTTCCTGCAGAAGCTCGACGCCGCCCGCGACGGGCTCTCGCACGCCCTTCCCGGCGCCACGGCCGAGCAGGTGCTCGAGGCGGCCCTCGACCTGCTCCTCGAGAAGCAGGCCCGGGCGCGCGGCCAGGTGAGGAGGCCGCGCCCGGTCCTACCCCCGCCGGCGCCTGCCGCGCCGGCCGACGTCACGCCCCGGACGCCAGGCTCGGACGACCTCGGCGCCGCGCCGGTCCACCGCCGCGCCGGCCCTCGCGAGGCCATCCCCGCCGCCGTCCGCCGCGCCGTCTGGGAGCGCGACGGCGGCCGCTGCGCCTGGCCGCTCGACGCCGGCGGTCGCTGCGGCTCGACGCACCGGCTGGAGCTCGACCACGTCGTGCCGTGGTCCCGGGGAGGGGAGGCGACGGCCGACAACCTCCGGCTCACCTGCCACCGCCACAACGCCCTGGCGGCACGCCAGGCCTTCGGCCCTCGCTGCGCCGGCCGGTACGCCTCGCCCGCGCCGCGGCCAGCCGCGGCACCGGCGTGAAGGGGACCGCCGCGCCGGCCCCGCCTCGCCCTTACGGCGAGTCGACCTGCCCGTAGCTCGGCCGCCCGGTGCGGCGGTAGCTGCTGATCACCACGCCGGTCCCGGTGGCCTGCGTGCCGGCCAGCTCGAAGGCGGTCGGCACGGTGCCGGCGCCGAAGAGCTTCTTGCCGCTCCCGAGCAGGACCGGGAAGGTGAGCAGGTGCAGCTCGTCGATGAGCCCGTGCCGCAGCAGCGTCTGCGCCAGCCCCGGGCTGCCGTGCACCTGCAGCTCGCCGGTGCCGGGCCCCGCCTTCAGCCGCGCCACCTCGCCGGGCAGGTCGCGGATGATGGTGCTGCCGCTCCAGTCGGCCCGCTCCAGCGTCCGCGAGGCCACGTACTTCGGGAACTTGTTGAGCGCCAGGGCGATCGGGTCCATCGGATCGGTCACGCGCGGCCAGTGGCCGGCGAAGATCTGCCAGGTGCCGCGGCCGAGCAGGAAGGCGCCCGCCCGCGCGAAGACCGCGACCATGAACTCGCCGAACTTCCCGTCGAAGTAGGGCACCACCCAGCCCCCGTGCTCGAAGCCACCGCTCGGGTCCTCGGTGGGACCTCCGGGGGCCTGCATCACTCCGTCCAGGGTCACGAACGCCGTCATGGTCAGCTTGGGCACGGTCGCACCTCGCCTTCGAGCCAGGGGTGGGCTCCACCCCGTCCTTACAGCCGCGCCACGCGCCTCCCGATGAGGCGGGCCAGCGTCTTCTGCGACGGGGGCGGCCCGGTCCGGACCGGCCGGCCGTCGACGAAGAGCGCGTCGGACTGCCCCCAGGCCTCCATCGTGGCGCGGTCGCCGGTGTCGACCAGCCGGACCTCGACCTTCTCGCCGTGCGGCGCCGCCGCCCGGCGGGCCCGCTCGAAGGCCAGGTTCTGCGCGGGGCACCAGCCGCTCAGGCAGCCCGTGACCGCCACCTTCCCCGGCACCGGCTCGGGGCGCTTGCCGGTCTCGGCCAGCCAGCGGGGCGCCACCGCGTCCGGGCTGAAGGGCTTCCAGACCAGCGCCGAGAGCCCCCGGCGCTCGGCCTTCCGGTAGCCGTGGCGCCGGAACCAGGAGGCCCGCATCCAGACCGGCAGCGTCAGCCCCCACGCCGCCATCCCCTTCGACCCCAGCGCCCGCGCATCGGCCTCGGCGGCCTCCAGCAGGGCGGTGCCCAGCCCGTGCCCGCGCCGGTCGCCGCGCCCCTGGCGGTGGCCGTGCACCCAGACGCAGAGGATGAAGTGCAGGTCCCGGCCCACCGCCGGCGCGTGCTCGATGGGCAGGTACTGGATCATGCCCCCCACCTCGCCGTCGGCGTCGATGGCCAGCTTCACCCGGAGGCCGAGGTGGCGCGCCCGCTGGTACCAGCGCGCCTTGTGGTCGCCGGCCTCGGCGAGGTCGGCCCCGGGCCAGTCCTCGAGGCAGACGAGGTAGAGGGGCTCGTGCTCGGGCGACAGGTCCACGACACGGATCGGCGTCCTGGCGAGCGCGGTGGGCATGGGGTCCCCCTCCGCCGCCAGCTTGCTCCAGTCACGGCCCCGGCGCCAGCGTCGGGACCAGCTCGCGCAGCCGCTCCACCACCTTGACCATGGCCAGCGTGTCGAGGGCGCAATACTCCAGCAGCTGGCCGCGCACCGTGGCGCGATCGGCGGCCTCGAGCGAGGCGTCGCCCAGCAGGAGCGCCTCGAGCACGTTCGACGCCGTCACCCCCTCGCCGATCTCCAGCTCGGCGTAGTCGAGCCCCGGCACCAGCGCCGGCGCCACCGCCTTCATGCTGAAGCTGCCGCCGAAGCCCGGGTGGTAGACGTGGTCGCGCACCAGGGGGAGCAGGTCCACCAGCCGCCTCACCACGTCGCGCAGCGCCTGGCGCCGGGCCGGCACGTGGGTGGCGAGGTGCTCCAGGCAGCGCCGCTCGAACGGGGCGTTCCAGGCCACCACCGTGGCGGCGCCGGCGCAGGCCCGGAGCACCGCCTCGGCCATGGCCGGCCGCGGGTCGCCCGGGCCGTCGGCGAGGTGCTGGTGGTGGGCCAGCCGGCCGGGGCCGGCCACCACGTGGCAGCTCACCTGGACCGGGACCGCCATGTAGGGGCCGCACCCGGGCCAGGCCGGGATGGCCGGCGCGATGGTCTCGAAGTCGAGGTAGGCCACGGGCGGCACCAGCGCCGCCAGCGCCTTCCCCAGGTGGCGCTCCACCACCACCTTCCGGGTCTTCACGGCGCGGACCTGCCGCGCCTGGATCTCCGAGAGCCTGGTGCCCTCGGGGATGTCGCGGATCAGCTCGATGCCGTCGGCCAGCAGGCCCTCGGCCACGCCCCGGGCGCCGTACAGGTGGGTGACGTGGTCCTCGTCGACCCGGGGCCAGCAGCGGGCCTTGAACGGGCACTCGTACGGATCGTCGCAGTGGGGCCCGATCTCGACCACCGGCAGCGGCCCGGCCAGCGCCCCCTTCATCCGGGCCAGGTGGCCCGGGATCGACGGCAGGAGGAGCTCGGCCGCGGCGGTGACGTCGTCGCGGACGAAGAGGTTGGAGAGGTCGGGGAAGCGGCAGTCGCGGTTGAGGTGCATCACCTCGGCGCGGGGCACCGGGAGGCCGGCCCCGCGCAGCACGTGGAGCTGGATGGCCACGTCGGGGAGGTGCTGCGGCTTGGTCTCGACGGTCGACTTCACCTCGACGAGGGTGAAGCCGTGCGGGCGGCGCTCCAGCACGTCGACGGCGGCGAAGACCCCGTCGCTGGCGAAGGCGGCCTCGAAGATGGCCGGGGCGCCGGCGGCCAGCGCCGCCGCGGTGGAGGCCAGCTTCTCGGCGTACTGGAAGTGCTCGTGATCGATGAGCGTGCCGCCCGGGAACTCGGCCCGGGCCCGCTTCCCGACCAGGTGGCCGCGGTCGTAGTTGACCTGCAGCAGCGGCGTCGCCACCAGCTCCGGCGCCTCCGGCTCGTAGACCCGCCACCAGAGCTGCTTGAGGCACTGCAGCCCGTAGCAGAAGCGCGACTTGGAGAGCGCCTTGGGCCTCATGGGAGCCGCTCCGCCTCGCGCAGCCAGCGGGCGCCTTCCGGCTGGCCGGCCGCCACCGCCTGCCGGGCCAGCTCCACGGCGCGCCGCGCCGCCGCCGCCGCGCCCGGCTCGTCGCCGGCGGCGTGCAGCGCCTCGGCCAGCGCGGCCTGGTTGGGGGCGTGGTCGGGGGCCAGCGCCACCGCCCGGCGGGCCGACTCCACCCCGGCCTCGGGATCGCCCGGCCCGAGCGGCCAGCCCGGCGCCCGCACCAGCACCTGCGCCAGCACCCGGTTCGGCCCGGCGAAGTCGAGCCCGGGGTCCCGCTCGGCCGCCGCGCGGAGCAGCCTCACCATGGTCGGCAGCTTCGACAGCGCCGTGGACTTCTGCTCGCGGGCCTGGACGCCGAGGGCCAGCGCCAGGGCGTAGTCGCAGCCGGGCGCGGACGGGGCCACCTCCTCGCAGCGCTGCCCGGCCTCCACGGCCTCGCGCGCCAGGGCCGAGCGGGCGGCGGCGTCCGGCTCCTCGTCGCAGCGGCTCACCGCGGCGCGGGCCCGGGCGGCCAGCGCCGCGGCCTGCCCGGCGGCCTCGGCCGTGGGCTCCGCCCCGGTGGCGATCGGCACGGGCCGTGGCGTCGAGGCGCAGCCGGCGCCGAGGAGCGCCAGCGCCAGGCCGCCCGCGAGGACGCCCGGGCTCCTCAACGGCCGCTCCCCGCTCAGCCGGGCCACCGCGTCGATGGCCTTCTGGTCCACCGGCGCGAAGCTCACCATGCGGATGGCGTCGAGCGCGGCGGCGCCGGCCGGGTCGGACGGCAGCGCCCGCAGCCCCTTCTCCAGCTCGGCCCAGCGGGCCGCCGGGAGCCGCGTCCCCACCGTGGCCACCACCGCGGCCGGCAGCGGCTCCGAGCGGGCCAGCAGGTCGAGCTCGGCGACGAAGGGCAGCCCGGGGAGCGCCGCCCCCTGCGCGCCGTCGAGCAGCAGCGCCACGTCCTCCCCCTTGACCGCCCGGCGCAGCGCCGAGAGCACCTGCCCCGACTCCACCACCTTGACCGACTCCGGCAGCCGCCAGGCCGGGCCCAGCACGCCGCGCACGAAGCCGGGCGCGTAGCCGGCGATCGAGACCACGGTGAAGCCGGCCAGGTCGGCGGGGGCGTGGATCCGCCCCTTCCTGGCCACCAGCGTCCAGGTCTCGGCCGGCCCCAGCCCCTTCTGCTCCACGGCGAGGCGCGGGGTGAGCCCCAGCGCGGCGCGGTGCTGCAGCAGGAAGGGGAGGGGCACCAGCGCCACCGTCACGCCGGGCGCGGCCAGCCGGGACCGCCCCTCCTTCTCGGTGGGCAGGTAGGTGGCCGACAGGCGGGCCGGCGGCCAGCCGGCGGCGCGGGCCAGCGCGGCGGCGAAGGCGTCCATCGACGGCTGGGCCTCGGCGGTGGTGCCGGGGTAGCCGGGGGCGCAGGCCACCAGGGTGGTGGCCGGCGGCTCGGCGGCGCGGCCCGCCAGGGGCCACGCCAGGGCGGCGGGGAGTGCGGCGAGCAGCGTGGCGGCGAGCGCGCGGGTCATGGCGCGAGTGTAGCGCGTGGTAGGTTCGGCAGCGATGGCCCCGCGCCCCAGGCTGGAGAGCATCTTCGCCCGCATCGTCGCGCTCCGCGCCCCCATCCTCGTCCTCTACGCCCTGCTGGTCCCGGCCGCGGCGTGGCTGGCGACGCGCATCCCGTCGCAGGGGGCCATCTCCGGCCTGGTGATGCCGTCGGACCCGGACTACGTCGCCACCCGCGCCTTCCAGAAGGTCTTCCCCGAGGGGCAGCTGGTGATGCTGCTCCTCGAGGCCGACGACCCGTGGCGGCCGGAGGTGCTGGCCGAGGCCGACGCGGTGGCCCGCGCCGTCCGCGGCGTGAAGGGCGTCACGGTCGTCCAGGCGCTCGACGCCTACCGGACCGCCCACCCCGGCTTCGCCTTCACGCCGGAGGGGGCGGCCGCCTTCCGCGCCTTCGCCACCGGCGCCGGCCTGTTCCGCCAGCAGGGGCTGGTGGGGCCGACCTTCCTCGGCCTGGCGGTGGCCTTCCCCAGCGAGGGGTCCGCCGCGCGCGACGCCACGCTGGCGGCCATCGACGCCGCCGTGGAGGCCACGCCGCGGAGCGCGGTGCGCCTGGTGCGCAAGGTGGGCGCTCCCTACGTCGAGTCCTGGATCGAGCGCGAGTCGGGGCAGGCCTCGATCCGCTGGTTCCCGGTCTTCGGCCTGCTGGTGGTGGGGCTGGCGCTCTTCCTCTACCGGTCGGTCCGCTCGCTGCTGGCGGTGCTGCTGGCGCTGGGCGCGGCGGTGGCGCTGGCGGTGGGGGCGGGGCAGCTGCTGGGCTTCTCCTTCACGGTGGTCTCGGCGCTGGTCCCGCTCACGGTGATGGTGACGGCGCTGGCCTCGCTGGTCTACCTGCACTCGCGCTTCGTCGACCAGCCCGAGGGCGTCCCGGTCGACGAGCACCAGCTCCACGCGCTGGCCAGCAAGTTCCTCCCGGTGACCGCCTCCAGCGTGGCGGCGGTGCTGGGCTTCGCGGCGCTGGCGGTGTCCCGCATCCGCCCGGTCCGCGAGATGGGGCTGTGGACCGCGGCCGGCCTGGCCATCGCCTGGGTGGTGGCCTTCACGCTCTTCCCGGCGCTGCAGAAGGCGCTGCGCACCCCCACCGGCCGGACCGTGGCCATCCGCACCGGGCTCTACGACCGCATCGCCGAGCGCATCCCGGCCTTCACCTGGCGCCTCCGCTGGCCGCTGCTGGCCGGGGCGCTGCTGCTCTCGGCGGCGGGGGTGGTGGCGCTCTTCGGCCTCCCGGGCCGGATCGAGCCCATGAGGGTGGGCGTCGACTCGCTCGACTACGTCGATCCCTCGCTGCCCATCGCCCGCGACATGCGCTTCTTCCGCGAGCACGTCTCCGGGCTGGGCGTGGCGCGGGCCTGGGTGCGCACCCCGCCGGGCGCGGTGGTCGAGCCCGAGGTGCTGCGCGGCCTGGACCGGTTCACCAGCGCGGTGGAGGCCATCCCCGGGGTCTCGGCGGTGGTGGGGCCGACCACCTTCCTGCGCATGCGCCGCTACCTGGCCGGCCAGGGCGAGCAGCTGCCCCAGGACCCGGCCGAGTTCGCGCGGCTGGCCGGGGACGTCGAGCAGCTCCTCCTCACCCAGCCCGAGCTGCGCGGCTTCATCGACGTGGCCACGCTGGGGAACGCCCAGCTCACCGTGGTCTTCGGCGGCCACGGCGAGGCCGACAACCTGCGGCTGGTGGCGGCGCTGCGCCAGGCCTGGGACCGGACCGTGGCCGGCGACCCGGCCTTCCGGGGCGCCGAGCTGCAGGTGGTGGGCGAGTCGCTGCTGCAGGCCAAGGTGGGGGCCGCGCTGGTGCCGACGCTGAGCGAGAGCTTCACCCTCACCGCGGCCCTCATCTTCGCCGCCTTCCTCTTCGTCTTCCGCAGCCCCTCGGCGCGGCTCATGGCCATGATCCCCTCGGTCTTCGCCATCCTGGTCACCTTCCTGGGGATGCGGCTGCTGGGGGGCGCCCTCAACGTGGCCACCATCCTCATCGCCACCACCGTGCTGGGCACCACCGAGAACGACCAGATCCACTTCTTCCACCACCTGGCCGAGGGGGAGGGGGCGGGCGGGCTCGACGGGGCCATGCGCCACTCGCTGCGGGTGTCGGGGCGGGCCATCGTCTTCGCCACGCTCATCAACGCCGCCGGCTTCCTCGGGCTGGCGCTCTCCAGCTTCCCGCCGCTGCGCCAGTTCGGGGTGATCACCTCGGCCGCCTTCCTGCTGGCCATGCTGGCCGACTTCACGGCGCTGCCGGGCGCGCTCTGGATCGTCCGCCGCGAGCGGCCGCGAGGGTAGGAGGAGCGCGACGCGGTCGCCGGGCCGGGCGGGGTCGCGTCGCGCCCGTCGCCGTCAGGGCACGGCGAGGCCCCCGGAGCTGTTGCGCAGGACGGCGCCGGCGTCCCCCACCGCCACCACCGTGCTCGCGTCGACCCACGCCACGCCCGAGAGCTGGACCGAGACGGGCTGGATGACCAGCGTCCACGTCGCTCCCCCGTCGCCGGTGATCGCGATCGTCCCGCCGGCCCCCACCGCCATCCCGTCCTGGGCGCTCCAGAAGTCGACGTCGCTCATCCCGCCGAACGGCGAGGCGAAGACCGGGGCCCAGCCGAGCCCTCCATCCGTGGTCCGGTAGAGCCCCGAGCCGGCCGCCAGCACGCCGGTGGTGGCCGAGACGAAGTCCAGCCGCCGCAGCAGGTCGCCCGCCGGCGCGCCGGAGACGCTCACCGGCGACCAGGTGATCCCGGCGTCGGCGGTGCGCAGCAGCGTCGCGTCGAGTCCGGCGGCGAAGCCGAGGGTCGCGCTGGCGAACCGGACCCCGTACAGGTCGGTGCTGGTGCCGCTCACGACCGGGCTCCAGTTCGCGCCGCCATCGGTGGTGCGCAGGATGGTGCCGCCCTGGCCCACCGCGACGCCCGTGGTGGCGGTCGCGAAGTCGACGCCGTAGAGCGTCGACATGCTCACCTCCGGCAAGGTCGACCAGTCGAGGCCGCCATTCGCCGAGCGCGCCATCCTGCCCAGCGCGCCCACCGCGACGAGCTCGGTGGCGGAGGCGAAGGCGACGTCGTAGAGCGCGGCGGGCCCGACCTCGGACCAGGTGACCCCGCCGTCCGTCGAGCGGCGAAGCCAGGGACCGCCGGCGCGGACCCCGACCCCATCCCGGAAGCGCACCGCGTACAGGGAATCCTCCAGCGCCCCGCCGGCCTCGCGCGTCCAGGTGACGCCTCCGTCGGCGGTCGCGACCACGAGCCCGGTCGGGCTGACGGCCACGCCGTCACCGCTGGACCGCAGGGCCAGGCGGTAAGGGCCCTGGTGCAGTCCGAACGGCGCCTCTGGCGCGGACCAGGTCGCGCCGCCATCGCCGGAGCGGAACACGGCGCCGAAGTCGGAGATGGCCACGGCGTGGGTCGCGTCGATGAAGCCCACGTCGGACATCCCGGTCGGGGCGGAGCCCGCCCACGGCCAGTCCGGGAGCGGCACCGGCGTCCAGGTGAGCCCGCCGTCGGTGGTCCTGAGCAGGAGGTTCGAGGGCCCGGCGGCGGGGAGCCCCACGGCGATGAGGCCCGTGGTGGCGTCTCCGAAGGCCACGGCGCGCAAGTCGATCTCGCCCGTGACGAGCGGGCCCCAGGTCACGCCGCCGTCGTCCGAGCGCCAGAGGTCCGCGCCTCCGACCGCCACGGCGACCGTGGCGCTGGCGAAGGCGACGTCGCTGAGCCCCTGCAGTGTCCCGGCCGCGACGTGAGTCCAGGTCGAGCCTCCGTCGTCGGTCCGGTAGATGTCGCTCCCGACCGCGATCCCCGTGGAGGCGTCGGCGAAGGCGAGGGCGTAGACGCCCCAGCCGGGGGCGGCTTGCTGCGTCCAGGTCAGGCCACCGTCCGTGCTCCTCTGGATCTCCTCGCTGGGCGAGGAGAAGCGCTCGGCGAGGCGGTGGAGGACGCCGGGCTCCGAGGAGGCCACCGCCCGGTGCCAGGTGTCCCGGTCCGGCCCGGGCCTCGCCTCCCAGGCCCCGCCGAGGGGCCGGCGCATCACCGTGCCGGCCTCCCCCACGGCGACCGCGACGTCGCCGCTCCAGGTGACATCCCAGAGCGGGTTGCCCTGGGGGGTGGGCTCGACCCAGCACCAGCCCGCGGAGGTGGAGCCGATGCAGAGGCCCTGCGCCGGCGGCGTCCCGGTGACCACCCCGAGCGTGGCCGGGGCGCTGGTCACCGAGCCGGCCGAGTTGGAGACCACCACGGCGAAGCGCGTGCCGTCCTCGGAGAGCGAGGTGGGCGGCGTGGTGTAGCTGGCCTGGGTCGCCCCGGGGATGTCCTGGAACGTGGCCCCGCCATCGCCGCTGCTCCGCCACTGGTAGGCGAGGAAGCCGCCGGTCGCGGCGACGGCGAAGCTGGCGGACTGCCCCTCCTGGACGGTGGTGGAGGCGGGCTGCGAGGTGATGACCGGCACGGCGGGCGGGCCAATCTCCACCCGCACCCAGGCGTAGCCGTATGAATCAGGGCATGGGCGGGCCGTCCGCATACGAGCCCGGCGGGTCACAGCGTGCAGTAGAAGAGGACGCGGAAGTGGAGCCAGCCGCTCTGCGGCGCGTCCACCGGCACCTGGAAGTCGGCCGTCCCTGCGCTGGCCTGGGTGGCGACGGGGATCCACGGGCCGCCGGCGCTGGCGGACGCGGTGCGCTCGAGCTGGAGGTCCGGCGTGGCCGTGCAGTGTAACGGAGGCCCGACCCCGCGCCGGGCTGGACCTGGGCCCGCACCGTGATCGTGGTGGGCTGGTCCACCAGCGGCGCCGAGAGCGGCCCCGGCGCCGGCCAGCGGGGGAGGTTGGCGGGCCCGCGATGGAGAGCGTGACGCGTGGCGCCGGGAGCCCGTCGTACACCACCCAGCCGTAGGAGAAGTTGAGGCTCGGGGCCACCAGCCGGCCCGACTGGACCGAGGTGCCGGAGAGGATGGTC
The DNA here is from genome assembly GCA_963786945.1 of uncultured delta proteobacterium. Lineage (GTDB taxonomy): Bacteria > Myxococcota > Myxococcia > Myxococcales > Anaeromyxobacteraceae > JADKCZ01. Next base: position 136,658 of record CAWBAO010000001.1, on the reverse strand, counting down.
CAGGGACCACCCTGCTCGGCGAGCAGGAACTGCGGCCCGGCGCCGGCGGGAGCCGGCCCGCATCGAAGGGCAGGGCCAGCGAGACCGGGAGGCTCGAAGCCGTCCCGTGCGGCGTGAACTGGTACACGTCGGAGAGCGCCTTGAAGCCGGCCAGCAGTGGCGGGGCCCCGGTGGCGTCACGCGCCAGCCCGGCCTGGACCGGGCTCCCCAGCGCGCCGGCCGGGACCGTGATGGCCGCCCCGTCCGGGAGCGAGACCTGGCCTCCCGCCGTGCCGACCGTCCCGGACGCGGAGGTCGGGGGGGTGGGAGCGGGGGGATCGCTCGAGGAGCAACCGGTGAGGGTGGCCGCGAGCAGGGCGCTCGCCGCGAGAAGCCTGGATCCCTTGCGCATCGCATCCCCCGACTGCGCCCCCTCCGGGCGCGTACCCAGCGTGGATGGGCCCTAATGGGAGAGACACGGGCGGTCAAGTCCCGGGGGCGTGCGAGGTCGCGGGGCCATTGCCGCACCGCGTCTCGAGCCCCCCCGGCAGCCGTCACCCGCGCGGCGGCCGGGCCACGCGCTGGTAGATGGCCTCCAGCCTGGCGATCGAGGCCGAGAGCCGGAGCCCCTCGGCGGCGTGGAGGGCCGCCTGGCTGGCCGCCGCCAGCCGCTCCGGCTGCTCGACGAGCGCGTCGAGGCGGGCGGCCAGCGCCGTGGCGTCGCCGGCGGGGAAGCGGAACTCGTCGCCGATCGCCAGCCGGGCGGCGGCGCTGAAGGGGGCGTCGGCCACCAGCGTGGGCAGCCCGGTGCCCAGCGCCTCCAGCACCGCCATCCCCTCCAGCTCGATCTCGGAGGCGTGCACCAGCAGGTCGGCGGCCCGCAGCACGTCCGGCACGTCGTCCACCTCGACCACGCGGAACTCGGCCGGGGTGGGGAGCGTGGCGGCGGCATGGCGCAGCCGGGCCTCCTCCGGCCCGGCGCCGCAGATGACCAGCTGGATGCGGGCGGCGTTCCGGGCCCGGCGCACCGCCTCGATGAGCACGTCGATGCGCTTCTCCCGCGCCAGCCGGGAGACCGCCAGCACCACGAAGCGGCCGCGGTGGGCCGGGCGGCGCTGGCCGGGGCCGGGGTGGAACTGCGGCGGGATGCCGTTGGAGACGACGTCGGCCGGGACGGCCAGGCCGTGGCGGCGCAGCTCGGTGAGGCCGAAGGCGGTGGGGACCACCAGGTGGTCGGCCTTGCCGTAGAGCGCGGCGATGAAGAAGCGCCAGGTCCGGTCGTTCAGCCAGTCGGAGCGGATCCCGACGTTGTGGAACATGTTCTCGGGCTGCAGGTGCGAGGCCGCCACCACCGGCGTCCCCAGCCGGCGCGCCAGGGCGGCGGCGCGGATGCCGAGCCAGAAGGGGAACTGGACGTGGAGCACGTCGGCGCGGCGCAGCACCGGCTCGATGGCGGCGCGCGTCGGCCAGGCGAAGATGAAGCCCATCTGGCGCATCACCTTGCCGAAGGGCGGGATGGTGAACTGCGGCAGCCCCACCAGCCCGTCGCGGCTCGGACCGCCGGCGAGGACGGTGACGTCGTGCCGCTCGCGCAGCGCCTTGACGAAGCGCTGCGCCGAGATGACGCCGCCCGTCTTGACGCCCTCGAACAGATCGATGGCGTAGGCGATGTGGAGGCGGCGGGGCGCGGTCACGGGGGGCGGGAGGATAGCGCGGAACCGTCAGCCCCGGGAGCGCGGGAAGGGCAGCAGCGCCGGGACGCGGCGCAGCCGCTCGGCCCAGGCCGGGTGGCGGGCCAGCATGCGCCGGTCCATCCAGGGGACGCTCACCAGGGTGAAGAGCGCGGTGATGGCGAGCGGCCCGACCACCGTCCAGCCCCAGCCCGGCCCGGCCGCCAGCCCGAAGAGGAAGAGCCCCCACCAGAAGAGCACCTCGCCGAGGTAGTTGGGGTGGCGCGACACCGCCCACAGGCCGGTGTCGAGCACCTCCTCGGGCTGGCGCCGCCGGGCCAGGAAGCGGCGCAGCTGCAGGTCGGCGATCCCCTCGACGGCGATGGCGCCGCCGGTGACCAGGGCCGCGGCCAGGTCCAGCCAGCCGAGCGGCGCGCCCGGGCCGGCCAGCGCCGGATAGACGGGGAGCAGGCCGAGGAAGACCCAGGCGGTGGGCAGGAGGTGGATGGAGACCAGGCTGGCGGGCCAGTAGAGGCGGCCGGTCCGGGCCCGGATCTCGGCGTAGCGGAAGTCCTCGTCGGCCAGCGAGCGCCAGCGCGCGAGGCAGTTGGCGGTGAGCCGCACCCCCCAGGCGATCACCAGCAGCAGCACCAGCCAGGCCCGCGGCGAGAGCGGCCCGGCCGCCCAGGCCAGCGCGATGGGGATGGGGGCCACGCTCCAGTACGGGTCGTAGAGGCTGGAGTTGTCGAAGGCGACGCTGAAGCCGAAGACCACCAGCGTGCCCACCAGGTCGGCCGCGGCGGTGACGAGCAGCGGGTGGTGGCCGGCCAGCTCCGCGGCGGTGGCGAGCGCCGCCACCAGCGCCAGGCCGTAGGCGGCGGCGCAGGCGACGAGGACGCGCCGGTGGGCGGCCAGGGGCTGGTCCGCGCTCATGGGGCGGGGGCCTCGTAGAGCCGGCGGGTGGCGCGCCCCATCACCCCGATGGCGGCGCGCCGCGGCAGCACCCGGGTGAAGAGGAAGGCGGCCAGCTTGTTGAGGGCGCCGGTGACCACGGTGGGGCCGCGCCCCAGCGCCGCCAGCGCCTGGTCGGCCACCTCGCCCGCCTCCATGAGCGGCACCCGTCCCCGCGGCCGCGAGGCGGCGAAGCCCGGGGTGCGGGTGGCGCCGGCGCGCGCCGCCAGCACGTCCACGCCGCGCTCCCGCAGCTCGCCCCACAGCCCCTCGGCCAGCACGATGTCGAAGGCCTTGGAGGCGGCGTAGGAGGCCAGCCAGGGGTTGCCCTGGCCGCCCGCCACCGAGGCCATGAGGAGCAGCCCGCCGCGCCCGCGCCGCGCCATGGGGCCGCCCAGCGCGTGGGCCAGCAGCAGCGGGGCCCGGCAGTTGACGTCGAGGACGGCGAGCTGCGCCGGGAGCGGCTGGTCGAGGAAGGGACCGATGGCCGAGGCGGCGGCGTTGTAGACCAGCAGCCCCACCTCGGCGCCGGCGCAGAGCGGCGTCACCACCTCGAGCAGGTCGGCGCGGGCGAGGTCGCAGGCGGCGGTCCGCACCTCGACGCCGTGGCGGGCGCGCAGCTCGGCGGCCAGCGCCTCCAGCGGCTCGGCGCGGCGGGCCAGCAGCAGCAGGTGCAGGCCGCGGGCGGCCAGGCGGCGGGCGAAGGCCTCGCCCAGGCCGGCCGAGGCGCCGGCCACCAGCGCCCACGGGCCGTACCGGTCGCGGAAGGCCGTCACGCCGCCTCCGTGAAGGGGTGCTCGCTGCGCCAGAGCCTCGCCACCACCACGAACGGCACCAGCAGCCAGGCGGCGTTGGCCGCCACCACCGCGGCCGGGTGGGGGGCGGCGTGGATCCCGTTGAGCTCGTCGAAGAGGATGATGAAGACGTTGGTGAACATGATCGAGGCCCAGATGATGCTGGGCAGGCGGATCCAGTCCTTGCCCTTCACCCAGGCGTAGAGCGCCACCGCGTAGAAGGGGCCGAAGACCAGGCAGTCGAGCCAGATGGTGGCCCGGTACCAGGCCGGCCGCGCCCAGAGCAGCGGGTCGAAGGACTGCTCGTACCAGTGGATGACCTTCAGCGCCGGCCCGGGCGGCCAGGGCGGCGGGGTGAAGGCGGCGGGATCGGCGATGACGATCTGCTCGAGGCTGATGACGTAGGTGACCAGCAGCAGGTTGACGGCGAAGAAGGCGACCAGCGCGGCGTCCAGGGGGCGGCGGGACAGCGGGATGGCTCGGCGCATGCCGATCGCATACCGCACCCGGCCGCCGCGCGGTACGGCGAAGGGCCGGCGCGCCGTCGCCGGCCTCAGGGCGCCAGCTGCCTGAGGATGGCCGGGTCCTTCTCGTCCTGCGCCAGGATGGTGTGGCACAGGTCGCAGTCGCCGGAGATGGCCTTGCCCTCGCGGGTGGCGTGGTCGCCGTCGTGGCAGCGGAAGCACCCCGGCGCCTGCTCGTGCCCGAGGAAGGTCGGGTAGGTGCCCCAGCCGATCTTCATCTGCGGCCAGACGTTGCGCCCCCAGATGACGGCCAGCTCGGCCGCGGCCGCGTCCACCAGCGCGGCGGTTCCGGCCCCGGCGCCGGCCGGTGGCGGCTGGCTGGCGTAGAAGGCGCGGAGCGACTCGCGCAGGCCGGCGGCGGCGGCCTCCCGGCTGGGGTAGGGCGCGCGCAGCGCCTTCACGGCCTCGCGCCGGAGGTACGGCAGCCTGGGGTCGAGCCGGCCGGCGGCGAGCGCGCCGTCGACCTCGTCCTCGGGCGTCCGGTAGATGTGGGTCGGCCGGTTGTGGCAGTCGATGCAGTCCATCTCGCGCCAGGTCCCGCCCGCGCCGGCCGCCCCGGCCGCCTCCCAGCGCTGCGGCGCGCCGTCGGCGCCGGTCAGCTCGACGGCGGAGATCTTCTCGCGCCCCGGGTCGGCCTGGTAGCGGAGCTTCACGCCCTTGTCGACGTGCCAGTGGATGCCGCGGCTGGTGACGCCCTGCGACCCGCCCACGTGGATCACCAGCACCGTCTTGAGCGGCGTGGAGGCGGCGTCGTCGGCGTGGTGGGTGATGACCTTGAGCCGGTCCCCCACGAACTTGGTGGGCCAGTGGCACTGCTCGCAGGTGTCGCGGGCCGGGCGCAGGTTGGCGACCGGCGTGGGGATGGGGCGCGGGTAGAGGTCGAACGTCACCGAGACCAGCTGCCAGGTGCCGGAGAGCTTGGACTTCACGAACCAGCTGGCCCCCGGGCCGATGTGGCACTTCACGCAGGTCACCCGGGCGTGGGGCGAGCGGGCGTGGGCCGAGGCCTCCGGGTCCATGACCGAGTGGCACGAGCCGCAGAACTCGGGCGAGTCCATCACCTCCAGCGCCTTGTAGCTGGCGGCGCCGAGCAGCAGCAGGTTGATGGTGGTGAGGGCGAGGAAGGCCAGGCCGAACTTGCGGGTGCGCGGCGAGTTGAGGTCGACGACCGGGAGCGGCGGCTCGACGCCGCCGCTGGCCGCCAGCCGGACCAGGCGCCGCCGCTCCATCCAGGCGCCGGCCGGGATGAGCAGCAGCCCGACCACCAGCAGGGTGGGCAGGATGACGTAGGTGAACATCCCGACGTAGGGGTTCCCCTCGTAGCCGGCCAGCGAGGCCAGGAAGAGCGCCGTCACCATCGAGCCGCTGACCGTGGCCAGCGCCGCGCCGACCAGGCTGAGCGGGTGACGCAGCAGGTCGCGTCCAGATTCGATCATGTGGTCACCCCCCGGGGCGTGGCGCCCGACCGGCGCAGTCTAGCCCGCCGCGGCCGTCCGGGCGTGGCGCTCCGCCTGGGTGGTTGGCGGATTCTGGCGCTACAGTCCGGCCGTGCCCGCCCGCCCCGGCGACGACCTCCTCGACCACCCGCTCATCGCCGAGCGCTACTTCTTCCCGCGCCGCGACCGGCCCAGGTCGCGGCTCGACGTCGACGCCGGCGACGCCGTGCTGGCCTGCGCGCTGCACCGCGCCGATCCGGAGGGGCACGCCGTGGTCCACTTCCACGGCAACGGGGAGGTGGTGGCCGACTGGCAGGAGGGGTTCGAGGCCGCCGTGATGGGGATGGGCTGGGACCTGCTGCTGGCCGAGTACCGCGGCTACGGTGGCTCCACCGGCGAGCCGCGGCTGGGCCGGATGCTCGGCGACGTCGAGCCCGTCCTGCGGGTGGCCGGTCCGCCCGGGCGGCTGGTGGTCTTCGGCCGCTCGGTGGGGTCGCTCTTCGCGCTCGAGGCGGTGGCCCGCTTCCCCGGCGTGGCCGGGCTCATCCTGGAGAGCGCCATCGCCGACCCGCTGGAGCGGCTCTCGCTGCGCGTCGATGCGCGCGAGCTGGGCGTGAGCCGGGCGGCCTTCGAGGCGGCGGTGACGGGGCGGCTCGACCAGCGGGCCAGGATCGGCGGCTATCGCGGGCCGGTGCTCATCCTCCACTCGCGCCACGACGGCCTCGTCGAGGTGAGCCACGCCGAGCGGCTGGCGGCCTGGGCGGGCGGGCCGGTCACGCTGCGGATCTTCGAGGCGGGCGACCACAACTCGATCCTGGCGGCCAACGCGGACGAGTACCTGGAGGCGGTGGCGGCGTTCCTGGCCGGGGTGCGGCGGTGAGGCGTCAGGCCGCGGCCGGCCGGGTCTTCCAGCGCTCGTGCATCCAGACCCACTCCTCGGGCCTGGCGCGGATGGCCGCCTCCAGCCTGGCGGTGCAGGCGGCGGTGATGCGCTCCGACTCGGCCCCACGATCGGCGGCGGCCGCGTCGTAGGGCACCAGCTCGATGGAGAGCTCGTGGCCGTCGCCCGCGCCGGGGCCGCGGCGGCGGCTCCAGATGACGGCCACCGGCGCGCGGAAGCGGAGCGCGAGGTCGCCGGCGGCGCGCGGCGTCCAGGCCGGGCGCCCGAAGAAGGGGACGAACAACCCCTGCACCACGGTGTCCTGGTCGATGAGCAGCCCCAGCAGCTTCCCCTGGCGCAGGGAGCGGATGATGGCCCGCGCGGTGCCCGGATCCTCGCGCAGCAGGACCTCGAAGCGTCCTTCGGCCCGGAAGCGGTCGAGGACGGCGTGCACGATCGGGTTGGTGCCGCTGCGGGCCACGGTGGCGCAGGGGATGCCGGCCCGGACCAGCCGGCGAGCCAGCAGCTCCCAGTGGCCGATGTGCCCGGAGACCATGACCAGCCCGCGCCCCTCGGCCATCACCTGGCGGAGGCGGGCCTCCGCTCCGGGGGCGAAGCTCACGTAGCGCTCCAGCGCCGAGTCGTAGCTGCGGACCGACAGCATCTCGGCGACCAGCCAGGCGAGGTGGCGCAGGCTGGCCTGCCCGAGCGCCTCCCGCTCGGCCGCGGAGAGGGCGGGGAAGGCGATGGCGAGGTGCGCCAGCATGCGACGCCGGGTCTGGCCGGCCAGGCGCCACCCGCACCAGCTCAGCCCGGAGGCCAGCGCCAGGGCGGTGCGCAGGGGCAGGCCCGCGAAGAGCGCGACCAGCCCGCGCAACGCCACGCCGCGCAGGGCCCGCCGCGCGCGGGTCAGGAGGGGAATCGCCAAGGGAGGACCGTAGCACCTTCCCGCCGTCCCCGTGCCCACCTGGACCGGGCAGTCGCGGTGGCCGGCCGGCCTCGAATACCCGTGGGATATCGGGCCTCCGGACGCCCAGCCCGGGGGCCACGAAAGATCCCCCGGCCCGGCGCGTAGTCAGGAGGACCGCTGGTGGAGGGCGGAATCCTCCGGACGCCCCCGAGGTTCTCAAGGACATGACGCCGTCCACACCGAAGCTGGTGATCGTGGTCCGGCCCACCGCGGACCGGCGCCGGCTCTCCCAGATGCTGTCCTGGCTCCGCTGGCTGGTCCCGGCGGCGCTCCTCCTGGTCGCGCCCACCCGGATCCCGGAGCTGCCCGATTCGGACGTGATCCAGCTCGACTGCGCCGATGGCTTCGACGGGCCGCTCTCGGTGGCCAGGATGCTGGCGCGCCACCTGCCCGGCTGACCGGGCGCCGGCGGGCCTGCGGCCAGAAGCCGCGCGTCGTGCCCGCGGCGCGGCGGGGAGGTACGCTGCGTGCATGGACCTGGCGCTCGAGGTCACGGAGCTGTCGGTGGCCTTCGGACCGACCCAGGTGATCCGATCCCTCGGCTTCGGCGTGCCGCGGGGGAGCACCCTGGCCATCATCGGCCCGAACGGCTCCGGCAAGACCGTCCTGTTCCGGGCCCTCATCGGCTCGGTCCGCCACGGCGGCCAGGTCCGCTGGGCGCCCGGGACGCGCATCGGCTACGTGCCGCAGAAGCTCGACATCGACCGCAACCTGCCGGTGACGGGGCGCGACCTGCTGGCCGCCAAGGCGGCGGTGGTGCAGTCCGGCGGCCTGGAGGCCGCCCGCGCGCTCGAGCTGGTGGGGCTGGCCGCCGCCCAGGCCGGCCAGCCCATCGGGACCTTCTCCGGGGGGCAGTTCCAGCGGCTGCTGCTCGCGGTGGCGCTGATGGGGAGGCCGAGCGTCCTCCTCTTCGACGAGCCGACCGCCGGCGTCGACGAGCCGGGGCAGGAGCAGCTCTACGAGATGATCCACCGGGTCCAGCAGGCCCACCAGCTCACGCTCCTGCTCATCTCCCATGAGCTCAGCGTGGTCTACCGCCACGCCACCAACGTGCTCTGCCTCTCGCGCGAGCGGCCCTGCTTCGGCCCGCCGTCCCAGGTGCTGACGCCCGCGGCCATCGAGCAGCTCTACGGCGCGCCGGCCAGGTTCCACCGCCATGCCTGAGCACCTGAGCGGGATCCTGCTGTCGGCCGGCATGGCCACCGCCGCCGGGCTGGTGGGCTGCTTCGCGGTGATGCGGCGGATGTCGCTGGCCTCCGACGCCCTCTCGCACGTGGCGCTCCCGGGCATCGGCCTGGCGCTGGCCTTCCACGTCCACCCGGTGGTGGGCGCGGTGGCCGCGCTCCTCGTCGGGACGCTGCTCATCTGGGGGCTGGAGCGGCGGACGGCGATCTCGACCGAGACGGTGGTGGGGGTGGTCTTCTCCCTGGCGCTGGCCATCGGCAGCCTGCTGGCGACCGGCGAGGAGCTGGTCGACGCGCTGCTGGGCACGGCGGGCACGCTGGGCGCCTGGGAGCTGGGGCTGGGGCTGGCCGGGGCCGCCGCCGTGGCCGCCTTCGTCCTCGTCGAGCGCCACCGGCTGGTGCTCTCGTCGGTCTCCGCCGACCTGGCCCGCACCTCGGGCGTCCCGGTGGCCCGGCTGGAGCTGCTCTTCCTGGGCGCCTTCGCCCTCACCGTGGCGCTCGGCCTGCGCTACCTGGGCGTGCTGCTGATGGGCTCGCTGGTGATCATCCCGGCCGCCACCGCCCGGCACCTGGCGCGCGGGCTCACCGAGATGCTGGCCATCTCGGTCGGCGTCGCCCTGGTCTCGACCCTGGCCGGCGAGGCGGTGGCGGCGCGCTTCGGGCGGCCCTCGGGGCCGGTCATCATCATCGCGGCCGCCGCCCTGTTCCTCGCCAGCCTGCCCATCCGCCGGGACCGGTGACCTGATGCGCGCCCGGCACGCCCACCCGCACGGAGTCCTGGCCGGACCCAGCCCGGCAGGAAGGGGAGCCGACGCATGGCCAACCACGGCAACCAGCTGAGGCTCGCCTACCACGACCAGGCCTTCCTCGACAGCGACGAGGCGCGGCCCCTGCGCATCCTGGCCGAGTACCTGGAGCCGCTGCGCAGCTTCCAGCGGGAGCGCATCCACGACACCATCGTCTTCTTCGGCTCGGCGCGGCTGCGCGAGGACGGGCCGATGGGGCGCTACTACGCCGAGGCGCGCGAGCTGGCGCGCCTCTGCACCGAGTGGTCCAAGTCGCTGCCCCCCGGCGCCCAGCGCTTCATCGTCTGCTCGGGCGGCGCCGGCGGGATCATGGAGGCCGCCAACCGCGGCGCCTCCGAGGCCGCCGGCCGGACCATCGGCCTCAACATCGGCCTGCCGCACGAGCAGCGCCCCAACCCCTGGGTGACGCGCGAGCTCTGCTTCGAGTTCCACTACTTCTTCATGCGCAAGCTCTGGTTCGCGCACCTGGCGCGCGCCGTGGTGGCCTTCCCCGGCGGCTTCGGGACCCTCGACGAGCTGATGGAGATCCTCATGCTCTCGCAGACCCACAAGCTCGATCGCCGCATCGTCATCCTGCTCTACGGGTCGGGCTACTGGCGCGAGATCATCGACTTCGACGCGCTGGTGCGCCACGGCATGATCTCCCCGGAGGACCTCGGGCTGTTCCGCTTCGTCGACGACCCGGCCGCGGCGCTGGCCGTCCTCAGGCAGGAGCTGGCCGGGCCGCCCGAGGCCACCACGCCGGCCTTCGCGCGCTCGGCCACGCCGGGCCAGCGCGGCGGCCCCGGGGGGGCGCTCCCGTGATCGAGCTCGAGTTCATCGGCGCCGCCCAGACCGTCACCGGCTCCAAGCACCTGCTGCGCACCCGGCGCGCCACCGTGCTGCTCGACTGCGGGCTCTTCCAGGGGCACCGCCGAGAGGCCACGCAGCGCAACAAGACCCTGCCCATCGACGTGGAGGCCCTCGACGCGGTGGTCCTCTCCCACGCCCACATCGACCACTCCGGCGCCCTGCCCATCCTCCACCGGCGGGGCTACCGCGGCCCGGTCTTCGCCACCCCGGCCACGCGCGACCTGTGCATCCCCATGCTGGAGGACGCCGCCGGGATCCAGCTGGCCGACGCCAGGCACATCCAGCGGCTCATCGAGCGCGACCACCTCGACCTGGAGCCGGTCGAGCCGCTCTACGACCAGGACGACGTGGCCGGGCTGCTCGGGCAGGTGGTCTCGGTGCCCTACCAGCGCCGGCACGAGGTGGCGCCGGGCGTCACCCTGACCTTCCTCGACGCCGGGCACGTGCTGGGCAGCGCCGTGGTGGTGCTCGACATCGAGGACGACGGGGCGCACACGCGGCTGGCCTTCACCGGCGACCTGGGGCGGCCGCACCTGCCCATCCTGCGCGACCCGCAGGTCCCGGACGGCGTGCACGCCCTGCTCACCGAGAGCACCTACGGCGATCGGCTCCACGGCTCCTTCGCCGAGACCACGGACGCGCTGGCCGAGGCGGTGACGCGCACCCACGCCCGCGGCGGCAAGGTGATCATCCCGTCCTTCGCCCTGGAGCGCGCCCAGGAGATCATCTACGAGCTGAAGCGGCTGCGCATGGCCGACCGGATCCCGGCCATGCCGGTCTACGTGGACTCGCCGCTGACCGTGAAGCTCACCGACGTCTTCAAGCTCCACCCCGACTGCTACGACCACGAGACCTTCGAGCTGCTCCGCAGCGGCCAGTCCCCCTTCGACTTCGAGGGGCTGGAGTACGTCTCCGACGTCGAGGCGTCGAAGGCCATCGACGCCCGCGAGGCGCCCTGCATCGTCATCTCCGCCAGCGGGATGTGCGAGGCCGGGCGCGTCCTGCACCACCTGCGCACCGCCATCGAGAGCGAGAGGAACACCGTCCTCATCGTCGGCTTCCAGGCCCAGCACACCCTGGGGCGCCGGCTGGTGGAGCGGCGCAGCGAGGTGCGCATCTTCGGCGTGATGCACCCCCTGGCGGCCGAGGTGGTGGTGCTGGACGGGTTCTCCGCCCACGCCGACCAGGCCGGGCTCATCGAGTACGCCGAGGCGGTGCGCAAGCGGGGGAGGCTCCGCCAGGTCATCCTGGTGCACGGCGAGCCCCCCGCCCAGCGCGTGCTGGCCGGGCTGCTCACCGGGCGCGGGTTCCCGACGGTGCACGCGCCGAAGCCCGGCGATCGCCTCCGGGTCTAGCCGGCACGGCCGGTCATCGCCAGGCGCTGATCTGGGGTGGCCTGCGGTGCCCGCGGGGCGGGCTTCCGCTCGGGTACCCGACGATGATGGGCGCCACCGCCTCGACGTCGGCGGGGATGCCGAGCTCCGCCTTGACCTCCGGCGCGTTGAGGACGGGGAGGGCGAAGCCGATGGGGCAGGTGCCGAGCCCCATGGCGCAGGCCATGAGCATCAGGTTCTCGGCGGCCAGCCAGCAGTCGGCGACCACGAACTGCCCCACGGGCCTGGCGCAGACCGCCACCAGCGTCCCCGCGTCGTAGAAGATGTTGAACTCCGGGTCGGCCACCAGGTCCTTGCGCCGGCGCTGCCGGGCCCGGGCGGGCGCATCGAGCGCCTGCTCGTGGCCGGTGGCCTCCACCGCCATCATGGCCTTGGCCCGGTCGGAGAGGCGGCGGAGCAGGGCCCGATCCTGGATCACCAGGAAGCTCCAGGGCTCCTCGTGGACCGCCGTGGGGGCGAGCACCGCGGCCTCGAGCAGCTTCATCACCGTGGCCCGCTCCACCGGCGTGGGGGCGTAGGAGCGGATGGCTCGGCGGCTCCGGATCGACTCGGCCACCGTCATCACCGGCTCGGACATCGTCGCCATGGCACGACCTCGCGCCGCGATTCTCCCACCGATGCGGTGGGCGGATCGGCCCGCGGCGGGGCGGCATCTGGCCGCACCCGCCCGCCCCGCCCGGGCCATCAGCTCACCGTCTCGGCGCTGTAGCGCGCCAGCAGGCCGGAGCGGACGCAGTGGCGGTGGGTGCGGGCGAAGAGCCAGGCGGCCAGGACCACGAGGAGGATGGCCAGGGCGCCGCCGGTGGCGAGCAGGGCCCCGTCGACCGGCCCGCCCGCCACCACCGCGCGCATGCCCTCGAAGACGTAGGAGGGCGGGAGCAGCCGGGCGACCGCCTGCATCCAGCCGGGGAGCGTGGCCACCGGGTAGAAGACGCCGGCGAAGGGGGAGAGCAGCGCCGGGACCGGCCAGACCAGCCACTCCGAGGCCGGGCCGAAGCGGAGCACCACGGCCGCCGCAGCGACGCCGAAGGCGATGCCGGTGAGGAAGAGCACCAGCAGGAACGGGGCGAGGGCCGCCCCCCAGGCGAGCATGGAGAGGCCGAAGGCGGCGCCGGCCAGGGCGACCATCACCGCCAGGCCGACGGCGCTGGTGAGCACGCTCGAGGCCACCAGGCCGAGGACGTACTCGGAGACCGTGAGGGGGCTGGCGAAGACGTTGAGGAAGTTGCGCGACCAGACGTCCTCCAGGAAGGCCATGGCCACGCCGTGCATGACCCGGGTGAAGAAGTCCCAGAGCAGGACGGCGCTGAGGAGCAGGGTGGCGAGGCCGAGGCGCGGCGCCAGCAGGGTGTCGAGGTAGCGGGTGATGAAGCCCCACAGCACGATGTCCACCGCCGCCCAGGCGAAGAGCGGGAGGACGCGGGCCGGGCTGCCGCGCAGCAGGTAGAGCTGGCGGAGCACCACGGCGCCGACGCGGCGGGGGCGCGGGCCCATCACCCCGGCTCCGCCTGCAGGGGGTGGTGGGCCACGGCCACGAAGAGGTCGTCGAGGGTGGCCACGCCGTGCTCGCCGGGCAGGGTGCGAGGGTTGCCCTCCAGCAGGATGCGGCCGCTGGCGAGGAACAGGACCCGGTCGCAGACCTCCTCGACCTCGCGCATGTTGTGGGAGGTCCAGAGCACGCCCATGGTCCCCTGCCGGGCGAGGGCGCGGATGCGGGCCCGGACGTCGCGCGCCGCCGCCGGATCGAGCGACGCCGTCGGCTCGTCGAGCAGGAGCAGCCGGGGATCGTTGAGGAGCGCCTTGGCCAGCCCGACCCGGGTCTGCTCGCCCGAGGAGAGGACGCCGCAGCGCACGTCGCGGAAGCGCCGCAGGTCGAGCTCGTCGAGGAGCCGCTCGATGCGGGCGCCGAGGCCGCGCACGCCGTAGAAGAGGCCGAAGACGCGCAGGTTCTGGGCCACGGTCAGGTTGCCCGGCAGCGGCGCGTAGACCGCGGCGAAGTTGGTGCGCTCCAGCGCCGCGGCGCGGTGGACGGCGACGTCGAGCCCCTCGATGCGCACCGAGCCGGCGCTGGCCGCGAGGACGCCGAGGACCATGTCGATGGTGGTGGTCTTCCCGGCGCCGTTGGGGCCGAGGAGCCCGACGATCTCCCCCCGGTCGACGTGGAAGCTCACGCCGGCCACGGCCACGGTGGCGCCGAAGGTGCGGCGCAGGTCGCGGACCGAGAGGACCGGGCCGGGCGGCGTCACCGAGGTGGGGGCGGAGGCGGTCATCGGCGCGGCGACGGCGCAGCATAGCCTCCACCCTGGGTGCCGAAGCCAGTTGGGCCCCGGGCACATTGTCGCGGCGGCGGGAGATATGATGCACCCGGATGGTTGCTGCGCCGCGGGCCCTGGGGGGCCGCACATGACGTATCCGCTGCTGCTGGCGCTGGTCGCGTTCTTCGAAGTCGAGACGCTCGCCTACCTCGCCGTGAACCGAGTCGCCTCGCGGCTGCGCAACGTGTCGCTCTTCACGCCGAAGGACACGATCCTGCCGCCGCTGCCCCGCTCGCTCTGGCTCTACCTCTCCTTCTTCCCCTACTGCTTCCTGGCCGCCTTCGACGGCGGCAACCTGCGCCGCACCGGGCGCCTGCTGAGCTGCGTGGCCCTCGACGCGCTGGTCTCCTACCGCTCCTTCCTCAAGTTCCCCTCCACCTACCCGCGGCCCACCATCCACGACGACGACCCGCGGCTGGAGGCGGCCTGGCGCACGCTCCACGAGGCCGACCCCCCGGCCAACACCTTCCCCAGCGTCCACGTGGGCCACTCCATGCTGCTGGCCCTGGCCCTGTCGCACCACCTGCCGCGACAGCAGAGCGACGCGCTGATGCTCTGGGCCAGCCTGATCACGGCCTCCACGCTCACCACCAAGCAGCACTACCTCATCGACCTGGCCGGCGGCGTGGTGGCCGCCGAGGCCATCGTCACGCACGTGTACGAGCCCTGGGAGGAGGGCCGGCTCGACTGGCGCACCGCCCGCGACGAGCTGGGGAAGCTCTTCGAGCGGCTCGACGACATGGCGGGTGCGCCGGAGCAGGCCTGGCTGCGCGCCGCCGACCGCCACCCCCGGCTGCGCGAGTTCCTGGGGACGCTGGCGAGCCACGACAGCCTGGCGGACCTCTACGCCTCCATGGACGGGCGGCACCACCTGCTCAAGCAGACCCGCCGCCTGGCCAGGCTGCTGAGCACCTCGGGCAGGCTCTTCTCGCTGCTCACGGCGCCCCTGCCCGGCTCGCGCACGTTCGCGCGGCAGTTCGAGGCCGTGGTGGAGCAGCTCTCGGACCGGCGGCTGGCGGACTACCTCAGGGAGAACGAGCCGGAGCTGCGGCGCGCCCTGCAGCTGCTCTTCGAGCTGGAGGCCACGGCGGCCCCCGCCTAGCCGGAGCGAGGGCGGGACGCGAGCTCAGGCCCGGTGCCAGCGGTCCGGGTGCGCCACCTCCGGGAACGGGCGCGGCTCCACGCCGACGCGGATGGCGGTCAGCGTCCCGTCCGGCTCGAGGACGACCCGCTGGCAGTCGCCGATGTGGGCGATCCCCTGCTTGCGGAGCGCCGATCGGAGCTCCGCCAGCGTGAGCTGCTCCCGGCGCAGCGCCTCGGCGTGGACCCGCCCGTCGGAGACCAGCCGCAGCGGGCGCCCTTGCACCAGCCGCTCGAACCAGCGCCAGCGCCAGGTGGCGTATCCCACCGCGCGGTTGAGGAGGAACAGGGTGGCGGCGCTCACCAGGCCGCCGCCCAGCGAGTTGTCGCCGGCGTTGAGCGCGTTCTGCACCGCGTTCGACACCAGCAGGAGCAGGACCAGGTCGAAGCTGGTCATCTGGGCCAGCTCGCGCCGTCCCGAGAGCCGGAGCGCGGCGACCAGGACGAGGTAGACGACGACACCGCGGAGGACCAGCGCCCAGATCGGCGCCTCGGGGACGAGGAGGGTGGACATGCGCAGAGCATACCCGGCGGCCCGCTCCCGGCTCTCCGGCCGGGGCCCCGCCGAAGGGCCGGGCGCGGACTTTTCGCTCGACCGCCGCGCCGCGGGCGGTTATCCAAGGCGCATGTCGCTGCTCTCCTGGCTCGGGCTGGCGCCGGACGGCGGCCGCCCGGGCGAGCTGGATCCCATCGAGGCGCTGATGGCCCCGCTCCTGCCCCTCGGCCCGGAGCGGTCGCGCTACCTGGCCCTCTTCGCCTTCCTGCTGGCGCGCGTGGCCAACGTCGACGCCGTGGTCGGCGACGCCGAGCTGGCGCGCATGGAGCGCGAGCTGGCCACCTGGGGCGGGCTGCCGCCGGAGCAGGCGGCCGCCGTGGCGCGCCTGGCCGCGGAGCAGAACCAGCTCACCGGCGCCACCGAGAACTTCCTGGCCGCCCGGGAGCTGCGCGACCTCGCCTCGCGCGAGGAGAAGCTCGCCGTCCTGCAGAGCCTCTTCGCCGTCTCGGCGGCCGAGGAGGACATCTCGGTGGCGGAGGAGGAGTCCATCCGCGAGATCTCCCGGGAGCTGGTGCTCACCAACGACGAGTACCTCTGGGTGCGGAGCCAGTACCGCGAGCGGCGCGCCGTGATGAGGCTGGGGCGGCCGGCGCCGGCGTAGCGCCTCCCAGGGCCGGATGGACGCCACATGACCAACCTGCTGGCGGCGCGGTGGCTCTTCGGCCTGAGCCTGGCCTTCCACATCGTCTTCGCCGCGGTCGGCGTGGCCATGCCGCTCCTCATGGTCCTGGCCGAGCTCCGCTGGCGGCGGACCGGCGACCCGATCTACCTGGAGCTGGCCCGCCGCTGGGCCAAGGGGGTCTCCATCCTCTTCGCGGTCGGGGCGGTCTCGGGCACGGTCATCTCCTTCGAGCTCGGGCTGCTCTGGCCTCGCTTCATGGCCTTCGCCGGCCCCATCATCGGGATGCCCTTCTCGCTCGAGGGCTTCGCCTTCTTCGCCGAGGCCATCTTCCTCGGCATCTACCTCTACGGCCGCGAGCGGGCCTCGCCGCGCCTGCACCTGGCCGCCGCCGCGCTGGTGGCGCTCTCCGGCGCGCTGAGCGCCTTCTTCGTCACCCTGGCCAACGCCTGGATGAACCACCCGGCCGGCTTCGACCTGCTGGCGGGGCGGGCCACCCACGTCGACCCGGTGGCGGCCATGTTCCCGCCGGGGTGGGCGGAGCAGGTGCTCCACGTGCTGGTGTCGTCCTACGCCGCCACCGCCTTCGCCGTGGTGGGGGTGCACGCCTTCTACCTGCGCCGCGCCCCGGCCGACGCCTTCCACCGCGCCGCCCTCTCCACCGCGCTCCCGCTGGCGGTGGTGGCGGCGCTGCTCCAGCCGCTCTCCGGGGACCTCTCGGCCCGGCGCATCGCCGTCACGCAGCCGGTCAAGCTGGCCGCGCTGGAGGGGCACTTCGAGACCTCGCGGCGGGCGCCGCTGCGGATCGGCGGCCTGCCGGACGCGGCCACCGCCACCACGCCCTGGTCCATCGACATCCCCGCCGGCCTCTCGCTGCTCGCCTTCCACGACCCGGACGCGGAGGTGCGCGGGCTCCTCGACTTCCCGCGCGATCGCTGGCCCGACCCGCTCAAGGTGCACCTGGCCTTCGAGGTCATGGTGGCGCTGGGCACGGGCCTGGCGGGGCTCGGGCTGGTGGTCGCCGTCCTGTGGTGGCGCCGGCGCGCCCTGCCGACCCGGCGCTGGCTCCTCACCGCCCTGGCCGCCGCCGGCCCGGCCGGCTTCCTGGCCCTCGAGGCGGGCTGGCTGGTCACCGAGTGGGGGCGCCAGCCCTTCACCGTGTGGGGCGTGCAGCGGACCGCCGACGCGGTCACCCCCATCGGCCACGTCTGGGTCCCGCTGGCCGGCTTCGCCGCGCTCTACCTCCTGCTGGGCGCGGTCACCGCCACCCTGCTCCGCCGCCAGTTCCGCGAGACGGCGCCGGCGCCCGCCCCGGCGGTGGGCCCATGACCCTGGCGACGGCCGCGGGGCTGGCGATGCTGGGGTCGCTGATCCTCTACGCGCTCCTCGGCGGCGCCGACTTCGGCGGCGGCATCTGGGACCTGCTGGCGGCCGGTCCCCGCAAGGCGGCCCAGCGCGCGCTGGTGGAGCGCGCCATCGGGCCCATCTGGGAGGCCAACCACGTCTGGCTCATCCTCGTGGTGGTGGTGCTCTTCACCGGCTTCCCCGCCGCCTTCGCCGCCGTCTCCACCACCGCCTTCGTGCCCCTGACGCTGCTCCTCTTCGGCATCGTGCTGCGCGGCTCGGCCTTCGCCTTCCGCGCCTCCGCCGGCCGGGACGCCACCCAGGCGCGCTGGGGCCTGGTGTTCTCGGCGTCGAGCGTGCTGGCGCCGCTCACCCTGGGCGCGGTGGTGGGGGCGCTTGCCTCCGGCCGGCTCCGGGTGGCGGCCGACGGCACCCCGACCTCGTCGCCGCTGGCCTGGCTCACCCCGTTCACGGTCTCGACCGGCCTCCTGGCGGCGGCCCTCTTCGCCCTCCTGGCCGCGGTCTACCTGACGGTGGAGGCGGAGGGGGACCTGCGGGAGGACTTCCGGCGGCGCGCCCTGGGGGCCGGCCTGGCCACCTTCCTGGCGGCGGCCGCCGCCGCGGCGCTCTCGGCGCGCGAGGCGCCCCTGGTCTTCGAGGGGCTGACCGCCCGGCCCTGGTCGATCCCGCTCCAGCTGGCCACCGGCGCGGCCGCCAGCGGCGCGCTGGCCGCCCTCCTCACCCGCCGCTACCGCCTGGCGCGCCTGCTGGCCGCGGCGCAGGCCTCGCTCATCGTGGCCGGGTGGGGCGCGGCGCAGTACCCGTTCCTCGTGGTGCCCGACGTGACGCTGGCCTCCGCGGTGGCGCCGGAGCGGACCATGGCGCTGCTGCTCGGCGCGCTGGCGGCCGGTGCGCTCACGCTCCTCCCCAGCCTCTGGCTCCTCTTCCGGGTGTTCAAGGGGCGGGAGCGCCCGACCTCGGCCTGACCGGCCCGGCCGCGCCCGCCGCCGGCCAGCTGCCTCAGTCCCCGAGGGGCTGCCAGGTGGAGACCTCCCTGGCCTCGAGGAGCGGCAGGGCGTCGCCGACCACCAGCCGCTGGAAGTGCTCGCTGGCCTTGTGCGCGTCGAAGGCCCCGGCGTCCGCGTACCGCTCGTAGAGGAGGAACCGGGTCGGGTCCTGGAGGGAGACCTGGGCCTGGTAGGCCTGGCACCCGGGCTCCCGGCGGGAGGCGGCGGCCATCCGCTCGAGGATGGCCCGGATGCGCCCCTCCTCGCCGGCCCTGGCCTTCCAGCTGGCGATGACGACGAAGGCCATGCGCGCTCCCCGGCTACTTCACCCAGACCGTCTTCACGTTGACGAAGGCGCGGATGCCCTCCAGCCCCAGCTCGCGGCCGTAGCCCGAGCACTTCACGCCGCCGAAGGGGAGGCGGGGGTCGCTCTTCACCATCCCGTTCACGAAGACGGCGCCGGCCTCGATGCGCGGCACCAGCCGCTCGATGGTCGCGGCGCTGCTGGTCCAGAGCGAGGCGCCCAGCCCGAAGCGGGAGTCGTTGGCGATGGCCACCGCGTCGTCGGCGTCCCGGGCCTTCATCACCGCCGCCACCGGGCCGAAGAGCTCCTCGCGCGCCGCCAGGGTGCCGGGCTTGACGTCGGCCAGCACGCTGGGCGGGTAGAAGGCCCCCGGGCCGGGCGGCACCTGGCAGCCCAGCAGCGGCCGGGCCCCCTCGGCGATGGCCTGGGTCACCTGCCCGTGCAGCTCGTCGCGCAGCTCGCGGCGCGCCTGCGGGCCGATGTCGGAGGTGGCCTCGGTGGGGTCGCCCATGCGCACCGCCTTCATGGCCGCGGTGAGCTTCTCCAGGAAGGCGTCGTAGGCCGGGGCCTCCACGATGAACCGCTTGGCGCAGATGCAGCTCTGGCCGGCGTTGATGGTGCGGGCCACCGCCGCCACCTTGGCGGCCGCGTCCAGGTCGGCGTCGGCCAGCACGATGAAGGGGTCCGATCCGCCCAGCTCCATGACCGAGGGCTTGAGCGCCTCGCCGGCGGCGGCCGCCACCTGCCGCCCGGCCGGCTCGCTGCCGGTGATGGTGACCGCCGCGATGCGGTCGTCCATGATGAGGGCGCGCACCCGGCGGGCGCCGACCAGCACGGTGCGGAAGAGCGCCGGGGGGAAGCCGGCGTCGTGCATGACCTGCTCGATGGCCAGCGCGCACTGCGGGACGTTGGAGGCGTGCTTGAGCACGCCGCCGTTCCCGGCCATCAGGTGCGGGGCGATGAAGCGGAACACCTGCCAGAAGGGGAAGTTCCAGGGCATGACGGCCAGGACCACGCCCAGCGGGTCGTAGCGCACGTAGCTCTGGCCGGCGTCGCTCGGCTCGGGGCGCGGCGCCAGCTGCCGCTCGGCCTGCTCGGCGTAGTACTCGCAGACCCAGGCGCACTTGGTCACCTCGGCGGCGCCGTCCTTGAGGGGCTTGCCCATCTCCAGCGCCATGATCCGGCCGTAGTCCTGGGCCCGCTCGCGCAGCAGCTGGGCCACCTTGCGCATGGGGACGGCGCGCTCGGAGAAGGGCCGGCGCGCCCAGTCGCGCTGGGCCGCCACGGCGGCGGTGAGGATGCGGTCCACCTCGGGCGGCTCCATCTCGGGGAAGGTCTTGAGCAGCTCGCCGGTGGCGGGGTTCAGGGTCTCGATGGCCATGGTGGTCTCCTCTGCTGGGACGGGAAGGCGGGTGGCTCAGCCCTGGGGGCGCAGGACCTGGCGCACCGCCGCGCCGGCCGCCAGGGCCTCGAAGGCCTCGTTGATCTGGTCGAGAGGAAGGGTGGCGCTCTGCAGGCGATCCACCGGCAGCCGCCCCTTCTTCCACAGCGCGAGGTAGCGGGGGATGTCCCGCTGCGGGGAGGAGGACCCCATGTAGGAGCCGACCAGGGACTGGCCCAGCCCGGCGAAGGCCAGCGCCGGCAGGGTCAGGGTGCGGGAGGGGTGCGGCAGCCCCATGGCCACCGTGGTCCCTCCGCGGCGCGTCGAGCGGAAGGCGGCCTCGAGCACCGCGGGCACGCCGGCCGCCTCGAAGCTGACCTCGGCGCCGCCGCCGGTCAGGTCCTTCACCGCGGCCTCGGCCTCCTCGGGCCCGAAGGCGTGGGTGGCCCCCAGCTCCAGGGCCAGCCGCCGCTTGGCCTCGACCGGGTCCACCGCCACGATGGTCGCCGCCCCGGCCACGTTGGCCGCCATCACCGAGGCCAGCCCGACCCCGCCGAGGCCGAAGACGGCCACCGACTGGCCGGGGCGGACCGCGGCGGTGTTGAGCACCGCGCCGGCGCCGGTGAGCACGGCGCAGCCGAAGAGCGCCGCGGTGGCGAGCGGCACGTCGGCGGGGATCACCACCGCCGACTCGCGGGCCACCACGGCGTGGCGCGCGAAGCCGGAGACGCCGAGGTGGTGGTGGATGACCTGGCCGCCGCGGTCGCGGAGCAGGGACGGGCCGTGCAGCAGCGTGCCGGCGCCGTTGGCGGCCGCCCCCGGCGTGCAGAGCGCCGGCCGCCCCGAGGAGCACTCGGGGCAGGTCCCGCAGCTGGGCACGAAGGTGAGCACCACGTGGTCGCCCGGCTTGACGTCGCGCACCCCGGGGCCGACCTCCTCGACCACGCCGGCGGCCTCGTGGCCCAGCGCCATGGGCAGCGGGCGGACCCGCGAGCCGTCCACCACCGAGACGTCCGAGTGGCAGACGCTGGCCGCCTCCACCCGGATCAGCAGCTCGCCGGCGCGTGGCGCGCCCAGCTCGACCTCCTCGAGCTGGAGCGGCCGGGAGTCGGCGTAGGGGCGGGCGGTGGTGACGGCGCGCAGCACGGCGGCGGTGGTCTTCATGTGGGTCGCTCCTTCCCGGGTCAGGCCGGGGGCGGGCCGTGCACCTGCCCGCGATCGATCTGGTAGACCACGTCGAGCAGCTTCCTGGAGTGGGACAGGTCGGACTCCGAGAGCAGGACCGAGATCCCCTCGGTGCGGAGCTGCCCCACCACCTCGGCCAGCCGCTGGGCCAGCACCGGGGCCACGCCCTCGAAGGGCTCGTCGAGGAGCAGGACCCGGGTGCCGCTCATGAAGGCCCGGGCCAGCGCCGCCAGCTTCTGCTGGCCGCCGGAGAGCTGGAGCCCCTTGCGCTCCTTCCAGCCGGCCACCTCGGGGATGAGCTGGTAGATGCGGGCCAGCCGCTCGGCCGCGGCGGGCGCGCCCGAGGCCCAGGCCGGCAGGAGGATGTTCTCCTCGATGGAGAGCTGGGGGATGATGCGGCGGTCCTCCGGCATGTAGCCGATGCCGAGGCGGGCCCGCTGGAAGGAGCTGATCCCGTCGAGCGGCTTCCCCGCCAGGGTGATGGTCCCGGCGCTGGCCGGGAGGGCGCCGATGATGGCGCGCATCAGGGTGGTCTTGCCCGCGCCGTTGCGGCCGATCAACCCGGCCATCTGCCCCGGGGCCAGCCGCAGCGAGACGCCGCGCAGGATGCGGACCGACTTGATGGAGACGTCGAGGGCCTCGATGCTCAGCACGACCCCTCCCCGTCCTGGCGGGCCTCGCCCACCACCAGGCGGCGCACCTCGGGGTGGGCCATCACCTCGGCCGGGGCCCCGTCGGCGATGATGCGCCCCTCGTAGAAGGCCAGGATGCGCTGCACGTAGCGCCGCACCACCTCCATGTCGTGCTCGACGAAGAGCACCGTCACGCCCTCGGCGCGGATGGCCTCGAGCACCAGGTCCATGAGGGTGAACTTCTCGTCGGCGGAGACGCCGCTGGTGGGCTCGTCGAGGAGCAGGATGCGGGGCTTCACCGCCAGGGCCATGGCGATGTCGAGGAGCTTGCGCACCCCCTCCGGCAGGGTGCTGGCCAGCTGGTCGCGGTAGGGTCCGAGCCGGAAGCGCTGCAGCATCTCCTCGGCCACGGCCTCGGGAGGCTGCTGGCCGAGGGCGCTGCCGACGAAGGCCTTGCGCCCCATGGCGACGATGCCCAGCCCGACCAGCAGGTTCTCGTACGCGGTCAGGCTGTCGAAGACCTGGGGGATCTGGAACGAGCGGCACAGGCCGAGCCGGGTGATTCGCCGGGGGGGCTGGCCGGTGATGTCCCGCCCGTCGAAGTGGACCTTGCCGGCGGTGGGCTTGAGGTAGCCGGTCACCAGGTTGATGAAGGTGGTCTTGCCGGCGCCGTTGCCGCCGATCAGCCCCACCACGCTGCCGGCCTCGATGGAGACGTCGAGGGCGTTGGCGGCGGTCACCGCGCCGAAGGTCTTGGTGAGGCCGGTGGTCCTCAGGATGGCGGTCATGTCGCGCTCCTGCGGCGCCGCCGGAACACCGACCAGAGCCCCTCCGGCAGGAAGAGGATGACCGCCAGCATCACGCCGCCCATCACCAGCTGCCAGGTGTTGGGGGCGTGCTCGTAGGCGAAGCTCCGCAGCAGCTCGAGCAGGAGCGAGCCGGCGAACGGGGCGGCCACGCTGGAGGTCCCGGAGAGGATGGCCACGAAGACGAACTCGCCGGAGGTGGTCCAGTAGGCGGTCTCCGGGTCGACGTGGCCCACCGCCAGCGCGGTGAGCGCGCCGCCGGCGCCGGCCAGGACCGCGGCGATGACCAGGTGCAGGTGCACCACGTTGCGGACCGAGGCGCCCATGTACTCGACGCGCAGCTCGTTGTCGCGGATGGCCGGGGCCAGGCGGCCGAGGTGGGTGCGCAGGTAGCGGTCGACCCCCACGGCGCCGAGGAAGGCCACCAGCGCCGCCAGCCCGTAGACGCCGAAGCGGCCCACCGGACCGGCCACGTCCAGCCCGAACACGGTCCTGGCGGCGACGTTGAAGCCGTCGGTCGAGCCCAGCGCCGAGGACTTCACCAGCAGCCCGTAGAGGATCATGGAGAAGGCCAGGCTGAGCATGGCGAAGAAGATGGTGCGGTAGCGGGCCAGCAGCAGCCCCAGCAGCGCGGCCACCAGCCCCGCGGCCACCGCGCCCAGCAGCACCATGGGCACCGCGTCGGTGAGCTTGAGCGCGTCGGCCCCGATCCCGGCGGAGTAGGCGCCGATGGCGAAGTAGAGCCCCTGCCCGAAGGAGACCAGGCCGGTGCGCATCAGGAGCAGGAGCCCCAGCGCCACCAGCGCCTTGGCGATGGCGATGGTGATGAGGAAGCCGGCCCAGCGGGGCAGGAAGGGTGCGGCCACGCCCGCCACCAGCAGCGTCACCGCCAGCCCCTGGACCGTGCGCCGCGACGAGGTCATATCTTGCGCGCCTCGACCGCGACGAACAGGCCGCGGGGCCGGAAGGCCAGGACCAGGGCCATGACCAGGTAGATGCTGAAGAGCTCGACCTCCGGCAGCCAGTGCACCGCGCCGGAACGGACCAGCCCGACGATGATCGAGCCGATGGCGGCCCCGGGCATGCTCCCCAGGCCGCCGATCACCACCACGGCGAAGGCCAGCACGATGGTCTCGACCCCCATCCCCGGCACCACCGAGACGGTCGGGGCGGTGAGCGCGCCGCCCAGCGCCGCCAGCGTGGTGCCCATCATGAAGGTCACCAGGAAGATGCGGTTCACGTTGATGCCCAGCGCCGCGCTCACCTCCCGGTCGTGGATCACCGCCACCAGCAGCTTGCCCTGCCGGGTGCCGTAGATGCCCCAGCGGAGCGCCAGGCCGACCGCCACGGCCGCCACCACCATCACCGCGCTGTAGACCGGGTAGGAGAGCGGCCCGAACTCGACGATGCCGAGCAGGCCGTAGGGCTCGGAGACGAACCAGGCCTCGACCCCCCACACCAGCTTCATGGCGTCCTCGAGGATGAGGAAGAGGGCGTAG
This sequence comes from uncultured delta proteobacterium, assembly GCA_963786945.1. Classification (GTDB taxonomy): domain Bacteria; phylum Myxococcota; class Myxococcia; order Myxococcales; family Anaeromyxobacteraceae; genus JADKCZ01. Next base: position 112,430 of record CAWBAO010000001.1, on the reverse strand, counting down.
GTGACCAGCACCAGCACCACCTCGTCCCGGCCGTAGCAGAAGCGCAGCAGCCCACGCTCGATGAGCGGCCCCACCACCAGTCCCACCAGCAGCGCCGACACCACCAGCACGGCGTAGCTCCACATGGGCGGGAAGCCGGCCCGGAGCCAGGCGCCGGCCAGCGAGGCGGCGGTGTAGGCGCCCAGGGCGTAGAGGCTGCCATGCGCCATGTTGAGGATGCGCATGACGCCGTAGATGATGGTCAGCCCCGCGGCGATGATGAAGAGCCACGAGGCGTAGATGACCCCGTCCACCAGGACGGCGATGAGCGTGCTCATGTGACGCCAGCCCTCCTGGTGGACGTGGTCGGGGCGCGCCTACCTGGCGGGCTTGAGCGCGGTCTTGATCCAGTCGGCGCTCTTCACGCCCTCCGGCGGCAGCACCTGGTCGGCCGGGTAGCGCTTGACGTTCACGAAGGTGATCTTCCCGCCCACGTTCTTCACGGTGCCGTAGACCGCCTCCGACACGGCCTGGTGGCCCTTCCCGAGCGCCATCTTGACCGTCCCGCTCGGCGACTCGAACGTCAGCCCCTCGAAGGCGGCGATGACCTGGTCCTGGGACGGCGCCTCGGCGCCGGCGCCCTGGGCCTTCTCGTACGCGCTCTTGAGGCCGAGGATGGCCTGGGCCATGCGGTAGGACGGGTAGACGGGCGGCAGGCTGTTGCGGTCCGTGTAGGTGGTCCGGAACCAGCGGTTGAGCTCGTTGTCCGGCGCGAAGACGCCGTTGGCGCCGCGGGCGCCGATGAGCGTGCCGTCGGGGAGCTGCCCGGCCAGCTTGTACATGGCGGTCTCGCCGGCGGTGAGCACCGCCGTGCTCTTCTTGAAGAGCCCGCGCGGGGCGGCCTGCAGGACGAGGGCGTCGAGGTCGCCACCCCAGAAGCTGGAGTGGATCACCTCGGGGCTGCCGGCCATCAGGGCCGAGATCTCGGCGCCGTACTGGCCTGCGCCGAGCTTGGGCATCTGCGAGGTCGTGACCGTGACGTCGGGCTTGAGCGCCTTGAGGGCGGCCTCGAAGTCGTTCCAGGAGTCCTGGCCCCAGGCGTAGTTCTGGTTGATGCCCGCGACCTTCTTCAGCTTGGGCTTCACCTCGAGCACGTAGCGGGCCGCCGCCACGTTGTCGAGGGTGGCGTGCGGCGCGGTGCGGAAGACGTACTTGTAGTTGCCGTCCTCGAAGATGCGCGGCGTGCCGCAGTCGAAGAGGAGGGTGAGCTTCTTCAGCTCCTCGGCCACCGGCGCCACCGCCAGGCAGTCGCCGCTCGAGATGTAGCCGATCACGGCGTCGACGTTCTGGCGCTGCACGATGTCGCGGTACTCGCTCACCTGCTTGGTGGCGCCGCCGGCCTCGTCGATGAAGACCAGCTCGATGGGGCGGCCGCCCAGCCCCTTCTTGGCATAGGCGCCGGGCACCTTGCCGGCATTGAGGGCCTCGACCAGCACCTCGGCGCTGTTGCGGGCCGGGACGCCGAACGGGCCGGCGGCGGCGCCGGAGAGGAAGGTGACCACGCCGATCTTGAAGGGCTTCTGCTCGGCCGGGGCCGCGGCCGGAGCCTGGGCGAGGGCGGTGGTGGAGAAGAGGAGGAGGGAGAGGGCACAGGACCATCGGGACAACGCCGTCTTTGACCTGTTCATGGGTTTCCTTGGCTCCTGGTTCGGGCGCTCGGGGGTGGCGCAGCGGGGAGAAAAGTGTCGGCCGATTGGAGCCGCGAATGCAAGGGATTCAAGCCGGTCCGTGAGGGTCGCGCCGCCCCAGCAGCGCCGGTCTCGCCCGCCCCACCAGCTCGTCCACCCAGTCGATGACGGCCCGGACCCTCGGCGTGCGGCGCAGGTCGCCGTGCACCAGCAGCCAGATCTCCTGCGAGGGCGGCTCCGGCCCGTCGAGCCGCCGCAGCACCGGGTCGGCGTCGCCGATGTAGCAGGGGAGCAGGACCACGCCGAGACCGTCGCGCGCCGCGGCGTGGAGCGCGGTGGTGCTGTTGCAGCGGAAGACGACCCGGGGCTGGGGCGCCAGCTGGTCGAGCCAGCGCTCCTGCGGCAGGTCGGTGTGGTCGGCCAGGAAGGGGTCGGTGCCGGTGTCCACCGCGCCGCGGCGCCCGGCCTCGGTGGCGGCGGCCGCGTAGAAGGCGAAGGCCAGCTCGGACAGCCGACGCGCCACCAGGCCCGAGTCGCCGGGGCGGCCCAGGCGCATCGCCACGTCGGCCTCCCGGCGCGACAGGTCGAAGGCCCGGGCGTCGGCGAGCACCTCCAGCAGCAGCTCGGGGTGGCGCCGGCGCAGCGCCGGGAGCTCGGGGGCCAGCAGGTGGGTGGCCAGGTGGGGCACGGTGGTGAGCCGCGCCGTGCCGCGCAGCGCCGGATCGCGGGCGTCGGCGTGGCGGGCCAGGGCCAGCACGTCCTCCTCGACCCGGCCGGCCAGCTCGGCCAGCTCCTGGCCGGCCACCGTCTGGATCCAGCCCTGCGGCCCGCGCTCGAAGAGCGGCAGCCCCAGCTCCACCTCCAGCGCCGCCACGTGGCGCGCCACGGTGTTGCGGTCCACGCCCAGGCGCCCGGCGGCGCGGGCGTGGCTCCCGGTCCGCACCAGCTCGAGGAAGAAGCGCAGGTGGCCCCAGTCGAGGTGGCTGCGGCGTTCCTGCGCGGGGGCGGCGCGAGGCTGCGCCTTCTGCCGGATGGTCGCCATGGCTACACCTGTCCTAGCCGGAGCCGCCGCACCCGGCAGGAGACCAGAGGGGTCCCGCGGCGGCCGGCACGGAGGTCACCATGAACGCAGCGATCCTGATGCACCCGATGACGAACCCGGCCGCGCGCGCCGTGCAGCCGAGGCGCGGCCACCGGACCGGCCTGGCGGGCGGACTGGCCCTGTTCCTGGCCTGGGCCGCGCTGGCGGGCAGCTTCGCCTACGACGTGGCGCGGGCGCCTGGCGGCCCCGCGGCGTGGGAGGTCAGGGCGACGACCGGCCCGGCGACCCTGGCCCTGGCGCGGCCGGCCGCTCCTTGCGCCGCCACCCCATGAGCCAGGCGGCCTCCTCCACGGCGGGCCCCCAGCGCTCCAGCTCGACCTCGCCGGTGTAGCTCGAGACCTCCCAGATGGCCTCGAGCGTCCCGCAGAGCGCGGCCAGGTAGGAGCGGATGCGCAGGGCCGGGGGCACGCCGCGCAGCACCAGGCGGGTCTGGCCGGGGGCCGGCTCCTCCACGGCGAACTCGCCGCAGTCGCGGTAGGAGGCCTGCCAGCCGCGCGGGAAGCTCAGCCTGAGGATGGTGGTGGGGGTCGGGTCGGCGACGGCCAGGATGGCCGCCACCAGCGGCCGGTAGAGCCCCTGCAGGGAGAGGAGCAGCGCCTCGCGCGCCCAGCGCCGCGCCCCCGGCTCACCGGCCTCGGCGAAGACCGCCTCGGCCAGCTCCGCCTTGACGGCCACCGGCAGGAACTCCACCCGGGCGGCCTCCTCGATGGCCCGGATGGTCTCCGGGCGAAGGCGCGCGCGGGCGCCGGCCTCGCCGGCGGCGCCGAGGACGCGGAACGCCTCCAGGTCCTCCTTGAGGTGCGAGGCGCGCACCCGCGGCTCGGTGGCAGGCGCCATGGCAGCCGGAGTCTGTCCGAGCGGGGGCCGGGTGTCCAGCGCCCAGCAGCGACGGTCAGTCCGTGCAGCACCCTCGCCGCAGGCTCGCCCGCGGGGTCGTCCCCACCGTGCGCCTCAGCGGGCCAGCCGGATGCCCGCGAGCTGCCAGCGGGCGTGTGGCGGGAAGAAGTTGCGGTAGGTGGCGCGCAGGTGGTCGCGAGGCGAGAGGCACGAGCCGCCGCGCAGGACCAGCTGGTTCACCATGAACTTGCCGTTGTACTCGCCCACGGCCCCGGGCGCGGGGGTGAAGCCGGGGTAGGCGACGTACGGGCTCCCCGTCCAGGTCCAGGCGCCGCCGAAGAGGGGGGCCGCACCGCCCGCCGCGACCGCCACCAGGACGCCGTCCTCCACGAACTGGCCGGCCACCGGCTGCTCCCCGGCCACGCTCTCCCACTCGGCCTCGGTCGGCAGGCGCGCCCCGGCCCAGCGGGCGAAGGCATCGGCCTCGTAGTAGCTCACCTGCGTGACCGGTGCGGCCGGGTCGACCGCGACGTCGCCGTGGAGCGTGAAGCGGCGCCACGCACCGTCGCGGCGCTCCCAGTAGAGCGGGGCCTGCCAGCCGCCCGCCTGCGCGGCGGCGAAGCCGTCGGACAGCCACAGCCCGGGCCGCCGGTAGCCCCCGTCGGCGATGAACTCCGCGAACTCGCCGGCGCTGACCGGCCGCGAGGCGAGCCGGAAGGGCTCGAGGTGCACCAGGTGGCGCCGGGCGCTCGTTGTCGAAGGCGAATCCCGCCTGCTCCCGGCCGATCCGCACCAGGCCGCCCGGCCGCTCCAGCCAGCGGAGCGGCGCGGCGGTCGAGGGCGGCGGCGTCGCCTCCAGGTAGGCCGGCTTGAGCGGGTTCATCGAGAACGCGTGCAGGAGGTCGGTGAGCAGCAGCTCCTGGTGCTGCTGCTCGTGGTGCAGCCCCAGCTCCACCAGCGCGGCCACCTCGGGCCGATCGGCCGCGGGCGATGCCAGGAACGCCTGCATCCGCTCGTCCACCCAGGCCCGGTAGGCCTGCACCTCGGCGACGGTGGGGCGCGTCAGCAGCCCGCGCTCGGCGCGCGGATGCCGGGGACCGGCGGCCACGTAGTAGGAGTTGAAGAGCGGCGCCCAGGTGGCCCGCCACGGCTGGAACCCGGGCAGGTGCGGCCCGAGCACGAAGGTCTCGAAGAACCAGGAGGTGTGGGCCAGGTGCCACTTGGCCGGGCTGGCGTCCGGCATCGACTGGACCACGTAGTCCTCGACGGCCAGGGGGGCGCACAGCCGCGAGGTCTGGGCCCGCACCCGGGCCAGCCGCTCGGCCAGCGCGCCTGGCCCGTCCAGGGGCCGGCCCCGCGCCGGCTCAGCCATGGCCGGCCTCGCCGGTGGCGGTGGCCGGGGCTCCCGTCCGGGCCGTCACGCCACGTTGACGCCCCGTGCGGCCGGCCCCATCCGTGCGTTGAGCCGGGCCCTCGAGCCGGGTAGGTGAGGCCGCACTCGAGCCACCGGAGGTGCCCACATGCTGAAGGTCGCCAAGGCCATCGCCATGCTGCCGGTCGTGGACATGGCGCGCGCACGGAGCTTCTACGAGCAGACCCTGGGTCTTCCCCAGGCCCGGGTCCCGCCCAACGGCGAGGCCCGCTACGAGACCGACGGCCACGCCTTCGCGCTCTACCAGCGGACCACGCCCACGCGCGCCGACCACACGGCCCTGTCCTTCGAGGTCCCGGACATCGCCGCCGAGATGAAGGCGCTGCGCTCCAGGGGCGTCCGCTTCGAGGACTACGATCTCCCGGGCCTCAAGACCCACGACGGCGTCTGCGTCCTGGGCGGGGAGCGGGCGGCCTGGTTCCGGGATCCGGAGGGCAACATCCTCTGCATCCACCAGGACGCCTGAGCTTCCTGGCCGCGCGAGATTGGTGCTCACGGGTCGACCCTCCAGAGCGCGTCGACGAACCACCGGTCCGGGTCGGAGAAGCGGCCCGCCTCGGTGAAGCCCGCGTCGGCGCCGAACGCCGTGACCTGCGCGTCGGAGTACTTGCAGGAGATCTCGGTGTGGATCCGCTCGCCCGGCGCGAACCGGTAGGGGCGGCCGGCGAGCCGGACGACCTGGGACCGGGTGGACTCGAGCCAGCTCTCCATGGCCGGCCGCACCGGATCCCAGGTGGCGACGTGCCGGAACGCCGAGAGGTCGAAGTCGGCGCCGAGCTCCCGGTTGATGCGCGCCAGCAGGTTGAGGTTGAAGGCGCGCGTCACGCCGGGCGGGTCGTCGTAGGCGCGGTGGAGCAGCGACCAGGGCTTGACGAGATCGAAGCCGACCAGCAGGTGGTCGCCGGGGCGGAGCGCGCGGCGAAGCTCGAGCAGCGTGGAGCGCGCGGCGGCATGCTCGAGGTTGCCGATGCTGGAGCCGAGGAAGAGGACCAGCCTCGGATCGGCCTGCGGCAGGCCGGCGAGCTGCCGCAGCGCGCTCGCGTAGGTGGCTCGAACCGGCCGCACCGGCAAGCCGGGCAGCCGGGCACGCACCCGGCCGGCCGCCTCCTCGAGCGCCGCCGGGGAGAGGTCGACCGGGGCATAGGCCACGCCGGTCCCGGCCCGTGCCAGCCGCCGGAGCAGCCGCAGGGTCTTGTGCCCGTCCCCGGCGCCGAGGTCGACGACGGTGCAGGGCCGTCCGCACAGCGGCGCGACGATGGCCCCTCCGTGGCGGTCGAGGATCTCCCGCTCGACCCGCGTCAGGTAGTAGTCGGGCAGCCTGCTGATCCACTGGAAGAGGCGGCTTCCCCTGTCGTCGTAGAAGTACTTCGACGGGAGCGCGCGCGGCCGGCGGGCCAGCCCGGCCTGGACGTCGGCGAGGAAGGTGTCGCCGAGGAGCCGCGACGGCCGCGGATCGAGGGGTCGCAGGTCGGTCCGCGGAGCCCTGTCCATGCCTCACCTCACCTGCGAAGGCGCCACCGGGAGGAATGGGAGTTCTGTCGACCCGCGAGGCCGGGCGTCACCCAATTCGCAGCGGCTCGGATGGGTCCAGGAGGAGACCCGAAGCGCATGCCTTTCAGGGGGCAAGGAGCGTCCCCGCCCTTCACGACGTCGCGGATCCGTCGCACGCGGGAGCGGCACCCTGACTTCCTGTCGCCGCCCCGGGCCACTGCTGCCACGCTTTCCCGCGGTGGGAGCGGATGAAGGCGATCCGCGCACGAAAGGTGGCGGCCATGACCCGGATCGCGTCGAAGGGAGCCCTGCTGCTGGTCGCATGCCTGGCGGGCTGCTCGGCAGGCGGCAGCGACGACGGCGGGGGAGGGTGCCCTGCCGGTTCCGTGGCCGGCATCTACCCGTCGTCGGCGCGGGTGACGGCGGGCGGGGCGGCCATCAGCTTCGGCGGTGGCGCGAGCAACTGCACGGAGATGGTGAACTGGACCCTCGTCGGCCCGGGCAGCCTCGACCGGACCCAGGGCGTCCCGGTGCTCTACACGCCGCCGGCCACCGTCGCCACGATGACCACGGCGACCCTGACCGCCACGGTGGGAGGCCTGACGGCCTCGGCGACCATCACCATCGATCCGGCCGTCCAGGTCCTGGCCGGGAAGGTGATCGCCCCGGGCGGCGCCCCGGTCGCGGGAGCCTCGGTGCGGGTGGGATCCGCCAGTGCCACCACCGACGCCCAGGGGGCCTTCTCGCTCCCCGGCGTGACGGTGCCCTATGACATCACCGCCACCGCGCCCGACGGGCTGCTCACCAGCGCCTACCCGGGCCTGCGGAGGATGGACCCGACGCTGGTCCTCTTCCTGGACGCCGATCCGGGCTACCCGCGCAGCGTCGACGTGACCGGCGCGCTCTCCGGCGGCGCCGGCTTCCCCCAGCCCGCCGGGCGCGAGGCGGGCGTCACCTTCAAGTCCGCCGAGGCGACCGGAACCTGCCCGGTCCAGGCCGGCGCCTCCACCTTCCTGCTCGGGACCCGGTGGGCCGGCCCCTCGTCGGTGGCGGGCCAGCTCCACGCGCTCCAGTGGACGGTCGACGCCGGCAAGCGGCCGGTGGGCTACGACGGCTACGGCTTCCGCGCCGGCGTGACGCTGGTGGACGGCGCGGCGCTCTCCGGGCAGGACCTCGCGCTCGGCGTGGTCGCCGCCAAGTCGATCGGTGGGACCATCGTGAACCCGCCCTACAACACGGTGGGGATCAGCGTGTTCGCCGTCTTCCAGGACGGCGCGCGGATCCGGGTCCTCCCGCCGCCGGGCGATCCGTCCTCCTTCCCCTCCAACGGCTTCACCTCGCCGTTCAGCATCCCCACGCCCGCCGTCCTCGGCAGCACCATCGACCTCGTGGCCCGGCAGGACTACGCGGGGATGGCCTACCAGGAGGTGCACCGGCACGGCCTCGCCCCCGACGCGGCGGGGGTGGCGATCGTCTTCGGGGGCCTCCCCACCCAGGACCAGCCGGCCGCCGGGGCGACGGGGGTCGCGCCCGGGACGACGTTCAGGTGGCACTCGATGCCCGATCCGTCCGTCTACGTGGCCTCGTTCCGTGGGCCGGTCGGGACGCCGGGCTATGACGTCCTCACCGCGGCCCAGTCGCTGACCATCCCGGCGGCCTTCCCGCTCCCCCCGAGCACCCTCTTCACCTGGCGGATTCGCGGCAGCTCCGCCTTCTCGACGGTGGAGGAGGCCGCCGGTCCGGGGGGGTTCTACGCGACGGCGCCGGCCTACCGGATCGCCCAGAGCGACGGCTGGCCGTTCACCACGGCGCCCTGACCCCTACCCCCTTCAGGGACGTGGGCCGGCCACGCCGATCAGGTGGTGGCGGCGCCCGTCCGACGGCATGAGAGCGGAGGCGCGGACTGACGCGATCCGGTCTCGGCTGGTGGGCGGGTGCAGGCGCAGTCCCGAGGAGGCGAGCCATGGCGACGACGGCGAGTGGTCGAGGGCGGGTGGACGGTCTGGCGCTGGCGACGGCAGCAGGACCGGGCGGTGGCCTCACGGAACGGCGGCCGTGGCTGAACCGGCGCGCCGGCGCTCGGGCCTTGATCGTCGCCGCCTGCCTGGCCGGAATGGGAGTCGCGGCGAGCTCCGACGCCGCCCCGACCCTCGACGGCGCCGGGTGCCTCCCGCCCGGCCACCCGCCCATCGGGGCCATGAGGGGGCTCCCGCCCGGCCACCCGCCCGTCGCGGCCGTTCCAGGCCTCCCGCCCGGCCACCCGCCCATCGCGATCGAGCCGGACCTCCCGCCGGGCCACCCGCCCGTCGGGGCCGCGCTGCGCCTTCCCCCGGGCCACCCGCCAGTCCGCGCGTTGCCGCGCCTGCCGCCCGGCCATCCGCCGCTCGGGGCGCCGCCGCCGCTGCCGCTGTTCCCGCCGGCGCAGACCGTGACCATCTGACCGGTGCTCCTCGGCGCGCTCGCGCCGGGATCGCCCGCCTCGTCCTCGATCGCGCGCTGCACCAGCGTCCGCGCTCCCTGGCGGCTTGCGCCGTGCGACCCGATGCCGCAGGCGCGCTGTGGAACCATGTGGGCTCCGGCGGGTTCAGATGATCTGCGAGGGAGTCCACCATGGACGCGAGGCACAGACTTCGGGACCTGGCCGTGAGCGAGAGCGGCTTCGTCTTCGACCCGTACGGCGGACAGACCTACAGCCTGAACGAGACCGGCCGGTTCATCCTCGAGGCGCTGCGGCGCGGCGACTCCCCCGAGGCCGTCGAGGCCGCCCTGCGAGCGGCCTTCGAGGTGGAGCCGGGCACCGACGTGGCCCGCGACGTGCGCGAGTACCTCCTGCAGATGCGGGAGCAGGGCTGGCTGCCGGCCGGGACCGAGCCGTGAGCGATCCGCTCCGGTCGTTCACGGTGGCGGTCACCGGGCTCAACGCCACGGACAACCCGGCCCCCGGCGTCGCGGTCATCCGATCGCTGCGCGCCGCGCCGGGCTTCCTGGGGAAGGTGCTGGGGCTGGCCTACGACGCGCTCGACTCCGGGCTCTACTCGACCGAGATCGGGCTCGACGCCGGGCTGCTCATCCCCTACCCGAGCCAGGGCGTGGAGGCCCTCGGTGCGCGCCTCCGGGAGATCCACCAGCGCCGCCACATCGACGTGATCATCCCGACGCTCGACTCCGAGCTGCCGGCGTTCATCGCGCTCGAGCCCGAGCTCCGGGAGCTGGGGATCAGGATGTTCCTCCCGACGCGGGAGCAGTACGACCTGCGCTCCAAGGTGCGGCTCGCCGAGCTGGGGCGGAAGGCCGGCCTCGACGTGCCGGTCCAGCAGGTCCTCTCCGACGTGGCCGAGGTCTATCGCCTGCCCTCCGACCTGCCGTACCCGCTGGTGGTGAAGGGGGTCTTCTACGGCGCCACCGTGGTCCATGGCCCGGACGAGGCGGCCGCCGCCTTCCACGCCGTGGTGGCGAGGTGGGGACTCCCGGTCATCGTGCAGCGCTTCCACGCCGGCCAGGAGTACGACGTGGTGGCGGTCGGCGACGGCCGCGGCGGCATGATCGGCGCGGTCCCCATGAGGAAGCTGCTGCTCTCCGACAAGGGGAAGGGCTGGGCCGGCGTGGCGGTCAATGACCCCCACCTCCTCGAGGCCGCCCGCCGCTTCTTCGCGGCCACCTCGTGGCGCGGCCCCTGCGAGCTGGAGATCCTGAAGACCCCCGAGGACCGCTACCTGCTCATCGAGGTCAACCCGCGCTTCCCGGCCTGGTGCCACCTGGCCTCGGGCGCCGGGCAGAACCTCCCCTGGGCGGTGGCCCGGCTGGCGCTCGGCGAGCCGGTCGACCCCATGACCGAGTTCCGCGCCGGCACCCTCTTCGTCCGCATCTCGCTCGACCTGATCGCCTCCATGGACGACTTCCAGGCGCTCAGCACCGAGGGCGAGCTGGCCCGCACCCGAGGTGACACATGACCGCCAGGCCCGCCTACGACCGCCCCACCCTGGTGCGCCACCAGCCCGGGCTGATGAACAAGCTCTCCCGGGCCACCAGCATGCGCCCCCTCACCGAGATCGACGGGGTCCCGGTGGCCGCCCTGGTGGAGCGGTACGGCTCCCCGCTCTTCGTCTTCAGCGAGAAGACGCTGGTGTCCCGCCACCGCGAGCTGCGCGAGGCCCTGGTGGCGCGGCTGCCGACCGCCAGGCTGGCGTGGTCCTACAAGACCAACTACCTCGACGCCATCTGCAAGGTGATGCACCGCGAGGGCTCGCTGGCCGAGGTGGTGAGCGAGATGGAGCTCGACAAGGCGCTGCGCCACGTGCCGGGCACCGAGGTCATCTTCAACGGGCCCTACAAGCCGGAGGCGGCCCTGGAGAAGGCCTTCCGCGCCGGCGCCCGGGTCCACCTCGACCACTTCGACGAGCTGGCCCGCGCCGAGGTCGTGGCCCGCCGGCTGGAGCTCCGGCCCAAGGTGGCCATCCGGGTCAACATGGCCCTCCCCGGCACGCCGCCCTGGTCGCGCTTCGGCTTCAACCTCGAGTCGGGGCAGGCGCTCGACGCCGTCCGCCGGATCCTGGCCGGCGGCGTGCTCCAGCTGGCCGGCCTGCACGCCCACATCGGCACCTTCGTGCAGGACGTGGACGCCTACCGCCAGGAGGCGCGCAAGCTGGCCGAGCTGGCCAACGGGCTGGCCCGGGACCACGGGGTGCTGGTCGAGTGGATCGACCTGGGCGGCGGCTTCGCCTCCCGCAACACGCTGCACGCGCAGTACCTGCCCGGCGAGGAGGTGACGCCCTCCTTCGCCCAGTACGCCGAGGCCATCGCCGAGGGGCTGGCGGCGCTGGCGCTCCCCGGCGGGAAGGAGCCGGTCATCTTCCTGGAGACCGGGCGCGCCCTGGTGGACGAGGCCGGCTCCCTGATCACCACGGTCCACGCCAACAAGCGGCTGGCGGATGGCCGCCGGGCGGTGGTCCTCGACGCCGGGGTCAACTCCCTGTTCACGGCCTTCTGGTACCGGCACGACGTGGTGCCGGCGCAGGAGTTCGCCGGGACGCCGGAGCCGACCGTGCTCTACGGGCCGCTCTGCATGGCCATCGACGTGGTGCGCGACCAGCTGCTCTTCCCGCCGCTCACGCCCGGGGACCGCATCGTGGTCCGCAACGTCGGGGCCTACAACGTGACCCAGTGGATGCAGTTCATCACCGAGCGCCCGGCCGTGGTGATGATCTCGCGGCGCGGCGAGCCCGGGCTGATCCGCCGGCGCGAGTCGGTGGAGACGCTGCTGGCGCAGGAGGAGGTGCCGGGGTGGCTGGGCTGACCTCCGCGACCCTCTCCGCCTACGCGCAGGTCCTCTTCGCCGATCACCGCGGCGTGGGGGCGCTGCTGCTCCTCGCCTCGGCGCTGTCGCCACGCGCCGGCCTGCACGGGCTGGTGGCGGTGCTGGCCGGCCACGGGCTGGTGCGGCTGCTCCGCTTCTCCGAGACGGCCGCGTCGCACGGCCGCTACGGCTACAACCCGCTGCTGGTCGGCCTGGCGGTGGGGACCTTCTTCGAGCCCGGGCCGGGGACCGCCGCCCTGCTGCTGCTCTCGGTGGTGGCGGTGGTGTTCCTGGAGGCGGCGCTGGAGTCGGCCCTGGGGGCGGTCTTCTACCTGCCGCTCCTCTCCCTCCCGTTCGTGCTGGTCACCTGGCTCTCGCTGGCGGCCGCCCCCTACGTGGGCATCGTGGCCCGGGCCGCGCCCGAGCTCATCCCCGCCCACGGCCCGGCCTGGCTGCCCGAGGTCGCCGACCTCTTCCTGCGCAGCCTGGGGGTGATCTTCTTCTCGCCCACCGTCCTGGCCGGCGCCGTGGTGCTGGCGGCGCTGGTCCTGCACAGCCGCATCGCCACCCTCCTCACCGCGCTCGGCTTCGCCGTGGCGCACGCCCTCTCGACCTGGGTCTTCACCTTCGCCAGCGACCCGGCGCTGCTGGTGCTGAACGCCAACGCCATGCTGGCGGCGCTGGCCCTCGGGGGGGTCTGGTTCGTGCCGCAGCGGGCCGCCTTCCTGCTGGCCGGCGCGGCGGCGCTCCTCACCTCGCTCGGCACCGCCGGGGCCCTGGCGCTGCTCCGGCCGCTGGGCCTGCCGGTCCTGATCCTCCCCTTCAACGTGACCATGCTGGTGGCCCTGGCCGCCATGCGCCAGCGGACCCGCGACGGCGCCCCCAAGGCCGTGGACTTCGTGGCCGGCACCCCGGAGGCCAACCTGGCCTACTACCGGACCCGCCTGGCCCGCTTCGGCCCCGGCTTCGGGGTGCGCTTCGCGCCGCCCTTCGCCGGGCGCTGGACGGTGACGCAGGGCGTGGACGGGAAGCACACCCACCAGGGCCCCTGGCGCTACGCCCTCGACTTCGAGGTGGCCGGCGCCGGGGGCAGCACCCACACCGGCGCCGGCGCGGAGGTCCGCGACTACCGCTGCTACCGCCTCCCGGTGCTGGCCGCCGCCGACGGCACGGTGGTGAAGGTGGTGGCCGACGTCCCCGACAACGCGGTCGGCGAGCGCAACGCGCGCGAGCCCTACGGCAACCTGGTCCTGCTGCAGCACGGCCCGGGGCTCTTCTCGCTGGTGGCCCACCTGGCCCCCGGCTCGGTCGAGGTGCGCGAGGGGCAGCTGGTGCGGCAGGGGGCCCGGCTGGCCCGCTGCGGGAACAGCGGCCGGTCCTTCGTGCCGCACCTCCACTTCCAGCTGCAGGCCACCGCCCGCATCGGCGCCCCCACCCTGGAGCTGACGCTCTCCGACGTGGTGACCGGCGACGAGGAGGGCCAGGTGCTCCACCGCTGGCTGGTGCCGGGGGAGGGCCAGGCGGTGCGGGCGCTGGAGCGCCGCGACGAGGCCGCCGCCCCCTTCGCCTTCCCGCTCGGGCAGGAGCTCACCTTCGAGGTGCGCAGCCCCTCGGGCCGGGTCCACCGCGAGACGGTGGGCTCGCACATCGGCCTGATGGGCGAGCTGACGCTGGAGTCGCCGTCGCTGGGGGCGGTGCTCTGGTACGAGAACCAGGGGCGGCAGTTCGTGGTCTTCGACCACACCGGCCGGCGGGAGAGCGTGCTCCACCTGCTGGCCGCGGCCGCCCCGCGCGTCCCCTACGAGGTGACCCCCGGCCTGGCCTGGGACGACGTCCTGCCGCGCCGCCGCCTGCGGCCGGCCTGGGTGCGCTGGCTGACCGATCTGGCCGAGCCGTTCCTCCCGGAGGGCGGCATCCCGCTGGCGCTCGAGGCGGTGCGCCGCGGCGCGCTGCTCGAGGTCCGCGGTCGCGGCCGGGCCGGGCGCCAGCCCATCGAGACGCTGGCGGTCCTCGACGCCGGTGGCCCGCGGACGCTGGAGGTCCGCCTCGGCGCCCGGGTCCACCGGGCCGAGCGGGTCGAGGAGGCGGCCGATGGGTAGGGCCGTGGCGCTGCTGCTGCTGCTCCTCGCCCCGGCCGCGGTCCGGGCCGACGCCTACGAGGACGCCCTCGCGGGCGCCCGCCAGCAGGCCGCCGGCGGCCATTACCTGGAGGCGGCGAGGTCGCTGGAGGGGCCGGCCGCCACCTGGCCGCAGGACCTCCCGCTGCAGCTGGCCCGGGCCTACTACCTGCTCCGCGCCGGCGAGTACGCCGCGGCCGAGGCCCAGTACCGCCGTGTCCTGGATCTCGAGCCCGGCTCGGACGAGGCGCGGCGTGGCCTCGAGGACGCGCAGCTGGGCCGGGGCGCGCCCGACCAGGTCTGGATCGGGATCTACGGCGCCGGCACCAGCTACTCCGGCCCGTCGGCCGGGAGCGATCTCTACGCCGGCGTGCTCACCGTCGATGCCCAGCTCGCCGATCGCTGGACCGTGGGCGGGCTGTACCGGATGCTCGGCACGCCCTCCAGCCTCACCAGCGGCGGAGGGCGCGGGCGCATGCAGGGCGGCGGCACCACCGCCGGGGCGACGCTCCAGCACGAGCTCCACCTCTCGCTCGGCCTGGCCTCGCCGGGCTGGCAGGTGGCGCTGCGGGGCGCGGCCATCTCCCGGGCGGCGACCACCACGGCGGGCGTCGAGCAGATCTCCGGCTACGGAGGCGTCGTCGCCGGCCTCTCGGCCATGGTCCGGTACGGGCTGGAATGGCGGGCCGTGGCGGCGACCAGCTGGTACGAGGACCTGACGGTCTACCAGCTGGAGGGGACGGCGGCGCTGCCGCTCGGCGAGCACCTGGCGCTCCGCGCCGGGGTCCGCACCCAGCTGGCCGATGGCGCCACCACCACGGCCGCGCTGGCCGGCGTCGAGTGGCGCGGCCCGTGGAGCCTCGCGCTCTCGGGCGAGTACGGCCCGCAGCTCCGGCCGGCCGACCTCGAGGCGCGGGTGCTCTACGACGTCCCCGACGAGCTCCGGTGGGCGGTGCGGCTCCAGGCCTCCCTCCCGCTGGGCCACCACGCCCGCGCCTGGCTGGGCGCCGACCTGGAGGACTGGCGGCCCCAGCCCCCCTCGGATCCCCCGGCCGACACCACGGCCACCCGGCTCTCCGCCGGCCTCTCCTTCTCCTTCTGAACCACACCGAGGTGCCCGCCATGCGCATCGCCCTGCCGCTCGCCCTGCTGCTCCTCGCCCCGGCCGCCGGTGCGGCCGACGGCGTCCCCGACATCTACCGGCAGTCCTACCTGGCCGAGGCCCGCGGCGACTACGGCGGCGCCGTCCAGCTCCTGGAGCGGCTGGGGCCGGCGGGCGGGACCTACGTGGCCCAGCTCCGCAAGGGGTGGCTCCTCCACCTGGCCGGCCAGCACGCCCCGTCGGCCGAGGCCTACCAGCGGGCGGTGGCGCTGGAGCCGTCTGCGGTGGAGGCCCGGCTCGGGGCCATGCTCCCGCTCATGGCGCTGCGCCGCTGGAAGGACGCCGAGCGGATGGGCGAGGAGGCCCTGGCGCTGGCGCCCGGCGACTTCACCGCCGTGTCGCGGCTGGCCTGGATCCAGTACAGCCAGGCCCAGTGGGCCCGGGCCGAGGCGCTCTACCGGCGGGCCCTGGCGGGCTGGCCGGCCAGCGCCGAGATGCGCACCGGGCTGGGGTGGTCGCTGCTCAAGCAGGGGCGCAACAAGGAGGCGCGCGAGGCCTTCGAGGCGGTGCTGCTCTACGCCCCGGACCAGGTCTCGGCGCGCGAGGGGCTGGGGCAGGTGCCCTGACGGCCCGGATCAGCCCTGCTTCGGCGGCGACGGCCAGCCCAGGGCCAGCCCCACCAGCGCCCCGGCCACCACCGCGCTGCGGACGTCGGAGAGCAGGGCGCAGCCCCCGGTGCGGCACCCGACGAGCTGGGCGTAGATCCCGGCCGCCGCGGCGCCCAGGGCGCCGAGGGCCAGCGGGCGCCAGCCGCCGCGCCGCAGCCAGGCGGCGAGCCCCGAGGGGGTGGGCGTGGTCGGGGCGGGCGGGGGGGACGGGTTCGGGGCGGGCTCGAGTGGCATCTGGGGTCTCCGCCCGGTTGGAGCCAGGCGCCGCCGGGGAGGTTCGGCGACCGGTGGCGCCGCGGCGGCCTCCTAGGCGGCCGCCGAGGGGACGCGCCACCGGATCATCGCCACCTTCAGCGCATCGTTGACCACCAGGGAGACCAGGGCCGTGGAGCCGATGACCGCCAGCACCTGCCACCCGGGCAGCGGTGGGAGCCCCGGCAGCCCCACCAGCGCGACCGCCGCGCCGACCGCCGCCTCCACCGCCAGCGCGGCGGCGAGCGTCCGGCTGGGTGGCGTCGCCCAGAAGTGGCCGCGCTCGCGCGCCGAGATCACCGAGAAGACCGCCAGGTAGAGCAGGAGCAGGAAGCTGAAGGTGTGGAGCGGGCCGTGCTCGGCCCCCAGGCCGAAGGGCGTCCAGGCCAGGCGCAGCAGGAGGAGGGCCTCGGCGACCATGGCCACGCCCAGGACCACCGCCACCGAGATGAAGCCGCCGATGTTCCAGGTCTCCGGCCGCCGGGAGGCCCGCACCGAGTCGGTGGAGAGCGCGATCTTGGCGAAGTCGGTCATGAAGGTGAGCAGCAGCATGGCGAAGGCCGAGACCACGAAGCGGCCGGTGACCACGTAGGCGATGGCCACGAAGGCCGACTTGAGGATGGTGCGGCTCACCTTGTTGACGATCCAGGTGAGGATGCGCTGGTAGATGGAGCGCCCCTGCTCGACCAGGGCCAGGATGTTGGTGAGCCCGGGCTCGGTCAGGACCACGCTGGCGGCCCCCTTGGCCACGTCGGTGGCGTTGCTGACGGCGATCCCCACCTCGGCCTGGCGCAGGGCCGGGGCGTCGTTGACGCCGTCGCCGGTCATCCCGGTGACGTGGCCGCTGGCCTGGAGGTGCTTCACCACGATGAACTTGTCCTCCGGATAGACCTCGGCGAAGCCGTCGGCACCGGCCAGCAGGTCGACGGCCTCGTTGCCGGGCTGGGCGCTGGCCGCCTTGAGGTCGGCGACCCGCCGGATGTTGGGGAGCCCCACGCCCCGGGCGATCTCCCGGGCCACCGGCAGGGCGTCGCCGGTGAGCATCTTGACGGGCACGCCCCGGTCGCGCAGGGCCGCGATGAGGGCGCCGGCCTCGGGGCGCGGCGGATTGTAGAGCGCCACCAGCCCCAGCAGCCGGGCGGCGCCGGCCTCGGGCCCGGCGGCCACCGCCAGCGTCCGGTACCCGTGGGCGGCGGACTCGACGGCGCGGGCCTCGAGCGCCTCGACGTCCCGGGGCGCGAGCCCGCAGGCCTCGGCCACGGGGCGCACCGCGCCCTTCACCACCCGCTGGCGCTGGCCGCCCTGCTCGACCACCGCCTCGGTGCGCCGGGTCAGCGGGTCGAAGGGCTTGAAGGAGATGGGGGTGACGGGCGGGACGCCCTCGAAGGCCCGCCGCTCCCGGGCGGCGGCCAGGAAGGCCCGGTCGATGGGGTCCTGGTTGGCCTCCTGGGAGGCGCTGGCGCCGGCGCGGAGCACGTCGAGGTCGGTGGCCTGGTCCAGCGGGGTCACCCCGGTCACCGCCAGCTGGTTCATGGTGACGGTGCCGGTCTTGTCGACGCAGAGCACGTCCATGGTGGCGGCGTCCTCGGCGGCGCTCAGCCGGGTCACCAGCACCCCGTGGCGGGCCAGCTCGCGGGAGCCGACCGCCATGCTGACGGTGAACATGACCGGGAGGGCCACCGGCACGGCGCTCATGAGGAGGACGAGCACGAGGGGGATCATCTCCAGCAGCGGGGCGCCGCGGGCGAGGGAGAGCGCCACCACCACGGCCAGGAGCACGCCGACGATCACGAAGAGCCAGCGGACCACCCTGGCGATGACCGCCTCGATGTGCAGCCGGGGGCGGGCCTCCCGGACCAGCTCGGTGGTGTGGCCGAAGGAGGTGCTGGCGCCGGTGAGGAGCACCACCCCATTGCCCTCGCCGCGGCGGACCACCCCGCCCGAGGAGAGGATCCCGCCGGGCGCCACCTCGACGTCCTGCGACTCGCCGGTGAGGGCCGACTGGTCGACGCTGACCGTGCCGGAGAGGAGCTTGACGTCGGCGGGGATGAAGTCGCCGGAGCGCACCCGGATGACGTCGCCGGGGACCAGCTCCCGGGCCGGCACGACCTCCCAGGCCCCCTCCCGCAGCACCCGCGCCCCGACCTGCAGCCGGCGCTGCAGCGTGGCCACCACGCCGGCGGCCCGCCGCTCCTGGGTGAAGCTCAGCACCGCGTTGATCACCAGCAGCGCGCTCACCACGACCAGGTCCGAGTACTTCTTCAGGAAGGCGGAGAGCAGGATGATGAGCTCGAGCATCCACGCCGACAGGCCCCAGAACTTGCCGAGGAAGGCCAGCACCGGGTGGCCCCGCCGCTCGGCGACCTCGTTGTAGCCGTGCTGCCGGCGGCGGGCCTCCACCTCGGCGCGCGACAGCCCGGCGGCCGGGTCGACGCGGAGCGCGGCCAGGGTGTCCGGCAGGGACGCGGCGGCGAGGCCGGCGGCGGCGTCGGGGGCCGGCACCTAGGCCTCCTCGAGGCGCCGGCGCAGCTTCTTCCAGTCCATCCCGGCCGGCGTGGGCGGACGGGGATCCATCTCCTCGAGGGCCCGCACCAGGTGGCCGGCCACCACCAGGTCCCGGTACCACTTGTGATCGGCCGGGACCACGTACCAGGGGGCGGCGTCGGTGCTGGTGGCGGCGAGGGCCTTCTCGAAGGCCGACTGGTAGGCCTTCCAGTAGCCCCGCTCCCGCAGGTCCTGCGGGCTGAACTTCCAGCGCTTGGCGGGGTCGTCGAGCCGGGCCAGCAGCCGCTCCCGCTGCTCCTCCCGGGAGACGTGGAGGAAGAACTTCAGGATGCGGGTGCCCTGCTCGGTGAGCAGCTGCTCGAACTCCCGGATCTCGTCCAGGCGGCGGTGGGCCTCGCGGTCGGTGATGGTGCCGTGGACCCGGGTGACGAGCACGTCCTCGTAGTGGGAGCGGTTGAAGATGCCGATGTAGCCGCGCGGCGGGCAGGCGGCGTGGACGCGCCACAGGAAGTCGTGCGACGCCTCCAGGGGGGTGGGCGGCTTGAAGGAGGTGACCACGCAGCCCTGCGGGTTGACGCCGCTCATGACGTGCCGGATGGTCCCGTCCTTGCCGGCGGTGTCGATGCCCTGCAGGACGACCAGGACCGAGCGGCGGCCCTCCGCGTAGAGCCGCTCCTGGAGCGCGTCGAGCTTCTGCCGCAGCTGCTCGGTGCGCTCCGCCGCCTGCTCCCGGGCCTGGTAGCCGCCGGTGTCGCGCGGGTCGTACTTGCGGAGGCTGATGTGGTGGGTGACACGATACGGTCTCATGCTCCGCTCCTCGGGTGACGTGCACCGGCCTGCGGCCGACCACCCCATACGACGAGGCGGGACGCGCTGCCGGCATCAAGCGGGGCGCCCCCGACGAGGCGCGGCGGCGGCGCCGATCGCGCTATCATCCTCACCACCTCCATGAGGCTGCTCCTCGTCGAAGACGACCGCATGCTCGGCGCCACGGTCGAACGCGCCCTCCGCCAGCAGGGGCACGCGGTGGACTGGGTGAAGGACGGGCCCGCCGCCGAGGAGGCCCTCGCCGGCGAGCCGTACGAGGCGGTGCTGCTCGACCTCGGGCTGCCGCGCAAGGGCGGGCTGGAGGTGCTGCGTGACCTGCGGCGCCGGGGCGCCCAGGTGCCGGTGCTGGTGCTCACCGCCCAGGACGCCGTCGCCGACCGCGTGGCCGGGCTGGACGCCGGCGCCGACGACTACCTGACCAAGCCCTTCGACCTCGACGAGCTGGCGGCGCGGATCCGGGCGCTGCAGCGGCGCCGGGCGGGCCGGGCGGCGCCGGCCATCGAGCACGGTCGGCTGGTGCTCGACCCGGCCGCGCACGAGGTCCGCCTCGACGGGAGCCCGGTGGCGCTCTCGGCGCGCGAGTTCGCGCTCCTGCAGGCCCTGCTCGAGCACCCGGGCCGGCCGCTCTCCCGCACCCGCCTGGAGGAGCGGCTCTACGGCGGGTCCGAGCAGGTGGAGAGCAACGCGGTGGAGGTGCACGTCCACGCCCTGCGGAAGAAGCTCGGCCCGGAGTGGATCAAGACCCTGCGCGGCGTCGGCTACGTCGTCCCGAGGCAGCCGTGAGGTCGCTGCGCCGCGCGCTGGTGTGGGCGCTGCTGGGCGGCGTCACCCTGGTCACGCTGGTGGGAGGGCTGGCCACCTATCGCCAGGCCCGCAGCGGCATCGACCAGATCTTCGACTACCACCTCCGCCAGATCGCGCTCTCCCTGCGGGACCAGGCCTGGGATCGGGCCGCCGGCGAGATGGGCGACGCCGGCCAGGGCTTCGACTTCGTCATCCAGGTCTGGGGGGTGGACGGGCAGCGGCTCTACCTGTCGCGCCCGGGATCCGGCCTCCCGG
Organism: uncultured delta proteobacterium; assembly: GCA_963786945.1. GTDB lineage: Bacteria > Myxococcota > Myxococcia > Myxococcales > Anaeromyxobacteraceae > JADKCZ01. The sequence goes on along the minus strand of CAWBAO010000001.1, from coordinate 92,077 downwards.
AGGTGGCCGAGCTGGGCTTCGCCACGGTGGCGACCGGCTCCGGCCCCTGGCGCGTCTACTCGGCCGCGCTCGGCAGCCTGGTGATCCAGGTGGCGCAGCCGCTCGCGGTGCGGGATCGGCTGGCCTTCGCGGCCGCCTCGCGGACCCTGTCGCCGCTGCTGGTCCTGCTCCCGCTGCTGGCGCTGCTGGTCTGGTGGCTGGTGGGGCGCGGGCTCGCGCCGCTCGACCGGCTGGCCCGGGCCGCCGAGGCGCGCACCCCCGCCGCGCTCGAGCCCTTCGACGCGGAGGGCGCCCCCGCCGAGGTGGCGCCGCTGGTGCGCTCCCTGAACGGCCTGCTGGGCCGGCTCCGCTCGGCCCTGGAGGCGCAGCGGGCCTTCGTGGCCGACGCGGCCCACCAGCTGCGCACGCCGCTGGCGGCGCTGAAGCTCCAGGTGCAGCTCGCCGAGCGGGCCGGCGGCGAGGCGCAGCGCGCCGCGGCGCTGGGCGAGGTGGCGGCGGGGCTGGAGCGGGCCACCCACCTGGTGCAGCAGCTCCTCACCCTGGCGCGCCTCGAGCCCGGCACGCCGCCGGCGCCGGCCGCGGGCCGGGTCCCGCTCGGCGAGCTGGTCGGGGCGGCGGTGGCCGACCACGCGGTCCTCGCCGAGGGGAAGGGGATCGATCTCGGCGCCACCACGGTGGACGGCCGGGCCCAGGTCGAGGGCGACGCCGACGCGCTCCGCACGCTGCTCGCCAACCTCGTGGACAACGCCATCCGCTACACGCCGCGCGGCGGGCGGGTGGACGTCTCCGCCGGCCTCGACGGGGACCGCCCCTACCTCGAGGTCGCCGACTCCGGGGGTGGCATCCCGGTGGAGGAGCGCCAGCGCGTCTTCGACCGCTTCTACCGGCGCGAGGGGACCGGGGAGCCGGGCACGGGGCTGGGGCTGGCCATCGTCCAGGCCATCGCCCGGCGACACGGCGCCGAGGTGACGCTCGGCGACGCCCCCGGCGGCGGCCTGGCGGCGCGGGTCCGGTTCCCCCCCGACGTCGGGGCGACAGCGCCGGCACCCAACCGGGACGGCCCGTCCTAAGACTCCCTTAAGGCGCCGCGCGTAGGGCTCAGTGCGAGGGGTGGGCATCGAGCCCAGCCCGGAACCGCAAGGAGCCCAACATGTCCAAGTACACCCGGCTCGCAGCAGTCGTCGTGGCCACCCTGGTGATGGTGGTGGCCGGAGTCGCCGTCGCCGGCCGCCCCATCGCCTGGCGCGCCCAGGCCGCCGAGCCCACGGCGCCCGCCGCCGCCACGCCCGCCGTGGCCGCCACCATGTCGCTTCCGGACTTCAGCGCCATCGTCAAGCAGTACGGCCCCGCCGTGGTCAACGTCAGCACGTCGGGCATGAAGAAGGCGGAGTTCCAGGGCCCGTCGTTCGGCCAGGCCGACCCCGACGACCCCTTCTGGAAGTTCTTCCAGCACTTCGGCGGCCCGCATCCGCAGGGGAGCGTCCCCATGCGCGGGCTCGGCTCGGGCTTCATCGTCGGCGCCGACGGCGTCATCCTCACCAACGCCCACGTGGTGGCCGACGCCACCGAGATCACGGTCAAGCTCACCGATTGGCGGGAGTTCCCGGCCAGGGTGGTCGGCCTCGACAAGGCCACCGACGTGGCGGTGCTGCGCATCGACGCCAAGGGGCTCCCCACCGTGAAGCTGGGAGACCCGGCCCGCACCAAGGTCGGCGAGTGGGTGCTGGCCATCGGCGCCCCCTTCGGCTTCGAGAACACCGCCACCGCCGGGATCGTCTCGGCCCGGGCGCGCTCGCTGCCCAACGAGGGGTACGTGCCCTTCCTGCAGACCGACGTGGCCGTCAACCCCGGCAACTCCGGCGGCCCGCTCTTCAACCTGGCGGGGGAGGTCATCGGCATCAACTCGCAGATCTACTCCCAGTCCGGTGGGTACATGGGGCTCTCCTTCGCCATCCCCATCGACGTGGCCATGAAGGTGGAGGGGCAGCTGCTGGCCCACGGCAAGGTGACCCGGGGGAGGATGGGCGTGACCATCCAGGACGTGAACCAGGCCCTGGCCCAGTCCTTCGGCCTGCCCGGGCCATCGGGCGCGCTGGTGAGCTCGGTGGAGGACGGCAGCCCGGCGGCCAGGGCGGGCCTGCAGCCGGGTGACGTGATCCTCTCGCTGGACGGCCAGGCGATCACCACCTCGTCCGACCTGCCGCAGCGGGTCGCCGACATCAAGCCCGGTGCCCGCGCCGACCTGGACGTGTGGCGCAAGGGTCACCACCAGGAGATCGCCGTGGTGGTCGGCGAGTCGAAGGACGCCCAGGTGGCGAGCGCCGACGGCCCGGCGCAGCACGGCCGGCTGGGGGTCACGGTCCGGCCCATCACGCCCGAGGAGGAGCGCCAGGCCGACATCAAGGGCGGCGTGGTGGTCGAGGGCGTGAGCGGACCCGCGGCGCGGGCCGGCATCCAGCCCGGTGACGTGGTGCTCTCGGTGAGCGGGACGCCGGTCACCGGGGTCGAGCAGCTCCGCTCGCTGGTGGCCAAGGCGGGCAAGCAGGTGGCCATCCTGGTCCAGCGCGGCGAGGTGCGGATCTTCGTCCCCGTGGCGCTCGGCTGACGCAGCAGGAACGCCGTATCGAACCATCACACCGAAGGGAGATCGACATGTTCAGGAAGCTCGCCGTCGCCGTGCTCGCCGCCACCTCCGTCACCGCCTGCGCCCACCAGAAGCCGGTGGTCCAGGCCGAGGCCCCCGCACCGCCCCCGTCCCCGGTGGCCGTGGCCGCGCCGCCCGCGCCCACGCCACCGGCCCCCGCCCTCAAGGTCAGCTGCGCGACTGACATGGAGTGCACCAGCGACCAGCTCTGCACCGACGGGGCCTGCACCGCCATCACCCCGTCCCTGGCCGCCTGCGGCCTGACCCGGGTCCACTTCGACTTCGACGAGGCCGTCATCCACCCGGACGAGTTCACGCTGCTGCAGCGGGCGGCCCGCTGCATCCGGGCCAACCAGCCGGCCCACGTGCTCATCACCGGCAACGCCGACGAGCGCGGCACCGTCGAGTACAACCTGGCGCTCGGCCAGCGGCGCGCCGCCGCGGTGAGCACCTACCTGCAGGAGCTGGGCGTCCCGGCGCAGCGGCTCGAGCTGGTCACCTACGGGAAGGAGCTGCCCATCTGCGCCCAGCACGACGAGGCGTGCTGGCAGCAGAACCGCCGCGCCGGGCTCCACCCGGGCGGGACGCCCCGCGACATCACCGCCCAGGTCAGCGCCGACGAGCAACGGGAGAAGACGGCGCGGCCGTGAAAGGAGGCGGCACGCGCGTGACGGGCCAGGGGGCTCGACCGTGGTGGGCCCCCTGGCCTGGCGCATCACCGGGATGAACGGCACCGACGTGAGGGAGGCAACGTGGAGATCTCCATCAAGGGCATGCGGGCGCTGGTGACGGGCGCCAACTCGGGGATCGGGGCGAGCATCGCCACCGGCCTCGCGGCCGCCGGGGCCCGGGTCTGCGTCAACTACGTGGTGCAGCCCGAGGCGGCCGAGGAGGTCGCGGCGGGGATCCGCCGGGCCGGCGGCGAGGCCATGGCGCTCCAGGCCGACGTCTCGGACGCCGGCCAGGTGAGCCGGATGTTCGCGGCCATCGACCAGGCCTGGGGGGGGCTCGACGCCCTCGTCAACAACGCCGGCATCGACGGCCCGCGGGCGCTCACCTGGGAGGCCGGGCCGGAGGCCTGGGCGCGGGTGCTCCACGTCAACCTGGTGGGTGGCTTCCTGTGCGCGCGCGAGGCGCTGAAGCGCATGGTGGCGCAGCGCCGCGGCGTCGTCCTCAACCTGACCTCGGTCCACGAGAAGATCGCCTGGGGCGGGTACGGCGCCTACGCGGCGTCCAAGGCCGGCCTCTCCATGCTGACCAAGACCATGGCCCAGGAGGCGGCGCCCTTCGGGGTGCGCGTGCTCGCCCTGGCGCCCGGGGCCATCCGCACCCCCATCAACCGGGCGGTCTGGAGCGATCCCGCCAGCCTGGCGGACCTGCTGACCAAGATCCCGCTGGGCCGGATGGGCGAGCCCGACGAGATCGCGCGGGTGGCCACCTTCCTGGTCTCCGACGCGGCCTCCTACCTGACCGGCAGCACCGTCTACGCGGACGGCGCCATGACCGACTACCCCGACTTCGCGCACGGCGGGTAGGAGCCACCATGGACGAGCGCCCCGCCCCCGGCTGGCCTGGAATCCCCGCGCGCTGGACCTCGGCGAGCAAGAGCGGCGTCGGCACCGCGCTCGGCGGGAGCGCCATCTGGTTCACCATCTCGCACGGGATCCTCAACGAGGTCTACGCGCCGCGCATGGACCAGGCGGCCACGCGCGACCTGGGGCTGGTGGTGACCGCGCCGGGGGGCTTCTTCTCGGAGGAGAAGCGCCACGCCACCCACGAGATCACCTGCCCCCGGCCCGGGGTCCCGGCCTACCGGCTCACCAACACCTGCACCCAGGGGAGGTACCGCATCGAGAAGGAGATCATCGCCGACCCGCAGCGGCCGGTGGTGCTCCAGCGGATCCGGTTCACGCCGCTGCGCGGGCGGCTCGAGGACTACCGGGTCTTCGCCCTGCTGGCGCCGCACCTCGACAACCACGGCGCCGGCAACAGCGGGTGGGTGGGGGACGCCAGGGGCGAGCCGGCGCTGTTCGCGTCGCGGGATGGCCAGGCCCTGTGCCTGCTGAGCAGCACCGGCTTCCGGGCGCGCTCGGCGGGCTTCGTCGGGTCGTCGGACGGGTGGCACGAGCTCCTGCGCGACGGCGAGCTCCGCGAGCGCTTCGACAGCGCCCGGGACGGCAACGTGGCGCTCTCGGGCGAGCTGGAGACCCGCGGCGGGGAGCTGGTCCTGGCGCTCGCCTGGGGGCGCAGCCCCGAGGAGGCGGCGCACCAGGCGCGGGCGGCGCTCGCCGAGGGCTTCGACGCGCTCCTCGACGCCTACACCGGCCCCTGGCTGAGGTGGCACGAGGGCCTGCGGCCGTTCCCCGACCGGCCGCGCTTCGCCACCAGCGCCATGGTGGTGAAGGTCCACCAGTCGAAGCGCCTCCCCGGGGCCATCCTGGCGAGCCTGGCGGTGCCGTGGGGCTTCTCCAAGGGGGACGGCGACCTGGGCGGCTACCACCTGGTCTGGCCGCGCGACATGGTCGAGGCGGCCGGGGGCTTCCTCGCGGCCGGGGCCAGGGCGGAGGCGCGGGAGGCCCTGGTCTACCTGGCGGCCACCCAGGACCAGGACGGCCACTGGCCGCAGAACATGTGGGCCGAGGGGCGCCCCTACTGGGAGGGCGTGCAGATGGACGAGACCGCGCTGCCCATCCTCCTCGTCGACCTGGCGCGGCGCGAGGGGGCGCTCCGGGAGGGCGACCTCTCGGCGCGGGGCTTCTGGCCCATGGTCCGGCGGGCGGCCTCCTACCTGGTGCGCAACGGCCCGGTCACCCAGCAGGACCGCTGGGAGGAGGACGGCGGGTACACGCCCTTCACGCTGGCGGCCGAGATCGCGGCGCTGCTGGCCGCCGCCGACCTCGCGGAGCTGGCCGGTGAGCCGGGGCTGGCCCCCTACCTGCGCGAGACCGCCGACGCCTGGAACGACCGCATCGAGCGCTGGCTCTACGTGCAGGGCACCGAGCTGGCCCGCCGGGTCGGCGTCGACGGCTACTACGTGCGCATCGCCCCGGCGGGCGTCGAGGAGGGCGACCAGGCCGTGGCGCTGAAGAACCGCCCGCTCGCCGAGGCGGTGGGCCGGTCGGACGCCATCGTGAGCGCCGACGCGCTGGCGCTGGTCCGCTTCGGCCTGCGCTCCGCCGCCGATCCGCGGGTGCGCAACACGGTCCGGGCCATCGACGCGCTGCTCCGGGTCGAGACGCCCGTCGGCCCGTCCTGGCACCGCTACAACGGCGACGGCTACGGCGAGCACGAGGACGGCAGCCCCTTCGACGGCACCGGGATCGGCCGGGCCTGGCCGCTGCTCACCGGGGAGCGGGCCATGCACGCCCTCGCCGCGGGCGACCGGGCCGAGGCCGAGCGGCTCCTCGCCACCATGGAGGCGCTGGCCGGCGAGGGCGGCCTCCTGCCCGAGCAGTCCTGGGACTCGGCCGACATCCCCGGGCGGGAGCTCTTCTTCGGCCGCCCGGCCGGCTCGGCCATGCCGCTGGTGTGGGCCCACGCCGAGCACCTGAAGCTGGTGCGCTCGCTGGCGGACGGGGCGGTCTTCGACACGCCGCCGCAGCCCCTGGAGCGCTACGTGAGGCGCGGGACCCGTTCGAGCCACGTGGCCTGGCGCTTCAACCACAAGATCCGCCAGATGCCCGCGGGCCGGACGCTGCGGCTGGAGACCCTGGCCCCGGCCCTGGCGCACTGGAGCGTGGACGGCTGGAGGACGGTCCGCGATCTCCCGACCCGCGCCACCGGGCTCGGGGTGCACGTCGCCGACCTGCCCACCGAGGCGCTGGCCGCAGGCTTCGAGGTGACGTTCACCTTCTTCTGGCCGGAGGCGGGGCGCTGGGAAGGCGCCGACTTCTCCGTGAAGGTCGGGTAGGTGCCGGGAGGAAGCAGACGCTTGTCGTCGCGATCCCGTGTGGTTCCCTCCAGCGGGAACTTTGTCCCGTGCCGGGTGTTCCACCCGGGTGCGGTCCGCGGGTTCCGGGGAGCCGGACGGGCTCCATCGAACCGGGCGCTGGCGCTCCCCGCCGCATATAGGCCCGCCCATGTCGGCTGAGCGGGCGGTGGTCGGCCCGACTGAAAGGCATCACATGAAGATCCGAACCTCGACGCTGGTGGCGGTGGTTGGTTCCTCCCTCCTCCTGTTCGCCTGTGGCGGCGGAAGCAGCAGCGGCACCACGACGCCGCCGGGCTCCGGAACGGTGGGCGGCACGGTGACCGGACTGGCCACCGGCGCCACCCTGGTGCTGCGGAACAACGGCGGGAACGACCTGGCCATCTCGGCCAACGGCGCCTTCGCCTTCAGCATGCCCATGGCGAGCGGCGCCGCGTTCGCCGTGACCGTCTTTCACCAGCCGACGTCTCCCGCGCAGACCTGCACGGTGGCGAACGGGACCGGCATGATGGGCAGCGGAAACATGACGAACGTGGCCGTCACGTGCGTCACCAGCTCGTACACGGTGGGTGGGACGGTCGTCGGCCTTCTCGGTTCGGGGCTGGCGCTCGCCATGCCGGGCCAGTCGAACCTGCCGGTGACGTCCGGGGCGACGACCTTCGCCTTCCCGAGCCCGATGCCGAGCGGCACCTCCTACGCGGTGACCGTGGCGACGCAGCCCTCGAGTCCGGCGCAGACCTGCACGGTGGGCGGGGGCACCGGAATGATGGGCGGAGCCAACGTCATGAACGTCGTGGTGAACTGCTCGACCAGCCAGTTCCTGGTCGGTGGCACGGTGAGCGGCCTCGCCGGCACCGGGCTCGTGCTCTCGATGGCGGGTCAGGCGGACCTCGCGGTCCCGGCCGGCGCCACCACGTTCGCGTTCGGCAGCGCGATGGCGTCGGGCAGCGCCTACGCCGTGAGCGTGAAGACCCAGCCGGCGTCGCCGTCGCAGACCTGCTCGGTGAGCGGCGGAAGCGGGACCGTCGGGAGCGGTGACGTGGCGAGCATCGCGGTGACCTGCGCCTACACCGTGAGCGGCACCGTCGTGAAAGGCCCCGTGAGCGGCGCCACCGTCACCGCCTACGCCGTCACCAACGGCACCATGGGCGCGCAGATCGGCGGGGGCACCACCGACTCGACGGGGAACTTCTCGGTCTCCGTCGGCACCTACTCGGGCCCGATGATGCTCCAGGCGACCGGTGGCACCTACACGGACGAGGCCACGGGGACGACGATGACCATGCAGCCCGGGGACGTGATGGCCTGCGCCATTCCCTCGGCCGCCGTGGGCGGGTCGACCTCAGGCATCCAGGTCACCCCGGTCACCTCGATGGCCCACGCCCGCGTGCACCACATGAGCGGGGGCATCACCGACGCCAACATGGTCGCCGCGAACGCCGACATGGGCGCCTACTTCTCGGTGAGCGACATCCTCCACACCGTGCCGATGAACCCCATGGTGGCCGGCTCGGGGACCGGCGCGACGCAGGACCAGAAGAACTACGGCATGGCCAATGCGGCCATGTCCCAGTACGCGAAGACCATCGGGATGCCCTCCTCCTCGGGCGTGGTCACCGCCATGATGGACGACGCCTCGGATGGCGTCATGGACGGCAAGATGGGCACGTCCTCCCTCACCATGGGTGGCGGGATGATGGGCGGCACGATGATGCAGGCCACCGCCGGGACGACGGGGCTGGCGACGGCGATGTCCGCGTTCGTCAACTCGGCGATGAACAAGTCCGGCGTGACCATGACGGACATGCAGGCCGCTGGTGAACAAGCTCAACGGCTCGGGCGGCCAGATCGGCAGCGGGGGGACCACGACCGGGATGATGTCCGGCACCGCGATGAAGGGGCCGGTCGGCGGCGCCACCGTGACCGCCTACGCCATCGCGAACGGCATGATGGGGGCCCAGCTCGGCAGCGCGACCACCGATGGCATGGGCCACTTCAGCGTGCCGCTCGGAACCTACGCGGGCTCCGTGATGCTCCAGATGACGGGGGGGACGTACACCGACGAGGCGACGAGCACGGCGATGTCCATGCTCCCCGGCGACGTGATGGTGGCGTGCGTCCCGGCCGTCGCCGCCGGCTCGACGACGACCGGCATCCAGATGACGCCGCTGACCAGCATGGCGTGCGCCAGGGCGAAGGCCATGACCGGCGGCATGACCGACGCCAACATCGCCACCACGCACACCGCGGTCGGGACCTACTTCTCGGTGACCGACATCCTGCACACCGTGCCCATGAACCCGATGGTCGTGGGCTCCGGCACCTCCGCCACCCAGAACCAGAAGAACTACGGCATGTCCATCGCGGCGATGTCCCAGTACGCGAAGACCATCGGGATGAACACGTCGTCCTCCGGGATGGTCACCGCCATGACGAACGACGCCTCGGACGGCGTCATGGACGGGATGATGGGCGGGACCGCCATCTCGATGGCGGGCATGGGCGGAATGATGGGCGGGATGATGTCGTCCACGGCCGGCACCTCCGGCCTCTCCACGGCGATGGGCACCTTCGTCGGCTCCGCGATGAACAAGTCCGGCGTGACGGCAGCGGACATGCAGGCGCTCATGACCCAGCTCGCGGGGTCGAACGGGCAGCTCCCCGGCGCCGGTGGCGACGGTCAGCCCCCACGGGACCATGACCGGCACCGCCTTCATGGGCGGGACGTCCTCGGGGACCGTGACGGCCTACGCCGTGACCAACGGCACGATGGGGCCGATGATTGGCTCGAGCCCCGTCGACGCCACGGGCAACTTCAGCGTCCCGCTCGGCGCCTACGCAGGGACGGTGATGTTGCAGATGACCGGCGGGACCTTCATGGACCCGGCCACCGGGACCAACATGATCATGCAGTCCGGCGACGTGCTGACGAGCTGCGTTCCGTCGGTCTCCGCCGGCTCGACGACGACCGGCGTCCAGGTGACGCCGCTCACGTCGATGGCCCAGGCCATGGCGCAGAACATGTCCGGCGGGATGACCGCGGCGAACGCGGGGGCGGCCAACACGGCGGTGGGCAACTACTTCATGGCCGGCGACATCCTCATGACGTCGCCGATGGACCCGGCGATGGCCGGCTCTGGCTCGGGCGCGACCCAGGACCAGACGGACTACGGGATGTCCATCGCCGCCATGTCGCAGTACGCCAAGAGCATCGGGATGAGCGTCTCCTCCTCGGGGGTGGTGACCGCGATGATGAAGGACGCCTCGGATGGCCTCATGAACGGGATGATGGGCTCCACCTCCATCGCCATGGGCGGCATGGGCGGCGGGATGATGGGCGGCGGGACCATGATGCAGTCGACGGCGGGGACGACCGGCCTCGCCGCCGCCATGACCACCTTCGTCGGGTCCTCGATGAACAGGTCCGGCGTCCCGGCGTCGGTCATGCAGCCGCTCATCGACAAGCTCGCGGCCTCGACGGGGACGATCCAGTAACTCGCCACGAGCCGTCACCTGACGGTGCTTCGGACCGGCGCTCTCGACGGCCTCCTACGCCGGCGCCCCGGCGGTGCGGCGCAGCATCGCGACCAGGGCCTCGACCCAGGCGTCGCTGGCGTTGAGCGAGGGGACCAGGGCGAGCCGCTCGCCGCCGGCCGCCTTGAACTGCTCCTCGGCGCGCATCCCGATCTCCTCCAGCGTCTCCAGGCAGTCGGCCACGAAGGCCGGGGAGAAGACGCAGAGCCGCCGCTTCCCCTCCCGCGCCAGCTCCTCGAGCCGCAGGTCGGTGTAGGGCTTGATCCAGGGGGTCCGGCCCAGGCGCGACTGGAAGCTGACGCTCCAGGTCCCGGGCTGCAGCCCGAGCCGGGCCGACAGCGCCCGCGCCGTGGCGAAGCACTGGGCCCGGTAGCAGTCGCGGTTGGCCACGCCCATCACGTCGCAGCACCCGGCCGACTGGAGGCAGTGGCGGCCGGAGTGGTCGGACGCCTGCACGTGGCGCTCGGGAAGGCCGTGGAAGCTGAAGAGGACGTGGTCGGGCTGCTCGCGCGCCACCACCGGCGCGCCCACCGCGGCGAAGGCGGCGATGAACCCCGGGTCGTCGTAGAAGGGGGGCAGCACCGACACCGCCGGCACCACCGGCTGGCGGGCCAGCGCCGCGAAGACCGCCTCGAGCGAGGAGCCGGTCGACGACGAGGCGTACTGCGGGTAGAGCGGCGCCACCACCAGCCGGCCGGCGCCACCGGCCCGCAGCCGCTCCAGCGCGTCGGGGATGGAGGGGCGGCCGTAGCGCATCGCCAGCTCGACGAGGTGCCCGGGCCCGAGCGCCTCGCGCACCCTGGCCTCCAGGGCCCGCGAGAAGGCCAGCAGCGGCGACCCCTCGCGGCTCCAGATCTTGGCGTAGGCGGCGGCGCTGACCCGGGGCCGCCGGGGCAGGATCACCAGCTCCAGCAGGAGCTTGCGGGCCACCGGGTTGATGTCGACGACCCGCGGATCGGAGAGGAACTCGCGGAGGTAGCGGCGCACCGCGGGCGGGGAGGGGTCGTCGGGCGTGCCGAGGTTGACGAGCAGGATGCCGAGCATGGGGCCAAGCACTACCGGGCCAACGGCCCCGGCGCAACCCCGGGCGGGCGCTCTGCGGTAGGCTGGTGGCGCCCATGCCGTCCGCGCCCGACGAACAGGACGTCCGCCGACCCATCAGCTACAAGATCTTCGGCATCGCGTTGGCGCTGCTGGCGCTGATGATCGTCGTCACCCTGCTCACCTCGATCAACATGCGGCGGGTGGGGCAGCAGCTCGGGCTGCTCTCCAACACCTACATCGCGCTCGACCAGATCATGGGCGACGTGCGGGCCCACGGCCTGCGCGAGAACCTCCTCATGGAGCGGGTGGTCCGGCTCCGGCCGCCGGTGGCCCGGGAGGCCGGGGAGCGGGAGGCGGCCGAGCTGTTCAAGGAGGCCGGCGACTGCCACAGCGACTCCCTGCGGCCGGTCATGAGGAAGCTGCGCGAGGCCCACGCCGACCGGGGCGAGCGGCAGCTCCTCGCCTACCGGGTGATCCGGCTCTGCACCGAGGCCAAGCTGGCGCGGGCCGCCGCCCTGGTCGACGAGGCGCTGGCCCTGGATCACGTCCGCCGGGACCCGGACGAGGTGGCCCGGCTCTCGCAGATCAAGGCCGACGTCGAGAACATCGGGCCGGCCCGGGCCAGGCTGCACGGCGACTTCGAGGACACCCTGGGCCAGGCCCGGAGCCCGGACGAGGGCGTGGTGGCGCTCCTGCAGGAGCAGCTCGACGAGAGCCGCATCGACGCCAGCCGACGCATCACCGCCATCACCAGCCTGCTGCACGCCGGCACCCAGGAGTCGGCGCGGCTCACCGAGCGGATGGAGCTGCGGACCCAGTGGATGAGCTGGTCGATCACCGCGGTGGCCTGCGCGCTGGGGATCCTCTTCGCCGCCATGATCACCCGCAGCCTGGTCCGGCCCATGCGCGAGCTGCTGACCGTGACCAGGTCGGTGCGGACCGGGAACCTCGACGTCCAGGTGCCCATCCGGACCGCCGACGAGATTGGCCAGCTGGCCGACTCCTTCAACCACATGGTGGGCGAGCTGAGGCAGAAGGAGGCCATCAAGGCCACCTTCGGGAAGTACGTCGACCCGCGGGTGGTGCAGGAGATCCTCGGCCAGGGCCAGGTGGCCCTGAGCGGCGCGCGCCAGCGGATGACGGTCTTCTTCTCCGACATGGAGGGCTTCACCGCCCTCTGCGAGGGGCTGACGCCGACCGGCGCGGTGAAGCTCCTCAACCAGTACTTCAGCCTGATGGCCGAGCCCATCCGCGTCCGCCAGGGCGTCATCGACAAGTACATCGGGGACTCGGTGATGGCCTTCTGGGGCCCGCCCTTCGCGCCGGCGGAGGAGGAGGCGACGCTGGCCTGCCTGGCCGCCCTGGAGCAGCAGGCCCGCATCCCCCAGTTCCAGGCCATGCTCCCCGAGATCCTCGGCGTCCGCAGGAACCTCCCGGCCATCCGGGTGCGCATGGGGATCGCCACCGGGGACGTCACCGTCGGCTCCATCGGCTCGGAGAACTCGCGCAGCTACACGGTCATCGGCGACACCGTCAACCTGGCCTCGCGGCTCGAGTCGGTCAACGGCCAGTACGGCACGCGGCTGCTCGTCAACGAGGAGACCCGCACCCTGGCCGGCGACGCCATCGAGGTCCGGGAGATTGACCTGATCCGCGTGGTCGGCAAGACCGACCCGGTGCGGATCTACGAGCTGCTGGGGACCCGGGGGAGCCTCCCGGCCCGGGTGGCCGAGCTCCGGACCCTCTTCGAGGCGGGGCTGGTCGAGTACCGCGCCCAGCGCTGGGGCGAGGCGCTGGCCACCTTCGAGCGGTGCCTGGCCATCGACCCGGCGGATGGCCCGTCCCGCCTGTTCATCCAGCGGATCGGGCGGCTGCGGGACCACCCCCCGGCCCCGGGGTGGGACGGGACGCTGAACCTGACGGAGAAGTGACGGCGCCGGACGCCCGCCGCTACGGGCCGGCGATGGCCTCGAGCGCCTGGCGGATTGGTGCCGGGATCGGCGCCGGCGTCGAGGTGGCCCGATCCACGAAGACGTGGACCACCTGGCCGGCCGCCCGCGCCGCGTCGTCCCCGGCGGCGAACAGGGCCACCCCGTAGTGGACCGAGCTCTTCCCCATCCGGTCCACCCGCACCCCGACCTCGAGGCCACCGGGGTAGGCCACCGGGCGGAAGAAGTCGCAGCTCGAGCTGACCACGAAGCCGACCACCGGGCTGGCGTGGAGGTCGAGCCCGCCGCGCTCGATCAGGTACTGATTGATGACGGTGTCGAAGTACGAGTAGTAGTGCGCGTTGTTGACGTGCCCGTAGGCGTCGTTGTCCATCCAGCGGGTGGTGACGGGGCGGAACCACGGGTACGCGGCGCGCCGGGGTGAGGGCTTCGTGGCCATCGCCGCAGTCTAGCCGATGGCGACCTCGGGCCCCGTCCTCGGGGCCTGCGGCGTGGCGCGGAGCGCGGCGACCAGCTCCGCCAGGATGGCGACCGCGATCTCGGCGGGGGAGCGCGCGCCGATGGCCAGCCCGACCGGCCCGTGGATCCGCGCCAGGTCGCCGTCGCCGAAGCCGAGGCCGCGCAGCCGCTCCCGCCTCGCCGCCTGCGTCTTCCGGCTGCCGAGGGCCCCGACGTAGAAGGCCTCGGAGCGGAGCGCCGCGGCCAGCGCGGCGTCGTCCAGCTCCGGCCGGTGCGTCAGGGTCACCACGGCGGTGTGGCGATCGAGCCCGACCCTGGCCAGGGCCTGGTCGGCCGGGGCGCAGACCATGGGCACCCCCTCGAAGCGCGCCGCCGTCGCGAAGGCCGGCCGCGTGTCGACCACCACGGGCTCGACCCCGGCCAGCCGGGCCATGGGGGCGAGCGCCTGGGCGACGTGCACGGCGCCGAAGATCACCAGCCGGGTGCGCGGGACGAAGGGGCGCACGAGCCACGCGCCACCGGGCATCTCCACCCGGGCGGACTCGTCGCGCGCCACGGCCGCCAGCGCCGCCGCGGCCAGCCCGGGCTCGGCGGCGCGATCCGGCGCGAGCGGGTCCACCAGCCGGAGCCCTCCGCGCGACAGGTCGGTGGCCAGCACCACCGGCCGGCGAGCGGAGATGGCCGCCAGCAGCGGCGCCAGGACGGCGTCGTCGCCGAGCCGCTGCACGTGGACCTGGATCCGCCCGCCGCAGGCCAGCCCGGCCTCGAAGGCGCGCTCGTTCGAGACGCCGTACTCCAGCAGGCGCGCCCGGCCGTCGGCGAGGGCGAGGCCGGCCTCGGTGATCACGGCCGCCTCCACGCAGCCGCCCGAGACCGAGCCCGCGAAGTCCCCCCGCCCGTTCACCGCCAGCAGGCTGCCCGCCGGGCGCGGCGCGGAGCCCCAGGTGCTCACCACCGTCGCCAGCGCCACCCCGAGCCCCTCGGCGCGCCACCCGCGGGCCACCTCCAGCACGTCGGCGTCGTCGCTCATGGCCGCTCCGCGTCGGTGGGCCAGGCCCGGGGGAGATCCCCGGGCTCGTCGACGTCGGCGAGGGCGGCGGCCGGCCAGTCGACCCAGGCCACCTCCTCCTGGCGGCGGCGCAGCAGCTCGCGCCCGCGCCCGTCGCCCCGTCCGCCCCCGAGCTCGTGGAAGACGGCCCGCCCGTAGAGCGCCGGCGGCGCGACGGCGGCGCCGTAGCGCGAGGCCACCAGCGCGGCCCCGGTCGCCTGGTGGCGGGCCACCAGGGTCCGCAGCATGTCGGCGGTGACCAGCGGCATGTCGGCGAGGACCACGACGGCGGCGTCGGCGTCGGCGGGCACCGCCCCCACCCCGGCGTCGAGCGAGGTGTTCATGCCGAGGTCGTGCCGCCCGTTGGAGACGGCCACGCAGGGGAGCCCGGCGAGCTCGGCCCCGACCTGCTCCGCCTCGTGACCGACGACGACGAGGACCGGGTCGAGCCCGGCCTGGAGGGCCGTCCTGGCGGCTCGGCGGACGAGGCTCTCGCCCTCGAAGCGCAGCAGGAGCTTGTTTCGACCCATGCGGGTCGACCGACCAGCCGCCAGGACGATGCCAGCCACCTTCACGTCCGCCTCCCGGGAAAGCCCATCCTAGCCCGGCCCCTGGCGCGCGGTGGGGCTCCCACATGGAGGACCCCGACATGGTTGCCGCCCGCGCCCCTGGCGAGCATAGAGTCGCTCACCACCCGCCGCCCCGTGGGAGGCCCCATGGCCCGACTGAAGCTCGTGGTGAACGGCAAGAGCCACACCGTGGAGGTCGCGCCCGGCACGCCGCTGCTCTGGGTCCTGCGCGACTCCATCGGCCTCACCGGCACCAAGTACGGCTGCGGCATCGGCGAGTGCGGCGCCTGCACCGTGCTCCTCGACGGGAAGGCGGTGCAGTCCTGCCACACGCCCGCCGCCGAGGCGGTGGGCCACCGCGTCACCACCATCGAGGGGCTCTCCAGCGACGGCGACCACCCGCTCCAGAAGGCCTGGGCCGCGGAGGAGGTGCCGCAGTGCGGCTACTGCCAGTCCGGGCAGCTCATGGCCGCGGCGGCGCTGCTGGCCCGCACCCCGCACCCGACCGACGCCGACATCGACGAGGCCATGCGCGGCCTGCTCTGCCGCTGCGGCACCTACAACCGGATCCGCAGGGCCATCCGGGCCGCCGCCGGAGGCCGGCCATGACCGCCATCCGCAAGCTGAGCCGCCGCGACTTCCTCAAGGTCACGGCCGGGACGGGCGCGGGCCTGTGGCTCGGGCTCCACCTCCCCTCCAGCGCCGAGGCGGCCGAGCCGGCCGCGTTCGAGCCCGACGCCTACCTGCGCGTCGATCCGGCCGGCGCGGTGACGGTCTTCCTCGCCAAGTCGGAGATGGGCCAGGGGACCTTCACCGGGATGGCGGTGCTGGTGGCGGAGGAGCTGGAGGCCGACTGGAAGCGCGTCCGGGTGGTGCAGGCCGACGCCGACGTGAAGCGGTTCGGCCCGATGAGCACCGGGGGCTCGCGCAGCGTGCGCCAGTTCTTCGACCCGCTCCGCCGGACCGGCGCGACCGCCCGGGAGATGCTGGTGTCGGCCGCCGCCAGGCAATGGGGCGTGGACCGCGCCACCTGCCGGGCCGACCAGGGCTTCGTGATCCACGGCCCGACGGGCCGGAAGCTCGGCTACGGCGCGCTGGCGGCCGCCGCCTCCAGGGAGGCGGTCCCGCCCAACCCGCCGCTCAAGGACCCGAAGGACTGGCGGCTCATCGGCACGAAGGTGCCCCGGCTCGACACGCCCGACAAGGTCCGGGGACGCGCCCGCTTCGGCATCGACGTCCGCGTCCCCGGCCTGCGCTTCGCCGTGGTGGCCCGCCCGCCGGTGGTAGGTGGCACGGTGGCGAGCTTCGACGCCGCCCGGGCCAGGAAGGTGCCGGGCGTGCGCCACGTCGTCGAGGTGCCGAGCGGCGTCGCCGTGGTGGCCGACTCGACCTGGGCGGCGCTCCAGGGGCGCGAGGCGCTGGCGGCCACCTTCGAGGCCGGGCCGAACGGCGCGCTCGACTCGGCCGCGCTGCAGCGGCTGCTCGCCGAGGCGCCGCTGGAGAAGTCACCGGCGCGCAGCGAGGGGCAGCTGGAGGAGGCGCTGGCCGCCGCGGCCAGGCGGCTCGAGGCCACCTACGAGCTGCCGCTGCTGGCCCACGCCACCATGGAGCCGATGAACTGCACGGCCCACGTGCGCGCGGGCTCGGCCGAGCTCTGGGCGCCGACCCAGGCGCCGACCTGGGCGCAGTCGGACGTCGCCAGGGCGCTGGGCCTCGAGCCGGAGAAGGTCAAGGTCCACGTCACCTTCCTGGGCGGCGGGTTCGGCCGGCGCTCCATGACCGACGTCCCGGTGGAGGCGGCGCTGGTGTCGAAGGCGGTCGGCGAGCCGGTGCAGGTGGTCTGGACGCGCGAGGACGACATGCGCCACGACTACTACCGCCCGGCCGGGCGCAACGAGCTGCGGGCCGGGCTCGACGCCGCCGGCCGGCTGGTGGCGTGGCACCACCGGGTGCGGACGCCCTCCATCGGCAAGCAGCTCTTCGGCGCGGCGGCCAGGGGGGGCGGCTCGCCCGACGTCCTGGAGGGGGCCATCGGCTTCCCCTACGGCGCGGGGGCGATCCGGGTGGAGGCCGCCATGCCGGAGGTGGGGCTCCGGTTCGGCTGGTGGCGCTCGGTCTACGCCTCGCAGAACGCCTTCCCCGAGGAGTGCTTCAT
Source organism: uncultured delta proteobacterium (assembly GCA_963786945.1). GTDB lineage: Bacteria > Myxococcota > Myxococcia > Myxococcales > Anaeromyxobacteraceae > JADKCZ01. The sequence goes on along the minus strand of CAWBAO010000001.1, from coordinate 74,747 downwards.
CGACGAGCTGGCGGCGGCCGCCGGGAAGGATCCGCTCGCCTTCCGGCTGGAGCACCTGCCGGCGGGCCACCGGCTGCGGGGGGCCCTGCAGCTCGCCGCCGAGAAGGCCGGCTGGGGGAGGGCGCTGCCGCAGGGGCACGGCCGTGGCATCGCCTGCCACACCTCCTTCGGCAGCCACGTGGCCGAGGTGGCGGAGGTGTCGGTCGAGAAGGGGCGCCTCCGGGTCCACCGGGTGGTGGCCGCCGTCGATCTCGGCGTCGCGCTCAACCCGGACAGCGTCGAGCACCAGGTGGAGGGGGCCATCGCCTACGGCCTCTCCGCCGTCCTGCGCGGGGAGATCACGCTTGCCCGGGGCGCCGTGGTGCAGGGCAACTTCGACGACCAGGAGCCGCTCCGCATCCACGAGATGCCGGCCGTCGAGGTGCACCTGGTGCCGAGCCGGGAGCCGCCGGGCGGCATCGGCGAGCCCGGGCTGCCACCCCTGGCGCCGGCCGTGGCCAACGCCCTCTTCGCGGCCACCGGCAGGCGGGTCCGGCGGCTGCCGATCCGGGAGGCCTGACGGGACCGGCGGCCCGGGGGCGGCACCGAGGCGCCACGCTGGGGTACCATCGTCACCCTCGAGAGGAGCGTGGCGATGGACACCCTGGTCCTGTCATCCGCCTACGTGCCCGTCGCCCACGTGCCGTGGCAGCGGGCCGTGACCCTGGTCTGGCTCGGCAAGGTCGAGGTCGTCGAGGAGTACGAGGACCGCCGGGTCCGCTCGGTCACGCTGGAGATCAAGGTCCCCAGCGTCATCCGGTTCCTGCGCAAGTTCCACCACCGGAAGCAGGCGGTGAAGTTCTCCCGCGAGAACGTCTTCGCGAGGGACAAGGGGCGCTGCCAGTACTGCGGCCACAAGGTCTCCCGGCCCCAGGCCACCTACGATCACGTCATCCCCCGGTCGCTGGGCGGGGCCACCACCTGGGAGAACGTCGTCATCGCCTGCTCGCCCTGCAACCAGCGGAAGGGCGGTCGGACGCCGGACCAGGCGGGCCTGCGCCTGGTCGCGGTGCCGGAGAAGCCGAAGTGGCTGCCGGAGGCGCTGCGGCTCACCTTCCTGTTCCGCCCCGACGCACCCCCGTCCTGGAGGCAGTTCTTCCGCGACTTCGAGTACTGGCAGGGCGAGCTCGAGCACGACGGCGGGTGAGCGCCGGGGCGCCGCGCCGCTTGCCGCCTACGCGCCGGGGGGCGCCGGCCGGCCCGCCCGCCAGCGCATGGTGTAGACGGCGATCCCCTGCAGCGGGTCGACCGAGTCCAGCTCCACCGTCCCCGTGGCGCCCACCGCGGGCAGGACGCCCGAGAGGGTGCTCGCGACCGAGCGGGGCCAGACGGGATCCGCGGCGCACACCGGCGGCAGCTCGGCCAGCGTCAGCATCACCTCGCCCTCGCCGCGCCGGACGATGGTCCAGCGGCCGAACCCCTGGAACATGAGCACCCAGCCCCTGGGGATCCAGCTGGCCCAGGCCCCGGCGTCGAGCCCGAGGAAGTGGGTGGCCAGGTCCACCAGGGAGCGCAGCAGCGGCCCGCGCAGCGACTGCAGCATCATCTCGCGGTTGAAGGTGGCCAGCCCCTCCGGGCCGAGGACCGCCTCCAGCGCGCCGGCCATGGCCACGTCGTGGCCGATCGGCAGCCAGTCGGTGCCGGCTGCCTCCTCGATGGCGGCCACCAGGGTCGCCCCGATCCGGGCATGCAGCTCCTGCCGCCGCGGCTGCCGGTCCACGGCGGCGAGCACGCTCTTCAGGTGACGGGCACGGACCAGCGGCTCGGGCACGGCGAGCATGCTGGCATCAAAGGACCCGGGAGGAAAGGAACGCGCCCCCTCGGCTCAGGCCACCCCGGTGCTCCCGGCGGCGAGCCGGCCGGCGGCCAGCACGGCGCGCGCCACCGCGTCGAGCTCCATCACGCCCTGGATGAAGGCGCCCGGTCCGTGGAAGGCCTCGTTGACCCGGCGGCCCACCTCGGCCGCGTCGATCGGCGCCCCGTCGAGCGAGCCCTCCAGGGCGGCCACGGCCGTGGCCGGGGCGATGAAGTCGCCGCGCAGGCGAGGCCCGACCAGCCGCCCCGAGGCCGCGGCGGTGAGCGCCTCCAGGAAGCCGATGGGGATCTCGACGGGGCCGCTGGCCGAGAGTCCGGCCTCGTCCTCCTCGGCCGGTGGCAGCTCCGCCTCGGGGAGTTCGCCGTCGACCGGCTCGGGCTCCGGCCCCCCGGCCCCACCCCAGCCGGCCATGAGGGCGGCGGCCACCTCGTCGAAGCCGGGGGTCCGGGTCGCCAGCTCCGCCAGCGACACCGGGGCCGGGCCGCCGGCCCGGGGATCCGAGTGGGGCCTGGCGCGCAGCAGCTCCGGGGGTGGCTGGAGCGGGCGCGAGACCGAGAGCAGGGCCTCCAGCGCCACCGCGCCGTCCGGCGTCGCCTCCTGCGAGACCGCGGCCAGCTGCCTCCCGCCGGCCGACACGAAGTCCCGCCCGAACCAGGCGGCCTGCCGCGCCCCCAGGCTGCGGAGCGCCGCCAGCAGCCCGCGGACGTAGCGGTTGGTGGTCCGGTCGGGCGGGAACGGCGCCGCCGAGAGCGGCATCCCGGGAGGCGTGTGCAGGAAGAGGCCGACGGTTCCCTCGCCCACCAGCAGGGTGCGGCCGCCGCCGGCGCGACGCATCACCGGCAGGCCCCGGGCCCGGGCGGCCGCCAGGTCGATCGCGCTGGCCGCCCGCTGGTGCCGCCCCAGCAGGAGCGCGGGCGCCGTGAGCCGTGCGATCACCAGGATGGGCAGCGGATGGCCCCGCGCCAGGAGCCCGGCCTCGACGCGGGCGAAGCGCGCCGGTTCGCAGCCCTCGAGGAGCGCCACCTGGAGTGTCGGCAAGGTCATTCTCCTGGAGAGGATGTGCGGCGCCGCGGCCGGCGGGCGCCTCCTCCGATATACAGGGGAGGGACGGGAGGTTCCATGAAGACCAGGCGGCTCGGCGGGGGGCTGGAGGTGGGGGCCATGGGGCTCGGCTGCATGGGCATGACCCACGGCTACGTGCGCCCCGAGGAGGTGGACGAGGCGGAGGGCATCGCCACCATCCAGCGTGCGCTCGACCGCGGCGTCACGCTGCTCGACACCGCCGAGGTCTATGGGCCGTTCACCAACGAGGTGCTGGTCGGCAAGGCCATCCGGGGGCGGCGGGAGCAGGTGGTCCTGGCCACCAAGTTCGGCATCCACGGCGGCGCCGACGGGAGCCCGGCCAACGCCCGGCGCGCGGCCGAGGCGTCGCTGCGGCGCCTCTCGGTCGACGTCATCGATCTCTTCTACCTCCACCGCAAGGACCCGAAGGTGCCCATCGAGGAGTCGGTGGGCGGCATGAAGCGGCTGGTGGAGGACGGGCTGGTCCGCTTCCTCGGCCTGTCCGAGGTCGGCCCGGACACGCTGCGCCGCGCCCACCAGGTCCACCCCATCGCCGCGCTGCAGAGCGAGTACTCGGTCTTCGAGCGGGGCGTCGAGGAGCGGATCCTGCCGACCTGCCGGGAGCTGGGCGTCGGCTTCGTGCCCTTCAGCCCGCTGGGGCGCGGCTTCCTGGCCGGCTCCTTCAAGGACGAGCGCGAGCTGGAGCCCGGGGACTTCCGCCACAACGTCCCGCGCTTCGCGGCGGAGAACGCCAGGGCCAACCAGGCCATCCTCGAGGTGATCCGCCGCGTCGCCGCCCGGAAGGGCGCCACGCCCGCCCAGGTGGCGCTGGCCTGGGTCCTGGCCCGGGGCGAGGACGTGGTCCCCATCCCCGGGACCCGGCGCCGGGCCCGGCTCGACGAGAACCTCGGCGCCCTCGACCTGGTCCTCCTCCCCGAGGACCTGGCCGACCTGGAGCCGCTGGCCGGGCGCGTGGCGGGCGACCGCTACCTGCCGGCCCTGATGGCGACGGTGGAGCGGTAGTGCCTGGGGTGGGGCACTAGGACTCGAGGCCCGGCACGGGCCGGCCGGCGTCGGCGCGGGAGCGCCCGGGTCGGGCGGTGAGGGCCAGGGCCACCCCGCCGATCACCATGACGCCGCTCGAGACCAGGCGGAGGTCGAGCGACTCGCCGAGCAGCGCCACCGCGGACAGCGCCGCGATGACGGGGACGCCGAGCTGGACGATGGCGGCCCGGGTGGCCGTCAGCCCCTGGAGCGCGCGATACCAGACGGCGTAGCCGAGCCCAGAGGTCACGGCTCCCGAGGTGGCGGCCAGCGCCAGCCCGCCGCCGCTCCAGGCGGCCGGGCCGGCGGTGACGGCGGCGAGCAGGAGCGCCAGCGGGAGGCTCCAGAGGAACGCCCGCGCGTTGGCCGCCAGCGGATCGGTGGCGCGCCGGCCCTGGAGCGAGTACGCGGCCCAGGCCACGCCCGCCACCACCATGAGCAGGAGGCCGAGCGGATCCGGCCGGCCGGCCGCCGGCAGCGTGAGCGCCGAGAGCCCGAGCATGGCGAGGATGATCCCCAGCCAGGTGCGCGCCGCCGGGCGCGCCCCGTGTGCCACGTCCCATCCGATCATGGTGAGCTGCACCGTCCCGAAGAGCGCCAGGGCCCCGGTCGCCGCGCCGATGCGCAGGTAGGCGAAGGAGAAGGGCGCGGCATAGGCGAAGAGGGTCAGTGGACCCACCAGCCCCCGTGGGCGCAGCGGTCGCCAGGAGCCCGCGGCCCCGCGGGCCAGCACCGCCAGGACCAGCGCGCCGGCGGCGAGCCGGACCGCGGTGAACCCGGCGGCGTCGATGGTCCCCCGGCCCAGCGCCAGGCGGGTGAGGATGGAGTTGAAGGCGAAGGCGACCAGCGTGGCCGCGGTCAGCAGCGCGGTCTCGAGACGGCGAGGCGCCGGGCGGCTCAAGGCCGATCCCGCATCAGCGGGGCCAGTGCCAGGGGACCGCCGGCCGCCGCGGTGGACAGGGCCATGGGACCGGTCCTTACCCGGCGCCGCCCCTGGGGTGACGCGCCTGGAGGGGCGTCAGCGATTGCTGAGGGCCGGCTCGCGACGCCAGCTGGCCGAGTGCCCCGTCGATCGCCGCCACCCCGTCGAGCGCGCCCGTGGCCAGCGACAGGTGAGGCGCCTCGATGTCGGGCTCGCGCGGGTTGATGCGGATGCACCTGGCGCCGCCTCGCCGCCCCAGCCGCTCGGTCAGCATGCGGATGGTGGGGATGGCGCTGCCGGCGCCCAGCTCCACCACGGCGAGCGGCGCGTCGCCCAGCCCGGCGAGCCAGGCCTCGAAGGCCCGCTGCTGCCCGTGCGACCGGTCGGCCAGCCACGCCCAGTCGCCGAACATGAGGATGTTGGGGCGCGACACCTCCCCGCAGCGGGGACAGCGCGGCACGTGGAGCGCGCGCATGGTGCCGAGGTCGACCGGGACCTCCTCCCGGTTGGGCCAGATGGCGTCCGAGCACGGCGTGGTGCACTGCAGGTGGTGGATGGAGCCGTGCACCTCGTGGATCCGCTCGGGATCGAACCCGGCCGCCTGGAACTGCCCGTCCACGTTGGAGGTGACCACGAAGCACTCGAGGCCGAGCGAATCGATCCAGGACCTGAGGATGGAGAAGCCGCGATGCGGCACGGTGGCCCGGTAGAGCCCCAGCCGGTGCCCGTAGAAGCCCCACCCGAACTCGGGATCCCCCTCGAACCCGGAGGGGTTGGCGGCCTCGACGAAGGAGATGCCGAGCCGTTCGTAGGGCGGGTAGGCCTTCCAGAAGCCCTGGTCCCCGCGGAAGTCGGGCAGGCCCGAGTCGACGCCCATGCCGGCGCCGGCGGTGACCACCAGGGCGCGTGCGGACTGCAGCGCCTCGGCCGCGGCGGCCACCTCGGGCTCAGGGCTCATCGCCGGGATTGTAGCAGGGCCACCTCGGGCCCGGGCCGGTGAGCGGGGCCGCTACCTGGGCTTCACGTCGTAGGGGCTGGCGTGGAGCGCCGCCGCCACGTCCCGGATGGCCTTCTGGGCGCGCACGCTGTTCCCCGCCGCGTCGAGCGGTGGCGAGAAGGCGGCGATCCCGAAGCGGCCGGGGGCCACGGCGATGAGGCCCCCGCCCACGCCGCTCTTGGCCGGCAGCCCGACCCGGTAGAGCCAGATGCCCGAGTCGTCGTAGAGGCCGGCGGTGGCCATGACGGCCAGGACGCGCTGCACGTGCTCCTGGGCGATCACCTGCTTCCCGGTGATGGGGTTCTTGCCCCCGTTGGCGAGCGTGGCGGCCATCGTCGCCAGGTCCGACGCGGTGACCGAGATGGAGCACTGGCGCGTGTAGAGGTCGGTGGTCACGAGGGGGTCGTCGTAGAGCCGCCCGTAGGCGTGCATGAGCACGGCGATGGCGCGGTTCCGCTCGTTGGTGTCGGACTCCGACCTGTAGACCTCCTGGTTCACCTCGAGCTTCCGTCCGGCGAAGGCCTCGTGGATCCCGATGATCCGCGCCCACTTCTCCTCCGGGGTCTTCCCCGCCACCAGGCTGGTGGTGGCGATGGCGCCGGGGTTCACGAAGGGGTTCATCTCCTGCCCCCGGTGCTGCTCGATGGCCACGATGGAGTTGAAGACCTGCCCGGTCGCGTCCACGCCGACCTTCTCCAGGACGGCCTCGTCCCCGGCCGTCTCGAGCGCGCTGGCCAGCGTGAAGACCTTGGAGATCGACTGGATCGAGAACGGGGAGGCCACGTCCCCCTTCTTGAAGACCTTCCCGTCCACGGTGACCAGGGCGATGCCGAAGAGCCTGGGGTCGACCTTGGCGAGGGCCGGGATGTAGTCGGCGTTCTTGCCCTCGTCGAGGGCCCGGTACTTCGCCCAGGCGGCGTCCACGGCTCCCTGGATCGGCTCCTGGGCGTCGGCCGGTGGACCGAGCGCGAGGAGCGAGGCGACCAGGAGCGCGACAGAGCGGAGCTTTGGCATGTGACCTCCCGCCGGCGAGTGCCCGCAGTCTAGGCGGCGCACGCGGTTGCCGGGCGGCCCGGAAGGGGCGGCGCCGGCGGACGGGGCAAGCAAGCGCGCCCGGTGCGCTCAGGCCTTCGAGTCGCCCCAACGCGAGGCGCGGAAGGGGCAGGCCGAGGCCGGCGGCCGGCGTCAGGATCCAGCCGGAAGCGGGCGCTCGAGGCGCGGGGCGCCAGGAGGTGAGGCCATGCTGGTCAGGGACGCGATGACGAGACGTGTCGAGCCGATCGGTCCCGACGAGCCGCTGGTGGCGGCGGCCCGGCGGATGCGGGAGTTCGACGTGGGCGCGCTGGTGGTCTGCGCCGACGGCCGCGCGGATGGCCGCGTGATCGGCTTCATCACCGACCGCGACATCGTGGTGCGCGCCATCGCGGCCGGGCGCGACCCCGCGGTCGCCAACGTGCGCGGCGCGATGACCGCGTACGTGGTCGAGTGCGCCGACGACGAGGACCTGGCCGAGGCCGCGGCGCGCATGGAGGAGCGAGCGGTGCGGCGGGCGGTGGTCTTCGACTCGGCGCGGCAGCTGGTGGGGATGCTGAGCGTCGACGACATCGCCCTCCACAGCCAGACGCTGGCCGGCGAGATCATCGAGCACGCCCGCGCCCCGGAGCGGCCGGTGCACCGCGGGGGGTGGCCGTGGTGGGAGGCGCCCGCGCGCTGAGTGGACGGCCCGGCGAGCGTCCGTCGACGGCTCACGGCGAGAGCCACGCCCGGATGGTGGCGTACACCTCGGCCCGGCCGAGCAGGTCGAGGTGGCCCATGCCGAAGCCGATCCACTGGTGCGCCTCGGGGAAGCCGAGCTGGAGCCGCGGCTCCTGGTGGCGTCCCAGCGCGCTGTCCACCGGGACCAGGCCGTCGCTGGCGTACCTGCCGCCGGCGTCGCGGGGCGTCCGCGTCGCGGCGATCGCGTAGCACGCCACGCCGGCGGGCAGCTCCAGCCGGCCGCGGACGTCGCCCGCGTGGGCGAAGCGATCCCGCCCCTCCCAGTGCTCGTCCAGCACGTTGCCGAAGCGCAGGTCCGTGACGCCGGCGCTGCGGATCATCCCGAGCCTCGCCAGCGGGGCGCTGTACCGGCTGACGCCGAGCAGCAGGTCGACCCAGTGGCCGCCGCGCTCGAGCGGCGCGCCGTGGTGGGGCGAGCCGAGGCAGACCAGCCCGCGCAGCCGCCGGCGCCAGCCGTGGCCCGCGGCCTCCCCGGAGTGGCAGGCGCTCCGTGACACCAGGCCGCCCATGCTGTGGGCGAGGATCACGAGCTCGTCGGCCGGCACCGGCCACTCGGCGACGAGCTGCTCGAGCAGCGCGGCGAGGGCGCGCCCGTTCGTCGAGATGTGCAGGCCGCTGTTGTAGTGGAGGTAGATGGGCGTGAACCCGAGGTCGCGGGCGAGCGCCGCGCCGTGGTCGTGCCCCTGCCGATTCCACTGCAGGTCATCGAGGCAGGAGCCGTGGACCAGGACGAGGAGCTTGCCGCCGGCCTCGGGGAAGGCCGCCCGCAGGGCGGTCCGCTCGAGCTCCAGCGGGTGGCCACCGTGGCACAGCCTCATCTCGATCGCGAGCGGGTTGGCCGTCGCTTCCAGGTGGTCGCCGAGGACGCCGTTGAGCGCGGCGATCAGCGCCTGGCGCTCGGGCCCGGGGGCCCGCTCGCCGGACAGCGGCGCGAGCTGGGCGAGGGCGCGGTCGATGCCGGCGCCCACCAGCCCGGTCACGCCCCGGATGCCCCCGTAGATCGGCGCGGTGAAGAGGCGGGTGAGGCCGAGCAGCGGGCGGCCGAGGAGGTCGGGTCCGGCGCCGATGCGGTGGTGCATCGCCTCCACCAGGTCGGTCACGCTCCGGGTGGCCTCGACGGCGAGCCGGCTCGCGCCCCGCAGATCGTCGACGGTGCGGCGCGTCCGCCTGGTCACCGGGCCCCCGGCCGTGCCTGGTGCGCGCCGCACGACTGCCGGACCACCAGCGTGCCCTGCAGGAGCACGTCGCGGGTGGCGAGGTCGGATCCCGCCACCCGGTCGAGCATCGCCGCGAGGGCCGCCGCCCCGATCTGCTGGGTGGGCTGCCGCAGGGTCGTCAGGGGCGTCGGGAGCAGCGCCGCGTAGTCGACGTCGTCGATGCCGACCAGCCGGACGTCGCCAGGCACGGCGCAGCCGAGCTCGTGGAGGGTGCGCATGAGCAGGGCCGCCGTCCGATCGTTGGCGCAGACCAGGGCCTCGGGGCGGGCCTGGTCCAGGAACGCCCGGACCGCCTGGGCGTCACGCGGGTCGAGGCGCCTGGCCAGCGAGCGCTCCGGCTCCAGGCCGGACGCGAGGAGGGCCTCCCGGTAGCCCGCCTCCCGGGCATCCACCGTGGCCGCCGCCTGGGGCATCGCGATGAAGCCGATGCGACGGGCCCCGAGCCCGGCGAGGTGCTCGGTCACCGTGAAGCCGGCGTGACGGTTGTCGAGCCCGACGAGGTCGTGGTGGTCGCGCCGCGGAAACGGGCCGATGGCCCGGTCCAGGAGGACCGTGGGGATGCTCGCGTCGTCGAGCGCCCGGATGATCCGGCCGTTGACGTCGTCACGCTCGGGCGTGAGCTCGAGGGGGGCGAAGAACACCCCCGAGACCCTGCGATCGATGAACTGTCGGCAGAGCCGCCAGGCGGTCTCCGCCCGGGAGGCGCGCGGGTCGGCGACGCTGCCCCAGAGCAGGGCGTGCTCCCGCGCCAGCGGCGAGGCCATCATGCCCCGGCAGATGGGCTCGAAGATCTCGGTCTCGCCGAGGTCGGGGATGAGGAGCCCGAAGGAGTGGGTGGCGGCACCCCGGGCGGCACGGACGAAGGTCCCGGAGCCCGCGTGCCGCTCGACCAGCCCGGCCAGCTGCAGGTCGCGCACGGCGCGTCCGACGGTGATGCGGGAGGCGCCGAAGTCGCGGACGAGCTGGGCCTCGCTCGGGAGCCGATCGCCCAGCTTCCACCGCCCCGAGCGGATCCCGCGCTCCAGGGCGCCATAGACCTGCCGGTACCGGGGTATCCTTCGTTCAGCGGGTGCAGCCATGACAAGTTGATATATCAAATACGATCTCGCCACAAGACGATCATCGCTGTGACCGCATGTTTACGCAGGTTGGGTTGACTGGACGAGACCCAGGCCGTATAGCTCGCTGCGTCAAGCTGTCATATAGGCTTGGCGAGCAAGGAGCTCACCATGTCAGTCGCCTCGATCCACCCGCGTCACTTCCTCCTGGTCTCGGACTTCGACCAGACGCTCAGCTTCAACGACTCCGGCCAGGTGCTGAGCAGCGTCATCGGTGCCACCCGCTTCCAGGAGAAGGTCGAGGGCCTGGCACGGACCAACCTCGTCCAGCAGGGGGCCGAGCTGGCCTACCTCATCCGGCACGACCCCGAGTTCCGGGGCGTTCGCCGGGAGCACCTCGAGGAGGCCGGGCGGCAGGTTCGACTCCGCCACGACATCCGCGCCCTGACCGAGCTCCTGGCCGGCGGGCTGGAGGGGCTCACCTTCTCCTTCTTCGTGGTCTCGGCCGCGCCCCGGGAGGTCATCCAGTCGGCGCTCGCCGGCCTGGTCCCCCCGGATCACATCTTCGGCACCGAGTTCGACTACGAGCAGGGCTCCGGGGAGGTGCGCTCCATCCTGCGCACCTCCGCCGGCTACGGGAAGGTCTCGGTCGTCGAGGAGCTGGAGCGCCGGCTCGACACCCCCCCGGAGCAGACCATCTACGTGGGGGACGGGAGCTCGGACGTGCACGTCATGCTCCACGTCAACAACCGCGACGGCTTCACCATCGCCGTCTCCGAGAACAAGCTGCTGGCGCGGATCGCGAAGACCACCGTGCTGAGCGACAGCGCCTTCAGCATCATGGTGCCCATCCTCGAGCAGCTGGCGGGCTGGAGCTCGCCCAGGATCCGGGAGCTGTTCGAGGCGCACGGGCTCTCCCTGCACGGCTGGGAGAAGGCGCGGACCGATCGGGTCACCGTCCACGCCTCCGCCGCCGGGCCGGCCTCGGACGCCGCATGACCCCGCCCAGCCCCTTCCTGGTGGAGGCCCTGGGGTGGGCCGCCACGGCCGTCTTCGTCGGCTCCTACTTCTTCACGCGCGCCGAGGTGCTGGTGCGCGTGCAGATGGTGGGCGCGGTGATGTGGGTGGCGTACGGGTTGCTGATGCGGGCGCCACCCGTGGTGGTCGCGAACCTGCTGGTGCTCGGCGCCGCGGCCTGGAAGGCCCGGCAGGCGCAGCGGTCGGCCGCTCCCGGCTCGATGCCGGGCTAGCCAGGCCTGGAGCGCGAGGCCGCGGCCGCCAGCCAGGCCCGCCCCGCCTCGGTGTCCACGCCGGCTCCCTCCAGCCCCGGGAAGATGACCCCGTTCAGCGTCTCCACGAACAGGTGGCGCCGGGCGGCGTGCGGCTGCACGCCGGCCTCGAGGAGCCGCGGGTCCTCCCGCGCCGGATCGGCCGGCAGGAAGAAGTCGTCGTCCACGCTCCCCTCCAGCATGGCGGGGAGGAGCGGGCCGAGGAAGGCGGTCGAGCCCCGCCGGTGCGCGGTGGCCAGGGCGGCCCACCCGAGCCGGGCGTGGTCCACCTCGTCCACGGCCAGCTCGTGGAGCACGGCGCGCAGCCTCGAATCGCGGGCCGACGGGAGCAGCGACGTGAGCACGGCCACGCTGCCGGTCTCGGCCACGCAGCAGGCGGCCACCAGCTCGTAGCAGGTGGCGTCCTCGGGCTCGAGCCCGGCCGGCGCCACCTCGGGCGGCGGCGCCACCGGTCCGGAGACGGCGGTGCCCCAGGCCGCGGCCAGCTCGGCGCAGCGCTCGGCGTGACGGCGCTCGTCGAGCGCGGCGCGACGGGCCAGGGGCGCCAGCGGGGCCGCCGCCAGCGACTCCAGCCGGTCGGCCAGGCGCGCGAAGCGGACCTCGGCCTCCAGCTCCACCTTCCAGCGGAAGGCCCAGGCCGAGGCGGCCAGGGCGCGCACCGGATCCGACACCGGTGGCGGGCGCCCGCTCACCAGCCCTTCACCCCGCCGCCCTCCTCGGCCTTCTTCTCCTTCTCCTTCTCCTTCTCCTTCTCCGTGCCCGCCGCCTTCTTCTTGGCGGCCTCGGCGTCGGCCTTCTTGGTGGCCTCGGCCTTCCCGGTGGTGGACGTGTCGGCCTTCTTCGGCGCCTCCTCGGCCGTCGCGGCCCGCGGCGCCGCCGTGCCCGCCAGCGCGACCCCACCGGCCACCAGCACCCGCAGCAGCTTGCCCACCGACGGCTTCTTCGCTTCCTTCATGGTCCGACCTCCAGGTTGATGGGCCTGCGAGACGCCGCTGCCCGCGCCCGATATAGCGGCGCGGCCCCGGAGTTTCCGCTTACGACCCGACGCGGCGCGAGCCAGCCGCCGGCCCAGGTGGGCCGTACCCGTCGGAGGCGCAGGCGAGGCGTCGCCAGGCCCTTAGCCAACCCCGCGAGGAGGGCCTCCCCGACTTCCTCCCCTCGCCAGAGTCCCTCGCGTGGGAGCAGGCAAGCGGGGCCTCCAGCGGCGAAGGCCGGGTCGGAGCAGGTCGATGCGAAATGCGACGGTGATGCGCGCAGCACGGGTGTCGTGGATCCTGGTGGCGACGGCGGTGATCGCGTGCGGGCAGCCTCAAGCGGGCGCTGGGCAGGCGGCGGCTCCGCCACCGCCGTCGGGCACGATGGCCGCGTCGGTGGCTCCCGGTGAGATCGGCGCCATGGGGGTGGCCTCCCTCGGGCGGGAGGGCGGGTGGTGGCGCGAGGCGTGGACCCTTCGCGCGCGCGCCGCCCGCGGCCTGGACATCTCCCCCGTGACGCTCGACACCAAGCGGATGAACCAGCACCAGCGCACCCAGCTTGGCCTGGGCAGCTACCTGGTCAATGCGGCCAGCGACTGCGCCGGCTGTCACAGCGGATCGGCGGGCTTCCTGGCCGGGGGCGTGCCGTTCGTGCTCGACGCCCATGGCTCCACGGTCTGGACGCGCAACCTGACGCCCGACCCGGCCACCGGCATGCAGCTCTCGCTCGATCAGTTCAAGGAGGCCATGCGGACCGGCAAGGACTTCCGCCACCCCGCCAGCATGCTGGTGGTGATGCCGTGGCTCTACCTGCGCTGGCTGAGCGACGCCGACCTCGAGGCGATGTACGCCTACCTGAGGGCCATCCCGGCCGTCTCCAACGCGGTGCCGCCGGACAGCAAGGACGCGCTGCCCCTGCCGCCGTTCATCCCGTTCCCCGGCCAGTACACCGACGGCGAGGTGGTCCGCGACCTCCCCGAGGAGGATGCCAGCTTCGATCCGCGCCGCGGGCTCGCCATCGCCCCGCTCGCCCTGCCACCGGGCAGCGGCGGGCGCTTCAGCAGCTACGGCGTGGGGTCGTACCTCGCCAACGCCACCATCGCCTGCAACGAGTGCCACACCCACCCGGACCGCACGGCGGACTCCTCCCACCTCAACACCGCCAGCTACCTCACCGGCGGGACCGTCTTCGCGACGCCGCCGCCGCTGCAGCGGCCCACCGGCTACGTGCGGGCGACGAGCGCCAACCTGAAGGGCGCCGCCCACGGCTTCTTCTCCGAGCCGGACGACAGCTTCGCGCGCTTCCAGGCCATCATGCAGACGGGGACGCTGGTCGACTAGACGCCTCCCCGGCCGCTCGCCTTCCCCATGTCCATCATCGCCGGCAGCCTGAGGAACCTGCTCGACGACGACCTGCACGCGCTCTACGTCTACCTGAAGCGCACCCGGGCCACGACCGGGGACTCCGACGTGGCCCACCAGGCCCCGGCGCGCTGGTGCTCGGCGACCAGCGACTGCCAGGGCGGCGAGACCTGCGACTCCGGGCAGTGCGTCGGGTCCACCTGCGCGACCAGCGCCGACTGCGGGACCTGCCAGACCTGCGGCTCGGGGACCTGCCAGGCCCCGGCCGCCGACTCGGTCTGCGTGGCGACGGAGCAGTGACGCGACGTCCCCGGCATGGCCCTGCCGCCCTCCTCAGGGCGGCGGGGCCGGCGGCGGCGCCGGGCTCAGCAGCAGGTCGAACTCGATCACCACCTCGTCGTGGACGGCCACGGCGCCGGCGAAGCCGCTGTAGGGCTCGATGCCGAACTCGCTCTGCTTGAGGCGCGCCGCGCCCTTGACCCGCCACGTCTCGCCCTCCCGGGCGGCCTGGACCGCCACCTGGAGCGGGCGCGAGACGCCGTGCAGGGTCAGCGTCCCGATGAGGCCACCGGCCAGGCCGTCTTCGGCGCGGGCCGGCGCCGGCCCGTCGCTGGCGAGGCGCACGGCCACGAAGCGGATCTCCGGGAAGCGGGCCGCGTCGAGCGTCTCCGGGCCGGCCGCCCGCCCGTTCACCTTGGCGCGCTCCGCCTCGGAGAGGGCCGCCTGCTGGTCCCGCAGCGAGCTGGCGGCCACGACCACCTCGACGCGGGCCTGGACCGGGTCGGCGGGATCGAGGACCGCGGTGGCCCGCCACTCGGTGGCGGAGAAGTGGTGGTCGTGGGCCAGCCCCGACAGGAGCCCCCGCTTGTAGACGTGGACCAGGATGTGGCCGCTGTCGCTCGAGGCGATCCAGGTGGCCGGCTCCGCCCGGGCGGTGTCGGCGGTGCCGACCAGCGCCAGGAGCAGCGGGAGGCCGAGCGACCGGGGAGCCATGCCCTCACTCCCCGGCGGCGCGCGAGCCGCCCGGCACCCAGGCGATGGAGAAGCCGGGGTGGATGAGCACGCCGGGCCAGGCGATCAGCTCGGCCACCGCCTCGAACTGGCCGAAGGCCTGCAGGCGGACGCCCGCCGAGAGCATGAGGTCGGTGGTGGTGCTGGCCAGCTGGTGGCCGTCGCTGGTGACGGTGAAGGTCCCGTCCACGCGGGAAGCGCCGATCCCGGCGTAGGGGGTGAGCGCGACACGGCCGAGCTCGAGCCGCCACGCCGCCGAGAGGTCGGCGCCCCCGATCCGGGTGATCAGCTGGTCGCGGGTGGCCGGGTCGGTGACCGGGCTCCTCGAGTCGGCCCACTCTCCGTGCAGGCGGAGGCCCACCGAGAGCGGGCCGTGGCTCCAGGCGGCGCCGGCCTCCAGGCCGAGCATGTGGGAGCTGACCTGGTTGACCTCGAGGGGGGGGATGTAGCCCAGCCCGGCGAAGGCGCGCCAGGCGCCCCCCAGCGGCAGGCCGAGCGATGCCCGCAGCCGGGGGAAGGCCTTGGCGAAGTCGGAGGCGGTGAGCTGGGTCTTGCCGCCGGTGGTGCCGTCGATCTCCGGGATGGTGATGATCTCCAGGCCGAGGCGCCCCTGCCAGGGGGCCAGCGCCCCGGGCGCCTCGAGAGCCGGCAGCGCCACCAGCAGCGAGTGGATCTCGATGAGCCGCTGCTCCTGGTCGAGCATGGTCTGGGCCCGGGCCTCGCCGGCCAGGGTCACCGCCACCAGCGCCCATGCCGCGCGCGCTCTCACCGCGGCGCCCGCGCCAGGCCGGCCGAGTACTGCCCCAGGGTGTCGAAGCCGGCGTAGTACATGTTCCAGCCGCCGCCATCGAGGAAGACCGAGGGCGTGGTCAGGCCGCCGGAGTCGAAGGCGGGAGGCGGGCTCACCCCCAGCGCCGAGCCGTCCGGCTCCGGCTGGGGAATCTTGACCCAGGTGATGCCGTCGTTCGACTCGGCGTAGCCGATGGTCCCCTTGCTCGGGCCGCCGAAGGGGCCGGGCGCCACGCAGCCGCGGTACCACATGCGGTAGAGCTGGTCGCGCTCCTTCACCACGCTGGGCTGGTAGGCGCAGGCGAAGTCGAAGCTGCCGGCCGGCCCGACGTCGAGGATGGCGCCACCCGCCAGCTTGCCCGGCACCTTGGTCCAGTGGCGGGCATCGGTGGAGGTGGCCAGCGCCACGCGCCAGGTGTTGGTGGCGTCGTTGGCCGAGTAGTACATCTTGTACTCGGCGCCGTCCTTGAGGACCCAGGCGTAGCCCACCTGCTGCGCGTCGATGGCCCCGGTGGGCCCGAGCGGGAGCACGCTGCCGCCGGGCCCGTCCCCGTCGTAGAGCTTGGTCCAGCCCAGGCCGTCGCTCGACTCCGCGTAGCCGATGCGCCGGTCGTTGGCCAGCGTGCCGGTGGGGCAGTTGAACGGCATGGTGCTGCCGTTGAACCACATGCGGTAGAGGACGGCGCCGGTGGGGAGCACGTCCCGGATCACGTTGGGGCGATAGGTGAGCTGGGAGTCGAAGCTGCCGGGCGGGCCGTTGTCGATGACGGCGCCGCCGGCCTGGCTCCCCGTCACCCGGGTGAAGGTGACGCCGTCGGTCGACTCGGCCAGGCCGATGCGCCAGTGCGACCCGGTGATGCCGGCGCAGGCGCCGCTGGCGTCGCTGCCGCCGTAGTAGAGCCGGATGGTGCCGCCGTCGGGCAGCGCGCCGGTGGTGAAGTTGGCCCGCTCGTCGAAGGCGCCGGCGGCCCCCGGGCCGAGCAGCGCGCCGTTCGGGCCGGGCCCGGCCACCTTGGCCCAGGCGAGCGGCGTGAGCGGGGCGGTCTCGGCCTGGCAGTGGACCAGGGCGATGGCTGCGGCGGGGCCGAGCAGGACGCGCAGCAGCGTGCGGGGGGTGGTCATGTGGGCTCCCTGCGTGGTGTCGGGTCGTGGCGCGCCGCGTCCTCGGGCGCTGGCGCTAGTAGCCGCCGCCGCCACCACCACCGGTGGACGGCGGGTTGAGCAGGTCCTGCCAGTGGCAGGTCTTCGGGCCGCCCAGCGGGGTGGTGGTGAAGCTCTGGCCCTGCGCCAGCGGCAGCGAGGCGCCGAGCTCAGCGCACGCCGGGGTCCCGATCGACGCGGGCCGGTGGCTGGCGGTGTCGGTGTTGGTGAAGGTGAGGCAGTCGCCACCGGCGGCGCTCACCGTGTGCACGTCGACCCCGGCCGACGTGAAGGTGACGGTGTGCGTGGCCTGGCAGGTGGTGGTGCCGGCCGGGAGCGGGCCGGTGATGGAGAGCGTCCCGGTGAACGCGTTGGTCAGCGGTGCGGGGGGGCTGGAGTCGGAGCCTCCACAGCCCGTCAGTGCGATCAGTCCGGCAGCGGCGAGTAGCGATGCGGTCCTCATGTGGACTCCTGTGGCCGGGCCGGGGGCATGCCCGCGGCGCGCCTTGGTTGTGTCGATGACCCGCCAGGCCGGCGCGATGGCACATCCCGGGAGGGGCGGACACGGAAAGGGCCTACCAGGCCCGGGTGGCACACGACAGCCGCTGCCGGTGTCTCCACCGTGACTGTCTCCACGGAGGAACCACCACATGGCAACCAGCTCATCGAGGTCCGTCGCCGTCGTCGTCGCAATCCTCTGCCTCACCGGTCCGGCCCTGGCCGGACCGCCCGGTCCGTCGGTGGCCAGCCGGGAAGGGCTTGGCCGCGTCCTCGTCGACGGGGCCGGCAGGACGCTGTACGTGTTCAAGAAGGACCAGGCCGGGCAGAGCGCTTGCCTGGGCGACTGCGTCGCCAGGTGGCCCGTGTACCTGGCCGAGGGGGACCCGGGGGCCGGGCTCAAGGCGGAGGACTTCGGGACCATCACCAGGTCCGACGGCAAGCGGCAGACCACCTACAAGGGAATGCCGCTCTACCACTTCGCGGCCGACCAGGCTCCCGGGGACGCGAAGGGGCAGGGGATGAAGGACGTCTGGTTCGCCGCCGCGCCGTAGCCCAATCAGGTCCGCTTCTCGAGCAGCACCGAGGCCAGCCGGGCGCCGGCCGGGAGGGCCGCGGAGTTGGGGCGGGCGCGCACGAAGGCCTCGCCCGCCGCGGCCCCGCCCTTGAGCTGTGCCGCCAGGGCCCGCCACTTGGCCGGGCCGGGCGTGCAGATGGCCACGATGCGAGCCGGTCCCGCCTGGCCGTCGAGCACCGCGGGCTCCGGGATCTCCACGGCGCCGCTCACGGCGGCCCCGCCGGTGCCCTCGCCCGGGTAGAGGCGGACGAACTCGCCGGTGGCATCGAGCGAGAGGATCCAGAGCCGGCAGGCCGAGGCGGCCTGGACCCGGAAGCGGAGCGCCGAGCCGGCGGCCACCGCCTCGCCGCTGCGGACGGGCCGGACGCCCGCCCCCTCGTCCGCCAGGACGGTGATGGCGAGCCCTCCCGTGGCCCCATCGCCATCGGCCGGCGGCCCCGCCGGGCGGATCAGGAAGAGCGCCGTCGCCACGGCCGCGGCCAGGGCCGGTCCCAGCACCAGCCAGCGCAAGCGCCGCTGCCGATGCGCCGCCGCGGCGCCCTCCACGGCCGCCACCGTGGCCGGGTAGACGTACTGGTGGAAGGCCTCGGCCTGGCGGTTCATCTCCTCGAGCCGGGCCTGGCAGGAGGCGCAGCCGACGAGGTGCGGCCGGAGCGGAGAGCTCCCGGGCTCCAGCAGGTGGCGCTCCAGCGCCAGGTCCGAAGGGCAGCGGTCCGCCATGGTCAGGCCACCCCCAGGAAGCGGCGGGCGCCGTCCAGGAAGCGCTCCAGCCGGCGCGCCACGGTGCGGCGGGAGATGCCGAGGACCTCCGCCAGCTCCTCGTGCTCCATGCCGTCGACCAGGACGCCCACCGCCACCGCCTGGGTCGCCGCGTCGAACCTCGCCAGCACCTGCCTGGCCAGGGTGCGGTCGGGGAAGACGTCGGAGCCGGATGGGTCGGCCAGGTCGAGGTCGGGCGGGTCGGCGTCCTCGCCGCGCCGCCTGGTGTCACGCTTCAGGTTCAGGCAGTGGTTGGTCGCCACCCGGTAGATCCACGGCAGCACGGTCTCGCGGTCGGACAGGCGGTCCATGTGGCGAACCAGCTTCACGAAGACCTCCTGGGTCGCGTCGTGCGCCAGGTCGGGCTGCTTGAGGAGCCGCAGGCAGCGCCGGTAGACGGCCGGACCATGGAGCCGATAGAGCTCGGCTGCCGTGCCCCGGTGGTCCGCCAAGACGGCCTCCTTCCGTGAGGACACCCGGGACGAGGCCCAGGCGACACGAATCCGTGTCCCCTGCTCTTAAGGGACGCTCACGACCCGCGCCGGCTGTGGAGGCATCGACACCGCGACCCCCGTAAGGGGGGCGGGAACGGCTGGCTCACGGCCTGGCCGGCGCCGGCCTCACCTCGCGCATGAGCCCCTCCTGCGCGACGCTGGCGATGAGGCGCCCGCCGCGGTCGAAGACCAGGCCACGTGACAGGCCGCGTGAGCCCTGGGCCGAGGGCGAGTCCATCGCGTAGAGGAGCCAGTCGTCGATGCGCGCGGCGCGGTGGAACCAGAGCGCGTGGTCGATCGACGCGACGACCATCGAGTCCTGGTACCAGCTCCGGCCATGCGGGCGGAGGGCGGTCCCCAGCAGCTGGTAGTCCGAGGCGTAGGCGAGGAGGCACCGGTGGAGCCGCGCATCGTCCGGGACGCGATCGATGGCGCGGAACCAGACCGCCTGGCGCGGCTCTCCCGCCGAGGGAAGGAGCGGGTTCTGCGGCACGACGGGCCTGAACTCGATGGCGCCCGTCGCCAGCAGGGCCTCGGCGACCTTCGGCGGCACCGGACCGGCCTCGGAGAGCCAGCGCTCCTTCAGCTCGGACATGGGCGTGAGGGCCTCCGGTGGCGGGACCTCGGGCATGGGCGCGGCGTGCTCGAGCCCGGCCTCGGGTGCCTGGAACGAGGCGATCATCGAGAGGATGGGCCGGCCGTGCTGGATGGCCTGGACGCGCCGGGCGGAGAAGGTCCTCCCGTCCCGGATGCGCTCCACCTGGTAGACGATGGGCGCCTCGGCGTCGCCGGGGAGCAGGAAGTAGGCGTGGAGCGAGTGGGGGACCCGCCCCTCGATCGATCGCTCGGCCGCGACCAGTGCCTGCCCAATCACCTGGCCCCCGAAGACCCTCGGCCCCCACAGGTCCTTCGACTGGCCGCGGAAGAGGTTCACCTCGAGCTGCTCGAGGTCGAGCTGGCGGATCAGCGCGGTGAGCGTCTCGTTCAAGGCCTGCCTCCGGGACGGTTCTACCGCCTTTGGCCGGCCCTGGCCTGCGGGGCCGCCCCGCCCGGCGGAGCGAGGGGCGCACACCAATGGAGGCGCCCTTCGGGGTGACATACGTGGCGCCCGGGGTGCGGGATGATGCGCTTCGACATGAGGAGGCCAGGGATGAGGGTCCAGGAGCTGGCGATCGCGCAGGCACCGGCGGTGGACTGGAGCCAGGCGGAGCGCGAGGCGCGGGAAGCGGCCGTGGCGGTCGCGCTGTTCGTGGGCGTCCCCGCGGTCGTGGCGGCGGGGGCCGCCCTCCTGATCTTCGCGCTGGCCTGGCTCGTGCTCCTCGCGCCGCTCATCGCGGCGGTGCTCACCTGGGCGGCCTGGCGGTACGGGAGGGTCGGGCCCCGGATCCCCGGCCCGACGTAGCAGCGCCTCACGTCGCCAGGCCAGTCGGCGGGTCGGCAATCCTCACCAGCTGCTTGCCGCGGTTCTCCCCGGTGAAGAGGCGGGCCAGCGCCGCGGGGGCCTGCTCGAACCCCACCTGGACGTCGATGCGGTCCTTGAGCTTGCCCTCGCGCAGCCAGCCGGCCAGGACGCCGACCGCCTCGGCCGCGCGGTGCATGTAGTCGATGACGATGAACCCCTCCATCCGCCCGCGCCGCATGAGCAGGTTGAGGTAGTTGCGCGGCCCCGGGGCCGGCTGGTCGTCGCCGTAGCGCGAGATGGCGCCGCAGAGCACGACCCGGCCGTTCATGGCGAGGCGGGCCAGCGCGGCGTCGAGGATCTCGCCGCCGACGTTGTCGAAGAAGACGTCGATGCCCTTGGGGCAGAGCGCCGCCAGCCGGGCCGCCACGTCCTCGGAGCGGTAGTCGATGGCGGCGTCGAAGCCGAGCTCCTCGGTGAGGAGGCGGCACTTCTCCGGGCCGCCGGCGATGCCGATGGCCCGGCAGCCCTTGATCCGGGCGATCTGGCCGACCGCGGACCCGGTCGCGCCGGCCGCGCCCGAGACCACCACCGTCTCGCCCGGCTGCGGGCGGCCGACCTCGAGGAGCCCGAAGTAGGCGGTGATGCCGGTGAGCCCCAGGATCGAGAGGGCGGTCTCCAGGGGGACGCCGGGAGGCACCGGGGCCGGGGCGGACGCGGTCCCGGGGCGCGCCAGGGCCCAGTCCTGCCAGCCGAACCTGCCGGTGACGAGCTGGCCGGGCCGGAAGCCGGGGTGGCGGGACTCGACGACCACCCCGCCCGCGATGGCGCGCATCACGTCGCCGATGCGGACCGCCGGCAGGTAGGTGTCGGCCGCCATCCAGCCGCGCTGGGTCGGGTCGCAGGAGAGGAGGAGGTTGCGCACCAGCACCTCGCCGTCGGCGGGCGTGGGAACGGGCCCCTCGACCAGGCGGAAGTCCTCGACCCGGACCAGTCCGTGCGGGCGGCGAGCCAGCGTCCACTGACGATTGATCCGGTCGGGCATGGGGTCTCCTCACCTGGGGGAGGGCCATTGTAGCCCTGAAGCCGTCGCCACGACGCCGTCAGGCCGGCGCGACTCCATGGCTGGCGCGCCTGGCGCCGGTCAGGCCATAGCTCTTGAGCTTGCGGTAGAGCGTCGCCGAGCCGATCCGCAGCTGCTCGGCGGTCCTGGCCTGGTGGCCCCCGTTCAGCGCCAGCGCCGAGAGGATGTGCTCCTTCTCGACCTCCTCCAGGGGCCGCACCGCCCCGCTGGCGACCACCGGGGCGGAAGACGCCTGCCGGACCTCCTCGGGCAGGTCGTCGAGCTCCACGCGGATGCCCCGCGCCAGCGCCACCGAGCGCTCCATGGCGTTCTCGAGCTCGCGCACGTTCCCCGGCCAGGAGAAGCGCGCCAGCTGCTCGGCGGCGTCCCGGGAGAGGCCGGGGACGGGGCGCTTCATTCGCAGCGCCGCGCCGGACAGGAGGACCCGGGCCAGCGGCAGGAGGTCCTGCTGCCGCTCGCGCAGGGCGGGCACCCGCAGCTCGACCACCTTGAGCCGATAGTAGAGGTCCTGCCGGAAGTCACCGCCTGCCACCCCGTGGGCGAGGTCGCGGTTGGTGGCAGCCAGGATGCGCACGTCGACCCGGCGGGTCCGGTTCTCGCCGACGCGCCGGACCTCGCGCTCCTGGATCGCTCGCAGGAGCTTGACCTGCATGGCCGGCGACACCTCTCCGACCTCGTCGAGCAGCAGCGTCCCACCGTCAGCGGCCTCGAACAGCCCCGGCCGGTCCTGGGTCGCGCCCGTGAATGCGCCTCGCACGTGTCCGAACAGCTCGCTCTCGAGGAGGGTCTCGGAGATGGCGCCGCAGTTGACCGCGATGAACGGCCCGGCCGACCTGGTGGACTCCTCGTGGACCAGCCGCGCGATACGCTCCTTGCCCGACCCGCTCTCGCCGGTGATGAGGACCGTCGAGTCGACCCTGGCCACGCGGCGAGCCAGGTCGATCAGCTGCCGCATGGCGGGGCTCCTGGCGACCAGGCCCAGCGGCTCCTCCACCTTCAGCGCGGCGCGGGCCAGCGCCCGCTGGTGCTCCAGCTCGGCCCGCTCGGCGGCAGCCCGGGACTCCAGCAGCGCGCGCTCCAGCACCTGCTGCGCCGCCTGCTCGGCCACCACCTGGTCGTAGAGGCGCTTCGTCTCCAGGTGCAGGAGGCGGACCTCGAGCAGGTTGTGGACGCGGGCCACCACCTCGGCGAGGTCCAGGGGCTTGCTGACGAAGTCCCTGGCGCCAGCCCGCAGCGCCCGCAGCTTGTGCTCGGGCTGCGCGGTGACCACGAGGACGGGGAGAGAGCCGCCCTCCTCGATCTCCTTCAGCCCCTCCAGCACCTGGAAGCCGTCCATCCCGGGCATGACCAGGTCGAGCAGGATGAGGTCGTAGCGGTTGGCCCGGTGAAGGTCGCAGACCCCACGCGGCTGGACGGTCGAGGTGATCCCGGTGTAGCCGGCGTCGCCCAGCGCGCGCTCGAGCAGCCGCACGTTGGCCTCCTGGTCGTCGACGATCAGGATCTTGCCCGCGCGCACCTCGCTCGAGCCGATCATGACAGCACCCCGGGAGCGGGCGCCCGCCCCGACAGCCGGTCCGCCTGCTCCAGGGCCGCGCCCAGCGTCTCGGTGAACTCGTTCACCCGGATGGGCTTGGTGAGGTAGGCGAAGAACCCGGCCTGCCGGCCCTTGTGGATGTCGTGCGGCATGGCGTTGGCGCTGATGGCGATGACGGGGATGAGCGCCGTGGCCACGTCCGCCTGCAGGACCACCAGGGCCTCGAGACCGCTGATGTCGGGCAGGTTGATGTCCATCAGGATCACGTCCGGCCGGCGCGAGCGGGCCAGCTGGATGCCCCGGGCCCCGGTCCCCGCGCTGATCAGGGAGAGGTCGGGGCGGCGCTCGATGAGCCGCTCGACCAGCTTCAGGTTGGCGAGGTTGTCCTCCACGCAGAGCAGCAGTCGCACCGGCCGGCTGCCCTGGACCAGCGAAGGCGCGGGCATGCTCGGCTCCCCGCTGCCCAGGGCGAACTGCGGCTCGGCCGCGGCCGCCAGCTCGAACCAGAAGGTGCTTCCCACGCCCACCGCGCTCTCCACGCCGATGGCGCCCTCCATCAGCTCGATGAGCTGCTTGGCCACCACCAGCCCGATGCCGGTGCCCTCGACGCCGCTGGCCTCCTGCCCCAGCCGGTTGAAGGGCTGGAACAGCTGCGCCAGCCGCTCCGGAGGCAGGCCCACGCCGGTGTCGCGGATGCTGACCCGGATGCGCCCCGGCGTGCGGGTGGCGCACTGCACCTCGACCGTGCCCAGCGCGCGGTTGTACTTGACCGCGTTGGAGAGGAGGTTGATGAGGACCTGCTTCAGCCTGGTCCGATCGGCGTGGACGAAGAGGTGCGCGTCCCGCTGGGGGAAGGTGATCTGGACGCCACGCTTCTGCGCCTGCCCTTCGAGCAGGGCCTGGCACTCGCCCATGACCTCGGCCAGCGACACCGCTTCGGGCGACAGCGACAGCCTCCCCGCCTCCACCTTGGCGAGATCGAGGATCTCGTCGATGAGCTTGAGCAGGTGCCAGCCGGCCTGGAGGATCTGGCCGATGCTCTCCTGCTGGCGCGGCGTCGGCGGCGGCGTGTCGGATTCCATCAGCTGGGCGAAGCCCAGGATGCCGTTGAGCGGGGAACGGAGCTCGTGGCTCATGCTGGAGAGGAAGTCCGACTTCGCCAGGTTGGCCTTCTCGGCGACGACCTTGGCGGCGCCCAGCTCGACGTTCTGATCGCGCAGGAGCTGATCGAGCTTCTGCTGCTCGGCCTCCACCCGCTTGCGGGCGGTGTTGTCGGTGCCGATGAGGAGGTATCCGATGATCGCCCCGGGCTGGTCGCGCAGCGCCGTGACCGACACCACGGCCGGGAAGCGGCTGCCATCCTTGCGGATGTAGGTCAGCTCGTAGATGTCCTCGATCTCCCGCGAGGCCTTGAAGACCAGGGCCTCGAACCCCGGTGCGATCCGGGTGGAGAACTCCAGGCTCAGGGCGGTGGCGCGCGCGACCACCTCCTGCGGATCCGAGATGTCGGCCGGCGTGATCTGGTTCATCACCTCCGCGGCGGTGTACCCGAGCATCCGCTCGGCGCCGACGTTGAAGATCTGGATGACGCCCCGGGCATCGGTGGCGATGCTGGAGAAGTTGGCGCTGTTGAGGATGGCGTTCTGGAGGGCGTCCGCCGTGAGCAGGGCCTCCTGGCGCCGTCCCTCGGTGATGACCTCGGTGCGGCGGGTGCTGTCGTCGGTGGCGGTGGCGGCTGGGTTCATGGCGAGGTCCTCGGGCCCCTGGCAGAAATGGTGGGCGGCGCCGCCGGTGGCCTCCACACCTGCTGCAACGGTGGAGCCACCAGAGGCGTCGCCTGAATTCGGGATGTTGCGGGGCCGGGGCGCTCGCGTTCCGCCGAAGCCAATCAGGATGATGGGCTGGAGCCATCGACGTGACGGAGCCGAGATGCCTCTCGATGCCCGTCTCCGCCGCGCTCGTCCTTCAGACTGATGGATGATCTGTATCAGTTTGAAAGGCCCAGCGTGAGTCGCGGGGCGAAATAGCCCCCAAGGCGCTGATCTTGCTCGGACGGTGCCGGTGGCCCGGAAGCTGCTCCTGGTCTGGCTGAGACGGAGGAGGCACCGCCCTCGGCGGAGCGCCCATCCCGAGTCCCACCTCTCACTCGCACCACGGAGCATCACATGATGAACCTCAAGTCGCATCTCCTCGGGGGGGCCGCAGCGTTCCTGCTCCTCTCCATGTCCGCGGCCTGCGGCGGGACCTCCTCGACGGACCTGCCAGCCGGGTCCGGCGCGCCCACCGTCCTCTCCAGCGTTCCCATCAACGGCGCCGTCGACGTGGCCGTCAACGGGAGCGTCAGCGCCACCTTCAGTGAAGCGATGGACCCGGCCTCGCTGACCGGGGCCACCTTCACCCTGACCTCGGGCGCCGCTGCGATCCCCGTCGCCGGCACCGTCGTGTACGCCGGCTCCAGGGCGGTGTTCTGGCCCGCCGCCCACCTGGACGGCAATGGCGTCTACACCGCAACCATCACCACCGGCGCCAGGAGCGTCATGGGCCACGCCATGGCCGTGAAGATCAGCTGGAGCTTCACCACCGGGTCGGTCGTGGCTGCTGGGCTCCCGGTGAACCTCGGAGCGGCCGGCGGCTTCGCCATCCTCGCCAAGAGCGGGATCTCCACGGTCCCGGCCTCGGTCATCACCGGGAACCTCGGCATCAGCCCGGCGGCCGCCACCTCCGTCACCGGCTTCTCGCTGATCGCCGACGCCACCAACGCCTTCTCGACCTCGCCGCAGGTGACCGGGAAGGTCTACGCTGCCGACTACGCCGTCCCCACGCCCTCCAACCTGACCACGGCGATCGGCGACATGCAGCTGGCCTTCACCGACGCGGCCGGGCGCGCTCCTGGCGTCACCGAGCTCGGCGCCGGCAACGTGGGCGGCATGAACCTGGCCCCGGGCGTCTACAAGTGGGGCACGGGTCTCCTCATCCCCAGTGACGTGACCCTCACCGGCCTGTCGACGGACGTCTGGGTCTTCCAGATCGCCCAGGACCTGACCATGAGCAGCGGCGTCCGCATCAACCTGGCCGGCGGCGCCCTTCCCAAGAACGTCTTCTGGCAGGTCGCCGGCCTGGTGGACCTCGGCACCACGGCCCACCTCGAGGGCGTGGTGCTCAGCCAGACCGCGATCACGCTTCGCACCGGCGCCTCGGTCAACGGCAGGCTGCTGGCGCAGACCGCGGTCGCCATCGACGCCAGCACGGTGGTGCAGCCGGCTCCGTAGCCCCGTCGCCGCCACGCTGCAGGGACGGAGAGGCCCCTCGGTCAACCGACCGTGGGGCCTTTGCCTTGGGCCCATGACGCTCCGCGAGGACCTCCAGGACCCGGTCGGCTCCGTGCACCACTCGACGGGACGCCGCTCGCCGGCGGAGTGGCCTCGGTGGAAACGGGCTCAGCTCCGCGTCGAGGCGGCCTTCCAGCTCGACGCCAGGCGCGAGGCGACCAGGAAGCCGCGGGCGAAGGCCGGCCTGAACGCGCCGGCGTAGATCCGGCCGACCAGCGGGAGCGCCTCGATCATGTCGCCCAGGCTCCACATCTCCTCGTGGGCCGTGATCTGGAGCCGGGCATCGGTGGCCCCGGCGGGCGACGCCAGCGTGAAGTCGTAGCGGAGGATGGTCCGCAGGGGATAGGTGAAGGCCCGGCTCGACTGCCACAGGTGCATGACGCCGTCGACCAGGGCGCGGCCACCGCTGCCCTGCGCGTCGAGCGAGACGCTGACCTGGTGGAACTCGAAGCGGAAGTCGAACATGGCGTGGAAGCCCTTCATCCCGACCGCGTACCGGTCCCGGCCGGAGGCGACCTGCCATGGGTCCTTGAAGGTGACCTCCTCGGCGAGGTGCGGCAGCACCTCCTCCTCGAGGCGCCGCGGCGGGACCCGGGTGTCGTAGAGGAGCCCGGTGAGGTGGCGCAGCCTCGCCTCGAGCTCGCGGATCAGCGCCTGTCGCTGCGGATGGGTCTCGTCGGCAGCATCGCCCGGTGGCATGTCGTCCTCCGCCCCTGTTCCCACGCTGGCGGAACCATAGCAGGAGGGAGGCGCCGGACCGTGTCGGCGGGCTCCCCCTGAGGGAGATCCAGCAGCCCCCGGGCGGATTCCGCAGCGCCCTGCGCCACCCGGGTGCGCCAACGAGCCGCGTGCGCGGACATCCGGTTCTGATATGCGTCGCGCGGAGGTTCGCCATGGGCCCGACGAGCATCCGGGCCACCGCCGATGAGCGCCGGCGAGCGTTCCCGGGGGATGGCCTGCTCGAGGACGCGATCGCCGCGTGGACCCACGGCGTGACCATCGCCGCTCCGCCGCGAGCGGTCTGGCCCTGGCTCGCGCAGATGGGGGTGGGACGGGCCGGCTGGTACAGCTGGGACTTCCTCGACAACGGCGGTCGCCCCAGCGCGAGCGAGATCGTCCCGGGCTGGGGGCGCATCGCCGTGGGCGACGTGCTCCCGGCCGCGCCGGGTGCGACGGACATGTTCGTCGTCGAGCAACTGGCGCCTGGCCGAGACCTCGTCCTGGGCGTGCCGAACGAGGGAGGCGGCCTGCGCACGAGCTGGGAGTTCCTGCTCGACCCGCTCCCGGCCGACCGGACCCGGCTCCTGGTGCGCGTCCGCGTGAGCTCGCGAGGGTGGATGACGCCCCCGGGCACCGCGAGCCGCTCGGCCCAGCGCACCTTCCGCGGCCTGGCGAAGATTCCGCGTGCGCCGCTGCTCGCGGTCGCCCGCGCCGTGCATCGCGTGATGCAGGCACGCCAGCTGCGCGGGATCCGGCGCCGGGCAGAGGCCCACGGCCCGGGTGCCGTCGAGGGCCACACGCCGGCGCACGACGGCCGGGAGCGCCCCGGGGTGCCGGGCCGGAGGACCACGGCGATGCCGAGGCTCATCAAGGCCGACAACGGGATGAACATCTTCGGGCAGGGCATCCGGATCATGCTCTTCACGGCACCGGCGGCCGCCGGCGCCGTGTGGGCCCACCTCCGTCGGCCCGACCTGGTCGGACTGCCGCTTCCCGGGAGCGTCCTGATGCCACTCGGGGTGGCGCTCCTCCTCCTGGGCCTGGTGTTCTGGCTCACCGCCATCGTGCAGCTGTTGATCGGGTTTCCGCGGGGAAGGCTGGTCACCTCCGGCGCCTACGGTGTGTGCCGGAACCCCATCTACTCGAGCATCGCGCTCTTCGTGCTCCCCGGGCTGTCGCTGGCGACCCGGACCTGGGCCTATCTCGTGGCGGCGGCGGTCCTCATCCTCGGCGTCTGGATCTTCATCCCGAGGGAGGAGCGCGACCTGCTCCGGGTGTTCGGTGAGGAGTACCGGCGCTACACGGCAAGCGTGCACCGGATCATCCCCTTCGTGAGACCAGGCCTCGACGCCGACGAGCGCGATCAGAACTCCCGGCCACGGCGGTAGGCCTCGTCCAGGTAGCCGCGTCGGGTCGCCTCGTCGGCGCCGTGGACGGCGTGGAAGTAGACGTGCTCCACGGTCTTGATGCCGGGGTACTGGAGACAGTACTCGGCCACCAGCAGCTTCATCGCGGCGGCGAGCCCCTCCTGGTAGGCGCGCTCGTCCCAGATGGTGGACTGCATGATGAGGGCCTTCTCGTGCCGGAGGAGCGGCAGCCGGCCACGGATGTCGCCTCGCCAGCCCTCGGGCGTCAGCCCGAAGGCGAAGCCCAGGGTGAAGACCCGCTCGATCCAGCCCTTCAGGATGGCGGGGAACCCCATGAAGTAGACCGGCGCGATGAACGCCAGCGCCTGGGCGCGGGCCACCTTGGCCTGCTGGGCCGCCACGTCCTTCGGGCGGTAGCGCTCCTGCAGGAGCCGGATGATGCCGCGGTCGTCGCGGTCCCCCAGGAGCCGCCTCAGCGCAAAGCGCGCGAAGGGGCCGCGGGCACCCTCGAACATGCGCTGGCGCAGCCGCATGCGCTCCAGGATCTCCCCGGGGACGTCCGGGTCCATCCAGTTCGGGGAGTCCTGCTCGCGAATGACGGGGTCGAAGCCGATGGCGTAGAGGTCCACGATCTCGTTGGCATGGCCGGCGGCGCGCAGGCCCGCGTCGAACCGCTCGAGCACCGCGTGGCTGAACGACTGGGTACCGGAGTGTGCGAACACCGTCAGGACGTTCATGGGCGCTCTCCCGGGCAGGTCGGGCCGCGCCTGCGGGCCGACCACTCCCGGGACGCGGCAGGCGACGCTGCCGGTGCCCCGCATTCACGTCAAGTGAGGCAGGCCGCGTCGAAGTGCCTCGGCGGGCTCTCGCCCGGCATGGCTGGCGATTTCGGTCGCGCTGGAATTCCGGGGCCACCCGATTCGAAGCGCCGCCAGCCGCCCCTGCGCCGACGGGCCCGTCGTGTAGGGTGACGCCGTGACCGCAGCGCGTGGCTTCATCGTGTCGGCCTGGGAGGAGCGCGGGCGAGCCGCGGCGGGGCGGCGCCTCCTGGCCACCGGGCGGCTCGAGGACGGGCGCAGCTTCGCCCTCCTGCTCCCCGCGCCAGCGCCGGCGGTCTACGTGACCGCGCCGGACGGGCGCCGAGCGCTCGACCTGCTCGCCGGCCCCCACGACGCCGCGCTGGACGTGGCGCCGTGGGCCGACCTCGCCGGTGACGCGCTGGCCCGCCTCGACCTGCGGAAGGGATCGCCCGAGGAGGCCGTGCGCCGCCTCGCCGCGGCCGGCGTCGCGGCCCGGGGTCTCGATCGCGCCCGGGCCTCCGACGCGCTGCTCGCCCTCGGCCTCACCGGCCCCGTCGAGATCCGCGGCGCGTCGACGCCCGGCCGCCGGGTCGACCTGGTCTTCGTCGACCCGGAGCTGGCGCCTGCGGCCACGGCGCCCCCGCTCGCCTGGCTGGCCCTCGACATCGAGACCGACCGGGCCGGCACCGTCACCGCCGCGTCGCTGGCCGGCCCGCGCGGCCCCGGGGAGGTCCACTTCGTCGGGCCGCGCCTGTCGGACGGGGTGACCAGCCACCGGTCCGAGGCGGACCTGCTGGCGGCGCTGGCGGAGCGGCTCCGGGCGCGCGACCCGGACGTGGTCACCGGCTGGAACGTCATCGACTTCGACCTCAAGGTCCTGGCCGGCCGCTGCCAGGCGCACCGGATCCCGTTCGACGCGGGGCGGACCCCGGGCGACCTCACGGTGCGGTCGCGCCCCGGCGCGAGGCACGCGGCCGAGATCCCCGGGCGCGCGGTGCTCGACGGGCTGCGGCTGGTGCGCGCCTCGGGGCGCCGGCTCGACGACTTCTCCCTCGACGGCGTGGCGCACGCCGTCCTGGGCGAGGGCAAGACCGTCTCCCTGCGCGGCGAGGCGAAGGTGGAGGAGCTCGAGCGGCTGCGCCGGGAGGAGCCGGAGCGCTTCTGCGCCTACTGCCTGCGCGACTCCGAGCTGGTGCTGGAGATCCTGGCCAGGACCGGCCTCGACGAGCTGACGGCGCGGCGGGCGGCCCTGACCGGGGTGTCGCTGGATCTGGCCTGGACCAGCATCCCGGCCTTCGAGCGCATCTACGGGACCGCGCTGCGGGCGCGGCGCGTCGTGCCCCCCGAGCCCAGCGACGCCGACGTCTCCGGGGCCGCCGGCGGGGTGGTGCTCGAGGCCGAGGCCGGGCTGTTCCGGAACGTCCTGGTCTTCGACTTCCGCAGCCTCTACCCCTCGCTGATGCGGACGTTCCACATCGACCCGCTCGCCCACGCCCGCGCCGAGGCGCACCCGGGACCCGCCGACCTCGTCGCGCCCAACGGCGCCCGCTTCGACCGCACCGAGGGGATCCTGCCGGGCATCCTGGCGAGGTACGCGGTGGAGCGGGAGGCCGCGCTCCGGGCCGGCGACGAGACCGCGGCGTACGTCTACAAGATCCTCCAGAACTCCTTCTACGGCGTGCTCGGCGCCCAGGGCTGCCGCTACGCCCGCACCGAGCTGGCCGGCGCCATCACCTCCTTCGGTCAGCACTTCCTCCGGGCCGCCCGCGACTGGTTCGAGGCCCGCGGGCACCACGTGCTCTACGGCGACACCGACTCGGTCTTCGTCCTGTCGGGCCTCGACGACGCCACCGGCCACGAGGCGCTCGCCCGGCTCGGCGGGGCGCTGGCCGCGGCGCTGAACCAGCACCTCGCCGGGCGCATCCGGCGGGAGTTCGACGTCGAGTCCCACCTGGTGATGCGGTGCGAGAAGATCTACCGGCGCTTCTTCATCCCGCGCCTCAAGGGGGACGCGAGCCCGGAGGGCCGGGGGCGCGGCAAGGGCTACGCCGGGCTGCTGCTCTCGGCCGACGGCTCGACGGAGGTGGAGGTGCGCGGCATGGAGGCGGTCCGGAGCGACTTCACGCCGCTGGCCCGCCGCTTCCAGGTGGAGCTGCTGCGGCGGCTCTTCGCCGGGGCGCCGGAGGAGGCGCTGCGGGGCTACGGCCTGGAGATCGCCGGGCAGCTGGCCCGGGGCGAGCTCGACGCCGAGCTGGTCTACCGCAAGGCGCTCCGCCGGGCCGCCAGCGACTACGACGCGCAGACGCCGCAGGTCCGGGCGGCGCGCCTCCTCGGCTGGACGGACCGCCGCGGGCGCGTCGACTACGTCATGACCCGCGCCGGCGCCGAGCCGGTCGAGGCGCGCAGCGGCTCCCCGCTCGACTACGCCCACTACCGCGAGCGGCAGCTGCTGCCCATCGCCCAGTCCATCGCCTCGGCCATCGGCATGTCCGCCGACGGGTGGCTCGGCGACGAGGTCCAGCTCGGGCTCTTCGCGGGTCCGCCGGCTTGAGCACCGGAAGCCCGCCGCCTCCCTATCGATGGCCGCAGGCGGAGCCGCCAGCCGCAGCCACCACTGCGTCCTTCTGCTCTGCGGAGATGAGGCCAAGTGCGACGAACCGATCCGCCGCGCCTGCGACACAGGAGACGTAGGCCCCGTGGTTCCTCCAGGGGTCGGCCGCGGTGTCGAGCGGGGCGCACGGGCAACGATCCGCGATGGAGCAGCCGGCCGCGTCGACGCGGGCACCGGGTGCGGTGATGGGGCAGACGTCGCAGGCGTTCCCCACTCGATCGCGGTCGCTGTCGCGGTTGGTGGGATCGAAGGTCGCGGGGCAGAGGTCGATGGAGTCCCAGAGCCCGTCATCGTCCGCGTCGGGGGGAGGGGAGGTGCCGTGGCGCCAGGGATCGGCGGCCGGCGCCAGGGGCTGATGGAGGCGGCAGGGACGACCCGGACCGACGCGGTGACGACCAGCTCCCCGATGAAGCCAGGCGCAGGCGCCAGGGCCAGCTGGTAGTCGGTGTCGGCCGCCGCGCGGAAGCGGAGACCCAGTGTCCCGTCGCCGGTCGACGACAAGGGTGCCTGCGCCAGCGGGATCCCGGTCACGCTTCCCGTCGACGACGGAACGGCCCGCGCCAGCGGGATGCCGCTGGCGTCCTCCACCCAGGCGGCGGCGCCCGGGTCGAGTCCGGACAGGACCACCTCGAGCTGCTGCTCCGAGCTGAGGATGCAGTCGCCGAGGGCGCCCGCCTGGGAACCGCAGAGCCTGATCATCGCGTAGGCGATTCCCTCCCCGCTCGTGGTGACCCGCAGCTCCCTCCCGCTGTCGCTCGGGGAGAGGAACCGCAGCCTGCTCGCGAGCGCGCCGTCGATCCGGAAGCCGGTCTTCCGGCGCGCCATCGTGTCGCAGGCGTCCGGGATGCCGTCGCCGTCAGCGTCATGCTGGAGAGGCTGGGGCGGCGGGCACTCCACGGTCCCGCCATCCGGCGGCTGGATGCAGGGCGGCTGATACCAAGCGTACGCTCCGTCGGCATCCATCGGGCAGGCATCGCAGGCGTCTCCGAGGCCGTCGCCGTCCGAGTCTGCCTGGTCGGCGTTGGCCACGAAGGGACAGTTGTCCTCGTCGTAGATCCCGTCCCCGTCGAAGTCCGGGTCGCAGGCGTCGCCGAAGCCGTTGGCATTGCCGTCGTACTGATTGGGGTTCCTGTCGTCGGGGCAGTTGTCGTCACAGGCCCTGGTCTGGCCGCTGGCGCAGGGGTGGTCGCCCGCGATACCCGACCCGTCACCGTCTTCCAGCACACCGTCGCCGTCGGCGTCCTGGTCCATGCAGTTGGGGCTCCCGTCGTGGTCGGGATCGCGGAAGTCGTTCGGGATGCCCCAGCAGGTGTCCATCGAATCGGGGTAGCCGTCGTTGTCGCCGTCCTGGTCGCAGCGGTCGCCGATCCCATCGCCTTCCATATCCGCCTGGTCCGGGTTCCTCACGAAGACGCAGTTGTCCAGGTAGTCGGGTACCCCATCGCCGTCGGTGTCGATCGACTCCTCCTCGACCCCGTCGCAGTCACGGTCGCCGAACCCGATCTCCACGGCCCGGAAGGCGTTTCGGATGGCGCAGGCGTCGCTCGCGCCGAGCCCGAAGAGGGTGTCGAGCGGCGGGCTGGCGAAGGCGAGGGCGATGTTGCGCGCGTCGACGAACCGGTCCGTGTCCGAGATGACGCGCATGACGAGGCTCGCGATGTACCCCATCCGATTCCGGCCCATGGGCTCGACGGTCCAGCCGTTGAAGGACCCTCCGTCGGCCAGCAGGTAGAACGCCTTGCCGATGATGCCGGCGTTGAAATGGATCCCGCCGTTGTCGAGGCTGGTGGAGATGTACTTGCTCATCCGGTCCGGGCACGGGCCGTACCAGCCGCAGGTGAACAGCTCCGGGTGGTCGAGGGCCCGTCCCGGGCCGGACCCGTCCGTGACGTCCTCGGACATCGTCCAGTCGTGCGGAATCCACCACCATCGCGGCCGCGTCGGAGAGTCCCTCGTGCAGGGCGCCGGCCTGGTTCCACATGTAGTACCCGGAGTGCACCTGGATCACCATGTGGCCGAACTCGTGGGCGACGACGTCGATCCCGGCGAAGCCATCCCCGATCTCGATGCCGCAGTTGGCGAGCCCGTGGGCGTTGTGCTCGACGCCAGCGTGCACGTAGACCTCCAGCTCGCTATTGTCGCCGTCGAAGGAGTGCCAACCCCACAGGTCGTGCCAGGTCCGGTAGGTGTCCCGGGCACCGTGCCAGGCCACGACCGCGTCGGCGTCTCCGAGGTAGTCGGGAAGGATGCCGTCCACGTCTCCGATCCAGTCGTCCATCGTGGTCGGGTTGAAGCAGCCGGTGGAGTTGATGGTCCCGCCGTTGGCGTCCTCGAGGTCGAGGTCCATCTGGTCCTTCCAGTACCCATCCTCGCGCACGAAGGAGTTGCGGAAGAGGACCTCGCCGGTCAAGGCGTCCACCAGCGCCTCGTTCCCCGCGCACCTCGGGCGCGCGACGTGCCAGGCGAGCCGTGGCGCACCTTCCAGGCCGAGGACGGCCGGATCGACGATCTCGAGCCGCGGCTCGGGACCGTCTGCCGCCGCGCACCCGGCCACGGCGTAGGCGATGAGCTCCGCGTCCGTGCCCTTCAGGCGGGGCGTGGTGTCCATGGCGAGGAGGATCGGTGGATCCGCGTCCACGATCACCGGGTTCAGCAGCGAGGCGCCGGCGTATGCCACCCGGGCTCCGCCCGCGGCATCCGACGCGAGGAAGACGTCGAGGTGGGCGCCATACACGGGGATCCCGCCCCAGGTCTGTGAGTGCCGGACGACCGCGACCCCCTCCACCGGGCGCAGCACCCGTGCCGGCGTCACGGCCACGCCGGGGCGATCGAGGTGGAAGAGCGGCGCGTAGGCCGAGAGGAACGCTCGCGCTCGAGCAGTCGGCGTCGCGCCGGCGACCGGGAGATCGAGCGAGACGCTTCGCGGCATCCCGCCCACGACGGCGAGCCGGATGGGCCTGAGGGACGTGGCCTCGAGGGCCTCGACGGCCCTGACCTGCGGTGAGGTGTAGGCGGCCACGGCGGGCTGTGCGAGCGCCGCGAGCACGGCGACCACAGCAGCGGGACTGCGCAAGGCACGGCGGACGGACGCCCGGGTGACGGCGATGGCCATGGTGCACCTCTCGGCCTCGATCAAGGGGCGCTGGTCGTCGGGAGTGGCGGCCTGCCCGTCTCCCCTCTTCCGGAGACCTCGACTGGCACGGTGGGACGAATCGTGATCGGCCGAAAGGCCCTCTTCGCGTTGACCCGGCCGCCCGTCGGGCGAGTTGGCGCAGGCGCCAGGGAATCCCGAGTGGGTTCAACGGCGCAGGGCAGTCCCCGGCCAGCTTCTCGAGCGACCCGCGCTCACCTTGGCCGCCTGGGCGCGCCGGTCTTGCTTGCCTGCGGCCTGCAACGCCCGGGCGACTCGTCGTTCACCTCACGGTCTTCAACTCCCCGTCGGCGACGCGGTGGGCCAGCTCGCGCAACAGCTCCTCCCTCGTGAAGAGTCCTCTGGTTGGGCGTGCGTCCCCGGGGCCCCGGTGTCCGTCGCCCGGATAGCATGGGTGCATGGCTGCCCCGCTCCACGACGACCGCGCCACGCCCGCCGCCTTCCGCGGCTGCCTGCTCGGCGGCGCCATCGGAGACGCCCTGGGCGCACCGATCGAGTTCGACGATCTCGCCACCATCCGCCGGCGCCACGGGCCGGCCGGGCTCACCGACTTCGAGGCCGCCTATGGCCGCCGCGGCGCCATCACCGACGACACGCAGCTGACGCTCTTCACGGCGGAGGGGCTGATCCGGGCCTTCAACCGCTGGACCGGGCGCGGCCTGGCCTCGGTGGAGGCGGTGGTCCACGGCGCCTACCGGCGCTGGCTGCGGACGCAGGGGCTGGGGCGGGACGCCGACCACACCTACGACGGCTGGCTGATGGACCAGCGCGCCCTGCACGCCCGCCGGGCGCCCGGCGCCACCTGCCTGTCCGCGCTGGAGGGCGGCCGGCGCGGCACGCGCGAGGAGCCCATCAACGACTCCAAGGGCTGCGGCGGCGTGATGCGCATCGCCCCGGTCGGCCTCGTGGCCGAGGCGCCGTTCGAGCTCGGCGGCGTGCTGGCGGCCCTCACCCACGGCCACCCGACGGGCTGGCTCCCGGCGGCCTGGCTGGCGGAGGTGATCGGGCTGATGGTGCGCGGCGAGGGGCTCGCGGAGGCCGCCCAGCTGGCGCTGGCGCCGCTGCGCCGGGCGCCCGGCCACGAGGAGACGCTGCGCGCCGTCGAGCGGGCGCTCCGGCTCGCCGCGGACGGGCATCCGTCGGCGCGGCAGGTCGAGTCGCTGGGCCGTGGCTGGACCGCCGAGGAGGCCGTCGCCATCGGGCTCTACTGCGCGCTGGTGGCCACGGACTTCCGCCACGGCGTGCTGCTGGCGGTCAACCACTCCGGCGACAGCGACAGCACCGGGAGCATCGCCGGCAGCCTGCTGGGGCTGGTCCACGGCGAGCCGGGCCTCCCGGCGGCGTGGCGCCAGCAGGTCGAGCTGGCCGGGGTCATCGGCACGGTCGCCGACGACCTGTGGCAGGTCCGCTTCGGGACGCGCGCGCCGGGGGAGGGGTACGAGGAGGAGAGGTACCCGGGGGTGTAGATGGCAGGAGCCGGCGCCGCTAGCCTGGCGAGGGGACGCGCCCGCGCCGCAGGACGGCCAGGAGCGCGGCCACGGCGATGGGAGCGGCGCCCAGCAGCAGGAAGACCATGTCACCGCCGATGCGGACCCACTCGAGCAGGTGGAAGGTCCCGCCCTGCAGGAACTCGAGGCGCCGGGCGTGCCAGTACCCGTTGCTGATCACGTCCCAGAGCTGGAGGACGCCGGCCGGGAAGAGGTCGAGGACGATCATGAGCGAGAGGCCGGCGTTGAGCCCCCAGTAGCCGACGCGGATCCACGGCTCGGTGGTGCGCCAGCCCTCGTCGTCCTGGAGCGCGCGGAGGCCGAACACGGTCACGCCCAGCGCCAGCATGCCGAACACGCCGAACATGGCCGCGTGGCCGTGGTTGGCGGTCAGCGTGGTGCCCACCTCGAAGTAGGAGACGATGGGGGTGTTGATGAGGAAGCCGAAGACGCCCGCGCCGATGAAGTTCCAGACCCCGACGGCGATGAAGAAGTAGATGGCCCAGCGGTGCTTCGAGGCCAGGTTGGTCCGGTCCTCGGCGGCCGCGCGCCGCCGCAGCGCCATGAAGCCCGAGGCGTCCAGGGTGAGGAGCGTCAGCGGCACCACCTCCAGGGCCGAGAAGCAGGCGGCCAGGCCCATGTTGAGCGTCCCCTGGCCGGTGAAGTACCAGTGGTGCCCGGTCCCGATGATCCCCCCGGTGAGGAAGAGGATGGCGTCGATGTACACCAGCCGCGTCGCGGTGCGCGTGGTGACGAGCCCGAGCTGCCGGAACATGATGGCGACCATCACGGTGGCGAAGAGCTCGAAGAAGCCCTCCACCCACAGGTGGATGATCCAGAAGCGCCAGTTGTCGATGACGGCGAAGTTGGTGCGCGGGCCGTAGAAGAGGGCCGGCAGGTAGAAGACGGGGATGGCGGCGGCGGCGTAGAGGAACAGGGCCGACACCTCGCCCGATCCCTCCCGCCGGATGGCCGGGCGCAGCGTCCGGAACATGAGGAAGAGCCACAGCACCAGGCCGGCGGCCAGCAGGAGCTGCCAGAGGCGCCCCAGGTCCAGGTACTCCGAGCCCTGGTGGCCGAGCCAGAACCACGCCGGCCCGAGGCGGCCGGTCACCCCGAGGAACTCGCCGCCCAGGCTCCCCACCACCACCGCCACCAGGGCCCAG
The DNA here is from genome assembly GCA_963786945.1 of uncultured delta proteobacterium. Lineage (GTDB taxonomy): Bacteria > Myxococcota > Myxococcia > Myxococcales > Anaeromyxobacteraceae > JADKCZ01. Next base: position 37,275 of record CAWBAO010000001.1, on the reverse strand, counting down.
AAGAGGACGTTGACCAGCCGCTCCTGGCCCGGCGGCTCGGCGCCGCCGACCAGCGGCGCCAGGAAGAGGCCGCCCGCGACCCAGGCCGTGGCGATCCAGAAGATGGCCAGCTGGAGGTGGTAGGTGCGCATCAGGTTGTAGGGGGCCAGGCGCACGATGGCGTCGATGCCGTAGAAGGAGAAGGGCTCGACGCGGTAGTGGGCCAGGGCGCCACCGACCAGGGTCTGCAAGAGGAAGAGCAGCGCCACCACGACGAAGTACTTCCCGGTGGCGCGCTGGCTCGGGGTCAGGACCATCGGGGCGGAGGCGGCCTGTGGCCGGGGCTCGTCCTCGTTCCCCCCCCACCCGAGGAAGTGGTACTTGCCGAACATGAGCAGGACCAGCCCCAGGCCGGCGAGCAGGACCACCAGGCTCAGGGCGCTCCACACGTAGGCCTGGGTGGAGGGGCGGTTGCCCGCGTCCGGGTCGAAGGGCCAGTTGTTGGTGTAGGTGTAGTCCTCGCCGGGACGGTTCGTGACGGTGGCCCACGTGGCCCAGGAGAAGAAGGCGTTCAGCTGCCGGATCTCCTCCGGGTCGGAGATGCTCTGCGGCGGCAGCCCGGGGGCGGAGCGCGGCTTCGAGAAGTAGTCGCCCCAGTAGCCCTGGAGGGCGCGCGTGGCGGCGGCCTCGCCGGCCGACAGGACCAGCCTGCCGGTGGCTTCCTGGTAGCGGTTCGCCTTGAGCTCGAGGCGGACCTCGTCGCCCACCTGCGCCTGCGCGCCGGCCGGGAGCTCGGCGAAGGGCTTCCCGAACCGGCGGGCGGCCGCGAGATCGCGGGCGATGCCCACCTCGCGGTGGAGGTGCTCGGCCGTGTAGTCGGGCCCCAGGTACGCTCCGTGGCCCCAGAGCGTGCCGTGCTCCATGAGGGCGTGCTCGAGGAAGATCTCCTGCCCGCGCTCGACGTCCTCGCCGGAGAAGAGCTGGGCGCCGGTCTCGTCGACCACCTGGCGCGGGATGGGCGGGGCGTTGGTGTAGGTGAGGACGGTGACCACGGTCAGCACCGAGAAGCCGAAGATCATCACCAGCAACGTCCCATGACGCCACCAGTGGGAGAGGGGCTGCTCGGTGCTCGTGCCTCGGGCCTGCATGTCGGACCTCCCGGGTGGCGGCTTCACTGTGCGAGAACGGGGCGTGGCGGGCGGGCCTGGAGCCGGTCGCCGGTGCGGCGCGACTCCACCGCCTGCAGCCACATGTGGCGCGACCGTTCACATCGCAACCAATTGTCTCCGGCAAGCGGACGCTGACCGGTGGGGCCGGGGGATCCGCCCGGGCCCCGGGCGTGAACGTCGGTTGACGGCGGCGCGCTGCCAGCCCTCGGGGCGCGGAGGTCACCTCGTCAGGACGACATGGGTCGCGTCGTCCGTGGCGGCGTGCTCCGTGCACCTGTAGCCGAGGCGCACCAGGTCGAGGCCGGCGAAGAGGTGCTCGCCCCGGCCGAGGAGCGCGTGCGCCATGGCCAGGTGGATCTCGTCGACCAGCCCCGCGGCGAGGTACTGGCGGACGGTGGCGACGCCGCCGCCGAGCCGGACGTCCCGGCCTCGAGCCGCCTCCCTGGCCCGCTCCAGCGCGGCCTGGATGCCGTCGGTCACGAAGTGGAAGGTGGTCCCGCCCTCCATGGCGATGGGCGCGCGGGCATGGTGGGTGAGCACGAAGACGGGCACGTGGTAGGGCGGGTTCTTGCCCCACCAGCCCTTCCAGCCGTCGTCGGACCAGGGGCCCCGCATCGGACCGAACATGTTGCGGCCCAAGATCCAGGCGCCGACGTTCTCGAAGCCGCGCGCTGGCGAAGTCGTCGTCGACGCCTTCCCGGCCGGGCGCGTCGCCGATGAGCGATGCGGCGAAGTCGGCGTGGATCCTCTGGAACGTCTTCGTGCCGAGGACCCACTGGTGCAGCGCCATGCCCCCGACCCCCATCGGGTTGTCCAGCCCCTGGTCGGGGCCGGCGCCGTAGCCATCGAGGGAGATACCGAACGCGTTGACCCGAAGCCTCGACATGGGCGGAGCTCCCTTCGTCACCGGCAGTGCCTGCGGCCTGTACGACCTCCGTGGTCTAATGGCGTGGCGCCGACGAGGCCAGCCCACTCATGCAGGTCACGGGCGGGGTGGTCGGCCAGTCCCGAGGAGGCGACACGAAATGACCCTGGAACAGGCCATCGCGCTCGCGGCGCAGGTCCACGAGGGGCAGCTCGACAAGGCAGGCGCCCCCTACCTCCTCCACCCGCTCCGGGTGATGCTCAAGATGGAGTCCCTGGAGGAGCGACGCGTGGCCGTGCTGCACGACGTCGTCGAGGACGGTGGCCTCTCGCTCGACGTGCTGCGGCGCAAGGGGCTGCCCGAGGCGGAGGTCCTGGCCGTGGCCGCGCTGACGAAGGGCGAGGGCGAGCCCTACGACGCTGCCATCGAGCGCGCCGGGAAGGACCCGCTGGCCAGGAGGGTGAAGCTGGCGGACCTGGCGGACAACATGGACCGGAGCCGCTTCAAGGCGATCGGGCCCGAGGACGAGCAGCGCTTCGAGAAGTACCGGCGGGCGAGGGAGCGGCTGGAGTCGATCCAGCCGGCCTCCCGCCCCTGAGACGCTGGCGGCTCGTCGCACGCGGCCCCGGGGGCGAGAAGAGCCGGAGCCAGGCCCCCGATGACGCCGTGAAGCCGCCGCTCACGATCCCGCTGGAGATCACCTGGAGCTCGAGCCCGGCGGAGCTGCCCGGCTCGGGGCCGAGGCGGATCTCCAGCACCACCTGGTCAGGAGGGCCGAACCCCGCGGCGAGGACGAGGCGGAATGGCCGACCGGACCTCCAGCGAGCACGGTCGAAGTCCCACGTCGTCCGCACCAGCTCCTGTGACTCCTCGACGGTGGTGGCCGGCAGGGCCTCGACCGTCGCGCTGTTGCGGGCGAGTGAGACCGTGTAGCCGCCATCTCCAGAGCTGGTGGTTGCCTTGCGAGTGACACCCCAGGTGGAAGGCTTCACCGTCTCGCCCTCGAGGTGGCCCTTCACGGCACCTGGAGGGCCGCCGAAGCGCCCCGGCGGGTGCTGGACCACGGCCTGGTAGGTCCCCGATCCCTTGTCGTGCAGCGAGACCGACCAGCCGTCCTGGAAGGCGCGCCTTCCCGGGCTGAGCTCGGGACCGATGGTGGCGCAGGCCACCAGCCCGGGGAGCGCGACCAGCAACGCCCGGAGGCCGGCCAGGGAAGAGGGTCTCTCGGTATCCAGCATGTCGTTCACCTCGAGGTGACCAGGGTCGCCTACGCTCGCTCCGCAGGGCAGGGTAGAGGGTAGATCGGCCGGCGCGGGCAGTCATCGTCACGCGGCGGAGACCCGTATCGGCCTGCCACCTCCCCCCGCCGCCTGCTAATGATCGTACGATGAGCGCGCGCCTCCTCCTCCCTGCCGTCCTCGGCGCGCTCCTCGCCGCGCCCCCAATCGCCATGGCCATCGAGAAGCCCAGCTACCGCGTCGTCGAGCGCCGGGAGGCCTTCGAGGTCCGCGAGTACGCCCCCTACCTGGTGGCCGAGACCGTGGTGGGCGGGAGCCGCGAGGAGGCCGGCAACGCGGGCTTCCGCATCCTGGCCGCCTACATCTTCGGCAAGAACCGGGGGGAGAAGAAGATCGCCATGACCGCGCCGGTCACCCAGTCGGAGCCGGCCAAGATCGCCATGACGGCGCCGGTGACGCAGGCGGGCCAGGAGGGGCGCTGGATCATCCAGTTCATGATGCCGTCGACCTACACGCTGGAGACCCTGCCCGAGCCGCTCGACCCGGCCATCTCCTTCCGCGCCGTGCCGGCCCGGCGCGTCGCCGCGCACACCTACTCCGGCACCTGGTCCGCCAGCCGGTACGAGGAGCACCTCGCCACGCTGCGCGCGGCGCTGGCCGTCGGCCGGCCTCACCGCGGTGGGCGAGCCGATCTGGGCCCGCTACGACCCGCCCTTCATGCCCTGGTTCCTGCGGACCAACGAGATCCTGCTGGAGCTGGCGCCCGGCGGGCCGCCTCCCTGAGCGAGATCGCCGCCGGATGCCCGTGCACCGGCCCATCACAGGGCGGCGGTGAGCACGATCCGCTCGCGCTTCGACACCACCACCCCGCCCGGCCTCTCGACGGTCACCGCGAACAGCGTGGGCTCGAACACCCGGATGGCGGCGTGGATGGGCACGACCACGTCGCCGCCCTGGACGTCGAAGACGCCGCCGTCCACCGGGTGGGCCTGGTCGCGGCGGGCGTCGAAGATCCAGAGCTGGTACTGGGCGCGCGAGGGGTCGTTGGCGGCCAGGCCCCGGATCCGGAGGTAGCCCTGCTGCCTCGACTCGGACCAGACCACATCCCCCGTGGCCCCCCGGGCCGCGGGATCCGGCGTCGCCGACCAGGCCAGGGTCCTCGCGTCGGCGGCCTGTGCCAGCAGCTCGGCGCGGCGCTCCGCCGGCGTCGCCGGCCGCGCCGGCGGCGCAGGCACCTCGACCTTCACGATCTTCTCCACCACCTGGGGCGGCCGGCTCCAGGCGAAGACGGCCAGGAGCACCGCGGCCGCGGCGGCGAGCCACCCCGCCGAGCGGCCCAGGTCCCGGCGCGGGCGCCGGCGGGCCTCGGTGCGTGCCCCGGCCCGCACCCGGGCCGCCAGGAGCTCCGGCATCGGCTCCAGCGGACCGAGCTCGGCCAGGGCCACCGCCGCGGCGGCGAGGTCGAGGGAGTCGTCCCCGGCGGCGCCGAGCCGCTCCAGGTCGCGCGCCTCCGCCTCGGAGAGCCCGTCCAGGGCCCGATCGGCGAGCAGCGCGTCCTTGCGGTCGGTGGGGCGGGTCAACGGGCTTCCTCCTCGACGGTGTCCTCACCGGGTCCTTCGCCCGCGAGGATGCTGCGGATGCGGAGGAGCCCGCGGCGTGCATGGGACTTCACCGTGCCGAGCGCCATGCCGGTCTGCGCCGCGATCTCCTCCTGCGTGAGCCCCTGCGCCACCGAGAGCCGGAGCACCTCGCGCTGCTCCTGGCCCAGCCCCGCCATGGCGCGGGCGGCGAGCGCGGCCTCCGCCACCAGCTCGGCGGAGTCTCCCGGCGCGGCGGCCTCGGCGGCCGCCTCGATGGGCTCGAGCACCGGGCGTCGCGAGGTCCGGCGCCGGCGGTCGATGAGCCGGCGGCGCGAGATGACGGCCACGAAGGCCTCCTCCGAGGCGCGGGTGGCGTCGTAGCGATCCCCGTGCGCCCAGAGGTCGAGGAAGATCTCCTGCACGGCGTCCTCGGCGTCGGCGCGGGTCGGCGAGAGGCGGCGGGCCAGGCCCCAGACGATCGGGCCGAAGCGGGCGAGGCACTCCCGCACCGCCGCGTCGTCGCCGCGGGCGGCCCGGTGGAGCAGCGCGCTCGTCGTGCCTGGCATCGAGAGGACGTTCTACAGCATCGTCCCGACCGGAAGAAGGCCCGCCCACCCGGACCAGCCGGGGGAGCGGGCCTGATCGGTCCACCTCGTCGGCCCGGGGCTACGGGGCCGGGAGGATGACCTTGTCGAGGACGTGGATGACGCCGTTCGAGGTCAGCACGTCGGTGGCCACGATGTGGGCGGTGCGCATGCGCTTGTCGGTGACCACGAGCGACGAGTCGATGGAGAAGGTCTCACCCTCGACGGTGGCCGGCTGGGTGCCCGGGACCACGTCGGCCTTCAGGACCCGCCCGGCGAGCACGTGGTAGGTGAGCACCTTGGTGAGCAGCGCCGTGTCGGCCAGCAGGTCCGCCTTGCTGACGCCGAGCTCGGTGAGCAGATCGGCGAAGGCGGCGTTGGTCGGCGCGAAGACGGTGAAGGGGCCGGCGCCCGACAGGGTGCCCTGCAGGTTGGCCGCCACGACCGCCTCGACCAGGATGGAGAAGTCGGGGATGGCCTGGGCCGTCTCCACGATGTTCTTGTCGGCCGGCAGGATGACCCGGTCGATCACGTGCACCACGCCGTTCGCCGCCGCGATGTCGGTGGCGGTGATCTTGGCGGTGCGGTTGCGGCCGTCGGTGATGACGAAGTCGGAGCCGACCTGGTCGATCTTGAAGATGCCGCCCTGCACGGTGGTGATGGCCTTGCCGAGCGGGACGCCCGACTTGAGGACCTTGGCCGGCAGCACGTGGTAGGTGAGGACGGCGGTGAGGAGCGGCTTGTTGGCGAGCAGGTCCGCCTTGCTGATGCCGAGCTCGGTGAGCAGGGCGGCGAAGGCGGCGTTGGTCGGGGCGAAGACCGTGAAGGGACCGGTGCCGGCGAGGGTGCCCTGCAGGTCCGCCGCCACGACGGCCTCGACCAGGATGCTGAGGTTCGGGTTGGACTGGGCCAGCGCGACCAGGTTCGGCTCGGTCGCGGTGGCGGGGTCGTCCGACGAGGAGCCGCAGGCGACCAGCGCCGCGGCCAGGGTGAGGGCCAGGGGGATTCGAGCGTGCATCATGGTGGAGCTCCTTGGTGCCGGCGCCCGCGGCGGCGGGCGGTGGCCATGTCGCAGAGCGCTTCATGCGCCCCGGTGTACCTGTCCCTTCGTGTCCTGCCTTTGTCTTGGATGCGTCCATGTTACGTAGAACCCAAAAGGGGCCCTAATGCCCATGTCGGCTGGCCATCCGACCCCAGTCGCCCCTTCCCCTTCCACGCCGGCTCGGCGAGCCTGACGGAAGAGGGGAGGAGCGACCGATGCCCCATGTCGTCATCGAGGAGGCGCTCGACCTCGGGCGCGCCTGCCAGGGCCTCACGCTCGCGGCGGTGCGAGACGGGAGCGAGATCCTCAAGGTGGTCGACGTCTACCTGAACCGGTCGGGCCGCACCGCGCTGGTCGACTGCGTCGCGGTCGAGGAGGGGCGTTCGCAGGCCTTCTTCGTGCAGCTCTCGCAGAAGGACCGCCAGATCACCGTCCGGCTCCTCCCGGCCACGGACCCCGAGAAGACCGCCGGCGTGAAGCGGATCATGGCGCTCATCGCCCGGCAGCTCCACGAGTCGACCGGCGGCAGCCGCTACGGGAAGACCAACCTGCAGGAGTACCTGCGTTGAGCGGCGGCCGGGCTGCGGCGGGCGGTGAAGGTCGCGGGGGCGGGCGATGAGCTTCGTCGCCGACCGCGTGGACGCCGCGCTCGAGTGGAGCGTCGTCGGCAGCTTCACGCGCCTCGGCTCGGCGCTGCGGCGGCGGCTCGATCACTGGGCGCCGCTCGACGGGGGGAGGGTGGCGGGCCGCGTGATGGTGATGACGGGCGCCACCTCCGGGCTCGGGCTGGAGGCGGCGCGCATCCTGGCCGGCCTGGGCGCCTCCATCGAGGTCATCGCCCGCGACGCGCGCAAGGCCGAGGCGACCTGCGCCGGGCTGCGTGAGGCGACCGGGAACCCGAAGGTCGCCTTCGTGGTCGCGGACACGGGAGACCTCGTGGCCGTCCGCCGGGCCGCCGCGGAGCTGCTGCACCGCCACCCGGCCATCCACGTGCTGATCCACAATGCGGGGGCGCTCGACGACGTCCGGCAGGAGAGCCCCCAGGGCATCGAGCTCACCGTCGCCAGCCAGGTGGTCGGCCCGTTCCTGCTCACCGGCCTCCTGCTGCCCGCGCTGCGCGCCGGCGCCCCCGCTCGCGTGCTGTGGGTCTCGTCGGGGGGCATGTACAGCGAGCCGCTGTCGGTGGAGCGGCTGGAGATGCCGGCGGACGGCTACGACGGCACCATCGCCTACGCCCGTGCCAAGCGGGCCCAGGTGACGCTGGCCGAGCTGTGGGCGAAGCGGCTGGCCGGCGACGGCATCGTCGTGCATTCCATGCACCCCGGGTGGGCCGACACCCCCGGCCTGGCGCGGTCGCTCCCGACCTTCAAGCGCGTCGTCGGACCGCTGCTGCGCAGCCCGGCCGACGGCGCGGACACCCTGGCCTGGCTCGCCGTCGACGAGGGCGCGCCCCTGGAGCAGAGCGGGCAGTTCTGGCACGATCGCCGTCCACGACCGCTGCACCGCCTGGCGTCGACCCGGCGCTCCGACACCCCGGCGGAGCGTGAACGGCTCTGGAGCTGGGCGGTGCAGAAGAGCGGCCTGGTGCCGTGACGGAGCCGACACGAGATGATCCTCGCCGACTTCAGTGATCCCGGGGAGGTGGCGCGCTGGCGGTCGACCGATGACGTCGTCATGGGAGGCCGGTCGTCCAGCGGAATGCGCGCCGGTGATGGGGTCGGGGTCTTCGCCGGCGAGCTCTCGCTGGAGCGGGGCGGCGGCTTCGCGTCGGTGCGCCGCCACGACCAGCCCGTCGACCTCTCCGCCTGCGACGCCATCGAGCTCCGGGTGCGCGGTGACGGGAAGCGCTACAAGCTGAACCTGCGCACCTCCGGGGACTTCGACGGCGTGGTCTACCAGGCCGCCTTCGAGACCGGGGCCGGCACGTGGCAGACGGTGAGGCTCGCCCTCGCGTCCTTCGCCCCGCGCTTCCGCGGCCGGCCCGTGCCCGGGACCCTCGACCCCACGCACGTGTCCAGCCTCGGGCTGCTGATCTCGGACGGGCAGGCGGGCCCGTTCCGGCTCGAGCTGGCCACGATCACGGCGGCAGCGCGCGCCGGGTAGGGTGACGCGATCCGCGCGCCGACGGGCCCCTTCCACTACGAGGCCCATCGGTCGCCGACCGTCCCGGCAGGGGAGACTAGAACCGGTACACCGCCGAGAAGACGACGACCCGGTCGGCGTCGGCGTTGCCTCCGACCTCGAGCATCGCCTCCCAGCGCTTCCCGATGCTCAGGCTCCCGCCGAGCTGGGCGGTGAGCGGGTTGACGGGTTGCTGGTCGATTCTCGAGGAGGACCGGGCCAATCGAGGTCTCCGTGGTGACCTTGAGCGTGCGGCTGGTCTCCAGCCAGGCCAGCCCCACCCAGGCCCGCCAGCTGCCCCAGCCGGTCGTGCCGGACCAGCCGGTGCGCGCCGAGGCGAACAGGGCCGCCAGCGGCTCGTCGAAGGCGGCGATGTCCGAGACGGAGAGGTTGGCGTCGGCCATGATGAACCAGGGGCCGTAGCCCGCCACCAGCGTGGCGCCGCCGCCGAGGAGCGGGCCGCCGACCTGGTCGTCCGTGGTGACGTCGAGGACCAGCGGCGGGAGGGCCGGCCGGTCGATGGTGACGGTGGCGTTGAGCCGGCTGTCGGTCCAGGAGTAGCCGCCCAGCAGGTAGACGTTCAGCACCGGAAGCAGCCAGGCGTCCACCTTGGCGGCCAGCATGGTGGTGTTGTTGTGCACGGCGAAGGTGGCCACGTTGCTGACGCTGGCCGGCGCATTGCCGGGGAGCGTGACGCGGACGTCGGTCACCTCGATGTCCCGTCGCATCGAGACCAGGAAGACCCCCACGCCGAACGGCGACGGGAGGTCGATGCCACGCGCGCGCGCCCATTCGGCGCCGAAGGGGAGGAGCCGGCTCGCCGCGGGAGCCGGCGTGGGCGTGGGTTCCAGGCTTGGCCCCTCGGCGGCCCAGGCCAGCCCGGGGACGGCGAGCAGGAGCGCCGCGAGGGCGTGGGACGTGGCGCGGCTGTGGCGCGGACCTCTCGGTGCGGCGGACGTCATGGCGGGGTGACCCTCCGTCCGGGAGTGTCTCCGTCCACGCCGCCCGCCGCCAGCGAAATCGTCGCCCCGGCGCCCGCCCCGAGGGCGGAGCTACTTCGGCATGAGGACGGTGTCGATCACGTGGATGACGCCGTTCGACGCCATGACGTCCGCCGTGGCCACGGTGGCACCGTCGACCATGACCTTTTCACCCTTGACCGCGATGGTCACGGAGCCGCCCTGGACGGTCTTGGCGCTGGTCAGCTTCACCACGTCCTTGGCCGTCACCTTGCCGGCCACCACGTGGTAGAGCAGCACCGCCTTGAGCTTCTCCTTGTCGGCGAGCAGCTTGTCGAGCGCGCCGGCGGGGAGCTTGGCGAAGGCCTCGTCGGTCGGCGCGAACACGGTGAACGGGCCGGGGCCCTTGAGCGTGGCGACGAGACCAGCCTCACCCAGCGCCTTGGCGAGGGTCTTGAAGCTGCCGGCGGCGACGGCGGTGTCGACGATGTCCTTTCCCATGTGGTGGTCGGCCCGGGCGGGCGCGGCGAAGGCGAGGAGGGTGGCGAGGGCTGCGGCGGAAGCGATCCTGATCTGCATGGTTTGAAGCTCCTTTGACTCGTTGTTCGATCGTGAGCTGCGCTGCGGATGCGCCCGACCCTTCAGGGAGCGCCGGCGGGCGCATGTGACCTGGGGTCGGGCTGGGATGGCGGGCGGGTCAGTCGTGCCCCTCGCCGCGCGACAGGTCGCAGTGACGGCCGACCTTGGTCACCTGGAGCAGGACCTCGAAGGTGCCGCCCGCCGGCGTCCCCACCGCGTAGGCGTTGTAGGCCCGGCCCGGCTTCAGCTTCAGGGTGTTGGTGTACACCTCGGTGGTGGTCCCGGCCGGGGCGATGGCGATCTCGTAGGTGCCGTGCTTCAGGTCGGCCATCGCCTGCTTCCCGTTGGCGAGGTCCGGGAAGGCGACGGCGCCGTTCACCAGGACGTCCACCGGGCCGAAGTTGGCGCCGTGGCGGGCCACCACCCGGGCCTTTCCATGGGTCCGGCTGGTGTCGTTGGGGAACACCGAAGCGGTCGGGGTGGCGGTCGAGGCATCGGCGAGGTGGGCCACGATCGAGACGTTGGCTCCCGGCGCGAGCATCAGGCCCGGAGCGGCGATGGCCACCGCGCCCGAGCAGGCGGGATCCGCGGCCAGGCGGACGTTCACGTCGTAGGTGCCGGGGGCGAGCTTCAGCGGCCCGGCGACGTCGCGGAACTTGAAGCTGGTGAGCACGCACGTGCCCCCCACCTCGACGTCCACCGGCAGCGCCTCGGCGGCGCCGAGATCCTTGCCGTTGATGCCGTGGACGACGTAGGCCGTGGCCGGCTTCACCCGCTCGGGCCAGCGGGACATGGGGAGGGTCTGCAGCAGCACCTCGAAGGTCCCCTTCGACGGGGTCCCCACCGCGTAGGCGGCGTAGACCGTGAAGGGCTTGAAGCGCAGCTCCTTCTCGAAGACCGCCCCGGTGCTCCCCGCCGGCGCGATGGCGAGGGTGTGGTTGCCGGGCCTCAGCGTGGCGGTCCCCTGCTCGCCGTTGCTCAGGTCGGCGAAGGCGACCTTGCCGTCCACCAGCACGTCCACCCCGCCGAAGGCGGCGGCATGGCGGGCGATGGCGCGCGACCGCCCGAAGGCGATGGTGACGTCGTTGGCGAACACCGACGCCGTGGGGGCGGCCGTGGCGGCGTCGTCGAGGTGGGCGACGATCGAGACATTGGCGCCGGCATCGAGCACCAGGCCGGGCGCGGAGATGGCCACGGCCCCGGAGCAGGCGGGGGTGGCGGCGAGCCTCACCTTCACGTCGTAGGTGCCGGGCGGGAGCGAGAGCGGGCCGGCGATGCTCCGGAACTGGAAGCCGGTCAGGGCGCAGGCGTCGCCGACCTGCACGTCCACCGGCAGCGCCTCGGGCAGCCCCAGGTCCTTGCCGTTGATCCCGTGCACCACGTAGGCGGTGGCCTTCCCCCGGTCCCCGGACTGCGCGGACTGGCGAATGGCGGCCATGGCCGCCTCGGTCGGGGCGGCGTCCGCAGCGGGATCGGGAGCCACCTCCCCGCCACAGGCGGCGAGCAGGAGTGCGGTCACGGGGAGAAGCCTGGTCAGCTGTCGGGTCATGGTGCGTCTCCGGGCAAGAAGGCTTGCGCCGGTGAAGTAGGGTGGCGATCGGGCGTTGTCCACGACAAAGGCGTGACAGCCCTTGCGGGATGCCTGTCCGGGACGGGTCATGTGCCCGGTCACCGGGACCCCTGGTCCAGCGCCATCAGCGGCCGTGGCTGGCCACTGTACCGTCCGTCCGTGCCGGAGCGCCTTCAGACCCGACGACGATACCGGCGCGTGAGGTTCATGCGGGCCGCGACTCGGGGAAGGCTGACGACGTTGGATGCCTGAACCAGCAGGTCGGAGTCACGGTGACGCCTGTTGTGCCCATCCGGTCTACTCCAGGGCCGCGCGCGTCTGGTTCTGGTTCACCGACGGATGGGTCGGGCGGCTCCCCGGGGCCGGGGTGGTGCTGGCGGATCACCGCTACGCCGCCGATCCAGCCGGCCGACCGGCTCTTCTGGATCCTGCTGCGCCGCCTCCCGGATCTGCTGGAACCGGCTGTTCAGGTGGGCCGTCCCGGCGCGGTGATCGCCTTCCTGGGCTGGCTCATGCGCCCGTCGGGCCGCCGCCTGCCGCGCCAGCGGCGTTCCGCTTGCTGCGGATGACCGAGGCGACCATGCCGATGGCCAGGATCGACACCACCACCGCCAGCGAGGCGGCGGCGTGGATCTTCACCACGTCGATGAGCGCCATCTTCCCGCCCACGAACATGAGGACGAGGGCGAGCGAGGGCTTCAGGTAGGTGAACTTCTCCACGTAGCTCGCCAGCAGGAAGTAGAGGGACCGCAGGCCCAGGATGGCGAAGACGTTGGAGGTGAAGACGATGTACGGGTCGCTGGTCACCGCGAAGATGGCCGGGATGGAGTCGACCGCGAAGATCACGTCGGTGACCTCGATGAGGGCCAGCGCGAAGAAGAGGGGCGTGGCGAGCCACTTGCCGTTCTCCTTCGTGAAGAAGTGGTTGCCGTCGAGGCGCGGGCTGGCCGGGACCACGCGGCGCAGGAGGCGGAACACCGCGCTCTTCTCCGGGTGGTCGGCGGTGCCGCCGGCGAACAGGAGCTTCACGCCGGTGAGGATCAGGAAGGCGCCGAAGACGTAGATGATCCAGTGGAAGCGGGAGAGCAGCGCCGCCCCGGCGGCGATCATGGCGCCGCGCATCACCAGCGCCGAGAGGATGCCCCAGAAGAGGACCCGGTGCTGGTAGATGGGCGGGATGCCCAGCGCGCCGAAGATGACGACGAAGACGAAGATGTTGTCCACCGAGAGCGACTTCTCGATGACGTAGCCGGTCAGGTACTGCATCCCGGTCTCGCTGCCGAAGCGGTACCAGACGTAGCCGCCGAAGCAGAGCGCCAGCGACACCCAGAGCACCGACCAGCCCAGCGCCTCGCGGGGGCCGACGACGTGGTCCTTGCGGTTGAAGACACCCAGGTCGAGCGCCAGCATCGCCAGCACGAAGGCCAGGAAGGCCCCCCATTCGAGCATGCCGTGCTCCATCGTCTCTCCTCTCCACGTGCGCCCGAGTCGCCGGGCGGGGACGACCTGGCCTGGGCCCGGCCGAGATCAGGCCAGGTCGAAGCGATCCAGGTTCATCACCTTATTCCAGGCCGCCACGAAGTCACGCACGAACGCCTTGTGCGAGTCGCTGCACGCATGGACCTCCGCGAGGGCCCGGAGCCGGGAGTTCGAACCGAAGACGAGATCGACGACGGTGCCGGTCCACTTGACCTCACCCGTCGACCGATCGCGCCCCTCCAGCACGCCCTCCGCCGTGGCGGACTTCTGCCACTTCGTGCGCATGTCCAGCAGGTTCACGAAGAAGTCATTGGTCAGCGCCTCGGGGCGCCTGGTGAACACGCCGTGCCTGGCCTGCCCGACGTTCGCGTTCAGGGCGCGCAGGCCACCGACCAGGACGGTCATCTCGGGAGCGGTCAGCGTCATCAGGTTGGCCCGATCCACCAGCAGCTCGGCAGCCGATCCCTCGAGCCCCTTGCGGGCGTAGTTGCGGAACCCGTCCGCGGCCGGCTCCAGCACGGCGAACGAGTCCACGTCGGTCTGCTCCTGCGACGCGTCCATGCGCCCCGGCGAGAAGGGGACCTTCACCTCCTGCCCGGCCTTCTTCGCAGCCGCCTCCACGGCCGCGCAGCCGCCCAGCACGATCAGGTCGGCCAGCGAGACCTTCTTGCCGCCCGACTGCGCCCCGTTGAACTCCTTCTGGATCGCCTCCAGCGCTTGCAGGACCTTCGCCAGCTCGGCGGGCTGGTTGACTTCCCAGTCCTTCTGAGGTGCGAGGCGGATGCGGGCACCGTTGGCGCCACCGCGCTTGTCGCTGCCGCGGAACGTCGCGGCCGACGCCCAGGCGGTCGTCACCAGCCGGGAGATGGACAGGCCGGACGCGAGGATCCTGGCCTTCAGGGCCGCGATGTCCTGCTCGTCGACCAGCTCGTGATCCACGGCGGGGATCGGGTCCTGCCAGATCAGCACTTCCTTCGGCACCAGCGGGCCGAGGTAGCGCGCGAGCGGGCCCATGTCTCGGTGCGTCAGCTTGAACCAGGCGCGGGCGAAGGCGTCGGCGAGCTCCTTCGGGTGCTCCATGAAGCGGCGCGAGATCTTCTCGTAGGCCGGGTCCATGCGCATGGCCATGTCGGCCGTGGTCATCATCGGGGCATGGCGCCGGGACGGATCATGTGCGTCGGGCACCGTGTCCTTCGCGGCGGGGTCCGTGGGCGTCCACTGGTGCGCACCGGCCGGGCTCTTCGTCAGCACCCACTCATAGCCGAACAGGTTCTCGAAGTAGCCGTTGTCCCAGTTGACAGGGTTCCTGGTCCATGCGCCCTCGATGCCGCTGGTGATGGTGTGAACGCCCTTGCCGCTGCCGAGGCTGTTCTTCCAGCCGAAGCCTTGCTCCTCGATGCCAGCGCCCTCCGGCTCGGGGCCGACGTACTTGCCCGGATCAGCCGCGCCGTGGGCCTTGCCGAAGGTATGCCCGCCGGCGACGAGCGCCACGGTCTCCTCGTCGTTCATGGCCATGCGGGCGAAGGTCTCGCGGATGTCACGTGCCGAAGCGATCGGGTCCGGCTTGCCATTCGGCCCTTCCGGATTCACGTAGATCAGGCCCATCTGGACGGCGCCGAGAGGGTTCTCGAGCTCTCGGGCGCCGCTGTGGCGCTTGTCGCCCATCCACTGGGCCTCCGGCCCCCAGTAGATCTCCTCTGGCTCCCAGACGTCCTCGCGCCCACCGGCGAAGCCGAAGGTCTTGAATCCCATCGACTCCAGGGCGACGTTGCCAGCCAGGATCATGAGGTCGGCCCAGGAGAGCTTCCGGCCGTACTTCTGCTTGATGGGCCAGAGCAGCCGGCGCGCCTTGTCGAGGTTCCCGTTGTCCGGCCAGCTGTTGAGGGGGGCAAAGCGCTGTGTTCCAGAGCCCGCACCGCCGCGACCATCCGCGATACGGTACGTGCCCGCGCTGTGCCACGCCATGCGGATGAAGAACGGCCCGTAGTGGCCATAGTCTGCGGGCCACCAGTCCTGGGAATCCGTCATCAGGGCATGGAGGTCATTGACGACGGCCTTCAGGTCGAGGCTCTTGAACTCCTCAGCGTAGTTGAACCCCTCACCCATGGGATCCGACAGCGGGGAATTCTGGTTGAGGATCCCCAGGTTCAGCTGATTGGGCCACCAGTCTGCGTTCGTCTGGGCTCCAGCCAGCGTGTTCCTGGGCGCACCGTGCGGGAATGGGCACTTCGCTTCGTCTGGCATGGTCTTCACCTGGTGGCTGCGAGGTCGAGTTCCGGCAGGACGAGTAACTGGCCTTCGCCAAGGCAGCAAGGCCTTCGAGCCAGCATGGTGCCTGCCTAAGGCCCCGCGGGAGCTGCCGCGCGCTCGCCGGGCGACAGGTCGGGCGGCGCGCCCCAGCGCTGCGGCACCCGACGGAGCTTGGTCGTGTCGTAGCCGAGGTCCTTCACCACCTGCACCAGCTCCTCCCACTGGCCGGGCGGGAGGACCGGCGTGCGCGCCATGATCCAGACGTAGTCGCGGGCGCTGCGGGCGATGACGGTGCGGGTGTAGTCCGGGTCGAGCCAGGCGACCAGGTACTCGAGCCGGAAGGGCCCCTGCCACCAGGCGAACTTCATGCCCCAGCGGGCGCCGCCGCCGCCCTCGACGAACCCGGTCGGCCGCAGCGTGACCAGCTCGCCATCGAAGGCGCCCTCGCGGAAGACGTAGGTGGTGTCGATGACGTCCCGGGTGCCCGGGCGCAGCCGGTAGGTCTCCACGCCGTTCACCGCGTTCCGCTCCTGCGAGGCCGGGATGGCACCGAGGACGTACCAATCCCCCATGAAGCGAGGGAGGTCGACCTGCTCGACAATCTTCATGGGGGCCACCGAGGCACAGCCGGCCAGGAGCGCCGTGGCGAGGAGGAAGGCCGGGCGAGCGGCGCCGGTCACGGCGATCGCCCCAGGGCGGCGGTGAGGCGGGGCGGCATTCCACCGTATTCTGCTCCCGCAGGCCCGGGCGCAACGCTCCCCAAGGGGCGGCCTGGGCTTCCCGGCCAGCGCGCGGGCCCGCTCGCCGTTGATCACTGTATGGTGCACGCGCGCCTCCATTCTTCCGCCGTCGCGGCTCAGCCGCGGGCGAAGCGGGGGCGCCCGGCGGGCGGGACGGCCCGCATGGGCGTGCCCAGATCCCGCGCCAGGTCGCGGAGGCGGCGGATGCGCTCCTCGGCCGGCGGGTGCGTGGAGAAGAGGCTGGCCAGGCCGGCCAGCGCCCCGCCGAACGGGTTGACGATGAAGAGGCTGGCGGTGGCCGGCGACGTCTCGGCCGGCACCACCTCGGCGGAGCGCTGCAGCTTGTCGAGCGCCGAGGCCAGCGCCAGCGGGTCACCGGTGAGGCGAGCCCCGGTCTCGTCGGCCAGGTACTCCCGCGAGCGGGAGATGCCGAGCTGCACCAGGGTGGCGCCGATGGGGGCGAGGAGCATGAAGAGCAGCCCCTGGGCCGGGTGGCCGTCCTCGTCCTGCTGCCCGCCGCCGAAGAGGCCGGAGAAGGCCAGCAGGTTGGCGAGGTGCGAGACGGCGGTGGCGATGCCGGCGGCCACGCTGGCCACCAGGATGTCGCGGTTCTTCACGTGGGCGATCTCGTGGGCCAGCACGCCGCGCAGCTCCCGCTCGTCCAGGATCTCGGTCAGGCCCCGGGTCACCGCCACCACCGCCCTGGCCGGGTTGCGGCCGGTGGCGAAGGCGTTGGCGTGCGGGTCGTCGATGAAGAAGACGCGCGGCTTGGGGAGGCCGGCGCGGGTGGCGAGGTCCTCCACCACCGCGTGGAGGCGAGGGGCCTCCTCGCGGGCCAGCTCGCGCGCGCCGTTCATGCGCAGCACGAGCTTGTCCGAGAAGAAGTAGGCGAAGAGGTTCATGACCAGGGCCAGGGCGGTGAAGCCCCAGAAGGCGCCCGGGCCGAGGGAGGCGCCGAGGCCGACCAGCAGGGCCGACAGGGCGCCGAGCAGCAGGATGGTCTTGAGCTGGTTCTTCAGCATGGTCAGGTGACCTCGCGAGTGAGGGTACGCATGACCAGAATCTAAGGCCGGCGCGCGTGCTGTCGAATAGATAATGTTCGACCGATACTGCGAGAAACTCTATGCCTCGCCGGCCCCGAAGATCTCCCCGCGGGCCGCCTCGGCGAGCGCCGCCACCGCCGGGTGGCGCAGCCGGCGCTCCACCGTGATGGCGTAGAACTGCACCCGCACCTCCTCGGCCCGACCCAGCACCACCACGCCGTGCGCGTCCTTCACCTCGGCCTCGATGATCCGGGGCACGGCGAACACCCCCAGGCCGTGCTCGCCGAAGGCCTTCATGAGCGCGCCGTCGTCGAACTCGCCGGCCAGGACGGGGTGGAGGCCGTGCCCCTCGAGCCAGCCGTCGAGGGCCCGCCGGACCGCGGTGCCCTCGGCGGGCAGCAGCATGGGCTGGCCGTCGAGCGACCGCGGGAACCCCTTGCGCAGGCCGGCCAGCCGGGGGGCCGCGAAGAAGGTCATGCCGCACCCGCCCAGCGCGTGGCTGAAGGCCTTCACCTTGACGTCCTCGCCGGCCGGGACGTCGGCCAGCACCACGTCGAGCTCGTGGAGCGCCAGGGCGGCGAGGAGCTGCGGCAGCGGCCCCTCGCGGCAGACCAGCGTGAGGTCCGGGAAGGCGTCCACCGCCGGCTGCAGCAGCAGCGCGGCCACGCGCTTGGGGATGACGTCGGCCACCCCGGCCACGAGGCGCACCCGCTGCCCGGTGGGCAGCCCCTTGACCGCCAGCTGCAGCTCGCGCCCGGTGCGGAAGATGTCGTCGGCGTACTTGAGGACGGTGCGCCCGGCGTCGGTGAGGACCAGCCGGCGCCCCTGCCGCTCCAGCAGCTTCACCCCCAGCGAGCCCTCCAGGGTCTTCAGCTGGTTGGAGATGGTGGGCTGGGCGAGCCGCAGCTCCTCGCTCGCCCTGGCGATGGAGCCCGCCCGGGCCACGGTCCAGAAGTAGTAGAGGTGGTGGTAGTTGAGCCATTCCATGGTCGACGAAAAACCTAACCCATGCCGCGAGCGTTCCACAATCCGTGCTCGCGAGGCGCGGTCGAAGGTTCGGGTTTTTGACGTTGTGGCCGCGAAATTGTGAATTTGCCGCAGCCACCCGGGTGATTAGGTTACCGGGACAGCCGCCGTGGCACCGCGCCCCGGCGCACCTGGAGAGGGTCATGAACAAGGGCTTCCGCTTCAACGCCGTCTTCATCCTGCTCACCATCGCCTCCGTCTTCCTGGTCAACGACGTGCTGACGAGGCGGCTGGCCGTCGCCAACATCCCCTACAGCCAGTTCCAGGCGCTGGTCCGCGACAAGAAGGTCGACACGATCGTCATCGGCGCCGACCGCATCGAGGGCACCCTCAAGGAGTCGCTCGACGGCAAGACCCGCTTCGTCACCACGCGGGTCGACCCGGACATCTCCAAGGAGCTGGACAATGCCGGCGTCACCTACTCCGGCCGCATCGAGTCCAGCTTCCTCCCGATGCTGCTCTCCTGGATCCTGCCGGTGGTCTTCTTCTTCGGCATCTGGATGTGGCTCGGCAAGCGGATGGGCGCGGGCGGGCCTGGCGGCGCGGGGGGCGGCCTGATGGCCATCGGCAAGTCCAAGGCCAAGGTGTACGTGGAGACCGACACCAGGACCTCCTTCGCCGACGTGGCCGGCGTCGACGAGGCCAAGGCCGAGCTGCGGGAGGTGGTCTCCTTCCTCAAGGACCCGAAGAGCCATGGCCGCCTCGGCGCCCGCATGCCCAAGGGCGTGCTCCTGGTCGGCCCGCCCGGCACCGGCAAGACGCTGCTGGCCAAGGCGGTGGCCGGCGAGGCCGGCGTGCCCTTCTTCTCCATCTCCGGCTCCGAGTTCGTGGAGATGTTCGTGGGCGTGGGCGCGGCCCGCGTGCGCGACCTCTTCGAGCAGGCCCGCAAGAAGGCGCCCGCCATCATCTTCATCGACGAGCTCGACGCGCTGGGGCGCGCCCGCGCCTCCATGAACGGGATGGGCGGCGGCCACGACGAGAAGGAGCAGACCCTCAACCAGCTGCTGGTCGAGCTCGACGGGTTCGACTCCTCCTCGGGCCTGGTGCTGCTGGCCGCCACCAACCGGCCGGAGATCCTCGACCCGGCGCTGCTGCGCGCCGGCCGCTTCGACCGGCAGGTGCTGGTGGACCGGCCCGACCGGATCGGGCGCGTCCAGGTCCTGGAGGTCCACGCCAGGAAGGTGCAGCTGGACGCCGACGTGAAGCTCGACCAGGTGGCGGCGCTGACGCCCGGCTTCACCGGCGCCGACCTCGCCAACCTCCTCAACGAGGCGGCCCTGGTGGCGACGCGGCGCGACGCCCAGAAGGTCGGCATGGCCGACTTCAACGTGGCCATCGAGCGGATCGTGGCCGGACTGGAGAAGAGGAACCGGCTGCTCAACCCCAGGGAGCGGGAGATCGTGGCCCACCACGAGCTGGGGCACGCCTTCGTGGCCGCGGCCTTGCCGGGCACGGACCCGGTCCACAAGATCTCCATCATCCCGCGCGGCATCGGCGCCCTCGGCTACACCATCCAGCGCCCCATCGAGGACCGCTTCCTCATGACGCGCGACGAGCTGATCAACAAGATGGCGGTGCTCATGGGCGGGCGGGCCGCCGAGCACGTGGTCTTCGGCCACCTCTCCACCGGCGCCTCGGACGACATCTCCAGGGCCACCGACATCGCCCGCAACATGGTGACCCGCTTCGGCATGGGCGGCCGGCTCGGGCCGGTCACCTACGAGAGCGAGCCGAACGGCTTCCTCGGCCAGGTGGCGGGCGTGAAGCGGCTCTACGCCGAGGAGACGGCGCGGGAGATCGACATGGCGGTGCGCGACCTCGTCGACGCCGCCTTCCAGCGGGCCCGCCAGCTCCTGCTGCGGAACCGCGAGCTCCTCGCCACCGCGGCCAGGGACCTCCTCGAGAAGGAGTCGCTGGCCGACGGCGAGCTGCAGGAACTCCTCGCCAGGGTGCGACCGGAGGAGCGGCTGGCGGCCTAGCCGACCTCCTGCCCGCCCGCGATCACCGCCCGTGGCGCCTGCCGCGCAGGCGCACCACGGCGGCCGCCTTGGGCGGAGGGCGGGGCGGATGGGGACGCCCGGGCTCTGGCGCCGCCGCGGCCCGGCCGGAGGCGCCCCGCCGCGTGCCGAGGCGGTAGAGCGTGGACTGGTTCACGCCAGCCAGCCGCGCGGCCTTCTGCACGTCGCCCCCGGCGAAGTCGATGACGTGCCGCATGTACTCCTGGCGGAAGCGCCTCAAGGCCTCGCGATAGGGGTGGGGCTGCAGGTGCCCGTGGGCGTGGAGCAGGGCGCTCTCCCGCACGCGGTTCGGCAGGTGCTCCAGGCGGATGACCTGGTCGGGATAGCTGACGCAGGCGCTCTCCAGCACGTTGGCCAGCTCGCGGACGTTCCCTGGCCACCGGTAGGCGAGGAACGCATCGAGGACCTCGCGGTCGACGTGCTTGCTGGCGATCTGGTGCTTGCCGGCGAACTCCCGGAGGAAGTGCTGGGTGAGGAGGGGGATGTCCTCTCGCCGCTCCCGCAGGGGCGGGAGCTCCAGGCGCAGGATGTTGATCCGGTAGTAGAGGTCCTCGCGGAACCGCCGGGCCGCGACCTCCACGTCGAGATCGCGATTGGTGGCGCAGATGACCCGGACGTTGGTGCGGATCGCCTCCGTCCCGCCGAGGCGGGTGACCACGCCGTCCTGGAGCACGCGCAGGAGCTTCGACTGGAACTCGAGCGACGTCTCGCCAATCTCGTCGAGCAGGAGGGTGCCTCCCTCGGCGGCCTCGAAGTAGCCCTTGGTGCGGCGGTCGGCCCCGGTGAACGCCCCCCGCTCGGCGCCGAAGAGCGCCGACTCGAGGAGGGGACCGGGCAGCGCGGCGCAGTTGAGGGCGAGGAACGGATTTCGCGCCCGGGCGCTCCGGGCGTGCAGCGCGTGGGCGACGAGCTCCTTCCCGGTGCCCGACTCGCCGCAGAGCAGCACGGTGGCGTTGACGCCGGCGGCGCGCTCGATGAAGCGCTGGACCAGGTCCATCCGCTCGCTGGCGCCCACGATCTCCGGGGCGGCCTGGAGGCGGACGTTGTCGAGGAACTCCGTGAGCAGGACGAAGTACCTGCCCGGCACCAGGACGAAGCCCCACATCCAGCCGCGCCGGTTCTGCTTCAGGAACTGGGGCTCGTAGTGGTCGATCTGGACCCGGAACGGCTGGTTCTCCTCGAGGAGGGCCTTGACCGGCGGTGCCAGCCCGTAGCGCTCCACGACCCGGGAGAAGACCTCGATGGCCCGGCGCCCGACCAGCGCCGCGGCCGAGACGCCTGAGTTGATCTCCTGCTGCGGGTTCACCTCCAGGATCGTCCCACCCCGGTCCAGCAGCATCACTCCGAGTGGATGGAGATCGAAGAACGCCTTCCGGGCGTCTTGCAATTCTGAGAATCGCTCGCCAAATGGCATCGCCGCTCAACTCCTTGAAACGACGGCGATCCTTGCCATCGCCTTCTCAAACTCGCAAGACGCGCAGCGTCACGCAGATGCCCGCCACCGGGGAGGCACCCGGGACAGCCGCGGATCCTCAGGGGATTCGTCGATTCACCAGGCCGCGAGCGAGGGATGGAACGCCCCTTGCTCTTGGGGGCGGGGACTCCGTCGCATTCCACGCCACCGAGAACCCGCAGGGGAGACGAAGAGTGACCCACCACCGAGCGAACCGCCTGAAGAGCCACCGCGCCGCACTCCGGGCCGCCACGGCCATGGCGGCAGCGGCCTGCATCCTCGGCGCGGCCGACGTCGCGCAGGCGTTCGAGATCAGCACCGGGAGCGAGGACCTGAAGCTGCACTGGGACAACACCATCCGGTACAACCTCGGGGTTCGCGCCGCGGGCCAGTCGGCGGCCATCCTCGGGAACGCGAACGCCGACGACGGCGACCGCAACTTCGGGAACCACTCGGTGGTCACCAACCGGCTGGACCTCCTGTCCGAGGCCGATCTCGTCTGGCGCCGGATGCTGGGCGTGCGGGTGAGCGCCGCCGGCTGGTACGACCAGGCCTACGAGAAGCTCGACAACGCCAACACCCTGACCGCCAACACGCTGGTCAACGGCCTCCCCGCCGCGGGAAGGCTGAACCCGTACACGCGGGACTACGCCAAGGGCCCGTACGGGGAGATGCTCGACTGGTTCGTCTTCGGCAACTTCGAGCCCGGCGGCGTCCCCGTCAACGTCAAGGTCGGCCAGCACACGGTGTTCTGGGGCGAGAGCCTGATGCTGGGCGGGCTGCTCCACGGGATCGCCTACGCCCAGGGCTCGGTCGACGCCTGGAAGCTCCAGGCGACTCCCGGCAGCGAGGCCAAGGAGTACCTGAGGCCGCGCGGCGCGGTCACCGTCGAGGTCCAGGCCACGGACGAGCTCTCCTTCGCCGGGCAGTGGTTCTACAACTGGCAGGCGGTGCGCTCCCCCGAGTCCGGCTCGTACCTGTCGGGCACCGACATGCTCAACTTCGGTGGCGACTCGCTGATCACGGGTCCCAACCCGTTCGCCGCCTCGATCCCGGGTGCGCCGGGCATGTTGCGGCTGTGGAACCAGCAGGCCGTCGCGAGGTCCCGCTACGGCTTCGACATCGGCGACTACGGCCTGTCCGCGCGCTGGAGCCCCAGGTTCCTCGACGGGACCCTGGGCTTCTACTTCCGCAACGCCACCGACATCCTGCCGCAGCTGATGGTGACGCCAGGCGTGGCCACGCTGCCGGCGGCGACCTGCACCGCGCTCGGCGGCACGGCACTCGGGCCGACGACCTGCCTCATCAACCAGAACGCCACCACGGTCCCGGAGATCCAGCAGTACGGCAAGGTCGGGACCTACCAGGCGGCCTATGGCAAGGACGTCCACCTGTACGGAATCAGCCTGGCGAAGAACATCGCCGGGGTCTCCGTCGGCGCCGAGGTGTCGTACCGGGAGAACATGCCGCTCGTCAGCGACGCCGTCACGGTCCTGCCGGCGGCGCTGGTGGCCAGCGTGCCCGGGGCGATCGCCACCACGGCGGTGCCCGCCAGCGGTGACGCGCCCGGCGCCCGTGGCAACACCTGGCACGCGCTCGTCAACGGCACCTACGTCCTGTCGAAGACGCCGCTGTTCGACACGGCCAGCTTCGCCGGGGAGCTGAGCGGGATGTACATGGCCAAGGTCACCCAGAACGAGGCCGTCTACAAGGGCCGGAGCGCCTACGTGGGCATCGACAAGCCCACCGACACGTACCTGGGGCTGGCCCTGGGCTTCACGCCCACCTGGTTCCAGGTCTTCCCGGGCGTGGACATGACCATGCCCCTGTCGTGGAGCCAGGGCGTCCTGGGCAACGCGGCGACCACCTTCGGCGGCAACGTGGGGGCGGGGAACTGGAGCGCGGGGATCGGGTCCACCATCTACCAGACCTACCTGCTCAACGTCTCGTACATCGCCTACTACGGCAATTCCACGAAGAACTCGGCCGGCGCGGCGACCACCTTCAACGGCAGCAGCGCGGCCCTGGCCGACCGCGACTGGGTGTCGCTCACGTTCAAGAAGTCCTTCTAAGGAGAGTGGCAACCATGTTCACCAAGTCATGGATGGCCCTGGCCGTGGCCGCGCTGGCCTTCAACCCGGCGCTGGCGGCGGTCACGGTGGAAGAGCAGAAGCAGCTGGGCACGGTCCTCACGCCCACCGGCGCCGAGCGGGCCGGCAACAAGGAGGGGACCATCCCCGAGTGGAACGGCGGGCTCACGACCCCTCCCGCCACCTTCCAGAAGGGCAGCAACAAGCGCCCGAACCCGTTCGAGGACGAGAAGCCGCGCCTGGTGATCACGGGCAAGGACCTCGCGGCCAACGCCGACAAGCTCACGGAGGGGACCAAGGAGCTGCTCAAGCGCCATCCGACGATGCGGCTCGACGTCTACCCGACGCATCGTCCGGTCTACTTCCCCGCGCGCGTCGTGGAGAACACGCTGAAGAACGCGACCGGCGCGAAGATCATCGACGGCGGTCTCGGGACCGAGAACGTGCTGCCCGGCTTCCCGTTCCCCATCCCCAAGTCCGGCAACGAGGCGATGTGGAACCACCTGCTCAACTACCGCGGCCTCGGCTTCACCGCCAAGTTCGACACCTGGAACGTCGACTCCTCCGGCCGGCCCACCCTGGCGACCACCGGCGAGGCCAGCTACGCGTGGCCCATGTTCGACCCGAAGAAGTCGGGCTTCATGAAGGAGACCGACCCGTTCTGGTACGTCAAGTTCCAGTACCTCGCCCCGGCCCGCCGCAACGGCGAGGGCATGCTGATCTGGGACTCGGCCAATCCCCTCAAGCAGGGTCGGCGTGCCTGGCTCTACCTGCCCGGGCAGCGACGGGTCAGGCTGGCGCCCGACATCGCCTATGACACCCCGAACCCCGCCTCGGCCGGCGCCAGCACCTACGACGACGCCTCCATCTTCAACGGCGCGATGGACCGCTTCGACTTCAAGCTGATCGGCAAGAAGGAGATGTACGTCCCGTACAGCAACTACAAGCTGACCTACCTCACGAAGTCGGCGGACGCGACCGCCGCCAGGCACCTCAACCCGGACGTGGTGCGCTGGGAGCTGCACCGGGTGTGGGTCGTCGAGGCGACCTTGAAGCCGGGCAAGCGGCACATCTACAGCAAGCGCGTCTTCTACCTGGACGAGGACCTCTGGCTGGCGGTGGCGTCGGACGAGTACGACGGGCGGGGCCAGCTGTACCGGTCCGGGTTCTCCTACTCGTCGTTCAGCTACGACGTCCCGGCCACGTTCGTCGACACGCAGACCTTCTACGACTTCACCGCGGGCCAGTACAGCGTCCTGGGGCTGACCGGCGACTACTACGGCGTCAAGTACATGAGCGCGCTGCCGTCCTCGAGCTTCTGGTCGCCCGATCAGCTGGCCGGGACGGGCGTGCGCTGACGCGGGGGCGGGCCGGATCGCACGCGCGCGCAGGGCGTGTGCGGTCCGGCCCCGCCATTCCGGCCCGGGCTCCGGGAGCCACCGGGTCGCCCGTGTCCGCCCCACCGAGGAGTCCGAGAATGACGGCGACACGCGCTGGGACCATCACGCTGGTGGTGGCATTCGCACTGGGGTGGGGCTCGGCCTCGGCGGCGGGATTCCAGGATCCGCTCGCCCTTCCGGCCCAGGCCTCCGAGCTGGCGAGGCGGAGCATGCTCCTGGCCGTGACCCGGGCCGGAGCGCGCCTGGTCGCCGTCGGGCAGCGCGGCCACGTCATCGTCTCCGACGATGCCGGCGCCAGCTGGAAGCAGGCCAGCGTGCCGGTGAGCTCGGACCTCACGGCGGTGTTCTTCGTCACCGCCCAGGTCGGCTGGGCGGTCGGGCACGACGGCGTCGTCCTGGGCAGCCGGGACGGCGGCCTCAGCTGGGTGCTGCAGCTGGACGGCCAGCGGGCCAACGCGCGGCTGGTCGAGTACCTGCAGGGCCGCGCCCAGGCGGATCCGAAGTCCACCGAGCTGCAGGGGCTGCTGACCGAGGCCAGGCGCTACCAGGAACAGGGCCCGGACAAGCCGTTCCTCGACGTCTGGTTCGCCGACGAGAACGACGGCTTCGTGGTCGGTGCCTACAACCTCGTCTTCCGCACCTCGGACGGCGGCACGAGCTGGGAGCCGTGGTTCGACAGGACGGAGAACCCGAAGCTCCTCAACCTCTACGCCATCCGCCCGGCGGGCGGGGACCTCTTCGTGGTCGGCGAGGGCGGCCTGGTGCTCAAGCTCGACCCGCAGGCCCGCCGCTTCCGGGCGCAGCCGACGCCCTACAAGGGGAGCTTCTTCGGCGTCATCGGTGGCAAGGACGTGGTGCTGGCGTTTGGCCTGCGAGGCAGCGTCTACAGCAGCGGTGACCGGGGGAAGACCTGGAACAAGGAGGCCTCGGGCCTCCCCGCCGCCATCGTCGCGGCGACGCCGCTGCCGGGCGGCCGGGTGCTCCTGGCCGACGCCGGCGGTCGCGTCGCGGTCAGCGACGAGGCTGGCCGCGGCTTCAAGGTCCTCCCGTTGAAGCAGGCCATGCCGCTGGCCGGGATCGCGGACGCCGGGAACGGCCGCCTCGCCCTGGTCGGACCGGGCGGCGTCGCCGTCACCGAACCGACAACGCGCTGACGAGAAGAAGAGGGGTACGCCGTGGCCACCAGTCCCGATGATCTCGAC
Source organism: uncultured delta proteobacterium (assembly GCA_963786945.1). Taxonomy (GTDB): domain Bacteria; phylum Myxococcota; class Myxococcia; order Myxococcales; family Anaeromyxobacteraceae; genus JADKCZ01. The sequence continues at coordinate 10,888 of CAWBAO010000001.1, read as the reverse complement.
CAGATGCCCGTCGTGCGCGACGTCGCGGACTTCGACCGCCGGTCGGGGAACTGGCTGGAGCGGCTGGTGTTCAACCACCGGCTGGTGATGACGGTCGCCTGCGCGCTCCTGACCATCACCCTGGGCTACTTCGCGGCGACGAGGCTCACGCTGAACGCGAGCTTCGAGAAGATGATCCCGCCGAACCAGCCCTACATCAAGAACTACCTGGCCTATCAGAAGGACCTGAGGGGGCTGGGCAACGCGGTGCGCGTGGTCGTGGAGAACACGGGCGGGAACATCTTCGACCCCGCCTACCTCGAGGCGCTCAAGCAGATCAACGACGAGCTCTTCCTCACGCCCAGCGTCGACCGCGCCTGGGTGAAGTCGCTGTGGATGCCGGCGGTGCGGTGGACGGAGGTGACCGAGGAGGGCTTCCGCGGCGGACCGGTGATGCCCGACTCCTACGACGGCTCGGCCCGGTCCGTCGAGCAGCTGAAGCAGAACATCGCCCGCTCCGGGATCGTCGGCACGCTGGTGGCCCAGGACTTCAAGTCGAGCATGATCTTCGTGCCGCTGCTCGACCGGGACCCGGCCACGGGCCGTCGCATCGACTACCACCAGCTCTCCAGGGTGCTCGAGGAGAAGCTTCGCGCCCGGTACGAGCGCCCGGCCGACGGGGCTGGCCCGAAGCTCAAGATCCACGTCATCGGCTTCGCCAAGCTGATCGGCGACCTGATCGACGGGGTCTCCAAGGTCACGGCGTTCTTCGCGTTCGCGGCGCTGATCGCGGCCGCGATCATCTTCGCCTACACCCGCTGCTGGCGCAGCACGCTCCTGGTGATCGCCTGCTCGGTCGTGGCCGTGACCTGGCAGCTGGGCCTGGTGGCCCTGCTGGGCTTCGAGGTGGATCCCTTCACCGTCCTCGTGCCCTTCCTGGTGTTCGCCATCGGCGTCTCGCACGGGGCGCAGAAGATGAACGGCATCATGCTGGACGTTGGCCGCGGCACCCACCGGCTGGTGGCGGCGCGGTACACGTTCCGGCGCCTGTTCGTGGCCGGCCTGACCGCGCTGCTGGCCGATGCGGTCGGGTTCGGGGTGCTGATGGTGATCGACATCCCGGTGATCAAGGAGCTGGCCCTGACCGCCAGCCTCGGCGTCGCGGCCCTCATCTTCACCAACCTGCTGCTGCTGCCGGTGCTCCTGTCCTACACCGGCGTCAGCCTGGCGGCGGCCGAGCGCAGCCTCCGGGAGGAGCGGGAGGAGTCCCGCGGCAAGGGGCCGGGGACGGTTCTGGCTCTTCCTCGATCGTTTCACGACCAGGCCGTGGGCGCTCGGCACCGTCGGCGTCGCCGCCGCCCTCGCGGTCGGCGGGTACCTGGTGAGCCTCAACCTGAAGATCGGCGACCTCGATCCGGGCGCCCCGGAGCTGCGCCCCGACTCGCGCTACAACCTCGACAACGCCTTCGTCACCAGGAACTTCGCCCTGTCGTCCGACCAGTTCGCGGTCATCGTCAAGACCGAGGCCGAGGGGTGCCTGAAGTACCAGACCCTGGTCGAGGCCGATCGCCTCGCCTGGGAGCTGCGGCAGATCCCGGGCGTGCAGAGGACGGTGTCGCTCGCCGACGCCGTGCGCCAGATCACCGCCGGCTCGTTCGAGGGCAACCCGAAGTGGCTGACCATCAGCCGCAACCAGGACGTGCTGAACTACGCCGCCCAGCAGGCCTCGAGCAGCAACCCGGACCTCTTCAACAACGACTGCTCGGTGATGCCGGTGATCGCCTACCTGAGCGACCACAAGTCGGAGACGCTCGGGCGGGTCATCGGCGCGGCCGAGAGGTTCTCCGCGCAGCACAGCGAGCCCGGCCGCACCTTCCTGCTCGCCGCAGGTAGCGCCGGGATCGAGGCGGCCACCAACATCGTGGTGAAGACGGCCTGGCGCCGGATGCTGCTCTACGTGTACCTCGCGGTGGTGGTGCTGTGCTTCATCACCTTCCGCAGCTGGCGGGCGGTGGTGGTGGCCGTGGTCCCGCTGGCCATCACCTCGATCCTCTGCGAGGCGCTGATGGTGGCCCTGGGCATGGGGGTGAAGGTGGCGACCCTGCCGGTGATCGCGCTGGGCGTGGGCATCGGCGTCGACTACGCGCTCTACCTGCTCTCCGTGCAGCTCGCCCAGCAGCGCAAGGGGATGTCGCTGATGGAGGCCTACCGGAAGGCCGTGCAGTTCACCGGCAAGGTGGTGGGCCTGGTCGGCCTGACGCTGGCCGCGGGCGTGGTCACCTGGGCCTTCTCTCCCATCAAGTTCCAGGCCGACATGGGCATCCTGCTCACCTTCATGTTCGTCTGGAACATGCTGGGCGCGCTGATCCTCATCCCGGCCCTTTCCCACTTCCTCCTGCCGACCGCCGTGCTCCGGGGCCCGGTAGCGATGCGGCCCCGGAGCCTGGCACCAACCGTGGAAGGAGCACCGCGATGGCCATAATCGACTTCTTCGATCAGGGGTGGCGGAGCAACCGCCACGGCACCGCCTACGTCGTGAACGAGCGCAGCTACTCGTTCGCCGAGATCGGCGAGCTCTCGTGCCGCATCGCCAACGGCCTGCAGGCCGCCGGCTTCGGCCGCGGGGCGAGGGGGGCGGTCTGGGCGGCCAACGACCCGATCGCATGGACCTGCACGCTCGGCCTCTGGCGCGCCGGCATGGCGTGGATCCCGGTGAACCCGCGCGCCTCCACCGAGGAGAACTTCTACGTCCTCGATGCCTTCGACTGCGACGTGGTCTTCTTCCAGAAGATGCTGGCGCCCCATGTCGAGGCGGTGCGCTCCAGGTGCACGAAGGTCAAGCTGTGGGTCTGCATCGACGACGAGTACGCCGGGATCTCCTCCCTCGCCGGGCTGGTCAAGGGGCAGGCCCCCACCCCGCCGGACGTGGCGTACGACATGGAGGACGTCGCCGCCATCTCCTCGACCGGCGGCACCACCGGCAGGCCCAAGGGCGTGATGAACACCCACCGCAGCCTGCAGGCGTCCATCGCCCACTTCCTGATGAAGGTGAGCTACCCGTCCGACCAGCCGCCGGTCAACCTGATGGCCGCGCCGATGACCCACACCGCCGGCCTGCTGTCGATGCCCTGCACCGCGCGAGGGGGCACGGTCGTCGTCCTGACCAAGCCGGATCCCGCCATCCTGCTCGACTCGATCGCCAGGCACCGGGTGACGGAGGTGTTCCTGCCCCCCACCGTGGTCTACCGCCTGCTGGAGGTGCCTGGGGTGGGGGACCGCGACTTCTCCTCGCTGCGCTACCTCCTCTACGGCGCGGCGCCCATGTCGGTGGAGAAGCTGAAGCAGGCCATCTCGGTGTTCGGTCCCGTGCTGATGGGCGGCTACGGCCAGACGGAGGCCCCGGGCTCGATCTCGTTCCTGCGGCCGGAGGAGCACTTCAGCGACGGCCGGCTCGCCCCCGACGCCAGGCTCGCCTCGGTCGGCAGGCCCAACCCGCTGGTGCGCGTCGAGATCCTCGACGACGAGCGCCGGCCGGTCGCGGCGGGACAGGCCGGCGAGATCTGCGTGCGGGGCGACCTGGTGATGAAGGGGTACTACAACGAGCCGGACAAGACGGCCGAGACCATCGTCGACGGCTGGCTGCACACGGGTGACGTCGGCCACCTCGACGAGGACGGCTACCTGCACATCACCGACCGCAAGAAGGACATGATCATCAGCGGCGGCTTCAACGTGTACCCCAGCGAGGTCGAGCAGGTGATCTGGTCGCACCCGGCCGTCCAGGACTGCGCGGTCATCGGCGTCCCCGACGAGAAGTGGGGAGAGGCGGTGAAGGCCATCGTGGAGCTGAAGCCCGGCCAGGGCGTCACGGGCGACGAGCTGATCGGGCTGTGCAAGGAGAGGCTCGGCAGCGTGAAGGCGCCGAAGTCCGTCGACTTCATGGCCAGCCTGCCTCGCAGCGCGGCCGGCAAGGTGCTCAAGAAGGATCTTCGGAAGACCTTCTGGGCGGGACACGAACGCAGCATCTGATCGGGGAGCACGCATGAGCGACGTCTACGTGGTCGGAAGCGCCATGACGATCTTCGGCCGCCATCCGGAGCGGTCGCTCGACGACCTCGCCGGGGAGGCTGTCCGCGGGGCGTTGAAGGATGCCGGCTGCGGCACCGAGGCCCTGCAGACCGCCTTCTACGCCGGGATCACCAACGGTCCGCTGCAGGGCCAGTACGCGATCCCGGGCCAGGTGGTGTTCAGCAAGATCGGGATCGAGGGGATCCCCGTCTTCAACGTGGAGAACGGCTGTGCGTCGGGCAGCTCGGCCTTCCACCTCGCCGTGCAGAGCGTGAGGAGCGGCAGCTGCGACGTCGCCCTGGCGGTCGGCGTCGAGAAGATGAACATCGAGGACAAGCTCAAGGCCCTGACGCTGATGGAGGCCGGCTGGGACGTCTCCCGGGCCGACCAGAACTTCGAGATCCTGAAGAGGCTCGGCGACGGCGTCGAGCCGCCGCCGGGCTCGGAGTCGGACCGGCCCTACAGCCGCTTCATGGCGATCTACGCGGCCCTCTGCCGCTACCACATGAAGACCTGGGGCACCACGCAGCGCCAGATCGCCGCGGTGGCGGCCAAGAACCACCAGCACTCGGTCCACAACCCCTTCTCCCAGTTCCGCAAGCCCTTCACCATCGACCAGGTGCTGGCGGCGCCGCCCATCACCTACCCGCTCACGCTGCCCATGTGCGCGCCCCTGTCCGACGGCGCGGCCGCGGCCGTCATCTGCAACGAGGAGGGGCTGAAGCGGACCGGCGCCGACCGGGGGCGCGCGGTCCGGGTGGCGGCGAGCGTGATCCGGAGCTTCACCAACCGCCCCATCCACGAGCCGCGGCGCTCCATCGGGCACCTCGCGGCGCTGGCCGCCTACGAGCAGGCGGGGGTGGGCCCCGAGGAGATGGACGTGGCCGAGGTCCACGACGCCGCCGCCATGGGGGAGATCATCCAGTCGGAGAACCTCGGCCTGGTCCCCTTCGGCGGGGGCGGCCCGGCCGCCGAGCGCGGGGAGTTCACGCTGGGTGGCCGGATCCCGATCAATCCGTCGGGCGGCCTGGAGTCCAAGGGGCACCCGCTCGGCGCCACCGGCCTCGGCCAGATCTTCGAGCTCGTCACCCAGCTGCGTGGCGAGGCCGGCGCCCGGCAGGTCCCCGGGGCCCGCTTCGCCATCCAGGAGAATGGCGGTGGCCTCATCGGGGTCGAGGAAGGCGCCCTGGCGGTCAACATCCTCGCGAAGTGAAGCCGCACCTGAAGGGAGAACGCCCATGCCCCGCCTGATCGACCTGACCCAGGACCTGGACCCCGCCAACCGGGCCCGGCTCCCAGCCCCCCTGGCCGGCGCCGCCGTCGTGGTGGCACCCAGGATCGACTACGCCCACCCCAGGGACAAGGGGGCGGACGAGTTCTGCCGCTACCTGGGCTGCACCCGCGAGGACCTGCCCGATGGCGAGGGGTGGGGTTCCGAGATCCTCACCGACATGTCCTCGCATTGCGGCACGCACGTCGATGCGCCGCTGCACAGCGGCTCCCGCATCGCCGGGGCGCCCGCCCGGACCATCACCGACATCGGCCTCGAGGAGCTCTACCGCCCGGGCCTGGTGCTCGACGTGCGCCCCTGGGCCAGGCTGGGCCAGGAGATCACCGTCGAGATGCTGGACGCGGCGCTGGCGGCCACCGGCACGAAGATCGCCGAGGGCAACGCCGTCCTGATCCGCACCGGCCAGGAGCGCTTCACCCTGGACGACCCGGAGTACTACCAGCAGCCCGGGATGAGCCGGGCCAGCACGCTGCACCTGACACGGCAGGGCGCCACCATCCTGGGCACCGACGCGGTGGGCTGGGACCTGCCCTTCGGGCTGATGGCCCGCAAGTACCAGGAGACCCGGGACAAGGCCGTGCTGTGGGACGGTCACAAGGCGATCGTCGAGCGCGAGGCCTTCATCGTCCAGCAGCTGACGAACCTCGCTGCCCTGCCGCCGAGCGGGTTCATGGTCGGCTTCTTCCCCATGAAGCTGGCCCGCTGCAGCGCAGCTCCCGCCCGGGTCGTGGCCTTCGTCGACTGAGGGCTCCTCGGCCAGCACGCCAAGGAAGGTACGCCATGGGGTCTCACGTCAAGACGCTGGTCGACCGCACCAGGGGGCTCAAGTTCACCGAGAGTCCCCGCTGGCACGACGGCAAGCTGTGGTTCCTCGACATCCACGACAAGCGGATCAAGACGGTGGACCTCTCGGGCTCGGTCGCGACGGTGCTGGAGCTGCCGTTCCTCCCGAACGGCTTCGGGCTCACCCCGGACGGTGGGATGGTGGTGGGCGATGCGCTCCAGCGCCGGATCTACCGCGTGGCCGGAGGGGCGCTGCAACCGGTGGCCGACATCAGCGCCCTCACCACGTTCTGCCTGAGTGACGGCATCGTGGATGCCAGGGGCCGAATGTACGTAGGGGACATCGGCTACAACTTCATGGATCCGGCGGCCCGGCCGGTCGAGACCTGCGTGATCGTGCTCGTCGGCCCTGATGGCCGGGTGTCCGTGGTCGCCGACAAGCTGCTGTTCCCGAACGGCATGGTCATCACGCCGGACGGGCGGACCCTCATCGTCGGGGAGACGCTGGGCCATCGGCTGACCGCCTTCGACATCCAGGAGGGCGGGGGCCTCGGCAACCGGAGGCTCTGGGCGCAGCTGCCCTCCTCCGTCCGCCCCGATGGCATCTGCCTCGACGCCCAGGGGGCGGTGTGGTGCGCCAACCCCGAGGGCGAGGACGCCGTGGTGCGGGTCCGCGAAGGCGGGGAGATCACGGATCGGATCAGCGTGGAGACCCACGCCTATGCGGTGATGCTGGGAGGTCCGGAGCGCCGGCACCTCTTCATCTCCGCGTCCGCCTCCCACGCTCCGGCGGAGATCCACCGGAGCCCGAGCGCGAGCTTCCAGGTCGTCGAGGTGGACGTTCCAGGCGCAGGGACGCCGTGACGGAGTGGGGGCTCCGAGCGCCCCTGGCAACAAGGGAGGTCGCTGCTGGGGTGCAGGGGGCATCTCGGGCTCACCGCAGGTGACCTTCATGGCTCCGCAGCGACTCGCAGCGCTGCTCGCGAGTCTGCCGAGTACCAGCGAAGGCTGAATCGACCCCGCCACATGCCCGGCCATCGGGTCCTCGTCGCCTCCGCGACACGGCATGACGCGGCGCGCTCGCTCGCTCCTCCTGGGATTGCCTGGGCCAAGGCTGGACGCCTTCTGCGAGGTGGCGTAGGCGAGTGGGTGTCGCCAGGCCGACTCATCCAATGCTCCAAGACCCGCTGGCAAGATGGGACTCAACTGTCGGTGGATGAGGGACGCGAAGTTACCATGAGTGGAAATCTCATCGTGGCGACACCACGCGGGGCTCCGGAAGCATCGTCGTGCCAGCGAAGATGAGGTGGTCGCCGATTCCCATCCATTCCCCGCCATGCTCCTTGGTTACCCATTCAAGATGGCAGCAGAATGGCGGGTGAGATGGCAAGGAATGGCAGGTGGCAACGCGGCTGCCAGCCGAAGAAGGTGGTGGGTTCCAGCCCCGGGTGCATGCCTTTCCTAAAGAGGCGCCGAATGCATGGCGAACATCGCTCGCTGCTCCAACTCACTGATGGGTGTTGCCCGGAGAAGCTCGCACGGCCCTTCCTTCCCTCGCTTTCAGCGAGATGATGGTCCTTGGTACGGTCGACACGGAGGGTGACATCGTCCACCCAGGCTGAGGTCGCTGCTTCAACTCCGGCTGCCAGCCCCAAGCCTCGGGGGCCCCAAGGCCAGGTTAACGCTGGGTTCTTCGCAGGACGGCATCACACTGCCGGTCGCTGTTCGACAGCATCGAGGTGAGGAATGCACCTAGCCACACCTACTGGAGAGCAACGAAAGCGCCAGGATTGGCGTCCTCGAACTTCGCGTGGTGCAGATCGGATGATAGCATCACTTCCACGGTGGGTCCGTGTTCCTGCTCCACCTACGAAGGAACCGAAGCGTCCGTCTGGTGCGTCGTCCGCAACACGTATCAAGTCTACGGTCGCCTCACGGACTCACTCCGCCTGTCGTTCCACTGCCAGTATCCGGTCCCGCCTTGGGAGGCCGTATCATGAAAGTTCGTCTAGCCGCACTGTTAGTGGCCTGCTGCGCCGGGCTGGGTTGCACATCGAGCCCCACCAGCTCGAAAGGACCAACGGGATCAACTGGTCCGAAGGGCGACACCGGACTCACTGGCGCCACTGGTGCTGCCGGCGATACGGGGCCCCAGGGACCACAAGGGCCGCAGGGAGACACCGGTCCCCAGGGCCTCACGGGCAACATCGGGCCTCAGGGGCCCAGAGGCGATACGGGTGCGACCGGTTCACAGGGCTTGAAGGGTGATACTGGCGCGACAGGACCACAGGGCGCTCGCGGAGTGAACTGGGTTGGATCATGGAACGCCCTCCTGGCCTATGTGACGGACGACGCGGTCTCCTACCAGGGCGAGTCCTGGGTGGCAGTCTCTGCCTCGACCATTGGGCTACCCCCGGGCGGTGGGGAGTGGCAGTTGCTCGCTGCGAGGGGGGCACAGGGAGAATTGGGTCCCCAGGGTCTGAAGGGCGACAACGGACTCATTGGCGCCACTGGTGCTGCCGGCGATACGGGGCCCCAGGGACCACAAGGGCCGCAGGGAGACACCGGTCCCCAGGGCCTCACCGGCAACATCGGGCCTCAGGGGCTCAGAGGCGATACGGGTGCGACTGGTGCACAGGGCTTGAAGGGTGATACTGGCGCGACAGGACCACGGGGCGCTCGCGGAGTGAACTGGGTTGGATCATGGAACGCGGACATCGCCTATGCGACGGACGACGCGGTCTCCTACCAGGGCGAGTCCTGGGTGGCAGTCTCTCGTCGACTGTTGGACTTCCTCCGGTTGGCCTCGAGTGGCAGTTGCTCGCGGCGAAGGGTGCACAGGGGGACGTGGGACCCCAGGGTTTGAAGGGCGACCCCGGGCTCACCGGTGCTACCGGTTCTGCCGGCGACACGGGGCCCCAAGGACCGCAAGGGCCCAGGGGAGACGCCGGCCCCCAGGGCCTCACGGGCAACATCGGGCCTCAGGGGCCCAGAGGCGATACGGGCGCTACGGGTGCACAGGGTTTGAAGGGTGATGCTGGTGCGGCCGGACCACGGGGCGCCCGCGGAGTGAACTGGGTTGGATTATGGAGCGCGGTCATCGCCTATGCGACGGACGATGCGGTCTCCTACCAGGGCGAGTCCTGGGTGGCAGTCTCTGCGTCGACTGTTGGACTTCCTCCGGGCGGCCTCGAGTGGCAGTTGCTCGCTGCGAGGGGTGCTCAGGGTGACGTGGGTCCGCAGGGCCTGAAAGGCGACACCGGACTTACCGGTGCTGTCGGTTCAGTGGGCAACACGGGGCCCCAAGGGCCGCAAGGCGACACCGGTCCCCAGGGGCTCACGGGCAATATCGGGCCTCAGGGGCCCAGAGGCGATACGGGCGCTACAGGTGCACAGGGGTTGATGGGCAGTACTGGCGTGACCGGGCCACAGGGCGCTCGCGGAGTGAACTGGGCTGGAGCATGGAACGCAGTCATCGCCTATGCGACCGACGACGCGGTGTCGCACCAAGGCGAGTCTTGGGTGGCAGTCTCAGCGTCGACTGTTGGACTTCCTCCGGGCGGCCTCGAGTGGCAGTTGCTCGCAGCGAAGGGTGCCCAGGGTGACGCTGGGCCGCAGGGTCCGCAGGGTCCGCAGGGCGATACAGGACTCACCGGTGCAACTGGCGAAACTGGGGCGCAGGGACCCCAGGGGCCCAAGGGAGACGTTGGAGCGCAAGGCATCCAAGGACCACCGGGCCTTGATGGCTCCAGTGGCGCTCTAGACTGTTCAGGTCAGTCCACGCTGCTCACCACGGACCCGCTAAACTGCGGCCGGTGCGGCCGAGTTTGCAGTTCGGGGATGTGTCTTGGAGGTACATGTGCCCCGGTGGCATTCGTGACGAGCACCTCTTACCAAGGAAACTTTGGAGGAATTGCATTCGCCAATTCGGCTTGCCAAGCCCATGCGACTTCAGCCGGCCTGGGAGGAACCTTCAAGGCCTGGCTTGCGGACTCCTCCACTTCAAACCCGGCCTTGGGCATGGCGCACCCAACCGTCCGAGTGGTTCTGACGAATGGCCAGACCCTGGTCCAGGATTGGTCATCCCTCTTCGTCCAAAGCCGCGCTCAAACACGCCTACTTCTCAACGAACGGGGTGAGCAAGTACAGGGAGCCACGGCCGGGGGCATGTGCACCACATATCCCCAGCACTTCTGGTCCGGCACGGACCGAGCTGGAACTCGGTCTCCGTTCACCTGTCAGAACTGGACTTCCAGTGGCGCCGACTCCGGAACATCTGGCAATGTAATCCCTGACCTCACAGCGTCACCTGGTTACCCCTGTCCCACCTTTACAGAAGTGGGCACCTTCTCCTTCAACTTTGGAGGCGGAACCATGCCTGTTTCGCGATGCTCGGGTTTTTTTGCCTTGAGCAATAGCTATCGAAGCTTCCAGACGCAGAGAGTTGCGAGGCGCAAGAGCTCCCCTCAAGGCGTACAAGGGCCTGCAAGCCGGCCACCCAACACATCCAAGCTGAAAAGGAGCGGCCCGAACTTGGGGGGCAGGTCACCGAGGGCAGTCCACAGATTAACCAAGACAGTCCCAGTAGCGTCCCGCAAGTTCCGGGTGTCTACGTGCTGCTGGACTAGGACCCCGCTGAATTGCATCCCGGTCCGTACTGAAGGGCTGACTAGCCGACAGTCCGGTGGGTGTCGGTTTGCGCGTGCGGTGGGCAAGGTGGACGCCATCCATTATCTAGGCGGAACGATTCGCAGCTCCCCGAGGGCT